>JAHDMJ010000003.1 GCA_018436095.1 Clostridia bacterium | reverse complement strand
GTGCCGGTGCGTCTGGACCAGCACCGGTGCGCTAGTTTACAATTCCCTGTGCCGGTGCGTCTGGACCAGCACCGGTGCGCTAGTTTACAATTCCCTGTGCCGGTGCGTCTGCATCAGCACCGGGGCGCTAGTCTACAATTCCTGGAAAGCGTCTGGATCAGCACCGGCGCACAAGTCTACATATCCTGTGCCGGTGCCTGTGCCGGCGCCTCCCAGTCGTTGCATACGTCTACCCAGTCCAGAGCGCCGGCAGCCTGCCATAGCTGGTCCAAATCCAGTTCGATGGCGGAATTGTTGCTGCCGCAAGCGGGATAAACCGTCTGAAAACGCTTTAAGGAAACATCCAGATATACTCTTGTCCGGGGTGAAAGAGCAAAAGGGCATACGCCCCCTACCCCATGGCCCGTAAAATCCAGCACCCGGTCTGCCGAAAGCATATTGGGCTTTTTGCCGAAGGCCTGCTTATACTTGCTGCTGTTGATTCTGGCGTCGCCGGCAGCCACTACCATCAGACAATTGTCTTGATCCGCAAAGGTCAGGCTTTTGGCTATGCGGGCGGGAATTACATTTAACGCTTGAGCGGCCAGCTCCACGGTGGCGCTGGATACGGAAAACTCCTGCACCTTATGGGCTAATCCCCACTGACTCAGGTGCTTTTTAACTTTTTCGATTGAACTCATTTCCAGGAGACTCCATTCATTCCTTCTTCACAGGCTCCCAGCAGATCGGCTAATTTAGGCTTGGCCACCACTTGATGGGCTTCCATGGCCTGGCTGATTTTCCGGGGTATATCGAGAAAGCTGATTCTTCCCGCCAAGAAGGCTTCCACGGCCCGTTCGTTGGCGCCGTTGAGCACCGCCGGCATAGTGCCGCCGATTTTGAGGGCTTCATAAGCCAGCTTCAGGCAGGGAAACAACTGGTAATCCGGTTCTTCAAAGGTCAATTCCTTAGCTTGCATAAAATTTAAATAATTGCTGCAGCCTTTAAGCCGCCGGGGCCAGGTTAAAGCTACCTGTATAGGCTGGCGCATGTCCGGCTGGCCCATTTGCGCCAATATAGGACCGTCGATAAATTCCACCATGGAGTGAATGATGCTTTGGGGATGAACCACTACCTGAATTCTGGCCAGAGGCACTTGAAAAAGCCAATGGGCCTCAATCACTTCCAGGCCCTTATTCATCAAGGTTGCGCTGTCGATGGTAACTTTTTTGCCCATGGTCCAGGTGGGGTGCATCAGCGCTTCTTTAGGCCCTATGGCAGCCAATTGTTTTTCGGTAAAACCCCGGAAAGGGCCGCCGGAAGCCGTCAAAATCAGTCTTCTTACCGTGCCGCAAGTCTGCCTGGCCGTTTCTGCCGCCACTCCTCTTGATGTGCCTGCCGTCGTAACGGTACGCCCCCCAAGACATTGAAAAATGGCGGAATGCTCACTGTCCACCGGTATGATGGAAGCGCCGTGGGCTTCTGCCATGGCGCAAACCAATTGTCCCCCCACCACCAAGGATTCCTTGTTTGACAAGGCTATCCGCTTACCGGCTTTCGCCGCCGCCAATACCGGTTCTAACCCAGCCACACCGCTGATGGCCGCCACAACTGTGCCGGCAGAGCCCATAGTAGCCGCCAGCTTATAGCCTTCCATGCCGTACATGATTTCCGGCATCCAGCTCCCCTCTTCTTGCAGCAGCTTTTTTAATTCCATGGCCTTTTGAGCTGTGGCTGTCACTGCCAGCCGCGGCTCAAACTCAGAAACTTGGCGAGCCAGCAGCATCATATTATTATGGCCTGCCAGAGCCTCCACTGCCAGCCCCAAATGCCTGACAACCTGCAAAGTTTGCGTGCCAATGCTGCCGGTAGACCCTAAGACAGCTACACCTTGCTTTGCCATAATCTCCTCCTCTTCCGATTCCTTCTGTCTCTATCTGCTTTAAATCCCTTCCGTCAGGTCGTGAATCCATTTGCCGCTTTTCAGCCGCCACATAGCCATCAGGAATTTGATTAATTCTTCAATAGTAATTAAGGCTACTACTTGCTCTACCGGCAACCGCCAATAAACAGCCCCCAAAAAAGCCAGAGGAACGCCTACAAGCCACATGGTAGACAAATCCATAGCCAGACAGGCCTTGGCGTCGCCGCCTCCCCGAAAAATACCTACAATCAAAACCAGATTAATTTGGCGGATACAATAAGTCAGGCCAAATATCTTTAAAATCAGCCCCGCCGAACGGATAGCCCCTTCCGATATGCGAAAGAAGGATAATACCCAGGAACCGCTCAGCAAAATCAGCATACCCAGAAAAAGCCCCAGCAAACCCGTAAGAACCGTAAAGCGGTTAGCGTAAAACCTGACTTTTTCTTTATCGCCGGAACCAATTTGATGGCCGATCATCACCAGGGAAGCACTGGCTATACTGAAGCAAAGCACCATGAAAAAGTTTTGAATCGTATTGGTGATATTGGTGGCCGCCAAGGCCGCCGTACCGATTCTGCCGTAGGCCGCCGTATAGAAAACCGCCCCCAGGCCCCATAGTCCTTCGTTCATTACCACAGGCAAAACCACGTTATATATACTGCGCATATAAGACCAATCAAAATTCAAATAATCCCGGAGACTGCCCCGCAAAGGCCGCCCCGGTTTTAAGCTGATCAATAGCATTAAAAAGCATTCCAAAAACCTGGCCAATACCGTAGCGATGGCGGCGCCTCTTACACCTAAAGCCGGCAAGCCCAGCTTGCCAAAAATAAGCAGGTAATTAAAAACCGTATTTGTTAAAATAGCCAGAAAGCTGATGAACATGGGTACAGTTGCATTATTTATACTTCTTTGGGCATGGGAAAAAACAAAGGTAATAGCCGTAGGAATATAACTGATACAAACGATCCAAAGGTACTCCCTGCCTAAGTACAACACTGTCTCAGCATTACTGAACAAGCCCATGATCGGGATAGGAAAAAAGACCGCCAGAGCCGTGAAGAGGGCGCCGGACAAAATCAGGCTGATCAAGCCCACTCCTATCGTGCGGAAGATATCCCGCCGGTTGCCGCTGCCCCAATACTGGGAAATAAAGATGCTGACACCGGAAGAAACGCCGTAAATCACCATATTGAATAAGAAAAAAATTTGATTGGCAACACCTACTGCCGCTACTTCATTTTCTCCTACCGCACCGATCATTACCGTGTCGATCATATTCAGAGAGGATATTAAAAAATTTTGAATCATTATGGGCAATGCCAGCGTAACTAAACTTCGGTAAAAGGCTTTGTCACCAAATAGCCCTCTTTCGCCCAACAGAGCTGTTGTCTTATTCATAATTCCTTTCAGAAGAAAAACAGGCTTTTGATCAGAAGCCTGCTTTTTTAACCTTCAAAAGCTGAAATCAACCGCTGAAAAGCTTTGATATTGTCTCTGGTCTTTCCCGGCTGAAATAAAGCGGACCCAATGACCAGGTTTTCTACACCGGCAGCCAGGAATTCGCCGATGTTTTGCTGATTGACGCCGCCGTCGGCCTGTATCTGAAAATCCAGGTCTTCTTCTTGCTTTTTGGCCTTCAGCCATCTGACCTTTTTTAACACAGGCAGAATAGCTTTTTGGCCGCCAAAGCCGGGGTTTACCGTCATGACCAGAACCCGATCCAAAAAGGGCAATACCGGCTCCAGTAACTCTACAGGCGTAGCAGGATTGATGGCAACACCGGCCTTCACGCCCTGCTCCCTGATCATCTCCAGAGTGCGGTGCAAATGAAGACAAGCCTCACTGTGGACGGTGATGCTGTCCACCTTAGCCGCTACGAAAGCGGGAATCAACCGCTCCGGCTCAACCACCATCAGATGAGCATCAAATTCCATATCGGTATATTTTCTCAGCATGGCCACCGGCCCGGGGCCAAAGGTCAGGTTGGGCACAAAACGGCCGTCCATAATGTCCAAATGCAGACAGACAATGCCTTCGTCCGCCACTTCCCTAATCTCCTGCCCCCAAAACCCGGCATCGGCTGCCAAAAGAGATGGCGCAATAATCGTTTCCATTTTTATATCCTTTAAGGAGTGTTAATGCCGTTTCCTAAGAAACGGCGAACCAGCCCCACGCTCAGGGTGTGTTAATGCCGTTTCTTTTGATGTAATCGCCGTTTCTCTTCCGCTTGATCACCATATGGTTGGCCAGATGCTCCATCACGACCTCCATGGCCATCAGGCTCTTTAAACCGGCATGGTACATCACGTGGCCTTTGTCCTTGAAATAGCTTCCCTGCTCATCCAAAGTCTTTATTACTTCATCGGCGCGACTATCCACGAAGGCTTTAATAAATGCTTCGGCTTTTTCCGTGTTTTCGCATTCTCCATCAAGATAACCGGCATCCTTCAATTCTTCAATACGCTTGTCCGACAGACCGTCAAATACTGTCAGATCTAAAAAAAGCTGTTCGTTTTCCACTATCACCATGGGCAACCTCTCCTCTCGTCCTCTCCTCAACCGGAGTCTTTAGCATTATGCTATTGTTTATATTGTACCATTTATTCCCGAGTTACTCAATGCCTGAATCACCGACTTTGCGGAAAACCCTGTAAATAACCCTACGGGAACAGCCGAAAGAAAAAGCCAGGGCAAATAGTAAAAAACCCCGGTATTGCTTAACAAAAGAGCTACCATCAACAATTGTCCTCCATGATGAGCAGCCGCTCCCGCCAGGCTGACCCCTACAATAGAAACGGATTTTCTTCCGGTAAATATTGCCATAATAAAGAAACTTACTAAACCGCCGCCCCAGCTAATCCAAAAAGCCGGAGTCAGAAAAGTGCCCAGCACCAATCCGGCCAAGAGCAACCGCAACACCACCACCAGGAAAACCTGCCTTCTTGGGAAAAAACCGAAAGCCGTCAGGGTGATAATATTAGCCAGTCCAAGCTTAACCCCCGGCAATGGAATAAAAGGCGGAATCGCCGCTTCCACTGCCGAGAGGGCCAGGCTCATGGCTACCAAAAGGGAAAGAAACAGAATATCCCTTACCGATAGGCTCCGTTTTCCGGCAAGGGCTTGTTTTTTATTTGAGGACGCCATCTAATTCCTCCTCGCCCTGGCCTGCCGGATCTTCTAAAGCAATTAAACGGATAATGATTTCATTGGGCACGCAAACAATGGATTGTCCGGCTTTATTGATAAATCCCATTTTAACACAGGCTTGATCGGGGCAGGTTGCCCTGTCCACATGGACGCCCTGGTCAGGCCAATAGGACAGGTAGACGCCGCCGGCGGCTCCCTCAACATGCCAGCGGCCCTGCTCACCTTGAGGCAGGCTGCTTACCGGCATTCTGAGACGCTCTGCTCCCGGCCGGCTGATCTCCAGAACCAACTCCTGGGAGCGGTGGCCGGAGAAATATTGAAAAGCCAGCAGCGCCAGAGCCGCCGCCAATATGACGGCCAATATCTGTTTGTCTGTTTTTCCTAAACCCATAACCGATCAATCCCTTAATTTATAGCCAGACTTATCTTGCCACTTGATATAGTCCTCTATCCCCGAAGTGGCAAACAGTTCTCCGGAGGCGGTTACCCATATCGCCTCCAGGTCAGGTATGCTTTCTGCCAGCTCCAAAGCGTCCTGGGCCGGCAGGAGAAACAGCAGCGTAGAATAATAGTCGGCCTTAAGGCCGCCGGAGGAGATGGCGGTAACACTATGGCTGTACCATACAGGCCAGCCCTCCCCAGGAGATAAAATATGGTGATAGCGGCGGCCCTCTATATCTTCGTAACGCTGATAGTCGCCGGAGGTAGCCGCCACCTGTCCCGGCGCCAGTTCGATGGAGGCCAAAAGCTCCTTCGTCTTCAAAGGATCGGTGAGGCCGATTTGCCAAGGGGAACCGTCAGGCTTTTGGCCGATAGTCTTAATATTGCCGCCGGCATCGATGATGCCATAAACCGCTGGCCCTGCCTGGGCTAAGATGCGGCCGGCCTCTTCTACGGCATAGCCTTTGGCCACAGCCCCATAATCCAGGCCCATACCGGCTAAAGTCAGCCTCATTTTGCCCCCGGCCCAGTCCCTTTCGATATACTCCATACCGCTTAAAGCCAAGGCTGCTTCAATCTCCTCCTGCCGGGGCAGCACTTTTGTTTCCCTGACCCCCATCCAAAGATCAATCAGCTTGCCCAATGAAGTATCCACCAGGCCGGCGGCTGCCGGCAGGACTGCCGCCGCTTCTTGCTCCAGCCGCTCCACTTCCTCCTGGATGAACAAGGTATCCCGGCTCACTTCCAGCCAGCTGCCGTCCCCGGCCTGGGCCGCCAGCCTCTGGAGATCGGAGCCTTGCCCGGGATCGTGGCGGTTGGTTTTGGCGGCAATTTCCTCCATGCGGTTGAAGGCTGCCAAAACCAACTGTTCCAGCTCTTCTTGGGCAGGCACTGCGGCTGGCTGTCCGCCCCCGGCCACTGCCCCCAGCCTGCCGGCCTGGTTGCCGGGTATCACCTGCAGCCGTATGGTAACCACCGTATCCATAAGAAAACGGGTGCTGCTAAAAGAGGGAACCTTCGCCCTCTCAGCGCCGCCGCAGGAGATTAGACCCCCACTAAGTGCAACGCATAAGAAGACAAAGGCCGCCTTTTTCATGTATGTTTTTGTAACGCCGCGAAAGCCTTTAATGGCGGTCATGAACAGCCCGCCCTTAGCTGACTTTGCTGCCGCAGCCTTCCTGGAGGGGGCAATTGCTGCAGCCGCCTTCCAAGGGCTGGTTTTTTTCGCAGACGACTAATTGAGGATCGATGGGCGGATCCAGATGGATGCTCTTTCTGGGGCATTTCTCCACACAGATGCCGCAATTGACACATTTGGAGTAATCGATCATGGACACGCTGCCGACTTTGTTGTCAATGAGCTGTATGGCTCCTTCCGGACAGGATCTGACACAAATGCCGCAGCTGATGCAGGAAACGTTGCAGGCCTCCCGGGCAATCTTGCCTTTATCCCGGTTATTGCAGCGAACGTGGACTTGCTTATCGATAGGCACAATACTGAGTACCTTCTGGGGACATTGGTTGGCGCAAAGGCCGCAGCCTGTACAGAGAGAAGTATCTACCACAGGCAAACGGTTTTCGCCGATGGTCATGGCCCCAAAGGGACAGACCCTCACACAAGAGCCCAGGCCGATACAGCCGTAATAGCAATAGCTGGGACCGCCAAATTGGGTCACCGCCAAATGGCAGTCAATAACGCCCTTGTATTCGTACTTTGCTTTGGCGTTATCAAAGGTGCCGTTGCAATGGAGCTGGGCCACCTCCCGGATCTTCCCTGCCACCGGCTCCTGGCCCATGATCTTGGCAATTTCCGCCGCTACCTTGTCTTTGCCGGGAATACAGGCATTAAGAGGAGCCCCGGCATTGACGATGGCGTCGGCTAAACCGGCACAGCCGGGAAAGCCGCAGGCGCCGCAGTTGGCCCCCGGCAGCACCTCAATGATGGCCTCAACTCTGGAGTCTGTCTCTACCGCCAGTTTTTTGGAGGCAAAGGCCAGTACAGCACCGAAAGCCCCTCCCAAAACGGCTAAAATGACAACTGCATTTACTATCATGAATAGGTTCCTTCCTTTCTGGGAACTAACGCTTGCACATCACCCATTAAATCATGCCGGTAAAGCCCACAAAAGCCAGGGCCATGGAGCTGGCCACAAAAAATACGATGGGCAAGCCCTTCATGGACTCCGGCAGCTCCGCCTCTTCCAGCCGTACCCGGATTCCCGCCATCAGCACCATGGCCAGCAAGAAACCGGCGGAATTGGCAAAGGCATTGACGATTGTATGGAAAAGCCCGTAACCGTCTTGAATATTAACCAAGGCTATACCCAGGATGGCACAGTTTGTAGTAATCAAGGGTAAATAGACGCCCATGGACTTATATAAGCTGGGGATATTCTTTTTGAGAAACATCTCCAAAAGCTGTACTAATGCGGCAATAGTCAAAATAAAAGCAATGGTCCTTAAATATTCCAGGTCAAAACGCACCAGTAAAAACTCATTAACCAGCCAGGTAATGGAGGAGGACAGGATCATGACGAACATGACGGAAAAGCCCATACCCACCGCGCTTTTAATGTCTTTTGACACGCCCAGGAAAGGGCAAATGCCTAAAAACTGAGCTAATACGATATTGGAAATAAAGATGGAGCCAAAAATTATGGCAAAGGTCTGTCCCATATTAGATCACCTCACCTTTCTTAACCTTGGCTTTTCTGTTTTTCAGGAAGGCAAAGGCGGCAAAGAGAAAGCCCATGGTAATAAAAGCGCCGGCCGGCAGAATCATCACCAGCACAGGCTGAAAATTGCTGCCAAAAAGCTCTACGCCCATAAAGGAACCGGAACCCAGAATCTCTCTGATCGTAGAAATCAGCAGGATAGCAATGGAATAGCCGATGCCCATGCCAAGGCCGTCCATAATGGAAGGCAGTGGCTTGTTTTTGCCGGCGAAGGCTTCCGCCCGGCCCAGGATAATGCAATTGACCACAATCAGAGGAATAAAAATGCCCAGAGCCGAATAAAGAGCCGGCGAAAAGGCGTTCATGATCATTTCCACCAAGGTTACAAAAGAAGCAATAACTACAATATATACAGGAATTCGGATATCGGCAGGTACGTATTTGCGCAAAAGGGAAATACACAAGTTGGAGCAAATCAGTACGGCAGAAAAAGCCACACCCATGCCCAGGGCATTATCTACCGAGGTAGTTACCGCCAGGGAGGGACAAGTGCCTAATACTTGTACAAATAAAGGGTTTTCTGCAATGATACCCTTTCGTAATTCACCAAATAAACTCACGGAAATTCCTCCTCTCTAGTTGCTGCCGTAAATGGCGGTAAAATCTGCTCTGGCTGCATTTACGCCGTCGGCAACGGCCTTCGTGGTAATAGTGGCTGCCGTTATGGCTTGAATTTCATCGGCTGCTTCAGTCTCCACTTTCACGACTTTCAGATCGCTGGCCGCGGTTTTATCCTGGAAGCGTTCTGTAAACCAGGACTGCACGCAATTAGCGCCTAAGCCGGGAGTTTCCGCCTGATTCAAAATTTTGATGCCCGTAATCTTTTGGCCGGCAATATCAAAGCCTACTAGAATTTTCATTGCACCGCCGTAGCCTTTAGGTGTAACAATATACAGAACCCCTGCCGTATCCTGGCCTTTTTTGGCAAGGATTACGCTTTCGATGGTTTCACTGTCGCTTTGGTCTGACAAAGCTTCATATTCATCGGCGCCGGGATAGATTTCGCCATAGCCCTGCTGAAGTCTCTCTTCCTCTTGTATGGCAATGACGGGAGCGGTGATGCCGTTGACGTAACCGATGGCCAGGCCTGCAACACCGGTAACCACAAGCAAAAACACTGTCAGCTTAATAATCTTATTCATGCGGGTTTACCTTCCTTTCCGCTGCCGCCGTAGATTCTGCCCTTGGTGTAACGGTCGATCATGGGCGTCAGGATATTCATCAGCAGGATGGAATAGCAAACGCCTTCGGCTAAACCGCCAAAGAAGCGAATCAAACAGGTCAAAATACCCAGACCTAAACCAAAAACCAGACGGCCTTTTTTGGTGACCGGGCTGGTAACCCAGTCGGTAGCCATAAAGAAAGCGCCCAGCATCAAACCGCCGGAAGATAGCTGATAGATAGGATACATCATGCCGTAGCCTTTAACTGTACCAAATACGGTAGTCAGCACTAAAACCGTGCCCAGATAGGCCGTAGGAATCCGCCAGTCTACATGCTTGCGGAAAATCAGGAAGAGTCCTCCCAGCAAAATAGCGATAACGCTGGTCTCGCCGATACAGCCTCCCACCTGGCCGATAATAACCTGGCCTAAGGCGGGCAGTTGATCCATGGCGCCGGTTTTCATTAAAGCCATAGGGGTAGCCGAGGTGGTAGCATCCACCAATGCAGGAGTGGCCATGGTGGAGGCATTGGCCAGCATGCCTCTGGCCGGAGACCAGGTGGTCATCTGAACCGGGAAGGACGCTACCAGGATAGCCCGGCCAATGTGGGCAGGATTAAAAATATTCTGTCCCAAGCCGCCAAAAACCTGTTTGCCGATAACGATAGCAAAGGCGCCGCCTAAAAAAGCAATCCATAAAGGCAAGGCCGGCGGCAGGCACAAGGCCAGCAATAAGCCGGTAATCACGGCGCTGCCGTCTTTCAAGGTGACAGGTTTGGACATCATGCGGCGGCAGAGATACTCGGAAGCCAAAGCGCCTGCTATACATAAAATCATGACAAGAAGAGCCTGCAGGCCAAAAAACCAGATACCCGCCGCAGCCGCCGGCAAACAAGCCAGGGCCACTTCCTTCATGGCCTGCTCCGTGGTATAGCGGCTATGAAAATGGGGGGACGAAGATAAAATAAGTGGTTTAGTGATATTCTCCATTTCTGTTGACCATTCCTTTCTACAGCAAAGGTATTAAAAGGTATTCATAATGCCCGGGTTATCGCCCGAAGAACTTTCCCGGGCTATACCAGGAAGGGATTGACCGCACCATTGCCGTCTTTGCTCATGACATACTGCTTAGCCAGACGGATATATTGCACCAGCGGAATCATGCTGGGGCAGACGTAGCTGCAGCAGCCGCATTCCATACAGCTGGTGATATCGTATTCCTTGGCCCTGTTCCAATCGCTTTTTTTGGCCGCTTTCATCAAGGTAGTAGGCTCTAAGCGCATAGGGCAGGCGTCAACACAGCGGGCACAGCGGACGCAGGGCCCTTCCGTCTCCCGCTTGAGGACGTGGGATTCTTCATTAAACACCAAAATACCCGAGGTACCCTTCATCACCGGGATGGCCGTGGAATATACGGCAAAACCCATCATGGGACCACCGGAAATAATTTTTACGGTCTCACCAATCACGCCGCCGCTTTGAGCAATAAGATCCTCGTATAAAGTACCGATCCTGACCCTATAATTCATGGGCTTCTTTATGGCGTTGCCGTTTAAGGTAACGATACGGTCAATAAGAGGCTTCTCCCATTCCACAGCGTCGGCGATGGCCGCCGCTGTAGCCACGTTGTTTACCAAAACCCCCACATCAATAGGCAGTCCTCCGGGAGGCACTTCCTTGCCGGTAATGGCATTAATTAATTGCTTCTCCGAACCTTGGGGGTATTTTTCCATGCAAACCACGGTTTCAATCTGGGGCTCGTTTTCCGTCAGCTTAATCATCAGCTCAAAGGCGTCCATCTTATTTTCCTCAATGGCAATAACGCCCCGCTGGCAATCGGTCATCCGCAGCAAGTACTTTAATCCGGAAATGATTTTCTCCGGCTGCTCCAGCATTAAACGGTGATCCGCCGTCAAAAAAGGCTCACACTCAATACCATTTAAAATAATGACCTCTACCTTTTTGCCGTCCTGGGGAACAACATACTTTACATGGGAAGGAAAGGTGGCGCCCCCCATGCCCACGACTCCCGCCTCCAAAACTTTTGCCTGTAAGGCGGCCTTGTCCATGGCATTCACTGTGTCCCGGGGTAATTGGCGCAGCGGCGTCAGCCACTCATCCCGAAAATCGTTTTCAATCACTATGGTGTCTACCATGCGTCCATTAGGAATAGGCATCCGGTGAATAGCCACTACCTTGCCGCTGACGCTGGCGTGGGCCGGTACGCTGACGAAACCCTGGGACTCAGCTACCTTCTGCCCCATCTTTACTTCTTCCCCTATTTCCACCAAAGGGCGGGAGGGAGCTCCTATATGCATGGACATAGGGATATAAGCCCGGACCGGAGCTTCAGCCGCTACCGTTTCCAGGCTGTTGGTAAATCCCTTATAATCAATGATATGGGTACCGCCGGGGAAAGTCTTTCTCTCGTACTTCACAAACATCCTCCTTGCTGGCTAAGATATAAAAAGCTTAAGATTCTAAATAAACCACCTCAAACAACCATTTTCCCTCTTTTCTTTTTAAAAAACCAAAGGTAATGGGATAGTGAAAGCGCCTGGGGCCTATGCTGCCGGGATCTACATATAATACGCCGTCTTTTTCCCGGCAGGACCACTGATGGGTATGGCCGCTAACCACTATCTTGACATCGCAGGAGGCAGGCACAATATCCAAGTCGCTTATTTTATGCACCATATATATATGATCTCCCGCCGCCGTCACAAGCTGCCTTAAAGGCCAGCCGCAGTCCCTGGGGTCATTATTGCCCCGCACTGCATAAAATGGTGCAATTTGCGACAGTTGATCAGGAATCCTCTGGGAACAAATATCTCCTGCATGAAGGATCAAGTCCACACCTTGCAAACGGTCAACCGCCGATTGCCGCAAAAGCCCATGGGTATCGGAAATTACACCGATAGTAACTTCTGAATGTTCGCTCATTCATCACCTTTCATGCATAATTCTTTTATTAGCTTAAGTTAAAAAAACCACAGACCATTTATTATTATAACTCATATTTTCAGAAAAGAAATAGGTATTTTATTGGGATGGTAAAAAAAATTATGCAATTTCGTGAAAAAATACACAATCTAAATGTGAAAAAATACACATAAGCTGTATAAAGAAACAGTAAAAAACCCACCTGCAAAGGTGGGTTTATGCGATATGGGCGGTAATGGAATCGAACCATCGACCCCTACGATGTCAACGTAGTACTCTAACCAGCTGAGCTAACCGCCCGAATCAACGAAATTGATTATACCAAAACCCGGGGCAATATGTCAATAGTTATAGTTTTTATTCCTTTGTGGCAAACTACAGCCATCTCATACGGAAGGAAGGTAAGCAAATGAAAGCTCATCCACCTGTTTCATTATCCGATATCAAGCCTGATCTGGCCATAGAAGCCCATGAAATGTTTCAAGGTCAACACGAAGGCGAGATACCCGGCGTATCTTTAGTTAAGGAAAATTTTTCCTTAGGCTGCCGCTCAACCATTAAAGTATTGGACGACCAGGGAGCCCAGGCTATGGGAAAGCCGATAGGAACTTATATAACCATTGAGGCTCCTACCATTCTCGACTCTGACCGCAGCGACCATGAGCCGGTAGTAGAAGCATTAGTCAAAGCTTTAAAAGAAATTTTGCCCGATAAGGAGCAATATACTATTTTAGTCGCCGGCCTGGGCAACGCCCGCAGTACGCCGGACGCCTTAGGCCCAATGGTTACCAGCCGCCTGGTGGCAACCCGCTATCTCTTTACATTAAACGATCCCGCCATGACCGAAGGTTTGCGCAGTGTGTCAATTATTACGCCCGGCGTTACCGGCGTCACGGGGGTGGAAACTGCTGAAATTCTGGAAGGCCTGATTAGCCAAATGCAGCCGGATTGCTTAATTTGTATCGACGCCTTAGCCGCAGGAGAATTATCCCGCCTGCATAATACCATACAATTATCGGATACGGGTATTCATCCCGGCAGCGGTATCGGCAATATGCGCAAACGGATTAATAAAGAAACGGTAGGCATACCTGTTTTGGCCATCGGCGTGCCAACTGTGGTCCAAGCCGGCATCATTGCCAATAAGGCCTTAACCATTCTTACGGACCGGTTGGAACATGCCGGCGATAAATCCTCCATGCCCTTGCTGATTACCCAAAAGCAACGGGAAGAAGTGATCAATGAAATTTTGCAGCCCTTCGGCGGCTCCTTAATGGTCACCCCTAAAGAAATCGATGAGCAGGTTGATCATACGGCGCAAATTATCGCTAAAGCTATAACCTTAGCCGTCCACCCCGGCCTGGCAACTGAAGATCTGGAGTACTTTTTGCACTAGGAACCTCTTGGTTATTTATTCAAAACACAAGTTAATCGATAAAGAAGGGCGCCCCTTTGAATCCGGTATATTGCGATTCATAGGGGCGCCCCATTTATACAATTAATATCTGTTTATTTGCTGCCGCCTGCTAATTGCTGCTCAGCATAAGAAATCAGCTTTTTCGTCATATAACCGCCGACATAGCCGTTTTGACGGGAGGACAAATCACCTTTATCCATGGAGCTGTAGTTAATGATACCCAGCTCGGAAGCTGTTTCGTTTTTCATCTGGTCAAGAGCCTGGCGAGCACCCTGCACAACGATTTTATTACTTCTAGCCACAATGTTCACCTCCTTTTAGTTCGGTGACATTATTATGCTTCGTTCTTTCGCTCTTTATTAGCTCAACTTTTGCTATTATTGTCAACCATTGACCATTTCCGCCATTTTTTTCTTAATTAAACAATTTAATTCTAAATGCTCCGACCGGCCCAATTCCGGATCTTGGCCCGCTAAATCCAAGGCTGCCGCTCTGGCCATTTCCAGTAGCTGACGGTCCTCCGGCAGTTTGGCCAGACGGAACTCCGGCAAACCGTGCTGCCTCGTGCCAAAAAACTCGCCGGGCCCCCGCAAAAGCATATCCTCTTCCGCCAGACAAAAGCCGTCATTGGTTTCCGTCATCAGCTTCAGCCTTTGCAGGGCCAAAGGCTCGCTGGTATTAGTCACTAAAATGCAATAAGCCTGCAGCTTGCCTCGGCCCACTCTGCCTCGCAACTGGTGAAGCTGAGCCAAACCGAAGCGTTCACTGTTTTCAATGACCATCACCGTAGCTTGGGGCACATTAACGCCCACTTCGATAACCGTAGTAGAAACCAACGCCTTTAATGCCCCTGCAGCAAAGGCCGCCATGATCTCTTCCTTTTCGGCAGCGCTTTGCCGGCCGTGGAGCAGCCCCACAGGGAAAGGATTCAGCTTTTTCTTTAGCTGCTGATAGATTTCTTGAGCATTTTGCAGATCCATAGCTTCGGATTCCTCAATTAAAGGACAAACCACAAAAGCCTGATGGCCTTGCTCCAGCTCCTGCCGCAGCAACTGATTCAGCTTCTCCCTGGCCTTTTCCAAAATGCAAATGGTTTTTACCGGTTTACGGCCCGGCGGCATCTCGTCCAGCAGAGAAATATCCAGGTCGCCATAAAGGGTCAAAGCCAAAGTACGGGGAATGGGAGTAGCCGACATCACCAGCATATCCGGATGATCTCCCTTTTCCTGAAGCAAAGCCCGTTGCCGTACGCCAAACCGGTGCTGCTCATCAATGACAATCAGACCCAGCCGTTGAAATACGGTTTTTTCCTGGATTAGGGCATGGGTGCCTACGGCAATCCGGATCTGGCCTGCCGCCAGCTCTTCCTGTAGCTGCCGCTTTTCCTTTTGGCCCATGGAGCCTTTAAAGAAACCCACTTTCAGGCCTAAGGGCTGAAACCAAGAATTGAAATTGTCATAATGCTGCTGGGCTAATATCTCCGTTGGCGCCATCATGGCCCCCTGGAAGCCATTTTCTGCAGCTAAAAGCAAAGCCCAAGCCGCTACTGCCGTTTTGCCGGAGCCCACATCGCCCTGAACCAAACGAGCCATAGCGTAAGGCCTGGCCATATCTTCCTTTATCTCTTCAATTACCCTTTTTTGAGCGCCCGTCAAGCTAAAAGGCAGCCCTGCCAGCCAGGACTCCGTAAGGTTGCCTTTGGATAAATGGACGAGGCCCTTATTATGCAAGTCTTTTTTACGCAATAAAACCAGGGACAACTGCAGGAAAAAAAATTCGTCAAAAATCAAGCGCTTTCTGGCTTCCTCCAGTGAAGCCCAGTCTTTGGGCCGGTGGATCTCCTCAAGAGCCTGATTGAAGCCCATCAATCTATATTTTTGCAAAAAAGCGGCGGAATGATACTCCTCTGCCTGGCGGCCACCGTCTAATAGCTGAGCAATGGCTTGGCGAAAGAGCTTTTGCTGCAAGCCCTGGGCCGCGGGATAGACGGCCAGGATTTTGCCCTGCTCCTCTGCCGGCTCCTCCTGAGCAAGCAGTTCCATATCTTGAACCAGAATTTCCAGCCGTCCAAACTGCCGCCGAACTTTACCGGTCAGCAAAAGCCTGGCTCCGGCAACCAGCTTAGCCTTCATATAAGGCTGGTTAAACCAGGTGGCTACCGCCATGGCCGTCTCGTCTTTGACTGCAGCCTTCAAGAGATAAAGGCCGGCCCTGGGCCTTTGTTCCTCCACCTTAACCACCCAGGCAATGACAGTGCCGGTCTGGCCGTCCGCCAATTCTCCCAGTTTCAGCAAAGAGGTACGGTCCTCATAACGGCGGGGATAATGCAGCAGCAAATCTTCGGCGCTGCTGATCCCCATTTGCTCTAATAATTTTTGTTTTTTGGGGCCAATGCCCTTAATAAATTGAAGCTCCATGTATCGATTATACATGAAGCCTCAATGACGATCAATAATATCTACAGCTGTTTTCTTACTCTGCCCAGGGCTCCTTTTTCCAGCCTGCTGACCTGGGCCTGGGAAATACCGATTTCCGAAGCTACTTCCATCTGGGTCTTGCCCTCAAAAAAGCGCATATGCAGGATCATTTTTTCTCGGGGGTTTAAGCATTCCATGGCGTCTTGCAGGCAGATGGCTTCAATCCATTCCTTATCGGCATTTTTTTCATCCTGGATTTGGTCCATAACGAAAATGGGATCGCCGCCATCGTGGTATACCGGCTCAAACATAGATACCGGCTCTTGAATAGCTTCCAAGGCAAAGACTACCTCTTCCCTGCCTACGCCCATAGCCTCGGCTATTTCCGCTACCGTAGGTTCCCGGCCTTTTTCCGAGGCCATTCTTTCTTTTGTCTGCAGCGCTTTATAAGCCACATCCCGCAAAGACCGGCTGACCCGGATAACGTTATTGTCCCTTAAATAGCGCCGTATTTCGCCAATAATCATCGGCACGGCGTAAGTGGAAAATTTTACATTCTGACCGAGATCAAAATTGTCGATAGCCTTGATCAATCCGATGCATCCTACTTGAAATAAATCATCCACGTTTTCACCTCTGTTGGTGAAACGCTGGATCACGCTGAGAACCAGACGCAGATTGCCGCTGATCAGTTCCTCTCTGGCTGAGCGGTCTCCTGCCTGACAGCGGGCAAACAATTCTCTCATAACATGATTTTTTAATACCGGCAGTTTGGCAGTATTGACGCCACAAAGCTCTACCTTGTTAATCAACTTCCTCCGCCCCTTTACCATGGATTTGGCCTTAGTTAAATTATTGACCGGGGCCATGTCATTTATTCACCAATTCCGGAGAAATAAAACAGGCTTCTTCTTGTCAAAAGAAGAAACCTGTCGTTATAATTCTATGAAATAAAAGAACGTTTTTAATACTGCTATTTCTTAGGGAACAAATCCTCGTCTACTTCTTTATCGCCATCGGTGGTAGAGATAAAGCCTCTCATTTTGGCGCCGCCTTCAATGACGATAGTGCCTACGCTGACATTTCCCAAAACAACGGAGTCCCTCTTAAAGATACCGTTGCCCCTGGCTTCAATATTGCCCTTGACCTTGCCGTTGACCACTACATTTTGTGTGGTAAGATCGCCTAAAATGCAGGAATCCTTCGTCATCTCCGTGCTGTTTTGGGCCTCCACATTGCCGGCAATGATACTGTCCACCAAACTGATGTCCTTGGCGCTGATGCTGCCGGCCACTTCCCCATGAATCACCAGGCGATTGGCATTGAGTACATCACCGTTAACTACGCCATAAATTACCAAATCGTCATTGGAGGAAATATTGCCGTCGATCACCGTTCCCGCAGCAATCACCGTACCGCCGGAACTTGAGGCCGGCGCTTTGCTGACCGCTACATCCAAAGCTTGGGAAAACCGGCTGACCGGCTGAACTTTTGTATTATTCTCAACCTTGACTACGGTGTCCTCCCCAAAAAAACTAAAGTCGTCATCTTCTTTGTCAGCAAGATTTTTGTCTAAAGCTCTGGGTTGAACTTGAACTGAAGACTGGAATTGGGCTGAGGGCTGGTCAAAGCTTTTACTCTCCCCTTGCTCCTCCTGGCCTGTTAACTCCGTTACCGCTTGTTTGAAATTATCCATGATTCCCACGTTAACCTACCTCCGCTTCTATTTTTCCCTGGTATGTTTTTTTATGTATAGTGCTCCCCGGTTATATCTGTCTCAAGCAATACTTGTCAGCCTCACCATCCTAGCCCCTGCTGTAACCGCCTGTGGCAAACACCGTCGGCTTAACCTGATTGGTCATTTTGTCGAAGCTATAGCCTTCGCTTAACAGCTTTTCAATAATCAGCGGCAACGCCTCAACAGTCCTGGCTTTACTGCCGCCGCCGTCATGGAGCAGTACCACGCTGTAAGAATGGCTGCGGGCCTGATTGATTACGGCATTATATATGCTGCCGGCAGTGGCGTCGGCAGCCACGTCGCTGGAGCCTACGTTCCAATCGTAATAGCGGTAACCACGGCTTAGCATTTCACTGATGATGGTATTGCCCCAGCCTTCATTAAAAGAATTCACACTGCCCCCCGGAAAACGGAAAATATCCGCTTTGATACCGGTGACTTCTTCTATCTTGTTTGAAACCTTGGCAAAGTCATCCAAAAACTCTTCGACTGAGCTGTAAATCTCCTTGTACACATGGCTATAAGAATGGATACCGATAGTATGGCCTTCTTCCACAATCTGGCGCAGTAATTCTTCCCGGCCCTCAATGGCGTAACCCACCACAAAAAAAGTAGCCTTAATATTATATTTGTCTAAAATTTTCAGCACTGCCCGGGTATTGACACCGGGACCGTCATCAAAGGTCAGATAAATGACTTTTTTACTGTCAATATATTCTTGAGGTCCGCTTACCCGCAACTCCGGATAAAGCTGGCTGTAAGGCGAATCAAAATCATACAAAGCCCGGGCCTTGTCCAATTCCTGAAGCAGCAGCCGGTTTTCTGATTTATAGTCCTCCAGCTCTTGCAGCAAAGCTTCCTGCTGCCGGGCCAGCTCCCCAAGCTGCCCTGTTATGTCCGGGTCCGCAGACTTAGCCCGGCTATATACGCCGGCCATAGCCATCCAGGGAAGGACCAGCATCACCAAAATCACACCGACAATTAAATGCTTAAAAAAGCGGACGCTGCCCAGATAGCTGATCTGCGAGCTTCTTCTCAGCTTGATTTGACCTTTGACTTGCGGTACCTGCCTGTGCAATCCGGTATTGACATGGTCAATCATGGTTGCTCCTGACTGATTAATTTATTCTTTGTTATAAATAAATAAATTTCATATAAAAAAATGAAAAGTCTATTAATAATCATTATTTCTTTGACAAGATTATTTCTTCGACAAGATTTGATCATTATCCTTCTTCCTTTTAGGAAAGAGCTTAAATATTTTCTAAAAATCTTCATTACATGAAACCGGCCACATAAGCTTGAATGAAATAGCCGCTTATATTGAAGCCGCAGTGAATAGCCCAGGGGGATAATATGGTTTTTTCTTTAAGATAGCTTCTGCCTAAAACCAAGGCCAGTATGAAGTACAAGGGGATACTTAAAAGCTGGCGGTGATAAAGGGTAAATACCGCAGCCTGCATCAGCCAGGCCCGATGAAGGGGCACTGCCGCCGCCAGTTCCCGGAAGATCAGGCCTCTAAAAACGATCTCTTCATAAATAGGAACCAGAATCCCCAAAGATAAGATAACACTAAAGAACTCTCGGGCATTTACCCCGGCGGCAAATAAAGCGGGGCCGCCGCTTCCTGCCGATTGCTGCCAGACTGCCAATTGAGGAATGGCGTTAAGGCTTAACATTATTAAATAGAATAGAATATTCAGCAAAACGCCGATAGAAAAATAGACAAACAACCGGGAGCTCTTAATGGGCTTCAGTAAAATCATGTCCCACCAGCGTATACGCCGCAGCCAAATCAGCAAATAAAACACCAGCAGTCCAACAAGGACTGCCAGTGCATAAAAAATCGGCTGTTGACTGTGCAGGACGATGGAGGCTGCCTTCTGCGAACTGCAAGCCCGGCGCTGCATCGTTTCATATACAAGAAAGGAGTAAGCTCCGTACTGCGCAAGCATAAAGAGGGCCAGATATACTATTGTCCATAAGCCGGACCGGCGAAGGCTGGGCTTCAATTGGGCCTCCTGGCTCTGCCGTAGCGCAACTGGCGGCTGCGGGGTTCTCCCAAAATCTGGCTCCAGATTATTCCTTGCCGTAAATCCAGGGCCACCTTTCCATTAAGAGCCGGACCCGCATTATCAATCGCCACTTTTGCCGGAGCCTTTGCCGCCGCCAATTGAGCCTGGCCAGCGGTCTTGGGCAGCCCGGCGCCTTGCCTGGCCCCGGGTCTCCGAGGCTCTTTCCGGGTGGGTTGGCCCGCAACAGGTCTGCTCATCTTTGGTGAAGAGGGGGCCGGAGGAATACCGCTTCCGGAAGCGGCAAATTGCCCCGGTGCAGGTAAAGGCTGGCCTCGTCTTGACCCGGCAGCAGGGTGTCCTTGGGACTGAGGCATCCGCTCTGTCCCCCTGGGACTCTGAGCCGGTATAGACTGAGTGGGCCTGCTTTGAGCCGCCCTTTCCCGGACACCGCCCTGAGGCCTGGGGCTTTCCGCCGCCGGCGCCTGTCTTTGAGCAGGCCCGCCGGACTGGCGCTGACTGCTGCGCCGGCCTTGCTGAGGCCCGCCGGCCGCCGGCGGAGCGCCTCTTCTTTTGCCGCCATTGCCGGACTTCCTTACGGCATTAATACCGGCCATTACCATATAAATTACAATCAGTATTGCATATGCTTCCACTATTACTCCATACCTTTCTGGAAATACCGCTATACGCTTATTATCCGTCTATTCGGTCTGGATTTTATCATCCTTGCCGGCAAGGGTAGAGCGCATATCCGTATCCGCCTGGATATTTTGCAGGTTGTAATAGTCCATCACGCCCAGTTTACCATCCCGCAGGGCCTGAGCCATTGCTTTCGGTACCTCTGCCTGAGCTTCCACCACCTTGGCTTGCATTTCCTGGACGTAAGCTACCATTTCCTGCTCTTTGGCCACAGCCAAAGCCCGCCGTTCTTCTGCTTTTGCCTGAGCAATCTTCTTATCGGCGTCGGCCTGATCCATCTGCAGCTCGGCGCCGATGTTTCTGCCTACGTCTACATCCGCAATGTCGATAGAGAGAATCTCGAAGGCCGTACCGGCATCCAAGCCTTTATTTAATACGGTACGGGAGATCAAATCCGGATTCTCCAGCACTTCCTTGTGGGACTCGGCGCTGCCCACAGTGGTAACGATACCCTCGCCAACCCGGGCGATAATGGTTTCTTCGCCGGCGCCGCCAACTAAACGCTCAATATTGGCCCGCACAGTGACCCGGGCCCGCACCCGGACTTCAATGCCGTTTTTGGCCATAGCGGCAATGGTAGGCGTCTCAATAACCTTAGGGTTAACGCTCATCTGCACGGCTTCCAGCACATTACGGCCGGCCAGGTCGATAGCGGCAGCCAACTCATAACCTAAAGCAATATTGGCCCGCTCGGCAGCAATAAGAGCGTTAACCACCCGGTCCACATTACCGCCGGCCAGATAATGAGCCTCCAGTTGATTGGTACTGATGTCCAGACCAGCTTTGGCCGACTTGATTTTGCAGTTGACAATCAAAGCAGGGGGTATCCGGCGAAACCGCATACCTACCAATTGGAAGATACCGATTCTGACGCCGGCGGCCAGGGCCGAGATCCAGAGCCCCAGAGGGATGAAGCTAAACAGTATAGCAAGAAAAATAAGAATCAGCGCCAGGATTAATACGGGAATAATTATAGATGGCATCGACTTTCCTCCTTAAAACTTATTATTATTTACATCATCGGATGACGGGCCACAAATATCTTCGGCCCATCGATCCTGGAGACGATCACCCATTGGTCTTTTTCTACGAATTCGCCTTCGGATACCACATCAAGGCGTTTGCCGTCATCCAGTATTACAATACCTGCCGGCCGCAAGGCAGTGGCGGTTTTGCCCTTGCGTCCGATATAAACACTGAAATCTTCCCTTTGGGAAATATAGCCCTGCTCCTTATTAAACGAAAGCTGCAGGGACAGCTTATCCCAATACTTGCTTCTCCTGAGAAACTTGACGGCCACAGCAATCAAAATAATAGACCCGATGAAAGCAATGACAAAGGATTGTAAACCTATCTGGAAGCTGGGGGCCACCAAAATGACGGAGACCATCAAGGCCAGGATGCCTGAAATACCGAAGACGCCAAACCCCGGTACAAAAGCCTCAACAGCCAGCAGGATAATACCCACAAGGAAAAGCAGGACGGCGCCCCAGCCGGTAAAACCGGCAATCATATGGCCGGCAAAATAAAGGATCAGGCAACCGCCGCCGATGATGCCGGCAACGCCGAAACCGGCAGTCAGTATCTCAATGATGACGCCGGCGATGCCGATCATCAGGATAAAAGGGGCGATGCCGGGATTGGTAACAAAACGGCTTACCCGCTCCGCCGTCGAAACCTCGATCTCCATTTCCCTGGCATGGCCAAGATCATAAAGCTCTTTTAATTCGGCCCGGTTAGCCACCAGATAATCGGCATAGCCCAGTTCTTTAGCCTCATTGGCCGTCAGGGTCAAAAGCTGTCCGGCCTCCTTGACGCCCTCGATGACCATATTGCGGTCAACCATAGCTTTGGCGATTTCTTTGTCCCGTCCATGGGCCTCAGCCAAAGAAGACATCTCTGCCCGCCAGGCAGAAAGATACTTCTCATCGGCTGTCTCATTGCCAACCCGGGGCTCAACATCGCCGATGGTAGTACCGGGCTGCATAGCGATCTTATCGCAGCTCATAGCAATGTAGGTGCCGGCGGAAATAGCGCCTCCCTTCACCAAAGCAACCGTCTCCACCGGCGAGCCTTCTATGGTCTTTCTAATGGACTGGGCTGCAGTAACCAAGCCCCCCGGCGTATCGATTTCCAGAATGATCAACCTGACGCCGCTGTCTCCGTTAGCCAGGGCAAAGGCCCGTTGCATGTAGCTGGATAGGCCTGCCTCCACCGCTTTTTCAACGGATATGATATAAACTTTATCTTCGGCAGCGGAGCCGGCTGTCCTGCCTGCAGCCAGGGCGGCGCCGGCAGACTGTACAAAGGGCAGCAGCAGGATGCTGAACAAGAGCAAGAAAACTATGGCCGCTTTACTTTTTTTCATGATATCCACCCCATTTCTCCGCCGCTTAATTCGGCTGGCTATACCTCACAAGCGGCGGCTGAAGCCTGCGTCCGTCAGCTTACTGACTGCGGCTGGCTTCTAATTTTACCATAAATTCCGCCTGACTGCCATCGCGATAAACGATTATTTTTACTAAATCGCCAACTTTACGGCTGGCAATGATGGACTGGACTTGAGTAGAGTCGGTGATTTTTTGGCCGTCTACTTCCAAAAGCACGTCGCCTCTTTTAATACCGGCTTTGGCGGCGGGAGCATCTTCCACCACACTATAAACGATGACGCCGCTTTCCATACCCTCGATGTTGAAATACTGGATCATATCCTGGGACATAGGCTGCATGGTAATACCGATCCAGGGCCTTACCCGGTCCACACCCGTTTCCAAATCCTGCAGAACATCCAATACCGTGCTGCTGGGAATAGCAAAGCCGATGCCCTGGGCAGTGGCGTTTACCGCCGTATTGATGCCGATAACTTCGCCGTTGAGGTTCAGCATAGGACCGCCGGAATTGCCGGGGTTGATGGCGGCGTCGGTCTGCAGCAGGTTTTGATACATGGTACCCTCAATATTTAAGGGACGGCCGGTGGCGCTGATTACGCCTACAGTCACCGTATGGTCCAGGCCGTAAGGATTGCCGATAGCCACCACCCAATCTCCTACGTATACTTGATCAGAATCACCGATGGTCAAATAAGGGAAGTTCTCTCCCTCAATCTTAATCACCGCCAGGTCAAGCTCCGGAGCCCGGCCGATAATCCTGGCTTCATAAGGGTTCTCATTGGAGGTCAGATAAACGTTGATTTTATCAGCCCCTTCCACCACGTGGTTGTTCGTCAAAATATAGCCGTCCTGCCGGAAAAGGAAACCGGAGCCCAAACCTGTCTGTTTTTGGGGCTCCTGGGGATAGCCGAAGAAGTCCCGGAAGAAAGGATCGTTGAAAAAGGGGCTTTGGGTGGAAGTTCTCGTTACTTCCGTTGTAATCCTGACTACACTGTCGCCGCATTGTGCCACAATATCCCGAACCGTATCCGAAGTCATGATGTTGCGGCCATAATTTTGCCGGCCGTCGCCGGATACGGCGGGTGTTTCGGGCACCCGGTTATCTTGCTCAGGCAATAGCCCGCCTTCGCTGACATTAAGAGGCGTCCCCGCCACAAAGTGTAATGTCAGAGCGCCGATTAAAGCGCCTATAAGCAATAAAGCAATAAAAATTAAAG
Organism: Clostridia bacterium; assembly: GCA_018436095.1. Lineage (GTDB taxonomy): Bacteria > Bacillota > Peptococcia > DRI-13 > UBA5745 > WRMS01. Next base: position 133,287 of record JAHDMJ010000003.1, on the reverse strand, counting down.
ATCTGGCACAGCCGCTGCGGCCTTGGTCTGCCTTTTCCCAATCCGATCTTTCCATATCGATCACGCCTCCTAATATTTAAATATATTCTTTGTAAAAATTTTCATTATATCCCTTGACCTTATAATATCGCAGTTTTATGCGACAATAAAGGAGTTTGCCGCTTTTTTCACTGAAAATTCACAGCCGCTTTTCTTTTTAAACGCAGAAAGAGGAAAGTCGAGGCCTTCCTCTTCTTAGACGCAAAAAGAGGAAGGTCTTGTGAACCCTTCCTCTTTCTGCAGCTATGGTGAATTTGTTGATGGCAAGTGAGGTTTTTAATTCCAGATAAGCATTATTTGGCGAAAAGCTCAAACCGGTTGGGATCCAAAGCGGATACATCGGTATAAGCTTTGCCTTCGCAAATCAGGCCGGCAACGATCTTGCCGGTAACGGCGCTGAGAGCAATGCCGTCTCCTTCATGGCCGGCTGCCATAAAGAGGCCGTCCATGCCTTTGACGCAGCCCACTAAAGGCAAGCCGTCGGGTGTATAGGGGCGGACACCGCCCATGACCCGGATGATATTAAGATTCTTCAGGCCCGGCATTAACCTGGCGGCATTTTTGAGAATCTCTCTAATGCCTTCCCTGGTGTTGCTCACATCATAGTCCACAAACTCCCGGGTGGCGCCGATGAGAATGCCGCCCCGGGCCGTCTGGCTGATGGCCAGGCCCACGCCCAACTGAATGCCCCTGCTCTTGGCATTCAGCAAGGTTTCCGGATGGTATTTGGCCACAATATATTGGGCCGATAAAATATCGCCTACGATATAAGGAGCGCAGGGCTGAGAAACGATAATCTGGCCCCGGCGGGGCTTAATGGGCAGTTTCATGCCCAGCTTCTGACCCAGAAGAGGGCTCCAGGCGCCGGCCGCCAGCACAACGGTCTCCGCATCCACATCGCCTTTGGCGGTTTTGATGCCGACTACCTTGCCGCCGGCCATTTTGAAATCGGTGACCTCAGCGTCAATCAGCAGCTCGGCGCCGGCTTTCTTGGCGGCTTGGGCAAAACCCATGTTCAGCTTGAAAGGGTTAACGTGGCCGTCCTGGGCGCTGTAGGTGCAGCCCAAAAGATGTTCCCCCAGGCCCCGCTGCCTTTTGGAAGCTTCTTCCCTGCTGATGATGTCTACTTCCAGACCGATCTTCTTCTGCTTGGCTACGAAGTCGGTCATCACATCCATTTCCATCTCGTTTTCAATGGTAATCATGCCGCCATGCCGGAAATACTCAATATCGTAATCCAGCTCCTGAGCCAGGGTTTGGAAAAGCTCGGCGCTATCCAAGGCTAACTTCAAATGGATACCGGGATTCTTTGATTGGAGGATAACCATCTGGTCGCAAGAACCGGTGGCGCCGGCAGCAAAATCTCCTTTTTCGCATAAGACTACTTTTTTGCCGGCCTTAGCCAAGCGATAAGCTATGGAGCAACCATTAACGCCGCCGCCGACGATGGCTACATCTGCTGTTCTGGTCATCAGTCGTCCTCCTCATTGATAAATTCAGAGATTTTGGCCGTGCGAACAGGCGTTCTGGTAGTGGAGGGAAGAACTTCGGCAGCAGGCCGCGCCCCGGACTGAGACAGCATCTGCTGGATAATCTTGCGGCAGCCCCGGCCTTGACACAAGCCCATACCGGCTTCGGTCCGGACCTTAATTCCCCTTACCGTAGTAGCGCCGTCGGCAATAGCCGCCGCAATCTCTTCTTTGGTTATCTCTTCACAGCGGCAAACGAATACATGATCTTCTGCACCGCAAGTACTCATTTGCTCCCCCCCTTTCGGCAAATCGTTCTGACATCCATAAAATACTGCTTTGGCACCTCTACGGAAACCAGAGTAGTACCGTCCATCTGCTTCGTCTTCTTTACTTTTAATACCTTGCCTTCCGTAAGGTACTGGCCGTTCCGGCCTCCGCAGGGCACCGTATCGCCCTCTTGGGGCAAAGGCAGATATTCAAAGGGGAATTCCACCATGCTGGTGCTGTCGGTGTAATTCTTCTCCACCCGGAAAATGGCCAGACCGGGGCACTGAGCCAGGCAGACGCCGCAGCCTGTACATTTATCTTCGTCGATAACAGGCAAGTTAGTAATGGGAGAACCTACGATAATCGCTCCAAAAGGGCAGGCTTTTTCACAGGGGTTGCAAGGTATTTCCTGCACACATTCGATTACCGCCACCGCAGACTTTTCAAACCGCTGGTCGCTGACCAGGCCGGGAGTGGCTTTCAGCTCTTCCATCGTAGGAATGCCGGTGATTTTGACGCCGTCTGCCATCTTATTTCCCTCCTTTTGCTGTTGCCAGCAGTTGTGCTTTGGCATCGTAGCGCTTCTGCCCAAAGGGACCGGTACGCAAAGCGTTCATTCTGTCCCAGACCTCAGCCTTCAGGGCTTTAGCTTCTTCCGCCGTATAAAGCTGCAGGGCTTCGGCGGCGGCAATACCGGAGAGCCGGCCTTCTTCCATAGCCGTACTGGCCTCTTCAGCCCCGGCAATATCACCGGCCACATATAAGCCGGGCACCGTGGTTTCCATATCTTCGTTATGGATGGGGATATGGCCGCCCAAAAGGGGAATAAACGTAAATTCGCAGCCGGCCAGCCAGGCTAATTCCGTCAAAGGAGTCAAGCCAACGGCAATGCAGACCGTATCGGCTTCCAGCATCTTTTCCGTGCCGGGAATCTCCTGGAACTTCTCATCCAAAGCCACCAGCTCTACTTTTTCCACCTGGGTCTTGCCGAGAACCCGCTTAATGGTGTGGCCCACATAAATAGGAGTACCGGCCCGGCGGATCTTGCCGGCATGAACGCCGTAACCGCCGATACTGGGAGCCGCTTCCACCAGGGCCAATACTTCGGCGCCGGCCTGAATCAGCTGATAAGATACGATGAGGCCTACGTTGCCGGAACCAACCATGATTACTTTCTGCCCGGGCAGCACCCGGTTGACATTGATCATGGTCTGGGCGCAGCCGGCACCCATAACACCGGGCAGAGTGCTGCCGGGGAAAACCAGAGCATTCTCGGCGGCGCCGGTGGCCAAAATCACTTTCTCACCAATAATCGCTTGTTCCCGGCCATCCTTCATATAGCTGACCATAATGCCGGCAGGATCCCGGAACAAGCCGTAAACGGGAGCATCCAGCAGGACTTCCACGCCCAGATCTTCCGTCTCTTTTAGTAATTGGGTGCCGATATCATAGCCCCGGACGCCGGCCCTATGCTCTCTGGAACCAAAAAATTTATGAATCTGCTTAAAAAGCTGGCCGCCGGGCTTGCCATTTTCATCAATCACTACAACCTTACCGCCGGCTTTAGCAATTTCAATAGAAGCAGCCAAGCCTGCAGGTCCGCCGCCAACAATCACAGCTTGCACTTTTCTCATGCCTTTTCCGACCACCTTCCTAAGCCTTTTTGAGTTTCCACCTTCATGCCCTGACGGACAGGAGTGACGCAGGTACGCACATTAGGCTGTCCATCAACGGTCATCACACAGTCTGTGCAGCGGCCGATACCGCAAAAAATCCCCCTGGGGTAGCCCTTTTTAGCGGTTTCTCTGAATATCCGAACCCCTGAAGCCAAAAGCGCAGAGGCAATGGGCTCCCCTGCCTTGGCAGGAATTTCTTTGCCATCAAAGAATATCGTCATTTCCGGTTTCGTATCTTCCGGTAAAATCGGATGTTTCACCACACGCATGATCCTTATTCCTCCCTCTTTTTTATTCCACCATCCGCATTTCTAAACATGAGTTATTATATTGCATTTTTTATGCCAACAAGTCGGAATACCGCCGCAATTCTTATTTCTCATCAACCTCCTTTATTTCCTTGGTTTTTTTGCCCTTCTCTATTTTCCGACTTGCAATGACGAAAGCCACCATTTATAAATTTTAGAATATAAACTGCAGATTTTTGATTAATCTGCAAGTTAAAATGAGATTTGCCAAGGGAAAATCCCTTTTTTCTAATAAATAGAAGTGGCTTCTAATTATTAGAAGCCACTTCTATTCTCCGCATCCTTGCCTAATTCGGGATAGCGTTCCAGCTTATTATACAAAGTGGCCAGGGATATGCCCAGTTCCGCCGCCGATTTCTTTTTGCCCTCAAGGCTGCGGCCATTGCGCTGCAATGCCTGCCAAATGCTTTCCAGTTCCACTTCCCGCAAGGTCTTGAAGCTGCGGTGCTCCTTTTTATCTCCCACAAAAACCTGGATCAACTCCCGGGTAATGACGGGGGTTTCCGACAAAATCACTGCCCGCTCAATGGCATTTTCTAATTCCCGCAGGTTTCCGGGCCAATCGTAATCCTGCAAAGCCTGTAAGGCTCCGGAAGTAAACACGCAGTTTTTTTGATGCCGGGCATTCTTTTTCGCTAAAATTGCCGCCGCTAAAAGGTCAATGTCCTCCTTGCGCTGCCGTAAAGGCGGCAGCTCTACATTGATCACATTCAGCCGGTAATAGAGATCCAAGCGAAACTTGCCCTTGTTCACCTCTGCTTTTAAATCCCGGTTGGTGGCGGCAATAATACGGACATCAAGCTTAATGGGATAGGTGCCGCCAAGACGTTCCATTTCCCGGTCCTGCAGCACCCGCAAAAGCTTTGCCTGTAGCTGAATGTCCAGTTCGCCGATCTCATCCAAAAATATGGTGCCGCCTGAGGCCAGCTCAAACTTGCCCATTTTCCGCTTATCCGCCCCGGTATAAGCGCCTTTTTCGTAACCAAACAAAATGCTTTCCAGCAAATTAAGGGGGATGGCGGTACAATCCACTTTGACAAAGGGCCCGCCGGCTCTGGGCCCGGCGCTATGGATAGCGTGAGCCAAAAGCTCCTTGCCGGTACCGCTTTCGCCGGTGATCAAAACCGTATAAGCATCCTTGGCACTATAACGGGCGATTTTTAGTTGTTTAGTTAAGGCTTCGCTTTCCCCCACAATATCGTCAAAGGTATAACGGGGCGCCGCCAGCTCACTGATCTCTTCCTTCAAATTACGGATTACTTCCCGGCTTTCCCCAAGCTTCTGACTGAGCTTTTGAATGTCGGAAACGTTGCGAAAAAGCACCACCGCTCCCTGCATATGGCCGTTGATCATCAGCGGCGATGCGTTGGAAAGAACCTCAACGCCGGTATTCATCACCATATTGCGTTTGCCAAAAACCGGCTTTCCTGTGCGCAATACCTCAGCCAAGGCCCCCTCGGGGGATACCTCAAAAACATTTTGGCCTATGCGCTCCTCAGGCTTCGTTTTCGTAATCCAGGTAAAAGCTTTATTAATATATAAAATTGTGCCTTCGTTATCCGCCATCTGTATGCCCTCCTGAGCGGCATCCATAATAGCGGAGAGCCTTTCCACATCCCACTTGATGTTGCGGAGTTCTTCATGATGTTCCACAAGCAGCATCATCAGCCGGGCAGCCTCGGCTACGATCAGCACCGATGAAGGGGATTTCACCCGGTCGATTTCTTCGCTGACTTCTTTTATGCCGGTAGCTTCAATGACCACATCATAATTAGGGTTTTCCAGCATGGTGCGGAAATCCTGCCATACGGGAATCTCCAGGGATTCTGCCAGGGCTATGCCGGGAGCCCGGGGATCGTTGTCCGCCAGGCCCATGATGATGATATGATCCAGCATGCTTAATTCCTTCAATATGCTGCTGCCGCCTTTACCGCCGCCAATCAGCACCACCCGGATCCTGTCCCGCTCCCTTTTTTTCCCTGCTTTACTCATCTTCTCCTATCCTTAATGACTCACCTTTTGATCAGGCGGGGACTGGGGGTAATACCCGGCAGCCGGCCCCGCTTGGCGATGGGTACTCCGTCGATTTCCTTGATATCCATAGTCATATCGATGGCCTTGGCGCCGGAAATAAAGCTGCCTACGCCGAAGGAATCTGCCCCGGCTTCTTTAAGCAGCGGTATTCTTTCCAAAGTCAAACCGCCGCTGACAATAACCTTCACATGACCAAAACCGGCCTTGTCCAGGCGGAATTTTATTTCTTTCACCAGGCCCGGCGTAACGCCGCCCCGCTCACCGGGGGTATCCAAACGAATAAAGTCAAGATCTGAGCCCAAAGCCTCCGCCACCCGCAGGGCTTCCTCACATTCATCTTTAAACGTATCTACCAGCACCGTCCGGATTTCTCCGGCGGGCATCAGCTCATGGTAAGCCTTGGCCACTTGCACCGTATCGCCGATAATCAGGAATACGGCATGGGGGACAGTCCCTACAGGCTCTTTACCGGCCAGCTTCGCTCCCAGAATGCAGCTAGCCCCATTCACACCGCCGATGATGGCCGCTCTTTCCATAACGGGAGCCACCGCCGGATGAACGTGGCGGGCGCCGAAACAGGTCACTGGCGTATCGCCGGCCGCCGCTTTTATCTGGGCGGCAGCGGTAGCCCAGCCGCAGGCACTGGCCAGGCAGCCCAGCAAAGCCGTTTCATAAAGGCCAAAATCCGTATAGCGGCCTTTAATCCGCAGCAGCACCTCCCGGTCTTTAAACCTGCTGCCTTCCGGTAAAGCCCAAAGCTCCAGTCCGGAAGTCGCTATGCCCGCCGTAAGGAGGGAAATAGTTTCTTCCATGCCGGCCAGTACGCCCTCGCCCCTGGCAAAAACCTCCGCCGTTACTACTTTGTCGGCATAGCCTTTCTTTGTCAAAATCTCATGGGTTTTGACAAAATAAATATCCGTAGTCGCCCCACTTATGATTTCTTCATGGGTAGCAGAATGTAAAATACGGTTTTGATCAATGGTAAGCTCGTCCACCTGGGCTAAGGTCACAATGGGTTTTACATTTGGTTTGGCCATGGGTAGTCCCCCTTCGTCATTGACTGATTTATCTATGTCAATTGATCAGCTTTTTATTTAGCCTTTATCATACGGCAATCAACCTGCCTTGTCCAGCATATTATGGATAAATCCTTCAATAAATCCTTCGGTAGGCTTCATACCGGTCCATGACCTTTTCCACGTAATTTCTGGTCTCTTTATAAGGTATTTCCTCTAAATTTTCCCGGCTGCCGTCCCATTGGCCCTCTCCAAGCCAGGAACGGACTTTCGTAGGCCCCGCATTGTAAGCCGCTAAAGCTTGCACCAGGCTGCCGGGAAATTGCTGCCGCAAATAATGAAGATAAGCTATGCCCAGCTTTAAATTCCATTGCCGCTCATGGAGGTTTTCCGCCCTGTAATCCTCCAGCCCTAGCTGATCAGCCATCCATTGGGCGGTATCGGGCATCACCTGCATCAAGCCCACCGCTCCCCGGGAAGAAAGGGCTGTCTCACGAAAACGGCTTTCGGTCTGAATCAGAGCCAGCACCAGAGCCAGCTCTTCTCCGAACTCCTGGCATAAAGGAACAATCTCATCATAATAAGGAGCCGGATACAAGGTCCGCAGCAAAATATCTTTGTTGGACGCGACTATGGTAATTAGAAAAATCATAACCAGAAGAAGTATGGTCTTCCCCCGACGTCCCTGGCGTCTCCCTTTATTGGCCACTGATCTCCTCCCAAAATTTTCTCACCGTTTCTCTAGCCTTTGCGGAGCTGCCGTTATTATCAATAATCCGGTGGGCTTTGGCCAGCTTATCCTGTAAACTGCTTTGCGCATTTAAACGCTTCTTGGCTTCTTCTTCACTGATGCCGTCTCTGGCCATTAACCGCCTAATCTGTTCCGAACGCGCTAAAGCTACCAACCAGACCTCATCCGTCAGAGCGTCCAGCCCTGCCTCAAATAGAAGGGGAGCTGAAAGCACTACTGCAGCATGACCGGCCCTTTGGTACCGGGCCAATTCCTCCCTGATTCCGTCGGCAATTTTAGGATGTAAAATCTGATTGAGTTTTAAACGGCTGGCCTCATCGCTAAAAATCAGCCGGCCCAGCTCCTTGCGCTTTAGGGAGCCCTGCTCATCTAAGTATTCCTTGCCAAAAACAGCCCCTATTTCTAAAAGAGCGGCATTGCCCGGCTCCGTCAGCCGCCGGGAAATACTATCGGCGTCGATGACGGCGGCGCCCAGGCTCAGGAGGTAATCCGTAATTGTGGTTTTGCCCGTGGCAATACCGCCGGTGAGACCGATGACTTTCATTAAAAGGCCTCCATAGCATACCAATCTTCGCCCATTTTCATGTCAACCTGCAAAGGCACCTCTAAGACCACTACATTTTCCATGATATTACGGATTTTATCTTTTAATTCCAAAGCTTTTTCTCTGGGCATATCAAAAAGCAATTCGTCGTGAACCTGCAGCACCATTACCTGCCCCAGGCCTTCCTGCTCCAGCAGCTTCTTGACGCCGATCATGGCCAGTTTCATGATATCTGCCGCCGTACCCTGAAGGGGAGCGTTCATGGCCGCCCGCTGGCCGAAGCTGCGGGTATGGAAGTTGGCGCTTTTTAATTCCGGCAAGTAGCGGCGGCGGTGGAACATGGTTTCTACATAGCCTTTTTCCGCCGCTTCCAGCAGCAAATGGTCAAAATAGCGCTTTACGCCGGGATAACGGCTGAAATACCGGTCCATATAGGCTTTGGCTTCGCCTCTGGCAATGCCCAGATCCTGGGCCAAGCCAAAATCACTGATCCCGTAGATCAGGCCGAAGTTTACGGCTTTGGCTGCCCGGCGCAAAGCCGGCGTCACCGCTTCTGGGTCTACGCCAAAAACCTCGGCAGCCGTACTGCGGTGGATGTCCTGGCCTTGGCGAAAGGCCTGCTGCAAAGCTTCGTCACCGCAAAAATGAGCCAAAACCCGCAGCTCGATCTGGGAATAATCGCCGGAAAGCAGACAGCAGCCTGGGGAAGGTACGAAAGCCCGCCGGATTTGGCGGCCTTCCTCCATGCGGATGGGGATATTCTGTAAATTAGGTTCGGTGCTGGAAAGACGGCCTGTCACGGTAATCGTTTGATTTAACGAAGTATGAATTTTGCCCGTCAGCGGATCGGCAATAGCCATTAAGCCTTCGATGTAAGTGCTTTGCAGCTTGGTGTACTGGCGGTATTCCAATATCTTGCGGGCAATCTCATGCTCTGCCGCCAGATATTCCAAGGTCTCAGCATCGGTGGAATAACCGGTTTTCGTCTTTTTGCCCCGGGATAAGCCCATTTTCTCGAAGAGCACTTCTCCCAACTGCTTAGGAGAATTAATATTAAACCGCACCCCCGCCATTTGGTGGATTTCCTCTTCCGTGGCGGCAATTTTTTCTTTCAGCCCCAGGCCTTGTTCCCGCAAAACCTCACTGTCCAGGCAGATTCCCTGCCATTCCATCTCTCCCAGAATCAAAGCCAAAGGCTCTTCCGCGTCTTTATAAAGCTGCCAGAGGTTATTGCCTTCAAGCTTTGACCGCAGCCCGCCAGCCAGCTCTTCCATAGCCTCTAAAAAGCCGGCGGCCTTAGACAATGTCCAAAGGCTGTAGCCCAGCTTGGCAGCTTCCTTGCCGCTGCGAACCAACTGGGCCGGCTCCAATTCCTCCAGCCCCGCCAGCATTTGCCAGGGATTGGCGGGGTTCAGCAAATAACTCATCAAATGCAGATCTTCGTAAGGCCCTTGCAGCAGGCTGCCGGCAGCCCGAAAATATAGATATGCCTGCTTGGCGTCAATAAAAATTTTCGTTACCTGCGAAGCTTCCAGGCAGGCTTGCAAGATAGGCAAAGCTGCCGCCGGTCCGAAAGCAGCCTCTGCAGCGGCGGCGCCAGCGTCAACGGCGCCGGCGGCACCAGCCCCGGAGCACACCACATCGGCAGCGGCCTTTTCGGCAGGTACGCCTGCTCCGGTATCGGCATTGCCGCCAGCTCCGGCATCGCTGCCAGCAACAGCCGCAGACTCCTCCAGCCAGACAGGCTCCTGTCCTTCCCTCATCAAACCCAGGCCCTGCCAGTCAAAGGAACGCCAACTTTGTCCCTTGGTAACCGGCAGGATGTACAAGCGGCCCCCTGCCTGCAACGGCGCCAAATAATCCCGGAGCTCCGCAGCGGAAGCCAATGGACGGGGAACAGGCCGCCCGGTGGCGGCGGCTCCGCAGCGGTCTGTATCTGCTGCAAGTGCCCCCTCAAACATGCCTAGCTGCCCCTTGCCAGGGTCATTAGACTGGCCAGCTCCTTGCTTCCCAGCCCCGGCCTTTCGTCCTTCTGTATTTGCAGCCTTTTGGCCGGAGAGGCTTCCCGGCTCACCTCCAGCTTCTTTCAGCGCCTCCGCCAGCATTCCTTTAAACTCCAGCTCCCGGAATAAGCGGATTTTTTCCTCCCTATCCCCTTCTTTGGGCAAAAGAGATTCCAGGGATATATCCAATGGAACCTGGCTGTCGATTTTGGCCAATTCTCTGCTGAGACGGGCCAATTCCCCATGTTCAACTAATTTTTCGCCCAGCTTTTTGCCGGCATAATCGCCGGCAGCAGCCAGCACGCCTTCGACACTTTCATGTTCGTTTAACAGCTTCAACGCCGTCTTCTCGCCTACTCCCGGAATACCGGGGATATCATCGGAGCTGTCGCCCATTAAGCCTTTAAGCTCCACAATCTGCCAGGGTTTGAGTCCGTAAACCTCCTGCAGATGGTCTGCATCAAACAGCTCCAGCTCAGAAATGCCTTTGCGGGTAAACAAAACGGAAACATGATCGTCGATGAGCTGAAAACAATCTCTGTCGCCGGTAATGATGCTGACGCTCATGCCTTGGGCGCTGCCCATAGCCGCCAAAGTGCCGATCAGGTCATCGGCTTCATAGCCTTCCAGCTCCAGCCATGGCACACCTATAGCCGTCAGCACTTCTCTCAGCACCGGAAATTGAGCCTTCAGCTCATCCGGCGTAGCTTTGCGGCTGCCTTTATAGTTTTCATACATTTGATGGCGAAAGACAACTTTGCCCGCATCAAAAGCTACCGCCAGATAATCCGGTTTTTCTTCCTTGCGAACCCGGCTCAGCATATTTAAAAACCCGTAAATTGCATTAGTGGTGAAGCCCTCCCGGTTCGTCAGGGGAGGGACGGCATAAAAGGCCCGGTTCGCCAGACTATTGCCGTCAATCAACATCAATTTAACCATATTTGCGTTCCCTTCTGCCAAGGCATTTTGACTATCTGATTTTATTATAACGCCTCAGCAGAAAATTTTCGACTGCGGAAAAATTTTCTTGCCTCCGGGCGTTTTAACGAGGCGGGGCTATCTGATGAACGCAAAGCGCAAAGGCATAGTACGCGCCGCAGACGCCTCGTTATTTTTATATCGTTTTCAAATTTCCTTCATCCGGCTTCATCCTGTGTAATTCTTTAAAAATAAATACGGCAGTCACCACAGCCGCCATCAAATCGGCGGCCGGTCCGGCATAAAGCACTCCCTCCAGGCCAAAAAGTCCTGCAAACAAATAAATAAGAGGAATTAAAAAAAGCACTTGCCTGGATAAAGTCAGAGTAGCGGCTTTTAAAGGCTTACCCACCGACTGAAAAAAGTTGGCGGAAATGATTTGGAAGCCCACCGTAAAGATCAGCATCAAATATATGCGGAAGCATTTCACGGCAAAGTCCACATAATACTGGTTTTCCTGGCCAAAAATGTTGATAATGGCCACGGGAAAAAGTTGAAACACCAGAAAGCCGATAATGCTTATTCCACTGGAGGCAATTACCGCCAAACGGTAAGCTTCTCTGACCCGGCCATAGGCCTTCGCTCCGTAGTTGTAGCCTATAATGGGCTGAACGCCGATCGAGATACCAATTACGAAGGCGATCATGATCTGGTTGACCTTCATTACGATACCCATACAGGCCAAGGGTATAACCTCGCCATAAGGAGATAAGGCGCCATAACGGCCCAGGGTATTGTTCATCACAATCTGCAAAAGCAAAAAAGAGCTTTGGGTCAGGAAGCTGGCCGCCCCCATACTATAAATATTGTGGCAAACGCTTCTGCGCAGCCGCCAATGCTTTACGCTGTACTTAATCAATTTGAATTTGGGCAAGTACGATAAGAATAATAAGCAGGCCACTGCCTGGCCGATAACGGTGGCATAAGCCGCTCCCGCCACACCCCAGTCAAAAACAAAAATGAAAATCGGATCTAAGATCGTATTGATCACAGCCCCGGATAAAGTAGCCACCATAGCAAAACGGGGGCTGCCGTCGGCCCTGATCACATTTTCGATACTCAAAGAAGCAACGACGAAAGGCATGCCTAAAAGACAAATGCCGGCGTAAGTTTTGGCATAGGGCAGCACCTGGTCGGTGGCCCCAAAAAGCCGCAGCAAGGGCTCCAAAAACACAGCTCCCACAATCAATACGCTAATACCCGTAATGATAGACAGCACAGTATTGTTGCCTACCGTTACCGCCGCCTCCTCCTTTTGCCCCGCCCCCAGCTTCAGGCTGAATACGGCGGCAGTACCGTTGCCGATCCATAGTCCCAAAGCCAGGCATAGCGTAACTAAAGGAAAAGACACGTTGGTGGCGGCATTGCCGTAGTATCCCACTCCCCAGCCGATAAAAATCTGATCCACAATATTATATAAAGAATTGACCAGCAGAGAAATGATGCTTGGTACGGCAAAGCGAAAAAGCAGCTTATTTATGGGAGTGTCGGCAAATTCGTTTTGATTTTTGTCTACACTTAATCTCTTTATTTTGATTTGTTCGATTGCTTCGGCCATTTTACTTAGCTTCTCCCTTGTTTGTTTAATAGCGGCAGAACTATTGTATCGTTTTATGATTATTTGTCAAATAAAAGGGTTTGGTCGCTGCCGGGTAGCTTTGAGCAAAAGTGCAAGTTTGTAAAGATTTTCTCTGCCTTTTGTGCAAAATTGCAGGTTTGTGACTGTTGGCCGGTCATTTTGAGCAAAAGTGCAAGTTTGTTGTCCGTTGCCTGCTTTAAAATAGGTGACCTATTCCGACTTCAACACTAGATACAGTCAAAAAGCATTTTCAAGTCCATTAACGCTTTATCCGAACACGGGACAAACCTGCAATTTTGCACATTTCCGCTTTTCCGGAGCCTACAAACTTGAAATTTTGCACATTTCCGCTATGCCTATCCGTACGGACTAAGGGCGCGGATGTCAGGTCAACAAACCGAGGGCACTGAAAAAGTCAGAGCAAGCTGACTGTCGTGGGGGCAGTAACCCCTTAGCGGCTGAAATGTACAAAATTTGAGGCTTTATGTTTATTGGCCCCTGTCTCAAAGGAGGTGGCCACTAAAAACCTCAAATTTTGTACACGCGACTGGATGGGAAGCGGCTTCTTCAGTGTCCTCGAGTTGTGCCACCCGTCAGTTCTTGATTCCTTATAATACTTGATATCCCATCAGCAAAACAAAAACCCGGGAGCCCAAAACAACTCCCGGGTCTTACCTGCATCTGCTTAATTTTAGTCACTGCGGATTTTTACTTTAGTCACCCTGAGAATGCCGGCTTTTCCAGCGCCGTCTCAAGAACTTAATCCAGAAGAACCAAAGAAGGACTAATACTATTATTATCCCAATCAGGTTTTCAGCCAGCCAGAGAACAAAGCTGCCGATTTCACCAATCAAGCTGTTTACGCCTAAGAAGAAAGACTCCTTCAGCTTCTGGACAAACCCGGCAAAGCCCGTGGTTTTGATCTCTACGGCCTCCGGCATTTTTTCCACCAGAGAAATATCCAAAGTGGAATAGTCCGTACGATCCAGCAAATAACGCATTTGGCCTTTTAACGATTCCAGCTCAGCATTGGTATTGGCCAGTTCGTTTTCAATGGATAGTATGGTGGCCAAGTCACCGCTTTGGGTGAGCAGGGACAGCAGTCTCTCCTGTTTTGTCTCATAGACCTGGATTCTGGCTTGTAAATCCACATATTGGCTGGTCACATCCACAGCGTTTGAACTGCTGTTTGTCACCTTCCCTAAAGCTCCGACCTGCTCTACTAACTGATCATAACGGTCATAAGGAACTTTAACTTGAATATTGCCTGCCTTGCGCTCTCTGCCGTCAATCAGGTAGCTGGATTGGCCGGTGACATAGCCGCCCAGAGAAAGGACCGTATTTTTGATGGTGGCTATGGTTTCGTCGTGACGGTCAACTTCCAGGTCTATATTTCCCGTCCGGATAATCTTTTGCTCAATAGGGCTGTCCGACAGGGCATTTGTTTGGCTTGAGTGGTTCTGCGCCAGCTCCCCTGTTTCCCGGGCCGCGCTGCCGGCTCCGCGGCTAAAGGAAACATCCTGCTCTTCATACTGCATCATTTCGGGAGCCGCAGCACTGTCAGCCATTTTTCGGCTCTCCATGGCGATATCGCCGGCAGAACCGAAAAGTCCGGCCCTCGGGGCCATAGGCGCCGCTTCGCCAGCGCCATTGTCCGAAGAAGTGCTGCTGTTGTAAAACGGCTGGCTGGGGCTGGCGTCCTCTTTGGCACCAAAGGGCAAGGAGCCGCCGCCGCCGTAAACCACAACCAAAAGCAAAGAGCAGGCGGCCACCAAAGGCACCAGTGGCCGGTAACGTAAGAAATTAAAAAAGTCCTTAAGTGATCTCCGTCTTTCTTTGTCTTTAACCTTACCGGCGTCAAGGCCTTTGCGCCAGTCATAGCTCTCCTCTTTGCCGGAACCAGCCGTCTCCGTCTTAATAGATGCTGCCGGATCTGCCGGGATAACCTGCGCCGGATAACCCTCCCGGCTGTCTTGCTCTTGATAGAGCTTCGCCATCAGGCTTTGGTGAAAATCCCCGGAAGGCTCTATATCGCTGTCTAAATCATGGAGACCGGCAATCAGCTCTGTCATGATTCTGCATTCTTCAGCAAAATCTGCATCGGCTGCCCTTTCTCTATCAAAGGCTTGAATTTCTTCAGGGCTTAACCGGTCCTCCAACCAATCCATAATTCTTGCAGTCCTCTGCTCATCCTTCATGGGGTACACCTCCTTTCGCCTTTCCGGCTTTATTTTTGTCTTCCTTTGCCTGGTTTAGACGAAAAAAGCCCGGGTTTTGTTCCTGAAAATCCAATATCTTTTCTTTCATCAATGTACGTGCCCGGTTGATTCTGGATTTCACCGTTCCCAGATTGCTGCCGGTAATCACAGCCACTTCTTCGTAGCTGAATCCCTGAACATCCCTTAAAACTAAAGCTTCTTTATATTCCGGCTTTAGCTCTTGCAGCAGATGCCCCAATACCTGGCCAGTCTCTGCCGCTTCGGCCAGCACCTCCGGTCCGGGTTCTTGATCCGCAAACTGCTTTTGCAGCGTACCTTCCTCACTCTCGAAAGCCTCATCCAAAGATTCTTGAGGTATCTGGTTTTTTCTCAGCTTGTCCCGCCAAAGATTGGTCAATATGGCCATCAGCCAAGTACCGAAGGAAGCCTGACCCCGATAACCGGACAGGGCCCGCCAAGCTCTTAAAAAAGTCTCCTGGGCTAAATCCTCTCCCTCCTGGCGTTCACCGCACAAGCGGAATGCTGCCGCAACGATTTTTTTCTCATAACGCAGCACCAATTCTTCAAAAGCCCTCATATCGTTTTTAACGCACATCTCAATCAGGGCTTTTTCTTCAAGCCACTGGTAATTCTTCTCTTCCTGTCCCAAAATTATCCCTCCTTCAAGACAGAAGTTTGCTTGCCAATTATACCATTTCCCGATTTTAAAAGCTATGAATAAAAGATTCTAATTTTGGCCACTACTATAGTAAACTACAGAAGGAGGCGGCGATTCCTTACATGAAAGATCAGATAAAAAAAGGTAATTTCAAGCAGTCCAGTCAAGAGTTTGCCGATGAATTCGTCCAAAGCAAAACCTATGAAATGAATCAAAGCCAAACCAAAAAACAGCAGCCAAAGAGCAAAAAGACAAAATAAGCATTTTCTATCCTCAACTCTCCTATTCTCCTCTTTCATCCCTATGCAAAAAACCCGGAACTGCCTATTGACAGCTTCGGGTTTTTTGCATAAAATAGGTGATGTTCGCAAGAACAAGCCGGCGTGGCGGAATGGCAGACGCAGTAGACTCAAAATCTACCATAGGCAACTATGTGGGGGTTCAAGTCCCTTCGCCGGCATTAAAAAGAAATGGGGAGAGAGCTAAAAAGTTCTCTTCCCATTTCTTTTTTCTCTGTGCTTAGGAAGGGACTTGAACGGGCGGACTTAGGAAATAGCAAGGCCGACCTATGGGGAGGGCTTGCCCGCCCTGGCGTGATAGCGAGCTGCCAGGCCTTGCTTCCAGGATCAGGCGAGCGGCGCAAGTCCCTTCGCCGGCATTAAAGAAAAATCACCACTCCTTTTACAAGGGGTGGTTTTTCTTTTATGGTCTTGGCTAAGGAAAGGGACTTGAACGAGTGCTTAAAACCTGAGTTCCCGCAAAATTAAACCATACATCGAGAAAACTGCCGATGACCAGTCTGTCTTGCCAAGCTTGACTCGGAATTCGCTTTTGTCCGCTCTGCAGGTTTTGTCCGCTCAGTGCAAAAATGCAGGTTTGTATCCAGTAAGGGCGCCAATTGCACAAAAATGCAGGTTTATAGGAGGGCACTGAAAAAGTCGCCTCAGTCTCAGCCAGGTGTACAAAATTTGAAGTATTCTGTGGTTCGCTCTGGTAAAATAGGCATTTCATCCACCTTAGACACTAAATACAGGCAAAAGGTGGTGCTCGGTGCGGTAAAACTTGAAATTCCGGGCAGTTAGCTGAGGCAATACACATAATATCTCGGCGCAGTTATATTCTCCGCTGGAAAGCAGCTCCCAAGCTTTCGTGTTATCTTCCATCAAATATTCAAGAATTTTGTGGGTTTTGGCTTTTAGCTCAGGATCATATATAGGGCAGGCAACCTCTACCCGGCGCTCCGTATTGCGGGTCATTAAATCTGCCGAAGAAATAAACACTTCCATTTCAGGGCCTGTCCCAAAGCAGAACACCCTCGAATGTTCCAGAAATCTACCGATTATACTTATTACTTTAATGTTCTCGGTATAATTTTTGACCTGGGGAATAAGGCAGCAAATACCTCTGATAATCATCGTTACTTTTACACCGGAACGGGAAGCTTCTATCAATTTCTCAATGATATTCAGATCAGTCAATGAGTTGCATTTAATAATAATGCTGCCAACTTCACCCTTTTGCAGATTTGTTTCTTGCAAAAAGCGCAGCACTTCCTTCTTTATCTGTTTTTCTTCTTCTTGGCTGGGAAAAATATTGTCCACATACTTCCGATAAAGAGTTAAGCAACCGACGGGCATACTGGCCAGAGCCACAGGCTCGTGATTGTCAAATAATACAAGCTCCGTGCTGGCTCCACCAATATTAATAAGAAGACCCCTTTGATAATTGATATGATAAGAAGCCCCTATAAAATCCAATAAAGCTTCCTCTTCACCTGTCAAAACCTCCGGCAGCATTTCGGTTTTACGGTAAATTGCCTCTGCTGCCTCCTCCCGGTTATCAATGTTTCTCAGGGAAGCCGTAGCTAAAATATGAATATTTGATTTATCTACCAGCTTTTTGGCCAAAGCGATATGAGCGTTTAATATCTCGCAGGCTTTTTCTATTCCATCTTGACTGAGAATACCGGAGGTAACATATCCGGCCAAGCCCCCGGTTTCCTTTTGATTAACAATGGTATTTATCACCCCGTCGGCGTAATCGTAGACGCAAAGGCGTATGGTATTTGAACCCAAGTCAATAATTGCATAGCACATGCCGAATAAGTTCCTTTCAAAATTATCGTATTCCCATCCTGACTGCCGCATCAAATGCTAATTCAGACCGCTCGCATTCCTCTGCCAGCATAGTGATTTGGCAGCATAAGGGACTCCCCTTCATTTTCTCGGAAGCATAGCTCAAACCGTTTGTCCTGTCGTCTAAAAGAGGGTGATCGATTTGGTTAATATCCCCCAGCATAATGATCTTTGTGCCTTTTCCCGCCCGGGTTATAATGCCTTTGGCCTGGCGGGGAGTCAGGTTCTGTGCCTCGTCAATAATTAAATAGGTTTGCGTTATCGACCTGCCTCTGATAAAATTCATCGCTTCCGCAGCGATATAACCTCTTTTAAACAGTTCGTCAACCTTATCGCGAAGCTCACTTTCATTTTCATAACGCTGTTTTTCATCTCTATCCACCAAAATCTCAAGATTATCGATAATAGGACGCATCAAAGGGGCGATCTTCTCCAGCTCTGAGCCTGGTAAATAGCCAATTTCGTCATCAAATTGAGTATTAGGCCTTGTTATAAGGATCCTTCGGTAGGGCTTCTCTTTCGACTCAATCATAAAGTGGAGTCCTACCGCGAGGGAATAAAAAGTTTTAGCCGTACCGGCAGTTCCTTTTATAATGACCAGGGGTATCTTGTCCGCACTTTTCATTAAAGCTTCCTGTAAAAAGCGCTGTCCCGCATTTCTTGCTTTTACAGAGAAAGGTCTTTCGTCCAGAAATTTAAGAGGTACGGCCAATGAGCCATTAACTCTGGCCAGTATCGTTTTTTTGTTTGATAATTCGGAATGCACCGTTACAAACTGGTTTTCGAATAAATTAATAGGCTGATGCTCACCGCTTTCATCCTGTATATATAAGGACTCAAGGGGTATCCCTTTCTTTTTCAATCCGCTGAAATGTTCATCAGCTGCGTATACCTCAAGGCGGCCTGTATACTGGTCCGTTTCAGGTGATACCCGTTCCGTTATAAAATCCTCTGAATCTATGTCTAAAGCCTGTGCTTTAAGCCGGATTACAATATCTTTCGTCACTAAAATCGGCTTTATCCCATCGGATTTAAGACCAAGGCACATACGCAGGATACGGTCATCATTCTTTTCCGAGGTAAAGCTTGGATGTATTTCGACACTTTTATAATTCAGCTCCAACCTCAATAAACCGTCGGAAGGCAGGGTAACTCCCTCCAGCAAATTTCCCTTCAGGCGCAAGTTCTCCAAGCAGCGGATTACCTGCCTGACATTAGCCCCTCTTTCGCCGTCGGCATTTTTCAAGCTGTCCAATTCTTCCAAAACTGCAAGAGGTAAAATAATGTTGTTATCTTCGAAGCAATTTAGTGCTTGGGGTGATTGTATTAAAACATTTGTATCAAGAACGTAATTTTTTATCATTTAATCACCTAATCCAAAATTATTTACCCTTTTAATGTTCTGTATATCATTAATATACTGTGACGAGGTTTGAAGCTCAAGCAAGCCCCTGTCAACTGCATGTAAAACTTTTGTAATGCGCTTAAGCAGCTTTACAGTGGGGGAAGTTATTGACCCTGATTCGAAAATTCGCACAATTCTATATTACCCTTTGAGTACCGGCCGCAATTTTGACGAGATCAAACGGATTATTCTTGCTCTGCAAAAAGCTGACAGTGACGGTGTCGCTACCCCTGCCGATTGGCGCCCCGGCCAGGATGTAATCGTTCCTACTGCCGGGTCCTGCGGCACTGCAAAAGAACGCATGGAAAACCAAAATGACGATCAGTATTGCCTTGACTGGTTCATGTGCTTCCGCCGGGAAAAAAAATAATTCTGCACCTTAATCGAGTTGGGGCTGTCTCATTGAGACAGCCCCTGGTTTTCTTTTACACGCCTATTATCCTTACTGCACTGTATAGCCTTCAGGCAGCCAGGAATTGACCACCTCAATATTTTGTGAAATCCACCCTCTGCATACCTCTTTGTCATCTGCATCGCTGGTTTCCATCATGTAAATGATTTCTTGTACCTGATCAATTGAAAGATACATATTGCGCAAGAATTCCGCTACCTCCGGCATATCTTCCGAAAGGCCCAGCCTGGCGATATTATAAGCTTTCTCTTCTTCACCAAAGCATAATTTCGGATCTTCAAGAAGCTTCAAATCGTATCGGGTAAACTTCCAATGGGGCTTCCAGCCCGTTATGACAATGGGTTCCTCTGCTGCAATGGCCTTGCTCAGGGCAGCGGTCATAGTTGGATCGGAACCGTTAATCAATTTTAAGTCCAGGCCGTATTCTTCAATCGCCTCTTCAGCAGCTTTCATGATGCCCGCTCCCGGGTCAACACCAACGATTCTATTATCTACAAGGGCTTCATTGCCCACAAGCTCTTCTATGCTATTGATGTCCATATAGGCCGGTACGGCAAGCCCCTGGACCCCTTCTTCGTAAACAGTCCCCAGGATTTCCAAGTCATCGCCGTATTTCTCCATATGAACAGCGTGGGTCAAGGGCAGCCAGGTACCTAAATAGGCATCTGTGGAACCTGATGCAATGGAGGTGTAAATAGGGGCCAAATCAGCCAGTGTGCTTTCCACTTGATAACCCATGGTATCTTCCAGAATGATTGTTGCCACATTAGTTAGGGCAATAACATCTACCCAGTTGACATAACCAAGCTTGACCGTTCCTTTTGCTCCATCTTCTGAAAGACCCTCCGCCCCCCTATTGCCGCAGCCTGCGAGAATCGACGCTGCTAGCAGCACGGCCAGAAGTATTACCATTACTTTTTTAAACATAAATTCCTCCTTATTCCTACCTGATTGCAGTCGTCCAAGTAACAACTCGTAAAATTTTTAATGTTGTTGCTTTTTAAGCTAACATAGATTTTTAGGGATGTCAAGTTTTCCCTTTACACTTTTAGCTAGTTTTAGTCCAGTTTTGACCACCCCACCAAGATACTTTTAACCGAGGGCACTGAAAAAGTCGCTTCCTATCCAGCCGAGTGTACAAAAAACGAGGTATTATGTCTATTTGCCTCAGCTAACTGCTCGGAATTTCAAGTTTTGCCGCCCTGAGTACCGTCCTTTGCCTACATTTAGTGTATAAGCAGGATTGAAATACCTATACAGGGCACTTATTCCGAATACGATACTTAATACAGCCAAAAGTAGTGTTCAGCCTCATGAGAGGTTGTTCGAGATACTTTAAACCTGCTATTTTGCTTATTTTTCTCCAGTCTTGACTCCCGGGGGTCCCTACAAACCTGCAAAATTGAGCAGCCAGCTCGCACCAAACGCAAATCAGCCAACTACTCAAACAGAGGCTTTGCTGGTCCCCCTTCTGCTCAATAAAATAAAAAGGTATAGCTGCCCTTTAGGGGAGGCTATACCTTTTTTGCACAAATTATCAATATTCAAAACCCGGCCAACCAAAGCTGGCGCAACCCTCACGCTATACTTCCTCATCCATGCGCTCAATTTTGAAAATAACTATTTTACATATCCCCCTATTTTTTCTTCTTTGAAGATTCAATGACTGCACCAATCATTAAACCAAGTGCAGTGCCAAGGGAAATGCCCATAGCTAAATTATCAAACATGGTTCCATAGGCAACGCCCAAACCGGTGCCGATAGAAAGAAAAACGCCGGTATAATTCGTTTCGCTTGCCTCATCTTCATCTATATTTTCGTCATCCGGTTGAGAGAGGCTTTCTTCTAAGTCTTTGTTATCTGTTTTATTCGGATTATCCATCTTCATTTCTCCTCTGTTTGATTATGAACCATAGCCAATTTTCTCAAGCCAGTTGCCTACGTCTGCCGATGCAGCGATACCGTTGGCAGCAAAGCCAGGCAAGATTATAGCTTTAGGACATTCTTTAGCTATGTCATTTTCGATTTGGCCAAAGCCGCCGCCTCCGTGAGTGCAAAAGGGGGCTATAGTTTTGCCCTTAAAATCATGTTGCCTGAGGAAGCTCAAAACCGGCGGGGCTATTGTTTTGAACCAGTTAGGTGTTCCTATAAATATGGTTTTATAATCATCTATTGACTCAGACCCGGATATTAGTTTAGGACAGTATCCCCGGGAGATTTGATTTCTTACTTCTTTAGAAGCCGTATTGTAATCAAAGGAATAAGCCTGATCAGGAATCAGCTCCCTTAAAGTACCGCCAGTCTGTATTGCGATTTCTAATGCCAAATTTTCTGTGTTCTGAAAAAGAGAATAATAAACAATCAACGTTTTGTCCATATGGGCTTTATCCTTTTCTGCCTGCCTTTTTTCGCTAAGCAGCCTCTCCCTGGCTTTCCATTATTTCCGTGTTAGAAGACCACCTGATTTTTTCCTCTGCTTTTGGCTAAATAAAGATTATGATCGACTTTTTTTATTAAATCCTCTCTTATCATGTTAGCCGTCGAGTAATAGACTGCGCCAACACTAACGGTCAAGTTGCCGCCCGGCTGTTTATCCTGAAACCTGAACTCATACTCCTCCACAATCTTTCTGATCTTCTCCGCGGCTATTTTAATTCCTTGTTCTGAAGTCTGGCAGCAAATAACGGCAAACTCTTCTCCACCGTATCTGCAAATTATATCGGTTGGATACAACACACCTTTGATAACCGTAACAATTGTTTGCAATAGCTCATCTCCCGCCAGATGCCCATTATTATCGTTATAGATTTTAAAATAGTCTATATCAAACATGATTAATCCAAAATTATTGATATCTTTCTTCGAATCCTGACCGTAGACTTGCAGCCTGTTTACGAGGTCAATCTCCTGCTGTAATCTTTCATCAAAGAAATATCGATTATAAGACTGGGTCAGCCAATCCCGGGTTGCCAGACTCTGTAGTCGCTCATTGAGCTCCATAACTTTCTCTAAATCATTTTTATGCTGAGTAATATCCCGTTTTAAAATGATAGTTCCTATATGATTACCGCTGACATAGATAGGGATAATTTCAACCATATACTGAATAATATCTTCACCCATATTTCTGGATATTTCAAAGTTTACTTTTTTTTGCTCACGAACCGCTTCATACAAAAATTCCTCGAACCTCTTGACATCAAAATTGCTATAATTCTTTTTGATTATTGTCATAATGCCGATTTTTCTGGACACCCCATTAAAACCGCCTACAAAAGCCTTGTTATAATCAATGATCTCAAAATCTTCATTAATCACCACATAGCTGTCGGAAATCAAATCGATGACCGTTTGCAGGGCAATGGGTATGACGTTCAAAAAATTAAACTTTACCGTAGCTAATATAAAAAAGCTAATGGTCACAGCAAAGGCAATGTTTTCGATTGCCGTTGACCAATCGAAGATCTTAAATGTGCTGAATGCATCAATGACCAGCGATATCATAATGCCAATAAATATCAACGTGGATTGCTTAGAAAAAACGCCATAATTTTTTATGGAAAAAACCATAAGATAAGTGAGGCCAATCCCTATACATAAATAGGAGTATATTGTGTGGACCGTAAAATAGACCCCAAAATCTTGCATGGAGGGGATCAGGCTAAAAGTAGTATAAAACAAGTGATGGCTCTGGTTCGTAAGCAGCACAGTGATAGAGATAGCGGGAACGACAAGCAGCAGCCCATGCTTCCAGGTAAATTTTATTTTGGTCCGGGCAAAGATCAATCCAGTAAATAATACTGAAATTGATACAAGAATTGTCCCCAAAAAGTACAGTTTCTCGCAAACCGCCAATATCCATGGCACATCGCTAAAGGTCATATAAAATAATACTGCGATATTCCATAAGAAAATGCTGGCTGTCATACTTATAACAGCATGATGGATTTGCTTTTTCGTTTTCCTTCCCGCTACCGCTAATAAAAAGTACAGAACAACCAATGTAGATAGAATCAACAATATATAAACGATGTCGACATTATCCAAAGTATAAGCTCCCCCCTTATCCTTCGTGACTATGGCGGATAGCTCTAAAACATACAATAATACAACAACTCGAACCTAAAAAACTAAATCAATAATACCATGTTTTTCTGCATAGCAACAGGCATATCTCCTGTCCGGATTTTTTATTATTGACATATACCCAAAATGGAGTAAAATAATTAATGACATATGTCGATAACAAGAGAGGTGAGGCCATGGCAAGACCCCGAAAACACCGCCGCGTCTGCTCCCGTCCCCGCTGTACCAGCTTCAGGCCTTGCGAAGGAAGTGATGAATTAATTTCAATGACCTTTGACGAATATGAAGCCATCCGTCTGATTGATTTTGAGGAACTGACCCAAGAGCAATGCGCAGAGCTAATGGAAGTGGCCCGGACCACGGTACAGTCCATTTATGGCAGCGCCAGAAAAAAACTGGCCCAATGCATCGTGCTGGGACAGTCTTTGCAAATCGGCGGCGGCGACGTTCGTTTTTGCGAGCACCACAATCCCTCTTGCGGCAAGAGCTGCTGCCGGCGGGAAAATTGCCTAAACGGAAAGGAAGAAACCGACATTGAGTGAACAATGCAACACAGGAAGCTGCGACCGATGCGGGGTAGAAAACTGCGGAGACAGAAAACCCGCTAGTCTCCAGGAACCATTAAATAAACATTCCAATGTGAAGAAAGTTATCGGCGTAGTCAGCGGCAAAGGCGGCGTAGGAAAAACCCTGGTTACTTCGCTGCTGGCCGTATCCATGCAAAGGGCCGGATATCAGGCAGCCATTTTGGACGCCGACGTGACAGGCCCTTCTATCCCCCGGGCTTTTGGGATTCAGGAAAAGGCCCGGGCCGGTGAGTTTGGATTACTTCCGGCCAAAAGTAAGACAGGCATTTCCATCATGTCCACCAATCTGCTGCTGGAAAACGACACAGACCCCGTAATATGGAGAGGCCCCATCATCGCCGGAATGGTCAAGCAATTTTGGACCGACGTGATTTGGGGCGATATCGACTATATGTTTGTGGACCTTCCCCCCGGTACCGGCGACGTGCCCCTTACCGTCTTTCAATCTCTGCCTCTGGACGGCATCGTCATTGTCACCTCGCCGCAGAAGTTGGTAGGCATGATCGTCGAAAAAGCGGTCAATATGGCCTCGGCCATGAATATTCCTGTTCTCGCCCTAGTGGAAAACATGAGTTTCTTCAAATGTCCCGATTGCGGCGGCCGGCATTCTGTTTTTGGCGAGAGCCATGTAGGCGAAGCCGCTGCCAAGCATGGTATAGATATTGTGTGTAAGCTGCCCATCAATCCCAAACTGGCCGCCGCCAGCGACGCCGGCACCATTGAGTTGTTTGAGGAAGACAGCCTGAATCCGCTAATCAGTTTCCTCGAAAAAAGGGAGGTGCAAAAATGAAAATTGCGGTAACCTATGAAGATGGTCAGATCTTTCAGCATTTCGGTCATACGGAGCAATTTAAGATTTATGATATAGAAAACGGTAAAATTCAGGGTACTTCCGTGATTGGCACAAATGGCAACGGCCACGGGGCTCTAGCCGGTTTTTTGAACGAACATAATGTAAGCACATTGATCTGCGGCGGTATTGGCGGCGGTGCAAAAAGCGCTCTTGCTGCAGCCGGAATCGAGCTTTACGGCGGCGTCAGCGGTGACGCCGATGCAGCCGTAAACGATTTATTGGCCGGCAAGCTGGGCTATGATCCTGATGTCATGTGCAATCATCATGGTGAGGGTCATCACGGTGAGGACCATCATGGCGGGCATAGTTGCGGCAATCATGGCGGAGAGCACCGCTGTCAATCTGAACATTAAACCTGAGGCGATATAAAAAGT
Organism: Clostridia bacterium; assembly: GCA_018436095.1. Classification (GTDB taxonomy): domain Bacteria; phylum Bacillota; class Peptococcia; order DRI-13; family UBA5745; genus WRMS01. Next base: position 107,890 of record JAHDMJ010000003.1, on the reverse strand, counting down.
ACAGACTAAAAGAAAGCCGGTAACCGCATTTATAAAATCTGCGTGCTACCGGCTTTTCTTTTGACTATACTATAACTGGGAAGAAGTTTTGCGTTTTCGAAAATCTAATATGGATGTTTATATATAGCTGTATTGTGTCGGTCATATAACCTTCTCCTGAACCGTTTTATAAATATCTGCTTCGGAAATCTTTGCTTAGTCCTCCCTGATCAAAGCATACATTTTCATATCCAGGACTTTACCGTTTTTAACCGCATTTTTACACAAAAGGCCTTCACATTGAAACCCCGCCTTTTCAAGGATGCGGCAGGACGCGGCATTATGGGCGAAGGGCTCGGCAAAGATTCTTATAATGTCGGTGTGTTTGAAAATATAATCGCAGGTTTGCTTCACCGCACTTGTGCCAAAGCCCTTTCCCCAATAAGGCTCGGCAATATAATAGCCCATTTCGGCAGTGCGGCAATGGATATTGTTCTTACGAAACACCCCCATACTTCCAATGGCCTTATCATCAAGGGTTATGGCAAAGGCATAATTCGCCTCTTTGTCTGCCGCCAGCATGGCTGTAATATACTCTTTGGCGTCTTCCGTCGTATAAGGAAAGGGTAAACCATCCCGTAAATTATCTTGAATCTTTCTATTGTTTAATGCCGCCGCAAGATTGGCGGCATCTTCTATTTGCCAAGGCCTTATTTTGCAATCCATGGGGCCACTCCCTTTCATTTTTTTGATTATTGGAGTTTAGTACCCAAACAACTCTGCCGCTTTCTCCATATTGCTCATGGCGGCAACCTCAAAGGGGCAGCGTTTGTTGCAGGCTCCGCAGCGTATACATTCGCCGGCCAGGTGGAGCAAAGCGGCGTAGTGCTCCCGAACGGTTTCGGGAACCGCCCCTTGGGCAACAGCCAAATTCAAAAACTTAGTAACGGCAGCCACATCAATCCCTGCCGGGCAAGGAGCACAATGGCCGCAATACATACAATGGCCCTTCCAACTGACTTTTGGCAGGGCAGCCAGGGCAGAAGCGTAGTCCTTCTCCTCTTCCGAAGCTGTGGCATAAGCAATAGAAGTTTTCAGTTCCTCTAAGGTCCGGGCCCCCGGCATCACCGTGGCTACAGCCGGACGGGTCAAAGCGTAGCTGAGACATTGATAAAGAGTCAACGCCTTGCCTGCCGGAGAGTTGTTGCTCAGCAAATCGCCGCCGCCAAAGGCTTTCATCACGGTAATAGCCACGCCCAGTCTCTGACAGGTCTCGTACAGCTCCTGGCGCTGGGGATCCATGTTAACCAAGGGAGCCTTGTAAGTCTCCTCGTCCCAAAGGGTTTCCACGTCTTCGCTGGCCGGCAGCAGATCGTAGCAAGGGTTAACACTGAACATCAGTACATCAATAAGGCCGGTATTGACTGCAGCCAAAGCTACAGCCGGATTGTGGCTGGAAAGGCCGGCAGAGCCTATGCGTCCCCTGTTTTTAAGTTCCTGTACATAATCAAGAATACCGTTTTTAATAACGGTATACCAATCCTCCATGGAATCTACATAATGAATCATGCCGATCTCAACATACCCGGTCTCCAGCCGCTGCAGTTGATCCTCAAAACCGGCCTTCACTTTGGCCAGATTGCGGGTGCGTTTGTACTGTCCGTCCTTCCAAATAGTACAAAGGTGAGCCTGCAGTACAAACTTTTCCCGGCGGCCCCGCAATGCCCTACCCAGATTGGAGCGAAATTCCGGATTTGGCGTGTACAGGTCAATGCAATTGACACCCCCAGCCTCCATAGCATCCCCAAAAGCCTCCACCTCTGCATAGGGCTTATCTAAAAAACCTTCGCAGCCCATGCCGATCTCGCTCACCTTAAAGCCCGTACGGCCTAATATGCGGTAATCCATCTATTTTCCTCCTGTTAATCTGCTGTGATAACTTTTATCATACAACTTAAAGCCGGGTTCAGGTCAAGAGCAAACAAAAAATCAGGGCCTGTTCATGCAAAAAGGCGGTGGACAACGAATTCTTACCAAAATCAGATGTTAGATATAGCTAGCTGCACAAATCTGCAGGTTTATCGCTGTTTGAGGAGGCTAACTGTTCAAAAAACGAGGTTGTGCGGTCTTAATAATAATTATTACGGCTCTAAAAGCCACTTTCTGAATGATTATGTGCATAATTTGGCGGATTCCGCATATATGCACTCGCTTTTGTATAAGACTGTCTCACAACCTCGTTTTTTGTGCAATTGGTCTTTTGAGCATCTGGCCTTTTTGTGCAAGGCTGCCGGAGCCTGGCTCATTGCCTTGCCGCCTGTTCATTCCAATAATGTTTGCGTTGTTCCTGGGTTAAGGACTTTGCAAAAGTATATTTCAGCAGCAAAAAATGCTCGACTTCGTTAAATATATAAAGCAGCGTAGCTCTTGCTTCGAATTCCTCCCGGCTTTGGGGCAGGGCACTGCTCTGAAACAAGCTGCGCAGCTCGGCGGCAGAGGCCAATAATCGCACCGCATTGTTGGATTCCCTAAAGCTGCAGGCAATTTTGCGCAAAAAAGCCGCCAGCAGCTCCGCCTGGGGAGGAACGCTTTCCAGCCGCCACAGCGCCCTTTGAATCCGCTGCAGCACCAATAGTTGGTTGCCCCGCATGTCAATATATTCCTTGTAATAGCTCAAGTCAAGGGTCAGGGCGTTGCCTTCGATTTGCTGCTCCTGTTTTCGGGCCTGGGCCAACCGCTGTTCCAGCGGGGGCAGGTCCACAAGTTCCTTTGGCCCTTTTGCCTCGATCCCGTCTGCTATTGCCGTTAAAATCCGGCGGTTAATTTCTTCAATCTCCCGCTGAGCTTGCCGAATAAGCTGCACCTGTACCGGCAAAAATAGATTTAGTAAAATCCCCATCCCCGCCCCGATAAGCAGAAGGAGCAGCTCATTTTCCACAAAAGCAAGGCTCATGTAGCCCTCTGCCCAAAAATGAGTGATCAACACCGAACACATGGCAATGGCTCCGGTTATGGAAAACTGCTGGCACAGCGCCACAAACAGCAGCAGATAAGCTCCCAGCCCCCAAAGGGTGTAACCCAGTATAGCAAAGGCAGTATAGGCAATCAAAACCGCTGCCAAAAAAGCCAGCAGTCTTTGACATGCAACCCGCAGCGTTGCTTTTTTGGTTTCCTGCAGGCTAAGCAAAGTGATAATACCGGCGGAAGTCGGATAAGCAAGGCCCATGGCCATTGCAAGAGCAATAGCCATGCAGGCTCCTGCCGCTGCCTTGACTGCTTTGAGCCACACCGCACTCACTGCATGGTAAAATAAGGAAGTATTGTCGCTTAGCGGCCGGTTCACTTCCCATAAGGACCTGCGATCTCAATCCGCTATCCGTAGATGCCTAACACGCGGATGTTCAGTTGGATAGAGCTTTTTGCTCTGTTGACTTTTCTCGTAGCATTCGCCACTTGCTTAAAGTACTTTAAGTAAATGACGGAAGACCGCCTGCGGCGGTCTTCCGTGTATCCACTCTTCGGAACCTGCCGCTCTACCAAAGCGGCAACTCCTATTTGTAAGTTTATGATAGCATACTTTTCCTTATACATCAGGGCTGATTTTACCAGATTTTATCTATTTACCGTTTGCTATCGACAAAGCTTTTGCTTCATCAATAATTGAATGGATTGTTTTGCTATAGGTTTCCAATGTGCCGATCCAATAGCTTAAGCATTCCAAGCCATCCTCCGTGATTCGATAAACCTTCTTTGCCGGACCGGTCTTCTCCATTTCCCATTCTGACTGCACCAGGCCTTTCTCTTCCAAAGTATTCAGGGTACGGTAAACTCCCGTATTGTCGGCCCTTTCACCGTTGAACAGGTTTTTATTTTCCAGCTCCTGTATGATGGAATAGCCGTGAAGGTTCTGCTTGGCAAGAAGAATCAAGATATTAGGTTGCAGCAGCTTGTCAAGATTATATCCTTTACAGGAGCATTTGCCTCTTTTACCTATAGGGATATTGGTCATATCAGACATAGTCGGTCACCTCAGGACTAATCTAGCATACTGTTTCAGGAAATGTCAATATCAATCGGGAAAAGCTGCCGGCTTTTGGGGACCAAATCTTATATTCCATCAAATCAGGTATTGACGATATATTGTATTTTACCCCAATCCTTTGTATTCTGCCGGAGAAGAAGGATAAAACGTACATGCCGATCAGATAAGGCAAGGCCAGCAGAATACCGACTATCCCTTGATCGTACAATATTGTATATAATATTACTTACTTGAGGATCTGCCCAATACTGCTCCTGTAAATCCTTAAACGCTTCCCTTTTTGGAACAGTTAACTTCACGCTGTGTTTTATTGCCATCTTAAGAGCGATCCATGATGTTCACCATAGCCGTAAAGGTGGTATCGTTAAAGCATACATCAAAATCATCTCCCGGCCGGTTTAATATCCTGCGAATGCTTAAAAGCCCCAGGCCCCCATCCTGTTTACTGGATAAAAGCTTCCCTCCGCTTTCTTTGATCTGGCCGTTATAAGAATTTTCGGCAAGCATCATAAGATGATCCTTTATCCATCTTGCCTGCAAATGAATAAAACGGCCTTCCTTAAGCTTTAAGCAGGCATCCATGGCGTTTTCAAGAAGGTTGCCTATGACAACGCAAAGAGTCAGGTCGTCGATGGGAATGTGGGCGGATATATCTGTACTTGCCACAAATTCAATCTGGTTTTCCTGACAGCGGGCGCCATATTCCTGAAGGACTTGGTCAACAGCAGGATTTTCACAGTAATTCTGCTCTTTTGCGTTATCCAACTCCTTGTTTAAGTCAAGCAAGTATTTTCGTTGCCGATCTCTGTCCATATGGAGAAGCGCATGAATATGATGCCTGAAATCGTGGCGGATGATCCGAAGCTCCTCCGCATGTTCCAGCATCTTGTTGTAATGCTCTCTTTGCTTTCCAATAAGCTGCCTTGCAAACAAAAGCTCTTCCTCTGTTTTCTTTCTGGAAACAGCCTCCAGCGTACCCTCCAGAACCATGACATAAAGCACCAGGATCATGGCGCAAAAGGCCAGATAGAACACCACATCTTCAAAGCCTCTTTTGGCAAGGGATTCCCTGGAAAAGATGGTGGAAGTACCAAACAGTAAAACGGCCAGGGAAATGGCTGGGTATGCTGCATGAAGCAAATGGGTACGTTTAGGCAGCTGGGTAAAAAGCCGGCTGCTTCTGTCTTTCAGCCAATAACGAATAAAAAGATAGAAACCGCAGGCCGACAATAAGGAAACAATGACACAGACCTGACTGTAGGAGAGAAATATAGACTTTCCTAAAACAGAAGCTGAAAACTCGTTTAACGACATGGACAGAACTGCAAAAAGCCAGGCCGATAAATAAAGAAAAACTTTTTTGATCAGCTCTCCGTTGAAAAAGATGAGAAGCAGCAGAAAAAAGAGGCAGGAAAAAATCCCCTGGATAAGGAGAAACACCGGTTCTTTAATGTGAAATAGGGATTGGAGGGATACCATGATGACCCAAAGATAGACGGATACGGCCGCAATATTCTCACGGTTTTTTCTTTTGGGCTCCAGGCAGACAAAAATAGGCATCATGCGGACTGCCAGATTGATCAGATTTAATATAACATTGCATACTGCTTCGTTCACGCAGGCCTCACTTCAATTGAAAATGATAGTAAACGTACTTGCATTCTTTGTAAAAATTGCGGGAGATAGGGATAATATCATCGTTTATCATTAGAAAGCCTGTGTCTTTCAAAGCTTCCACATGGTTCAAGTTTACGATATAGCTTTGGTGGCAGCGGAGAAAGGCAGGCTGCGACTGTAATACCTCCTGAAGCTCATTGAGCTTTTGGTGAATGGAAAGAACTTCTCCGTTTCTAAGGGTAATGTAGATCCGGTGCAGCCTGTTTTCAAAGTACAAGACCCTGCTTAGCTTTAGCTCCATGGGAATCCGATTATGGACGATGGAAATTACAGCTTCCCTGGATTTGAAGTTCTGCTCCATGATCCGTTTCAAGGTTTCCTCAAAGTCCTTTTCTGCCAATGGTTTTAAAACAAAGCCTGCGGCATTAACCCGGTAACCATCCACGGCGGATTCTAAGGATGAGGTAATAAATATGATTACAGGAGTTTCTTTCTTTTTCACCAGTTCCTTGGCAGCCGTAATACCGGTCATGTGGGGCATGATGACGTCCAAAAGATAGATGTCATAGCTTTCTTTGACAGAAAGTAATTGTTCAGCACTTTCAAAATCATCAATCTGGGCATCTATATCCTGCATTTTATAGTAGTTGCATACAAAGTCAAGAATACTCTTCCTGTCTTCCCTATTGTCGTCACAGATGGCAATGCGCAGCATAGAAAAATCCCTCCGATCCCCTCCCATTTTATTGAAAATTTTTATAGAAATCAAGCAGTTAAAAGAATCTGCATATTTGGTAAGAAATTAGCAGATTCGGTTGTGTGATTAAACTGATAATTGTGTTAAATTAAAGTTGTAAAGAATTTTCATAAAAAGGAGGGTATTTATGGGAGCAAATATTGTTGTAACCGCTATTGTTATCATTTATCTGTTGCTCATGCTGTGGATCGGTTGGTATTCATCTACGAAAATTACTACCAGCACCGACTTTTTGGTGGCCGGACGCCGCCTGGGGCCCCTGCTCATGGCCGGAACGCTGGCTGCCACAGAAATCGGAGGAGGAAGCTCCCTGGGCGTAGTGCAAAACGGCATGTCAGGCTTTGGCCTCAGTGCCGCCTGGTACATAATCACCATGGGAATCGCCTTCGTTATCTTAAGCTTTCTGGCGCCTCAGTTCAGGGCTGCAACAGTTAAGACCGTACCGGAATATTTCCGGAGACGCTATGGCAAATCCAGCGGGCTTATCACCGCTATTATCATGCTTCTTCCTTTAGTAGGACTCACGGCAGGACAATTCATCGCTTCAGCGGTCATTCTATCCACAATGCTTGGCATTGATTATCAAGTGGCTGTCATTATCGTGGCGGTTGTCGTAACGGTTTATTCCATTATGGGCGGTTTGTGGAGTGTCACTTTAACGGATTTTGTCCAGGTGTTTTTGATCGTTATCGGTATGCTCATTTCTGTTCCCTTCGCACTCCGGTATGCCGGCGGCTGGGAAAATATAACGGCTAACATTCCGGCTGGAACCTTGAGCATGTTCCAAGGTTATGATCTATTCGGGATCATTTCCCTTGTTATTATGTACACGGCAACATTCTCGGTAGGCCAGGAGGCGGTATCCCGTTTTTACGCAGCCAAAGATGAAAAGGCGGCAAAAAGCGGCGCCTGGCTGGCAGCTCTTGTTAATTTCATCTATGCTTTTATTCCCACAATCCTTGGCATTATCACTCTGGCACTGATAAATATGGGTAAATTTAGCTCTGCTCAGTTTGCAGAGGTGGGCGCCAGATATGCGCTGCCTATTCTGGCCATCAATACCATGCCGGCAATAATTTGCGGACTTTTGTTTTCCGGCATTATTTCCGCCACAATGTCCAGTGCGGATTCCGACCTTTTAGGAGCAGGCTCCATCTTCGCCAATGATATTTATAAAGCCGTTTTAAAGCCCAATGCTTCCAGTCAAACTGTCATAAAAGTTACAAAACTTGTTATGTGTCTGGTAGGCGTGGCTTCCATGTTCATTGCCCTGTTTAATACCCAGAGCATCGTATCCATTCTCATGTTCTGCTTCACCCTTCGGGCTGCAGGCTCTTTCTTCCCTTATGTTATGGGCCATTACTGGAAAAAAGCATCGCCGGCAGGAACCATTGCTTCTCTCATCGCCGGAACCATTGTGGTAGTATATTTAGAGCATATTTCCAAAGGGATGCTGTTGGGAATCAAATTCAGCCAGCCCATTATACCGGGACTGGTGGCTGCTTTCATTGGATTTATTATTTTTTCCTTTGTCATGCCTCCGAAGAATGAAACTACCGAGCTGGTTCCCGAGGCGGAAGATTGATCGGCTTGCAGAAAATTTCAGCAAGACATTGGGTTGCTATCGCGTATATAGTTAGGAGTTTTCACGGATTTCTTCCCCGCCTATAGTGCGGGGTCTTTTTTATGTAAGCGCCAAATAAACCCCCGTGTAGCCAAAAGGAGAGGAGAATTCTTCGTATTCAGTTTGTCTTAACCCTCCACAAGTTGTCTTTATACTTCATTTCTCTTGTATAGCTTCCCTGGCTTTTGCAATCGCGTCTTGTCGGTTCTGCGGCAACGCGACAATAAAATCATGCAGATTGTTCCGTAATAACTGCTCTTGCTCCCGTAAGTCAAAGGTATCCATATCGGCCATAGACATATACCGCTTTGAAAGTGCCGCAATTTCCGGCAATGCTAACTCCTGCAAAATGGTCTTTATTTCTTCCCCGGTAAGGCCAGCATCTAAAAGCACATCCTCCAAATCGGCCAGAGAATGAATATGTTCTTTTATGATTGCTACCTTATCGGCAGCATAACGACACTCCGCAATTTCTTCAATTATCTTGCGGTATTGCTCGTCGTCCATTTTGTAGCCAAAAGGCATAATAATTTTCGGTTTGTTTTCGGGGAAAGAGGGCAGGATAAAAATTTGGTCAAGAGTTTTCTCCCGCGCCGCTACTTGTACTTTTGTTATAATGACAGGCAATCCGTTCTGAATGTACTGGATAAGCCCTTGTGGACACTCGAAAGCACGAATAAGTTTGGCTGTGGCATTTTGGATTGTTGTGGCAATCTCATTTTGTAGCATATCCGTAAATTGATGGTACAAATGTGTCGCCCCATATTCGGTGATGTCCAAACACTTTAGGTCTGTCCCCGCAATCGTACAGCACAAAGCCGCCAATAGTACCGGCTCGTAAATATTGATTAAATGCTCTTTGTAATCTTCCACATAGCCACATAACAGATGATGAATGTCTGCAGCTGCAAAATGACTACAAAACAGATTTTCATAGTACAAGCAATTCAAATATGCCTGAATAAACTCTATCCCCGCCAGCTTTGGCATTGGATTAAAGGTCGGATAGTCGGCGGTAATATGGATTTCGTGTGCCGTAAAGTCGGGATAATACAGCTTGAAAAATCCTTTTATCCCGCCGTCAATCGTGGAGCTGTAAAATACGTTTGGGGTATCCACAAGCTGCTGCAGTAGCCTTGCATGGATTGTTTTAGCCGACGCAAGCATAATATCAATACGCCCCCGGCCTTTCTGGTATATCTCACTTATGGTTTCATTCTGCAAGGCGGTTACAGCGTCGTCAGGGTTGGTATAAGTTTTTAGCCATAGGCTGATTGTGAACAGGTTCGAGGTCATAATATCCTGCGCCTTTTCAATGCGGATAGAACTGCTGTCACCGGCATTAAACCGCTCTGTTTTATAGGCAAGAAGGTTAAGACACTCATATTGCAACCGTTCAATATCGCTGCCGCTCAAAAGCCATTTGCTATATGCCTGCTCAAGTAAAGACTGAAAATAATACTCACTATCCAACTTGCCTACTTCAATTACGCTGATTTTATCAAGGCCGCTATTCATCCTCATCCTCCTCGTCCTCTGAAATATTGTCCTCGGAGTAATCTCCTGAAAGACCAAAGCGAAGATTTTTTGCAAGGCGATACAATTCGCGGCCAGGTAGCAAATCGAGTGAACCTTGGCAAATGCCTTCAAACGACGATTTCATAAATTTTATCAAATCGTCATCGCTTATTAAATCCATTGCTTCATTTTTATAGTAGTAGAAGAGTTCAATCAGTTCGTGTAGTGTCTGCGTGTAGTTATGCATGGAGATATAGGGGGAGTCGCAAAACTCTTTGATAATTTTATCAATCACGCCGCCGCCAAATTCAATGCGCCCGTTATCGCTCAAAGCAACAGAACGGGTTTCAACAAGCTCTACCGCCTGTGCCTGAGTGAGAACAAGGCCGAACCGCTGCGTATAATCGTTGCATTTTACTACTTCACTTACTGCTTGTTTTTGGATTAAACCGGCAGAAGCAAAAGGTATCAGTTCAAAGCCCAAACACATCACTCCCTCTCCTATTCTTAATACACCATGAGCAAAACAAATACCAGACTTGAATTTTCTCTCATTTTGTGGTAATATAAGTATAAATAAAAAAACTGGTAACCGCATTTATCAAATCTGCGTGTTACCTTTTTTTTATTTTGACTATATTATTTAAAGGCAATGGTGCACTTTAAACCTTGAACCCTTTGCACAAAAATAACCGAGAACGGTCCCTCCAAACCAAGGCCGTAAAAATAGGTCATCCCTCCACGGAATATATCGTAAAATTGAGGACAGTATATAATCCATTAACGCCTGTCTTAGGTCTTAGGTCTTAGCTATTTGATTCAAATTATCCCAACAGGCTTTGGAGGGTTAAGGATGGATTCCTACTTTAAGCCGGCGCTCTGGCCGGAAGACAAATTTTCGGAAGAGGCCGAAATCTATCGGGAATGTGAAATATGCACGCAAAAGTCTCGCATCATTTGGGGAGAAGGAAACCCCAAGGCGCCTATCATTGTAATTTTAGATAACCCAGGCGCCCGGGAAAATAAAGATGGAAATGAATATGTCTGCCCAACCAGACAGACCTTGCAGACGGCCTTGCATCGGGTAAATTTGACGGCGGATGATATTTATTTGACATATCTCCTGAAATGCAGGCCCCTTCGCCGCTATGACAAAGAAAGGGTTCGCAATTTCAGCAAGCCCTTCCTTTTTCGCCAAATAGAAAGGTTACAGCCAAAGTTTATTATGTGCCTGGGAGACGTTGTTGTTCAAACAATGTTCAACAATAAGGATGCCTGCGTAAAAAACCTCAGAGGGATGTGGCATGCTGCTGTTTTAGGTTATCCCTGCATGGTATCCTACCATCCGTTGGCGGTCAGAAGGCGGCCCAATCTTATGGGCCTGTTTATGGAGGATTGGAATATGCTGGCACAGCGGCTGCCGCACTAATATTGGGGGAAAACCTGCAATTTTTGAACAGTCAGACATGGCACCCTGGATAAAAGTGCGGTTATGATTTAATATATTAAGAAAATATATTTTTAGAGGATGGCTGTATGAAGAATTGGAATACGCTATATAAAGGATTGACGAGTAAACTTGATTATATAAAGCCAAATCCGCCGGCTGCACAGCAACAGATCCTTGATGCAGAAAAACTGCTTGGCAATGAATTACCTGCCGATTTAAAGGAACTGCTGCTCGCAATGAATGGAGACGGCTGTTTTATTTTTTCTGTGGAGCAAATCGTCGATACGAATTTATCCGCAAGAAAATTTGATTGGTGTATGATGAGATATAGCAAGGGGCGTCCCATTTTTTGAGGCGCCCCTTTGGGCTGTCCAAATGGGGAACATTTATCAAGAATTATCGTCTCAATCATTAGGAGGTGTTGCATATGAGGAAAACTATTTTACTGCTTGTGTTACTATTGACATTGACAGCTTGCAGCGGCAATACAAATTTGGCTGCCGCCAACTTAATGGCAGGCATCGACAGAAATAACATCGCTCCCATCGCCATAGACAGCTCTCAGGAGAACGGTGCGGATAAAACAACCGCCATCGCTGATTTTTCCCTGGCTATTTTCGAAAAAATCCATGAGGGTAAAAATACGCTTATCTCTCCGCTCTCTATCATTTCCGCCCTATCAATGACGGCAAACGGCGCGGACAGAGAAACGCTGTCCCAAATGGAAAAGGTTTTCGGCGCCGACATCAGCAGCCTGAACGACTATCTCTATGCCTATAAAACTTATCTTCCCACTGCCGAAAAATATAAGGTGAGCCTTGCCAATTCCATTTGGTTTAAGGATCAAGAGAGTTTACAGATAAAAAAGGAGTTTTTGCAGAAAAACAAGAACTATTACGACGCTGAGGTTTATCAAGCTCCTTTTGACGACGGCACGAAAAATGACATTAATGCCTGGGTAAATGAAAAAACTGCCGGGCAGATTAAAAAGCTTTTAGAGGAAAAACCTCCCGCAGATGCGGTAATGTACCTTATCAATGCGCTATCTTTTGACGCCGAGTGGCTGAATATCTACAAAAATACTTCTGTGCGCCAGGGCGAATTCACTGCGCAGGACGGCGACAAAAAGACGGTTGACTTCATGCACAGCACTGAATACGGCTATATTGAGATGCCGGGAGCCATCGGCTTTTCAAAGCCTTACGCCGATAATCAATATTCTTTTGTGGCCTTATTGCCCGATCAGGGGCTTGCGGTACCGGATTTTATCGCCTCCCTAGACGGCAAAGTGCTGATTGACGCCGTTAGAAATCAAAGGGGTGACCAGGTATATGCCTCTATGCCTAAATTTTCCTTCGAATATAGCAAGGAGCTTTCCGAAATATTGCAGGAGCTTGGTATAAAGGATGCTTTTGATGGAGAGCTTGCGGATTTCAGCTCCCTTGGTCAGTTGGGTGATGGCAATATCTTTATAAGCCGTGTTATTCATAAGACGAAAATCGAGGTGGACGAAAAAGGCACAAAAGCAGGCGCCGTTACCGCTGTAGAGATGTCTGGTTCGTCTGCCGCTCCGGCAGAGCCAAAGAGAGTCAACCTGGACCGTCCCTTCTTCTTTATGATCCTGGATAATCAGTTTAGTCTGCCGATTTTCATGGGTGTGTTAAATGATGCCGGCTAGACTAGCCTAGCCAAGGCATCCTCATCTTGATATAATGAAATAATTACGATGATGGCAGGTGATCTGTTTGATATGGGATAGGCTGGCGGCAAAGTATGATAAGCTCTGGGTTCAGAAGTATTCCCTTGAACCCACCCGCCGGGAATTGCTGGGCCGCATCCAAGCCTTGAAAGCCAAACGCCTGCTGGACATTGGCTGCGGCACCGGCCAGATGATTGCCGATGTTCTCGCTGCCACAGAGATTCAATGTGTGGGAATCGATAAATCCGGGGCTATGACCGAAAGGGCAAAGGCCAAGAATTTAAACGCAGAATTTTATACTCTGGATATTGCCGCCCCCCTTCCGGAAGCAATCCGGGGACCTTTTGATGTGATTACCTGCACCCACTCTCTGCCTTATTACGAAAATAAGCGGGAGGTCATTCATAAAATTGCCGGACTGATGAACGAAGAGACTATCTTATTTTTCGTTCAGGCCTCCGTCAACCGTCTTTACGATGGGCTTGTTATGTACTTTATTGAGAAAACGGCGGAAAAAGCGGAATATCTTTCAAAGACGGACTTCCTGGAGCTTACCGCAGACCGGCTTTGCCTAATCGAAGAATTCTCTATCAAAGAAAAATGGTTTATGCCTTCCATTTGCGGCTATGCCATGAAGCTAAAGGATTTGGAACAATGAAAATATTGCTGGTAAGGCCCCGGCCGCACAAAGAGACCATCGGCCTGCAAAGCGTTATGATCTGCGAGCCTCTGGAACTGATGCAGCTGGCGGCGGTGCTGAAAAACAACGGTCATGAGATTAAGCTTGCGGATATGATACTGGAACAAAAACCCCTGGAATACCATCTGCGGCATTTTTCGCCGGAGGCTGTCTGCATTGCCGGGTACATCAGCCATATCGGAGTTATCAAAGAGTACGCCGACACCGCCAAAAAGCTATGTCCCCAAACCCAGGTTTTCGTAGGAGGAGTTCACGCCGCTGTCTGTCCGGCGGATTTTTTTCACCCCTCCATCGACCAGGTCTGCCGTAAGGACCGGGATTTGTACGATCTTCTGGGCTGTGAACTTCAGGAGGATTTTCTGCCTGACCGGGAGGCGGTGAAGGAGTATGCCGGTCGCTATTACTATCTTTTTCAACAGGATTGTGCCCTGATCAAGACTTCCTTCGGCTGTCCCTACAGCTGTAATTTCTGCTTTTGCAAGGAGATTACGCCTTACGCCGCCCGGCCGGTGAAGCAGGTCATCCGTGAGCTGCTGGCCATCCCCCAGCGGGAGGTCTATATTGTTGACGACAACTTCCTTTTCAACCGGGCGCGGCTGCTGGAGTTTTACTGCCAGGTCAAAGAGCATGGCATCCACAAAAACTATCTCGTTTACGGCCGGGCTGATTTTATCGCCGAAAACGAAGACATTATCATAAAGCTGCAGGAAATCGGCCTGGCGGCAGTCATCGTGGGAATTGAAGCCGCCAGCCAGGAGGAGCTTGACTCCTACAATAAGAAATCCCAGGTAGCCCAAAGCAGGGAAGCAATTCGCATTCTGAGAAAGCACGGCGTCGAATGCTATGCCACCGTCATTCTGGGCGTGGATTGGCAAGCAGAAAACTTCCGCCGGCTTTACCGGTTTATCAAAGAAAACCGATTGGTTTTCGTCAATCTTCAGCCCTTTACCCCCATGCCGGGCACTCCTTATTTCGAAAAATATGAAGACTCCCTGCTGATTCCCTACGCCGAACATGAAAAATGGGATATGGCCCATCTGGTCATCCGCCCCACGGGCATGAGCGTACGCAGGTACTATTGGAATATCCTGGCCCTGTATTACAAGATCACGGTGACGCCCCGCAATACCCTTTACATGTTCCGCAAATACGGCGTCACCACTACCTTTAAGCTGTCTTTTGGCGCCCTTCACATTACCGGACAGTATCTGAAAAAAATCATAAAGGGGTAACAAATGAGAGTTTTGCTTACGAAGGTAAAGAGACGATGAAGGTGCTTTTGGTACGGCCCCAAGCCCCGAATCTGCTGAGTTTTACAAGAATTTTAGACAACGAGCCCCTGGATCTGGAATATCTCTATACGGCCCTTAAAGAAAAAGGCATCGCCAGCGTTATTTTTGACGGGCTGATCAGCAATGACTTTGAGGAGACCCTGGAGCGGGAAAGGCCCCACGTCCTTTCCGTGACAGGCTATATCACCCAGCAAAACCTGATGATCCGGTTCTGTGAGCTGGCGAAGAAATACAATCCCCAAACGGTAACCATTGTGGGCGGAGTTCACGCCCAGCTTAACTACAAAAGCTTTTATTCTGACTGGGTGGACTATGTCTTTCGCAGCGAATCCCCGGCGGATTATGCAGGGCTTGTCTCCCTTGTAGGCAATGGCCAGGCAAGGGACTGCCTGGGGCTTGGCGGTATCAATGAGCTTGGCAGCATCAATGGGTTTGATAGCATCAATGGGCTTTGCTATAAAGTAAATGGGGAGTATCGGGAAAATCCCTTGAGCCCCGTGGACATCAACAGCCTGCCCATCCCCGACCGCAGCTTCTTTTATGGCAACCGGCAGCACTTCCGCTATCTGGAGCTAAACGGGGTGGCTTCCATCAAGACCGCTTTTTCTTGTCCTTACGACTGCAATTTTTGCTACTGCACACTGCTTGGAGGCGGCAGCTATCAGCCCCGGGATCTTGATCTTGTCATCGAAGAGCTTGCCGGTATCGATGCGGCTAATATCCAAATCGTAGACGACGACTTCCTTGTGGACCCCAAGCGGCTCTGGCGCTTTATTGGCCTGGTGAAAGAAAAGCAAATCAAAAAGACCTATATCTGCTATGCCCGGGCCGATTTCATCTGTGCAAATCCGGATATTGTCCGGGCCCTGGCGGAAATCGGCTTTCGCTATTTTCTGGTGGGGCTGGAGGCGGTTACCGACGCCGAGCTGGAGGGCATGAACAAAAAAACCAGCGTGGACATGAACCGGCGCTGCCTGGAAATCATCGGGGAAACGCCGGCCCAATGCATTGCCCTGATGATCGCTCCCCTTGACGCAGACAAGGCCTACTTTGAAAACCTTTACAACTGGATCGTCAAAGCGGGGCTCCAATACGTTACCGTATCCATTTTCACCCCGATTCCGGGAACACCTCTTTACGAAGAATACAAGGACCGCATCACTTCAGCGGACATTGTTGACTGGGATTTTCTGCACCTTGTGGTGGAGCCCGCCAAGCTCTCCCGCCGGGAGTTTTACCGGGAATACCGCCGGCTGTTTCTGCGTCTCTACAAAATAGCGAGAAAGGCCGGAATTTATGATTTTATGGATCTTGCTTTCTACAGGAACATGCTCATGGACTATCTCACCCGGAAGATTGGGGGGCGCTGAATGAAAATACTGTTTATTCAGCCTACCCCCTATTATGCCGGCAAAAAACTAATTAAAAAAAAGCGGCTCTATTTCGTGGGACTGGCTCCGGCGATTTTGGCGGCCCTCGTTCCCGGCCTTCAGTTTGAGGCTTGCTTCGAGACCATTGAGGATGTGGATTTTGAAACCGACGCCGATCTGATTGCCATTTCCTCTATGGGCCACGCCGTTATCCGCAGCATCGACCTGGCCAAAGAATTTAAACGCCGGGGCAAGACGGTGGTTATGGGGGGGTACATGGTAAGCCTGATGCCTGAGGAAGCAAAAAAATACTGTGACAGCGTCATCATCGGCGACGGTGAAGAAAGCTTTAAAGCCATGTTTGAGGACTACCTCAGAGGAACATTAAAGCCTGTTTATGATATGCCACTGGAGACACTTTCCTGGCCTCTGCCCCGCTATGACCTGTTGACCTCAAAAAGAATCGGCGACTTTCTGCCGGTGCAGGCAGGACGGGGCTGTCCTAATTCCTGCAGCTTCTGTTCGGTTTATTGCCTTTATCAAAACCGCTATCTGCGCCGTGAGATTGAAGAGGTGATCCGCGATATCAAAGAGGTCAAACGGCTGGGCTATAAAAAATTCCTCTTGCTTGATGACAATATCCTGGCCGACAGGGAGTACACCATCCGGCTTTGCCGCCAGATTGAGAGCCTGGGCATGCAGTGGATGTCCCAATGCTCCATCAGCGTAGCCGACGACGGGGAGCTTCTGGCTATCCTGCGCCAAAGCGGCTGCATCACTCTCTCCTTCGGGGTGGAAAGCATTTCCCAGGAGAGCCTTGACGCAATGCAAAAGAGCTGGGCCAAGGCGGACCGCTACGACCAGCAGATCCGGCAGATAACCCGTGCAGGGATTGACGTTTCCACCGAGATGGTGGTAGGGGCTGACGGCGATACGCCGGAGAGCATCGCCATGACCGGAGCTTTCATTATCCGCAACAAAATCACCGTCCCCCGGTTTTACATCCTGACTCCCATTCCCGGCACCCTGTTTTACCAACAGATGCTGGGGCAGGGGCGGATCGTCAACAACGATATTTACAGCTACAACGGCACTGAGGCGGTACACCAGCCAAAGCATATGTCCCCCCGGGAGCTGACGGAGGCCTACTGGCGCCTATACAAACAGGTGTTTACCGTAAGCGGAATTTTCAGGCGCACCCTTCTGCGGGCAGACTTTTTAAGGCACCCCCTGAAATATCTCTTTTACCTTTACGTGAATTTCTATTATAAGTATCAGATCGACAGGGGCATCACCCCAAATATTATTTAGGATGGTCATATGGAAATTATAAAGCTAGGCTCCCCGGGGGAGCTAAGAAGCTTCTATCCGTCTGTGTACGGAAAAGACCCTAATTTTAAGGACAATAAGTCCAGCCTGCTGCCTCTGGTTTGCGGGGGACAAAGCAGTTTTTATCAAAATTCCAAGCAGGAAATTATCGCAGTTCTCCACAAGGGAAAAAGGCTTTGCCAGTGTGTTCTGATTCACCACAAAAATGCCGGCGCTACCGCCAATATCGCCTTTTTTGAAGCCCTGCCCGACAGTGGCGGGGCAGTGGCACATATGCTGGAATATGCAGAGATTTGGGCTGCTGCCGAAAAATGCACCAGAATTATTGCAGGCATGGATGGCCACCTCAATTACGCCCTGGGTTTTTCCCTGGAAAATACCGCTCCGCCCAGCTTTGGCGAAAGCTACAATCCCTCCTATTACGCCGGCTATTTTAGCGGATTTTCCGAAGTCAGGCTGAGCTGCTTTCAGGATGAGGCCCCCTTGGTACGGCAGCGCGTCGACGATGACTGTGCCCGGATTATGGGACGTTGCCCCCAATACAGCTTTGAGCCGGCTAGGATCAATGACCGGAATCTGAAGCGGTACACCGACCTTTCCAACACTATATTTGAAGGCCACGATTTTTATTTTAAAAGAGAGTATCAGGAGGACGCCGAGCTTTTGGAGCAAATGAAACTGATTCTTGACCGGGGAGCCCTGCTTTTTATCAAGGATGGCCAAACCGATATTGGTCTGCTATTCTACTATCCCGATTTTAACGAGCTGGTCCCCCCGGGCCGCGGCTTCGGCATCGTCTCGGCAATAAAGCGCCATCTTCGCTTTAGCCCCGCAAGAGCGAAAATGGCGGAAATCGGCGTTTTGCCGGAATATCAAAATAAAGGCGTGGTCACCCTTGCCTTTCAGCAGGCAATGAATACTGCCCTCAAAAATTATCCGGACATCAAAACCATAATCAGCAGTTGGATTGTTGATACAAACACCAAGTCCAGCCTTTTTACAAGGCGTTATACCAAACATAAAGGCGGAAGTTTTGTTGTTTATGAAAAAAATATTTCTGGGTGAACGCCATAATACCTGCCCGCCCCATTGGGATAAGCGGATAGGCGGCAACCCCTTCCTTCATTCCGCTGTTTTAAATGCGGCGCGGCACTCCGATACTCCTTTTTCTTACGTCACCCATCGGGAGTATATCTGCTGTGAATATAAAAGCAAACTCAATCTCTTTACCTTCGGCAGGCTGCGCCTGGAAATACCCATGACGGTGGTAGGGCTGCCCGCTTCTTTAGATATGCCCGGCTACAGCGGCAACCTCCGGGAGCTGATTGCCGATTACCGCAAAAGAGCAGGACTGTTTCTGCTCTTAAACCTTCTGTCCCGGGAGTCCCTGCCCACAGGCGTGGCCAGGGGCGAAACCCTTGGCGCCTGCATCTTCCAAAATTCCTTTGCCAGTTTTGAGGAATATCTGGACTGCTTGCGCAGCGGCTATCGGCGCCGGGTCAAAACCGCTTTAGAAAAGGGGGCTGGGCTCCAACTAAAGCGAATCAGCCCCCGGGAATTTTCCGGCGAAACCCACCGTCTTTATTTGAATGTGCTGAACCGCTCCCAATACCCCTTGGAAACCCTGAAAAAGGAGTTCTTCCAGGAAATCGGCGGCGAAATCTACGCCTTTTACCACGGGGATGTACAAATAGCCTTTTTTTGCCTGTCCCAACATGGCGAAGGTCTGCATTTTCTCTTTGGAGGAATGGACTATGCCCAAAGGGACCCATTTGATTTGTACTGCAACATGCTGCTTGCCATCATCCGGATCGGCATCGAAAAAGGCTGCCCCACCATTGACTTTGGCCAAACGGCGGAAGATCTCAAGTGCAAACTGGGCTGCAGTATCGAAAAACGCTATATGGCCGCCTTCAGCCGCTATAGCGGTATCAATCTGCTGCTGCGGATATTGAGCCCTCTGCTGCAATACCGCTGCCAGGGCTATTCGTACAGGGTTTTTAAAGATTCGGCTATTTTAAGAAATCCTGACGGCCGGAGTCCGCATGGTTTTTAACATAACGGAACCGGCGATACGCTCTGTCATCTGCCGGCTTTTTCTTTGCCTCTTCCGTCTCCGAACCCGTTAAAACCGCCGCTTTGGCTTGCTTGGGGCCTCTGCTTTTGAGTCCTTGAGGAAAGGTGAAAATATTGCAGGGGTCATACTCCTTTTTGATCTCTTTAAGCAAGGCGGCGTGATCACCATAATACTCTTCCAAATAGTTGGCCAGCCGGCTGTAAGGAAAGTTAACGTAAGATCCCGTTGTCACGGAGGCCAGCGCCGGAAAGCGGCGGTTGATCCAGCTTCTGTTGACCCCGGCAAATCTGTTTTCCTCCCATATCGTCTCCAGCCAAATAATATAGTCTGCCTGCCGGTAAAAAAAGGCTGTTTGATCTGTCCCTATTTCCCGGACCTTGCCGCCCAAGGCATACATGGATAGTCCGGCAAATAAAGAGCCTGGCGGAGGCGAACCGATTAGCTTTACAAGCTCCGTAATTTCCCTTTGATTAAAACTGCGCACAACAAAACGGCTGACGGACTGGAATTTTTCAGAATCGGGATAATTGCTGCCGATGATCGTTACAGCTTCAAGAAACGGCACATACTGAAAACTGCATTCTGCTCCTTCCAGCCTGGTGAAAGGTTCCATGAGCACCTTCGCCTCATCGGCTTCGCCGTAAAAAACACCTCGGACCAGCATAGCCAAACCGTCGTTTGCGGAGTTGTATATCCTTGCAATCAGCGTAATTCTGGGATCGGCGTCCTTCAGCCATTGCTGCCAGGTTGCCAGGAATATCTCCTGTCCTGCCGCCGTGGCATGGAGGTAATCGATTTCTATCAAAGTCACGTTGTCCGTTTTCGGCGGCAGCCTGAATACCATGGACACAATGACGCCGAAATTGCCGCCGCCGGCGCCGCGGCAAGCCCAAAAAAGTTCGGCATTACGGCGCCGGCTGGCTTTGATCAAACGTCCTTCGCCATTGACAAGCTCAATTTCTTCAAGGCTGTCGCATCCCAAGCCCAGATAGCGGCAGGACAGGCCCCAGCCTCCTCCCGTCACATAGCCGCTGACTCCCACGGTAGGACAAGTGCCGCCGGGAAAGGGATAGCCTCTGGCAGATACAAATTCATAGACCTGGCGGTTGGTTACGCCTCCCTCCAGCGTTAATAGGCCTCTCTCTTCATCCAAACTAACGCTATTCATCTCGCTTACATCCACAACCAGGGTGCTGCTGCCGTTGGAATAGCCTTCATAATTGTGACCGCCGCTGCGGATGCGCAAAGGTATTCTATACCTTCTTGCCCAGTTTACCGCCTTTGCCACATCCTCTTTATTCCGGCAATAATTGATAATCAGCGGATACTGTTGAATGGCCCGGTTGTAATCCTGACGGGCTTGGTTGTAGCCAGGATCTTCCGGCAGGACGATATGACCTCCGAGGCCCCAAAGACAAATATCCAAATCGACCAGCTCCCTCCTCGGTTCTTTCCGATATACAAGATATGAAAAGCTCTCGATTATGGTTCTTTGGCCATAGGAAAAAGAAGCCGGCGCAAATGGGAACACATTATTTGCGCCGGCTTCTTTTTTGTGGTATTTTATTTTTCTGTTTCCGCCAAGAGCTGAGGAAACATGGCGATGCTGCGCCCCAGAATGCCCTGCATGGCGGCAATGGCAATACCGTAATTAGTGATGGGCACCTGCTGGTCCACCGCGCATTTCTGGCGGTATTTGACTTCCCGCTCATTGAGCATGCAGCCGCCGCAATGGATGATCAGCTTATATTGCTGCAGCTCATCGGGGAATTCCCGGCCGGAAACAAAGCTAAAATCCGGCTCCCTGCCCGTATAGCTCCTGACCCAGCGGGGCAGCTTCACCGTGCCAATGTCGTCACATTGACGGTGGTGGGTACAGCCTTCGCAAATCAATACTTTATCTCCATCCTGCAGCCCTTTCAGCGCTGCCGCTCCCTTTACGGCGGTATCCAGCAAACCTTTGTAGCGGGCAAAGAGGATCGAAAAAGAAGTCAGCGGGATATCCCCGGGCACTATGGCGTCAACCTGGGCAAAAACCTGGCTGTCGGTAATGACCAGTTTAGGCTTCTGCCCCAGCTTTTCCAGAGTCTCCGCCAATTCAGACTCCCTGACCACGATAGACACAGCCCCTGTGTCAAGAATATCCCGGATGGTTTGCTGCTGAGGCAGAATCAAGCGGCCTTTAGGGGCGGCTTTGTCAATGGGGGTAACCAGAAGCACAAAATCCATAGGCTGGATCAAATCAGCCACCAGCCGCTGCTGAGGCTCCTCTGTCAGGGCCAGGTCGGCAATTTTGTTCTTCAACGCCTCAATGTGCAAACCGCTTTTGGCGCTGATCCATATTTCATTGACTTTTTCCGGCTCCGCTGCGGACTGGGACTCCGCTCCTGCCCCCGGCTCCTGACCTGTTTCTGGCGCCTGCTCCTCCACCGCTGCCGGCAAGAGGTCGGCCTTATTCCAGACGATGATATAAGGAATCTGCTTTTCCTTGAAGAGTCCGATCAACTCTCTGTCTTGTTCACCTTGGCCCACTGAAGCATCCACCACCAACAAGGCCACGTCCGTCTTGTTCAGCACTTGCTTGGCCTTGCGGATGCGCAGCTCTCCCAATACTCCCTCATCATCTATACCGGGGGTGTCGATGATCATCACCGGTCCCAGGGGCAAAAGCTCCATAGCTTTGTAAACCGGGTCCGTAGTCGTGCCCTTCATTTCAGAGACAATGGCAAAATCCTGGCCGGTAACGGCATTGATCACACTGGATTTGCCGGCATTGCGGTTGCCAAAAATACCGATATGAATACGGTTAGCGCTGGGAGTCTCATTAAGACTCATATTAATCATCCCCTACAATCGAAAATCTCTTTGGCCTTGTTCAATACGTAAAAGGTTATCCCGGACAAGCTGTCTTACCTTATCCTTGGGTATATTGCCAATCTCCGCCCCGATTAAAGCTTCCCCCAGGGTCTTCGTTGAAGCGGAGGCGTAATCCGTCACATATTCTTTAAGCGTCATCAAAGCATTGGGATGGCAGCAGTTTTGCAGGTTGCCGCTTTTGCACAGGCTCATAAACCGGTCGCCGGTGCGGCCTTCCCGGTAGCAGGCCGTGCAAAAGCTGGGAATGTAGCCTAATTTCATCAGCCATTCCACAATCTCATCCAAGGTTCTCTTATCGCTGACGTCGAATTGCTCGGAGTTCTCATCTTCCGGCTGAGGTTCGTAATAGCCGCCCACGCTGGTTTTGGAACCGCCGCTGATCTGCGAAACACCCAAATGGAGTACCCTTTCCCGGCAGTCCTGGCTTTCTCTGGTGGAAACAATCATGCCGGTATAAGGGGCGGCAATACGGACGCAGGCAATGATTTTGGCAAAGGTATCATCATCAATGCCGTTGTCAAAGGCCCCGGGATCGATGCCGTCGGCCTGACGAATTCTGGGTACGCTGATGGTATGGGGCCCCACGCCGTGGGCTGCCTCCAAATGCTCCGCGTGCATCAATAAAGCGGCAAATTCATAGCGGTAAAACTCTAAGCCAAAGAGCACCCCTAAGCCCACATCATCGATGCCCCCTTCCATGGCCCGGTCCATGGCCTCGGTATGGTAGGCATAATTATGCTTGGGGCCCGTAGGATGGAGCTTCTCGTAGCTATCTTTGTGATAGGTCTCCTGAAAAAGGATGTATGTTCCAATCTCAGCGTCCCTGAGCTTCCGGTAGTTCTCCACTGTCGTGGCCGCAATATTCACATTAACCCGGCGGATGGAGCCGTTTTTGTGCTTGACACCGTAGATAGTATCAATGCATTCCAGAATGTATTCGATGGGACTATGGACGGGGTCTTCCCCCGACTCAATAGCCAGCCGCTTATGGCCCATATCCTGCAAAGCCCTGACCTCCCGGGCCACTTCCTCCTGGGTCAGCTTCTTTCTGGCGATATGGGTATTCTTTTGGTGATAAGGACAGTACACGCAGCCATTAATACAATAATTTGACAGGTACAAGGGGGCAAACATCACAATACGGTTGCCATAGTAATCCTTTTTGATCTGTTCCGCTAAAGCATAGATTTCCTTGTTCTTCTCTTCAAGGGTGCAATCCAGCAAAACGGCGGCCTCCCGGTGGGACAGGCCCTTACGCAGCCTGGCTTTGGCAATAATTGCGTCAATGAGCTCCCTGTTTTCCTTATTGGCCTCAGCAGAAGCCAGGGTTTCCAGAACCTCCTCATGGGCAATGAATTCTTCTGCACGTAAAGACTTGGGATTGTACATAGCTGCTCCTTTCTTTCGGGTCAGATTTTTCTTTCCCGGCAGGTTAATCCGGTTTCTATCTATATGGCCTTAACAGCCTTATAGTCGCCTCTGTCCACCACCAGACGATAACCTACAGATTCCATACGCCCGGCCAGGCAGTTGCGGCATTCTGCGGCTTCGTCCCCGGTACAAATTTTATTATCATAGAGCATATATTTTTTACGCACATTCAGAGGTGAAAGATTCGGCATTACTACGTTGCCTCCGGCCAAAACCCCTTTTTCCCGGCCTGCGGGATGGATGGTTCCCAAGGCGGTGGTCACAGGCAGCAGCACCCCCGGCAGCATCAGCCGGATAATCCCCAGCAAAAACAAGGTAAGCTCCAGGGAGCCGGCAGGATGAGCTGCAAAGGGCGTGGCGTTGTGGGGAATAAAAGGACCGATGCCGACCATATGGGGATCCAACTCCTTGATAAAGAGCAGGTCCGCTACCAGGCATTCATTGGTCTGGTAAGGAGATCCTGCCATAAAGCCGCAGCCCACCTGATAGCCGATATCCTTCAGGTCCCAAAGACATTGCTGGCGCCGCTGCAAAGACATCTCTTGCGGGTGCAGCTTGCCGTAATGATTCTCATCGGCGGTTTCGTGGCGCAGCAGGTAGCGGTCGGCCCCGGCGGCATAATAAGCTTCATAGCTTTCGCGGTTTTTTTCGCCCAGAGAAAGAGTCACGGCACAGTCGGGATGAGCTTTTTTGATGGCCCGGACAATATCCGCAATTTTCTCATCACTATAAAAAGGATCCTCGCCTCCCTGGAGAACAAAGGTGCGAAACCCTAGGTCATAACCGGCGGCGCAGCACTCCAGAATCTGGCCTTTATCCAGCCGGTACCGCTCCGCCGCCTGGTTGCTTTTGCGGATGCCGCAATAGTAGCAATCATTCTTGCAATAGCTTGTAAACTCAATCAGTCCCCGGGTATAAACTTCATCGCCATATACACGTTGCCTGACGGCCCGGGCCCGCTCGAAAAGGTATTGGGCTGTTTCTGGACGATTGCCGGCCAGCAGGGCCAGGTACTCGCCGGAGCTTAAAGCCCCGTCGCTCTCCAGCTTGTCAATCAGAAGCTTGCTGTCATGATTCATATTACGCTCCCACATTGGAATAAGCCGTCTTGGCGCTGACGCCGGGCAGCTTACCCACCTTGCCGGACAGGGCGCTGATCGTATCCTGGGGCGCATCCACGGCTACGCTGATGATGGAGACCTTTCTCTCCCGGTAGGGTATGCCCATACGGCCGATAATGTAGGGTGAATAGGTGTGCAATATACTGTTGAGCTTCTCCACAGAATCGGGGTTTTCCACGATAATGCCGATAATCGCTACTCTTGTTTCCATGCTCCATCCTCCTGCTTTATTTTCATTCCCGCTTTCCGGCATTGCCTCGATGTTTGTACAGCCTTTATATGTACAACTTTACAATAAAAAAATGCGCTTATGAAAAGCGCATCTGTCAAATATCGATAGCTGGCCTTTCACGCAGAACGAATCTTTGTGTCAGTAAAGAAATTCTTACTTCGCCGGAAGATAGCTACTTACGGCTCAGATGCTCTAATCATATCACAGCCCGGGAGAATGTCAATATCTGCGGATAACCAGCCGCTCCGCCGATTTGCCAAAAAAATGGTAGCCTGAGCCTCCTTCGGCAATGACATTCAAAAGCTCTTCCGGCTTAGTGGCCAAGATGCCTCCCAAAAGAGTTACCCCTCTCTTAAAAAAGGCATCGGGCAGCATACTGGCCGTAGGGCCGGTAACCACGATGCGGGCGCCGGGTTTAGCCAGGGCCAATAAATCCGGCAACGTATCGTTAATAAGGGTGACGCCGGTGATCACCAACAAGTCTGCTCCGGGCACCACCTCTCCGGCTCTGTCCGCCGGCAGGTAATAGGGCAGCTCATACTCTTTTAAGGTTTTGGGCTCCATCTCCAGTATGTGAAAATCCGCTTTTGCTCCCCGCAGCTTCTTGATGATCGGTATTAAAGCCCCTACCACTACAGCCTTCTCGCCCGACTTAATCTCGACCTCGTCAAAGGCGTCAATCCCGGCAGCCAGCTCATAGCCGCCGTCAAAAGCCTCATCAGCCCAGCAGGCGGCGCTCAAGGCGTTTAATGCCGCAATGCCCAAAGTTTTGCGGAGGATATTGCCGCAAAAGATATCTTTCAGGTATTCCGTCACCGGCCGGCCGGAAAGCCGCCCGGAAAGGGGCATGGCTTTAGCGGAACTGGGGCAGCATACCGCCTCAGGCATCTCTTTGATGGGGGTGAAGCATAAACCGCCCTGACCGTTGCTAAGTATCACCCCGGAAAAAAACAAGCCTAATACGGCCCGCTCAACCGTAATGGATTTAAGGGAATCCCCCAGCCGTTCTTCAATAAGCGCAACCGTTTCCTGCAAAATAGGATTGCCTGCCCTTTGCTGCATAATCTTCTTGCCTCCCCGTTTTTGATTCCAGTTACCCCGCCACCCAAATAATTTTTAAAAATAACTTGATAGGAATCATTATACGTATCAGACATTCTTTCGTCAATGTTACATTAAAAACCTTATTGCTTTTGACGAATGATAATGTTACTATATTGATATCAGGTTATTTTTCAAAATAACTTGATTGAAAACCGCCGTATGATAGAATGGGTCATTCCGGCATAATGCAATAGAGCATACTCCCCTTTTCTTAGCATTGAAGCCTCACGGTTTCACATGCAGGACCGGCAGGAGTATGCTCTATTTTTGTTTGTTTTCACGGAACCGGATAGCCTTAGCCCCCTTCAAAGCCTGCGGGCTCTGCTCCGGGCTTATATGGCCTGCAGCCTTTTCTTTACCTGCTCCGTGTTGCTGCTGTATTGCAAAGCCTGCTCCGGCCCAATCAAGCCTTGCTTTACCATATTGATTAAATAGGAATCCATACTGATCATCCCCTCGGCGGCCGAGGAAAAAATCACACTGTCTATCTGATGGGCTTTCGACTCCCGGATCAGGTTCCTGATGGCATTGTTGGCGATCATGATCTCAAAGGCCGGCAAAACGCCGCCGCCAAGCTTAGGCACTAGCTGCTGGGAAATCACCCCTTGCATAACCATGCCCAATTGCACTCTGATCTGCTGCTGCTGGGCCGCGGGAAAACTGTCCACGATACGGTCGATGGTATTGGCAGCGCCGATAGTGTGGAGGGTGGAAATTACCAAATGGCCGGTCTCCGCCGCCGTGATTGCCGCCTTCATGGTTTCATAGTCTCTCATCTCGCCCAGCAGGATCACATCAGGGGCCTGGCGGAGGGCTGCCCGCAAAGCCGCTTCATAGCTTTTGGTATCGCTGCCCAACTCCCTTTGGGTGACGATGCTCTTATTGTGGCGGTGTAAAAACTCAATAGGGTCCTCGATGGTGATGATGTGACCGCTGCGCTGGCAGTTGATGGCGTCGATGAGGCAGGCTAAAGTGGTGGATTTGCCGCTGCCCGCCGGCCCCGTAACGAGCACCAGGCCTTTATTAAAATAGGAGAAATTCATGACGGTATCAGGGATATGCAGTTCCCGGTAATTGGGCATTTCAAAGGCTACCACCCGAATAACGGCAGCCAGAGACCCCCTTTGCTTCAGGGCGTTGACCCGAAAACGGCAGCACTTCGGCAAAGAAAAAGAAAAATCATCATCACCGCTGTCCAGCAGATCCTCCATACTGCGATTGTCCGCCATCTTGTAAATGCTTTTAATCATCTCTAAGCAGATTTCAGGCGTCAGCTTTTGTTCATCCTGCCACAAAATATTGCCGTCTACTTTATAAGAAACCGGCAAGCCGGTTATCAAAAGGATATCGGAGGCCCTGTTTTCTGCCGCCCCTGCTAATATATCGTAGAGCTCCATCTGCTTCACCTCTTCTATTAAACAATATTGATCAAGGCTGCCATACCGGCAGAAAAACGGCCTGGTCTTCATTCTGAAGAAGAGGCTCCACCTGCCATCCTCTGATTTCCCACCGCCTGGGGCTTTCCGGCGGTCCCAGATAAAGAGAAAGCCGTAAAATCTGGTTTTCCTGTACCGGTATGGCGGCAGACAACAAAAATCTCTCTTCTGCGGCCTCCACCCTTATCTCGAGAGCAGCATCAAAAACAGCGGATAGATCCTGGGCCAAGGCCTCCGCCTCAGGTCTGGCGCCGCCGGCAGGCCACAATTTAACGGCCTGGCTCATTAATACCACTCCTTGATTATCCGCCCGGTAATAAGCCGCCACCGCCCGGGCATTTTTTTCGCTTAGCCGCCGGTCAGCCTGGGCGGAGCTTAAGGCCAATACGGCAAACATGGTCAGGCATAAAACCAGGAGAACCGTCAAAAGCGTTACGCCGCCGATGCCATACAAGGGCCCCTGCTTTATTCTGCTCATGACGCCCCCCCTCCTGTCCACAAGGCGGCCTCCAGCCTGAAAATCTCTCTGGCCTCCCTATCGGACACCAGGATTTCGGCAACCTGCAGGTCATCCTGCTGTTCCGGCGCAATACGCATAATATAAGCGGCTTCCGGGGCTGTAGTAGGCAGCCAGCTTTCGTCATAATAAACGTAGCAGACGCCGTCTTCGGCAACCCCTTCCAGGCTCAAAGCCAGATCATCAACCTCTGGCCTGTTCTTGAATGCCTCGGCGCCGCTTTGGGCCGCAATCACCGCCTGATTTAAGCAGCCGCTTTCCTTACTCAGCCGGTAAGCCCGGACTAAAAGGCCGGCACAAACGGAAGAACACAGGGCAAAAATCAGCAGCGCCAGTAGTATCTCTGTCAAAAAAACCGCGGAGCGGGAATGTTGGCGTCTCATTAATACCCGGCTTCCTTTCTCCGGCTGCGGCAAGACAAGAGCATCCGCCTGCTGCCGCCGGAATTGAAAGCAGCTTCAATAGCCAATAGTCCCCGCTCATCCATGTGAAAGTCCAAGGCAGCCAGCTTAATCAGCGGCAATCCCGCTTCCGGCCCCAATTCCGAGCCTTTTTCCACAAAAAGCTCCCGCAGGCTGCCCTCCCAATAGTACAAATAAGTGACGCAAGCTATACCCTCAAAATCCTGATTGAGCAAAAGAGCCGGCGCCTCCGCCAGACGGCCTACTTCCACAGCGCCGCCGGCATCAGCCCGCCGTATCTGATTGGCAATATAGGAAAAAGCAGTTCGCAATTCGTCGTTTTCGGAAGCGGCAGATAAGGTTTGGCGATAAACGGAGCCCCCTAAAATAACAAGCCCTATGGACAGAAAAAGGAATACCGCGCCCAATAAAAAGACGGCGGCGCTATCTGCCTGCAATCTTGATTTCTCGCTGAGGATACCGATAGGCCTGCTCCCCCTTATCTCTCAATAGGCAATACGGTAATATCCGGTAATAAATTGTCGGCAATAAATTGATAATGGATAATAAAACGGCTGGTATCAGGGCGGATACCGTAATGCTCCATCAGATAATTTATGTTTGCAGGGTAAAAACCTTCTAAGGCATAGCACTGCACTGCCGCCCGGCGAATGCTTTCTTCCGTCAGCCGCAAAGCCTGGGCGGCAGTCTGGCTCTCGGCCCGGGCAGCCGCCCAGCCCAGAGCTATCAGCAGCAAAACCGTCAGGCTAAGAGGCAGCAGTATGCGAATAAACTTTCGCCCTTTAGGAAGGATGAACATGATTTTTCCTTTCGTCCTAGCTGCCGATGGCGTTCATCATGGCCAGAAGAGGCAGCATCACGGAAAGCAGCAGCATTCCCACCACTAAAACCAACAGAACCACCAAAACCGGCTCAGTCCTGGACATGACCTGTGACAGAAGTTCTTCCGTCTGACGGTGAAAACGGCGGGAAAGCTCCAGCATTACGGCTTCACCGGCGCCGGCTCTAAAGCCGGCAGCCACCAGTCCTGCTTCCAGGCCCCTGAATATTCCGGCATTTTCTACAGCGGCGGCAAAGGTCAAGCCCTGCTCCAAAAAGTCCAGGCATTGTTCGATCTTTTGACGCATTTTGGCGTCATCCGCCAAGACATAGGCTTTATCCAAAGCCTCATTTAAATTCAGACCGCTGGCCAGGCTAAGAGCGAGGGCAGAAGAAAACTTTTCCCTGGCTGCCGACAAGCCTAAGGCTCCCCGGAAAAACAAGGTATCCGCTAATTGCCGCAATTTTTCCTGACCCGACTGCCGCCGGGAATTGAAAAACAAGTAAAAAGCCACAGCCAGCAACAGAGCGGCAAAAACAACAACTCCCCATTTGCTGAAAACACCTAACCTCATCAAAGAAACTGCCCATGGCGAAAGACCGGAGCCAAGCTGTTCCAAAACCTGTTGGAAGGCAGGCAAAACTTTGGCCACCAGCACAAAAGTCACAAGGGCGATAACCACTGCCAGCCAAGCGGGATAAAGCACCGCTTGACGCATACTCTGCCGCAGCTCATGCTCCTGCTGGTAGTATTGGGCTAAGGCCGTCAGCACCTGCTCCAGGCGGCCGGTTTCCTCGCCGATTTGCACCATCCGCAGGGCATGCTCCGGAAAGCTGCCGGAAGCAGCCATGGCCGCATATAGAGGCTGGCCCTGCTCCAGTACCTCCTTCATTGCCTGCAGCAAGCTTTTCTCCCGCTGGGTGGAAGCCTCATCTTCTAATAAGGCTATGCCATCCACAGACAATATCCCTGATTTTAACATCAGGGATATTTGCAGGAAAAACAAAGAGAGTTCTTCGGCAGTCAGCATATTGGCATTAATCTTAGTAAACGAATTTTTGGTTGTAGCTATTGCCCTCATTAATAAACTCCTTCACCGCATTAGCCGATTTGGAGGTGGACACAAAGGTGGGGTCCATTAAGGACCACTTTTCGCCGTCAAAATAGATAACCTGGTCGATCCAGCCCACATCCTTAATGTATACGTTGATCCAGGCATGATAAATACTGCCGGCATAACCCACCACCAGCTTGCTGGGGATGCCCTCCAGCCGCAGCATAGCCGCCATCAAAGCAGCATAGTCGAAGCATATGCCCTTTTTTGTTTCCAGTACTTTTTCTACATCGGGCAAATAACCGGCGGGCACTGCCGCAGCCAGCTTATCGTCATAGGTCAGATTTTCGGTAACGTAATAATAAATATTGGCGAGGGCTTCCAAATCCGTTTTTGTGTCCTTGGCCAGCTCTTTGGCCTTTTTGGCCACCTTTGAGTCCTCATTAAAGTTGACGTACTGATTGGCGTAAAGGTAAGGCAGCAGCTTATCTCTCAGTTTTAGCTCCAAAGTAGTGCTGTAAGCCTGAGTATATTTGCTGCCGGCGATATTTTCAAAGACAGTGATTGTGTATTTGCCGTCGTCTTCCGTCAGGGCAAAATGCTCGGCAACGCCCTTGGCGTTGAGATCATAACTATAAGTAGCCCCGCCCTGCTTGGCAATCTGTACTTTGATTCTTGTATCCCGGCCCCCTGTATATTTGATCATTACATAGCCTTCCGCCAGATTAGAAGCGTCAATAGCGGCTTTGTCGTTGCTGTGGACGGCAACGCCTGTCTGAACCGCCGCTTTTTTGACTATAGCGCCGGCAAACAAAGGAGAAACGGGAGCAAGCCCTAAAATCAAACTAAAAGCTACTGCTTTTAATAGCGTACTTTTGCCTGCAATTTTTCTCATGTGAACAGATCCTCCCTATCAGCATTTTTGTTTTCGGTAAACTTTTATTTTATCTAGGTCCATTTGCTGGATCTTATAATTCAAGATCAGGAACCTTTTACGGTTTTTTTGTTTAAAGGCGTTGATAATGCGCCCAATGACCATGACGGAGTCCTCAGAAGAAGCGCTGGGCAGCATCAAAACGTATTGAGAGCTGCTATAGCGGGCAACCACATCACCGCTGCGCAGACAGCTTTGCATCACCTGCTGCAGTTGGTCCATGGTTTTATTGACCAGAGCCGGGGTAGGGCTGCTGCCGTCAGGCAGGGATAGCGTAATTAAGGCAATTTGTATGATACCTCCGGAACGCCGGGCCCGCCGGGCCTCCAAACGGTAAACCTGCCTGAAAAAGGCGTATTCACAAAAAAAGGGGCCGGGGGCGTCTATAGCCTCTCTCAGATCTTGCTGAATCACGCTTAGGTCCGTCTCCTGCTCCTTTTGCTCCTTCATGATCTCCTGGTATAAATTTTGAAGCTCCTCTGAGGGACGCAACCCCAAAACCCGGTAAAGGATATCGCTGGCCGCCTTATAATGGCTGAGAGCCGCCGCCACATTGTCCTGAGCCAAGAGGGCTTTGATCAAAAGCACGTATAGCTTTTCTTCACAAGGTTCAATTTGGATGGCTTGATTGCACAAATCAATTATTTTAGTATATTCTTCATCTTGTAATAAAAGTGCGCCATAAGAAAAGACAGAGTCCAGATACAAATAGTGATAATATGTGGTAAAAGAGATGGCCCAAATCTGATCCGACAGCTTCGGCAAGAAATCATGCTGGTAGAGCTCCATAGCCTGGGCATAAAGCTCTTTGCGAATCTGGGAGCTTAACTGGCGGTCGGCGGCTTTCGTGACCAACTGGTCAAACTCTTCGGCATCCACCGTACAGGTTAGATTATGGTTCCAGGAATAGGATCCCCGCTGGGAAAGGATCAGCTGGCAGTCTTCCCCCAAAAGAGGCACCAGGCTGGCCCGGGTGCGGTAGAGCAAAGTCTTCAAGGCATTGGCGGGATTGCCGTTGTCCTCCTCAGGCCATAGGGTACTGATTAACTCCTCCTGAGGAATGCTGCGCTGACGATGGATGATCAGATAAGCCAACAAAGCCCACATTTTATGAGAGCGGCTTATATTATCGTCAATCATTTGATCGCCTACAAAAATCTTAAACTGGCCCAGCATGCAAATACGAACGGTGGCCGTTCCATCATCTGCGTTTTCAGAAATTGTCATGTTCAACCCTTTCTCTTTACCCGGGTATACCTGGATATAAAAACTGAGATGGATTTTGATAATATTTCCTAATCATTATACACAATATCCGCTAAAAAGAATAGTATATTTGCCAAAAGTTTCATTTTTCTTCTGTTTCCCCAAGGTTTTTCTATGACCCGGCAAGAACCAGGTCCCTGTGCTCCGTCAGAAGCTGCCGGGAGCGGTAACCGCTTAAAGTCAGGCTTCTCCAGTCCCCTTCCCTGTCTCCGTTATCTATTTTATTTTTTAATATTTGCCTTGCTTCGTCCCTGTAGATATTTTTTTCGCGCTCATCCTTGAGCAAGTCAATTAAATAAGGCGTAGCCTCAGCTCCTAATTCATCCATCAGGTAAACATCCAACTGCTGCAGCTTGCCTGCGCGGTATCCCTCTAGATTATAACGGGCAATCAGCTTGTCGGTATTGACATAGCACAAGACCAGGAACATAACCATGGCCGCCGCCGCCCACCATTTGATCATGTTGAAGGAAGGCCGCCAAAGCCTGATAATAACAAACAGAAAAACCAAAAGTAAAAAAACCATGAACCATGAGGTATAAAGCCTTTTCGGCGTCAAGCCGTATATATCGATATAAAGCAGCATTTTGCTTAAAGATATGGTGATCAGGGCAACGGAAAACAAGGAAAACAGGCTGCCATAGATCCGCGAAATCAGTTGACTGCCGCTTTCTTTCGTAAAAAACAGCAATAGGGCAATGAAGGCCAAATTAATGGTACTGACGGTGCAAAGCTCAAAAAATCCCCGTCTGGCGTATTCGGAATATACCATGCCCTCAGGCAAAAAGCCGCTGAAAGCCGAAAGAAAATAAGCGGTTTGGGAAAAGAAAAACATCAGGTACAAGATCAGAATCGGGGTAATGACGCCAATAACAAGATAAAAGGGTAAAAACCGGGACTTCTCCGCCAGCCCCTCCGCCGTCTCCCGGCTAAGCCAGGCCTTGCCGGCATGTTTTTGGCAGCCGTAAACCAAGCCGTACAGATACATGCTTACGGGAATAGAGATAAAAATCTGAAAGGCGGTTATGGCCGCATCCTCGAAAAAGTTTTCCATGACGTAATGCCAAAACTGCTCAAAGGCGGCATCGGCGCTTTTTAAAAGCAAACCGATGTAGAGACAAGCCGGTAAAGCCAGCAGCATACCCAGCAGCAGCATAATCAGGCTGCGGCCGTTCTTGCGTTTTTTGACGCCGTCCAGCAGTATGGCAAAGAGCTTGCCAAAATACTCAAAGGGCAGCTGCACCAGGGCTCCCAGCATATCCAGAGGCAAATAGGAGCCAAGCCGCTTTTCTATGCGTTTTTCTCCCAACACCAGTACGCAGTAAGCAGCCAGAGCTATCAGAAGGCCCAAGCCCGTTCTTTGCAGCAGGGGATTTTCATAAATCATAAAATGGCTGCCGGCAAGGAGAACGATGGCAAAGTAGATTACGGCTCCGGATTGCCGCCATATTTTTTGGGGACCAAACCAGGCCAGCACCGCCACAATAAAGCAGAGGGTAAAGGCGGCAACGCCGGCCCCAGTCTGATGGCTGTTGGCCCAGGGCGCGGCAATCCATTTAATAAATAAAAAACCTAATAGGGGCATAGCCAGAGAAAAAAGGAAATCCTCCTTTCTATATTGTAATGACTCTTTTTCTGTCTTCTTTTTTAATAGCTCAAAATCAAAAACATTTAATTGAATATTCTGATTTTCCTGGATCGAACCCTTGTTTTCCTTGTCCATAAACTCAATCCTTTCCGAGTTCCACATTGAAAAAGTCGCTTTCAACCAACCCCTTGTGCAAAATTTGAGATTTTAGGTGAGTAGCTCCTTTGCAACAGTGGACTCAAACCATTTTCGACACTAAATATGGGCTCAAAGCCGTGTTTGCAACCGCAAAACTTGAAATTTCGAGCAGTTAGGCAATGCATACAGCCGTAAAACCTCAAATTTTGTACATTGGGCTGAGCTCATTCCTCCCGGTATTCCAGAATATCGCCGGGCTGGCATTCCAGAACCCGGCAAATCTCCTCCAGAGTCGAAAAGCGGATGGCTTTAGCCTTATTTGTCTTCAATATCGATAAATTTGCCGGCGTAATACCTACCCGGGCCGCTAAATCCCCCGAGGACATTTTTCGTTTGGCCAGCATTATGTCAATATTTACGATGATCGGCACTGCTCCACTCCCATTTCGCTGATTGGCTTTACTGATTGGCGCCCGCAGATTCTAAACGGTCAGGTCATTTTCTTCTTTGATCTCAATGGCCTGCTGAAAAACATTTTTGACTATCCGCAGGATTAAACCCATAAAGGCCGCCAATATGGCGATGATCAATCCCAGAACATAGTAGAAGAAAAAACAGAGAAAAACCAGGGCTACGGCAAAGCAGCACCAGGAAATAATCCTCAAGGCCCGGACATTGTCCGGAATAAAGACCTGCTCACGGGAAATATTCTTCAGCATCCGGCCCAGATAAAACAAGGCAATAAAAGCCGGCAAGGTGCAGGCCCACAAGCTGAGCAAAGCCGGCAGCATGATCGAGGCGCTTTTGCCGGAATAGCCTATATACCATTTGAGTAAAGCCGGAAGGGCCAGGGAGCCTGCAATAAGCAAAACCAGAAACATCAGGATCATGATCCTGGATAATGCCAAAGATCGGGATTTCGTCCACATGAAAGAATAATCCTTTCCAATTTTTTGCCTCAAGGAGAGTATAGCACTACATATATCATATTGCAATATATTTTTATCGATTATCGATAAATTTTTATCTTTTATCGTGATGACGTCTTCGTCGGGTGATCTTTTGATAGGCCAGCAGACCGGCGCCGCTGATGGCCCCGGTAACTCCAAAAACCGTCAGGGCCATAGGAATATTCTCCGTACCTAAAGCTGCTCCCCCTGCCGTCGAGGTGATCACTGAAGGAATCCGGGCAATAGAGGTGAGGATCAGAAAATCCGCCAGCTTGATAGGCGTCAGGCCAACAAAATACGTCAGCACATCTTTAGGGGTGCCGGGGATAAAAAACAAAAGGAACAGCAGGTTATTCAGCCGTTTTTCGTTTTTGATGAAGCTCAAAGAATTAATTCTTTCCCGGCTGATAAAAGCCTCCACCAGTTTTATGCCGAATCTTCTCGTAAAGGCAAAAACCACCACCGAGCCCAAAGCTACGCCGGCCAAACAGAGAACCATCCCTTCAACGGCGCCAAAGGCGTAGCCGGCAGCAATTTCTATCAGCTCTCCGGGAATAATGGCGATGACCACTTGGAAGAACATAATGCCGATCATGATCAACCGGCCCAGCCAGCCTTTTTGCTCCACCCAGATTTGGAAACGCTCCGGCTCACCGATAAACTGCAGCAGTTGACGGCCGATGGTCAGGGTAATCAGCAAAAAAAAGGCCAGCAAGGCCAGCAACGATAGAATGCTAACCAGCCGGCGGCGGTACAAATAACCCATGTCATCATGCTTTAGGGGGCCCCTCATTTTAGTAGCTCTTCCCATTCTTCCTGGCGGAATCCCACCAGTACTTTGGAACCGGTCACCGCCAAAGGCCTTTTAACCAGCATGCCGTCTCCGGCCAACAGCTTCAATTGCTCCTCTTCACTCATGGCCGGCAGCTTATCCTTCAAGGCCATTTCTTTATAGAGCTGGCCGCTGGTATTAAAAAACTTTTTTAGGGGCAAGCCGCTTTTCTTATACCAGTCCCGCAACTCCTCCAAAGCCGGCCGCTGCTCTTTGATATCTCTGCTATCGTAAGCAATTTTATTTTCATCCAGCCATTTTCTGGCCTTTTGGCAGGTGCCGCATTTTGGGTAGCAAATAAACAGCATAAAAATCCTCCTTGCTATAGTTGACCTAATGCTTAAACAGCATTTATTTAATATTTGTATATACTGCCTTAGATTATACAACTACATTCGATCTTTGGCAATCAACCGCAAAACATAAAAAGGCTAGGTCAGCTACGCTCACGCTTCGCATGTTCGCTGTAGCTGACCTAGCCTTTTTTCAAATTACCTCCAGCAGTATTCTCAGATTGTTTACTATTGGCTGACTTGCTTATTTACTTGTTTGCCTCCCTTTCTCAGAGAAACATACAGTATGACCATCATAGCGATACCTGCTATGCTGAGCAGCAAGTGGGGTATCAGAGCCATAATACCGCCGGCAAAGAAAATTAACCGTTGGACAATGCTAATGTGGCGGTCCACATACCCTTCCAAGGCAATGCCTATACCGAATATTCCTATGAAGGCCGTGATGAAAGCCAGGAAGATGGATAAGGGACTTCCCTGCCACAGCAAAACAGGATCATAGACAAAGATATAAGGAATGATATAGGCCAGTATGCCGTAATAAAAAGCCGTCCAGCCCGCTTTATTGGGATCGGTGCCTGCCAGGCCGGCGGCGGCATAGGCCGTCAGGGCCACCGGCGGCGTGATGCAGCTGATGACGCTGAAATAGAAGATGAAGAAATGGGCGGAGATGGGGGCAATGCCCAGCTTGATCAAGGGCGGCGCCAGCAAAGAGGCGGAAAGGATATACACGGCAGTGGCAGGCATACCCATGCCCAAAACCAGGCTGGCCAGCATGGCCATAATCAGGCCCAACATCTTTGAACCGCCGGATAAGGCAATGACGGAGCTGGAAAATTTCACACCAAGGCCGGTAAGAGCCAGAGTGCCTACGATCAACCCGGCAGTGGCGCAGGCCACGGCGATGGGAATGGACTCCTTGGCGCCGTCCAGCAGGGTTTTGATCACCTTATCCTTGTTCAGACGGGTTGCCTTCTTGAAAGTAGATACTATCACCAGCAAGGCAATGGACCAAAATACAGCCTTCGATGCAGACCATTTCATCATCAGGAAAGTAACCAGGGCTATGATGGGAATCAGCAAATGCCAGCCGGAAGCCATTACCTTGCTCAAAACCGGCAGGGCGGACTTCTCCTCTCCCACCAGCCCCTGCTTCACCGCCTCCAGGTCCACGATAACGAAGATGGAAAGATAAAACAACACCGAGGGAATGATAGCCGCCAGCACTACCTGACCGTAGCTCATGGACAGATACTCCGCCATGATAAAAGCGGCGGCGCCCATCACCGGAGGCATCAATATGCCGCCGGCAGAGGCGATAGCACAGATAGCCGAGGATAGATTGGGTGAAAAACCTCCCCGTTTCATCAGCGGGATGGTGAAGGTGCCTGTGGTCACCACGTTAGCGATAGGGGAGCCGGAGATCATACCCATTAAGGCGCTGGCCACAACACCGGTTTTAGCGGTACCGCCCCTGTATTTGCCGGCTATCGAATAGGTGGCGTCAATGAAAAACTGGCCGCCGCCGGTGGCGTTTAATACGCTGCCAAAGACAACGAACAAGACGATCAGGGAAGCCGAAACCCCCAGGGGAACGCCGAAGATCCCTTCGGCAGTGGAAGAAAAGAAGGAAATGATCCGGGTAACGCTATAGCCCCGGTGGGCCAGGCCTCCCGGCAGATATTTGCCAAAGTAGCAATACAGCACCATCAGGGTTGCAATGCCTGCCAAAGCATTGCCGGCAGTACGCCTGGCTCCTTCCAAAACCGCCAAAATCAGTACAGCTCCAAAGAACAGATCCAGCATGCCGGGGTCTCCTACCCGCATGGTTTGCCGGGGCCAGGTGAAAAAGAGATAGAGGCAGGCCGCCAGCACCAAACTGCCCAGCAGGATATCGTACCAGGGTATTTTCTTATATTCCTTCTGGGCTGCGCCATACAAGAAGATGGCAGGAACCAGCATAAACAGAAGATGCAGGGACCGTTGAGACATGGTGGATAATAAACCGAAGCCGCCGGTATAAATATGAAAGAGGGAGCCGGCGATCATCAGCAGGCTGACAGCCTTGCCAAGAAATCCTGCCGGTGTTCTCCTGTTGGTTGCCGGCTTGACGGGTTCACTTTTCATCATCGATTCTCTCCTTATTTAGCGCCGGCTGCTCCTGCTTCTTTAAAGTACCGCATGGCTCCGGGATGCATAGGAATCATTTCATTAACCGCCGTGTCCAGCTTTATGGAAGCTGCCGACGGATGCACTACGTAGATATCTTCAAGATTTTCAAAGATAGCTTTTGTCATTTGGTAAACCAGTTCTTCGTCTATATTGGCATTGATGACAACAACGTTGCTGCTGCCGATGGTTTTGATATCATGGTCTGTGCCGTAAATATCTTTAGGAATATCCACCGGATTATAATACGGATATTCCTCCAGGAAAGGAACCCGCTCCTCTTCCTCCAATTCCAGGAGCCGGAAAGCTACATTGGAGCCTTGAATGTTTTTAATGGCGGGAGCCGGATGGGGCGCCTGGATAAACGCAGCGTCCACATGGCCGTCGATGAGGGCCTGAACCCCTTCGTCATAGGACATGTAATTGGCTTTAATATCCTCCATACCAAAGTCGTAAATGGCAAAAAGATCCGGTAAAAGGCTCAAGCCGCCGCCGCCTTGGGGTCCCACAGCCACCTTCTTGCCTTTTAAATCGGCATAGGTCTTGATGGCCGAGTCCTTTACAACCATATGGATGGTGCCGGGCGCCACACCGCCGAACATCATGCGCAAATCGGCATATTGATTGCCCTCAAAGATTCCGGTGCCCTCATAAGCCGCATAAGCCAAATTGGCATTAGTGATACCGATATCGGAATCTCCGGCGCCTACCAGTTTGGGATTTTCCGTAGCGCCGCCGGTAACTTCTACTTTAGGCTCAATATTGGCGATACTTTTCTGGAAGACATCGGCCATACCTACGCCGATAGGATAATAGGAGCCGCCCATACTGGCGGTGGCAATAGAAACGAATTGCATTTTGGCAGATTCTGTGGGTTCGGGGGCGGAAGAACCGGCGGAGCTGGCGGACGTGGGAGCCGAAGAGCCGGCTGTATTGCCGCAAGCGGCCATTAGGGTCATTAAAGTGACAAGCAACATGGCAAGACCTAATTTTATCCCTTTTTTCATAAATATTGCCTCCCTTAATTTAGTACTCTGCGACCACTAAAAGTTGTCACAAAGCACTTATTGATTTCTTATCTCCGCAGTATAAAGAACGGCTTCTATTATTTTTTGGTACCCGGTGCAGCGGCAAAGATTGCCGGCCATAGCCCTTTTTACTTCCGCCGCAGTGGGCTGGGGATTCTCCGCCAAAAGACCGGCGGCGGTCATGATCATTCCCGGTGTGCAAAAGCCGCATTGAACGGCGCCTTTAGCTAGAAAAGCTTCCTGCAAATCCGACATTTTACCTGGGGCTGCTAAACCTTCCAGGGTAACAATAGAACTGCCGTCAACCTCCACCGCCATGATAATACAGGAAACCACAGCTTTACCATCCAGCAATACCGTGCAGGCCCCGCAGTCACCGGCGCCGCATCCCTCCTTAACACTTTTCAGATTCAGCCAATCCCGCAGATAATCGGCCAGACGCAAATCCACCGGCACAATATCCTCATAAATGCTATTATTTACCTGAAGCTTAATTTTTCTGCTGTTTTTTGCTTCTTTATGCTCCATCCGATCCTCTCTCCTTTTGTCACGTTATACCGGCTAGCTAAGACGGCTCAGGGCTTGCAGCAAAACCCGTTCCGTCAAAACCGGTATCGTGGCCAAACGGTATTCCCGGGAAGCCCGCCGGGAGCTTCTGGGGCTGCTCTCCCGGGCGGCCAGCCTGCCGGCTGCCGCAAAATGCTCTGCCGTCCCTTCTTTACCCAATAAAAATTCTTCCGCCGCCTTCATCCGCAGAGGCTTCTCGCCGGCTCCGCCCAGGGCGATCCTCACCTGGCTAATCCGGCCCTTCTCAAGAATTAGGCTGGCGGCGGCGCTGATGATTGCTATATCCATGGCCTGCCTGGGACCCAGCTTCATAAATGCCGAACCCCTGCGGGGAACAAGAGGTATGATGATTTGACGGATAATCTCATCCGGCGCCAAAAAGGTTTTCCCTGCTTTTTGCCACAGTTCCTCCACAGGTATGCGGCGTTCCCCTGCCGGGGACCATAACTCTAAAACCGCATCCAGAGCCAGTAAGGGGGCTGCCGTATCAGCCGTAGGGGAAGCGTTGGCCAGATTGCCTCCCAGGGTGGCCCGGTTTCTCACCTGCCGGGAACCCAGCTGGCAAGCTGCCTCCGGCAACGCCCCGGCCTTTTCTTGCAATAGAGGATAAGTCTCCAACTGGTGGATAGCCGTTAAAGCGCCGATCCGCAGCTCCCTTTCCCCATGCTCCCCGGCAGCCTCTTCTATGCCTTTTAAATC
This sequence comes from Clostridia bacterium, assembly GCA_018436095.1. Lineage (GTDB taxonomy): Bacteria > Bacillota > Peptococcia > DRI-13 > UBA5745 > WRMS01. The sequence goes on along the minus strand of JAHDMJ010000003.1, from coordinate 66,958 downwards.
CTTCAAACATTTTAAATCCACTAGGTGAGCGCAGCTTTTCTTCCCTGACCGCAGATCCACAAACAAATCGGTGCCGCCGGCCAGAAACAAAACCCCTTCTTCCTTCTTACATAATATTGCCGCCAGCTCCTCCCAAGAACCGGGCCGGTAATATTCATAGCCTTTGCTTTCAATCACGCTTTTCCGCCTCCTTCTCTTTTTGCCAGGAGAGCATCAGGTTTTCCGGCCGCAAAGGTGAACGCCGCACGGGAATACCCGTTACCTGATAGACGGCGTTGGCCACCGCAGGGGCTGCCGGTCCTACCGGAGCTTCCCCCAAACCCTTGGCGCCATAAGGTCCCAAAGGATGAGGTACCTCTACTAAAAGCGGAATGATTTCCGGTACATCTACAGCCGTAGGGATTTTGTAATCATGGAGGTTACCATTTAGCAACCGGCCCTTTTCATCAAAAACCATTTCCTCCATTAAACCGATGCCCAGGCCCATGGTAACGCCCCCCTCTATCTGCTGCTGGCAGTTTACGGGATTGATGGCTTTGCCTACATCGCTGGCGGCATAGATTTTTACTACCTTTAATTCTCCTGTGAGGGTATCCGTTTCCACTTCGGCAATATCGGCAGCATACATCCAGAAGCTGGTGGGATTGGCGCCCTGGCCCGTTTCTTTATCCAGGCCGGTGCCTCCCTTCATCCTGGAATGGCCTTTGCCGATAATATCGATGCCCCCCAGAACCCCTTGATTGATCAGCTTACCGATGGTAATGGCCTCTCCCGTTTGGGGATTAAGGATTTTTCCTTCGCTGCCCGTTACCTCGTCAGGACGGCAACCGAAAACCTGGGCCCCGTATTCCTGGATTTGCCGCCAGGCATCCTTGGCCGCCTCCATTACCGCCGTACCGGCATGGAAGGTGCCCCGGCTGGCGCTGGTGGTTCTGTCATAGGGCGTAATAAAGGTATCCGGATGCTGCACCCGGATTTTGCTCAAAGGAATACCGGTTTCCTCGGCTACCATCTGGGCAAAGATCGTAGAAGAACCCTGACCCATATCCACATTGCTGACGTTGACCTCTACGGAGCCTTCCTCCATGATCCGTACCGTAGCGGTAGAACCGTAATGGCGCATGGTGCCCTTCCAGGAACAGGCCAGGCCTAAACTGCGGTAGCGGCCATTGCCTAAATCCACAGGCAAGGGTCTATGCCCGGGCTGCCAGCCGGCAGCCTCTGCTACGGCCAGCACGCAATCCTTCATGCCCGCAGCCTGCATCTTTTCGCCGGTATGGCTGATCTCCCCCGTTTGAATCACGTTATCCAGGCGAAACTGCAGCGGATCTATGCCCAGCTTCTCCGCCAGCCGGTCCATATGCAGCTCATAAGCCCAAGTCACATGGGGAATGCCGTAGCCTCTGAAGGCCGTAGCTACCGGTAAATTGGTATATACAGAAAAGGCGTCCAGCTTTACATTATCGATTTTATAAGGACCGGCAGCGGTAAATCCGGAGTTTCTCGCCACCAAAGGTCCGCAATCGGCATAAGCTCCTGTATCCCAATAAATGGCCATCTGCCGGGCCGTGAGTTTGCCCTCTTTGACGCCGGACTTGATTTTGATTTTGCAGCCATGATTAGTGATGCGGAGAAATTCCTCTTCCCGGGACAGCAAAAGCCGCACCGGCCGGTGGTTGGTTTTTTGGGCCAAAGCCACCACAAGAGGCTCCAGGCTGGGGTATATCTTAGAGCCGAAGCCGCCGCCTAAAGTGGGGATGGTGACCCGTACCTGATTCCAGGACAAACCGAAAAGAGCTGCTAAATTCCTTTGTAAAACATAGGGCGACTGATTGCAGGTCCAAATGTGAAGGGTACCCTCTCTCTCCATTTGAGCCACTACGCCGTAAGGCTCAATGCAGGAATGGTGATTGCGGGGCACCTCATATTCCTCCTCGAGAACTAAATCAGCCTCACCGAAGGCTTTTTCCGCATCACCTTTGCGCAGCTTAAAATGACTGCAAATGTTGCTGTCCGCCACCGGCATAGCGGTAATCTCCCGTTCATAATCCATCAGGTTTTCATGAAGCAGGGGCGCAGGCTTTTGGCCTTCTTTCATGCCCGCAGCTTCAACGGCATCGAATACTGCGGCCGTTTCTTCATACTCCACCCGGATTTTTGTTAAGGCAAGCATTGCCGCCTCTTTATCTACCGCCGCTACCGCCGCCACCGGCTCTCCCACATAGCGTACCCGATCCCGGGCCAACACCGGCCGGTCCTGGACGGTTGTACCATATAGTTCCTGGACATCCTGGCCGGTAACTACGGCTTTAACGCCTGCCACCTGCCAAACGCCGCTAACATCGATAGCAAGAATTTTGGCGCTGGCATAGGGGCTGGTCAATACGGCAGCTTCCAGAAGATTGGCATATTCCAAATCCTGCAGATACTCGGCTTTACCCGTCACCTTAATGCCGCCGTCAATGCGCCAGGGCGCTTTGCCAACGCCTTCATGCTTATAAGTCATCCATTTCACCTCCAAAAAACTACAAAAAAAAGACCAGGCTATCAGCCTTGGTCCCGTTCTAACCAAACCTTGTTGATGAATTACATTAATTTTTATGAATAACCTAATTTTTCACTATACTTGATTGCTTTTGATATGATATCTGCCACACTGCGGGAATCTAAGGCCCGGGGTATCACCACCATCTTTTTTTTGAATCCTTCGTCTTTGATATAGGGGGCGATCTCCTCCGGCAAAACAAACCAGTCCACGTTCATGGCTCCCATCATTTCCTGAGTGCCGGTGCTAAAGCGGTAATTTCTTACCCCTACATTGACCAGTTGACCTAAAAGATCGGCAGCGTCCCATACATGGCCGCCGACAACTCCCAGATGGCTGCCTTCCGGCAGCATCAAAACCCGCTTAATTCCCTGGGGCATAGGAAAGAGCTGAGCGGGAATAATCCTTTCCGTCTCAATGGTCTTGTTTAGCTGACGGAAAACGATACCCATGGTATAAACTATATAAAGATCGTAGTGTTTTGCCAAAGCCTGCTTCGTATCGCAGGCCTCCACTACCGCCAGGTCTTTTAAAATCCCTCCTACATAGCGCTGCAGCATGGTACATATCTCCGGCCGCAGGCTGACTGCCGCCACAGAAAGGCGTTTGATAGCCATCACTCCCTTCTTCCTAATCCTTCAGCTTGGCAAAATGGGCCGAAAAATAGGAACCTTGAAATATTCAGGTCCCTATCTAACCCATGTTAATAAAATATATTTGACAAAGAAACCGGAATTCCTGCTTCGTCCTCATAATAAACTCTTGGGTTCCATATCCAAAATTATCCTGGGTTCCTCAGGCCAGGCTGCCGTTATTGCTCTGACGGAGCTCAGGCAATGAGCCAAGGGAGCCCAGGTCGGCGCCAAAAGGATCAGGTGCCAGCGCCAGCGGTTTTTGATTTTCTCTAAAGGCGCTTTGGCGGGACCCAGCCAGGTAATCACACCGCTTTCTGCCGGCAGGCTTTGGCGGCAGCGGATCATGATTTCCTCCAGCCGCTCTTTTACCTTATCCTCCTGCAGTCCGGTAACTAATATTCTGGCAATTTTCTTGACCGGCGGATAATCCAGGGCTTGGCGCAGGGCTATCTCATTGCGGTAAAAGCTCAGGTAATCATGATCCTGTACCAGCTTAAATACCGGGTTTTCCGGATAAAAGGTCTGGACCATCACTTCCCCGGGCCGTTCTCCCCGGCCGGCCCGGCCGGCAGTTTGCAGGATCAACTGAAAGGCTCTTTCGCTGCTTTGATAATCCGGCAGATTGATAATACCGTCGATATGAAGCACTGCAGACAAGGTTACTTTCGGGAAGTCAAAGCCTTTGGCCACCATTTGGGTGCCTACCAGCACATCGGCCCGGCCCTCCTGGAAAGCCTTCAAAATCTCCATATGGCTGCCGGCCCGTCCGGTACTGTCCATGTCCAGGCGCAAAATCCTCAGCTCAGGTATTTCCTTGGCCAGATAATCCACCACCCGCTGGGTGCCGGTACCCATATATTGCAGCATGGTACTGCCGCAATGGCTGCAAGACTGCCACATAGGGCTCTGATAATCGCAGTAATGGCAGAGCAGGCGGCCCGGCAGCTTGTTGTCCCCTTTTTGTGACGGCGGGCCCTCGGCCCGGTGGTAGGTTAAGGGTATGCTGCACCTGGGGCATTCCAGACTCTTGCCGCAATCCCTGCATAAAACGTAGGTGTGAAACCCCCGCCGGTTCATCAGCAGAATGGCCTGCTCGCCTTTGGCCTTGCGATTCCGCAAGGCTTCCAGAAGGGGCCGGCTGACGGGATGGGGATGGCCTTCTTTCATCTCTTTATTCATGTTGACCCATTGAATGGGCGGCATAGCTCTGCCCTCTACCCGTTCCGGTAAGGTTAAAAGCTGGATCCGCCCCTTTTCCGAACGGTAAAGGCTTTCCAGATCCGGTGTGGCAGAACCCCGTACCAAGGGCACCCGCCAGATTCGCGCCAGGGTTTCCGCGGTTTTTCTGGCGTCATAGCGGGGCTCCGGCTCACTTTGTTTATAAGTGTTCTCGTGCTCTTCGTCAATAACGATCAAGCCCAGGCCGGCCACCGGTGCAAACAGAGCTGACCGGGGTCCGATAATCAGCTTAACTTCACCCTGGCGGATTCTTTCCCATTCGGCAAAACGTTGGCTGGCCGTTAAATTGCTGTGCAAAATGGCCACCTGTCCCTCAAACCATTGCCGGGCTTTGGCCGCCAACTGAGGCACCAGGCTGATTTCCGGCACCAAATAGATCGTCTGCTTGCCTTTGGCAGCGGCGGCGGCAGCCAGCCGCAGATAAACCTCGGTTTTGCCGCTGCCGGTAACCCCAAAGAGCAAATACTGATTTCTTGTACCTTCTTCTATATCCCTTCTGATCCTGTCAAAAGCTTGACCCTGAGCCGGTGATAATGACATGCTGAGACTGGCCGCCATAGTTGCAGCTAATGCCTCCTTTAGAGGGCTTTGACGGCTGCGGCGAAAGCTTTGCTCCTTTCGCAGGTAGCCGGCTTGAAACCATCTTTCCGCCTGCTCCGCCGCCTGCTTATTCCAACGCTGGCTGATCCTTTGCAGGGTCATTCCCCGGCTGCCTGCCTTAGCTAAGGCTGCCCAGAGAAACTGCCAGGCCGGATCCGTAAAAAGAGCCGCCTCGGACTGGGGTTCTAAAAAATAGCGGATTTCTTGAACCGGCCGCACTGCCGGCGGCAAAAATAAAGCAGCCGCCCGGTTAAGGGGGCAAATATAATAGCGGGCCAGCCAGCGGGCCAAAGCCAAAGCTTGTCTTTGCACTACAGGATAAGGAAAGATGGCCTCCCCCAGATCCTGTATTTTGAACTTCTCCTGCCGCCGCCGCCGCAAGCGCAATACCAAAGCCTCTTCCTTGCGGCCCCGGACTTTTACGGAAAATAACATACCGGGAAGGCATAATTGACCTTCCCGGATAGCGTAAGTCAGTATTAATTCTTTTGCGGATACCGGATTAAGTATCAATACAACTGCAAACATAGGGGCTCCAGTTTAAAATTATTTTGCATTGAACCAGGATTTCAGATCCGCTACTTTATCCGGCTTCTCCCAGGGCAGCTCAAGATCCGTGCGGCCAAAATGGCCGTAGGCCGCCGTTTGCCTGTAAATAGGCTGACGCAGCTTTAGATGAGAAATAATACCGGACGGCGTAAAATCAAAAATCTCACTGATGGCCTTGACGATCTCTTCCTCGTCTACATTGGCGGTACCGAAGGTGTCCACCATCATGCTGACGGGTCTGGATACGCCAATGGCATAGGCAAGCTGCAGCTCACATTTTTTGGCCAGGCCGGCGGCCACAACGTTTTTAGCGGCATAGCGGGCGGCATAGGCGGCAGAGCGGTCAACTTTTGTGGGATCTTTGCCGGAGAAGCAGCCGCCGCCATGGCGGGCCATACCGCCGTAAGTATCTACGATAATCTTGCGGCCGGTAAGACCGGCGTCGCCCATGGGACCGCCAATGACGAAACGGCCGGTGGGGTTCACCAGAAATTTGGTTTTATCATCCAGCAAATTTAAGGGCAGGGCCGGCCGAATGACCTTTTCAATAATCTCATGGCGCAGTTCCGCCATTTCCACATGCTGATCGTGCTGAGCGGAAATCAACACCGTATCAAGCCTTACGGGACAGCCGTTTTCATATTCCACCGTGACTTGAGCTTTACCGTCAGGCCGCAAAAAGTCCAGCTTTTTTTGGCGGCGGGCCTGGGTCAACTGGCGGCAAAGGGTATGGGCCAGACTGATGGTCAAAGGCATATATTCTTCCGTCTCGTCGGTAGCATAGCCGAACATCATGCCTTGATCACCGGCGCCCAGTTCTTTTTTCTGGCTGGTGCCTTCCTTCTCCTCCAAAGCATGATCCACGCCCATAGCAATGTCCGCAGACTGCTCGTCAATGGCGGTAATAACAGCGCAAGTATGGCCGTCAAAGCCTAATTCCGGCCGGTCGTAGCCGATATCCAAAATTGTTTGTCTGGCAATCTTCGGTATATCCACATAGGTACTGGTGGATATTTCCCCCATGATCAGGGCTAAGCCGGTAGTTACTGCCGTCTCACAGCCGGACCGGGCATAGGGATCGCTGGCCAGCAAGGCGTCCAGCACCGCATCGGAGATCTGATCGGCCAGCTTATCCGGATGGCCTTCCGTAACGGATTCTGAGGTAAATAATTTTCTCACCATTTCATTTCACCTTTCTATCTTATATCGTGTTTTTATTCTGCCATATTTCACGGGCCGCCAAAAGCAACTGCCGGGCGGCTTCTTCCTTGGTCATCAACGCCAATTCCCGGCTTTTGCCGTCGGCCCAAAGCAAGAGCAACTGATTGGTAGCCACCCCAAAGCCGGAACCGGGGCTGGTTAAATCATTAGCCGCCAGCAAATCGGCGTTTTTCTTAATGAGCTTAGCCTTGGCATGTTCCAGCAGGCCTTCCGTTTCGGCGGCAAAGCCCACCAAGACCTGGCCCGGCTGCTTCTGCTGCCCTAAAGCTGCCAGAATGTCGGTAGTCCGGGTAAGCTCCAGGGACAGCTCCCCTTCCTGCTTCTTTATCTTATGCTGTGCCTTTATCTTTGGTGTGTAGTCCGCCACCGCCGCCGCTTTGATGATGATCTGGGCCGAAGGCGCCGCCTGCAAAACTGCCGCTGCCATCTCCGCTGCCGAATTCACATTAATCATCCGGCACGGGGGAGGAGGCGGTAAATCAACGGGGCCGCTGACCAAGGTCACCTCTGCCCCCAGCAGCCAGGCCTGGTAGGCTATGGCGTAACCCATGCGGCCGCTGGAAAGGTTGGAAATAAAACGTACAGGATCAATAGTCTCCCGGGTAGGACCGGCAGTTACCAAAAGGGAAATGCCCTGTAAGGGTTTTTCTTTTTGCAGGGCGTATTCAATATGCTGGAAAATCAAATCCGTATCCGCCAGCTTGCCTTTGCCGGTATCGCCGCAGGCCAAAAGCCCGGACTGCGGCTCCACAATAAGGCAGCCTCGTTTTTTTAACAAGGCCTCATTTTCCCGGGTGGCCGGGTTTTCATACATAGCCGTATTCATAGCAGGTGCAATGACCTTTGGTTTTGTACAGGCTAAAAACGTGGCGCTCAGGGAATCATCAGCCAGGCCCCGGGCCAGTTTGGCCATGACATTGGCAGTGGCGGGAGCAATGACGAATACGTCGGCCCATTGGGCCGCTCCCACATGCTCCACATCCCATTGCTTCACTTCGTCAAAAAGCCCTTGAATCACCGGCCGGCCGGTAAGGGTCTGCAGGGTCAGCGGCGTAATAAACTCCTTTGCTCCTGCTGTCATGATCACCTGAACCTGAGCTCCGGCCTTGATCAGCCGCCGCACTAAATCACAGGCCAAATAAGCGGCAATGCTGCCGCTTATACCTAAAAGGACTTTTTTTCCTTCAACCATGGTCCGGCCCTCCCGTTATAACACCTCAATAGAAAAATTTTGATTGCGGAAATTTTTCTTGCCTCTGTGTGTTTCAACGAGGCGGTAGAATAGTGATGACTGACTTAAAACGAAAAGTAATGGAGACAGCCTATAGAACGCCTCGTTATGACGAGGTTTTATTTGATACCGCCTTTGGGCTCATCGATATCCATCTTACCGCTGGCAATCTCCTCCAAAGCTATGCTTACCGGTTTAATCATATCCGGCTGAATCTCTATGGCGGGCTTGCTGCCGTCGGTCAGTTCCCTGGCCCGTTTGGCGGTGGCTACTACCAGCCCGTATTTGGAATCCAATTGATCCGTAAGCTTATCGATTGATGGCTGACGCATGTTCTTTTCTCTCCTCCCTGATTATGGCTAAAATATTTTCCACGACTTCATCCAGCTGATCATTGATCACTGTGTATTGATATTTGTCTTCCTGAGTCATTTCCCAGCGGGCCGTTTGCATCCGCCGCTTGATCTCTTCGGGTTTTTCCCGGTTGCGGCCGGTAATGCGCCGCAGCATTTCTTCTTCCGAAGGGGCTTTAACAAAAATCATGACGCAGGAGTTCCGCATTTTTTGGTAGACTTGCAAGCCGCCCTGAACGTCAATCTCCAGAATACAGTCTTTGCCGGTATCCATAATCTCCTGAACCCGGCTTTTTAATGTGCCGTAATACCGGCCATGAACTTCGGCCCATTCCAGAAAGCCGTCTTTATCCAATATCTCTTGAAATTCTTCGTCGCTGTAAAAATAATATTCCCGGCCAAAGGCCTCTCCCGGCCCCGGCTTGCGGGTAGTAGCCGATATGGATAAAGCCAGATCCTTATCCCGTTTCAGCAGCTCATTGCAGATAGTGCCCTTGCCTACGCCGGAAGGGCCGGAAATGATGATCAGCAAGCCGCCGGCCCTCTTTTCTTGATTTCTCTCCTCAGCAGTCATTCTATTCCTCTCCCTGTTTTTCCCTAGTACTTTGTGGCTCCTAAAAGTTGTCACAGATGCGCTGAATATTTTTCCAAGTGCAAGGCGGAGGACCGAGGCATAGCCGGCAGCTATGGTGAGGAACGACAACGCTGCAATTGGGAAAATAGGCAAGCAGATGTAAGCTTTTAGGAGTTACAGAGTACTGGGTCTGCTATCGATCCGTGCCGCCAGCGTCTCCGTCTGCAAAGCCGATAGAATCACATGGCCGCTGTCCATGATCACCACGGCCCTGGTTCGCCGGCCTAAAGTGGCGTCAATCAGCTTGCCGGCCTCTCTGGCCTCCTGTACTAAACGCTTGATGGGCGCCGATTCCGGATTGACGATGGCCAAAAGCCGTCCGGCCGATATAATATTGCCATAACCGATATTGGCTAACTTAACATCCACGGCTGATCTCCCGTTATTCGATATTTTGCACTTGCTCCCGCAGTTTTTCCAGTTCGCTTTTTACTTCCACCACGATTTTCGTCATGGCCAGGTCGCCCGCTTTGGAACCTACGGTATTAATCTCCCGGTTCATCTCCTGGCAAAGAAAGTCCAGCTTCCGGCCCACAGGCCGGCCCGAGTCCAAAAGCTCCCGGAATTGGTGAAAATGGCTGTCTAAACGAACCAGTTCCTCATCTACGCTGGCCCGGTCGGCAAACATAGCGATTTCCTGGACCAGCCGGTTTTCGTCCAGGGGCTGCTGCCCCAGCAATTCACTAATTCTCGTGGTCAGGCGCTGGCGGTAATTTTCCACCACGGTGGGAGCAAAGGCCAGTAATTGGCTTCGTAATTCTTCCAGATAGGACAAACGCTGAAAAAAGTCGGAAGCTATCCGGGCCCCCTCTGCCTGACGCATCTCAATGAGGTGGTTGAGAGCCCCATCCAAGGGAGACTGCAGAATCTGCCAGGCCTCTTCCATCTCTTCGGTTGCGTCTTCTATAGCCATAATACCCGGCAAGGCAATCAGCTCCGCCACACCAAGATTCATGGGTATACTTAAGGAAACAGCCAAATCCCGTATCTCATTATGATACTTGAGGGCCAGGCCCTTGTCAATGCGCATTTCCTGACCAGAGCCTTCCCGATCTTCCATCTTTATAAACAGATCAATTTTGCCCCGGCTCAAAGCCCCGGTCAGATATTGCCTGAGCTTGTCCTCCAGAGCATTGTACTTCTTGGGCAGCTTAACCTGAATTTCGCAGTAGCGGTGGTTGATGGATTTGATTTCAACAGTGATTTGACGGCCTTTCGCAGTAATTTCACCCCGGCCAAAGCCGGTCATACTCTGAATCAATGGCTCTCCTCCTACCCTGTCGTTTATTTTAATTATAGCAAATCCCAACCGGGTTTAACAGAGAAGCTGGCGGGAAAAATCTGCCCCATTGAAATTTTTCTTATTCCAAACCGGCAAATCAATTTGGGATCTCTCATCAAAAAAGCATATCTAAAAAGCAGAAAGGCCGCGTAAACACGACCTCAGGCACACCTTTGCCACCCTTGCCATGCAAAGCGGTGTGGATGCCAAGACTCTGGCCAGCATGCTGGGACATTACTCCGCCGGGTTTACGCTGGACACCTATACTCACGTGACCCACCAGATGCAGCAAGGTGCAGCGGATAAGATCGGCGGATTTATGGAAAGCGTGGCTGCAACCACACCGGAACCGGAACCGCCCGAGCCCATGCAGAGCGCAACGGAACCCGAGCCGGAGAATGGATGCCCGGAGAATGGATGCAGGGTTATCCCTTTCGCCCAAACGATGTAAAAATAATCAGCAAGGGAGACGCGAGGTGCGTCTCTCTTGCTCAGTCTGTCAAAACAGCATGTACTCTATGAATGATAAAGTATAAGCATGTAAAGTCTTTTGAAAAGCAGCATTTCATGCTACAATACTTTTGATCAGAAACGTTTTATAGGATGCAATGATGATGGATGTCCGATTGGAGAAAACACGATGAATGAAATAATCCGATGCCCCTGGGCAGGCGACCTTCCCATTTATGTGGATTATCATGACCATGAGTGGGGACGGCCGGTCAATGATGACAACAAGCTGTTTGAAATGCTTGTTTTAGAGGGCATGCAGGCGGGGCTCTCGTGGATTACCGTGCTGAAGAAAAGGCAGGCATACCGGAAAGCCTTTGATGGCTTTGAGCCGCAAAAGGTGGCTCTTTACGGCGAAGAAAAAATCGAGGAGCTAATGCAAAACGAGGGCATCATTCGAAACCGTCTGAAAATCAATTCCGCCATCACCAATGCCAGAGCCTTTCTGGAGGTTGCAGAAAAGCACGGGAGCTTTGATGCGTTTATATGGCGGTATGTGGATAACACGCCGATTATAGGCCACTGGAAAAGCGTTGAGGATGTTCCGGCCACCACACCCCTCTCGGATCGAATCAGTAAGGAGCTAAAGAAAATGGGATTTAAGTTTGTCGGCTCAACCATTATTTATGCGTTTATGCAGGCTATAGGTATGGTGAATGACCATATTTCAGATTGCTTTGTTTATAAGGAGATGGAAAAATCTCTTTGATTTACAAAACACCAAAGAGGAAATAGAATAGAAGCCGTGGCATAAGGTTGGCAACAAATATGGGCTGGGCAGTTAATAACTGCCCAGCCCATAAGCTAATGTCATTTAGTTAAGAAAAGAGGCCGTGCCCAGCTGTCCACAGGATGCAGCGGCACTGCTTGTGCAAAAATTACGTTTGTAGGAAAAGCGGTGAGGAAGGCTGAGCAAAAATTACGTTTGTATGTAAAATGCAGGGAAGAAATCTGCATATAACCGTAAAAACTGCACGGAATTGGCCTAAAATGGGCTTTTTTCTAATGAATTTACATACAAGTGGAAAATTTGCACACTGCCCACCAAAAATCCGTATACAAACGAAAAAACTGAACAAAGTCAGCACTACCGCTCAATGCCGCCACGGTCAGGGGGCAGCGCTCTCAAAAGATATTTGCCCTGGTTTCCTCCATATTTTGACTCTTAACTAAATGACATTGGCCCATAAGCTCATGCTTTTTTACTCCTTCTCGTTCACCGCAATCCAGATTTCGCAGGTGTAATTGGGGTCGTCCACCTTGTCGGAGGGGTAGACCTCCAGCTCCACGCCGTTGCCGTATTCGTAGTTGCTCTGGGGAAAGAACTCGGTGACGATGCGCTGATAGGTGGTCGTGAATGCCTTGGGCATCCGACCCTTGCACTGGAACACCGCAAAGGTGTATGCGGGAATATTCAGAACCTCCAGCGCTTCTCCATGAAGGGGTGCACCATTGTACTCCGCGCCGATACCGTAAGGGAAACCGGAATCCGCCATCTCCCCGGAGAAGCAAATACCCAGCACGCCGCCCAGATTCTCAAAGCGGCCATACTTGCAAATGTCTTCCATGGTGCCGTCCTTGGTGCACTCATTCCAGAATGCCGAAATTTCTTCTGTGGCGGTGTCCCCTTGGGGTTTGGTGACCTGTTTTTTCTTGCAGATGATTTGGAACGTGTCTTTTTTCTCGATTCTGTAGTCCATGGTACTGCCTCCCGATAAAATCAGTTTTACGGACAGTCTGAAGAAGGATTTGATTGTACCGCCCCGTTTGCCGTAATCGTTTTGGGGCCGCCCGCCTTGCCAAAGAGCAGCCACACGCCGCTGCTGGTGGCACAATGTTCCACCAGCCAGGCCCGGAACTCCACCCGGTTAGAGAATTTCAATGTTTCGTTCATAAGCAGCCCTCCAGCTCCATTTACACTATTTTTTTGCCGAGAAGAAGAGCACGTTGTCTTTTGTGTAGGTTTCTACGCCACGAAACCCCGCCGCCTCAAACATCCCGCGCAGCTCATGTTGGCTGTATACCTTGACGTCGCCCGACTTGGAAAACGGAAACACCACGGTGTTGGCGAGCCACCGTATTACCGGCGTGAAAAACGGTTCAGATATGTAGACCATTCCGTTCTTCTTTAATACTCGCATGCATTCACCCGCAAAGGCATGGGGGTCCTCAAAATGGTGGAATGCACAGGACACCGTGATGACATCCATGCTTTCGTTTTCAAAGGGAAGGGGAACGCAGGAACTCACCGCAAAGGTGCAGTCGGGGTAATGCTCTCTGGCGGCGGCAATCATGTTTTCGGACAAATCCACGCCGAACGCATGGATGCTTGCCTTCTTAGAAAGCTCCCCCAGCAGCGTGCCATTGCCGCAGGCCACATCCAGAATGCTGTCCCCGTCACGGAAGATGACTCGCTTGATTAGCTCCGCTTTATGGGGTTTGGTGTAATAGCCCTCAGGCGACGTGTCGTACCCCGCCGCCATCTGGTCGTATGTCTTTTTAGAACGCTCGGTTCGCTTCCCCATACTCACGGCTCCTGTAAATCAGATTTCTGTACGGAAACAGGCACGCAAACCGTCTACCTGCGTAAAATTTTCTCCATTGCCTTTCCCTTGGCCAGTTCGTCAATCAGCTTGTCCAGATAGCGAATCTCCCGCATCAACGGCTCCTCGATTTCCTCAACCCTGACCCCGCAGACCACACCCTTGATGAGATTTCTGTTCGGATTCAGCGCAGGAGCGTTTTGGAAAAAGGCGGCGTAGTCCATATCGCTTTCCCGAATGGTATCCAATGCCGCTTGATCATACCCCGTCAACCAGCGAATGACCTCATCCACCTCGCTCTGGGTTCGCCCCTTTTTCAGGGCCTTATTGACAAGAAGCGGGTAAATTTTTGAAAAGTGCATTTGGTATACTTTATCATTGTTCACGATGACCGTCCTCCCAGTCTATCATCTACTCAATTCAATTTTAGTGCGAGTAGTTTTGAAGGTATATTGTAGGAACGGCTTTTGTCAACCACACTCCGTTTACTGAGCAGTAAAATTTGAATCCGTTACGATGCATGGTGCCGCTCAGAATGCGGTAAATGACCGACTTGCCGTGTCTGGCCCCGACTTTGTGCGCCGTATCTTCGTCTTTGGACAGGTGGACATACAAACGCGATTTGGGAAGAAGCCCCTGAGCCTCGATAGACTGCGTGTACTTTTCACCGTGCTCATCAAGTATGATCCCAATGGTTTCCGGTTTGTGCCGCAGTATCAAACTGATAAACCGGCTGATTTCAGTTAAACTCATAATTACCTCACTCACAAAAGATAAACTTCTGCAATTGCCATCAGTTTTAGGACTGTCATCATTATAACGAAAAATCTCTGATTCCACAACGCAATCATCGGACCTGACACCTAATATCGAATTTTTGACCCCGTTAGGGATGGGTTAGAGATTTGCGTTTACGGCGGCGGAAATTTTCCCGCCGCCGTAAAATATTTCTCATCCCAAACCGGGCGAATCTATTTGGGATTGCTCCTAAAAAAACAAACACAAAACGCAGAAAAATGCTCGGAGTGACGAGGGCACTGAAAAAGTCGGCGGCAAATCGGGAGAGGTGCACAAAAACCGAAGTTGTGTTGCAACGGACATCAAATTTAGGCTAAAAGCAGAGGCTAACTGCACAAAAATCGAGGTTGTGTTGCACTATTTCCTTCAAATTGGTTCAGATTAGGAAGAATTGTCCTCTAATCCGTTACACAACTTCGATTTTTGTGCATCTGAAAGCGAAAAACAGGTAAAATCTCCTGCTGCCGTCACACAAGTTCGATTTTTGTGCAGTTGGCAACAGTGAATTCGATTTTAGCAACTATACGGACTGCGACTTTTTCAGCGGCCTCCGAAGTGACAGGATCTAACCTGCGTCATCCTGGTCCCAAACCAGACGCCCTACCAACTGCGCTACACCCCGATATTCAATTTCGCACCATTTTTACGCCGGCTTCTGAAATGTACACAATTATTTCTCCTTCCTGACTGCAGCGGAGAGGGCTTGGAAAATCTGCTGCAATATGGTAGCCACACCGATAGGCAGCAATACCATCATCCAGGCGGTGGCGTTCAAAGAGCTGGTATTGAAATATTTCTGTAAAAAGGGCAGGTAAACCACAGCCAGCTGCATTAAAAGGGAACAGAGCACCGCCGCCGGCAGCCAGGGATTGCGGGCGCATTTGCGGAAGATGCCCCGGCTGGCAGCACAACGAAAAACGTAAACCAACTGGGCAAAAACCAGGGCGCAGAAAGCTACGGTTCTGGCTACGGCGATATCCCGGAAATAAAGCATGCTGATGAAATAAGCCGTCAGCGTGGCCAGCGCGATGATAATGCCGTCAATGACGATGCGGCTGCCCAGGCCGCCGGCGAAAACGCCGTCCTTGGGATGGCGGGGCTTGCGCAGCATGGTCTGCTCGTCGCCGGGATCCAGTCCCAAAGCCATGGCCGGCAGGCCGTCGGTAACCAGGTTTACCCATAATATCTGGATGGGCAACAGGGGCAACGGCACCCCAAACAAAGTGGTCAGCAGCATCACCAGCACCTCGCCGGTGTTGCTGGCCAGAAGATAACGGATGAACCGGCGGATATTGTTATAGATAATTCGGCCTTCTTCTACTGCTGCGGCAATGGTGGTGAAATTATCATCCGCCAAAACCAAATCCGCCGCTTCCCGGGTAACATCGGTACCGGTTTGCCCCATGGCAATTCCAATATCCGCCGCTTTTACCGCCGGCCCGTCGTTAACACCGTCGCCGGTCATGGCACAGATTTCCCCTCTTTCCTTCAGCAATTGTACCAACCGCATCTTATGGCGGGGAGAAACTCTGGCAAAAACCGTGGCCTCCTGAAGTTTTACTTTCAGCTCTTCGTCGGTCAGCTCATCCAGTTCACTGCCGGTAACGGCTTGTTGCCCCTTCTTCATTATGCCGATTTTGCGGGCAATGGCCTCCGCCGTCAGAATATGGTCGCCGGTGAGCATTAAGGTTCTGATGCCGGCCTGGTGACATTTGGCCACGGCTTCCTTTACCCCTTCTCTGGGGGGATCCATCATGCCGGCCAAGGCAAGAAAGACCAGGCCGTTTTCGGAGCCCTCGTCAAGCCAGCGTTCCTCTTTTACTGCTTCGGCGGTAAAGGCGCTCTCCTCTGGCCGGCTTTTTTCTTCAGCATTGCCGGAGCTCTTGCCTCCTAAAAGCACCTTTACCTTGCCGGGCAAGGACAATACCGGCGTTTTGCTCAGCTTATCCCAGCCGCTGTTCTTCGGTTTTTCCTGAGTTTTGCGTATAGTCAGACCTTTGCCTGCCTCGGCTCCGCTACCGGCGGCGGCCTTATTATCATTTGTGTCACCGTCAAAATTCTTGTAGGCTACGGCCAAAACCCGCAGGGCCCGGCCGGCCATGGCTTCATTGGCCTTGAGAATCTCCCGGGCCAGGGCCTCCGTCATAGGCCTGGCTTCCCCCCGCCACCAAATATGGCTGCAGCGGGCAAGCAGCACATCCGGCGCACCTTTGCAATACATCCGCCGGCTGCCGTCCTCCCTTTCCGTCAAAACGCTCATCCGCTTACGGTCGGAGTCAAAGGGCAGTTCATCCAGTTTCTTTTCTCTCAGATTCTCCCGCCAAATCCCGGCTTTAGCCGAAGCTACCAGCATTGCCCCTTCCGTAGGGTCGCCCATCACCTGCCAGCGGCTCCATTCTTTTTCCCTGCCGCCGCGGAATAACCCATCCACTGCCAGTTGATCCCTGGCTAATCTGGCATTGCTGCACAGGGCCGCTCCCGTCAAAGCCAGCTTCAGTCCCTCTCTATTTTCTTCCAGCCAGCTGCCGTCATCAGGGTATTCGATTTCACCTTTCGGTTCATAGCCTTTGCCGCTAAATTTGACGACGGCGTCGGCGCAATAATATTCGGTAACCATCATGGCGCTTTGGGTCAATGTGCCCGTTTTATCGGAGCAAATGACGGTAGCGCAGCCCAAGGTTTCCACTGCCGGCAAATGACGGACAATGGCATTGCGTTTAGCCATCCTCTGAATACCGATGGCCAGGGCCACCGTTACAATAGCCGGCAGGCCCTCGGGCACCGCCGCCACAGCCAGGCTGATGCCCGTTAAAAACATTAGCTGGAAGCTTTCTCCCCGCAGCCAGCCTAAAAGAACCACCACAGCTACGATAACGCCGCAGATAAAGACCAGACGGCGGCCCATTTGATCCAGCCTTTTTTCCAAAGGCGTAGGCTCCTGGCCGGCCTCCTGGATGCTGACAGCGATCAGGCCCATTTCTGTCCCCATACCGGTGCCTACCACGATGCCCCTGGCCTTGCCCTGAACCATGGTGGTGCCCATATAAGCCATATTAGCCCTGTCGCCTAAGGAGGCGGCAGCACCGAAAAGGGTTTTGGCATTTTTCTCTACGGGCAGAGATTCCCCTGTCAGCACCCCTTCGTCGATGGCGGCCCGGTGGGTTTCCAAAAGCCGCAGATCAGCGGGCACAATCACCCCTGTTTCTAAAAGCACAATGTCACCTTTGACCAGCTCTTCACTGTTGATTTCGGTGATCATACCGCCCCGCAGCACCTGAGCATGACGGGCCGATAAGTTTTTTAGCTTTTCCAAGGATTCTTCAGCCTTATTGGTCTGTACATAGCCCAAAAAACCATTTAATAAAACGATGGCCAATATGGTTACCGTATCCGCCAATTCGCCTACAAAACCGGAGACGATGGCCGCCGCCAAAAGAACGAGAACCATAAAGTCTTTAAACTGATCCAGAAACACCAAAAGCCGGTTTCGCTTCGGCTTGGCAGCCAGCCGGTTCATGCCGCCCTCTCCCAGCCGGATAGCCGCTTCCCGCACCGAAAGCCCCTTTTCGCCGTCGCTTTGAAGTTTTTCCACTGCCTCGGCAGCCGTCATTTCATGCCATTGCCCTTTAGCCCTCATTGCGCATACCTCCTTGTCCGTTGCAATCTATGTCCATGAGAGCAAAAAAATGACAAAGACTTTTCGTTATATGGTATAATAACCCCAGATAAAAAACCAAGAATCAAAGGAGTACATATGGCATACGACGGCCTGGTTATGAGAGGCATCACCCAGGAATGCAATAAACTTTTAGCCGGGGGCCGGGTAGACAAAGTCACCCAGCCCAATAAAAACGAAATTATTCTTCATATCCGCAGCCAGGGGAAAAATCACAAACTGCTTTTATCGGCTTTAGCCCAGGAGGCCCGAATCCATCTGACGTCCACCACTGCCCCCAATCCCGATCAGCCCCCGGTGTTCTGCATGGTTTTGCGCAAGCATCTGGAAGGCGGCCGGGTTCTTTCTTTCGAGCAACAAGGCTTAGACAGAATTCTTTATATCAATATCCAGTCCTTGGATGAGTTTGGCGATTTAAAAGAAAAACGGCTGATTGCCGAGATCATGGGCAAGCACAGCAATCTGATTTTAGTGGACCCCGCAAAAGGCCGCATCATCGACAGCCTGCGCCGGATTACCGCCGCCGTCAGCCGCTACCGCCAAGTGCTGCCCGGCGAGCAGTATTTGCCGCCCCCCTCCAAGGAAAAGCTGCCCCTTTGGCTGGAAACGGAAGAAGCCGTTGCCGGCCGGCTGATGGCTGCCGGCTTGAGCAAAGCCCTTGACCAGGTGATTCTCTCCACTTATGACGGCTTAGGTCCTTTAAGCGCCCAGGAGCTGATTCACCGGGCCGGCAAAAGCCCGGTGGATACTCTGGAGTATTTCGGCCAAGCTGATTACCTCCGCCTGTTTCAAGCCATAGCCGCTCTGGGCGGGGAGCTTCAGGAAGGTATTTACCAGCCGGAGATTTACTTCCAATCCGGTCAAACCAGCCAGGCCGGACAACCCGGACAGCCCGGTCAATTCAGCCAGGCTGTTCTGCCCGGTCAAAGCGGTACGCCCAAAGATTTTTCCGCTATAGCCCTCACCTTGTATCCGGAAAAGCAGCGCCAAAGGTTTTCCTCCCTCAATGAAATGCTGGATGCTTATTTCCGGGGCCGGGGCACCGCTAACCTGTTCCGCCAAAAGCAAAGCGATCTGGAGCAAATCATCCGCCGGGAGCAAGAGCGCTGCCGCAAAAAAGCGGGTCTTCAGGCAGAAGCCGTACTGGAGGGTCAGGAAGCCCAAAAATGGCAGCTTCACGGCCAGCTTCTAATGGCCAGCCACTACCAGCTAAAACAGGGCCCGGAGGCTGCGGTCACAGATTTCTATGATCCCGAAGGCAAGACGGTGACCATACCCATGGATCCTCAGCTAAGTCCCCTGGAAAATGCCCAGGCTTATTTCCACCGCTATCAGAAGGCCCGGCAAAAGGCGGAGAAAGCCCGTATCTACTATGAAGAAACCATGGAGGAGCTGGCTTATTTGGACAGCCTGGCCCTGTCTCTGACCACCGTGACCGGCCTGCCGGAATTGGCGGAGGTGCGGAGCGAGCTGCAGGAGGCCGGCTATATCAAGTCCGCCGATAAAGAAGACCGCCAAAAAGGGAGCCGCAATAAGAACGCCAACAAAAAAACCGGCGCTAAAAACGCCGGCCATAAAACTGCGGACAAAACTAAGGAACCTTCCTTAGGTTCTCTGTCTTACGAAGGTTTTACTATTCTTTACGGTCATAACAACCGTCAAAACGATCACTTGACTATGAAAGTGGCCAAAAGCGGCGATCTTTGGCTCCATGCCCAAAAAATCCCCAGCAGCCATGTGATCATCCGCAATCCCGACAAGCTGGACATTCCGGAGCGGGTTATTGAAGCGGCGGCCAAGATTTGCCTCTGGCATTCCCAAGCCAAAGCCGCCGGCCGGACGGCTGTGGACTTTGCTAAAAGGCAAAACGTCTGGAAGCCCAAAGGCGCCAAGCCCGGCATGGTTCTTTATGAGCAATACCAGACCATCTACGTCACCACCGATGAAGAGGAAATAGAGCGGCTATTATCATAACGCCAAAACAAATGCATGAGTAAACAATCGGTAAGCAAGAAGGACGGCTTTGCAAAAAGGCCAAATCAGCTACGCTCACTCTCCGCCTGCTAAATTACTAAATGATCTATTGATCAAGGAAATTTAGCAGGCTACGAATGTTCGCTATAGCCGGCATGGCCTTTTCTTCAGACGCCTTCCCACAGTGTTCGCTGATTGTTACTCATGCTCTTAGCGTTATATAACGCCGCCTTATCTTTTAAATAGTTTGATGGTGCCGTTATCGTTGAGGTTTTTGGCTATGGTGGCCGCTATGGGCAAGCCTAAAAGCCCTACCATGCCAAAGAGAGAGGTACCAATGTACATGCATAGCAACGTAATCAATGGATGAAGACCGATCTGCTCCCCTACTACTTTAGGCTCCAGGGTATTGCGGACCGTAGTCACCACAGCATAGAGAATCAATATTTTGACGGCCCTTGCCGTATTGCCGATAATCAGATCAATGATCACCCAAGGCACCAAAATGCCGCCGGTACCCAGTACGGGCAGAACATCGAATATGGCAATCCCCAAGGCAACCAATCCCGGCCGGTGAACGCCGGCCAGCCACATTCCTATGGCAAGCTCCACAAAGGTCAAGGTCATCAGCATGGCGTAAGCTTTGATGTATTTTCCTATGGCACCTAAGGCATTGTCCCTGATCATCCGCAGGATCTGCAATTGCCGGACACCCAGTTGCCGCAAAATAAAGGTTTTGACCACGGGAAAATCTATGGAGAGGAAAAAAGATGTAACAATAGTAAAGATAAAATTGATCATGAAGCCCGGCACGGCCCCGGCAAAACCGGTCAGCCAATTTAAGGCCGAACTGGAAAAGGAAGTCACCATATTGGCCAAGGAAGAAATGACATTGCCGGCCAGGCCCTGAATAGTGGCCTGAAGGGAAGGATCCAGATTGTTAAGCAAAAGGGTGAGATCATAAAATAACTTCTGCAAGGCAGGCTCGATATTGAAAATGTAATAATTGGGTATGGTGACGATGAAGCCTCTGACCAGAGTTACAATTTTGGCGCCGGATAAGAAAAGCAATATACCCATGGTGGCATAGAAAAGCAAAAGGATCAAAATGGCCATGACCTTGCGGTTAATTCTGGTTACCCTGGCCAGCCACTCCGTAAGGGGCCGCAATATAATAGCCACCAGGGAGCCAATGACAAAAGGCATCAGTAAAGGCACGGCATATTTCAGCAAAACGTAAACGATACCTGCAGCCAACAGCCAATAAATAAATTGAATGATGAATCTCTTTTGCCTCTCAATATCCATTTGTAATTATTCCTTTCCTTTGGCCGGCTCCGCCGCCTCTAGCTCCTTCATTCTTGCCAAGGTATTGACTGCTCCTTCTCTTTCTAAGGCATTACGGAAATAATCAGGTACAGATGCAAAAAACTTCATTACTTCATTGTTTACCGGATGGCAAAGCTCCAGACTCCAGGCGTGGAGAGCCTGACCGGGCCACAGGCTATCGTCCTTGCGGCGGCCGTACTTAGTATCACCGACTACCGGATAGCCCAAAAACCGCAGATGCACCCGGATCTGATGGGTGCGCCCCGTATGCAAATCGCATTGCACCGCCGTTTTATCCGCCAGCCGGTCCAAAACCGTATAGGTGGTGGTGGCAGGCTTGCCGCCGGCAATGGCCGCCATTTTTTGGCGGTCCTTAGGGTCTCTGCCGATGGGCGCCTCAATAATGCCTGCCGGTTCACCGATAGTACCCCATACCAGGGCAAGGTATTGCCGCTTCATGGTTCTGGCTTGGATCTGCTCCGCCAGACTTCTGTGGGCGGCATCGTTTTTAGCTACCACCAAGAGGCCCGAGGTATCTTTATCTAATCTATGCACAATACCGGGCCGCAAGACGCCGTTGATGCCGGATAGGTCCCGGCAATGAGCCAAGAGGCCATGAACCAGGGTTTTTTCGGGGCTGCCGGGGGCAGGATGAACCACTAAGCCTTGAGGTTTGTTGATCACCAGGATAGAAGCATCCTCATAGACGACAGCCAGCTCCATGGGGTAGGGCTCAACCTGCAAATGGGCCGGGGCGGGAATACGGCAAGAAAGCTCGTCCCCTTCCTCCAGCTTTTTGCCGGCTTTAATAGCCTGGCCATTGAGCAGGATATCGCCGCTTTTGATCAGGCTCTGGATACGGCTGCGGCTAAAATCCGGCAGCATAGAAGCCAGATAAACGTCGGCTCTTTGACCCTCATCTTCTGCTTCCACCGCAAATGTACAATTGCTTTCCATACTCTCCAGCAAATTTTTCTCCTTTACCAATCGTCAATGTTTCGGCTTGCCGCTACCCTTTTCCCATTCTGCATACATATATATAATGGCCAAAAGGATGCCGCCGCAAACCACCGCCACGTCCGCTACGTTAAATATATAAGGCCAAATGCCCCGGAAATCCACAAAATCCACCACAGCCCCAAAACGGATACGATCCACCAGATTGCCTAAAGCACCGCCGGCAATAAATCCCAACAAAATCCTGATAGGTTTGTCCAGACCCTGCCAGAAAAAGACCATCCAGACCATGAAGAGAATCACCAAGCTGGTCAATAGGATAAATAGCATTGTTCTCTGCTGCAGCATGCCGAAAGAAGCGCCGCTATTTAAAATGTAGGTCAAATGAAAAAAATCGGGGATTACGGGGATCGTCTCATAAAGTTCCATATTCGTAAGAACAGCATATTTGCTGATTTGATCGGCAAGCAAAACGAAGAGGGCGCCAAGCAAAAAGCCAATTTTGCCTTTAGCGTCACTTTTTCTTTTGTTGCCGTATTTTATGCTTCTGCTTTCCATCATCATCGCCGGTACTCCAAATATTGATTGGCCAATACAAATATATCTGCAATAAATTTGCTGATCACCGGCAGATTAAGCCGGACCAGGTACTGCAAAAAGTAAATAATTACTGCGCCGAGAACCGTAAGGCCTACGGCAAAACCGAACCCCCGGGCAGCCCCCATCAGGAAATTCATCCGGATCAGACGGCCGGGTTTGCTGAGGTAATCCATGTACTCCGCAATCTTGCTCTGCTCCAGGCGCAGGGCAAAGGCTTCCAACTGGCCGATGGCTTTATCTACCACCGCTCGCTGTTCCTCTACGGCCTTGCTCTCCGCTTCAACTTGTTCTTCCGCTTTTTTTAAAGCATTTACAGGGGCTACACAGATTTTATCCTGCAAAGCTTTTTCCATCTCCGCCAATAAGGCTGCCTCGTTTTCCAAAGGGCTCTTTTTTTGATCCATTTTCCCTTCCTTCCCGCCGGCCTTACCTTCTGAATAATCAACGCATCTTGGCTCTGTCCAACTTACTCTGATTTTAATTGGTCAGAGCATGAATGGGGGCCGGAATTCTGCCGCCTCTGCCAATAAACACGGCGGGGTCATAGGTATGCAGAGCCATAACGGGCGCCCGGCCCAGCAAACCGCCAAACTCCACTTCATCGCCTACCTTTTTTCCCGGTACCGGAATTACCCGGACGGCCGTAGTCTTTTTATTGATCATGCCGATGGCGGCTTCGTCGGCAATGATGGCCGACAGCACTTCTGCCGTAGTATCCCCCGGAACGGCAAACATATCTAACCCTACGGAGCAAACACAGGTCATGGCTTCCAGCTTATCCAGGCTCAAAGCGCCTTCTGTCACTGCCCGGATCATGCCGGCGTCCTCGCTTACGGGGATAAAGGCCCCCGATAAGCCGCCGACGTGAGAAGAAGCCATAGCTCCGCCTTTTTTGACGGCGTCATTCAACATAGCCAGGGCCGCTGTGGTGCCGTGGCCGCCAACCCGCTCCAGGCCCATAGCTTCCAGGATATCCGCCACACTATCTCCAATGGCCGGTGTAGGAGCCAGGGACAAATCTACGATGCCAAAAGGCACGTCTAGCCTCCTGCCGGCTTCCCGGCCTACCAACTCGCCCATCCGGGTGATTTTGAAAGCCGTTCTTTTAATAATAGAGGCCAGGGTGCTGAAATCCCATTCCGGATGGTTGCGGATAGCAGCCAATACTACGCCGGGACCGGACACGCCTACATTGATGACGGTTTCCGGCTCGCCTACGCCATGGAAAGCGCCGGCCATAAAAGGATTATCCTCCGGCACATTGCAGAAAACCACCAGCTTGGCGCAGCCGATAGCGTCCCGCTCTTTGGTAAGCTCTGCCGCCGCCTTGATAATATGGCCCATTTGCGCTACGGCATCCATATTGATGCCGGCTTTTGTGGTGCCGATATTTACCGAAGAGCAAACACGCTCTGTCACGGCCAAGGCCTCGGGGATGGCCTCGATTAATCTCCGGTCGCCACTGGTATAGCCTTTATGAACCAAAGCGGAAAAGCCGCCGATAAAATTAACGCCGGTAGCCTCCGCCGCTTTATCCATAGCTTTGGCCAGCTCCACGAAGCTGCCGCCGCTGCAGGCCTCTCCCACCATAGCTATGGGGGTGACGGCGATTCGCTTATTAATAATAGGTATGCCGTATTCCCGGGAGATAGCCTCTCCCGTCTCAACTAATTTTTCTGCTTTGCGGGTTATTTTATCATAAACCTTCCGGCAGCAGACAGCCATATCCTCATGGGCGCAATCCCTCAGACTGATGCCCATAGTGATGGTGCGAATGTCCAGATTCTCCGACTGCACCATCCGAATGGTCTGCATGATTTCTTCTGCTGTATAATTCAAGGCCATATCACTGACTCCTTCTGCATACAATGGATTATCACATTAGAATTATATTCTGTGCATAAAACGAAAAATATCCTCATGCTGAGCCTGAATCTGCATACCGATTTCTTTGCCCAGCTCCCCTAAGATATCCTGAAGTTCTTGTATTCCCAGCCGGCTTTGGGAGATATCCACAATCATCATCATGGTAAAGAATTCTTGCAAGATTGTCTGGCTGATATCAAGAATATTTACCTGATTTTCCGACAAGGTTTTTGCAACTGCTGCGATTATACCTACACGGTCTTTACCGATAACCGTGACAATAACCCGTTTTGTCTCCATTTCTATTGCCCCCCTATTCGATAATCATCTTATAATACTAACTTTTCCTCTTGATTTTTGCAAGCATTCATTTCATTAATATGGGAAGGAGCGGCAATAACTATGTTCTTCCGCCAATATGGGTCTGCCCTCAAACTGGGACTGCGTCTCGGCACCTTCTTCTGCCTGCTGGCAGCGGCAGCCTTATTGCCCCAGCAATTACCTCAGGGTCTGGATCCCTCTCTTGCTGTTTTTCGCTTAGCGCCGCCGTTGCTTACGCTGCCGGAGGTCCAGGTGCAGATGCTGTTCAGCAGCCAGGAAAGCCTGCGCCGGGATGCCCTGGCCCTTACTGCCAAGGCCCTGGCCGAAAGGCTGCAGCCGGAGCTGGCCGGGGAGCAATGGAATATTCAGGCCCTCAGACTGCCTTTGCAGGCCGGGGCACAGCCGGAAGAGGCTTTGGTAGCCGTGGCTCTGTCTTTAGCTCCGGAACAGGGTTATCTCTGCCTTTTGGAGCCCGGCCGCCAAGGCTATACCTTCTTTTATGCGGAAAAAAATCTACTGCCGATTAAGCACATGGCCTCCTGGCCTTTTGCCGCTTCTTCGGAAAACCATCTTCCCCCCGAGCTGATTGCTCTTTGGGAAGATCATGATGAGAGTATGGGCGCTTTTTCATCAGTGGAGCGTTTCTCCCTTTGGTTGTGGCACGATAATAAGCTGCAGCAAGTTTTTCAAACCAATACCCGCTGGCAGCTATCTTTTCCCCAGGAGAAAATTTGGATTACCGCCCGGCAGCAATACCAGATCAAAGGCAGGGACCTGTCTTTGGAAATTGAAGGCTACCAGGAATATTTTGAAGGGGCAGAACCGGCCCTCCGGCGGGACAGCACCGGCAACCTTAAACCTTTGCCGTCTCTTGGCAGGACTATTCGTCAACAATACACTTTTTATCCTGCCTACCTGGCCTTTGGCATCGGTGAAGGGGCCTGGCGGCCCAAGGCGGACAGCAACTCCATTCCTGTATTGCTGCTGCAGGATCTTGCCCAGGAGCTGGAGGCTCCCTTTTATAGCAGCCAGCATGAATACCTGGTGAAAACCCTGGATGGCGCCACAGCGGTAGTACCGGCAAGCCAGCTTGTCATGAGCCAATAGAAAAGGCAGGGTATACCCCCGCCTCATGACAGCCTATGACAACCTAATGACAGCCTATGACAATCTAATGACAGCCCTGGCGTTATTGCCGCTTTATGTATTCTACAGCTCTATGCTTTTTTCCGGTTCAAGAACCTGGCCTGCCAGGCCTTGCTTGCCGAGCCTATCCACAAAAGCATGAGGATCCTGGCGGATTATGGGGAAAGTATTATAGTGCATAGGAATGGTTAGAGCTGCTCCGATCATCTTGGCAGCGGCTAAAGCGTCGATGGGGTCCATGGTATAATTGCCGCCGATAGGCAAGAGCGCACAATCAATTTTTGCCCTGCGGCTGAGATTAGCCATATCGCCGAATATACCGGTATCCCCGGCATGATAGATTATTTTGCCCTCTAACTCCAGCACGTAACCGCAGGCCAGGCCTCCGTAAAGGGTCTGGCCATTATCTTTTATGGAAGAGCCGTGAAAAGCCGGAACCATTAAGCAGCAGCCAAAAGGAAATTTCATTCTGCCCATATACATGCCATGGCTTTGGACTCCCTTGGCGGCACACCAATTAGCCAGTTCCGTAGGAGCGATGATCAGCGCCTGATTGGCGGCGGCCAGCTCCAGAGCATCTCCTAAATGATCGCTGTGACCGTGGGTCAGCAGAATGTGGCTGGGGTGGACATCCTCAGCCTTGATTTTGGCCGAAGGATTGCCATTGAGAAAAGGATCGATAATAAGGTGAAAATCGCCGGTGATCAAGCTGAAAGCCGCATGGCCGTGATAAATGATTTTCATAGGCACTCTCCTCTCCGTCGCTTTTATTTAATTATACTATGGATTGGTTCCGCTGCATAGTTGAGGCGGCAAGAATACCTGAATGCATAGTTTACCGGCAAATAACAAAAAATGACTAGATAAATCTTCCTTTGTCTGTCATACTATTCATAAGCTGTGGGCCAGCCACATCGGCTTTATCCCATTGGCTTTGTTAAGATGCCGGATACCAATCAATTTCCCCAAAGAAAGGATGAAGTTTATGGCATTTCCTAAGTTATTTTCCCCCGTTGCTATCGGCAAAATGAAGCTGAAAAACCGCATCATGCTGCCTGCCATGGGTACAAAATTTGCAAATGAGGATCGCACGGTTAGCCAGCAGTTGATTGATTACCACGTGGCCCGGGTCAGAGGGGGCTGCGGTCTCAACATGGTGGAGGTAGCCAGTATCCACTGCCCTTCTGCTCCCCGGAAATTTGTCGCTATCTGCAGCGATAAATACATCCCTGGTTTAAAGAAGCTTACCGGCGCTATCCACCAGGCAGGGGGCAAAGCCGGATTGCAGCTTTGGCAAGGAGGCCTGGCCGCCAGCTTTGACGAGACCTGCCAGATTATCCTGCCCAGCCCTATGCCGATATCCGCCGAGATAACTCTTCCCGCCGCCGAAAAAAGCCTGATCGAAGAAATTGTAGAATGCTATGGCGCCGCTGCCCGCCGGGCGGCCGAGGCCGGTTTTGATTGCGTGGAAATCCATGCTGCCCATAATTATATGATTCATAGCTTCCTCTCCCCCTATTTTAACCACCGCACCGATGAGTATGGCGGCTCCTTTGAAAACCGGGTACGCTTTCCCCTGGCCGTAGTAAGGGCTGTGCGGCAAAATATGCCGCCGGAAATTCCTATCCTGATGCGGGTGGACGCCCACGACGATTTCCTGGAAGGCGGCCTGACCATCGAGGATATCATCGCTTTCTGCAAGCTGGCCGGCGAAGCCGGTGTGGACGCCTTAGACGTCTCCCGGGGCAATATTGTAGGGCCTGCCATCCAATTTGAGGTACCGCCCCTGGATCTGCCCCGGGGCTTTAATATCGAAAACGCTTCCCGTATCCGGAAGGAAACCGGCATGTTTACCATCGGCGTAGGCCGCATCAATGATCCACAGCAGGCTGAGGATATTTTGGCCGCCGATAAAGTGGACATGGTGGTCATGGGCCGGGCCCAGCTTGCCGACGCCGAATTCTGCAACAAAGCCCAGGCCGGGGAAGTGGATGATATCGTCCGCTGCATCGGCTGTAATCAAGGCTGCTACGACGGCTTTGCCAATAAGAATAGCCCCCATATTACCTGTCTGCGCAATCCCGCAGTAGGCCGGGAGACAGAATATGTGCTAAAGCCCGCTTTGTGGCCCAAAACCGTCCTGATTGCCGGCGGCGGTCCTGCCGGCCTGGAGGCTGCCATCACCTTGAAAAAACGGGGTCACAATCCCATTCTCTTTGAAGCCGGCAACCGGCTGGGCGGCCAGTTCCTGCTGGCCGGCGAGGCCCCCCGCAAGCTGGAAATGAAAGAAGCCGCCATCCATATGGGGCGGCAGGCGGAAAAGCTGGGTGTGGAGATTCATCTCAAAACGCCGGCGACGCCGGAGATAATTAAAAAGCTGCAGCCTGACGCAGTTTTCTGCGCCATTGGCTCCGTTCCCAGCATTCTGCTGGTACCGGGGGCGGATCTGCCCTTTGTCTGCGACAGTCACGACGTTCTGGACGGACGCAGCCAGCCTTCGGGCAAGGTGGTCGTTATTGGCGGCGGCCTGGTCGGTCTGGAGGTTGCCGAATATCTGCGGGAAAAAGGCGCCACCATCACCATCCTGGAGATGTTGCCTGAGGTGGCCGCCGACTTGGGCGACACCCGTAAAGCTGCCGTAATGACCAATCTTTTTGGCAAGATTGAAATGATCACCAATGCCAAATGCATAGAAATCAAAGAAGGGGCCGTAGTCATTGAGCGGGAAGGCAAGCTGGAGGAAGTCCCCTGTGACGCCGCCGTTATCGCAATAGGCGCCAAATCCCGGGATTCCTCGGAATTAGAAAAAACCTGCCGGAAGCTGGGCATCCCCTGGTTTGCCTTTGGTGATGCGGTAAAAGCCCGCCGGGCCTTAAATGCCACCGCCGAAGCGGCAGCCACCGCCCGCAGTTTCGACGACCCGCATATCATGGAGGAAGCCCTCAGCGGTAAATAATATAAGGGCCTAATCAGCGATAGGTAAACGGCTCTCTAAGGGGGCCTGTAGCACATTCCTTTTAACAATCGTATAAAATATGGTTATGATGAAAACATAAAAAGGGCGTTACCGGCAGAAGGTTAGCCCCTAGGATTAGCTAAGAAATAGCCGTGGCTTGGAGAAGCGGGCGGCTATTTCTTTTTGTGTATCTGGATAACCAGAGCCACAGAGTAAAGATGATATTTAACTTTATTCAAAAAAAATCCGGACACTTTAAACTTGCATTTTTGGTTATTTCCGCTCCCCTACGCTGATTCGCCGGCGAATAAGGGGGGGTTCAAACTATATTGGCCTATCCCTAATGGAAAGAAATAGGTACCCCCTCACCGGCTGGGGGTGGTTAGCTTATTATAGGTCCCCCTCTGTGCAAAATTGCAAGTTTGTCTACGTCTAGAACCCCTGTCAGAGGAAATAGGAGAACGCTTTAAGCACTTTTAGCAGTTTGGTAGCGAACTCGTTTCTGCCAGGACACTAGATATAGTCGAGGCATACCTTTCCACCTGTTTTGGGGTCCGCCATAATTCTAGGGGGTGTCTACAAACCTGCATTTTTGCTCAACTGGCGCTCTTATTGGATACAAACCTGCATTTTTGCACAGGGGGGGCGGATAAAACCTACAGAGCAGATGAAAGCGAATTCCGAGTCAAGCTTGGCAAGACAAACCTGATCATTGGCATCTTTTCTCGATGTATGGTTTAATTTTGCGGGAACTCAGGCTACACAGCTCCTACAGATTAAGCTTGACCGCCAGGCTGCTTATTCGTACAAAATCGTAACTTCTTTATAGTTCTTTATTTTGAGCTCAACACCATTGGTTTCTATAATTTTTTGGATTGTTGTATTAAGAAGCAAGGAATTAGTATGCTCTTCCCGGGATTCAATTACCCAATAGCGTTCCTGGTCTTGATATATAACAGCTTGACAATATTGCAGGTCTGCTTATTCATACGGTCTTTCTTTGCCAATCCTTATGCCGGACAAATAGCGGAATCTTGCCTGTGAAGGCAAATCATTCCGCAACTCTTTTTCTGCAAAATCCCTGTCAAAGGCCTTCGCAGCCAATTCATTCACATTATAAATCTCGTCTTCCATAAATCTGCCCTCTATATTTGACAGGACTCCGGGAACCAGCTCCAATGCTTGTAATGCAGGCATATACATATTATCAGCCGTTGCGATTTTAAAACTCTCGGCCGCTATAAAACCAAACCTACTATAGTATAAGGGATCTCCATAAATCAAAATTGCTCTATGTCCAAGTTCTTTGGCTGCGTTTTTGGTAAATTCGATGAGGGCACTCCCAATACCGCTGCCTTGATACTGGGGTAGAACTGAAAGGGGACCAAATGAAATCACTTCATGAGATTTATCGTCGTCATCCAATATGATTGCTTTGGTGTAAACAATATTGCCAACGATTTTTCCCCCGGCTTCTGCAACCACATCCAGTTCTTGTATAAAGCAATCGGCGTCTCTCATAATATGCAGGAGATAATGTTCATCACAACCCGGCACATGATGATTCCAAAAGGCCTCCCTGGTCAATTCTTCAACTGCTCTATAGTCTTCCGGCCGTTCTCTCCGCAATATGATATCTATTTTATTAGACATGTCTCTCACCTCCAGCCAAAGTTATTTACTTTGAACCTGAGCAGATTTTCCGGTTATGAGCAAATTTACTGACCCTCTTACCGATATTACCGGGCAATATCACCTTTTCTTAGGCACAAGAAATAATGCAATAATATGTAAAACAAGCATTGCCCAAATTAAATATTTATTTGTTTGGCCGCTAAATACAGCGGCACCTGCTGCAGCACTGCAAACTCCCAGTACGGCATATGAAATGTAGAATAATTTATTCCTTCCATAAATCTCACCACGCTTCAGTATTTTTAAATTGTATATGGAGTATATTGCGATACCAATGCCCAGAATCACCATTAACCAATTCATATATTTCTCCAAACAAAAATAGAAATAAAGAAACCTCGATTTGAGAGATTGACCTATTGCACAACATTGCACTTTGCCTTTGACAATTGCATAAAATACGACTATAATGGAAACATAAAAAGGGCGTTACCGGTAGACGGTTGCCCCAGTTTTAGCTAAGGAATAGCCGTGGCTCGGGAAAGTTGGCGGCTATTTCTTTTTGTGTATCTGGATAACCAGAGCCACAAGGCCAATGAGGACAAGGCAAAATTGAAACAATTCTGCATATGACACATTCATGGGCACCACCCCCTTTCAAGGGGGCTAACCGCCTACCGTACACACTGGTAACGCCATCCATATAATAGCACAAGATAAGCCGAAAAACAATAAAAAGGGACCGTCAGTGCTACCTATATCAATACTGGTAATGGTCTGAAAAATTGTCGAACAAAAGCAAAAAACCCTTGATTTCTCAAGGGTTTCCTTTATTTCCTTAGTGCCCGAGACCGGGGTCGAACCGGTACGAGGTTTAACCCTCGCAGGATTTTAAGCCCTGATTAGTACATCTTTTATTAGTATAATAATATTGAGAAACTCATATTTTAAGCCAATCTTGCCGTGCGGTGAAAATAATCATAGGGTAATAAATCATGAAATCTGCCACAAAACTGCCATAACGCCGAAGGTTTACAACTCCACCACAGCCCCACTCCTCCGGTCTACAAGCTGATACTCGCCAAAGCTTTGCTTCACCGCCAGGCCCGGCGGCAGGCCGTAATAGGATTGACGCAGCGCTTATTTATCAACTATCTTGCAAAACCCACACAGGTTTATCTTAATCGTTTCGCATCTTTGCTCAATATTATGTGCAATTTTTTGCATTTTTTTACTAGCATCGCTCAACTGCCCTAAGTCAGATATATGTTCTCCAACCATCTCATCATAATTCTCTACCTGTTTGCTTATATACTCTATATCGCTAACAAAATTTAGTTTTTCGGCGCATTGTTCTAGAAGCTTCATCTTATTCTTTAACCTTCTGATATTTAGCATTAAAATTTGGATGTCGGCATCAGCAGAGATATTATAAAAATCCTCCGCTAGAACCATCTCCTCCACTTTTTCTATTAGTTGATCAGCCTTCTCCTTCATTTTTCTTTCATTGTTTTTCTCTTGGACAAAACAATACGCCACAACAACTGCTATCACAGTGGACACGACATTAGTGAAAGAATAAGACCAGAATTCGGTATTGTTTTTAATATTGAAAATTATCACAATAACAACAACTAAAATGAAAAAACCTATGGCAATATTCTTGCCTATTCTCTTAATTTTATCATCCATATATAAATTACCTACTTATCTGCATTTAGAATATATTTTTTTATTGCATCAACTAATGCAGGTTCGTCTTCCGAGGTAAAACTTAATATAGATAACACTTTGTCTTTCCCTTTCAGCCGAGATAAGCCCCCAAACGCCTCTTCTAAGAAAGACGTAGGATAACCATACCCACCATCGAGGTTTATGTTTAGCTTTTCTTTATTTTTCTCAGCTTCTTCAAACATAGGCAAGAGCACTTCTTCCCTGAACTGCTGCCCGGAGAAATCACCCTGCTCTCTATATCGTGCGCCAGGAGTGTCGGTAAAATCCTTCACAATAGATATTTCCATTTTGCTCAACACCTTTCTTAAATAGCATTTTTATACATATATGCTCCAGTTAAATATTGTTCCCACTAAAGCGGCATTTAACTCTTCACTCTCCAATTCTCTTTCGGTGACACGAATAAACGCTCGACTGGAGAGTATTCGCAGCTCTGAAATTAGACCATCGTTGCAATATTTCTTTATTGCAGGAAGTCCTTTTCCGTGTTTTTTGTCATTAGTACTAGTTCTAAAATCCCCAGATAAGGCCGATATTACATATTCACTTTCCTTAATTATACCCAAAAAGTCGAGTTTCTCTTTCCATTTCTTTCTTACTGTCTTAGGTATACCTTCTCCAGTGTCTAGAAAAGAAAACACTAATCTATTTTCGTCTTTATTATACTCAATAAAGCAATACCAATTCCTTAATAATGCTAAGTTTTTTCCTTGATACGCATGTGAATAGGTGTTAGACATTAATTCAACTATAATATCGTATAAATACGAAAGTTCTCTTTGTTTCTTTGACGTTATGCCCGACACGTAGTCTAGGATAGTTTTTGCCGATTTAGGGTCAGCATTATTTCCACATAAAATTTGAATGTTGTCTTTACTTCTAGTTAATGGCTCATTTCCGTTATAACCCACATAATTATAAAAACCAGACTCCTTAAACATTTTTCTTATTTTTTCATTTTGAGGTTCATTTCCGGAAAAAGTATACTTTCTATAATGACTTCTTAAATTCTTTATAATGGCCAGTAAATACATCAAGGCGTCTATGCTTAAATTCTGTATACGGCTGATATCGAAGAATAAGTGCTTTCCATAGTTAGAGTCGCTAGATATGAAGGATATCACTTTGTAAAAAAAATCAATAGTTTCCTTTGGATTTTTCATAAATGAGAAATTCTGTGGTGCACAAAACTCATACCGTTTATACTTCTTGTCGTATTCTGCCGATCTCCTCGTTTGTATTTTTAATTGCAATCGCCTTTTCTTTTTCCCTTTAATCTTTTCTTTATGCTTGCTTCTCCTCCGAAGGTTTTTTACATTTCTACGCTCAAGCCATATATTATATTCAACGCTTTTAATCTTAATGCAAATCACCTCCAGAAAAACGCACGCACCTAGTTATTAGTAATATTACCCCATTTACCTTTTAATCACAAGTCTGAATAATCATCTTAAATAATCACCTTCTTGAAAATTTGATCTAAAGCTATACTGGTAGTATTAGAACACATTGATCCTGTTGTTGTGTCTTGCCTATACTTATTTTCCCTCCGGCCACACATTCATCTAACCTGAAAACCTTACTTTCTTTTAGCATTTCTTATTTATTACGCTATCATATTCCTAAGTGACATTGGTTGACATGTTTCAAAACAAAAAAAGCCGCCTCCGGATACGCTCGTACTAAGCGCCTGGAAGCAGCTTTGGTATAACCATCTCTATTTTACTGTTACCTTGCTGCCATCCCACTCTACGACATAGCCCAGGGCCTCACTAAGCTGCCTCACAGGCACATAAACGGCGCCGTCAAGCCTTACCCCCTCGACGGTAGCAATCAAGCCCCCACACCGGCAAAGCAACTCCACCGGGACGGCCTCTGCCGGCGCCGGATCAACAACAGGCTCCGGGGCCTGGTAGCCTGGCCACCCTGCAACTACTGCCTGCCAGACCGCTGATCCCACCTGCTACGGTTCTGCCGGACATCGACGTGCGTAAAGGTACCGTAGACACCTATGCCGCCGCTGCCGGGCATCAGGTATTCGGCGTACTGCGCCACGGCCAGCGGGCTGATGCCGGGTAACGTGATATCAACCGCCGTCCCCTGCAAATGCTGGCTGCTTGGGCTACCGCCTACTTTGACGTTGTGGGCAGCAGTGCGGTATGCACTGGTGATCGTCACTGGCACGCCGAAATGGTCACGGATTTTTTGCAATACGTCCACCAAGGCATCGTCGATAAGGATTAAATCGCTGCCGTCCTTGCAGGCGAATTCCCGCACTGTGAAGTTGGCCGAAAGCTTTTTATTACCGTCTTTGGCAAGGCTATACTGCTTAACCATCCCTTCGCCCCTCCTCTGCCTTTGCCTCTACCGTTTTCTTAATCTGCTGCACGATAGGCATTAAAAAAGGCGGTATCGGCCCGCCAATATCAATAAGATTTTCCAATATACTAATCACTTCATTGCAAACAAGCCAGATCGTCACAAGCAAGGCAAACACCCAGGCTGCCGGCAGCGTGATCCCGGCCACCCCTGCCGCATAGGTCAGCAAGATATCAACCACTGCGCCCAGGCAAACCAGGATGTACATGCTGATTTTTTTCTTGATACCCGCCAGACCTTTATCCGAGCTAACCTTTTCACCACGGTGAGGAGCTGCCATGATAGCCGTGGCATAATCCGTAATATTCAGCCCCAGCAGTATATATAAGGGGATTGCCAATACCCCCAACTGCGCTGCTATGGCCGTCCCCACCGCCGTTACTACGATTTTGATGCTTTTAATTGTGTCCATGTCTCGACCGCCTCTCTATAATAAAAATACCGCCCGAAGGCGGCTTACTTAGTCATTTTCGGTTTGCTCTGGTTCTTCCGGCTCCGGCGCAGGTGGAGCCATGGCTGCCTGCATTGCCGCAATCTTGGCTTCGTATGCGGCGATGACTTCCGGCGTCCAGATCGCCTGTAAGCGGCGGAATGTTTCAGGATCAACATCAGCCCCCGCCTTTTCCTGTTGTAATGGCGTATAGCTTGTACCACTATCTCGATAATCCGGATGGCCTGATAAGGATACCTCATATTCGCCAACCATCGTGTAATACCTAGTGGATACATGACAAATTCCCTCCGGGGTAATATCGGATATGTGTTCTTTCTTAAAGATTTCCATGCTTATCCTCCTTATGCTTATAATGCAATTTCGTAGATTGCGCTTCCCTGAATCATTGCTTGTTCCGTAAGACTAATCATAGTGCTTGTGACAGCGGTGTTGCCATTATACCTAAGCGCCATATAATTTTCATATCCGCCAATGTTTCCCTGTAGATTTGTTATCGTGCCAATTCTGTCAAAATATCCAAAATTTACGGTATTCCTTCCTTGCTTGGCTACATACGGCAAATTTTGTATCTGTACATTCCCGTCCATGGTGCCCCTAGTAAAACCCACATTAAGACTTATGTATACGAAGTCCCCTTGCCGCTTGTAGTAAGTATATTGGTGCAATATTGTAGCAGCGCCTTGATTACTGCCGACAACAGTTAGCGGCCAATTCGTCATTGCATCCTTGGGAAAATTGCCTCCGTGCCACATGTCGTAGCTAAGTCCATTAAAAACGCATCCTACCCTAGATTCTTTGGCAAATACTATTAAGGACGTCTCGTTTGCTCCATTTTTGTCTGTAATATAAGTGCCTAAATCTACTCCGGCACCCCCGTTTGCGTTTTTGATAAAAGTAGATTTAAAACTCTCTGAGGCTTTTAATTCGAGATATGGAATTGGTGGATAGCTTATTATCAATGGTGCAGACACTTCCTGCGGAACCATTGCCGCCTTGCTGACAAATCCTGTAGATAGATTTACCGGTGGCGGCAGTCCGTCGTCATAGGTGCTGTACCAAAGCGGTTGCAAAGAATTTGCCTGATTACGCACGATAAAAATTTTATTTGGAAGACTGGCCGACGTGGAACGTAAAAGTTCAAAAAAATAATCATTGTTGGTGTCATTCAGATAGGCTTTTATGCTTGCCAGTAAATTGGGATATGCACTGCCAACGGCAAATCTAGCCGTTGAATATTGGGCTGTTGCATTAATCATGGCCAGCACGTTGGCCCCGAAATCCGTTGGCGACATATCCTCATCAGACAGCCCCATGCTGGCCAGGCTGGTATATACCCGGCCTACCAAGTCTTTGTGGATGCCTGTGTCAACAGGATCACCACTAAGGGCCAGACCGGCCAAGTTGTTAGCTGCGGCGGGTACGGCTTTGGATGCTTTGGTTGCTATAGCATCCTCGTTCCCTTTAATCAGCTCATCGATTACATCTAAGTTGTCATTCCCTATTCCTACATCATAAAAATCATTAGGTTCAGGCTTATTAAGGCCGTAATGTTCTGTATGTCTTGCCATGCCCTTCTTTCCTTTCTGCTCTTATACTCAAGCTCACCGGTTTGCTTGGCATTACTATAGCAAAAGGGAAAGTGACATTGGTTGACATGTTTAAGTGGCTATTCCTCTATTGCTGGTTCCTCTGGTTCTTCCGGCTCAGGCGCAGGCGGAGCCATGGCTGCCTCAATTGCTGCAATCTTAGCTTCGTAAGCAGCGATGACCTCTAGTGTCCATATAGCCTGGATAGCGGCGAAGAGGTTAGGCGGTAATATTTCCTGCGCCCGGTCGAACTGGCCTGGGATAAGAGCCTCCCGGTGATTGCTGATGATGTGCTCCTGGTCTGCGACAGCAATATACTGCTGCGTTAAAACAGAGCAGTCACCGTCTGCGTTTATATCGGTTATACTGATTCGTGTTTTGATTTCTGTCTGCATCATAAAAGCCTCCTTATTATGCGATGGCATACTCGCCATAGATGCGTATAAAGATACTGTTTCCGGTTGCAAAATCGCTGTATTTTAGCGACACGTTAGTTAAGTGCGATGCGATTTCACCAGAAGCCAATGAAAAAACAAGTGTTTCCTGCGGATGGTAGCCACTTCTATTCAAAACGAGGCAAAACGCCGTAAGATATTGTCTTCTATTCCAGGCAGGTGCAAAAGGCAATCCAGTTATTACAATAGTATTATCGGTTCCGGGATTCGTTTGGGCTTCTAAACCAAATTCAACACAGACACGATTGCCCCTTCGGTAATAGTACCCATACCTGTTGCCGTTAATAGTATCTAAATTAAATTGTGGTGTAAATGTCCCTTCCTCTACCGGGAAATTGCCGCTGTGCCAAGCCTCTCTAGAGCCTGTCAAATCTCTCATCTTAAAAAAGATAGACTTGTTACTAACTCCAGCTACAGCTAAATATATCATGTCGTTATAATTGTCCACGGTGCAATGCCCGGACCCACCAAGTTTGCTGTCAACACAATTTTGTAATAAAACTCTACCGCCGTTAAGCCTGTTCGCTGTGCCGGCATTTTTTGCATAGAAACCGTCAATTGGTGCCCTAAGCATACCCGCTATGTCTTGCGGGGTTGTTACTGTCTTGCTGACAAATCCCGTTGACAGGTTGATCGGTGGCGGTAGTCCGTCGTCATAGGTGCTGTACCAAAGCGGTTGCAAAGAATTTGCCTGATTACGCACGATAAAAATTTTATTGGGAAGACTGGCCGACGTGGAACGGAAAAGTTCAAAAAAATAATCATTGTTGGTGTCATTCAGGTAGGCTTTTATGCTTGCCAGCAAATTAGGAGAGCTACTACCGACGACAAATCTAGCCGCTGAGTAATGGGCTGTTGCATTAATCATGGCCAGCACGTTGGCCCCGAAATCGCTTGGGCTCATATTTGCATCGGACAGCCCCATGCTGCCCAACGAAGTATAGGTTTTCGCAATTTCTGACCATCCGCCCCATACGCCGTTATAACGATACCCTGTATATGTTTTCCCGGAATACACATGTGTAGCAATGCAAGTCTGGTATTTATTGCCTTCGCTTAGCGGACTAACTATAAAGGTGTACCAAAATGTCCCGCCCAAACCAGTTGTAGGAGCATTTGTAACATTGTGGCCGCTGTACCATCCACCCGCATTTTGAGATAACACATCCAGCCAGTCTTGATTTGAGATATCTTTGGACGCTTCGCCCAATCCATACCCAGTCTTATCACTAACCGCTCGCTGGGCATCGTTGACCTGCTTCATTAAATAGTTATAGCCGTGTTTTGCCGTCAGGCCCACGTCGGTGCCCGAGGGCGACACGATTTGATCAAGCGACCAGTTTTCCGGTAAGTCTGCAGGCAAGGGGTTAACCATTTACCACTACCTCCTTGATTGGTATTTTGTGTTTGATTACGGCACCGGTCGTCAGCGGAACGTATACCACAGACTCGGTAAGCACCGACGCATCAGCCTTTCGCAGCTTAATGTCCGTAATGACATCAGCAGCACCTATCGGCAGCGAATATTCGATGTTGGCTACGCTGTCAGCAGCAGCCTTTAGATCGAAATCGGTAACCACCAGGCTATCGTTAATTAATACAGTGGCAACATCATCCGCTGTGAAATTGGCCAGATCGTTTAAAAATAGTGGCTTTATGCTTTTTGTCTCTGCCATTTTAATCACTCCCAGGTTCTCAAACTGGGCAAACGGGTTCTTGCCTAAAACCCATCTCGTCCCCAGCTGATATTGATAATTTATTCCGCTGTGCCTGATCTCCTCGGACACAGCTATGCCCATTTCGATCAGCGGGCGGTTGATGTAGACGATGTTTGCAGGCTTCATTCGATCGACAATAATATGTATCTCGTTATACCACTGTGCAGATGTCACCGATGCATCGATATAAAGCGTGTAGGCTTGATTATCCAGCGTCAGCGTATATCGGCCGGTGCTGCTTATTTTGGCATGGATTTTTTATTCTGTCATCCTGATGGCAAGCCCACAAACCCAGATTACTTTTCTGCTAAGATGGCAGAGTATTCCCGGGAATTCGGTATTAAAATGCGGCTACATGACGTTAGGCACGCTTTTATCACCTACCAGATGATGCGCCAGACACGAGTCAGCGTAGTGCAGGAGTTGGCGGGGCATCAAACTGCTGCTGTGACGTGGGACACGTATGGGCATGTTTTAAAGCACGAAAAAAAGGCAGCCATTGCCTCTTCGCCCTTTACTATCAAGGCTGCAAAGTGATTTAAAAACTGCCATAAAACTGCCATAATGCATTGAACCAACCCCAAAACAGCGTTTCCATCGGCTACAGCGTTCCCATAATAATCCAATAACAATTGTCCAACAAAAGCAAAAACCCTTGATTGCTCAAGGGTTTCCTTTATGTATGCAGTGCCCGAGACCGGGGTCGAACCGGTACGAGGTTTAACCCTCGCAGGATTTTAAGTCTTACAAATTGCATCAGTTTGTTTTTCAGATAATTTAATACTATGTCCCGAAAGCCTTGATTTTATTAGGTTTTTTCAACTTCTGATCTTTGTTCTGGTCCTTGCTATTTCTCTCCTCATCTATTTTGGTGCCAAAATGGTGCCAAGTTGGCGAAGGAATTAAATAGCCCCCTACAGCTCCACCACGGCCCCGCTTCGCCGGTCCACAAGCTGATACTCGCCAAAGCTTTGCTTTACCGCCAAACTGGGCGACAGGCCATAATAGGATTGCCCGCAGGTTATCACATACTGTAGCGTATCCATGGCCTCTCTTATCTGGTCCCATCGGCGGGTAGCTGCTGCTATGTTAAGCTCCTCCAAATGTTGACGCAAGGGCTTTTTCAGTTGTTCCGGTATAATCATAAAATTATTCTCTCCTTTCCGGAAAGTTATTTCTGGTTTTGGTGAAACGATTATACGATTAAAAGACCCTGATGGGCAAGAGGTAATAAAAGCCAACCAAAAAAAGCCGCCTCCGGACGTGACAAAAAATCACACCTGGAAGCGGCTTTGCTATGTCCACCTATTTTACCGTCACTTTGTCCCCATCCCACTCTACGACATGGCCTAGGCTTTCGCAAAGCTGCCGTACAGGCCCATAAATACTGCCGTTAATGCGTATGCCCTACAGAGATTCAATCAGGTCACCACAGCGACAGAGTACACGCACAGGCACAGCGGCGGCTGGAGCAGGATCAACGATAGGTTCCGGTTCCGGCGCTGCCGGCGGCACATAGCCCGGGAAGCCGGCTACGGTAATATAGTCCTTACCAGGCTTGCGGTAACGATACCGCCCGGGCCGGGTATCGACATGGATGCGGCCAGGGTACAGCCCAATGCCGCCGAAGCTGACATATTCGGCACACCGGGCAGCCTCTTCATCCGGTATTCTATCGGCAAATGTGTTACCAAACCAGATGTCTGCTGCCATGCCTTTAGTGTGGTAGCTGCCGGCCACACCGCCTACGGCCGCATTATGCTTTACCGTGCGAAAGCCGGAGTTAAAATGGACCGGGGCCCCCAACAAATCACGCATCTGCTGGATTTTTTCTATCAGCTCTGGATCGACCAGGGTTGGCTCGGAGCCATCTGCGCCTTTTGATGCAAATTCGCCCAGGGTGATGTTCTTGGATAGCTTATAACCCCTGCCCAACTTCACAAGGCTATACTGCTTAACCATTGCTACTACCCCCTTTGGCTTCAATCGTATCTTTAATCTTTCTGGCCAGCGGCATCAAAAAAGGCGGGATAGGTGTGCCAAGGTCAATAAGATTCTCCAGTATACTGATCAGCTCATTGCAAATGAGCCACACTGCGACTAAGGACGCAAATATCCATGACCCTGGCAAGACAAGGCCAATACTATCCCCACCATGGGCCAGGAGGATATCGACTACGCCACCCAGGCACACCAGGATGTACATACCCAACTTTTTGATGATCCCCCTAATGCCTTTTCCAGAGCTAACCTTTTCGCCCCGGCTCTTCGCTGCCAAAATCGCCGTGGCATAATCCGTGATGTTCAACCCTAGCAGCGTAAAAACCGGCAGGGCCAATATGCCAAGCTGCG
The DNA here is from genome assembly GCA_018436095.1 of Clostridia bacterium. Taxonomy (GTDB): domain Bacteria; phylum Bacillota; class Peptococcia; order DRI-13; family UBA5745; genus WRMS01. The sequence goes on along the minus strand of JAHDMJ010000003.1, from coordinate 25,680 downwards.
CTGCTATGGCCGTTCCCACCGCTGTTACTACGATTTTGATACTTTTGATTGTGTCCATGTCTCGACCGCCTCTCATTATTAAATTACAGCAACAAGGCAGGACCGTTTAAGTATCCTGCCTTGTAATAGGTATTGATATTTAGTTTAGATTTAGTTTAGATTTATAGTTAGGCTTTATAGTTAGGCACCCTTTTGCTGGAGCAGATTGATCAGCGTTGACATTTGCTCCCTTAATGCCTTTACCTCAGCTTGCAGAGCCGTTGTGTCTTCGGCCACCATTGGCTGGCTGACCGGCGTGAAATCAGGCTCCGGCGGCAGGGGCTGGGGATCGGGTGTAGGAGGCGGAGCAAATTCGCCAGTATCGGCATTATAATCCCAGCCCTCCTGCACCTCAGGCATGGTGGTGATATCAACAATGATAATTGCTTCACCATCTGGTCCCGGTGGCCATTCAGGTTTATCCTCCGCCTCAAATATCCAATGAGCTTTATCATATAAAATTTGTGCAAATCGCATATTTTTAACCTCCTACCATTCGATAATAACGATACCTGATCCACCAGACATGCCTGCTTGACCATTATAGCCATTTGAAGATGGAGATCCTCCCCTCCCACCATCGCCACCAACGCCACCTGCTCCAAAACCAGCACCAACGCCACCTACAGTGCCAGCAGCACCGCCTGAACTAGAACCAACTCCACCTTGTCTTTCTATCGCTCCATTTCCTAAGCTAGCACCACCATATCCTCCACCACCCCCGGCGTTTCCGCTAGTAGCTCCATTAGTTCCACCCCTACCGGCACTGCCGCCGCTTCCTCCGGCAGTACCAGAAGTAGCCCCGCCGGCGCCTGGACTTCCTGTGCCAGCACCACCAGCACCACCATTAGAGGTTCCTCCAGGTAAAGATACTAGCCCTCCTATAACAGTAGTTCCTCCGGAAGAGCCGCTACCAGCCGTACCATACTGACTTGATGTATAAACACCACCAGTACCACCGTCACCACCAGCACCGCCTGCACCAACCGTTATATTTAAAGTTGACCCTGGAGTTACGGAATAGCTTTTTCCTATAATAGCAGCAGCTCCTCCACCGCTGCTGCCTCCTCCACCGCCAGAGCCGGTGTTACTACTAATTCCATATCCTCCACCACCACCGCCGGCGCCACCGCCGCCGCCGCCACAAGCAGTTATATATAGCGTAGTCACGCCCGCCGGCACCACAAATGTGCCGTTGGCTGTAAAGACTCGCTTGCCGCTACCAGAAAGCCCTAGTACCCTTGCCAAAATCGCATTCAACTTAGCCATCACGGTGCCTGCCGTGGTGCTGCCGCCGGTGTTGTTTGTAGCGCCGATCTTGGTATCGTTGATGGCGTTAGCTGTCGTTTGTAGCGTGGTAATGCTGGTCTGACTCGCCCGGCTGCTAACCGTCGTATCTAAATTGTCCAGCTTCGCCGCCCGGGCATCCGTCCAGGCTGATACAAACTTTTGCAGCAGCGCATTCAACTTGGCAAAGACGCTACCGGCCGTGGTAGTTCCGCCGGTATCACCTGTGGAGCCTATCTTGCTATCCACGCTGCCGACTTGCCCGGCTGCCGCTTCGGCCATGGCGTAAGCGCCTACCACAGTTTCTGTTGTGCGTCCGGGGCCAGCTACATCCTCAATTGCGTCCTCGTTCCCTTTAATCAATTCATCGATTACATCTAAGTTGTTATTCCCTACTTCTATATCATAGAAGTCATTAAGTTCTGGCTTAGTAAAGCCATAATGTTCTGTATGTTTTGCCATGCCCTTCTTTCCTTTCTGCTCTTATACTCAAGCTTACCGGTTTGCTTGGCATTACTATAGCAAAAGGGAAAGTGACATTGGTTGACATGTTTAATTGAGCTATTCCTCTGTTGCTGTCTGGCCGCCCATTATCTGGTTTTTTTGCGCTTTGCTGATATATATTGCAGCGACGAAAACATCCAGGTCAGCCTCGGTATAAAGGCCCCTCTCATAGTACCTCTTGATATTTTAAACCAAAAATAAATGCCCAATAGTTTTTTAAGTGTTGCGCAGCAACAAATAATCGACCTGCCCAACGGTGCCATTTTGGTGCCAAACTGGAACAGAAACACCCCAAAACAGCGTTTTCATCGGCTCCAGCGATACCATAATAATCCAATAACAATTATCCAACAAAAGCAAAAACCCTTGATTTCTCAAGGGTTTCCTTTATATATGCAGTGCCCGAGACCGGGGTCGAACCGGTACGAGGTTTAACCCTCGCAGGATTTTAAGTCCTGTGCGTCTGCCTGTTCCGCCACTCGGGCTTGCCGCCATGAATATAGCGACATCAAAAATAATAATATGAAACGCTGGGAAAGTCAATGGTTTCTTCTGATTAATTCAGGCCAGCATGATTTTGTTCAAATCTTTGATTTTCATAGGGGCGTGATTGCCCACTATACCCACCATCAAATAGCGGCCGGTGCCTGGTTCGATCATAAACTCCTTATTTAAAGCAAACTTGCGGATTTCCGCAGTGCTGCTCACATGGATGCGGGGGCCGGTACAGGCATGCTCCCGGTCGCCAATCAGGATATGCTGGTCATCCTTATAAGAAATAGTGATGTCCTCAGCAATTATATCATTGATGGCTTTTTCCATATCATCCAAATCCACCTCCGGCTTGTTTTGGAAGCTGAGTACAAAACCGTGGCGGACGTCGGAATGAATGTAGGGTTCTTTGCTTTTAGCCGTATGCTTTAAATAATATTCGCATAAATCTTCGGCAGTATGAGTCATCCGCCTGAACTTGATAGAGCGGAAAACGATTTCGGCAATATCCTGAGGCTCCGGGCCGAATAGGGTGGGACGGGTAATGATCACCTCTTCACCGATGCCAATCAGCAAATTAGCGTTTCTCTCCAAAAAAGGATAAACCAGCTCAAAATGCTCGACGATTACCCGCTTACCCATTTCTACTGCTTCCAAAATAGCGGCAGCCAGCACATGCATCTGGGTGAAAGCTGCCTCAAAACGGATATCCAGATGATACGTATGGGTGCTGTAAAAACCACTGGGGCTTTCCCCCACGCTGAGGATGGGCAAGGGCCGGACATTGACCCCCTCATCGTCGTTTGTCAGTTCCAGGCCGGGGAACATGCCTTTGATCAGCATGCTTTTGCCGGAGCCTCCCTCCCCTACCACACCGATCAGCTTGTCAAAAGGGCTGAGATAGCTGGCCGCAATCTGCATGCCCAGGCTAGCCATACGGGTATAGCCTCTGGGGGCAAAAAACACAGAATAAAGATGACTTTTTTCTACTGGATCAGAGTATGCCATAAAATCTCCTTAAAAACTACAACTCAAAGCTTATATCCAATAAAGGGGCGTGCTGCTGGGCGCCGTAAACGTCGGTTTCTCCCAGGTCGCCGGAGCAGATAGGCCGCTTAATTGTAACCTTGATGGCTTTAGCCGGCTTAAACTCCACAATATTTATAATATCCGAAGCCGGAATCCGATACAAGCGGCAAATCAACTCTTCATTGATGATTTTGGCGTCGCAAACCTTTTGAAAAGACTCCTGATCCTTAAACATAATATCGAAGGTCAGCTCATAAGGGCCGGAATTTTTGCTGCGGATCACATCGGTGATATCTAAAAGGCTGATTTTCATTTTGCCCTCTCCTTCCTACAGATTCACAAAGCTAATGGGGAAGCAACCTGCCGGGTCTTCCGTTTTCAGCAAGTGATAAACACTGAACACATAGACTTCACCGGCATGGAAGTCACTGGGCGAATAAGGGAAGGCCAGATTGCCGGCAGTGGCCCGGCGGCCTCTGTAGCCGTAGTGCAGCATAGTAGAACGGGCAAAGGAGCAGATGGTGTCGGCCTGCTTCTGTGTAGGGGCTGTGGCTTCGATAATGATGCCCAGCTCATGAACTCCTGTGGTGGCAGGCGTCGGTTCCAGGGAACCCATTACCCCGTCCCGGCCGTAAATATTAAAACGCAGATGGTATTCCCATTGCTTTTCCCGGAAATTGTCGGCTACCCGCTCCTTCACGCCTGCAATAATCTCATCGATAGCGGCGATCATCACGGGATCCCGGGCGCCGGCAATAGACACCGTTCGGTAGCCAATACGCTTAGCCCCCTCCAGCTTGATGGTGTACTGCTGCGCCGGCACAAAACGGCTGCCTTTAACCCGGACGATATTGTCCGTCTCTTGCTCAAAGATACAATCCGTCAGATCCAGATGGCCTCCGGGACCGGGCAAAATGTAAGGGTTGGTTTTCTCATACAAGGTATGGGCGGCCACCGAGAGGGTGGTGCATTTGCGAATGGGATTAAGAGGCTCCACCCGGAAATAATCTTCGCCAATATAGCCGAACATGCAGTCAGAGCCGCTGCCGGGGGTAGCGCAAATAGAAGCGCATTCCAGGATCTTACCCAAATGAATGGATAGGCCCCGGTCATAGCCTTTTTTTATGGCTAAGGCAGCAAAAACCGTGGGATCATAGGCCCGGCCGGCCAGAATTACCGCCGGCTCCTCCTCTAAAGCTTTAATAAAGGGCTCTATCCCCATCTGCCCTACAATATGGCTGGAAGCCTCCACCATTTCCGGAGTCAAAGGCGGCGCCGGCTCAAGGGGTGCAATAAGGCCTTCAGCCAGAGCTTTTTTGATCTCTTCCTTGTCAAACTCGGCGTCGATCAAGGCCATTTTGAAATGGAGCTGATTTTCGGCCGCAATCTCTTCGATAATTTGCCGGCACCAGTCAAGATGGGGCCTGCCGCCGGAGCCGCCGGCGGTGCCGATGACTACCGGGATCTTATTGGGCATCCCTGCTTTCAGCATAATTTCCAGGTCCCGTTTCACCGCATCCCGGTCGGTGAAGGAAACTCCGGCCCCCAAATAATAGGGTCCCGGGTCAGTGGACCCGGCATCTACCGCAATTAAATGGGGACGGCGTTTCATCCCTTCCTCGAAAGATTGCAGCGGAAAGCCGTAGCCTAAAATAGCGGTAGTTGATAAAATACGAAATTCCTCTCTCATACCAGCATTCCTGCCTTTCTTTATTTGCGCAACGCCAGAATCCTTTGCATCTCATTGTAAACAATCATATAACCCTCATCCACGCCCATGCCGGGTTTAGCTAAAATCTGCACAGGCTGGCTGGCCATGGCCAGATGGGCGCAAACCTGGGCCGAGCGGTCCGTTTCATTGCAGCTGCCGCCCTGATAGGCCAGAACCCCTTTTTCTTTGCAATACAGCACGGCTTCCACGATATTGCCGATACCTCCTAAATCAGGAGTTTTAATTTGAATCATATGGCCCGCCTTATGATCCGCAAAATACTTGATATCCTCCAAAGTATTGCACCATTCGTCGGCCACCAGCTCCACGGGGATCTTCCTCTCATCCAGCAGCTTAGTGAGGGTGCTCAAAGCAATCATTTGCTTCTCCCGTTCTTCTTCGTCCATAGGGCCTTCGATTCTCAGAGCAAAGGGTTTGGCCGCCTCGCCCAAAACAGCCAAATAGTCGGCCATGTCTTCGTAATTAGTATTGCCCAGCAACTGGCCGATAGTACCGTAAACGTCGATATGCATAGTAGGTACGTAGCTTTCGTCCAACCGCAGCTCCAGAATCCGGTCCCGCAGCCAGCCTATGTATTCCAGGAGAATCTCGCCTTTTTTGCCCAGCTTGGTTTCTACATTATTGATCAGGGCATGGGGCAGCACCTGGGCATGCTTCATAATCATTTTGTCCGCATTACTGTGGCGGTCGTCGCCGGACTGGGTGAAAATCGGCAGTTCCTTGTCGGCAACGGTAGTGCCATATTCATCGGCAATAATCTCGCACATCAGCTTTTTCTTCGACTTGGCCACCGCATCCAGCAAAGCCTGGGAGACGCCATAGCGGATAGCGGTATGAAGGGGTTTGCCTTCCACCGCCATCTTTTCGATCATGTCCGCCAATTGGCGGAAATCCTCCATTTCCACACCCACCAGTTTGGGGAAAATATGCTTTTCAATCATGGGAATGAAATCCTTTGCCAAAAACAAGGGATCCCGTCCGCCGCAGCCGGAATATTGGACGGCACAGCAGTCGCCCCAGGCCACCTGGCCGTCTTCCAGAGTCAGCAATACGGAAATGCTTTCTCCGGCCTGCCGTACAGCGGAAAAGCCGGGAGTCACCGGCTGCCCCTTATAGTAGGAACCGTCGGCTATAGCGCCGCCTTTGATAGCACGCTGATCGTCAAAATAAAAACCTGTCCGCCCCGGTGCACACACTGCTTTGACAACTTTCATGATCTTGCGCCTCCTCAATAATTTGCGTTTTATCTGCTATTGCTGGCCAAAACCAGCGGGCCGGCCCACTAAACGGCCTTTGCTTATGGCGTAAACATCGTCAATTACCATTTGGAAAGAGGGCTGGCGCTTCTCCGCCTTTGCCCGCTCCGCGATTTTCGCTTTGTGAAACTCCATCAGTTCCTTAGACAGAGGTACCGAACCGGCGTCGATGATCCGGACGGCGCCTTCATTATCCCGGGCAGGCAGCAGCCTGCCGGCATTAAACTTGCTGGGAGCAAAAGGCACGTCGATAACGCCGGCCTGCAGAGCGGCCACTGCGCCTTTAGCGATGTCGCCGCCCCCCAGTTCGAAGCATTTATCGACGATGCAGCGGGTTTCTTTTTCGATGATCTCTTTTTCTTCGTCCAGGATTTTGGGGCTTATCTGTTGTTCCCGCAGCATGGAAATCATCTGTTTGGTGCAGCGTAAACCCTGGGCGTTAGCTTCCATGGTAGGTACGCCTAAAGCCTCGTGGGGCGTCTTAACAATAACTTTTGTAGCGTTAGATAAAGCCGCGGCGGCGCTGCCCCAGGAAATAACGGCAAAGGCTTTAGCCTCATCCTGGGGGAAACCTCCCATCCATTGGTGCAGCACTGTGGTTACGGCTACATTGCCGTAACCGTATTCTTTAAGATAAGCCTCCGTCAAAGCCATCAGGCTCTGCATGGCTGCCACATCCTGCATTAAATTGCCGCACTGGCCGTAGCCTACGGTGATGTTCTTCACACCCTGCTCCGCTGCCAGCAAGGCTTCAATAACGGCTACCGAGTGGGAAACGCAAGGGGGTACCAAGGTGCCGGTTAAAGGGCCGAAGGGCTCCCGGTTGATAGCAATGCCGGCTTCTTCATAAATACCCGTCAGCCGGTCTATGTATTGCCAGTCTCTTACCGTCTGCTCCGGCTGGGCGGACTTGGCATAAGGAATGTTGTAAGATATACCGCCGCCCTCAAAGCTGGTGAAACCGCCGGCCAAACTAATCTCCGCCAGCAGGCGGGCGTCGGGAGTACCGTGCCGAATCTGCACCGGGGTATCTAAGGCTTCAATGATCTGGCGGCAGGCGGCTACACCGTGATTGACTGCCGGAAAGCCGTTGAGCTTGGAAGTGCCGGCTTTCACGGATTCTTCAATGCCCATCTCCGCCTTTTGGTAACGGTTCTGCCTGGTATAGCTGTCGATGGTGGTAGGCAGCAGATCCGCCTCACCCTTATCCTGCAAGTAGGTCAATAATTCAATATGCTCATGGATTAAGGCCACGCCTGCCCGGGGCTGAATCAAGGTGATGCCCTGAGCCTTGGCTTTATTGAGCTTATCGGAAAAAATCTTATGACCAGGTAAAGCCTTATGGTAGGCAAAGCCTTCCTCCAAATTCACATCCTTGCCGGTAGGCCATTGCTGCAATACGGTTTTTCTGATTTCCTGAAACTCCTCGTCTGCAATCCGCTTGTTTTTAAGCTCCATGAAACTCCAACTCCTCTCTCATGATGGCCAGTGCGCAATCGGGATCTTTATCCGCTAAAAGTCCCATGGCTGCCAATATATATCTGCGGTCGATAAAGACATTTACCTTTTTGGGCTTTAAGGAAAAGGGATTATCCCGGCTGTAGAGAGCCCGGTTGATGATGGCCGCGGTGTTTTCGGTGTGGATAATAGCGCCGCCGGTAGCCACCAACTGTTTGATATCCCTCAAGTCTTTGCCTGTCTGGATATAGGACAGTCCCATGGGCGTATAGATTTGCTCCAAACTGCCGGCATGGCGGGTCACCGCCGTTTCCACTGCCGCCGCTGCCAAAGCAAAGTCCAGGGGCCCCAGTCTGGGATCTGACTCCGGACTTTGGGGCAGCACATCGGTATGGCTGGTCACATATTCCACCAGCTCCTCCACTTCACCGGGAGAAAGGCCCGATAAAGCCGCCAGCTTATCCGCTCCCGCTGCCGCCAATATACCGCCGGCGCTGTAGCGCATACCGATATCTCCTTCAACCGTCCTTTTGGCATAAGGCTCCGGCAAGCCTTTCATTACCGTATCCTCGCTTTGGGGCAGGCCCTGAGCCATGGAATATACGTCGGTAGTGGCCCCTCCCAAATCTACGGCCATCAGATCACCCAATCCCTCTTGACTGGCAGTGCCCTTGGCCAGAAGCTCCATGGCCGCCATCAAAGCTGCCGGCGTAGGCATCAAAATACCGGAAATCAGCTCCCTGGCTTGACTTAAGCCCTTGGCCCGAATAATCTTATGCAAAAAAATCTCCCTGATCTTGTTTTGTACCGGTTCGATATTTAATTGGTTCATCCTGGGCATCACATTTTCGCAGCGGTATATCTCCCTGCCTGCCAGCAAGGCTTCACATTCTTTAGCGCAGGAACGGTTGCCGGCGATGAGTATGGGAAATTCGCTTTTGCACCGGGCCAGCATAGCTGCATTGTGAAGACTGCAAGCCTTATTGCCTCCATCGGTGCCCCCGGTCAGCAGAAAAATATCAGGCCGCAGGCTATCGATTTCTTCGATGTCTTCTTCCGTTAATTCATAGGAAAAGACCTTAACCACTTTAGCGCCGGCCCCCAAAGAAGCCAAACGGGCCGCCTCTGCCGTTAAAGCAGGCACCAGGCCGCTGGTAACCATACGCAAGCCGCCGGCTGCGCTGGAACAGGCAAATCTCTGGATATTCTTTAAATCTACAGTGGCCGGCAGCATTGCCTGCAAGTCAGCCAGAGCCTTTTCCAAGCCTTCATTGATATCTGTAGCCACCGTGGTGTAAGCCGCCGCCGTCCCCAACAGGGCTCTGGCCTTTCTGTCTACAGCCGTTACCTTTGTATAGGTGCTGCCAAAATCGATGAGCAGGACAAGGCTCACGGCTGCAGATCCTCCTCTAACGCATTGATGACGGCATCAGGCAGGGTTCCCGGCGGAAAAACCCGGTCAAAGCCCATCTCGCTAAAACGCTGCTCAACTTCTTCAAAGGGCTGCTTGCCTACGACGATATTGCCGCCTACATATAGCAATATATCGGCCAGCCCCGCTTCCTGGCACTTCTCCCGCATGCCCCGGCAATCCAGCTCACCATGGCCATAAAGGGAGGCCACAATGATGACCGATGCCGCCGTCTCAATAGCGGCTTCAATAAACTCCTCCTGGGATACCATTACGCCCAGATTGACCACCTCAAATCCGGCTTGCCTAAATGCATGATAAAGAATCTTGTTGCCCACCGCATGAACATCAGCGCCAATTACGCCTAGGATAAGAGTTTTCCCCTGCATCGCTCTCCCGTCCTCTCCAACGTTTTTATAACATTAAAAATCTATTGTTCTATATCTATTATCATAAATAGTTACAGTACATTTGTCAATCATTAAAATGGAATTCTTCCCCATTTCATGATGAAGTACATAAAAAAACAGGGAGAACGCCGAAACCGCTGTACTCCCTGCTTCGTTTAATCCTTATTTATTATTGCAGTATTTTTAACTCTTATTCCAAGCCCCGAATCAGGCTCCGGACCCGTTGTATCTGTTCGGCCAAATAAAGCAAAGAGCCTTGCTCCATCTGGTATTGGAAGATAACCGGTTTATTGTTGGCGGTATATTGGGCCAGCAGGTTTTGTTCCCTGGCCGAGGAAAACCTCAGATAATTAAGAGGCAGGATCAATTGCTCAGTATCTTTAAGGAAAGCTGCCGTTGCCTCAGCCTCCGGATCGCCAAAGTAATAAACCTGCGGCTCCTGATCCAGCCGGCAGTAGCGCCGGCAGGCTCTTTTAATAATGTCGCCAAAGCGCCGGCTGCTGCATAATATCCCTACCTTTTTTTCTCTCGGGATCCTGGCCAGCTCCAAGATAGTCTCGGCCGATACCGACAAAACAACTTGAATCAGGCGGCTGCCGGCAGGCATTTTTTCGCTAAGCTCCTGATAATGAGTAGGAGTAGTAATGTAAATGTCCCAGCCGGGATTAAACTGGGAAGGAGAATCCAAAATCGGCTGCAGTAAATATTCAAAAACATCGGCGCCGGGAAAGCCGGCTAGCTGATCCATAATCACGGATAAAGCCTCCGGCGAACAATCCACTGCACCGATCCTGACATGACGGTAGGACTCTTCCCTTTCCCTGAGCTTTAAATCCAAAATAATCCGGATATCCCGTAAAGAAAAGCCCAACTCTTCCAGCTGTTCAAGCAAACGGTCCATGGCTAAAGTGGCCTGTTCTTTTTTGCCCAAAGTCTTTTCTTCCGGCTGCTGATACACAAAGGTACCCTTGCCCTGCTGCTTTTTGATCAGCCCCTCCAGCTCCAGCATATCGTAAGCGTGCTTAACCGTTCCCCGGGCAATCAGGTTTTCCTCCGCCAGCTCCCGGACCGTAGGCAACTGGCTGCCGGGGGGCAGGATACCGCTTTGGATGGCTCTTTTTAAGCCATCGATAATTTGCTGATAAATTGGTGTTTCCGCAGTACTATCAATAAGAAGTTTCATAATACATACATCTTCTCTCAAATTAATATAGTACAATTTTATCAGCATTTATAAGCCTGTCAATCTTTATTCGCTCCAAATCGTACTCAGCCGCTCCACCAGAGCCAAAAACTCCGGGTTCTGCCGCAGAAAATCAAATTCCTCGCCGTACTCGAATATCTTGATCAACAGGCTCCGGAAATAAGGCAGGGATTGGACAGGCTGTAAAATCTCCACATGGGTAAACAAGGGGTTTTCCCGGTAATACTCTTTAGGATCTTTCCGGCTTAATTCAAGCAGGCAATCCCCCAGCTTATTCATATAAAACAAGACCTGAGGGCCCCTTTCCTCCCCGGCGTAAAACTCCGCCAGCTCTAAATAACAGTTGATGCGGGCGCCGGCATCCAGCGAGAACATTTCCGCCACCCTTTCTGCCTGGTGCAGCAAAGCCTTGGCTAGATCCTGACGGCCTTCCTTGCCGCAGATCATGCTGTAGCTCCCTAAAGCTCTGCTTACGTGCTGCAGCCGGCTGAGCATATTGGTCTGCAGCAATTTTTTTGCCTCCTCAAAACGGCCTTGCCGGATATATAAAGGCACCAGCATATCTTCGGGATTAATGGGATTTTTGGGAATCCGGGATAAAACAGCCTCTGATTTTTCGGCCTGGCCCACAAAAGCGTATAGAGCGCTCAATAAGTAATAGGCGCTGTAGGAGATTTCATCGTTTTTGCTTTCCGAGGCCATTTCCAATAGATGAATGGCTTTCCAAGCCAGCTCCTCCGCCGCAGCCTCGTCCATAGCCCGGCTGAGATAGGTCAAATACAAGGCGCCTGTCCTTAGTTTTAAAAATAAATTGTTGGGATAGCGGTATAAATACTGCTCGCAAAGAGCCACGCCCGCCGTCACGCCTTCTTCTTCAAAAACCTGACCGCAGGATTTCATCAGGGCCATGACTTCCTCATCCGTAATATCCAGTTCATAGTTCAGCAAGTGATCGATAGTCGTATTAAAATAGCGGGCAATGGAAGGCAAAAGCGTTATGTCCGGATAAGCCTGGCTGCTTTCCCATTTCGACACTGCCGGTACGGATACGCCCACGGACAGGGCCAGATCCTCCTGGGTTGCCCCCCGCTCCTTTCGCATGCTATAGATTACTTTGCCAATAGGTAACCTTTCCATTTCAACACCTCCTTATGGTTATTTTAAATGACTCGCCGGAGAAAAGGAAGATCAAATTTAATCAGGAGTAAATTAAACTTTATCACTGATTAATATGCTAGTAAGGTTTCCCGAAATCCTTTTTAAAATACAAAAAACCGCAGATCAATCAGGCAAAGACCTAAATCATCTGCGGTTTCAGCATTTACAGCATTCTTTCCTTATGGCAGGGCAACTTTACGGTGCAATGATCCTTATTGTTTCTTGATCAAAAATCACAGTGGCTTTCAAAGCCTCCGCTACTTGCCGCAGCGGCGCCCAGGTTGTACCGCCATCCAGCCGTCCTTGCAAGGCCGTCACCAGCTCGCCGGACCCATCATAGATTTCTATTGACAGGGAATCCTTGGCTGCCGGCGCTGCAGGCGCCTGGGGCTCCTGGTAGCCGGGAAAGCCGCTTACCGCAACTTCCTTCCCTTTATTGATCCAGCGGCTTTTTGCCCCTTTTCTCGTATCCAAATGCACAAAATCACTATATAAGCCGATGCCTTTAGCTCCCAGGTATTCGGCATATTGGGCAACAGCAATAGGCGTTACGTCCTTGACTACGATATCGGCAGCCATACCCAGCACATGCTGGCTGTTTTTAACACCGCCAATTTTAGCATTGTAAGCGGCGGTGCGATAGGCACTGTTGACCGTCACCGGGACTTGGAAATGATCTCTGACCTGCTGCAATAAATTTACCAGTTCGTCGTCGATCAATATAAGGTCCGTACCGTCTTTGCAGGCAAATTCCCTAACCGTAAAATTCGGAGAAAGCCGTTCTCCGCCGTTTTTGCTTTTGGAATATTTCTTTATCACCATAGTTTATTTATCCTCCTCATCAGGATTACTGCCGGCCGGCAAATCCTTTACCTCGTTGCCGCCGCCCTGACCCCGGCCCTGACCCAGGCCGCATTTACCGGCGGCCTCGCCGCCGCCTTCAATGCTTTCCCGAATACATTCTGCCAAAGGCAAAAGGAAGGGGGGAATGGCCACCCCCATATCAATGAGATTTTCCAGAATGCTGATTACTTCGTTACAAATGAGCCAAATCGTAACCAACAGGGCAAAAACCCAGCGGGTAGGAATGGTGAGCCCTGCCGTAGATACGGTTAACAGAATATCGACTACTGCACCGAGGCAGACCAATATGTACATGCTGATTTTTTTCTTAATTCCGGCCATACCCCGATCTGAACTAACCTTCTCTCCCCGGCGGGGAGCCGCCATAATGGCGGTGAAATAATCGGTAATATTCAGCCCCAACAGCAGAAAGATCGGCAGCGCCAGAATGCCTAGTCTGACGGCTATAGCTGCTGCCATTGCGGTAATGACGGCCTGAATCTTTTTCCATTCGCTTAACATGGTAAGTCCTTTCGTAAATTTTTATTTAAAACAGCTATGAGAAAAACTGTTGTTCGTTATTCAATTTTAGTTTTCAAAAATAAACAGGCCCCTCACTACATAGTATATAGCCGTACCTGACGAAGTGTTCATAAACTTACCAAAACATCCCTTTAGGCTATGCCTTATTTAAATGTCTTCTTCCCGGATCTGCCTGTGGGTGAAAGCGCTGAGCTGGGCATGGGTAAACTGCCGCAGCACCAAATGGGTCCGGTAGATTACCGTATAATCCACCGCTAAATGGGCGGGCTTTAGCTCCTCTACCGCCCCTTGCAGATCCTCCATATTCGGCGGAATACCGATATTGCCTACGAATTTAATCTCAAAGTGATGGCTGCCGGGCTCCTCAATGAGTTCCACCGAACCATTGCTGAAACTCTCCGCCACATTTTTAATCATGGCCAGGGTAGTGGTGCTGGTGGACCGCATTTTGCTGCGGACCCTGGACCGCCGGTATTCATGATCCTTCGTTACCTCCACTTCCAGGCCGTAAGCTTTTTCCCAATTGGCTAAGCCCCAAGTGGCAGTATCTAAAGTAAACTGTTTAAATAAATCCTCCTTTGCCGCCGCCAGGGCCTCGGTTTGGCTGCCAAAAGCTCCTTGCAGGTCAACCACGACGGGACTCTCCCGGTAATAGGGCGGCATAAACTTCATCAGGCTCATAACCTGACCACCACCGTCCCTAAGACAGGCACCTGGTTATCTGCCAGGTTAATGTTGGCTTCGCCGCCGTTGAGGCTGAGAGACTGGTAATCCACTACTCCCGGCACATCCAGCAGCATAAAAGCAATCCTGTTGTACAGTAAGGAATAGCGGTTAAAGGAAATCTCCTGTAAATACTGGGCCAGATTGGCCATAAAGGCAGTGCGGACCTCTTCTGCAGTGGTAGAGCCATCGATGGCTACCTGGGCGTCAATATCGATGGTCAAGCCTTCGGCGCTGACTACCGTTACTTCGGCGCCAATAGGCCGGTTTTCTTCAATGCAGGCCAGGCAGTTTTGCTGAATTTCTTCAGACACCGGCTCTTTGTTGGGACCAACAACGATGACCTTCACCGTACCGGGGCCGTTCCAAAGGGGCACCACCTTGACGCCGCCTACACCGTTTACCGCCAGGGCCCATTGCTCATAGTGGTAGACATTGCCGCTGGTGGCCGGCATCCGCAAATAAGCATAGAGCCGGTTCACCAGACTGCCGTCACTTTCCGGATCGGCCCCGCCTTGGGCGGCAGGATGGCTGATCCCATTGAGGCCGCTGATGGATACCATTTGATGCCGGATGGTATTGGCAGGTACGTTAAAAGCATCCCCCACTTGCCGGGCAACGGCCGTTGCCTGAGCCTGGCCGCCGCTGATGGCAATGGTCTTTTCCGTCTCGAATTCCAGACCGTCTTCCGTCAGAAATAAGGTCTTGGCCGGGATTCTTACTCCTTCATCACCGGTAAAAGTCATAACAGTCTTGGCCTTCAGCCCCGGTTTTCTAGCAATACCGTAATCGGCACACTTGCGGTCAATATATTCACCGGAGGTTTCGTCCACAAAAACCATCGGCTCCAAAGCCTTTAAACTGTCATACATACGCCAGAGCTCGTAGGCCACCGGCCCTACCATATCACTGGTATAACTGCCTTCCCGTTTATCAATGTCACTGACCATTTGGTTCAATATTTCCCCTTTGATAAGCTCAGGGGTTTTCTCTTCAAACATCAAGGTTCACCTCCCCGTAAATTGTTTTCAGTTTGCAGGTTATCGTCAATCTCTCGTCCCGGAAATCCACATTGATTTGGTTGACTTCGGAAATGTAGGGATTGACCATCAAGCATTCCCGGACGTAGCGCACAGCCTCGGAACGCTTCAGTTCCTCCGTAAAAGGCCGGCCAACCAAGGCTTCCAGCTCACAGCCGTAATCCCAGGAGTAGATTTCATGGCGAAAGCGCTGGGTATGCAGAGCTTTCCAAGCCCAGACGAGAACGGCTCTCAATCCAGTAATAATGGAAGGAGAGCCTTTCTTATAAATAGGAATATTCTTTTGAAAATCCCAGTCCACCTCTTTACATAATGGTAAAGCTCTGTTTACCGCCACGCTTTGCTGGGACTGGATCAAAGGGAATAATGTCATGCTGCCACCACCTTGCATAATATAATGAAACGCTGATCGCCATCCATAGCCAGCATCACTACCTGGTCGCCGGCCTTGAGAGCCTGGTCCTTTGCTATACCTTGGCCTTGCAGGCTGCCGCTGCTGATGGTTCTGGCGCCGCTTGCGCTGTCAGGACAAAGGCAGTTGGCGGTAAAGGAGCCGCTGAGTTCTTTTATCTCTATTTGCCGGCTGTATTCCGGCTTTAGCATGGCGTTGACCAACAAGTCCTCACCGCTCAGCACAATACTGCCGCAGCGCACCCTTAAAGGCGCCAGGCTCACTACTTGACCCAGACGAAAGCCTGGGCCGTTGACCCGCTTTGCCTCCTGCCGCATGGATTGGACAAAAACGGCATAAGGATTATCCTCCATTCAGGCTCACCTCTTTCCTTCTTTCATTTTACCAAAACGTAAAACCAAGCTGTTTTTGTAGACGCCATTGGCCCATTTGTGGCGGTCTGAGTCGATAAAAAACAAACCTTCCAGGCCGGTATATGGTTCCTGCAGCATCACGGCCCTGCCGCTGATATGCTGGACATTGCCAAAATTATCGATGGTGATTCTTTGCTCCACCCCATTATCCTCCAGCATTTTTTGGGCCAGGGCCCGGTTATCCTCACCTTCTTGCTCTTTCAAGTAAGCCTGCATCAAGCCATAGGCTTTAATCAGTTCATCATCGCTTACCGCCGGTTTAAGAAACTCCTCGTTTTTGTTGTAGATCTTCACTTGATTGATCATATTCTCCAGGGATTCCGTCACCGAGGCGCTGATCAAGGGCCCGCCGGGCCGGATCAGCGGAACCTTTTCCGCAATGATTTCTTTTTCCAGCACCTGCAGCTCATCGCCAACAAAGGTAATTTGATACTCCTTGCCGGTTTTCTTTCCTGCCATTTGGTAAACTCTCTCGATGATTTCATACAGAGAGCTGCCGAAAAAGTTCTGGGAAACCGGACTGCCGGTTGCGGCTATGGTTCCCGTTTTGATGTCAAATTCGTGGGCGATGATGCCGACAATAGCCTCCGGCGTCTGCTTGGTGAATTTGTAGGAAGCGCTGTTCTTTTTCAGGTAAATCCCCCGGTCATAGCAGGTAATATCCATGAGGCTGCTGCCGGTTTCCTTTTGCCGGGTAAAGATGAAGCCGTCAAAAAGCAGCTGTTCATCTTTTTGGAATAGAACCCGGTCTCCCAAATTGCATTCCGCCCCAGGTATTCGGGGATCATTGCCATTTGACAAAAGGGTGAATTGCAGAGTACGGCAGCATTGCCGGTCGTCGCCGGACCAATTGATGCTTTGAAGCAACTGGGTGATATCCTGAGTTTTACCCTTTTTATCGGAGCAGGTAATCTTGATCATCTTCAACCGCCTCCTATAGCTGACTTTCGTCGGGTAATTTAATGGTTTGGCCGATAAAGATAAGATCAGGATTTTTGATTTCGTTATAGGCCGCCACTTTATGATAAAGGCTGGCCTTGCCGTAACGATCCTTGCAGATGGCGCTTAAGGTATCGCCTTTTTCCACTAGGTAACTATCGCTTTTAACAGGCTGACTGTCCCCTTCCCGGGGGTTATTGCCGGTGTTGGTAGTATATTCTGTTTCCGCCTTGACCTCCCGGTACTCCTGCAATACCAAGGTTGCGTAAATGTCGTTGGTGCCGTCATTTTCTCCGTAGCTGATGCTGGTGATCAGCACCGGCAGATTGATGCCGGTATCGGAGATAATAAAGCGGAGCACCGCTTTTTCATTGATCCAGCTTTTGATTGTTGCCACATTATTGTAGGGGTCATTATCTTGGGTACTGGCGAAAGCGTAATTTTGCCTGGGCAGCAAGCAATCGATTTGGATGGTAGCCAGGGTTTTGCCGCCGCAGACGCTGACGTCTCCCAGGTTGTGTATATCAATAATCTCTATCTTGTTGCCATAGCTAATAGAAAAGCCCTCCGGCGTCACCGGCAGGGCCCATTCCATGACTTCTTTGTATTTGAAAATAAACTTCCTGATCATACCATCACCTCGCAAGCTCTTGTGATCTCGGAAACTAAGATACGGGCAATATCGTAGGCGTCATTCTTGGTGTTGCCGTAGACATCACCGATATTGACCACCACGCCCTCCCGGCGGCGGGCCTGGCCGTCGGCAGTCCTGGCCTGGCCAGCGGTGAGCACCCGCTCCCCTTGATGCAGCAAAGCTGGAAAGTTATCATAAGGAACGTAGGCCATGCCGAAGGCGTTGCTCTTTCGTGTTTCTTTATACCCAATTACCCTCCCTTCACTATCAGTAATAAGAGTTTGATCGAAAATACTACCTCCATATGGTTCATATTTTAAAGCCTTATCTATGCCCATTTTTATACTATTTTCAACTAGTACTTGCATTTCATAAGCATAGTTTCGATATGATTCCTGTAATTCCCTATTATTTATTAAGTCCTTGAAAAGCTGTTGTTCTTGGTCAACCCTACGTTGATATTCATCAGAGTATAAGAATTCATCTTGGCCTATTCCGTCGGCCTGCATTGATATAAATCTCATTTTTTCCTGTTGCTCTCTGATTTTCTCATTAAGATTTGCTCCTGTTCTTACTGATTGAACTTGTAACCTTTCTATTTCGTTTTTAGCAGCTTGAAATTCTTCAGCCAACTCATTAACCCTTGCCTTTACATTATCATCCACATCTAAGCTTTCCAAAGCTTTACTGCCTTTACCAGATAAAACAGCATGCCTGATCCCTCGATGCATGGTGTCTTGCAAACCAACCATATAGTTATTGTATGAGGCTAACTGCTGATCAAGGTACTGCTCATTTTCTAACTCTTCCGGAGATAAATCTCCCCGCAGATTAGGATTATTACCTTCACCATAATAGCTTTGTAAGGTTGAGAATTGATCTACTATACCTTGAACGAAAAGCTCCACTTGATTACGCTCTTCTTTTGTAGATATTTCATAACCTGTCATAATCAATGACAATATGGCTGCGGGTACAGCTAATTGCGGCGCTCCCGCTACTATACTCCCCATACCTTGAATTACAGAATTCACTTGGTTTAAAGAATTTTTACTGACATCTGTTTTTGTATTATTAATAAGGCTCGGCTGCAATAAAGAAGTTTTACTAACATCTGTTTTTGTATTATTATTAATAAGGCCCGGCTGCAATAATCCGTTTACGTTTTCATCGCTTGATATCGTAGTACTGGTGTGGATTTTTATGCTGTATTCTGTGCCAGCCAGCTTATTTAGCAATCCCAGTGTCTCTTGTATTTCTCTATTGGTCTGTCTGATTTGCTTTCCCATATATGAGAAGCTGTTTGCTAAATGGTTAACCTTATCAGATAGTTCTTCTAGACAACCGCCTAATCTTAATACTTCTTTCTTTGTATCGTCTATTACTCCCCTAATTTCACTGGTTGTATCAAACTGTAAAATATATTCCTTCTTAAATGCGATAAATGGTGTAGTAATTGTCGCCATTCCCATTCCTCCTTCCTTACCTGGTCCTTTTCAGCCGATCCTCCATATCCTGTTCAAAAAAAGCTCTTATCACAGCTTTCTCCCCGGGAGACAGCTTGTAATAAGAGCCGGGCATTACGCTTTTTTCTCTGAACAGATAGTACATCAGCTGAACGTCAGCGTCGGTGTCTATTTTTTTTTAATCTCTTCCAGAGTACTGCTGCGGTAGCCGCTAAGCTTCTCTACCTCCCGGGAGATATCCTCAAGCTCTCCGGGCAGCAGCATCTTTTTCAGCATCTCCAGGGGGGTAGCGGCATTATACTTGGCCAGCAGCTCCTTGGCTTTTAAATCGGGAGATACGACTCCCGCCAGAATAATATGGAGGGTCAGATTGTCCCCGTTATGGGCTTCCTTCAATTCTGCTACCTGGCTAAAGGTCAGGGCTTTCAGGGAAAAGACCACCGGACCGCCGCAAATATCGCTAAGCCGCTTGATTTTTATTTCCTTACTAGGTAGATCCGGCATTGCCGCTTTTAAGAGCAGTTCCATTACTTCCGTCATTCTTTTCTATCATCCTTTCTTTAGGGGCCAGAGGGGCCGCCAGGAGATAGGAAATCCCGGCATTCCGGCTTCCCAGCCCCTGGCAGCTTTGGCCCGCCTGCACTATTCCCATGGCTTATGCAACTTCCTACTGCTGGATTTCTGTTGTGTCATCTTTTTATAGGCTCCAGGCTAGCTCAGATCTGGCTAGACTTCCTCTAGTTTTGATCTGTATTTGGTCTGGATCCAGATTAACTTTCGGTTAGTTTCTTACTACGTCCAAGAATTCGTAATCCGTGAAAGTGAAGGGGGCCTCCACCTTGCCGGAGACGGCCACTTCCCAATCGGCCAGAGTCAGGTCGTCAAAAGACACATTCCGCAGCACTACCCGCTCGGCGCCATAGGCGTCGGGATCGTTCAGTTTGGAGATAATGGTAAACCGCAGGTCCCGGCCGGCCTGCACCGCTCCGCCGATGGCCACGGCCATGCGGCTGGAAACCTTATGCATTTTCAGAGAACCGGTGTTGGAAATGCTTTTGATCTTCTTATCCACCGCCATGCGGCCGCACATCATCACATCTTCTTTTTCAAAGGAAGACTTGGCCTGCAAGCCGTAGCACTCCCCCACGTATTCATTGTCCAGCCAGACCTCGCCCCAGGTACCGGACATCACTCGTTTTGCACTGTCCATATTCATAATCCTCCTGTTTCATTTTCGTTTATTTTTCAATTTTGCTATAAATCGCCGCTGACGGTGAAATTAAATCACGATATTCAGGGCAATATCCTCGATGGCGTCCAATATCTTGATCCTGGCTTCCAGAAACACTTTATCCGCCGTATTGGCTTCCTTGATCTGCTGCTCGTTCATCAGGGATACGTCTGTGCCGGTGGACTGCAGATAAGCGGTCTGCCCGGCCATGTCGATGCCCACGTGAGAAGCACCGGCCTGGAGAATACCCTCCAGCTCCAACTGGCTGAAATAGCCCTTAATAGCGGAAATCAGCAGGCACTTATTGTCGTAGCTATTGGCATATTTGCCGATGTAGCTGTCCTGAGCCGTTTTGCGAATATCGGTTTTGATCATATCCAGGGCTTCCACAATCTTGATTTTGCGGAAAGCCTCTCCTTTATCGGCGGTGGTCGTAACCAGGCTGTTGATGCCCCGGCCAACTTTTACTTTGTCGCCGTCGTGTAAAATAATCAGCTTGCCGGCATCAATGGCCTGATCCATTTGCTCTTTCGTCAGCCGTTCCACATCCGTCACTTCCGGCAGGGGAGCAAAGGTGCAGCTAATGGTCAGAGGGGTCCCGGCGATAAGGCCGGCCATACGGCTGCAATAAGCCGCCGCCGTTTTCTCCTTGCCGCCTACTTTGATCTTGTCGGCAGAGAAATGAATAATAGCTTCACTATCCGCTGCCAATTCGGGCAATACGGCCTTAGGGGTAAGATCATTATTTCGCTGGCCGGCAATCCAGGAAGCAATGCCGGCAGCGCCGGCAGCCGAGCAATCAGCGGGTCCCACCAGATAGTCAAAGGATTGGGTTGCAAAAAAGTCTAAGGCTTCACTGTAATCATCGCCGGCGTCGGCGGGCAGCACATAGACCAGGACCTTGCGGGGTTGGTTCAAATAGCCCACAAAGCTGTCGGCAATATATTCTTTATTGGTTACATCCAAAAGCGTAGGAATTTGAGTGGCGCCGGTCAGTACGTGAAAGCCTTTGGCTTCGACGGCGGCGTCTTTAATAATAATAGCTAAAACGCCTTTTTCGGAACGGCTGACAGCACTGGCAGCCTGTGTTTTAAAAGCAATATTGATATTGGGTAAACCCATGAAAATCACTCCTTTATCATCTTTGTTTGAATCTTTTGCATTACCTGGTATTCTTCCGGCTTGCCCCTGTCGTCAAAATAAGTGAATTGCAAGCCTACAAAAGGCGGCTCTAAGCCCACGGGTATATCCTCTTTTTCCACCAACCCGGCTTCGGTCTTCATCTCAATGCAGCGGTCGGCTACCGCAAGATAGTTCTGGTCAAATAAAGCCAAAAGCTCCTGCTGCAATTCATCGGCAGCCTTCGTCTCCGAACCGGCGCAGATCAGCCGCAGGTGCACTTCATGCTTTACCGTCCGGCAAGTAGCTGCCTCTTGGGACCCTTTGCTGTACTGCATCAAAATCCCCGGTCCCGTGAAGCTGTCAGGCCACCGGCCTGTATAAAGGGGAATCGAGGGGTATTCCATAGTCCAAAGGGACTTAACCTTCTCCATGATCAAATGATATCCTAGCATGCTCCCACCCTTCATTTCATTTCCTTTCTTTTACTAAAGCTTTTCAGATATTGACAGGCGGACTGGCCAAGTCCCCTGCCGCTTTATAATGAAACGGCGATCGCCGTAGAGAGCCTGCCTTCCTCCAAATAAAGAGAGCCACCTCCTACGGCGGCTCTCCCATCTATTAGAAAGATGCTTACGGGAGAAGGGGGCCCCTGGCGGGTTCCCCCTGCCCGTCTCCGGATTCTCAAGTGCAGCATTCTCTACAATACCAATATACCATAGCCCTAAGCGACATTGGTTGACATCTTGTGGAGAACCTGCTGATGGATCCGTATTACCTGCCGGGTACAATATCCCAGCGCCTCTGCCACCTCATTCCAGGCCAGCCCCCGGACGTACCGCAAACGGATCAGCCGCCTATCCCCCGGCTCCAACTCTTCAATGGCTCTTTCCACTAAAAGTCTTTTTTGGAGAATGTCTGCCTGTTTTCTTTCCAGCAGGCTCTGCAATTCCACGATCTTAGCTACCAGGTTGCCGATACGATCCCTGCCGAAGCTGCTGCGTCTGCCCTCAGTCCAAAACCGGGCCTGACTCCTTGTCTCCAAATCCTTGATATCTTCCTCTAATTCCGCCGCTTCCCGGACCAGATTGAGGTATTCTTCCAGCTCATGCTTTCCTATTGATATAGTTGCCGCCGTCATTTTACTGCTCATCCCGATCCTCCTTTATCCTTCGATACAACCAAATCCGTTCAATCTTTTTGCGAATGGCCGCCCGATCCTCTTCATCAAAAGAACCTTCTACGATTTTGCAGATTACATAATTGCCATAGATAACCCGGTCCATTTCATTTCTTTTTTTGATCAAAAAAGCATTTGGCTTCATCTGCTTTTTCTCCGCCTGAGCATCAAAAATCAATAATAGTCTGGGTGTTAGGTTCAGCCAGGTTAACGCCTCTTTGATAATGCTTTTACCGAATACGCCTTTCCGCAAACGGGCCAGGGGGTCCTTTCCCGGCAGCTTGATTATTACGGCAGGTTTGCAGTCCGGTGCATAAAGCAAAGCCATCCTCTCTCCTAAACAAAGTTCACTGTTTTTTTCCTCTTTCATTATTATCCCTCAGCAATTCATCAGACTTAACCTTATGGCTCCATCGCTCCATTCATTAAGCCTGCCCTTTAGGCCTCATGCCTCTTGGCTTGCCTGGGCAGCGGCATCTTTTTACTGTTCAATAGCGACATTATTGCCATTTATCATTTTATATTAGTTTCACTATTATTTTATCCTTAATCCATCAGACTGTCAATAGATTAACTATTTTATTTTTGAAAAAGCCCTTGCCAAAAATGAGCATATCTATTATTATAGTGGCGAGGTGATCCACTATGCTGCCGATCAAGGCATTGCGTCAATCTAAAGGCCTGTCTCAAGCCGAGCTGGCCGCCCTATTAAATGTCCACCAGACTGCAGTGAGCCAATGGGAAAAAGGCCGCACCACCCCGGATCTGCATTTGCTGACCCAGATGGCCGACCTTTTTGGCGTCACTACCGATTATTTATTGGGGCGGACTGCGGAATCCGTCTATCCCGGCACCGAAGCCCCCTTAGGGGAAGACGAGTTTATGATTGCTTTTTCCGGCGAGGTACGGGAGCTTTCCAGCTCTGACAAAGAATTATTGCTCAATATGGTCAAGACCCTGAGGCAGCAAAGAAAACAGGAGAATCAGAATTAAAAAACAAGAAAAAACTCGAATTTTTACTGTACATACAATCGTATAGCTGTTTTGCTATATTTAAATCAAAGCCTATCGTAGACGAGGTATCGCCAGATGAATCTGAATGAACGAGCTATCTATACGGCTGAAGCCGAAGGCATCGAGGTCATCGATTATCCTTTAACTGTAGCCAAGTCCGCTATTCTCAGCGACTCAGGCTATGCCCTGATCCTGGACAAGTCACAGATCGAGAGCCAGGAAGAAGAAGCCTGCCTGCTCTGGCACGAGCTGGGCCACTACTTTACCGGCTCCCTCCATCAGTTGAGCGCTCCTTATGAGCTGCGCAGCCGCTGCGAGTACAGGGCCAGCGCCTGGGCAGCCAAGGCCCTTTGCCCCTTGGAGAAGCTGAAAAAAGCCCTGGCTTCCGGTTGCCGTTCTACTTGGGAGCTTTCCGAGTATATCGGCCTGCCTGAAGAGCTGTTGAAAAATGCCCTGGAGTATTACCGGCGCAAAGGGGATTTGCCGGCAGCCGGCACTATAGACAAGCCTCAAGCTGTGCCTAAGCAAGTGAAAAAGATTTACCGTTTAAATAAAAAAATGACTGCTTTCCTGAATCGTGAGGAGAATCAGCAGAGGTAAGCAAAAGCCCTATATTTAAAAAGCAAAGTTGGGATTAAGATGAAATATGAATACAAAATCGAAAAAGAAATTCTTTGTCCTCTTGAATACGGTCTCGATATTTTTGGAGGCAAGTGGAAATCCAGGATTATTTGCGTACTATCTTCATGTGATGTGATGCGCTACAATCAAATCAAAAAAGAGCTGGGCAATATTACTGACGCGGTGCTTGCAGCGGCATTAAAAGAGCTCATCGCCGACAATTTAATAAACCGCACCCAATATAATGAAATACCGCCCAAGGTGGAATACTCATTGACGGCCCAAGGCAGGTCGGTTTTGCCTATTTTGCAAAGCATCTGTATTTGGTCACGGCAGCAAACAAAAGAAGAGCTGAACCGTAAGCTGCCGCCATGCAAAACCTGTCAGCAGTGAGCGGGAATCTTACACTATGAAATTTATTAGTCACTTACAAATTTGCTAATATATTTATTCCTCCAAGTATCTTTGGTATTCTTGCCATAACGTATACCGTTAAAAATATTTGGAGGTAGATACGATGAGTACAAAAGCATATTTAGAAATCACCATGGTCATTGACGATGCCAACCGTCCCGCAGCCGCAAAGGTCTATACCGATTACCGCCAGCCTTTTTTAAGCCAAATTAAAGGTGCCGTATCAAAAGAACTGCTGATCCGTACCGAAGATGTACAAGTACTCCACGGATTCGACAGTATTGAAAATGTCCAATCCTATCTGGAAAGCGAAATGTTCAAGAATGACGTTTTCGTCGGCTTAAAGCCCCTTTTGGCTGCTGCTCCCGATGTTAAAATCTACACCGTTGCCTAATTTCCAACCCAATTACAGAATATAGTCCACATTTAAGTCAAACAAAAAGCAGAGCCGGCCAAAGCCAAGCTCTGCTTTTTGCCGCGGGTCCGGCATGGAGGGGTAACCCGGCGGTGAAACCTGAGTTCCCGCAAAAACCATACAATCCCAGGATCCTTGATCAATAAGAGTTAATCAGATTCTTATCCCAAAAGCTGTATAGGATAATATACTCTACCTTGGCGTAAGGGGCCGGGAGCCGGCAGACAAAATTGCAGGTTTAAAGTGGATCGTTTCTCTATGGTAGTGGGAAATTCTCCATGCGACAGTGTTTCTTACTACAACGAAACACTATATATAGAGCAAAGATGATAGTTAACTTTATTTCGAAAAAATCCGGACACTTTAAACTTGCATTTTTGGTTATTTCCGCTCCCCCCCACCTTTGCACACTGATCCGCCGGCGGGGCTAAGTGGGTTTTCAAACTATATTGGCATATTTCTAATGGAAAGAAATGGGCATACTCCCCCACCGGCAGGGGGTGGGTGGCTTATTATAGGTCCCCCTCTGTGCAAAATTGCAGGTTTGTCTACGTCTAGAGACCCTATCAGAGGAAATAGGAGAACGCTTTAAGCACTTTCAGCAGTTTGGTAGTGAACTTGTTTCTGCCAGGGCACTAGATACAGCCAAGGCATACATTTCTACTTATTTTTTGAGCCGTCATAACTCTAGGG
>JAHDMJ010000014.1 GCA_018436095.1 Clostridia bacterium | reverse complement strand
ACAAACCTGCATTTTTGCACAGGAAATGTCCGCACCACCAGAGGACAAAGCCTGCAGATCGTACAAAAGCGAATTCCGAGTCAAGCTTGGCATGACAAACCTGATCATTGGCATCTTTTCTCGATGTATGGTTTAATTCTGTGGGAACTCAGGTTATAATTTAGATAAGGAGGATTAGGATAGTGCAAATCACGCAGATCAGGACGTCGCCGATGATCATCTGAAATAACATTGCTAAATTAAGTAAGGAGGGAAGGGCATGTCGTTTGATTTTAATAACAGAACCCACTACGAGGAAGCCAAAGCAAAGCATCAGCAAAAGGATGTGGAAGCGCGGTTAAAGGCGGAAAGGCAAGTGAAAAACCAGCTCCCCCGCAGCAGATGGCTGTTCAGGTTTTGGCTGTTTTTGGGCATAGGATTGCCTTTGTTCTTGATCATCTGGATACTCAATAGATAACCCTCCGGCAAGGCTCTATAAAAGCACTCCTTCTTGACAAGTTGCTGTAATCTGCTATAATGCAAGAGTCGAATTATTTATAAAAATAACTCGAAAATGACTTGTCAGGTAAATGAGGAGGAAATCCAAAATGAAAAAAGTCAACCGTATCATTGCAGTCTTAATTTGTTGCGCTTTGCTGCTTGCCGGCTGCGGTAGTACCGGAAAACCTGCGGAAACAACACCGCCTGCTACAGAGGCCACACAGGCGGAGACTGCCGCCCAGGAGCCGGTGACGATCTTGCTGGCCGCTGCTGCCAGCTTGCAGTATTCTTTTAAAGAAGAATTGATTCCCATGTTTGTTGAGAAATATCCTCATATCACGGTGGAAGGCACCTATGATTCCTCCGGCAAGTTGCTGACCCAGATCCAGGAGGGCCTGGAAGCCGATGTATTCATGTCTGCAGCGATGAAAGAAATGAACGTATTAAAAGATGAAGGAAAAGTAGAGGCGGATTCTATTGCCGAACTGCTGGAAAACCGTATTGTATTAATTGTTCCTGCGGATTCCGATACCGATATTGCTTCTTTTCAGGACATTGGCAAGGCCGACGCCATAGCTCTGGGAGATCCGGAGAGCGTGCCCGTAGGCCGTTATGCCAAGGAAGCTCTCACTTCTTTGGGCATTTATGATGAAATTCAGCCGAAGGTAAGCCAGGGCACCAATGTTACCGAAGTATTGAATTGGGTAGCGGAAGGCAGCGCCGATATTGGTATTGTTTACGCCACCGATGCCGCTACTACGGATAAAGTGAAAATTGTTGCCGAGGCTCCGGTCGGCAGTTTGGCCAGCAAGGTGATTTACCCTGTAGGCGTACTGTCCCAGTCAGAGCATCAGGAAGCCGCCCGGCTTTTTGTGGAGTTTTTGCAGAGCCCGGAAGCCTTAGCAGTATTCAGTGCCTACGGCTTCACTCCTAATCTATAGCCCCCCTCCTCTTTTGCGGCGGTACCGGACCATAGGGCCACAGCCCAAGTGGCGGTACCGCCGCAGGGATTTTTTTACTTATGAGCGTTTCAACGAGGTGAGGGATATGCCCGCTGCGGGTATCAGCGGAACCCGCCGCACATGGAGAGGCAGGAGGCATATCCGGCTTTCTCGTTATATTACGGTGGAGGAGTGCCATGGATTTTACCCCCCTTTTGATTTCGATGCGGACGGCCTCCGTGTCCATATTTTTTACCTTTTTTCTCGGCGTTTTTGCGGCCAAGCTGGTTGCCGGCATGGAGCGGGAACGGTTAAAAATTATTCTTGACGGTATTTTGACATTACCGCTGGTACTGCCACCGACAGTAGCCGGCTTTTTTCTGTTATACCTGTTTGGCGTTAAGAGGCCCCTGGGCCTTTTCTTCCTGCAGTTTTTCGGCGTTAAAATCGCTTTTTCCTGGAGCGCCACGGTATTGGCAGCCTCGGTAATTTCTTTTCCTTTAATGTACCGTTCCGCCCGGGGGGCTTTTGAGCAGGTGGATCAAACCCTGGTTCAGGCGGCCCGGACTTTGGGGATGTCGGAAGGAAAAATATTTTGGCGGATAGTCATGCCTTTAGCCTTGCCGGGGGTTGCCTCCGGGGGCATACTGGCCTTTGCCCGGGGTTTGGGGGAATTTGGGGCCACGGCCATGATTGCCGGCAATGTGGCCGGCAAAACCCGTACATTGCCGCTGGCAATTTACTCTGCCGTAGCTGCCGGCGATATGGAGGGGGCTTACGATTATGTGATCGTAATTCTGCTGGTTTCCTTTCTGGTGGTGGCAGGCATGAATTGGTTCACTGCCAAAGAACGCAAATATACCCGCCGGGAGGGACGCAGGTGAGTCTGGATATATCGGTAGCCCGCAAATGGAAGGGCTTTGAGCTTGAGGTAAGTTTTTCTTCCCAAAACGAAATATTAGGGATCCTTGGAGCTTCCGGCTGCGGCAAAAGCATGACTCTTAAGTGTATCGCCGGTATTGTGACGCCGGAAAAAGGCCGCATTACCGTGGGAGAGAGGGTGCTTTTTGATGCTGCTGCCAAAATTTGCGTCAAACCCCAAGAACGGCGGGTAGGCTATTTATTTCAGCAGTATGCTCTATTTCCCCATATGACTGTGGAAGAAAATATCGGCTGTGCTTTAAGCCATTTAGCAAAAAACCAGCGCCGGAAAAAAATAGAGTGGCTCTTAAACCGTTTTCAGATGGAGAACCTGGGCCGCCGCTATCCCGGCCAGCTTTCCGGCGGTCAGCAGCAGCGGGTGGCTTTGGCCAGGATTCTCGCTTATGAGCCGGAAGTTTTACTGCTGGACGAGCCCTTTTCCGCCCTGGACTTTCATCTGAAGGAGCAGCTGCAATTGGAACTGCGGGACTTTATTCAGGAATATTCAGGTGACGTAGTGCTGGTGACCCATAGCCGGGAGGAGGCTTACCGGTTTTGCAGTCAACTGATTATATTGGAAGAGGGCAAATGTATTGCTCAGGGGGATACCCGCAGCCTGTTTCAAAACCCCGGACTTTTGACGGTAGCCAGGCTTACCGGCTGTAAAAACTTTTCCCAGGCCCGGCAAACGGGTCCCTGTACAATATTTGCCGAGGATTGGGGTATTGAACTGACGGTAGAGCAGGAAATACCTGAGGGTATAGATTATGTCGGCATACGGGCTCATCACTTTTTGCCGGCGGCAGAAGAGAAGATGCCCAATTGCTTTCCGATAGCCGTAAGAAGTATAATGGAAGGGCCCTTTGAATGGAATATTTTATTTCGCAGCCCTGAAGGCAAACGGGCAAGTGAGGATATTTGGTGGACTGTAGGCAAAGACAAATATGGAGGCCAAGCGCCCTCCTATTTACAGGTTTTGCCGGAAAATATATTGCTGCTGCGTTCTGCCGCCCGGTAGAAAAGGCATAGAGAGGATGAAAAGCCATGAAACTGATTCGCACCGAAGAGGCTGCAGGCCATGTTTTGTGCCATGATATTACCCAAATTGTCAAAGACCGCATAAAGGATGCGGCCTTTCGCAAGGGCCACAGAGTAACTGCCGACGATATTCCCCTTTTACTCTCCCTGGGCAAAGAGCATCTTTATGTTTGGGAGGCCCAGGAAGGGATGCTCCATGAAGATGAAGGAGCGGAAATCCTCTATCGGATCTGTGCCGGCGACCATATGCACCCTTCGGAAATCAAGGAGGGAAAAGTGGAGGCCATTGCCGGCCGGGACGGCTTGCTGACGGTGGATCTCAACCGGCTGAAAGCCATCAATACCTTGGGTGAAATAATGATCGCCACCCGCCATAGCTACTTCCCCGTTAAAAAAGGGGACAAGCTGGCCGGAACCCGGGTTATTCCCTTAGTTATTTCCGAAGAAAAGATGAGGAAAGCCGAAGCCATCGGCGGCGGCATTCCCCTGCTGACGCTGCACCCTTTCCGCAGCCGCAAGGCGGCGGTGATTACCACCGGCAGTGAGGTTTACAAGGGACGTATCCAGGATACCTTTACCCCGGTGATCCGGGAAAAGCTGGCCGAATATGACTGTCCCGTGCTCTGGCATAAACTTCTGCCCGATGAGCATCAGGAAATTACGGCGGCTATTCTGGAAGCCATAGAGGCGGGGGCGGAAATTGTTTTGTGTACCGGTGGCATGAGTGTGGACCCCGACGACCGCACCCCTTTGGCCATCAAGAATACAGGGGCGGAGATTGTCAGCTACGGCGCTCCCGTGCTGCCCGGCGCTATGTTTTTGCTGGCTTATCTCAAGGGTGTGCCTGTTGTGGGCTTGCCCGGCTGCGTCATGTATGCCCGGCGTACGATTTTTGACCTGATTTTGCCCCGGCTCATCGCCGGCCTTGAAGTAAAGGCCGAGGAATTGGCTGCTTTGGGCCATGGCGGCCTTTGCCTGAACTGTGAGCCCTGCACCTTCCCCAATTGCGGCTTCGGCAAGGGGGTTTAATCATGGATAACAGCAACAGCTTCACCCATTTTGATCAGGAGGGCGCCGCCATCATGGTTGATGTAGGGGGCAAAGAGATTACTGTCCGCCAGGCTGCGGCAAAGGGCAAGATCACCATGACTGCACCTTGTTTTGCGGCGGTGCAGCAAGGTACTATGGGCAAAGGGGACGTTCTTGGGGTAGCCCGGATAGCAGGCATCATGGCCGTGAAGAAAACCTCTTCCTTAATTCCTCTGTGCCACGCTATTCCCATCGAGAAGGCCAGCCTGGATTTTTTGCTGCTGCCCCGGGAGTCTGCCATTCAAGCCACCTGTACAGTGAAGACTACAGGAATTACCGGTGTGGAAATGGAGGCCCTAACCGGCGCAACGGTGGCCTTATTGACGATATACGATATGTGCAAAGCCCTGGATAAAGGAATGTGTATCTCGGAGGTTTTTCTGCTGGAGAAAACCGGCGGTAAAAGCGGCACCTACCGAAACGAGGAGAAATAACCAGATGAAAGACAGCCTTAGCCGTACTATCGATTATATGCGGATTTCCATTACCGACCGCTGCAATTTGCGCTGCCAATACTGCATGCCTCATGGTTTGCCGTGGATTGAGCATAGCAACATATTGCGGTATGAGGAGTTTCTGGAAATTTGCAGTGCGGCGGCGACTTTAGGTATACGCACCATCAAAGTTACCGGCGGCGAGCCCTTGGCCCGCAAAGACTGTGTCCGGTTTTTGGGGCGGCTGAAGGAGCTGCCGGGTATAGAGAAGGCGACTTTGACCACCAACGGCCTTTTGCTGGAGCCTCATGTGGCGGCTCTGGCCGCAATGAAGCTGGACGGCGTTAATATCAGCCTGGATACCCTGCAGAGAGAGGTCTATCAGCGCCTTACGGGTACCGACGGCCTGGCCAAGGTTTTGGAAGTATTGGAAAAGACAGTGGCTGCCGGGCTGAAAGTAAAAATCAATTGCGTACCTATCTTGGGCATAAATGATGGCGAAGTGGCGGCGATAGCGGCTTTGGCAGCTAAAATTCCTGTGGATGTACGTTTTATTGAATTGATGCCCACTGCCAGCAGCCAGGCTTTTACCGGGTTAACCGGGGAGGCGGTACTTTCTCGTTTGCTGGAGGAGTATCCGGATTTATCTCCCGCCTCGGAACGCCGGGGTTTTGGCCCCGCCCGTTATTATGCCAGCGAGAGCTTAATAGGCCGGATCGGCCTAATTGACGCCGTCAGCAATCATTTTTGCGGCCAGTGCAACCGCATTCGCTTGACCAGCCAAGGCTTTCTCAAGCTCTGCCTTTATCATGAGCAGGGCGTTGATCTGCGGCGGCTTTTGCGGCAGGGGGCCGGCCGGGAAGAGCTGGCGGCTGCTATTAAAGAAGCTATATTGCATAAACCGGAGAGCCATTGTTTTGGCCAGGAAGACGAAAGCCAGGGAATTAAAAACATGTCCAGGATAGGGGGATGAATATGGTGGTATTGACAGGAATTGTCCGGGCTGTTTGCATCAGCGATATACGGGGAATTCAAAAGCATGATATCGGCAGCGCCAGGCTGACACCGGATTGGGGTTTGGCGGGGGATGCCCACGGCGGCAAGTGGCACCGGCAGGTAAGTCTGCTTTCTTATGATAAAGTGCAGGAATTCAATGCCCGGGGCGCCGGTGTAGAACATGGGGCCTTTGGTGAAAATCTGCTGGTGGAAGGCCTTGACTTCCGCCAGTTGCCGGTGGGGACTTTGCTGTACTGCGGTGAGGCCACCCTTGAGCTGACCCAGATCGGCAAAGAATGCCACAGCCACTGCCAGATCTATCATAAAATGGGCGATTGCATCATGCCCCGGGAAGGGGTATTTGCCAAGGTTATTAAAGAAGGCGTCGTCAATGCAGGGGATGTGATGACAGCAATCCTTCCCGAAAACAGGCCCTTGCGGGCGGCGGTGGTCACGTTAAGTGATAAAGGCTTTCGGGGCCAGCGTCAAGATGCCAGCGGTCCTTTGATTGCAGAGATGCTGGAGGCCGCGGGATACCGGGTGGCAGCCAGCCTGCTTTTGCCCGACGAGCGGGAAAAGATTGAGGATGCCTTGCGGGACCTGGCGGACAGGCAAAGGGTGGATCTGATCCTAACCACCGGCGGCACCGGCTTTTCCCGCCGGGATGTGACGCCGGAGGCTACCTTAGCAGTAGCGGACCGCCAGGCTCCCGGCATTGCTGAAGCCATCCGCAGCTTTTCCCTGGCCATCACCGGGCGGGCCATGCTCAGCCGGGGGGCTTCGGTAATCCGCAAGGATACGGTTATTGTGAATTTGCCTGGCAGCCCCAAAGCCGTCCGGGAGAGCCTGGGCTACATTTTGCCTCATCTTGCCCACGGCATCGAAATTTTGCGGGGAGACGCCTCAGAATGTGCTATAATAAACGAAGCATAAAAAAGGTAAAACCGCGAAGGGTATAGTGAATGAATATAGACAGACAAATGGGGATTGTTCTCAAGCATTTGGAGGACTTAGGCAGCCGGGCTGCCAAAACCGGCATGAGCCATTCCGCCTTTTTAACCCCTGCAGAGCAGGCGCTGGCCAAGCAGCATTTTGCCCGCTACCGGGAGGCAGCATTAGTTTTTGAGGGCGGAATCAGCAACGCCCAGCGTCAGGTGGCGGTTTTCTTAGCCAACGACTGGGGCAAATACGAGGCCGGGGAAATCCTGCAAGGCTTTCGCATAGATTACCGCGATGGGGAGGCCATAGGCCACCGGGACATTTTGGGGACAATGATGGCCCAAGGTATCGAGCGTGAGGTCCTGGGCGATATCCTGGCCGGGGAGAGTCCGGCCTATGTGATTTGCCTGGCGTCAATGGCAGCCTATCTGCAGGATAATATTACAAAAATCGGCGGCGCCGGCGTCAGCCTTACGCCGGTGAAGCTGGCGGATATTCCTCTGCGGGAAGAAAAGCTCAAGAGTAAAACGGTGACGGCACCCTCCCTGCGCCTGGATGCCTTGATCGGCGAAGGCTTTAATCTTTCCCGCAGCGAAGCGGCCAGGCTTATTCAATCGGGGCTGGTGGCCCTCAACCACCTGCCTTGTGAAAAACCGGATCAAAAACTGGCGGCGGGAGACCTTTTGTCTTTGCGGGGAAAGGGCCGCCTCAAAATCCTGGAGGTAGGAGGCCAGTCAAAAAAAGGCCGGCTTTTTGTGGAGTTGGGCATATATCAGTAAGGCTTATTGCCGCGACTCTTTGATGGTTCTACAATTTTTGCGATATATTTATTTGACAAACAAACAGAAAAAATTTAGAATAAGAAAACGAAGAAATTGTATCATTCTTATCTGTTAATTTATCCGGGCGGTTAGCTCAGCCGGGAGAGCGCTTGCCTTACAAGCAAGATGTCGGCGGTTCGATCCCGTCACCGCCCATAATTTAAATCGTCAACTCTTTGCAGGGTTGGCGGTTTTTTTATGCCCTAAAAGGCTGAGACATGAAAATCACCTCCAAAATCACCCTTATTTCAGCTTGACAGTCATCCCGGGGATGATTACGCAGGCGTAGATTTACTATAGCATATAAGCAGCAGGCTGAAGTTTGCATGTGGCGGGAAGGGCGGGGGAGAGATAGATGATTATGATAATGGAGGGAATATGATGGAGACGAAAAACAACATAGCTGATCAGGGAGCGGGAGCTTCCCAGGGAGAACTTTATACTCCTGAGGATATCGAACAAAATAAAACCATGGCGGGTCTGGCCTATTTTATCTTTTTTCTGCCGCTGATTGCTTGCCCCCAATCAAAGTATGCGAGATTTCATGCCAACCAGGCCTTGATATTGTTGATTTTAGGCGTAGCGGGAAATGTGGTTCTGGGCATTATTCCGATTATCGGCTGGATCCTGATGCCCTTTTTCGGTATCGGTGTTTTGATTCTGGGTATTATGGGCCTGATTAACGGCTTTGGCGGCAAGGCGAAAGAATTGCCCATTATCGGCAAGTTTACCATTCTTAAATGAAAAGAGGAGATCACATGAAAAAATATCTGATCGGTTTTCTAGTCCTCGTTCTGGCTCTGGCCTTGGCCGGCTGCGGCGCCAAAGAAAAATTGGAGCAAAAAGCGGCGGAAGCATTGGTGGAAAAGGTCATGGAGAAATCCGGCAGCGGCGATGTGGATATTGATGGTGATAAAGTAACGGTAAAAGGGGAGGACGGACAAGAATTTACTTTCGGCGGCGGTGAATGGCCCACATCGGATTTGGCTAAAGCCGTTCCCGAATTCAAGGACGGGGATATAATAAGTGTAATGAGCGCCGATGAAGCTGTAGCGATAGGCTTTGAGAACGTAAAAGAAGACGCCGCAGCCGCCTATTTTGAAAAGATCAAAAAGGATTTTAAAGAAAATGCTGTTGAGATGAACAGCAACGGCGTTGTTATTTACGGCGCCGAAAACGGAGATGGAATAAGAGTAGCTCTGCAATATTCCGAGAATAGCTTCAGCATTACCCTTTCTAAGGAGGGGGAATAGAGAGAAGGATTTTCTTTTGGTATAACACAGGGATAAGACAAGCAGAGGCTGCCGCAGATTTACGGCAGCCTCTGTTTACTGTGGGTGTGTTTAGCGAATGCAAGCCGTGGACAATGGGGGATAATGCAGTATTGGGGAATGGGGAATGCAGTAATGGGGAGTGCAGCACTGGGGAGTGCAGTA
Source organism: Clostridia bacterium (assembly GCA_018436095.1). Classification (GTDB taxonomy): domain Bacteria; phylum Bacillota; class Peptococcia; order DRI-13; family UBA5745; genus WRMS01. The sequence goes on along the minus strand of JAHDMJ010000014.1, from coordinate 168,705 downwards.
ATGGGCAATGGGCCCTTGAGGGGGCAGTGACCCCCGCTGCTCAAAATTGCAGGTTTGTCATCGTTTGCTAGGGCTAACTGTGCAAAATTGCAGGTTTGTATCTGTTGTCCCCTTTTTTGAGCAAAATTTCAAGTTTGGAGTGTGTTATTTCCTTAAAATTGTGGATGTTTTCTAATTGGACACTAAATACAGCATAATGCAGGGGAAAGGTGAGTTTCCGGCACCGCTAAACTTGAAATTTTGCACATTTGGCCGTCTCCTACTGTGACAAACCTGCAATTTTGCACAGCCGCCCACTGCCGTGACTTTAACGTGTATTATTTTAGCGGCGGGACAGCGGTTGCTATTCTTTAAAAACTTTTAACATCCTGTTTATTTCATTTGTGCCGGTTTAAATATTATAATGTAAAAAAATTCATGAAAGGAGGCGGCGATTCCACCCTGCCTGTGCCTGCATCGTGCCTGTAACTGCATCGTGCCTGTGCTTACATCTGAACCTGTGTTGTACTGCACCTGCGCCGATGATTTGGCAAGGGGTACCTTCGCCGTATTATGATGAAACGAATTATAATTCCATGTTTTTGCCTGATGCTTTTAGCCTTTGGCGGCTGTGGCAGCAAAACACCGCCTGCCACTGAACCCACTGAACCCACCGAACCGCAGCCTTCGGTCCCCGCTATATCTGAGCCTGCTACCGACCCCGGTGCCTCTGAACCGGGGAATAGCGGCCCTGGCAACGAGGATACTAAGCCGGGTGATATGGAGCCTGATAATGGCGGTGGTAAGGAAGAATTCCCTCCAGTAAAAGATATCACCGTAAGCCGGGAAGGGCAGGAGGAAGTGCTGCCGGCCTATTTACAGGCCAGTGATAAGGGTTATGTCATTTATCTGTTTGAAGATTTTGTTCTTGAGCTTGCTGCCGGCGGCGATGTTGTGCAGCCCTCGGAAAACTCGCCTCTGCTGAAAACCATCAATATGCGAATCGTTCCTTCAGACGGGCAGCAGCCGTTGCCGGAAAACGAGGAAAAAGAGGGTATACTTATCAAATACCACCGTATTACCAAAGGTGATAAAACTTTTGATGTGACCATGAATTATCCCTTGGAGGCTGCCGAAGGCGGCGGCGTGTTGCTGAGAGTCATGCTGGACAGCTTGGAAATCCTCTAAACCATGGGGCCGGTCATCCTGCCGCTGCTATAGTCAATTATCTGGTAGATCATATTGAAGAAAATGAAAAGGCTGTCAAAATGGCAGCCTTTTTATAGTCGAAATATCCTGCATTATGGCATATTGCATCCCCATCCGTATGGTATAATAATAAATGCAGGAAAAACCTTCTAATTTTGACGGGTGAATATGACGAGAAACGAGGCTGGACAAGCATGGCGGCATTAGGGCAATGGGAATTGGGCATTTTGGATTGGATCAATCAAACCTTTCAAAGCAGTTTTTTTGATAAGATCATGCCCTGGATTACCTTTTTGGGAGATCACGGCTGGTTTTGGATCTTGCTGTCTGCATTGCTGCTGATCAGCAAACCCACCAGAAAGGTGGGGCTGACCATGGCCCTGGCTCTTTTGTTCAGCCTGATTTTGGCTAATATTACGCTGAAACCGCTGGTGGCCAGAATCCGGCCTTTCGATCTCAATACTGCCGTTGAGTTGCTGATTAATGCACCTAAAGACTTCTCCTTTCCCTCAGGCCACACCCAGGCCTCCTTTGCCGCGTCTACAGCCCTATTTCGTTATCACAAAAAAGCCGGCGCCGCCGCCCTGGCTCTGGCAGCCCTCATCGCTTTTAGCCGCCTTTATCTTTATGTTCATTACCCCAGTGATGTTTTGATTGCATTAATCTTTGGGGTTCTTTTGGGTAATCTGGCCTATCAGGCCATCAAAGCCTTGTCCAATGGGTATAATACACGGAAGCGGAAAAGGAGGTAATCTCATGTCTGGGGCAAAAATATCGGATCTGGCCATGCTGACAATGGCTGAGGCCTCGGCCCTCGTCGGCAAAAAAGAAGTTTCCCCGGTGGAACTGACAAAAGAATGTCTGGACCGTATCCAAGAAAAAAGCGGGGATCTGGTGTGCTACGTGACGGTGCTGCAAGAGCAAGCCCTCGAAGATGCCAAAAAGGCGGAAGCGGAAATCGTTGCCGGCGGCCAGAAAAGTCCTCTCCACGGGATACCTTTTGCGTTAAAGGACATTTATTGCACCAAAGGCGTATTGACTTCAGCCGGCTCTCCTTTTTTCAGCGATTATTATCCGGATTTTGATTCCACCGTAGGCCGGCGGCTGGCGGCGGCAGGCGGTATTCTGCTGGGCAAAACCAATACTTCGGAATGGGCCTTGACTATTCATAGCCGCTCTTATTTCGGCCAAAGCCGCAATCCCTGGAATCCGGAGCGGGCTCCCGGCGGCAGCAGCGGCGGCAGTGCTATTGCAGTGGCTGCCGGTATGGCCTATATGGCAATGGGCAGCGATACCGGCTGTTCCATCCGGCTGCCGGCGGCTTTTTGCGGCGTGGCCGGCTTCAAACCCAGCTATGGCCTGGTCAGCCTTTATGGGATTGTCCCCTTGAGCTACAGCATGGACCATGCCGGTCCCATAGGACGCAGCGTTATGGACTTAGCTTTGACCATGGATTTGATTAGCGGCTTTGACCCCCTTGATCTTTGTTCCGACAGAGGAGCCCACAGGCCCGCCCAATTTGCTGCCGAGCTGTTAAAGACCAAAGATTTAAAAGGCCGGGTCATCGGTGTTCCCGGCAACTTTTTCTTCGATCGCGCCGATAGTGAAGTGGAGGAGTTGGTCTTAAAAGCCATCGATAAGCTGAAAGACCTGGGCGCTAAAGTCGAATACCTGGAAATTCCCCATATGGATTGGATCCCGGAAGTATCCTCCAAAATTTTGTTTGCCGAAGCCGCCCATTTTCACAAAGAACGCCTGGCCAGCCGGCCTGAGCTTTTCGGAGAAGTGGAGCGGCAGCGGCTGGAAAGAGGCCGGGCAGCAACAGCGGTAGAGCTGGTGGATGCTTTGCGCAAGCGGGAAATCATCCGCCGGGCTTGGGAGGAGGCCGCCGCTAAGGTAGATGCAGTGGCTGTACCCACCACACCTATTGCTGCTTTTAAGCTGGGCTGCGATACAGTGACCGTCAAAGGCATAGAGGAGCCCTGTGCCGACATGGCTGTCCGCCATTGCAGAATGGGTACTACCCTGGGTGTGCCGGGTCTTACGGTACCGGTGGGAATCAACAGCGAAGGAATGCCGGTAGGCATGATGCTGATGAGCAACCGTTATCGGGATCTTGAGGTGCTGAAGGTTGGCTGGGCCTATGAGCAGGCCAATCCCTTCCCGCTGTTGGGCGCCCCCCAAAATATCCGGCCTGACAGATAAGCTTGACAGATAGACAGACAAGGAGGCTCTTATGATTACCCGCACCGCCCGGCTTACCTTTATGATACCTTATGCCCACAGTCTCAAGGATAAACGGCAGGTTTACCGCAGCCTTACCGACAAGGCCAGGAGCAAGTTTAATGCGGCCATTGCTGAGGTAGCCACTCAGGACCGGCATCAAACCCTGACCCTAGGCATAGCGGTGGTTTCCGGCGAGGCCAGCCATGCCGGGGATATGCTGGAGGAGATTATCCGCTATCTGGAAACCCACACCGACGCCGAACTTGTGAATGTGGAACGGGGAGAGTAAAAACGCAAAATAGACTTTAAAACCGACTTTTAAACAGACGGGCTGCAGTCTGCCGGCAGAAGGCAGAAAGGCCTGTCTGTTTTTTTATCTTCATTTTTTCTTAATAATTCTTAAATTGACAGGAATAGGCAGGGAGCGTTATAGTAATGGCGTACTAACTGTACTATTGAAGTTAATACAGTGGAGTTAATACAGTCGATGAGATTTAATACGGCGGCTATGCTGTAACCGCAGCGGCGAATATAAATTTGACTGCGGCCGCCGCGGCATTGTTTGAATGAGCATAAATACACAGAGAAAGGAGGTTATGGCTGTGCTGCAATTGGATTATAGTAATCCTCAGCCCCTGTATGAGCAAATTAAAGAAAAAATAAAGGAAATGATTTTTCGGGGGCTTTTGCCCACCCATCAACAACTGCCTTCCGTCCGGGAGTTGGCAGCTATGCTGACCGTTAATCCCAATACGATCCAAAAGGCCTATAGGGATTTGGAGAACCAAGGATATCTTTATTCTGTCCGGGGCAAAGGCAATTTTGTGGCAGCTCCTACCCAGGATCATATTGCAAGCCAGGTTGAGACTCTTTTGAAAGAAATGATAGGGCCAATTAAGAAATTGCGGCTTTTGGGCGTAACCCTGGAAACTATTCAGAACCGGGTGGCCGGCGCTTATGAAGAAAAAAGTTTTTCAGGCCAGGCAGGCCATGATCACCACGAAGGAGGCAGACCATGATCCGAGGCGAAGGATTGAATAAAAAGTTCGGTAGTTTTCAAGCTATCGACGGTTTAAATATCCATGTAGGCAAAGGCAACGTTTATGGCCTGGTAGGGCCCAACGGCGCCGGCAAAACTACGCTGATCAAGATGCTGAACGGCGTTTTCCGGCCCGACAGCGGCAGTATCAGCATCGACGGCCAGGCTGTATGGGAAAATGAGAAGCTAAAAAAACGGATGATTTATGTCAGCGATGATCTTTATTATTTTTCTATGGCTACAATTAAGGATTTAGCTCAGTTTTATGCCGGAATTTATCCCCATTGGAATTCCCGCCGCTATGAACGGCTGAAAGAAGCTTTCCCCATTGAAGAAAAGCGCCGCTTAATCCGCCTGTCCAAAGGCATGCAAAAGCAGGTGGCTTTTTGGCTGGGACTTTGCACCATGCCGGAGATCATGATATTGGATGAGCCGGTGGACGGCCTGGACCCGGTGATGCGGCGGCAGGTCTGGAGCCTGATGCTTCAGGACGTAGCGGAACGGGAGATGACGGTGCTGGTTTCCTCCCATAATCTGCGGGAGCTGGAGGACGTTTGCGATCATGTGGGTATTCTCAATCAAGGCCGAATGCTGCTGGAAAAAAACCTTGATGAGGTTAAAGCCAATATTTATAAGATTCAGGTAGCCTTTGCCGGTGATGCTGAAGAAGCCGTTCAGGCCATCAGCGGCAAATTCCAGGTGCTGAATAAAGAAGTCTTTGGCAGTGTTTGGCGGTTAATTATTAAAGGCAGGCAGGCCCAGGTGGTTGAGGCCATCAGCGAACATCAGCCTTTGCTTTTGGATTGGCTGCCCCTGACCTTGGAAGAAGTGTTTATTTACGAATTGGGAGGTGAAGGATATGACGTTGCCAATATCGTCCTCTAAGGCCAACCTGGCAGAAGGTCAGACTGCCGGTGGAAACAAGCTGATGGCGCTGCCTAATCAGGCAATGTTTCTCCTGAATTTAAAGCGTTTTCTCTGGCTGCCGGTGCTGCATTTTGTACTGCTTTTTTTAGTGATGCCTTTTATTATCCTTGTGGAGGGGCCTTACGACGCTAAGAGTTATTTGTGGAGGTTAAACACCTTGGGGCCGGAGGCCGCCGGCAGCATCCAGGACTGGTTTGTCAACTTCAGTTATAATAATCCCTTCACTATTATGATAGGTATTACCGTAGCCCTGCTTTGGGCTGCCGTGATGTTCAATTACTTGAATGAGAATAAATCGGTCACCTTTTTTCACAGCTTGCCCTTCAACCGGAAAAGCCTATTTCTTAATCTGATTCTGGCCTGTTTTACCGGGCTGGCGCTGCCTGTGCTGGCAGTGGCCCTTTGCTGCCTGGTTCTGCGCCTTTATGCCAATATCGGTATTCTTTACGGCAGCCTGGAGGTATTAGCCTGGGCCGGCAGCCATTTCCTGCTGATTACCGTCATTTTCAGTTCGGCAGTTTTAATGGGCATGTTTACCGGCCTGCCCCTGGTGCAAACGGTATTTACTTTTATCTTTCATCTGCTGCCTTTAGCTATGTACGCCTTGATTTTTCATACCCTGCATAATCTGGTCTATGGTTTTCCCTCGGCCAACGAGGAAATTATTGATCTCCTGGTGAATCTGCCCCTTACCCATATGTTTAAGAGCGGAGGCTATTACAGCCCTGGCTATTGCCTGTTCCTGGCGGCGCTTATTTTGATCTTTCTGGGCTTGGCCGTCTGGTTGTACAGCCGCCGGCCTTTGGAAAATACGGGAGACATTATCGTATTTTCCATATTAAGGCCCATATTCAAATACGGGGTGGCTTTTTGCGCCAGTCTTAGCGGCAGCGGCGTGATGGCGTCGGTTTTGGGCATGAAGCAAACCTGGTGGATGCTTCTTTTATGGGGTCTCATCGGTTACGCTATTGCTGAGATGCTGCTGCAAAAATCCATACGCATCATTAAAGCCTGGAAAGGGGCTTGCGTTTACTGTCTCGTATTGGTCCTGATTCTAACCTGCATCCGCTTTGACCTGCTGGGTTATGAGCGGCGGATACCGGAAGCTGCCAGGGTCGAGGCCGTGATTTTGCCTAACGCCGAGGAAAAAAGCTATCGGGCTTTAATAGCTCTGCAAACCCTGGAAGACCGGGGACAGCGGATATTGCCTCAATTGGCGGAGTATTTCGGGTCCTTCCGTGATATTGTGGAAGATGAGGAAAGCATGGCGTCTGCTATGGATATTCACCGCTCTCTTATTGAAAACAAGGATGAATATAAGGATAAAAGCCGTTACCAGAAATTTACTTATATACTGGATGGGGGAAAAACCATGCACCGCCAGTATTTTATGAATCGGGGAAGCTTTATCGAAGAAAACCGGATCATCTTTGAAAATCAGGTCAAAAAACAGCAAAGCCATCATCTGCATTACGCCCTGCTTGAGGATATTTCCTGGATGGCGGTGCGCAGCCAGGTAGCTATGGAGACGGTGACGCCGGTTTTGAACCGGTCGGAGACCGCCGGGCTGCTTCAGGCTTTGCAGCAGGACTTGATGGAACGCAGATATGAGAAAGATCAAGGCCAGCGGGAATCCTTATTTACCGTAGAGTTTAATTACGTGGAACCCGAGATAAATTGGCAGGAGCTGCGCCGCCTGGAGCCCGACATATTTGATAGCTGGTCCGAAAGCCGGCTGGCCAAGTATAAGCCGGAGGCAGAAAAGGATAGCCCCGGATATAACCGCTATGACTACCATTATTTAAGCGAGCCGGTCTATGCCGACTACGTCCATACCCTGGCCTGGCTGCATCAGCACGAATATATGGATCAACTGCTGCCGCAAGCTAAGCAGGTAGAGGGAGTACGCCTATATTTTGGCTACAATATCGGAGGAGACATCTACAATTATGTAAGGGTGGCCGAGGATATGGCAAAACAAGAGGCGGCGGAAAATATCGCGGAATTGCCGCAGTCGGCAGCTATGCCCTATGCCGAGGAGAGAGCCTATGCCACAAAACAATCCTATGGCTATACCGGGGAGAACATTGACTATCCTTACGTATATATTACCGATAAGGCTTTGATTGACCGGATAATACAAGAAGGCAGTTGGGAACCTTACTGCCTGCCCTTGAGGGAAGCGGTAAGGGACCGGCAAATTTATCAGTTTGATTTGGTAATGGAAAATGAAAAAACCCTGTTTTACGGCTTTTATTATGGTAGCCTGCCGGAATTTTTAGAAGGGCAGGCGGCGGAACTGAAAGCCCGGTAGTCCGAGAGAGGCTGTCGCAAATTGATATGCTCAAATTTGCGGCAGCTTCTTTTGCTCTTTCCCAGTAATTTCCGAGCATCCTATGTCAGAAAAGGGCTTATTTTGTTTACAGTTTGTTCATAAACTAATTGCATATAGTCTGAAAATACCGTATAATACAGATATATGAGCTCGCCCAGATTCCTTGGTCGGGCTTCATCCATTCAAGTCAGTAATTTCAGTATTAATGGTAAAATGAAAGGGGAGGGTAATAAATGAAAAAAGTGTCTGTGATTTTGCTATGTTTGATGATGGTTGTTTCTCTGTTTGCCATGGGGGGCTGCGGCAGTTCTACGCCGCCGGCAAGCAACACCCAGCCGACGGGCACCGAGCCGGCCGCTACTGAAGCAGCAGGCGGCGAAGGCGGCCTGAAGGCCATTGCCAAAGAAGACCTGGTAGTTGGCTTCGTCTACATCGGAGATATCAAAGACGGCGGGTACAATGAAGGCCACGACAAAGGCCGCTTGGCCCTGGAAGCTGAAGGCATCAAGTGCTTCTATAAAGAAAATGTGCCGGAAAGCTCCGAATGCGAAACGGCTATCCGCGAGCTCATCGACCTGGGCTGTAATGTAATTTATACCACCAGCTTTGGCCATATGGATTCTACCCTGGCAGTAGCCAAGGATTTCCCTGAGATTTATTTCGGCCATGCCACCGGCTATAAGACTGCCGACAATATGTGCACCTATATGGGCAAGGTTGAGCAGGCCAGATACCTTACGGGTATTGTGGCCGGGATGAAGACTGAGTCCAATAAAATCGGTTACGTTATGGCTATGCCTTATGCCGAATGTATCCGCGGCGCCAATGCCTTTACTTTAGGCGTTCGTTCCGTCAATCCTGAGGCCACCGTTGAGGTTATGCTGGTCAATAGCTGGACCGATGTGGCTACCGCCAAGCAGTGCGCCATCGAGTTGCTCAATAAAGGCTGCGACATCATTGCCCAGCATCATGATGCTACTACTCCTCAGTTGGCGGCCCAAGATGCCGGCGCTTTCTGCGTCGGTTACAACGTAGCCACTCCCGACGTGGCCCCGAAAGCTTATCTGACCTCCGCTATGTTTAACTGGTCCAAATTCTATGTTGACAATGTTCACAGCATTATCGACGGCACCTGGGGCCCCCATACCTATTGGGAAGGCTTGGATGCCGGCTGGGTAGCCATCGACGAACTCAGCGACCTTTGCCCGGAAGGTGCTCAGGCTAAGGTAGATGAAGTGCAAAAAGCCATCATCGACGGCAGCTTCAATATCTTTGGCGGCGAGATCAAAAACCAAAAGGGTGAAGTTCAGGCTACCGATATGACTGACGAAGAAGTTTGGAACATGGAATGGTTTGTGGAAGGCGTCATTGCTAATTTGAGCTAATTCAGACTGCCGGAATTTAAGGGCTGTGGTTTTCCACAGCCCTTTTTTAAGAAAGCCGATAATCAACAGGCCTGTCAGCAGGGCCAAGCCGAAACAGGGGGGCGTTTATGACCGCAGATTCTTATGCTGATAATCAAGCTTATGTCAGAATGGAAGGGATTTGCAAGGCCTTTGGTGTAGTTCAGGCTAACCAAAATGTAAAGCTTGAGGTTTGCCAAGGGGAAATCCATGCTATTTTAGGGGAAAACGGCTCCGGAAAAAGCACGCTGATGAATATGTTGACGGGCATTTATACGCCGGATGCCGGCCAGATCTGGGTGGGCGGTCAAAATGTACATTTTGCCTCTCCCCAGGATGCTATTGACCATGGTATCGGCATGGTTCATCAGCATTTCAAACTGGTGGATGTACTGACGGTCAAAGAAAACATTATTGCCGGCAGCAGTACCAGCTTTATTTTAAAAAGCAAAAACATTTCCCGGGAAATCCGGGAGACCTGCAGCCGCTTTGGTCTGGATGTAGGCCTGGATTTGGACAAGAAGATATACCAACTGTCTGTAGGCGAAAAACAGCGGGTGGAGATCATAAAAATGCTCTTCAGGGGGGCGAAGGTGCTGATCCTGGATGAGCCTACGGCGGTGCTGACTCCCCAGGAAACCACGGAGCTGTTTACGATTCTGAAACGGATGCGCCAGCAAAACTGTGCAATTATTATTATTACCCATAAGCTCCATGAAGTTATGGAGATCAGCGACCGGGTGACGATTTTACGGCGGGGCGAATATATTGCCACGGTAAATACGGCATCAACCAATGCCCAGGCCCTGACGGAAATGATGGTGGGCCGGGCCATCAACATGGATATCCAGCGCCGGCCTGCCCGGCTTTCGGCTGAGCCGGTGATGGAGATCAAAGGACTGCGGGCCCTGGGTCAGCATGGAGTAGAATCCCTGAAGGGTATTGATTTTACGATTTACGGCGGCGAGATACTGGGCGTGGCAGGTATTGCCGGCAGCGGCCAAAAAGAGATTTGTGAGATCATTGCCGGTTTGGCTAAAGCCAGCAGCGGCAGCGTGATCTTCCAGGGTGAGGAGATCCTGGGCCTTTCTCCCATCGATATTCTTCGTAAAGGCATCAGCATGTCTTTTGTGCCGGAGGACCGTCTGGGCATGGGCCTGGTAGCGGGTATGGATATCATCTCCAACGTCATGCTGCGGTCTTTTCAGAAGAAAAAAGGTCTGTTTTTGGACCGTGCTTTTGGCAAAAAGAAAGCTGAAGATATCGTGGAACGTTTTGAGGTATCCACTCCTTCAGTGCGTCATGTTTTGAAGAAACTTTCCGGCGGCAATATCCAGAAAGTGCTGCTGGGCCGGGAGGTGGACCTGGAGCCGGCGCTGCTGATTACGGCCTATCCGGTACGGGGGCTGGACATTGGCGCCTCCTACCATGTCTACCACGTGCTGAACCAGCAGAAGGAGGCCGGGGTGGCGGTGCTGTTTATCGGTGAAGACTTGGATGTGCTTTTGCAGATCTGCGACCGGCTGATGGTTATTCATGATGGACAGGTTATGGGTATCCTGGATCCCGGCAAAGTGACGAAGGAGGACGTAGGATTGCTGATGCTGGGACATAAGGCGGAGGCTTCCGCCACAGTTGACGCCGATCATGAGGAGGTGCCGGCAGTATGATCACCATCACCAGAAAACCGGAGGCTCCTTTAAAGACGGCTATTTTGATGCAGCTCCTGGCTGTGCTGGCGGCAATCCTGGCCGCCGGCATCATCATGGCCCTTATCGGCTATAAGCCTTTAGAGGTCTACGCTCAGATTATCAAAGGGGCTTTAGGCTCTGCTTACCGGGTCCGGGCCACCTTCAATAAATTTATACCTCTGGTTATTTTATCTTTAGGCGTAGCTGTGGCTTTCAAGATGATTTTTTGGAATATCGGCGCCGAGGGCCAAATGGCCATGGGCGGTTTTGGCGCCGCTTACGTGGCCCTGAACTATGGCCATTTATCCCCCTGGATCCTGCTGCCGGCCATGGCTGTGGCCGGAGCCATTTGCGGCTCTATCTGGGCCCTGATCCCTGCCTTTCTTAAAACAAAGTTTAACACCAGCGAAACCTTGGTGACGCTGATGATGAACTATATTGCTTTGAAATGGCTGACCTACCTGCAATATGGCCCTTGGAAGGAAGGGGCTTTTCCGAAAATCCCTACTTTTAGCGACAACGCCATATTGCCCACGGTTTTTGGCATTCACATCGGCTGGATCATTGCTCTAGTATTGACGGTTATTATCCATATTCTCCTGACCAGGACAAAGCTGGGTTATGAGATTGCCGTTATCGGAGAAAGCCAGGACACGGCCCGCTATTCCGGTATTGCGGTGACCAAGGTGATCATTATAACCATGCTGCTCTCCGGAGCCCTCTGCGGCCTGGCTGGTATGGTTCAGAGCTCTGCCGTGGAGAAAACCCTGACCCAGGGCTTTACCGCAGGCTTAGGCTTTACTGCGGTGATTACCACCTGGCTGGCCCGGCTGTCGGCGCCGGCCATACTGCTGACTTCTTTTGTCTTCGGCGTGCTGCTCCAGGGCGGCAGCTTTTTGGAGACGGCCATGCGGATCTCGGCGGATATGGCAAAGATGCTGCAGGCAATTATTATTTTCTTTGTTTTGGGCAGCGGATTTTTCCTTAACTACAGGATAACTTTTGCTATAGGCTCCTGGAGATTTCCCAAAGAAAAACCTTGCCCAGTGCCGGTGCGGGAGGCGGAAAAAGAGCCTTTGGAAAAAGCTGCAACAGCCGAAGACGGCGCCCAAAATGACGCAAAGGAAGGGGAGGGTCTCTGATATGGAAGCATATACTTCAATCCTGTTGTTTTTACAGGTTATCGCCATGCTGGGCACCCATGTGCTGTTTGCCACCTTAGGCGGCATCCTTTGCGAAAAAGTGGGTAATCTTAACCTGGGCCTGGAAGGCTTAATGCTTTTGGGGGCGTCTTTCAGCTTCTATGTAGCCCTCAATTACGGCAATCCCTGGCTGGCTCTGGCCATAGGCTGTCTGGCCAGCTTGGCAGGTTCGCTGATTTACGCCTTCTTGACCATCAGCCTGCGGACGAATCAGGTGGTCACCGGCCTGGCCCTGACGATCTTCGGCACCGGTGTTTCCAGTATGCTGGGCAAAACCATGGCCGGCGTATCGCTGCCGGCTCAAATCGCTGCCACCTTTGGGGCCAGAAGCCTGCCCGTTTTGTCGAAGATTCCCTTGCTGGGGCCCGTACTCTTTCAACAAAGCCCTTTTGTGCCTGCGGCCATTGCCACGGCGGTACTGATTTATCTTTTTTATACCAAAACCAGCCTTGGCCTGAATACCCGGATAATCGGCGAAAATCCCGGGGCAGCCGATGCCTCCGGGATTAATGTGACAAGATATAAATACATTAATGTCTTGGCCGGCGGCCTGCTCTGCGGCGTGGGCGGCGTCTATCTTTCCTGCGTCTATGCCGGTATTTGGCAAAACGAGCTGACTGCCGGCGCCGGCTGGATTGCCGTGGCCATGGTTATTTTCTCTATCTGGAATCCTTTGCGGGCTATCATGGGAGCCTATCTTTTTGGAGCGGTGCGGGGCATCGGCTTCAAGTTTCAGGGCGGAATTCCTTTTTTCGGGATGAAGCTAATGATCAACGCGCAGATTCTGGATATGCTGCCCTATATCACCACGATTTTGGTGCTGCTGTTTATTAACCTGCGCAAGAAAAAAGAGTATAATCCGCCGGCCAGCCTGGGTAATTCTTACTTTAGGGAAGACCGCTAATCAACAGATTGCTTTAGTAATTTAGCCGGCGGAGAGTGAGCCCAGCTAATTCAGCCTTTTTTTAATATTGGTTTCGGTGGGGAATAAATACATTGAGGGCTTGTCCCAGGACTTCTACTTCAAGAGGCAGGGGCAGGCCCTCTTCGCCGTCCTGGGTGGTATGCAATGTCTGGGTGCTGGAAAACTTGAAGTTCTTGGCCCGGACATGGCGAAACCAGCGGCCGTCGGCATTGCTTTCCCGGTTTAGCAGTTCCACCAGCAAATAAGGCAAGTCGATACGGGGCACATCCCGGATCAGCAGCAGATCCATACAGCCGTCCCGCATTCTGGCTTTGGAGTAGAGATTGGCCAGCCCGGCGGCCTGGCTGCCGTTGATTAAAAGAAAAAGCAGGAATTCGTCTTCAATGACTTCGGCTTCCGTCTCAATACGCAAGGGAAAAGACCGGATATGAGGCAATTCTCCTAAAGCGGAAAAATAGTAGGCCAAAGGTCCCAAGTTTTTTTTCAGCAAGCCGCTGGTGGAAAAAGAGATATTGACAAACATGCCGGCGGCACAGGTGCTGAGGAAGATTTTTTCGCCGTTGACCCGGCCTACGTCTAAGGCCACCGGCTGATTGGCGGCTACCGTATTGATGCAGTCCCATTCATCCTGGGGTAGTTTCAGGCTTTCCGCAAAATCATTGCAGGTGCCGGCAGGGATGATGCCCATGGGCATCTGGGGCCGGTAGGTCAGGATTAACTGGGCAATGGCGCTGAGGGTACCGTCGCCGCCGGAAGCAATGACAAATTCCAGCCAGGGAGCCTGAATGAGCTGAATAAGCAAAGTCTGGTTTTCCGGGCTGCTGTCCAGACGAAAGGGCAATAAGGATAAGCCCCTGACAAGGCCGTGGGCCACCAGGTCATCCAGCATTCTTGGCACCATCCGGCTGCCGGAATTAGGATTGTAGATAAGTAAGCCGGTACGCATGATTGACAATCTCCTTGCATGTGGTGGTGGGCTGCCCGAAGGCTGCACAGGGAGCAATCGTGACCCAAAGGGTGATCAGCAACATTGTGGTATAAGGCACAAAGGACAATTAATGACACAAGGGACAAACCTTAGCCTTGAGGACGGCTACTAGATCAGCGGCGGTAAGCTTGAGCTGCAATCCCCGCTGACCGGCGCTGACTATTATCTCGGAGTGCTGCAGCACCGCCTCGTCAATGTATGTGGGATAAAGTTTTTTCATCCCCAAAGGGGAGCAGCCGCCCCGGATATAGCCCGTCAAAGCCAGCAGCTCTTTCAGAGGAACCAGGTCTGCCTTTTTATTGCCGCTGGCTTGGGCCAGCCCTTTTAAATCCAGCTCTTCCGGTCCGGGAATACAACAAACCAAAACGCCGGTTTTATCGCCCCGGGCTACCAAGGTTTTGTAAATCTGCTCTGCCGGTATACCCAAAACCTGAGCCACATGCAGGGCGCTGAGGTCTTCTTCGTCCACTTCGTAGCTCTGCAGGGAATAAGGAATGGATAGGCTGTCCAGCAAACGGGCGGCATTAGTTTTCTTGGCGTTTTTATTATGCTCTTTCATAAGGATATGGTACCATGACTCCTCCCGGCTGGCAAGGCCTGGAAGCACCTGGAAAGGGGGAATTCACATGCATTTCACCTATTTCGCAGAGCAAACAGGAGGGTTCGCTGGGTAAACAAGGACCCGGCTTAACAGAACATGCACCCTGCCCGGCTCAATAAATAGCATTGACTTTATTTCGAGGTCATGTTAAAATGGCAACGTACTATTTCTTTACTGCGTTAAAGCGATAAAGAAATAGCCGAGACAAAAGATACGCTTATGGAGGGAAGAGGAACATGAAGAAGTGGATAGCGATAGTGATGATGGCCGTTATGGCCTTGGGCCTTATTGGCGGTTGCGGCTCAGCGCCGGCCGAAAGCAGCAACCCGCCGGCCAGCCAGGGAGGCCAGGCGGAAGCCACCCAGCCTCAGGAGCAAAATGGTGCTAAGCCTTCTGATTCCGGCAAACTGGTGATGGGGCTGGACGATAGCTTTGCACCTATGGGCTTCCGGGACGAAAAGGGCGAGATCGTAGGTTTTGACGTGGATTTAGCCAAGGAAGTAGCCCGGCGGCTGAACCGGGAATTGGTGCTGCAGCCTATTGACTGGGATTCCAAAGAAATGGAATTGGCCAGCGGCAATATCGATTGCATCTGGAATGGTTTTACGATTAACGAAGAGCGTCTGGCTAATATGGAGATGTCCGCTCCTTATATTGCCAACAGCCAGATGATTCTGGTATTGGACAGCAATATTAAATCCAAGGCCGATTTGGCGGGCAAAGAAATCGGCGTCCAGAAAGGCTCTTCGGCTTTGGATGCGGTTAATAGCGACGAGTTAGGCAAACAAGCGTCAAAGATTAGCGAATATCCTCAGAACGTAGACGCTTTCAATGATTTGAAGGCCGGCCGCCTGGCCGCAGTAGTCGCCGATGAGATTATGGCCCGTTACTATTTATCTACCGATGCTTATAAAGACCTGGTGCTTTTAGAGGAGGCCCTGGCCCCGGAGAGCTATGGCATCGGCTTTAAAAAAGGCAATACAGAGCTGCGGGATGCAGTGCAGGTAGCTCTGTATGAAATGATTTACGACGGCACAGCCGCCAAGATATCCGAGGAATGGTTCGGCAAAGACATTATGATCCCCTTCACTAAGGATAAGTTTGTCATGGGCTTGGACGACAGCTTCGCCCCCATGGGCTTCCGGGATGAAAAAGGCCAAATTGTAGGTTTTGACGTGGATCTGGCTAAAGAGGTAACCAGCCGCCTGGGCGCTGAGCTGGTGCTGCAGCCCATCGATTGGGATTCCAAGGAGATGGAGCTGTCCAGCGGCAATATTGATTGCATTTGGAACGGTTTCACTATGACTCCGGAGCGCATGGCCAGCATGGAAATGTCCGAGCCCTACATCGCCAACAGCCAAATGATTCTGGTGATGGGCAACGGCGACATTAAAACCAAGGCTGACCTGGCCGGCAAGGAAATCGGCGTCCAGAAGGGCTCTTCCGCTTTGGCGGCTGTGGAAGGTGACGAGCTGAAGGATCAGATATCAAAAATCAGCGAATATCCTCAGAATGTGGATGCCTTCAACGACTTGAAAGCCGGCCGCCTGGCGGCAGTGGTTGCCGACGAAATTATGGCCCGCTATTACTTGTCCACCGACGCTTATAAAGACTTGGTTCTACTGGAGGATGTGCTGGCCCCGGAAGATTACGGTATTGGCTTTAAACAAGGCAATGCAGCCATGAGAAACGCTGTGCAGGCTATATTGAACCTTATGGTAGCTGACGGCGCCGCCGGTGAAATCTCCACCCAATGGTTCGGTAAAGACATTATGGTCAAATAACGGCTGATAGACCCATGAATTATGGGGCGTCTCAAAACGGTTGGGAACAGCCGCGGCGAGGCGCTCCTTTTTAAACTCAGTTGAATCCAGTCAAATTTCCTCGAAAATTGCATTGAAAACACTAATATTTTCGTGATGGCAACAGGAAAAAGGGGTCATTTGGAGAAGTATTTAAGTTAGCGTTTTAAAGAATAAAGAGAGGCTCACAAAGATGGCGTATTTTACAAAAATCATGCCCTTATTGTTGGAAGGAACGAAAATGACCCTGGCCTTGTGGACCATGACTATGGTGCTGTCCCTGCCCCTGGGCTTTTTGGTTTCCCTGGCGGTCAGAAGCCGGTTCCGGCCGCTGCAATGGCTCATGGAAGTGTATATTTATATCATGCGGGGAACGCCTTTGATGCTGCAGTTGATGTTCGTTTATTACGGCCTGCCTTTTGTACCGCTGATAGGACCTTTTTTGCGTTTCAGCCGGCTGATGGCGGCGGTATTTGCCTTTACGCTGAACTACGCCGCTTACTTTGCCGAGATTTTACGGGGCGGCTTCTTGGCAGTGCCCAAAGGCCAATATGAAGCCTGTCAAGTGCTTAGTCTTAACCGGTTCCAGACCATGACCAGGGTGATCATTCCCCAGATGATCAGGGTGGCTTTGCCCGGCATTACCAATGAAACCATTACCCTGGTGAAAGATACGTCATTGGCTTACGTTATCGCTTTGGCGGAATTGATGCACGGGGCCAAGGCTACGGTGAGCCGGGACTCCAACCCTATGGCTTATATCTATGCCGGTCTTATTTATCTGGTCATCGTATTCGTCGTAACCATGATCTTTAAGAAAATGGAAAGCCGTTACAGGCTTCAGGAAAAATAGGGGCAGGCAAATAGAAACAAGGAGAGAAGAGGCCATGGCGGTAATTGAAGCCACAAATTTAAAAAAATCATTTACTCAGCAAGAGGTGCTGAAAGATATTTCTTTTAAAGTGGAACAGGGAGAAGTTATTGCGGTTATTGGTTCTTCCGGCTCCGGCAAAAGCACCTTGCTGCGCTGCCTCATCGATTTGGAGAAGGTGGATGGCGGGTCTATTCATATGGACGGCAGCCCTCTGGTGGAAGACGGTGTTTACTGCAGCAAAAAACAGGCCCGGCAAGTAACGGAGAAAATGGGCATGGTTTTTCAGCAGTTTAACTTGTTTCCCAACCTCAATGTCCGGGACAACCTGATGCTGGCTCCCCGGCTGGTTAAAAAAGAGCCGGACCAGGTGCTGCAGGAGCGGGCAACCAGGCTGCTGCAGAAGGTAGGCTTATCCCATAAAGACACGGCTTATCCTTCGCTGCTTTCCGGCGGTGAGCAGCAGCGGGTAGCCATTGCCAGAGCCCTGATGATGGAGCCGGAGCTTTTGCTTTTTGACGAGCCCACTTCATCCCTGGATCCTGAGCTTACCGGCGAAGTACTGCAGGTAATCCGCCAACTGGCCCAGGAGCGGATGACCATGATTGTGGTAACCCATGAAATGGGCTTTGCCAGGGAAGCCGCCAGCCGGGTGATCTTTATGGATCAGGGCCGGATCGAGGAAGAGGGGCCGCCGGAGCAGATATTTAATACTCCCCGGCAGGAAAGAACAAAGCTTTTCCTCAATTCCGTGTTGAAATAGGACGAGTGCTTTGTAATGATAATGGAAGATGGGAGCGGCAAAAGAAAAAGTGGATAATGGAAGGATAGCGACAGTCGCAAAGAAAAAGGTGCTGCGGCAGCGGCTGCTGACGGCGGCAAAAAACCTGACGCCGGCCAGCCGGCAGGAAGCTGACCGGCAAATCCGGCGTTTGCTGACGGAAATGGAACAATACCGGCAAGCCCAGACCTTGTTTATTTTCATAGGTACCGGTTGGGAAGTGGATACCTGGCCCCTGATTGAAGAGTCTCTGAAACAAGGCAAGCTGGTGGCTGTGCCCCGCTGTCTGCCGGGTACGGGGGCTGCCAGCGGCGGCGGTGTTATGGAGGCCTGCCTCATTGACAGCCGCCGGGAGCTGCGGCAGGTACCGCCTTTAGGACTTTGGGAGCCTGCTCAAGGCAGCCCGGTGCTGCCGGCCCAAGCTATTGATTTTGCTGTGGTGCCCTGCCTGGCTTGTGATAAGTACGGCTATCGCCTGGGCCGGGGCGGCGGCTTCTATGACCGTTTTTTAACTCAGGGCAGCTTTTATAAAGCGGCAGTTTGCCGGCAGGATTTTTTGCAGGATGAGCTTCCCCTGGAACCCCATGATCAGGCGGTAGATGCGGTAGTAACGGAAGCCGGCATATATTATAAGAAATCAGGAATACAGCATGGCTAATTTTTACCTGGCTTTTGAAGTGATTTTTCCACTGCTGGCTTATATCATGATCGGCTTTGCGGCGGCCCGTATGAACCTTTGGGATGAGGATACGGCCCTGACCATGAATAAAATGGTCTTTTCCATCTTTATGCCGGCCCTGCTTTTCGAAAATGTTCGTATTATTGACTTGGCGGCAGGAATCAATTACTCCTTAATCCTATACGGAACGGTCAGCACTCTGATTACCTTTATTGTACTATGCACGCTTATACCCCGCCTGGAAAAAGAAGATAGCCGCCGGGGCGTAATGATCCAGGGCATTTTCCGCAGCAATTTTATTTTATTTGGGCTGGCGGTGGCCCGCTCCCTTTGGGGCCAGGAGGAATTGGGGGATACGGCAATTCTCATTGCCGTCATGATTCCCTTATTTAATGTGCTGGCCGTGCTTGCCTTGGAGATTTTTCGGGGAGGCAAGGTTTACTGGCCCAGAATACTGCGAAACCTGGTCACCAATCCTCTGATTATCAGCTCTCTTCTGGGTCTGGTTGTTTTATACAGCGGCATACGGCTCCCCGCCTTTATTACCACCACCACCTCGAATCTGGGCAAAGTAGCCACGCCTCTGGCCCTGGCCGCCTTGGGAGGATGTTTCCGGTTTGAAGCGGTGAAGAGTTGTTTGCGGCCTTTGGTGATTACCGTTGCCGCCAGACTGGTGGTTATGCCGGTTATATGGCTGACTATTGCCGTTTTTCTGGGTTTCCGGGGTCTTGCCCTCATCAGCCTGCTGCCCTTTTACGGCGCTCCCACAGCGGTGGCATCCTACACTATGGCCCAGCAAATGGAAGGGGATTGCGAGCTGGCCGGCCAAATTGTGGTATATACTTCCATATTGTCAATCTTTACTATTTTTGGATTTATCGTTATTTTCAAAAGCCTGGCCTTATTTTAAGCTTTATCTAAAGCTTGACGGAAATTTTGGCATAAGGTTCCTAAAAAACGATGATTCACAACTGCCGGCGATTATGATATAACTAAAGCAGAATTTAGCGAAAGGATGACCATTTTGGTTTTCTCCAGTATCCTTTTTTTGTTTACTTTCCTGCCGGCAGTGTTGGCAGCTTATCATATAGTCCCTAAAGGCTGGCGAAATCCGTTGTTGTTTTTCGTCAGCCTGATTTTCTATGCCTGGGGCGAGCCGGTTTACGTGATTTTAATGGTTTTTACTACGGTTTTTGGCTGGTTTACCGGTATAATGCTGGAGCGTTGGGGAGATGACCCCAAAAAGGCCAAAGGGATTCTGGCCCTATCCGTAGTGGTGAATCTGGGTATTTTAGGCTTTTTCAAATACGGTAATTTTATCGTGGCCAATATCAACGGACTGACAGGCTGGGGGATAACGGAGTTCAATCTGCCTCTGCCCTTGGGTATCTCTTTCTATACTTTTCAGACCATGTCCTATACCATTGACGTATACCGCCGCCATACGCCTGTGCAGCCTAATGTGTTAAGCTTCGGCGCCTACGTGGCTTTGTTCCCCCAGCTAATAGCCGGTCCCATTGTCCGTTATAATACCATCGCCCAGCAGCTTGATTATCGTGAGGAGACTTTGGAGCTTTTTGGCCGGGGGGCGGGGCTCTTTACTGTAGGGCTAGCAAAAAAAGTATTGTTGGCCAATAATATCGGACTATTTTGGGACAGCATAAAAGCTCTGCCCAGCGGTGAAATGACGGTACTGGCGGCTTGGTGCGGTATCGTGGCTTTCGGTTTTCAGCTCTATTTCGACTTTTCCGGCTACTCCGACATGGCTATCGGTTTAGGCTGGATGCTGGGCTTTCACTTTGAACGCAATTTCAACTATCCCTATATCAGCCGCAGCATTACCGAGTTTTGGCGGCGCTGGCATATCAGCCTCAGCACCTGGTTTCGGGAATATTTATACATCCCCTTGGGGGGCAGCCGGCAAGGCAAAGGCCGGACCATCTTTAATCTTTTTGTGGTGTGGACGGCCACCGGTTTTTGGCATGGAGCCAGCTGGAATTACGTATTATGGGGCTTGTATTATTTCGTTTTTCTCATTGCCGAGAAATTTCTTTGGGGGGGCCTTTTGGAGCGGTCCCCTAAATTGCTGCGGCATGTTTATACACTTTTAATCGTAATGACGGGCTGGGCCCTTTTTGTCTTTGAGGATATGGGCAGTCTTGGCCCCTTCCTGCAAGCCCTGGGCGGCCAGGCCGTCGGCGGCTGGGCAAACCAACCCATTCTTTACTATCTTAATTCCTGGTCCCTGACTTTGCTGGCGGCTATGGTGGGCATCACTCCCCTGGCCAAGACCGTTTATGGCCGGTTGGTGGTAAAATATCCCGGCTTGATGAATGTAATGCAGCCTGTGCTGATGTTGGCCGGTTTGCTTTTATCTGTGGCTTATCTGGTGGATTCCAGTTACAATCCCTTTTTGTATTTCCGGTTTTGATTTTCATAAAAGCGGCGGCAGCCGTTGAGGCAAGGGGGCGGCAAGTATGGCAATAGAAATCAATCAACAGCTTTCAAAGGAAAATATACAAGGGCAAAAACCGGCGGGCCCCTTCGGCCTGAATGCGGAAAATGCCGGCAATATTGCCATGGCCAGCCTTTTTTTACTATTTATTTTTGTTCTGGCTATAGCCCAGTTGGTTTTACCGGACAGGCAGTCTTCTTCTCAGGAAAACCGCTATTTGGCGGCTAAGCCGGTTTTTACGTGGCAGAAGCTGCGCAATGCCCAATATATGAGCCAAATTGAATCTTATTTAACAGATCAGTTCCCCGGCCGGGACGGCTGGGTTTCGTTTAAAGCTTTGGCCCAGCGCTTATCCAATCAAAAGGAAAATAATCAGGTATATTTTGCTGCCGACGGCTACCTGATCGGTAAGCCCCAGGCAGTAAATGCCGAAATTCTCGAAAAAAACCTGCAATCGGTAACCGGCCTGGAAGAGGCCGGCTACCAGGTGGCATTATTGGTGAGTCCCATGGCCGGTGAGGTTTTGCGGGATAAGCTGCCGGCCTGGGCTTATAGTCCGGTTCAGGCGGAGATGCTGGCCAAGTTAAGCCGGGAAGTTCCTGAGCTCTTTGTGGATGCAGAACCGCATTTAGCCCAGGCGGCTGCCGGCGGCCAGCAGGTATTTTTCCGGACGGACCACCACTGGACCATGACAGGGGCCTATCAGGCGTATCTGGCCTATATGGAATGGCGGGGAGAGCCGGCGATACCCGCGGCGGCGCTGCAAGAAGAAGTAGTCTCTGATACTTTTTACGGAACCCTGTGGTCAAAAAACAGCCTGCCGGGGATAGAGCCGGACAGAATCAGTGTTTTTCAGCCTCTTCAGGACGATCAGTCCCTTCAAAGCCTTCAGCCCCTTGGTACTGCTCCTTATGAAGTGACTTACTTTGACGGCAGTAAAACCTGGCAGGCTTCGTCCGTTTATCAGCCGGCGTTCTTGCAGGAAAAAGATCAGTATGCTTACTTTTTAGGGCAGAATCAGCCTTTGGTGGTTATCCGCCGCCAGGGGGCCGCCGCGGGCGCGGAAGTCTTGGCGGGAGAAGGGGAGAAGGATAGAACGGGAGCACGGGCACAAGGGGGAGCAGATACGGAAGCAGGCAGCAAAAAGCTTTTGATCTTCAAAGATTCCTATGCCCATGCTTTTGCACCTTTTTTGCTGCCCCATTTTGACGAGATTCATCTGGCTGATCTGCGCTACTGGAAGCAGGACCCTATTGCTTATTTGAAAGAGCAGGGTATCTCTCAAGTGATGTTTCTTTATAACGCCGATAGCTTTGTCAGCGACCGCAGCATCAGTCAGGTCGGGGCATATCTGGCCAGACATAAGTAAGGAAGAAAATCATACGTGTAAATGGGAAAACTAACTGAGCAAAATTGCAGGTTTGTCGTCGTTTGCTTAGGCTAACTGTGCAAAATTGCAGGTTTGTTATCTTTAAATTACTACTTAGGAAAACAATTTAGCTTGAAACAGGCTGAATTTAGCCTGAGAACCCTATTTTCAGGCCAAATCATCGATTACAAACTTGCAATTTTGCTCAAAATGCTGTGAACCTGGAAACAAACTTGCAATTTTGCTCAAAATGCTGCGAACCTGGAAACAAACTTGCAATTTTGCACATTTCCAAGTACATGTCGGCTACAAACTTGCAATTTTGCTCACCCGGAGATGCAGGCACAGGCACTAATTGCATCCCGAACCGCAATTTTTATACAGAAACGGAACAGAATTGCCGGTGGGCCGCTGCCTGCCTCCTTTCGTTTTTTGACTAAAAAGAGAGGGTGCCCCTCCTCAGCGTTTTCTTCGCTGTTTTGAGACACCCCCTTCACATCTGTTTACAATTCCTAGAGTTTTAAGTTGTACAGGGACTTCAAGCCTTTGTATTGGGCGGCTTCGTCTAATTCTTCCTCAATGCGCAGCAGTTGATTGTATTTGGCTACCCGGTCGGTGCGGGAAGGGGCGCCGGTTTTGATCTGGCCGGCATTGGTGGCTACGGCGATGTCGGCAATGGTCACATCCTCGGTCTCGCCGGAGCGGTGAGAAATAATTGCGGTATAACCGGCTTCCTTGGCCATGGCGATGGCATCCAGCGTCTCGGTAAGGCTGCCGATCTGATTGACCTTGACCAAGATGCTGTTGGCGATGCCCTTTTCGATACCGGTGGCCAGCCGCTGGGTGTTGGTGACGAAAAGATCGTCTCCCACCAGTTGCAATTTGGAGCCCAGTTTTTCCGTCATCAGCCGCCAGCCTTCCCAATCGTCTTCGGCCAAGCCGTCTTCGATGGAGACGATGGGATAACGGTCTGCCCAATCCTGATACAACTGGACCATTTCGGCGGCAGTCAGCGTCTTGCCCTCTCCGGCCAGGACGTATTTGCCTTCCCGGAACAGCTCCGTGGCCGCCACATCCATGGCCAGGTGACAATCCTGGCCCGGTGTATAGCCGGCTTTTTTGATGGCCTCTACAATGGATTGCAGGGCTTCCTCGTTGGAACTGAGATTGGGGGCAAAGCCGCCTTCATCGCCTACCGATGTGGTGTAGCCTTTCTCCTTTAGCACCTGTTTCAGGGCGTGGAAGATTTCTGCTCCCATTTTCAGCCCTTCGGAGAAGCTGGCCGCTCCTGTGGGCATTACCATAAATTCCTGAACGTCTACGTTGTTGTCGGCGTGAGCGCCGCCATTGAGGATATTCATCATCGGCACCGGCAGTTGCTTGCCGTTGGTGCCTCCCAAATAGCGGTAAAGGGGCAGGCCGCAGTCTTCGGCAGCGGCTTTAGCCACAGCCAGGGAGACGGCCAGGATGGCGTTGGCCCCTAGTTTGGATTTGTTGGGGGTGCCGTCCAAATCGATCATCAACTGGTCGATGGCTGCCTGCTGGGCGGGATCCATGCCGATAATGGCCGGACCGATGATGGTATTGATGTTGGTAATGGCATTCAAAACACCCTTGCCCAGGTAGCGGCTTTTGTCGCCGTCCCGCAGCTCTACGGCTTCGTGGGCGCCGGTGGAAGCACCGGAGGGTACGGCAGCCCGGCCCAGGGTACCGTCCTCCAGGATAACATCAGCCTCAACCGTAGGATTACCCCGGGAATCCAGGATTTCTCTGGCGTAAACATCAGCAATAATTGTCATGATTTTCGTCCTTTCTTATTTATCGATTAAGCTTTGGCCCGTCATTTCGGCAGGCTGCGGCAAATGCAGGAGTTCCAGCAATGTGGGGGCCAGGTCTGCCAGGCGGCCGTCCTGCCGCAGTTTTACCTGCTCCAGGCCGGCGCCGGCCAATATGCAAGGCACCGGGGACAGACTGTGGGCGGTCATGGGACCTTGGGTATCAGGATCCCACATCATCTCTACGTTGCCGTGATCAGCGGTAATGATGGCGGCGCCGCCGGCGTCCAAAACAGCTTCTACCGTTTTGCCTACCCAAAAGTCCACTGCCTCCACGGCTTTGACGGCAGCAGACATGATGCCGGAATGGCCTACCATATCAGGATTGGCATAATTGAGAATAATCATATCGTATTTGCCGGAACGGATGTTGTCAATAACCGTTTCTCCCACTTCAGGGGCGCTCATCTCCGGCTGCAAATCGTAGGTAGCTACTTTAGGGGAAGGGATTAATATGCGGGCCTCTCCGTCGTTGGGAGTCTCCATGCCGCCGTTAAAGAAAAAGGTGACATGGGCGTATTTTTCTGTTTCGGCAATGCGCAGCTGCTTCAGGCCGTGGCTGGCCACTACCTGGCCCAGTGTGTTTTCCAAGCTCTGGGGAGGGAAAGCTACTGCCACCGGCAGGCCGGCTTCGTATTGGGTCATGGTTACCAGCCAGGGCTGGTAGTTTTCCGGCCGGTCAAAGGCGGTAAATACGTCGTCACAAAAAGCGTGGCAAAGCTCCCGCAGCCGGTCTGTGCGAAAATTATACATGATCAGAGGGTCGCCGCCTTGAATGGAGGTCAAAAGCCGTCCCTGACTGTCGCAAATAGAAGTGGGAGTGACGAATTCGTCGGTTTCTCCCCGGGCGTAAGCTTTTTTCACTGCCTCCACAGCAGAGGAAGCTTTTTCGGCGTCGGCAAAAACCAGGGCATTATAACCTTTCTGTATTCTGTCCCAACGCTTGTCCCGGTCCATGGTATAATAACGGCCGGATACGCTGGCAATTTGGCCGATGCCGATTTCTTTGATTTTTTCTTCTAGCCGGCGGACGTAGCCTAAGCCGCTTTTGGGCGGCGTATCCCTGCCGTCTAAAAGTACGTGGATGTAAACTCTGGGCAGCTCATAAGTCTTTGCCAGCTCCAGTAAAGCGTAAAGATGGGTCATCTGGCTATGGACGCCGCCGTCGGACAAAAGACCCAAAAGATGGAGGGGCTTTTCTTCGTTTTTAGCTTTTTGGCAGGCTTGGTTAAGCACCGGATTAGCATAAAAGTCGCCTTCCCGGATAGACTTGTCGATTCTGGTCAGCTCCTGGTAAACAATGCGGCCGGCGCCTATATTGAGGTGGCCTACCTCCGAATTGCCCATTTGGCCTTGAGGCAAGCCTACATCCTCGCCGCTGGCTAAAAGGGTAGTGAAGGGATAACGGTTTTTAAGACGGTCCATATTAGGTGTATTGCCAACTACGGTAGCGTCATATTCTTTTAAATCTTCACGGCCGATACCCCAGCCATCCATAATAATCAGCATAACGGGCTTATAACTCATAGGCGGATCCCCTCATAAATAAATTCTTGCTATTTTATGACCTTCTATATTACACTTAATATTATCACACCTTATACTATTCTGCGATTAAAATATTCCCTATTTTAATCCGGCAATCTTTGATTGCCGCTGCGCCAGAGGCGCAGGCAAAATGGCATATATACTGATCTGCGTGGGCTTTGCCCACTGCCGCACTTTTGCGGCAAATTAAAACGAAAGTTTTAATTGCAGATTAGTATTAAGGGTATTTGCAGCCGCTTTTAATTTCTTTTTAATACTGGCTAAATTGGCATTAAACTTTTATTTGGTATAGTTAATTCATAGAAACCACCGAATAAAAGTGCCGTATGGAAAGGAGCATATACAATGATCACTTTAGATCAGGTAGAGAAATTAAGAAAAAGAGCAAATGTCAGTTATGAAGACGCCAAAGAAGCTTTGGAGGTTACGGAGGGCGACTTGCTGGAAGCCGTGATTCTCCTGGAGCGTCAAGGCAAAATAAGCGGCCCCGGCCTGCACTCTTATAATACAAGAACGGGCAGCAGCCACGAAAGCCGGCCCGGTTATAGCAACAATAGCCGGCAGGAAGGCCATTGGGGGCACCAGGGCAGTTTTCAACCTGGAGAGCCAAGAAACGAATACCAGCATCAGCAAGGTCCCGATTTTAAGCAGCAATGCCGTACTTTGTGGAGAAAATTTTGTGATCTGGTGAAAAGAGCCAACACCAACCAGTTTGAAGTAATCAAGGATGGCCGCTGCCTCATCAGTATGCCCGTAACTCTGCTGATTATCTCCGCAGTGTTTTTCTTCTGGGTGACGCTGCCCATCCTGGTGATTGCCCTCTTTTTCGGCTGCCGCTACCGTTTTCGGGGGCCGGATCTTGGCAAAGATACCATCAATAATGTAATGGATCAGGCGGCGGAAACCGCAGAAAGCATTAAGCGTTCGGTAATGGCTGAGGAAGGCCGGTCAGACGAGGGTAATGGCCGCTAAACCTAAGCCGGAGCCTGTGATTGAAATCAATTAAAGGCGGTTGAGGAAATGGCGGAACGTATTTTATTGGTAGAAGATGAAGAAAAAATGGCCCGGATGGTGGAGCTGGAGCTGCTTCACGAAGGGTACGAAGTAACAAAAGCCTTTGACGGGGTCGCCGGATTAGCGCAAGCCGAATCCGGCGGCTTTGATTTGGTTTTGCTGGATATTATGCTGCCGGGTTTAAGCGGCATGGAGGTATTGCGGCGGCTGCGGCGGACTTCGGATATTCCGGTGATTCTGCTGACGGCCAGAGACGCCGTGATGGATAAGGTATCCGGTCTTGATACCGGCGCCGACGATTATATTACTAAACCTTTCGTCATTGAGGAGCTTTTGGCCAGGATCAGGGCGGGCCTCCGCAAAATGGCTGCCAAAAAGGCAGCCGCCGAAAACGGCAAGGCAGGGAAACCCCAGGAACGGGCCCTTACTGCCGGCGGCGGCCAGGTGGAGCTGTATGTGGACCGCCATGAGGTTAAAGTAAAGGGAGAAGTGGTGGAGCTGACTTTAAGGGAGTTTTCCCTGCTCCAATATCTGCTGGAAAATAAGGGCCGGGTTCTCAGCCGGGACGCCTTGCTGGAGCAGGTCTGGGGCTATGATTATGCCGGTGAGACCAATGCGGTAGACGTTTATATCCGCTTTCTGCGGAGCAAGATAGATGAGGTTTTTCATATCAAATTGATTCATACGGTAAGGGGAATTGGCTACCAGATCCGGGAAGACTGAGGTAAAGGGCGGTTAAGAAAGAGGGGAGACTATGGCAGAGAAGCGATCAAAGACTTCCCTGGCCTTTCGGTTAAATGCCACGTTATTTTTTCGGCAGCTACGGACTATGCTATGGCTGGATATTGTGATCTGCGCATTATTTGCGGCAGGTCTGTTTTATTATACAGAAACCACAGCCTACGAATTGATCCGGGAATATACGAAGGCTGCCGCATTGGAAACCGGCTCATTGGAAACCGGCCCATTGGAAACCGGCACATTGGGGGCCGGCAGAAATACCGGCGGCAATCAGCCCGGGAAATTAGCTCCGGGTTATACGTTATCCTGGAGCTCAACCCAGCCCACGGCTCTGTTTTTGCCGGAGCAGCTTAGCAGCCGCCTGCCGGAACCGTTGAACCAGGAAAAAGTGGGCCGCTGGCTATATTATAATGGGGCAGCTTTGCACTGGCGGGAGCAGATGCAATCAGCGGTCTATCAGATGACTTTGCCCAGCGGCGGCGGCTGGCTGGTGGTGACGGTCGCCATCGGCAGGCCTCTGTTCGTCTTTTATTATTGCTTCGCCGTTATTCTGGCTCTGGAGGCCTTTTCCCTTCTGGTTTCTCTTAGCCGCAACGGCCGCAGCATCAACCGGACATTAAAGCCGCTGCAGGATTTAACGGCTTCTACTCAGGCTCTCACCGCCAAAGGAGGCCGCCTGTCGCCGGAAGCTTTGAAAAGGCTTACCGGCGCCCTTGATTCAATCAATGTCAGCCATCTGGATACGGGCCTGCCCTTGACGGGAATCAGCGACGAGTTGAAGCCTTTGGCAGAAGCAATTAATGAAATGCTGGCCCGTATAGATGAGGCCTACCATAGCCAGGTGCGTTTTGTTTCCGATGCTTCCCATGAGTTGCGTACCCCTATTGCCGTAATTCAGGGCTATGCCAATTTGCTGACCCGCTGGGGGACGGAGGATCCTGAAACTATGCGGGAGTCCATTCAGGCGATCCGCCAGGAGGCCGACGCCATGAAAGAAATGGTGGAACAGCTTCTGTTTTTGGCCCGGGGGGATAATGATTCCATGCATATTGACTGGCAGGCTGTGGATATTTCTGCTTTAGCGGCGGAGGTGCTGCGGGAGGTGGAGATGATCGACGGCGGCCATTGCTTTGCCGCGTCTATTGCAACCGGGGTAACGGTGGAAGGGGACGATGGCCTGCTGAAGCAACTGATGCGTATATTAGTAGACAACAGCATCAAATATACTCCCGCCGGCGGCGAAATTATTTTGCGGGTAGAAGAGAGAGGCGGCCAGGCGGCTATTGTTGTTCAGGATGAAGGAGCCGGTATTCCCGAAGAAGCTATGCCCCATATATTTGACCGATTCTTTCGGGCCGATGAATCCCGCACCCGCAATACCGGCGGTACGGGGCTGGGGCTGTCTATTGCCAAATGGATTGCCCAGCGCCACAATGGCCTGATCGAAGTAGTAAGCCGGCAAAACATCGGGACCAGAATGACTGTGCTTTTACCGGCAGCAAAAGCCAGAACCTGAGATTAGAAAATGAAAAAGGTATTTTTCTGTGCCTTAAGCTAATTTAGCACTTGCTTAATGCCTAACTTATGTTATAAAATGAATATGAGTCAAAGTATTATCAAAGTTATTGAGTTTTTTAGTCTACAAAGTAAACAGGTGTATTGACAAATCAGAAAAAGGAGGTATGATTAATTATATAAGTATAAAATAATATTCAATCTTGCACTTTTTGTGGCAAGCAAAAGGGGATATATGGAAAATAATGCTCGCCAAATTGCCGACCTGTTAAAAGTCCTGGCAAACGAATATCGATTACAAATTTTATCAGAGCTAATGAAAGGGCCCACCACAGTAGGCTCACTCTTTTCTCAGATTCAGGGAGTCTCCCAGTCCGCCTTATCCCAACATTTGGCGATTTTGCGGGCTAATGATATTTTGGATTATGAGAAGGTTGGATTGAATGTGATTTACTCGATTAAGGATCACCGGGTAGAGGAAATCATTCATGTCTTGAGGAAGTATTATTCCGGCAAAGAATTCCGGAAATCCAAGTGGGATTAGCGAGATTTTTAATATGATGAAGCAGCCGTATTAAATTGGTTTATAGTCAATTTAGTACGGTTCTTTATATTTTGGCTGAATTTATGGTCAGAAAAGACTGATTTATCGGATAAATGGAGGAATATATGGGCGGAGCAAAAGAAAGAATGAAAGATGATTATTATCTTTCGGAGCGGTTGCTTCATGAGCTTCGGAAAATTCCCCAGTATCCTCTAACTGTGGTGGAAGCTCCTTCCGGTGCGGGAAAAACCACTGCCGTTCGGGAATATCTGAAAGAGCATGTTGCTCAGACAATCAATGAATACTGGTATACGGCCATCGGCGAAACAGCTTACAAAGCTTGGGCGAATATTTGCAGCCTGTTTTATCAATGCGACAACGAAACGGCGGACGCTTTGAGCCGGCTGGGTATGCCTAGTGGTGAAACCCTGAGCGATATCGCAAGAATAATGAGAAACTGCCGGTGTGACCTGCCTACGGTTTTGGTGATTGATAACTATCAGCTTATTCAAAGTCCGGTTCAACGGCAAATCATCAGTGCCCTTTCCTATAACGGCAGCTCCAATCTTCATATTGTGGTGATTACCCAGGAGCTTGACTTGCCGCCAGCCGAAGGGGCTTATAACAATAGAATATTGACCTTGGGTAAGGAGGAGCTGTTTTTTACCAAGAGTGAAACCGCCAGCTATTTCAGGCAAAGGGGGCTGCGGATTTCCGAGCAGGAGCTGGATAAGGTCATGGATTATACCGAGGGTTGGGTGGCGGCCCTATGCCTGCAGGCCCTCCATTATCGCGCCACCGGCAGCTTCGGCAATTCAGGCAGTATTGTGCAGCTAGTCAGAACCGCTATCTGGAACCGTCTGGAAAAGCATGAGCAGCATTTTTTGCTGGCCTTGTCCCTGTTTGGCAGTTTTACTGCCGAGCAAGGGCAAATCATGCTGGATGAGGATGAGCTGCCGGCTTATGCCCAAACCCTTTTAGAGAAAACCAGCTTTATCCGCTGCGATCAAAATAAAGGCGAATATATTATACATGGCCTGCTGGTAGATTTTCTGCAGGGTGAGTTTGCCAATCTGCCGGCGGTGATGAAAAAACAGTTGTGGAAAAGAGCGGGAAAAGCCTATGCTCTGGTCAGAGAATACTTCAAAGCCGCTCATTTCTATTATCTGACCGGGGACTTTGAAGCACTGCTTTCTCTGCCCATCAAAAGCAGTGATTTGGCCGGACATATCTCTGTTAATTTCAGCCGTTTCTTAACCGGAATATTAAACGATTGCCCCAAAGAAATTCTGTACCGCTATCCCAACTGCTTGCTGATATTTGCCTTTCAACTATTTTTGGTGGGCGATTACGGCAATTTCCGCATGGCTTGCGGAATGATCGCTGAAATGCTGCAGAGCCCGGAAACTTACAGTCTTGGGCCTGCGGAGGTTAAACGGATCAGCGGAGAATTTGCCCTGATGATGTCTTTTAGCAAATTCAATGACATCAAAAAAATGAGTAAGGGGCACAAGGCGGCTTGGGCCCTCCTTGGCGGTCCCACAACGTTATATAATTGGGAGGATTTCTGGACCTTTGGCCAGCCCTCCGTTATGTATTTGTTATGGTCCAAAAGTGGTGAGCTCGATAGCCAGCTTGCTTGCCTGGATGAATGTATGCCCATCTATACCCGCTTAACCATGGGGCACGGCACGGCGGCAGAACATGTCATGCGGGCAGAAGCCCTGCTGATGGCAGGAGAGGATATTGCCGCAGAGCCCCTATGCCACAAAGCATTATTTCTGGCCTCCGGCAAAAAACAAAACAGTATTTGCTATGCCGCAGAGCTCATTTTAGCCCGGATTGCCCTGCTTAGGGGCAACCTTGAGGATTATAAATCTGCTTTGGTTAGCATGGAAAACCGTATCTGTGCACCGGCCAAATATGACGGCAGGGCAACGGCCGACCTCTGCAAGGGATTTTTGGCTGCTGCTCTGGGCCATGCCGACGAGCTTGCTCCATGGATTTTTGACCCGGATAATATGTGGAAAAAGCTGTTTAAATTCGCTATTCCCTATGGGCAGATGCTTTATGTCAAAGGGTTGTTGCTGGAGGGGAAGAATGCCGCTGTGATAGGCGTTGCCGATGCACTGATGCCGATAGTTCAAGAGCTGCATTTTTTGCTGCCTCAAGTCTACCTTTCCATATACACAGCCATTGCCAAGCAGCGGCTGGGCAATGGTGGCGATGCCTTGAAGGCCCTGGACCGCAGTTTGGCAATTGCTTTGCCTGACAAGGTATATCTGCCTTTTGCCGAACATGAGGAAATTCTGCCTCTTTTGCAACGGGCAAAAGACAAAGAGGCTGCCGGCGGGGAGATGGATGCCCTGCTTTGCCTTTGCCGCAGACAATCAGCAGGAATAATGGCTATCAAAAAAGCCTTGTCTCTTGAACCGATGCTGACTGTTAGGGAATATGAAACGGCTTTACTGGTGCAAAAAGGGCTGGCCAACAAAGAGATTGCCGAAATGCTGTTTGTTACGGAGGATACGGTCAAGTCCCATCTCAAAAGTATTTACCGGAAACTGGATATCCGCTCCCGGTTGCAATTGAATGATTATGAACTGAAAAAATGAAAATCTCTTCAAAAATCACCCGGCGGGTAATATGAAAAATATAGAACACTGCTGTAAAATTATACTACGGCAGTGTTTTTTTTTGTGAAGAGACAGGCGCAAACCATTTATGACGTCAAAAAGGGTTTTGAGTAATCAAAGCGGAGAATCCGGCGGCAGATATGCTATCATATCTGATAAACGTAAGAAAATGCAGGGGAAAAAGCATGAAAATTTTTCAGCCAGCCAATGAAAATGAGCTGATCAAAATATGTATTACTTATCGCTATATCTCCCTGGCCGTATCCACTTTCGCTTATTTCTATATGTATAATGGGGAGATCACCCAGCTTCGCCTGAGTGTGGCCGGTGGAATAATAGCCGCCAGCGTTATCGGTAATTCCATGTACAAAAGAAGTTTTACGAAAAGCACCATGACAGAAATTGCCGTTACCATGTGTCTGGAGGTTATCGCTTATGGCGTATTCATTATTTTTTCGGGAGGGTTTTTAAGTCCTTACCTATGGTACTTCGTCAGCTCATTAACGATTGCCATGGCTGCCGAGCGTTTGGATGGACGTTTTAAATTTATCACACCTCCTGCTGTTTTATGGTGTCTGATGTGCGCATTGATAGGGGGATATTATGGATTGGTTCCCAGCTATGCCGCCCACTCCAACGTCAACACAGGGATTGCCTTCCTTGTGGTAGCCGGCGGCTTTTATACGCTATTCGGTTATGCCTTCAAGCTTGATAAAAACCGGCAGGAGCTTCATCAATTCAACGAAAGCCTGCAGCATGAAATCAGGCGCAGCGAACAGGCTCTTCAGGATACCATGAGCCTGTATGAGTCCTTTAATTTATTCAGCATAACGGATCCGGACAGGGTCATGGAAGAGATAACGGCCCTATTATATCGGACAATAGCTTGCGAAGGCTGCCTTTTGTTGAAAATCAATCCTTTGCAGGGCATAGAGCGGACAAGCAGCAAAGGCCTGTCCCTGGGCCAGGCAGCAAAATTGATTGAAAAAATAAAAGGCTATAATTTTATGACGTCAAAAGAGATTTTGAATAACCAAATTGAGGAAGAAGAAGGCAGTTATACGATAACTTATATAAATAATTCCTCAGGAATTCAGGGTCTTCTTTTTACGCTGCAGGGCAGGGAAGAAAAGCCGGGCAAAAGGGATCCGGCCCGGGAAACGTTTTATCATAATCTTGTAGGGATTATTATGCAGCAATTGGATCTTCAGGCCATGGCAGAGTCTTATGTGGTTTGCGAAGAACAAAACCGTATTGCTAATGAAATACACGATACCGTTATTCAAAAGCTTTTTGCCGTTGTTTGCAGCCTGCACCTTTTTGATGAGGAGCAAGCGGATATGAAGGAGGAGGAAAAACGGGAAAAACTGAAATATATAGCCAAGGCCATAGAATCCACCATGAAGGAATTGCGGGAAACTATTTACGGATTGCGCTGGGAAGGGGATGGCCAAAATTATTTTTGGCAGAAGCTTTCTCAGTATATGGATGAGGTGAGATGTTTGAGCGGCGCCGATATCAGACTCGAGATGGCCGGTGATAAACCGCTCATGACAACCAATCAGAAAACGGCATTTTATCGGATTATCTGTGAAGCGGTGAATAACGCTATCCGTCATGGCCAAGCGGCTAAGGTCAGCATTCGCTTGCGTTTGGAGAATGAAAATCTGGTAGCGGAGGTCGCCGATAATGGGGAGGGTTTTAGCATGCATCAATCTTCCCAAAAAGAGGGTCAAGGTTTAAAAAATATGTACAAAATGACAAATATGCTGAAAGGAAAGCTGGTTATCGAATCGCAAATTGGGCGGGGAACTACGATAAAGTGCTCTTTGCCTAAATGAAAATAAGATCAGGGGGGATTGGCATGATCTTAATTCTCGACGATCATCCGCTGGCAAGACAGGGCCTAAGTTCCATCATTCAAATGTACAAAAGGGATGAAGAAATACTGCAGGCAGGCACTGTAAGGGAGTCCATATCGTTGATGGAAAAAAACCAGGTGGGTCTGGCCTTTATCGATATTAATTTGGGCAAAGAAAACGGCCTTAGCTTACTAACCTGGATAAGGGAAAAAAAGTATGACTGCAAAATTTTTATTATTACTTCTTCTTCCCGCCAAAGCGATTTTGCCTTGGCCCAGGAAATGGCGGTGGACGCTTATGTATTAAAGGATGCTTTCATTGATGAAATTACTTATGGTCTCCAAACTGTGGAACGGGGAGCAAAATTCTACTCAGCCGCCTTGGTTGACCGGATGGGCAAATACTCGGAGGATGAAAAGGCTTTAAGCGCCTTGACGGAGCGGGAGTTAGATGTTTTTTTACTGCTGGGCCAAGGCTATGATAATGATAAAATCAGCAAAGACCTTTATATATCTTTAGGGACTGCGAAAAAGCATATCAGCAGCATATTGGCTAAGCTGCAGTTGAACAATAGGGTAGAGGCCGTGCTTTTTGCCAGCAAAAACAGCTACAGCATACAAATGGCGTTAAACAAAGCAATACGGACCGACTTGCGAAAGGAGAGCAGAGCCATATGAAAAGGAAGGCCTTACCTGTGAAACCGGCAATCATTATTCTCATTTTAGCAATGACGATGGGGGCATTGGGCGTAACTTACGCCTCCTGGTCGGATTATCTGACGGTGAAGGGCGTTTTCAATACAGGGTCTTTAAACATAGTGTTCGACTCAAACCGGCCTTATCTTGTGCAAGTAACGGATATAAACGGTGAGCAGGCCGGCAGCTCTATAAACGCAAGTGAAATAAGCTGTGTGTTGAACAATGATAAGAAGCAGGCCAGCCTTTCCTTTAGCCGGAGTATTCTGCTGGAAGAGCTGGCCAGGGAAGACAGGTTTTTGAAATTCCAATATCCCATTGGTCTTGATCCGGACAGCACGGTGCAATCGGTAACGGATTATATGGCGGATCTGGCCCTGCCTTCCCAAGAAAAAGCGGCATTTACGCTGACCGGCTCCCGGCTGGTGATTAACGGCAGCGAATATATGCTGCCTGAGGGCATGACTGAGGAAAACAATCCGATTTTCTGGGAGGTTTACCGCCAGATTGAGACGCAGGATGAGGGGATAGTGGCTACCATCTTTTTGAGGCTCAGTGATGAGAGCCTTGAGGTTTTGCAAAGCCCAAATAATCCTTCGCTGGACCTGGCCCAGCTTCCCGAAGAGCTTAAGCCCTATATCATGCCTTACGGCAACGGCACAGCAGGCTTGATTCCGGCAGAAATAAAAAGTAGTTACACAGTTTCCCTGCCCCTTTTTATCGAACAGGGCCGGCCATAGTATATCCATAAGTTCCGATTCCACACCGATAAAGAGAAGAAAAGGGAGAGGCCGCCATGAAAAAGAATAAAATACGTAAAATGACAAAAATGGTAGCGTTGGTTCTTATATTATTTATGGGGCTTGGTGCATCGCTGGCTTACGGCTACTGGGTTGATCAAATTCAAGGGAATTGGCAGGTCTCTTTTAGCCGCCCGATTACGATCCACGTAATGGGACTGACGCCGCCGGAGCCGCTGAAGCTCCCTTTAGAGGAAGCTATTGAGAAGCCGGAAGCCGAAGAGAAGGCCGGCTCCGGCGAAGCGGCTGCCCCGGCTGAAACGCCTGCTCCGGCTGAGGCCCCTGCTCCGGCTGAGGGCCCTGCCCCGGTCGAAGCACCTGCTTCCGGTTCTGACACCAATCCGGATCCTGGTTCTGCATCTGACGCTAATCCCGGCCCGGCCCCTCAATCCCAGACTGTATCCGCCGCCGGCATCGATAATACCGGCGCTGAGGCTGACGGTAAAGATGAATGAGAAACAATATATCTATTGTCTCTGGGGCATTATAGCGGCAATTCTATTGGGGAATTTTTCAACAAAGCTGCCGGTGGTGGGCGGCATGATAACCAGGGGGCCCTATTATGTTATGCCCTTGTTTTGGTCCGCTGTGGCCCTGGCCATATTCCTGTTTATTCCTCAAATCCATGTACCTGGCCCTTTGCGGTTAAGAAGCCATCTGGTG
The DNA here is from genome assembly GCA_018436095.1 of Clostridia bacterium. Classification (GTDB taxonomy): domain Bacteria; phylum Bacillota; class Peptococcia; order DRI-13; family UBA5745; genus WRMS01. The sequence continues at coordinate 132,370 of JAHDMJ010000014.1, read as the reverse complement.
GGAGCCGCCTTTTCCGGGGCCCTAATCTCACTGGCCCTCAGCTTTAGCACCGGATTATTGCTGCAGAAGCTGGCTTTAAGTCCCTATGATCTTTCTCCCTCAGGCATCATCATTAATTATATTACCGTCTTCCCGGCCCTCTTTGCCCGGGAGGGGGCCCGGGCTTACGCTGTGGCTGTAGCTTCCCGGCCCTCGGCCCGTTTACGCCTCTGGATACCCCTTATCGTTTTGGCAGCCTGCCTGTTGAAGGTCAACTTTTTTAAGCTGCTGCATTTAAATAGCGCTAAAGAATGGTTTATTTATGGGGCAAAGGATGTTTTGCCTTTGATCGCCGAAAGCTGCTTGCTTACGACCCTGGCTTTCTGCGCCGGCCCCTGGGCCAGCTTGGCTTACTGCGGAAGTATAGAGGCATTTATGCGCATTTTCCCTTTTCTGCCTTCACTGCCCTGGATTGCCGAAAGCGCTTTGGGGACCATCGTCCCCATTATGATGGCCCTTTTCCTATGGAATTGGTATAGAGTTTTAATCCATAAGCAGGCGAAAGGGCAACGGGAAAGCATAGGCCTTTTTACGGCGGGCCTGGTGCTTTCCGTTGCCTTTGCTTGGTTTGCCGTAGGCGTATTCCCCGTATATCCCTCGGTTATCTTGACGGGCAGTATGGAGCCTGGGATTTTTCCGGGAGACGTGGTGCTGATTCAGAAGTTTTCCGAGGAGCAGGAAATCTATAATCTTTCAGAAAATGACGTTATCAATTTTAAGCGGGAGAATATTACGATTACTCACCGAATCATAGCTGTAATATATGACCCGGAAGGAAATATTTCCTTTCAAACCAAAGGAGATAACAACAAAGCCGCCGATGATGTGATTGTAGTGCCCAATGATCTTAATGGGATTATAACAAAGGTAGTTCCCAAGGCAGGACTCCCTGTTTTATGGATGCAAATGAAGGATCCGATACCGGAAGGGGTGCTGGATTATTAGCCTGCAAAGAAAATTTCCGATTAAAAAGAAGCGCCGGATAGTATTGATGGCTGCCGCCGGGCTTTTGTTTGCCGCAGCCTGTTATGGACTGGTGAGGAATTTAACGCCCCAATCCATTAGTGAAAGGAATATTCTGTATAATTATGATATGTCCGTAGGCAGCAGCTACGAGGTAAGGCTAGTGGAAAACGAGCTTTATCCCGAAGGGGTTTTAGGTGAGGACCGTGTCTATGCAAGAAGTTTAATCGACCGGCTGGTTATCGATTTTACGGCAGAATATTCCGGCAATCAAGAGGCCCTGGTCAGAGGCAATTATTCTGTTGTCGTGATCGTAGAGGGCTATCAGACCAGCGGCGACAGCCGTAAAATAATTTACGAAAAAAGCTTTCCCTTCGCAGAGAATATAACACTGAATGGTGAGGGGGGCCGCGTAACAATTACCGAGAGGGTAGCCCTTGATATTAATGAATATAAAATCTTTGCCGACAGAGCCGATCAAATATTGAATGCCAAGCCGGGCAGGGAAGCAAGAGTCGTATTCAGCGGCGCCTTTGTGGCCGAGACAGATCATGGAGAAATAAAGGAGCCTTTCACTTATAGTATCCTATTGCCTTTATCAAGTGATCTCTTTACGATTACCAAACAAAATCCTATAAAGAAAACAGACCTTATTGCCGAAAACCGGGAAATAGCCATGCAGAAAGCGCCTGTTTCCTTTATTTTGCCAGGACTGGCGCTGCTGGCAGCGCTGGCAGCTATTGCCTTCCTTGGCTTTTTTGTCAGACAGCCTACGGCGGAGGAGCTATACCGCTCAAGCTTTAAAAAGATACTGCGCAAGCATGGCAGCCGCATGGTAAGACTTGAGGGCCCCTCTGGGGCGCCGGCGGATATGCGGTTGGCCGTTGCCGATTTGGATAGCCTGATTAAAATAGCCGATGAGCTCCAGAAGCCTGTCTGTTATGCCCTGAATGAGGAGGGGCTGCCGGCGGCAGGTTTGCTTTATGTGCCGGATGGTCAAAGGGATTACTTGCTTTGCCTGAAAAAGTAATACTACTTTAGGAGTATATCCTTAAGACAAAAGTAGCAGCCAGGATTCTCTGAATGTCCTCCCGAAAAGTGGTCCCGGGTACGCTTTCTTTTATGCAGCCTGAACTTATAATGAGTTCAGAGCCAAAGCATCAAAGCGATGAACGGGCTAAAAAATTTAGGAGGAGAGATTATAATGAAAAAATCCATTATTTGCGCTATCCTAGCCATGTCTATGATCCTCGTTGGTACAGGCTATGCCTACTGGACCGACTCCCTGAATGTAACCACCAAAGCCACCACCGGTGATCTCGATGTAACCTTTGCTGATCTTGGGCTCTATGCTCAATACGGCAACGAGTATGCTGAGAGTAACGGTGCAGCCGGCAGTAACTGGAGCATCATCGACGGCATCGGCGCCGAGGGCTTTATCCCTGCCAATTATTTTGAGAGAGGCGTCTCTGACTACAATAGCATTGCAAAACCCGGCTCAATTGACGAATATTATGATGGCGCCAAAGGCTACAATGACGTAAAATTCGACGCCGAGCTGATTGACGCCGCAGGTATTCCCACAACCGTCGGCCCTTACATCCAGGGACAGGTAATGGGCAGCGACAATATCCTTATTACCGTAGAGAACATGTATCCCGGTTATGCTCAAGCTTTCCGCACCGATATCTTAAACGTGGGTTCCATTGCAGCTAAACTCAGCAGCCTCAATTTCCAGGTAAAGGGCATTGAGGGAGTCGAAGTCAACAAGACCACCAGAAACATGCTGGGCGCCGCCATTTTGATTGAAGGCGAATACCAGAGTGAATTAGGCGGCAGTGAAGGCGATAAGGTTTTTGCCCTTGCCGAAATGCTGAATCTGGATCCCAGTGATATCTTTACCGTCGGCAACGTAGACTTCGTCCGTTTCTCTGCTCTGCATAAGGTTGACGCAGAAGCTTTAGAACCCTTCAACGCTGTGCTGACCATTCCCAGCGAAAACAGAATGGATCTCTACATCGCCGTAGCCATGGATCCTGATGCCGAAGGCGTATACACAACGGGCTCCACTGAAGTAATGAGCAAGAAAGACGATTCCCTCAGCCAGAAAACCGGCGCTCAGTTGTCCGTCAACCTGCTCTGGGATCAGTTCAATGCAGGCGTAGAGGTTGATTCCACCAACCGCCTGGAATTGCAGAACAACCAATAAATAAAACATAGAACAACTTCATATGAAACTATGTAAATAAATAGAGGGCTGCAGCAAAAAAAATGCTGCGGCCCTTAGTCTTTTTGCTCCATCAGATAATCATTGCCGGCAGGCAATAAATGATGGCCTTTGCCTTTTTTGGCACCGACCAGGCCGAAGGTGCGCAACTGATCCAGCCTTCTCTTTATTTGGATGAAGGAAAGACTTAGCCCAAAATCAGACTGCAACTGCTGCTGCAAATCACTGCGCCCTACAAAAAGAGTTTTTTGCCGGCCGGCTTTTTGCAATATCCTCATAATAGCATAGGATTCTTCTTTGGCGGCATTGCTGGGAAAATGGACCGGGTAGCTTTGGCAGGCAGGCTTTTTAGGGGATGGGTTATTTTGCAGTCTGTTTGCTTCAGAGGTAGATTCATTGCGTTCTGTTTCCAGTAAAGCAGATAAATCCTCTTGAATATCGTCAGATAATATGCCCATATACAAGTAGAAATTGACTATGTTTTGCATTTCCCGTACATTGCCGGGCCAGGTATGCTGTTCAAGCAAAGCAATAATCCCGGGGCTGATTTCCTTTGGCTCTATCCGTTCTTTTTGAGCCGTGATGTTCAAAAGATGACGGAAGAGGGGGACAATATCTTCGGGACGCTGCCGCAGGGCAGGCAGCGCCAGTGGCAATACATGCAGCCGGTAATACAGGTCTTTCCGAAACTGGCCCTTTTGCTGCAATTCCTGCAGGTTTTTGTTGGTGGCGGCGATTATCCGCACATCCACCGGGATGAGGCGGTGGCCGCCTAGACGTAAGATTACCCGTTCCTGTAATGCCCGTAATAGCTTAACCTGTATATTGACGGACATATCCCCGATTTCATCCAGAAAAACAGTGCCGCCATGAGCGATTTCAAATAATCCGCATTTTCCGCCCTTTTTTGCTCCGGTAAAAGCTCCGTCCTCATAGCCAAACAATTCGCTTTCCAGCAGACTTTCCGTCAGCGCACCGCAGTTAATGGCTACGAAGGGGGCTTTGCGCCTCTGAGAGCCATTGTGAATGGCTTGGGCCAGCAACTCCTTACCGGTGCCGCTCTCCCCGGTGATCATAATCGAAGAATCGGAGCGGGCAAAGACTTTAGCCCGGTCAATGGTTTCCTTCATGGCGTTGCAGTAATATAAAATATCCCGGAATTCATATTTGGCCCTATGCTCTTTACCTGCCTGTTTCCGGTAACGATTATCAATATCCCGGATTTGCTCCAAGGGATCCAGGTGAATCAAATACCGAATCGCTTTGTCCAGAGGATTGCTTATTTTGACTGTATTTACGTGTACCGTGCTATTTTGTAACTGGAGAAATTCTCTGTCCATGAAGTTTTCCGGGTGATGACCGGGAAAAATATTGCGCAGATTGGCGCCTTCGAGCTGTTGGGTGCCGATGATTTCCTTGGCTGATTCATTGCAGATGATTATGTTATTATGTTCATCAACAACTAAAATACCGTTTTGCATATTGGCGATTATCGAGGTTAACTGCTCCTGCAAAAAAAGATTCTGTTGATTCTTTTGGGCCAGGCATACATTCAGCTCTACAATGCTTTTCATATACCGCATAGTCACCTGCTCATCCAAAGAATCGTTTTTCACAAGACGGCGCAGAATATCTACCACGGTCATCATGCTGATTTTTCGCATGCCGATATCTACGATCTTTAATATATGCTTAGGCACCAGAGCACTATAGCCGGAGGTAATGGCATAGGAGAAAGAGGAAAGGTGCCTGCTGGCATCGGCGCTGCCCGGCCTCAAAATATCCTCCGCCCATGTATATTGCGGATTATAAGCAAAATAGCGCAAGGGATGGAGATTCAAGTCCTCTAACAAGTGGATCAGTTCACAGGCGTTGATATAGGTATCGCTTACTAAAAGAACGTCGGTATTCTCCGGAATCTGGAAGATAAGATGAAGGGTGGCCGGATCTAAAATGCGGCGTTTGATTACATAATCCTTGCCGGCCGGCAGGCAGGAGGCAAAGTGGCGGGCAAGGGCGATGGGACCCACCACCAGCACTAAATCTTCTTTCAGATCCAAGGTCTCGGTATTGTCTCGGGCAACGGTATAGCCGTTAACCGTAATTGTTGGCCCAAAAATGTACCGCGCAAGCTCACACTCGCTTTGGGTCAATTCTTCCCGTACAGTGATAATTGCCAATGACGCCAATTTTCCCCCTCCTTCTCATTCGGCCTATACCCAACCTATACCATACCTATATCGAACATATATTAAACATAAGTGCATATAAAATTATAGTAGTTAATTTCTCCCCTGGCAAGTATTTCATATCATTTGACGCAAAATCCGCTAAATAACAACTTATTTAGCGGATTTTTTTTGCGCTTGACCAGCTGGCATAGCATTTGCATTAGTTAAAAGTAAAACAAGGGGAAAGGATGAAAAACCGATGCAGCATATGCATTTTCATTTTTTAGAAACCGCCAGAGAAATTCAGGATGAAATCATTGCCCTCCGCAGACACCTTCATCAGAATCCGGAATTGAGCAAAAAAGAATATGAGACCTCTAAGTATATTCAATCTTATCTCACCAATTTGGGGCTGGATGCCAAAATCATTCATGGCACCGGGGTAGTGGCCCTTATCGAAGGGGAGAAGCCCGGCCCCACAGTAGGTCTGCGGGCGGATATTGATGCCTTGCCCATTCTGGAAGTAAACGATCTGCCTTTTTGCTCTCAAAACCCCAATGTCATGCATGCCTGCGGTCATGATTGCCATACGGCGGCAGTGCTGGGGGCAGCCAAAATATTACTTAAACACCGCCGGCATTTCCAGGGAAATATTAAATTGATTTTTGAACCGGATGAAGAGCTCAGCGGCGGAGCTAAACACATGATTGAGGCAGGGGTCATGGAAAACCCCAAAGTAGACGCTATGTTTGGCGCCCACGTGAACCCTCTGCTGCCTGTGGGAAGCGTAGGTATATTGCCAGGCAAGGCCTATGCCTCATCTAATCCCTTTGAGATCACGGTTACAGGGAAAAGCAGCCACGGAGCTAAGCCTCATCTTGGTATAGACGCCGTCATGCTGGCTGCCCAAATACTTAATGCCATTCAGGTCTATGTGAGCAGGCAGGTAGATCCTCTGGATAGCGCCCTGATCACCGTCGGTACCATACACGGGGGCACCCAGCGCAATATTTTGGCTCAGGAAGTAAAAATGACCGGCATTATTCGGACCCTGGATCCCGCTCTGCGCAAAAGGACCGTTGAGACTCTGCCTGAAATTGTCTCCGGCATTGCCAGAGCCTTGGGGGGTGAGGCAAGCATTAATATCATTACTTCTGCCTCCGGCATTGTAAATGATCCCGCAATGACGGAATTAGTGGGTAATTCCGTAAGAAAGCTTTTGGGGGAAAGCAGTTTGATACATATGGATAAACCCAGTATGGGGACAGAGGATTTTGGCGCATTCCTGGAACATGCTCCGGGCAGCTTTTATCAAATGGGGATCAGAAATCCCGGGAAGGGAGCGGTACATCCTCTGCATAGCGATCAATTCATGGTGGATGAGGATGCGTTGCCTCTTTTAAGCGCTCTTCATGCCCAGGTTGCTTTCGACTATTTGGCAGAAGCAAGCGTCAAAAAAAAGTAAAGGAGGGTAGTGGATAATTCAACAACTCAATTAATGAAAGGAAGGGTAAGGAATATGCTAAAGCAAGAAACATATCAGCCCAAGGGGTTTTTTGGTTGGGTTGAAAAATGGGGAAACAAGATCCCCCATGCGGCCTACCTATTTATATGGATGTCGGTTATTGTATTGATTTTTTCCTTTATCCTAAGCAAAGCCGGTATGACGGTGCAGCATCCGACTACGGGAAAAGAAGTGGCCATTGTCAATTTGCTTACCTCCGGCGCTATTGCAACTTTTCTGCAAAACATGGGTTCCGTTTGGATGAATTTTGCGCCTATGCTGACTGTTCCCATTTGTACCTTAGGACTTGGCGTTGCCAATCATAGCGGGATGCTGCCGGCAACTCTTAAGCTTACAGGATCTAGCAAAAGCAAATGGATTGCAACCCTGATCGTTGCTTTTGTAGGTGTTAATGCCAACATTGTAGGCGATGCTTCCGGTATTATTTTTCCTCCCCTCATCGCCATTTTGTTTATGGGCCTGGGCCGTAATCCTTTGGCGGGGCTGTTCCTGGGCTATTCCAGCCGCAGCGTAGGTTTTGGCGCTAACTTGCTTATGGGTTCAGCCGACGCCTCCCTGGCCGGCCTGACCCAGGAAGCAGCCGTAATCATTAATCCGGATTATGTGGCTAACCCTGCCATGGGCTGGTATTTTCTCTTCGCATCCACTTTTGTGCTAACTGTTGTCTGTGCTGCTGTTAACTTGCTGATTGTTGAACCAAAGCTTGACCGGATGGGACTGGGCAAGGATGCGTCTGCCATTTTGCTTAAAGCCGAAGATATGGAGCCTCTGACGCCTCAGCAGTTAAAAGGTCTGAAGGTCTCTCTGATTTCGCTGATTTTGTTCTTCGTTGCCGTTGCGGCATTGACCCTGCCGGGCCTGCCCTTTGCTGCACCGGAAGGCGGCAGTCTCCTTAGCGGTGCGCTGTTTAAGTCGATTCCTACTCTGATTTTCCTGATGTTCTATGTGATGGGCTTCAGCTATGGTAAAGTGACGGGCTCGGTGAAGAGCTTTGGCAGTACCATTCCCATGATGACCAAGGAAATTAGCAGCATATCCAGCTTTTTCCTGGTATCCTTTTTCAGCTCTCAATTTATCGCGCTATTTACCACCAGCCAGATTGCAACGGTTATTGCCATCAATGGCGGCAGCCTGCTGCAATCTCTCCAAGTACCCAGTATTGTCCTTATGATACTGTTCGTATTTATGGTTGCTTTTATTAATATGTTTATGTCAAGCGCCAATGGCAAGTGGGGCCTGCTGGCGGCTGTATTTGTGCCCATGTTCATGATTGCCGGTATCGACCCCGCCTTTACGCAGGTTGCTTACCGTATCGGCGATAGTCTGACCAATAATCTGGCTCCTACCTCAGCTACCATGGCGGTTGTACTGGGCTACGCCGCTCAATATGACAAAAAGGCCGGATTCGGCACTTGCGTGGCTTATATGATGCCTTACTCGCTGGTTGCCGCTTTAGTTTGGATTATCTTCATGGTTTTATGGGTGTTTATCGGATTGCCCATGGGCCCCGGCTATGGTCCCTTTCTATAAAATCATTTTAGGAGAGAAGAATAATGCCGATTAAGGTGCTGTTAACCGATGAAATTATGCCTGCCGGTATAGAGGCGCTGGAAAAAGAAGCGGAGATCATACGGGCTAAAGATCCCGGCATAGAAGCGGTTCTGGAATTAGTAGGTGATGTGGACGGTATTATTTCCCGCAACACCAGAATTGATGAGAGAGTTTTTGCAAAAGCCCCCAGGCTTAAGGCGGTAGCCAGCCACGGCGTAGGCTATGACCATATCGATATTGATGCGGCTACCAGGCATGGTGTCTGCGTAGTGAACACGCCGGGGGCCAATGCTCAGTCCGTAGCGGAATTAGTTATATCAATGATGCTGGCCTTAAGCCGGAAGCTGATTCCCGCCGATAACGCCCTCCGTGTAAATAAGGATTATTATGCACGCAACCAATGCCTGGGCCAGGACATCAACGAAAAAACCATTGCTATTATTGGCATGGGAGTAATCGGACGGAAGCTGGCCAAAATCTGCCTGGATGGATTCTCCATGAGAGTTCTGGGCTTTGATCCTTATGTTAACGGTGCGCAGATGGCCAAGCTGGGGGTAATCAAGGCGGAGACCATAGAGGAAATGCTGCCGGCTGCAGATTTCGTCTCCATAAATTGCCCTTATACTGCCGGGCTGCATCATCTGATGGACCAGACGAAGCTTGCCTTAATGAAGTCCACAGCCTATTTAATCAATTGCGCCCGGGGCCAGCTTCTGGACGAACAGGCTCTGTACCAGGCCATAAAAAATGGGAGCATCGCCGGTGCAGGTCTGGATGTCTATGACCCTGAACCCCCTGCAAAAGAGAACCTCTTGTTTACGCTGCCTTCCGTAATTACCACGCCCCATATTGGCGCCAATGCGGCAGACAGCATTAACAGAATGTCGTTGTTATCGGCCCGGGATGTGTTGGCGGTTATCAAAGGCGAGCCTCATCAAGCCCGGGTCGTAAACAAAGAGGTCTTACAGGAAATAGGTGAAACTGAGGGTTAGAATGGAGAGGTCATCTTGGTAATCTTAGTTATTTTTTGCATAGCGGCAATCGGCTATTTATTGGGCAGCATCCAGATCAAAGGAATTAGTTTGGGTACGTCAATGGTACTGATGGTAGCCTTAGTCTTTGGTCACTTTGGCTTTGAAGTACCCGGGGTGATTAAAGATTTCGGTTTGGTTATCTTTGTCGGTGCCGTTGGGCTGATTGCCGGCCCCGTCTTTTTTGAAAATTTCAAACGCAAGGCCTTTGCCTATATTATCTTAGGCGCAATTATCATTACCGCTGGCGTAGGCACAACCTGGGCTGTCTGCCGCCTGCTGGATACGCCGGCGGGCTTAGGTGCAGGGATCTTCAGCGGCGCACTGACCAGCACACCCGCTTTGGCAGCGGCCATGGAAATTGCGGCGGATCCCCTTATTCCCGTAGGGTACGGCATTGCCTATCTTTTTGGAGTGATCGGCGTAGTGCTTTATGTGCAGGTTTTTCCTAAACTTTTACGTAAGGACCTTCAAGAGGAGGCAGTCAGGTTTACGGCTTCTTTAGGCGGGGACCCTGCCGGAGCAAAAGGGGCAGATAAACGAAAGGAATCGCCGGAAGCTGCCGGCCTGCCGGTAATAACGCTTGTCTTACTATTGGGTCTTTTGCTGGGGCGAATCAGCATTGCGCTGCCCGGCGGCATCCGGTTTAGCCTTGGCATGACGGGGGGACCCTTGTTTTTGGGGATTTTGGCAGGCCATTTCCTGCAAAAAACTTCAATGGCCTTACCGGATGTCCAAACCTTGGGCGCCTTACGAGAATTAGGTTTGATGTTGTTTCTAATCGGCGCAGGGGTGGAGGCGGGCCAAGGCTTTCTGGCCGTGGTCAGGGATTATGGCTGGCAGTTGTTTGCCCAGGGCATGCTGATTACGCTGGTGCCGATGATTATCGGTTCCCTGGTGGCCATCAAGCTGCTGAAGCTGAATATTATCGCCGTATTGGGGGCCATATGCGGCGGTATGACCAGTACCCCGGCTTTGGGAGCGCTGATTTCGTCCGCCAAGACGGATCAAGTAACCGTGGCCTATGCCGCAACTTATCCCTTTGCCTTGATTCTCGTAGTCGCCGGCGCCCAAATTTTGTTTGCTATTCTATAATAATTAAAAAGAACACTGCCGGCAGACTTTTTGCAAATCTGCCGGCAGTGTTCTTTTTTTATTTATTTAGATTCGGCCCAAGGTCCGCAGCAAGTAGACCCAAAAGGTCAAAGTAACGCTGCTTACGATAGTGGAGATGAGAACCATGCTAGAGGATAAAACCCCTTCATGGCCGGTATTGCGGGCCATCACATAGCAGGAAACCGTTGTGGGAGAAGCCAGCATAACCAGAAAGGCCGCCATTTCCTCGCCATGGAGTCCTAAGCGGATAGCCACGGGCAGCAAGAGGGCCGGAAAGACTGCCAGTTTCAGCAGGCAGCCCACAGCCGTAGGGACAAGGTAGCCCCTGGCCTTGCGTCCTTCAAAGGATGCCCCCAGGCAAAGCAGGGCCAGAGGGGTCATTAAAGAGCCCAGGCTTTTTATGGTTTCTTTGATAAAAAGGGGCAGAGGCGGCTGCAGGGCCGAGCCCAGCATACCGATGGCAATACCGATGATGATGGGGTTTTTCAGCAGGTTGAGCAGTATTTCCTTCCAGGCCTCCCGGCTGATTCCCCCGCTGCCTTGGCCGTCGGCTAAGGATAATACCAATACCGCCAGCAAATTATAAAGGGGAACCGTTGCCAGTATCATCAGAGAGGTGACGGTTACCTGGCCATAGAAGCTTTGCACAAAGGCAAAGGCCAGCAAGATGGCGCTGCCCCGGTAAGAACCCTGAATAAATTCTCCCCGCAGCAGCTTATTGTTTTTCAGCAGAGGTATGGATACCAGAGCCGCAATCAAAAAACAGAAAAGAGTGGCCCCCATACATAACACAACATAATTGATATTCCAAAGGTCGCTGATTTTCACCGTAGACATATTGGAATACAGTAAAAAAGGCAAGGTTACGTTGTAGGCAAATTTATTCAGGGCGGCAGTGAAGGCTGTATCCATTACCTTTATACGCCCCAGAAAGTAGCCGGCCAGAATCAGAAGAACTACCGGCATGGTGGCGTTAATGCTGAACAGCAAGTCTGCCATCAGTCCATCACATAGTCAACAACTGCCCGGTCTGTCCGCACCTTTACGGCAAATTCATGCAAAACCTTGTGACGGGGATAAACCTGATATTTCTCCAGATCCTCCAGGCTGTCAAACTCCATATCCAGTACCAGGTCCCAGAAATGACCGCCGGTGCGGATGGATTTGTGGCAGGAGAAATTTCTCAGCAGAGGGAATTCTTTTTTGATCTCGGCCATCTCCGCAAAAAGGTACTCAATATTCTTTTCTTTTGTGTTGCCTTCGGCAAAATCATGCAATTTCCAAAATACCAGATGCTTAATCATAATAATCCCTCCTGTTAATCTTCATCCCATGTTTTTTCAATAAAAGAGCAGCCTTTGGCTTCCAGCGCTTTCATTACCCAGCTACGGTCTGATTGGCCTTTGAGGATAAGCTCCAGATTGGCGGCCTGGGCGTCCCGCAGATTAGCGGCGGCCTCGGCAATAGCCTTGGCGTCTTTTGGGCGGACAGCCACTACGCCGTCCCTGTCACCCACAATAATATCGCCGGGGTAAACGACGATGCCGCCGATGCTTACGGGAACGTTGATTTCCCCGGGACCCAGCCCCTTGAAAGATGCATTGGCCATAGCGCCCCGGGCAAAGACGGCGAAATCCTCAAGGCCGCCGGTTGCTTCGGAATCACGGATAGTGCCGTCGATGAGAAAGCCTTTTATACCCTTTTGCCGGGCAATCTGCATCATATTTTCGCCGCAGATAGCCCGCTCCGTACATCCGTTGCCGTCTGCCACGATAACGTCGCCGGCCTGGGCCATGTCGATGGCCTGATGAAACATAAGATTGTCGCCCATAGGCGCTTTAACCGTAACTGCCGTACCGAGAAGCTTCACTTGGTTCATGGGCTTAATTCCTGAATTGGCGGCAGCGATCTTTTGCATTACGTCGTCAATATCGCAAACGGCCAAATCCCGGAATAGCTCCACTAATGCCGGCTCCGCCCGGTTTAGTTTCGTATAAATACGAAAGCCTGCGGTGGTTTTCATTTTGCTATGCCTCCCTTAGGATTCTTCAGTTAAAGCTATTTGCCTTGCTTTTTTAACATGGCGTCCAAAGCGTCATACATGGTATCGGCCTTTTTGCCGCCGAATTCTTCTTTGAGACCCATTTCACTGAGCCAATACAATTTCTTGGTAGCGGCTTCCGACATGGTATGATCTAAGCCTTCGTTTTTGAGCATCTCGTCGATTTCACAGATCTCGTCGCCCCGGCGCTTGGCATGGAGCACGTTAGTGCGCACCATCAAGGCCAAAGTCTCATCGGTAGGCTCATCGGCCAGGAAGGAGACAATGGATGCAAAAATATCATCCTCCACACCATAGAAGCGGGCAGCCGTCATGCTCTCAATCAAAACCGACTCCAGGCCCTTGGTAAAAATGCTGCGGATAACCTTGAAAGCGGAGGCCTGGCCATTTTTATCACCCAGATAGCGGATGTTCATGCCGCAAGCATTGAGATCCTTGGCGGTTTGTTCGCCGGCAGGGCCGGCCATGGTTACGGGGGTAGCTACGCCAAACTGACTGGGAGAGCATAGGGTGGAGCCGTCCACGAAGATGCAGCTATCGCCCAGGAATTTTTCTACCTCGTTTACCAATTGAGGCACCGTGGAGTTGAGATCAATGTAGCGCTGATTTTTGGTCAAAAAGGGTTTATACATTTGGGCGGTTTCCATAGCCTGGGTGCAGGAGGTTACTGCGATAATGATATCGGAGCCTTCGATAAGCTCCTGGGGAGAATTGACTAATTCCACGCCGGCTTCTTTGCAGGGCAGAAACTGGTTCAGACCCTCGCTGTGGAATTTCAAATCATAGCCCTTTACTTTCGCCCCGTTTTTGGCCATGCCGGAAGCGTAAGCCGAGCCCACTTCACCTAAACCGATAAATGCAATAATCATATATTGTCCTTCCTTCCAGTAGTTAAATTTTACTTAAATGCTTTGACTTTTTTTAAGATTGCCCACAGCCCATTGGCGGGTGCCTTTGTGGAAGACAAAGAAGATTACAATCAGCCCAATGCCGATGAGATCAGTTGTACTTCCCGGTATAATGCAGAGTAAAGCCGCCGTTAGGATAACTAAGCGCAGAACCCAATTTACCGCCTGGCCGAAGAACCAGCCCTGCAGGCCAACCGCCAGACAGAAGGTGCCAATTAAGGCGGTTATGGTTGCCAGGATAACTTCGGAAGTGCTGCCAATCAATAACAGGGCGTTACCATATACAAAAAAGAAGGGCAAAATAAAGGCGATGGTTCCCAGGCGCATTGCCGTAAACCCGACCTTATTGGGATCAGCATTGGCCAGATTGCCGGCGGCATAAGCTGCCAAGGCTACGGGAGGCGTAATCTGGGACAGGATGGAGTAATACAGCAAAAACATATGGGCGGCAAAGGGCAGTACGCCTAGCTGAATGATGGAGGGAGCCAATAGAGAAGCGGAAATAATATAGGCCGCAACGGTAGGCAGCCCCATGCCTAATACTGAGGCAGCTAATCCCGAGAGAATCAGGGTGGCTAAAAGATTGCCTTGGGCTAGCTGAACTACTACGTAGGTGAATTTTGCCCCTACACCGGAAAGCATGATGGCGCCGATGGCCACGCCGGCGCAGGCCACCGCCGCGATTACGGAGATAGAGCGGACTACGCCCAACTCAATAGCGGCAATAATTTGCTTGCAGCTCATGCGGGAGCACTTTTTAAGGGCGCAGCCGATGATGGCTGCCAAAATTGCATAGACGGCGGAGCGGCTGACCGTATCCTGGAAGACCACCAGGAAGACAATCAAGACCAGCAGCGGCAAAAGCAAATTCCAACCATGCTTGAGCTGGGCGCTGATTTTTTCCAAGGCGCTGGTGTCCACGCCCTTTAGCCCTGTACGGGCGGCTTCCAGATCCACCATAATAATGACGCTCAAATAATAAAGGAGGGCCGGGATCAGGGCGCAGATGGCAATAGTGGAATATTTCATGCCCAAAAGCTCAGCCATGATAAAGGCGCCGCTGCCCATGACCGGCGGCATGATCTGTCCGCCGGTAGAAGCCACCGCTTCAACCGCTCCGGCAAAATGGGGTTTATAGCCTGTTTTTTTCATCAGGGGGATGGTGAATACCCCGGTGCCTACCACATTGGCTACGGCGCTGCCGGAAATACTGCCAAAGAGGCCGCTGGCGATTACCGCAACCTTGGCAGGGCCGCCCCGGCTGCCGCCGGCGGCTTTCATGGCCACTTTCATAAAAAATTCGCCGGCGCCGCTAACGCCCAAAAAGGCGCCAAAAATGATCAGCAAAAATACAAACTGGGCGCTCATTTTAGTGGGAGCGCCGAAAATCCCCTCCACACTGAAAATAAAACTGATTACCCGTTTGTAAGAGTAACCTCTGCTGGCGATCAAAGGAGGAAGGTGGTTGCCCCAGAAGGCATAGGCCAGGAAAACAATTGCCACAATGGGCAGGCCCAGGCCAATGGTGCGGCGGGCTGCTTCCAAAGACAGCACCATAGCAATGGTGCCGAAAACCAGATCTATATTGCTGGTTCGGTTCAAGGACAGGCGGTACATCAGTCCATCCGGGTCCAGCATTATATAGGCAACCACAACGATCACCAACAGGGCTAACAGAGCGTCATAAAAAGGCAGGGTGTCCTTTGATTTCTTTTTGGCTTTTTTGGAGATAGGATAATAGAGGAAGACCAGAAAAAGCCCCATTCCCCAGTGAATGGAGTAAAGCACCAGCGGCGTTGTCAGACGAAACAGCAGGGCATAGACGTGATAGATTACCAAAGCCACACAAAAAACCGTTAGGCCGGTTTTAATGCTCTTGTTTTTAAATACCCGGATTGAAGAGCCTTCTTCGTCTTTTTCCTCGTCTATTACCTTGGCGCTTTCTTCGTAACTGTCCAAAAGATTGGCCAGTTCGTTCTTATCGATGGTGTTTTTATTCTCGTCCAATTAAGTTGTACCTCCTTGCTTTCGGTACTCAGCTTTATAGCGTCACGTTATATACGGGGCCGGATACTTCTGTATCCAGCCCCTGAGAGGGAGAGAAGTAAAAAGCAATTACTTATTAAGCTCGGGAGGGAGCAGCTCGGCCGGAACATCAATACCCATTTCCTGATAATAACGGTAGGCGCCCATGTGCAGAGGCACAGGCTGCTCGCCGATATTTTCCAGGGTGGTGGTGTAACCGCCGTTATGGGTGCTTTGAAGTACGTCAATATGCTCAAAAACGGTTTTCGTGATCATGTAGGCCAGATCATCGTCCATAGAACTATGGGCGTACATCGCTTGCCAGGCGCCGATGGTTTCATACTCCTCGGTCAAGCCGTTGTACATGTCGGCAGGCAGGGAGACTCTTTTATAATAAGGGAAATTGGTGGTCAGGGTATTCATCTGCTCTTCGGTAAAGCGAACAAAATTAACCTTCTTGGTAGCTTCCAGCTCCGTAATGGCACTGGCGGGATGGATGGAGCCGCCGGTAACGGCATAAACCTGGCCATCGGCCATGGAGGTGAAGCAATCGCCCCAGCCGGCGTTGGTAACAGTAAAGGACTCAATAAGGTTTAACCCCTGGGGTCCGAATACAGCCCGGCTGGAAATATCCGTTGAACCGGTATAAGGGCCGAAGGCCACGATCTTGCCGGCAAAATCCTCCACATTGGAAGCCGATTGATCCAGTGTAGTAATAATAAAGTGAGTAGGCAGGGAGGCAAACAGGCTGCGTACCTCGGGAAAGGCTTCTTCGCCCTCGGCCAGATTTTCACCGATATAAGCATTATAAGCAATTGAGGATTCGATAGAGGCGATATCCATTTCCCCGTTCTGAAGCAGAACCAGATTCTCGCCGGAGCCCTTAGTGGCTTCCAGAATGACCTCTACACCGGGAAGGTTGGTGTTGATGATGTTGGTTATACCGCCAACGTAGACGTATTGGCCGCCGCCGGCAGTGCCGGAACCGGCTGAGACCTTAATGTTATTGAATACGGGATCGCTATCGCCGGCAGAGGCGGGTTCGGATGGAGCGGCGGGCTGGGTGGGAGCGGCTGTAGGAGCTGATGAGCCGTTGCCGCCGCAGGCAGATAAGGAAAGCACAAATACTGAAATCAGAATCAAAGCTATAAGTTTTTTCTTCATAAAATATCCCTCCATAATATAGCGCTTATTTGGGACTCCTTAAGTGGAACCTGATACCTCCGGATTAATAGTCTTCCTTCCTGGGGAATTCATCGCTGTACATGGCTGCTCCCTTGAAGGGGAACTTGCGCTCGAAATATTTGTAGGGGTGTTTGGCCAGGGCGTCCATATCCACGTCTATGCCCAAGCCCGGCTTGGTAGGCAGGTCAATGAAGCCGTCCTTGATGGCCAGTCTTTCTGAGGCGATGGCCGTTGAGCCCTCATCTACGGTCAGGAACATTTCACCGATCAGGAAGTTGGGGATAGCCACGGACATATGAACCATCGCCGCTAAGCCTACAAGATTGCTGTTGAAATTATGGGGACTGACCAGAATGTTATAGGGATCTGCCATAGATGCAATTTCCATCATGCCCTGGATGCCGCTTACACAGATATCGGGGTTGATGATATCGGCAGCCCTTTTCTCAAAAACGGGAATGAAATCATATTTGCTGTAAAGGGTTTCACCGGTAACAACCGGGGCTTTGATTCCTTTTTTGGCTTCAACTACCAAATCAATGTTGTCGGCCAGGCAAGGCTCTTCAATCCAGAAGGGGTTGAATTCTTCGATGCGCTGACTGAAATGAATGGCATGCCAGGGCGATAAACGGCGGTGGACTTCAACAAGAAGGTCTACATCCGGCCCTACGGCTTCCCGGATAGCTTTGACCGAATTTACCGCATAATCTTCTTGCTGCTTGGTGATGTAAGTGCGCCAATAGCCTTTGAAAGGATCCCACTTCATTGCGGTAAAGCCCTGGGCCTTGACCGCCAGGGCCCGCTCCACTAATTCATCGATATTTTGCGCACCGCCCCACCAGCCGTTGGCATAAACCCGGATTTTTTCACGGCAGCGGCCGCCCAGAAGATTATAAACCGGCTGGCCGCAGGCTTTACCGGCGATGTCCCACAGGGCAATCTCAATAGCGCTCCAGGCGGCATAGAAATCACAACTGCTGCGCCGGATAGCAAAATCGTCAAACATTGCCGTTGCGCTATGTTTAATATCGAAGGGGCTGCGCCCAATCAGATAGGGGGCCATGGCCTCAATGTAAGTTTCCACAGCTTTCTCTTTGCCCTGAACCACATAAGCTTCGCCCCAGCCATACAGGCCCTCGTCGGTGTCCACCCGGCAGAGGCAGAGATTTTTGGCTTGCCCCGGGAAAAAGAGATAAGGTTTGATACTGGTAATTTTCATTGTTCGTTTACCCTCTTTTTCTTATTTGTCACGGTTCTTCTTTTAAATCCAGCCGAGCATACTCTTCAGCAAAAAAGTCAAAGGTAGTCATCTCGCCTCTTAATATTTTTTCTAACTGCCCGCTTTCACGCTCCTCTCTTTCCTGAGCTGTTTTCAGTACTTTTGCGGCTTGCTCTCTCGGTACCACTACCACTCCGTCATTATCTCCATATACCAAGTCTCCGGGATGGACTAAAACGCCGCCTATTATAATAGGGACATTGATAGCGCCGGAAGATATTTTTGTGGCGGGCTTAATTGAGATGGTTTGGGAAAATACGGGGAATCCCAACTCTTTAATCAGCACGGTGTCCCGGCAGCCCCCTTCGATGACCAACCCGGCAGCCCCCCGGCTTTTTAATGTGGCGGCCATCATACCGCCAAACATGCCGCCGGCTTCGCTGTAGCCCTTGTTGACCACCAGCAGCACATCCCCGGGGCCGGCCATAGTGATGGCTTTATGCAGCATAATGTTGTCTGCTACGCCGCATTGTACGGTCAAAGCTGTACCGCACATCCGGCTTTCCGGCCAGACCGGGCGGATGCTTGAATGAAGAGCCCCATCTTTTTGCGGCATAGATTCATTGATGGAGGCGCTTTCTTCAAGCTTGGCGTAGGCTTCTACAATTTCGCCGGGAACCTTCTTATAGTGCTTGAATACGTTATACATTCCACTCACACCATTCTTTATTATTTGATTGCAGTTAGTCAATCGATTTCCATTATTTTTCAACGAAAACGGATAACGAAACCGTATAACGAAATCGGTTAACAAACTTAACATAATAAAAACATAGATTGTGACCTTTGTCAATAACCTATTCCCTAAAGATTATAAATTTTCTTTCTAATGAAATATTCCGGCCTTTACAAAGGGTGTCCCTTTTATTCCTTTTACAGGACTACTGGGAGACACCCTTAAAGGTCATGAAGGATAAGAGATAGAGCAATCCAGCAGTTGATGCAGCGGAAAATGGGGTCCATCCTGATCCTCCTGATCGGAAAAACCTTGAGAAATACGGGAAACCAGCATTTCAGTAGCCAGAGTTCCCAGATCAAACAGGGGTTGTTCGATTGTACAGATAGGTTGGGGCATCAGAGTGCTAAAATTCCAAATATCATATCCTGCCAAGTTGAAGCTGGGGGAGAGTTCTAAGCCGAGACGGTATATACCGCAAATAAACCGGCCCATTAAAATGCCGTCAGCAACGAAAACCGCTGTGGGAGATTGCCGGCTTTCTTCATAACAAAGCTTCAGGCAGTCAAGGATGTGCTCGTTATTGCCGTGAACCAGAGCTCCGGCGTTGTCTTCCCGGATCAGGATCCGCTTGAAATGGCTGTCATCCCCAAAATGCAGCCGGCAGGTTTCCTCGGCGCTTTGTTCTCTGATGGCAACGGTACCCCGATGGCTGCGATTAGAGCGCACTACCAAAACGATTTTTTCATAGCCCTTAGAAATCAAATATTTGATGACATTTGCGGTGCCGGCATAATGGTTAATGGCCACCCAGTCCAATTGAGTGCTGATGGGTACCCGGTCCGCCAGCACAATAGGCAGGCCGTATTTTTGCCTGAGCTTTTCATAGAAGCTGATGTTGGTGCCGGTAAATACAAGAAGACCATCTACCTGGCTGTCGATCAGCTCCTCTACCTGGTTGCGTTCTTTTTCTTCATCCTCATCGGTGGTAATAACGATAATTTTCTGGCCTAAAAGCGTAGCGCTGTTGCAGATGCTGCCGATCAAAAAGGGATACAGGTTAGAGGCGGGATTGGAAAGCACCAGGCCCAGGGTATTGGTTCGCGCCGTTTTTAAGCTGCCGGCCAGCTTATTAGGGCGGTAACCGGTTTTTTGGATGACCATTTTAATACGCTGCCGGGTATCATCTGACATGAACTCATATTTACCGTTGAGATATCTGGAAATCGTTGTCGTGGAGACGCCAGACTTAGCCGCAATATCGCGGATGGTGATACGGCTGTCCATCTTATGATCAATCACCTCGCTATCATATTTTAGTTGAATTGTATAGAAATAGACAGATTCCGTCAACTGTATTTGAAAGAAAATCAGTCTATTTTCAGATTATCGGGAATTTTAATGCCGGTTTCCTCGTAATACTTGATGGCGCCCTTATGAAGGGGCATCACCTGCTTGACAGCATTTGCAGGAATGCTGGCGGCGGCCACAGCGTGGGTATTGACCATAGTTTCGTTGTTTTCCATGATGGCTTTGACAATATGGTAGACCAGGTTATCGTCCATATCCTGGCGGACATAAAGGACTACCCAGTTTGAGATGGTATCGTAGTCTTCCGACAGGCCTTTGTAAGTGCCGGCTTCAATCACATCTCTGGAGTAGGCGGGAACAGCGGTCAGCACGTTATTGATCTGATCCTCGGTAAGCTTGACATAGTTGACGTCGGTCTTGGTTTCCAGCTCAATGATGGGGGAGGAGGGATGGCCCGTCAGCATGGAGCAGGCATCCAGACGGCCTTCGAACATCTCCGTAAAGCCGTCGGCATAAGCCATGGTAGTATAAGAAACATTTTTCATGCCCAGGGCATCGTAAACTTTCATTGAACCCAAGTGGGAACCGCTCATGTAAGTGCTCACGGCAATGTTTTTGCCGTCCAGCTGGGTGGTATCCGTAATATTCTTATCGAGGGTAACCGCCATCCACTTATTGGCGTAGCAAGCGGCGATAGCCCGCAAGCCGCTAAAAGGCTCAGCTCCTTCATAGTCGCCTTGCCCTGACATGATGTCATAACCCATGCTGGCTTCAGAGATGCAGATGTCCACGGAGCCGTTGCGCAGCAATTCCAGGTTAGCTCCCGAACCTTGGGTGGCCTCAATGGCGATTTCAATATTCTTTGCATTCTGCCCCACAACGGTGGCCACACCGCCGCAGTAAATATAGAAGGTGCCGCCGGAGGTGGCGCTGCCCATGGAAATCGTCGTCTTCTTATCGGGGAAAGGGACAACCTGGCCGGCTGCAGGCGCTTGATCACCGGTTGATTGAGGGTCAGAGGGAGCCGTGCCGGCAGGAGCAGCGGAATAAGAAGACTGTCCGCTGTTTCCGCAGGCAGTCAGGCTTCCCAGAAGCAGGGCAAAAGACAATGTTAATGCAAAAATTTTAAATTTTCTCATAGTGGCCTCCTTGTTTTTTGATTTTGTTTACCATCCATATACGGGCCGGTTTATAAACCGATACGTATATAACTAACAATAGGATTCCGGCCAGATCGGTGAGGGTGCCGGGAATAGTCATACATAGGCCCGTTGCCAATAGAAGGCCTCTCAGCCCCGGCTTAAGAGCAGAGCCTGCATGCCAGCCATATAAGGCCACGGTAAAGCAATAGATGCCGATAACGGAGGTAGCGCAGGCAATGGCAATCTCTGCCCCTGTGCCGACAAAAAGCAGGGCCGGCCCATAGATAAAGATAAAGGGTAATACGAAAGCCACCATCCCCAGACGGACGGAGAGCCAGCCCACTCTGGTGGGATTGCTGCCGGAAATCCCGGCTGCCGTATAAGCGGCCAGGGCCACCGGCGGCGTCAGCATAGACAGGATCGCATAATAGAAGATAAACATGTGAGCGGCAATGGGCTGAATACCTAAGCCGGTAAGGCCGGATACCATGATAGTGGCGCAGATGATGTAGGCGGCAACGGTGGGCAGGCCCATGCCGAGAACGATGGAGGACAAGGCCGTAAACAGAAGGGCCAGAAACAGGTTGGTTCCTGCCAGAAGGCTTACTAAAAGAGTGAATTTAACGCCCACACCGGTCAGCATCACAATACCGATAGCCAGGCCGGCACAACCCACTGCCGAGATGATCGTAAGAGTCCGGTAAGCGCCGATTTCGCAGGTTTTAAGGATTTCCTTAAAACCCATCCGGTGATCCTTGGTAAACCAACTGCACAGGACACAGGATATGATGGAGTAAATTGCGGACCGGCTGATGCTCAATTGCCGGATAGCGATGAAGTAAATGAGAATAAAAATGGGGATGATCAGCAGCCAGCCCTCTTTAAGGACACTGACGGGATTTTCAATTTCCGACTGATCCATTCCCTGCAGATTACTTTTAGCCGCTTCTAAATCGATGGAGATAAAAACACTGAAATAGTATAGCAAAGCCGGAATAATAGCTGCCAGACATATGGTGGAATAAGGTATGTTGAGCATTTCCGCCATCAGGAAGGCGCCTGTTCCCATAACGGGAGGCATAATCTGGCCGCCGGTGGAAGCCACCGCTTCCACTGCCGCTGCAAATTCCGGTTTATATCCCACCCGCTTCATCAGCGGGATCGTCAAAGTGCCGGTACTCACCACATTGGCTACGGCGCTGCCGGAGATGCTGCCGAAGAGGCCGCTGGATACTACGGAAACTTTAGCAGGACCGCCCCGCTTGCCGCCGGCCAGTGCAATAGCAAGCCGCATGAATATGTCTCCCGTTCCGGAAAACGTCAGGAAGGAACCGAAGAGCACCATCAGGAAAACGTTGGTTGCGGACATCTTCATGGCGGTGCCGAAGAGCCCCTCCATACTAAACAGGTAAGAGATAACCCGGGAAAACCCATAGCCTTTGTTAGCGATGAAGCCGGGCAGATAGTTGCCTGCAAAGGCGTAGATAATCAGGACAATTGCTACAACAGGCAGGCCTTTGCCGATTGTGCGCCGGGCTGCCTCCAGAGTCAATAAAATGGCCAGGGTACCAAAGAGCAGATCCAATGGTGAGGGAGCGTTGATCATGCAGCGGTAGAGGTATTTTGTGCTATTGGCAACGACATAGATGGTAATTGCTGCAACCATGGCGGCGGCAAGCATATCGTACCAGGGTATAGTTCTGCGGTCTTCTTTTTGGCGGCCGGGGTACATCAGGAAGATGAGTGTAAGCCCAAAGCCCCAGTGCCACATATAAAATATGGTGGGATCAACGATGCTGATGATCAGGCCATATATGTGAAAAAGCGTCATGGAGACGGCAATCAGAGCAACAATCCGTTTGGCCCCTTGATGCCTGTAGCTACGGACTGCCGCACCGTCTTCATCTATTCCTTCTGCAACGGGGTCCAGGCCGCTGCCGGGTATGGGCGGGTCTTGCATAATTGCGTCGTTTTTCTCAAGCATATTATTTCTCCTTAATCCTTTCTGCCGCTGCCTGGCGGCGGTCATTGAAACCGGATAACGAAAACGATTAACAATCTCAATATAATAAAAACACAGAAGATTTCCATTGTCAACAATTTATTTAACAGATAATGTAAAATTAATTTCTGCGAAGTTTTGCTGAGGCAGCCCTCCTGTCTATTGACAGCATTTTTGGCTCGTGTTATCATATTAATCGATTTACGAAAACGGTTAACATAAAGAATAAGGAGGGAGCCAGGTGAGCGATATGCTGGAAATCCGCTGGCACGGCCGGGGCGGGCAGGGAGTAAAGACTGCAGCCCTTTTGCTGGCCGATGTGGCCTTTAACACGGGGAAATATGTTCAAGGCTTTCCGGAGTATGGGCCTGAACGTATGGGGGCACCTGTTACGGCTTATAACCGGATCTGCGACGAGGTAATCAGAGATCACTCCAATATTTACGAACCAGATTTTGTAGTGGTGGTAGATGAGACCTTATTGAAAAGTGTGAATGTTATTAAAGGTTTGAAACCGGAAGGGGCTATTTTGGTTAACACGGATCAGGGGCCGGAGAAAATTGCGGCCAAACTGAAAGGTTATGCCGGCAAGGTGCTGACCATTGACGCCCGCAAAATCTCCGAAGAGCTGCTGGGAGCTTATTTCCCCAATATGCCTATGCTGGCCGGCGTAATCAAAATGAGCCGGGTAATGGATGAGCAGGTTTTTCTGGATAATATGAATATTTCCCTTAAACATAAATTTGCCAGCAAGCCCCAAATGATCACGGGAAACATGAAGGTTTTGGAGAGATCGCTGGGGGAGGTGCAGGGGCTGTGAAGCATAAAAATGTAGAAATTAACGAGAAAATCGGCTGGCGGGATATTTCTGTAGCCGGCCATATCACCGGGGGCGGTACCTCTAAGGAATTTCATACCGGAGATTGGCGCAATCTGCGGCCGGTATTGGTTTTGGAAAAATGCAAGCAGTGCTTGCTGTGCGCGCCGGTCTGTCCCGACTCCTCCATTGCGGTGACCCGGGGAAAGCGGCAGGAATTTGATTACGATCACTGCAAAGGCTGTGGTATTTGTGCCAGGGTCTGCCCTTTTGATGCGATTTATATGGAAAAAGAGGTGGTTAGCGATGATTAAAGACAGGCTTTCCGGCAACGAGGCGGTGGCCCTGGCCATGAAGTCCATGAATATGGACGTTATGGCGGCTTTCCCGATTACCCCTTCCACCGAGATTCCCCAATATTTTTCCCAATTCGTAGCCGACGGAGCTACGGAAACGATTTTCGTTCCTGTGGAATCGGAGCATAGCGCCATGTCAGCCTGCATCGGCGCCCAGGCTGCCGGGGCCAGAAGCTGTACGGCCACCTCTTCCTGCGGCCTGGCTCTGATGAACGAGGTCCTTTCCGTGGCCTCATCCTTGCGGCTGCCGATTACCATGTGTTGCGTGACCCGGGCGCTTACCGGCCCTATCAATATTCACAACGATCACAGTGACGCCATGGGCGTGAGGGATTGCGGCTGGATTCAGCTCTATGCCGAAAACGCTCAGGAGGCCTACGATAATTACATCATGGCGGTGCGGATTGCCGAGGATCCCAAGGCGCTGCTGCCGGTAATGGTCTGCCAGGATGGTTTTATCACCAGCCATGCCGTGGAAAACATCATCCTGCTGGCGGAGGACGAAATTCGCAAATTTGCAGGCTTTTATGAACCGGAGAACTATTTGTTTAACTCCCGGGAAAAAGTGGCTTACGGCCCTTACGATTCCCCGGTTTATTTCATGGAGCATAAACGGCAGCAGGCTCAGGCTATGATCGATTCTTTAGAAGTGATTAACGCGGTTTCTCAAAGCTTTGGGGATTTGACGGGCCGCTATTATGATCTGCTGGAGGCTTACCGGGCTGAGGATGCCGACCGGTTGCTGGTTGTACTGGGATCTACTGCCGGCACCGCCAAACAGGTGGTAGATGAGCTGCGTAAAGCCGGAGAAAAAGTGGGTCTTATCAAAATCAGAGCTTTCCGGCCTTTCCCGGTTCAGGCCTTGGTTCAGGCCTTGGGCAATGCCAAAATCGTTGCCGTACTGGATAAGTCCGAGGGCATGTCCGCCAATGGCGGCCCGTTATTTGCCGATGTTTGCGCCGCTCTCGGCGGCAGGGGACCCCGGCTTGTGAACTACATTTATGGCCTGGGGGGCCGGGATGTCCGTCCCTTACATATAAAAGAGGTCTTTGAACATTTGAAAGACGATATAGAGGGCAAGACGCCGGCAGCCAAGACGGCAGCCAACTACCGCTATTTGGCGGTAAGAGAGTAGGGGGGAAGGGCAATGACCTATAATTTTGTGCAAGAGATGAATAAACCTGAGCGCTTTGCCGGCGGCCACAGACTCTGCGCCGGCTGCGGCGCTGCCGTAATGGCCCGCAATGTGCTGCGGTCTTTGGAGCCGGAGGAACGGGTGGCCATAGTCAATGCCACAGGCTGCCTGCAGGCTGCCACCTTTCCCTATCCTTATATTACCTGGGAGGACTCCTGGCTCCACAGTGCTTTTGAAAATGCCGGAGCCACCTGCGGCGGCGTGGAGGCAGCCTATAGGGCGCTGCGCAAGCGGGGGAAGGTGAAAGAGGAATACAAGCTGCTGGCCTTTGGCGGTGACGGCGGCACCTATGATATTGGCTTCCAGTCCCTTTCCGGGGCTATGGAGCGGGGCCATGATATGGTGTATATCTGTTACGACAACGAGGCCTATATGAATACCGGCATCCAGCGGTCTTCTTCCACTTCCCGCTTTGCCGACACCACCACCTCTCCCGCCGGCAGCGTTATACCCGGCAAGCCTCAGAATAAGAAGGACCTGACCCAGGTGATGATCGCCCATAACATTCCTTACGTGGCCCAAACAACCCTTCTGAGCAATATGAAGGATCTTAACGAAAAGGCCAGGAGGGCAATCCATACTCCCGGCCCGGCCTTTCTCAATATTTTGGCCCCCTGTCCCCGGGGCTGGCGCTATGAAACAGACCAGCTCATGGACATGACAAAAGCTGCTGTGGAAACCTGCTTCTGGCCTCTTTTTGAGGTGGTGGAAGGCAAGTTCCATTTAAGCTACAAGCCTAAAAAGAAGCTGCCTATTGAGGAATACCTCAAGCCCCAGGGCCGTTTTAAGCATATGTTCAAACAAGGCAACGAATGGATGATTGAAGAATTTCAGCAGGAAGTGGACCGGCGCTGGGAAGAACTGCTGAAAAAATGCGGCGAATAAGCGGGAGATAAAAGGCCAAGGCCGGCGCTTTGGGACCAGCGTCCTGGAGCCGGCGCCCTGGGGCCAGCAGTTAGAAAAGGAGTGAATAAGCATGTCAGATATTTGCCTGCGTTTAGACGGGGTAATCTCCAAGTATATCCGGCCCTTAACCTTTCCGGTGGCCGTGAAGTTTTTCAAAGAAGGAGAAGCCCTGCCGCCTAAGGTCAAGGTGCCCACGGAAGCTTTCGGCCATCCCATAGCCATCTGCCAGGGTATTAGCATCGCCCGGAAATATGGCTGGAGCCTGGCTTTTTATCAGAAGGACCAAGCCTGCCCCTTGGCCCAGATCATTCTGGGCTATAAAGAGGAGCCGGATTTTATCAAAGACGGCAGCGTAATCAAGAATCTTTATACGGACAACGATGAGGCGGCCATAAAAACTCAGGAATCTACGCCAAAGATGCCCAATGCCGATACTCATTGCTTAGTGGTTGCCCCTTTGCATAATGCAGCCTTTGATCCCGATGTGGTGGTCTGCTACGGCAATGCCGCCCAGATTACCCGTTTTGTCCAGGGGGCTCTCTATAAAACCGGCGGCTATATCGAATCCCGTTTTGCCGGCAGGGGAGCCTGCGGCGGCGAGATCACGGTTCCCTATAACCAAAACCGCTGCAACGTCATCATCCCCGGCGGCGGCGAACGGGTCTTTGCCCTTACCGCCGACGACGAGCTGGCCTTTGCCATGCCCGCCGGCAAAATCCAGGATGTGATGGCGGGCTTGGAGGCCACCCATAAAGGCGGCGTTGCCCGGATTCCCACGCCTGTGGCGGGCCTGGCATCCCAGCCCGATTTTCCTAAGTATTATCATGATCTGGAAGTCTATTGCGGTTTAAAGGAAGAGTAATGGCCGGCGCCGGGATAAAGCGGAGCGGAGAATAGACAAAAATGCAAGTTTAAAGTGTTCGGCCTTCTTGTTAATGGGGCCGAACACTTCTTTTTGGCTGTATCTGGTGTCGGGATCATGGCGAGCACACCATTCTGATGGAGGGACAGACTTTAAACTTGCATTTTTGACTTAAAAGCCTTACTCGATTGGGATTGACAACGCTGTCTAATTGCGTTAGACTAAAACCAACTTAATGGTCTAATGGCATACGACAGGAGGCGTCTCATGGAGCAATATAAATTGGGTGAAATGGAGCAAAAATTCGCCGATATTATTTGGGCAAATCAACCGGTTAATTCCCGTACCCTCACGGAGCTGTGCGCCCAGGCCTTTGCCTGGAAGCGCACTACCACTTACACTATGCTCAAGCGCTTATGCGACCGGGGCATCTTTCAGAATGATGGCGGTACGGTTACTGCTTTAATGTCCAAAAGCGAGTTCGGCGCCGCCCAGGGGGAACAATTTCTCAAGGAAAGCTTCGATGGCTCACTGCCCGGATTTTTGGCTGCCTTTAGCCGCCGGAAGAAGTTGAGCAAAAAAGAAATAGAGGAAATCCGCCGGCTCATCGACGGGCATAAGGAGGGATAGCCATGTTGGATAAGCTATTTTTGCAGCTTCTGAATATGAGCTTTACCGGCGGCATTGTCATTTTATTTGTGCTGGCAGTCCGTCTGCCTATGAAAAAGGCCCCCAAGATCTATTCTTATGTTTTGTGGAGCGTGGTTTTGTTCCGCCTTATTTGCCCCTTTTCTTTTGAAAGCGCTTTAAGCCTTTTGCCCACAAAGGCAAATCCCATTTCCCAGGATATTGTTTATATGGCCCAGCCTCAGGTGGATACAGGGGTTTTCGCAATCAATAATGTGGTAAATGGCTCGTTGCCGCCGGCGTCGCCGGCTACCAGCATAAACCCCTTGCAGATCTGGCTGTTTATCGGCAGCCTGATTTGGCTGGCGGGGATGGCGGTAATGCTGATTTACAGCATTGTCACTTTGCTTAAGCTGAACCGGCGCTTGCAAGAGGCGGTCTATTTCCGGGGAAATATTTATTTATCCGACAGGATTGAGACGGCATTTGTAATCGGCCTCTTCCAGCCGAAGATTTATCTGCCCGCTAATCTAACAGAAAAAGAGCAGGAATACATCCTGCTCCACGAAGAAACCCATATTAGGCGTTTTGACCATATCATCAAAATTGTCAGTTTTTTGGTCTTGTGCCTTCATTGGTTTAATCCCTTGGCCTGGCTGGCCTTTTTCTTAAGCGCCAAGGATATGGAAATGTCTTGTGATGAGGCGGTTATTAAAAGTCTGGGCCATGAGGTGAAAAAGGAGTATTCCTCTTCCCTTTTAAACCTGGCCACAGGCAGGGCAATTGTCGGCGGCACGCCTTTGGCTTTCGGGGAAGGTGATACCAAAAGCCGGGTTAAAAATGTTCTAAATTATAAAAAGCCGGCGGTTTGGGTGGCGGCAGTCGCTGTCCTGGTGGTGGCCGTTGTGGTGGCAGGGCTGATGGCCAACCCTCGAGAAGCCGCCGCTCCCGATTTTGAGCCTATGGCCGGGGCTGCAACGGAAATAGATATAGAGGGCTTGTGGGCAAGCCGTACCCAATATATCGGCGATAACTCCGCAGTGGGCAGGATCATCACGGCATTAAGCTTCCCTGATAATTTGCAGCAAGAGGGCTTTGCCCTTTATACTGCAGAGCCCCCCTATGGCCTTGAAGTCAAATTTAAGACGGATACCGAAAGCCGCAATTATTACACTGGAGCCCTAAATCAGGCACCCTTTGAAAAGAATGCCATCATTATGTTCTCATTAATCGAGAATGCGCAGCAAATTGAATTTACGCTGGACGATGGAGAAAATCCCTATACTATTGAATATACCCGCTCTTGGGCCGAGGATTTCCTGGGCGGCGGCAGCTTGTTTGCCAGGTCTGAGACAAAGGCCGCCTTTGAGGAATTGGTCAAAGGGATATCGGCCAAAATAGGCAATGAAATAGAAGAGCAGATCAAACGCTGGCAGTTGGAACCCGGACAGAGTAATGTAACCTTTTTTGTGAAGCCTGACGAGCCGGCGGAGGTGATTGGCCGGACCGCTGCCGAGGTGTGGCTGAAATCCCTGATGGATGCGGAGACTCCCGCCGAGCAACGCATTGCCGCTTATGAAATCACCGGCGTCAGCGTGATAGCCGGCGAACCCCGGGCCGGGGAGCAGTGGGCGGATATGAAATACCAATACGTGGTCCGGGTGAATTACAATATTACCACGGCAACGGAGGATTACTTCGCACCGGGTGACGGCGTTTCCGGCAAGGGCACATTTCAGGGCCTATTCCGGGAGCTTTCGTTGAAAGCTCAAGAAACCGGCGGGTTTCAGATTGTCTATATCGGTACCGGCGGCGCAGAGCAGATATTTGCGCCGCCAAGCTACAGGGGCAGCCTTACCGAGGCTGAGCTTAAAGATACGGAAGAACTGGCCAGATATTATTTTACTGAGGAAGCGCCCTATTATGAGGGGGTTATCTCCATTTACCCTGCCCCCGATGATGATCAATTGTACCGTAATCAAGGGATTGAAGGGGAATATCCGGCAGGGGATATCATCATTTATAAGGTCCTTACGGTCAAAGATCAGAAGGATGGCAATCAGGAGCGCTCCATCAGCATAGCAAGAAAGGGGCAGGACGGGGCCTGGGAGATTGTCAACCAAGGGTATTAACTTAATGACGCTTTTTGACAGATTAGTTCTTTTTCCTCTTTAGATAGAACCTGCTCAGTAAAATAAGCAATGACGGCAATTCCGAGTATGTTCATGCCTAAGCGCAGCAGCATGAATTTTAATCCCAGGGCGGATGCCTCAAATAATACAAGAGGAATTTTTGTTGTTGACCAGGCGCCCAGCATAATAAATACATTTGACAGCTTGCTGCCCTTGCGAAGCAATGCAATGGCCACGGGAAATGCCGCGTACAGAGGGCCTGCCGCCGCTGAGCCGATGAAAAATGCAAGCAATACGCCGATAATACCGGAGCCTTCCCCCATATATTTTATCATCGTCTCCCGTTTCACCCATACGTCAAGAAGGCCTAGCAGAATAAAGATAGGCGGAATGACGGACAACATCTCCAAAAGATTTGACCCTGTTATTGTCACCGATTTGCGGCCTGTTTCAGGGAAGAAGGCCAAGATGGCCAGGTTAACGGCCGCTAGCATAAGAAAAAACCGGTAGCGCTTCAATTGATTTCTTATTTGCGGTTTCACATCGCCACCCCCATTACTAAGGCAAGGGCCAGCGAAAAGAAAAATGCGGCTGCGTTGCGGGCAATAGCCGCTTTCTTTCCAAAATAGCCGATTTCAAGAGGTAAGGTGACAATGCCAACCATCATAAGAGTCGAAACAAAGGCTGCAATCTGCATATACCCCGCGCCGCTTTGAAGCAGAGCCGCCGCTAAGGGAAATGCTACAAAGCCGGGAATCAGGGTAATCGAGCCAATCATGGCGGCAATTAGCAAACCGGTAAAACCCGACTCCTGGCCCAGCAATCCGGAAATCTGACGGGGGGTAAAGGTTGCCAGCATAATCCCGATGATAATTAAAATAGAAAAAAACTGCGGCAAGATATTTTCAAAAGCTTTCCAGGCTTTTTTCAAGGCGAGGATCGTTTTTTCCCTGCTTTTCATTGCGGAAACGGCGAGGGAGGCCGCCGCAAAAATATATAAGGCGATTGTCATCGGGCATGCTCATGGCCGCCGCAGCCATGATCCCCGCAGTCGTGCTCCCTTAGGCCGTGCTCCCCGCATTCTGCATCATGGTGCTGGCCGTGATGCTCGCAGGAGGCCTCCGAGTCAAATGAAAGCGTGCCTCCAAGCAATTCTTGCACCGCTTTATCCGCACTGCCGGACACGCCGCCGTACAGCTTAATGTTTGCTTCTGCCAGCGCCCTTTTGGCGCCGCCGCCGATGCCGCCGCAGATCAGAGCATCAACATCAAGCTTTTTTAGAATATCCGCCAGGGCGCCATGGCCGCTGCCGTTTGTGTTGACGGTTGTGGATATTTTAACCTCTCCGTCTTCTGCGTCGTAGATTTTGAACCGTTCTGTGTGGCCAAAATGCTGAAATATCTGTCCGCTTTCGTAAGTTACTGCTATTCTCATGACTGTTCCTCCTATTCAATTAATTTGGCCAACCGTTGGGCTGCAATTTTCGCTGGTACTACCTCTTCTCAGGCATTGATAACACTGTTTATGACATATGTCATTTATATTTTTTATCATATATTATTTTCGGCATATGTCAATAACTTTGATAAAAATTATTTCGACAAAGATAGTTGTTGCACTCACGCTCTTGTCGAGTCAAAATCAGGTCTATTTTATGTCCTTGCGGAACATCAACCCGGAAATCAAGGATGTTAAAGGCGACACCAAAACAAGGCCGATACAGCCTGCAAAGGTATGCAATATCTCTGCCGCTATGGGCTTTGAATTGAGAATATTCAGCAGCGGCGTACCTTGAGCCATATAGACCATCATGACAGTTATATAGCCTCCCATATAAGCAAACAGCAAGGTAGTGGTTTGACTGCCGACTACGGATTTGCCGATATTAAGTCCTGATTTCATCAGCCCGGCCTGAGTTATGCCCGGGCTGTTTTTGACGATTTCCTCCAATGCCGAGGAAATATCCACGGCCAGGTCAAGGATAGCCCCTGAGCTGGCAAGATATATCCCCGCCTGAAAGATAGCGGTCAGGTCAAGCTGCATAAATCCTGCATATAACAGTGATTCGGCTCCTTCCATTACGGCCCCGTGTATATTAAAGATATTGCCGAAGGCCACTGCCAAAAGGCAGGTCGCCAGGGAACAAGTCATAGCGCTGATAATAGCGGCATAGGCCTTTTTGGAAAAGCCGGCCACCAGCAAAAGGGTGATGATGGTCAGCCCATTGCCCACAACCAAGGCTACAAGCAGAGGGTGATAACCGTGGAGCATTGCCGGGATGAGAATTTTCCAGATGCTTAGCAGGGCAAAGCCAAAAGAAAGCAAGGTGCGGACTCCGGTATAGCCGGAAAATATGACGATAACAAGGGCAAAGCAGCCGATTAAAAGCAATTCCTTATCGGCCCGGTAATGGTCGATCATATTGGCAAAATTGATCTCCTGATTCTCATTAAAACCGATCAATACCCAAGCCTTGTCCCCAGCCTTAAATAGCTTATCCACCGTTAAGCTGCCGGTGAGCATATTATTGGCCTGAACCTGTTCCCCCTTGCGGGGACCGGTTTCTATCTCAATTAATACGCTTTGATCGCCCAATTTAAAAATACCTGAGTTGTGAATACCCAGGTTATTGACGGAAATGACCTTAGCCCGGACGCCTTCGGTAAAGAGGTATTCCTGCTTCTGAAAGCCTGTGGGCAAGAGGGCGAGAATTGCTGTCAGAATCAATAAAACCGTGATAAAAACAGTATCTTTACGGTTTGTGTTACTTAATAGCTTTTTCAAGAGATACTCCTTTCACTAATCACTAAAACAAGGCTGAAACAGCTTCAGCCTTGTTTTAGCTATTTATGATAATCCGGCTGTTGAGATCCGGAGTTGCTTTAGGAATTACCAGCTGAGTTTTGTAGCGGCAACTAATTTGTCGTATACTTCCGTATTTTCATAAGCGCCGTTAAACAACTCTGATCCTGCTCCCGTTGCGTATACCGGCACGGGAACTCCCGTATGCCAATAGGATGTCCAGCCTATACCCGCTTTGTTGTTCAAAATATGGGTTAAGGTTACGGAAAGGGGGTTATATCCGCCGTAGAGTAAATCCGTTTCTTCGTTATCGGCAGGCTCCGCTGCCATTGTTTCGGCAAAGGCTGCTTTAAGCTTTTCTACCTCCCGGTCGGATAACTCCAAAGTCATATAGCTTGGTTCCCCGGGGCGGCTGATATCGCCTATGGTATTGTTAACAAGGCCGAAGTTTTCCGTGATTACCGGCATGACATCGGCAAAGGTCAGCTTGGGATTCTTGGCGGTCATCTCATCCAGTAAAGCATCAAAGGCCACATAGGATATTTTTTGGTTTTCCAAAAGATGAAAGGCGGTATCGTAATTAGTGGTTGCCTGTCCAATGGTCATGCCGCCGGTTTCATGGTCTCCCGTAACGATGATCAGAGTCTCTTCCGGGTGCTTTTTCGCAAAATCTAAAGCTACCTGAACAGCTTCTTCAAGGGCGATAACGTCGCCGATATTAGCTTTGGCGTCATTGGCATGGCCGGCCCAGTCGATTTTTCCTGATTCGGCCATCATGAAGAAGCCTTTTTCGTTGTCAAGAACCTCGATGCCCTTTTTGACGAAATCTGCCAGAGTTAAGTCTCCCGGCTTGTTATCGATGGCGTAGGGCATGGCGCCGCTGTCTTGAACCACGGGAGTCACCGCATAGACTTTACCGGAGTTGCTGTTGAGGGCTAAAATATCTTCTTTGGTTTTTACTACTTTATAGCCTTTTTCCTCCATGACTTTGTAGGCGTCCTTTTGATCCTTATCCTTGCCGGTAGGCTGGTTGATGGTGCCGCCGCCGAAGAAATCGAAGCCGGAGTTGGCCATTTGCAGAGCAATATCATAATAGTCGTTTCTGGAAGCTACGTGAGCATAGTAAGCCGCCGGCGTGGCGTGGTTGATGGTTACATTCGAGATAATGCCGATTTTCATGCCTTTTTCTGCTTTAAGTCTTTCAGCGATAGTTTTGGGGATGGGGCTGCCCTCCACATTTGCCGGTTTGTTGCCGGATTTATCGCCCGCCGGCTTCAGGCCGATGGTGCCGCTCCAGGTCTTAAAGCCTGAAGAAAGGGAAGTGGCTGTGGAGGCCGAGTCGGGAGCAAAGGAGGTGGCGTCCTGGGTGGTTTGGTAGCCGACTGCCTCAAAGCTTTGGAAATTCATTTTATCCAAAGCCATTTGGTTATGTTTGTTGGTGCCGCCGTAAATTTGGGCTGAATTTACTTGTACGGCCGCCATGCCGTCGCCGATAAACATAAAGATGTATTTGGGGGTTTTAGTTACTTGTACCGCTGCGCTTGTTGCCTGTGTCACTGCGGCTTGGGCCGGCAATAAGTCAGCGGCCGGTGAGAATGCTGCGAAAACCGATATCGCCAGTATTACGCTCAACAAAGCCGCTAATGGTTTCTTTGACGACATTAAGCTTTTTAACATGACTGTCCCTCCAATTTATTTTATATTCCAGGACGTATTATATAGATGGAAAGTAAAATACCAATCAAGCCGATGTATTGATTGTGTTAAATAAACTTACGGTCATAGAGCAGCGCGGCAATCAGCACCACGAATATGGAGCCCGCGTTATGGACCAGGGCGCCGGTGGTGGGGGTCAAAACTCCGGCAATAGAAAGAGAGATAGCAACGAAGTTGATACAAAGGGACAGGCCGATACTTAATTTTATGGTTTTAACCGCCGCATTGGACAGCCGTTTAAGGTAAGGGATTTTGCTGACGTCATCGCCCATTAAGGCAATATCGGCGGCGTCAACGGCGATGTCGCTTCCCATGGTGCCCATGGCAACGCTGACATTAGCGGTTTTGAGGGCCGGCGCATCGTTGACGCCGTCGCCAACCATACAGATATTGCGGCCTGTCTCTTGTAATTTCCGGATTTCCTCTACCTTTTGGGCAGGAAGCATTTCGGCATGAATATCCTCAATCCCCACCTGATCTGCAAAATAGCGGGCTGCTTCTGTATGGTCACCGGTGAGCAATACCAACCTTGTACGGGCTTCTTTCAACTCCCGCACCATGTCTTTCGCCGTGCTACGCAAGGTGTCCGACAGAGTAATTGCCCCCAGCAATTGGCTTTGCCTTGCAACGAGGACCACAGCCTTGCCCTGGTTGCGGAACCTGCTTAATGTGGTATTTACCCCTTCATTAATAGGTATCTGATGTTCCTTCATAAAATCCAGATTACCGGATAATAGCGGCTGCCCGTCAACACAGGCCTTAATTCCTTTGCCCGGTATCATCTGAAAATCATTGACCGGCAGAAGCTCCGGTTGCTGCTCTTTCGCAAAGGAAGTTATGGCCTTGGCCAGCGGGTGTTCGGAATAGCTTTCAGCAGAAGCCGTCAGCTGCAATAATTGATGTTCATCTATATCGGCAGTAAAAGGATATAGGTCTGTGACAATAAGATTGCCATTGGTAAGCGTTCCTGTTTTATCAAAGGCAATAGTGTCCACCTTGCCCATGCGCTCCAGCGCATCTCCAGACTTGATGATAACGCCGTATTTTGTTGCCTGGCCGATAGCCGCCATCACTGCCGTGGGGGTAGCCAGTATCAAAGCGCAGGGACAGAACACCACAAGGACGGTAACGGCACGGACAATATTACTTGTAGCAAACCCCGTGATAATCGCAATCAGCAAGGCAACCGGCACAAGCCAGGTGGCCCATTTGTCGGCAATCCGTTCCATAGGGGCTTTCTTGTTTTCGGCGTCCTCCACCATACGGATGAGCTTTTGCAGGGAACTGTCCTCACCAACCCGCATGGCCTTTATCTCAATGGCGCCGAAGCGGTTGATTGTACCGCTGAAGACTTCATCGCCCACGGTCCTGTCAATGGGCAGGGATTCACCGGTCATAACCGCCTGGTCTATGGAGGTATTGCCGCTTATGATTACACCGTCCACCGGAACCGTTTCGCCGGGAAGTATACGCAAGATATCGTTTATTCGGATTTCCTCAGGCCCTATGATTTCCTCCCGGTCATTGACAATGCGCCGGCCCTGTTGGGGGGAAAGGCTGATCAGTTTTCTCAATCCCTTTTTGGCCCTCTCGGCAGTTTTGTCTTCCAGTATGGCGCCAATGGCCATAATAAAAGCAACTTCCCCCGCCGCAAAAATATCGCCAATAGCAATGGCGGCAACCATGGCAATGGAGATCAGCAGGGCGGAAGATATTTTTTTCATGCCCGGATTGTGAAGGATGCGCCATACAGAGAGGTAAGCAAGAGGAATACCGCAGATAAGGATGGCCGCCCAGGCCGGGTCAACGGGAAAGGCTCTATCAGTGAGCATAAGTATAAGGCTTACCACGAGAAACAGACCGCCAATAATAGTCATGAGCACACCGGACAAAAAATCGTTTATTCGTTTCAGCATATGCAAAACCTCCTTGCAAACAACCGCTTGCTGTTTTTTCCAAGCGGCAGTACAATCTATTTTATAAAGAACATTTTGTTTCTTTAATTATAGATTGGGCTATGGCCTGCAGCAACGGATAATTTTGACGGATTGTTTGCTACGGCACAGTTGAGGCTGTTTTGTTCGGGAGGTTATGATAATGGATAGGCGGCAGCAGAAAACAAGAACCGCAATCTTTGAAGGGTTTGGGAGATTGCTCTCCTCAAAGAGTTATTCGAAGATCACCGTTCAGAATATTATTGATGAAGCGAATGTGGGAAGAACCACATTTTATGCCCACTTTGAAACAAAGGATCAGTTGTTAAAGGAACTGTGCAGCGATTTATTTTCTCACGTTTTCTCAGAAAATTTGAGTGCGGAAAGCACCCATGATTTCTCGATGAGAACAGGGAATCCCCAGGCAATGATCACCCATATCCTGTACCATTTGCTTGACAATAAACAAAACATTATCGGCATTTTGACCGGCGAAAGCGGCGAGCTGTTTTTAGGCTTTTTTAAACAATATCTGAATGAGCTAATGGCACCCCGGCTGCTGGGGGATACCGGTTCCTGCGGCAAAAATATCCCCTATGATTTTCTCGTCAATCATATATCCAGCAGCTTTGTGGGTTTGGTGCAATGGTGGATTAAAAACCGCTTGAAGAAAACCCCGGAGGAGCTGGCCGATTACTTTATGGCGGTTATTGAACCGGTAGTTTAGTTGCCATAAATAAAAAACCACCTGTCAGTCACAGATGGTTTTGCATTGATGAAAATCAATCGTAGATGGTTTTGCCAAATTCATATGCTTTGGTCAAGTGGGACGTTTGGCCAATCTGCGGCTTGCCATTGGTATCGCCACAGCCGCCGGCCAGCAGTCTGCCCTATCATGAAACCCGATATAGTTCACCAAAGCAAATTCGTAATAAGCAACCGCCTAGTTGAACGAGAAACACCGTACTGCCAGTACAAGCACGCCGATACCGAGCAGTTTATGAATAAATGCCTCGCCAAAAATACTTTGATCTGTACGGAGAATCATGTACTCAATTGCCCTGAATAGGAAGCAGGCCAGGTAAATAATCATAATGGTGTGGATAGGATTGTAGTGTTTATCTGCTTCCATGCTGCGTTAACTGCAATATAAATAATTAGTACGGAAAAGCCTTGTTTATCAGCATAATTATATGTAAGCCTGCATCTATCGTACCAGCATACCAGACTTTTGCGCATGAAAAAAGACATAGGGCCTCCCTGGTAGAGGAGGAACTATGTCTCCTATAAAGCGGGTGATGGGAATCGCGCCGCTGGCCGGTGCACAGGAGCAGAGCCTGGCAACTCGCTATCACGCCAGGGCGGGCAAGCCCTCTCCATAGGCCGGCCTTGCTGATCCGCCCGTTCGATTCCCTCGATTAAATTCTCTACATAGAAAAACCACTTGTTTTTATTCATTCAAGTGGTTTTTCTGTGCAGAGCGGGTGATGGGAATCGAACCCACGTAGCCAGCTTGGGAAGCTGGAGCTCTGCCATTGAGCTACACCCGCTAGTTTATTAATCACAGAGCTATTTTACCTTCTGCAGAGGGTGCTGTCAATGGGAATATACCAAGAAAAGGCAGGGCGTATTTTATGCCTTAATTTACTCGAAGAAATAGGTTATCATTCTCCGTTTCGGCGAGGCTGCTGAAAAAGTCGCAGGGTTATGTCCGTATAATGGCTAAAATCGGATTCGCTGTTGCCAACTGCACAAAAAACGAGGTTGTGTGACGGCAAGCAGGAGATTTCACCTGTTTTCGTTTCCAGATGCACAAAAATCGAAGTTGTGTGATGGATTATAGGGCAGTTTTTCGTAATCTGAGCCAATTTAAAGGTCATAGTACAACACAACCTCGATTTTTGTGCAGTTAGCCTCTGCTTTTAGTCTAAATTTGAGGTTCGCTGCGACACAACTTCGATTTTTGTGCACCTCGCCTGATTTGCCGCCGACTTTTTCAGTGCCCTCAGTTTCGGCAGCAGTTTTGTTCCACTTTTGCGTTTGGTGCGAGCTGTCAGTACAGCGAGCTTAAAATAAATAAGCACGTGGGTATTGCCCTTGAGGACGGAAGATCTCATTGGTAAACTCCCGTGACCCAGCAGGGAAACCCTGCCCGGTAAAGCCTAGCCAGCAGCCGGTAGCTACCCATTGGGCCGAAAGCGGTAACGCCAAGGTTAAGCGTATGGGGGCGAGTCCACCGAGCCGTAAGGAAACTGAACCGATTGAGCCACGAAAGGAATAAAACGAGAGTGCCGATGCAGTCAACCGTGTAGCAGGCAGAAGCGATACGACCGCCAAGGCAAGGACGTATCGCACTCTCCGGGGTCAAAGAGGATGGCGAGGAGGAATGAGAAGGGAAGCGGGGGGACAGATGAGACCCTAAATGCTCCGCGACGGCAGAACGGCGTACAAGCGCAGACACGTAAGGAAACCGGAAGGCAGGTAGGGAGTCGGATACGTTCATAGTACTGAAGAAGCCTGGTAATGCAGGTGGAGGGAAGGGGCGTACGAAGCGTCGATCGCGGAAAGGAAGTAAGGATGCAGACAGGAGCTGAAGAACATTGTTAGCGGAAATGAAGGGAATAAGTGACTTAGGACTTAAGATCACCTAATGACGCCCGGGGAGCCGGATGCCTTAATCGGGCACGTCCGGTTCTGAGGAGGGAGGTTGGGGGCAACCCCAACCCCTACTTCTGTGTGGTTTCAGGTTTTAGCCTGTGCAATTTTTGCTCACCCGACCTCGCCAATTTACGTACAAACGTAATTTTTGCACAGGCCTGCCGACAACGCCTCATCCTCACTGCCCTTACCCTCCGCTGACCATGATCCTAATATCCAGGGCAGTTCATCACAGGCTGAACAGGGGTGGAGGCCGGCGAGGCCAGTTGACCAAAAGACTAGTGTACAAAGTGTACAAAATTTGAGATATTGCGCAATCAACATGTAAATGTCAGCATAAATATATATAATAGATGAAGTTATGCGCGTAACTATTCAAAAAGTATCTTTTTAAATAGAAAGAATTCCTAGTTAGTACACAATACTTCGTTTTTTGTACATCTGAGAATCGGCGCCATCAGAACTGGACCAGGACCCAGAGATGACCCGGCTCCACAAATGCAGTAGACTTTTTTCGCGAACACGCCCCCGCCAAGACATGGAAGGCAACCATCGCAGAGTTATCAAACACGTCGAAAATTAGGGAACTGCCAAGTCTTGTTTGGCGGAATCTCCTGTGTTATAATAACCGCACGGTAAAAAAAGCCCGGGTTGTCTGAATTGGGGTAAATTTTTAAAAGATAGAGGAGATGCACCTATGTCTACAAAACATATTAAAACCATCAATAAGCAAAATTTAGTTAAGACCATCAGCAGCGGCGGCTGCGGCGAATGCCAGACCTCCTGTCAGTCTGCCTGCAAAACCTCTTGCACCGTAGGCAACCAGGTTTGCCGCAAGGAAGCGTAGAGCTCCGGTTTTGGGAAGATTACAATGAAAAGGCTTGCGCATCAATCAAGGAAATAGCGATTGGGTGCAGCCTTTCTTTATTTTATGGGATTATTGAGAAATGTTAGTAAACGGATAAAATTAGGGAATCCGAAATGGAAGAGGAACTTAAATGAAATTTGCGGAAAACTTGACCCATGTATTCACCTTTGGAGAAGATCATATCTTACTTGACGTTAATAGCGGCATTGTCCATCAATTAAGCCCATTGGCTTATGAGATGGTGCAGTTCTGGCGGCAATCCGGCTGTGACTTAAAAGAGCTGCCGGCTTCCCCTAATCTGGCAGCGGCTTTATCTGCCAAGGCCATTGATGGCAGCCAGGACATTGCCGGTGATATAAAAGAAGTTTGCCAAGGCTTGACGGAGCTGGCGGCGGCAGGGATGCTGATGTCGGAGGCGCCGGAGCTGGAAAACTACCGGTTTCCCAAGGATTATGTGGTAAAGGCGCTCTGCCTTCATGTAGCCCATGATTGCAACCTGCGCTGCCGTTATTGTTTTGCCGGTACGGGAGCTTTTGGCGGTGACCGCAGCCTGATGTCCCTGGAGACCGGCAAAAAAGCCATGGACTTTTTGTTTGAGGCTTCCGGCAGCCGAAAGCATGTGGAAATAGACTATTTTGGCGGTGAGCCGCTGATGAATTTCCCGGTAGTCAAAGAATTGGTTCTTTATGGGGAGGCGGAGAGCCGCCGCCGGGGCAAAGAACTAAAGCAGACGCTGACCACCAATGGCCTGCTGCTGCAAGGCCAGATACTGGACTTTCTCAATGAACATGATATCGCTTTAGTATTGAGCCTTGACGGCCGCAAAGAGGTCAACGACAGAATGCGCCCGGCTATCGGCGGTCAAGGCAGCTACGACGTGATTCTGCCCCATTTTAAAGAAACGGTAGAGGCCAGGGGCGGAGACAATTATTATCTGCGGGGTACATATACCAGATTCAATAAAGATTTTTATGAAGATATCCGCCACATGGTGGAGTCCGGCTTTGATTTGGTTTCTGTGGAGCCGGTGGTGGCCCAGCCCCAGGAGGAATACGCTTTTCATGAAGAAGACCTGCCGGAGCTTTTCCGGCAGTACGATGAGCTGGCCCGTTATTATGTAGCGAGGGCCCGGGCCGGTAAGCCTTTCACCTTCTTCCATTTTAATCTGGATTTGAATCATGGCCCTTGTTTGCCTAAACGCCTCAGCGGCTGCGGCGCCGGCCATGAATATTTGGCCGTGGCTCCGGAAGGAACCTTGTACCCCTGCCACCAATTTGTCGGCAATCCTGACTTTGCCGTGGGCAATGTGGATAAAGGTATAGAAAAACCATCTATCGGCAATAATTTCCGTGAGTGTCATGTTCTGGCAAAAGAAAAGTGCCGGGCCTGCTGGGCCAGATTTTATTGCAGCGGCGGCTGTCACGCCAACGCCTGGAACTTTAATCACGATTTGAAAGAACCTTATGATTTAGGCTGCGAATTAGAGAAAAAACGGCTGGAATGCGCCATTTGGATCAAGGCTAAGGAAGCGTAATTGATGGACAATAGACCAAATTTTTCCAATAGGGCATATTCTAAATGTTAAAGGATTGTAAATTGGAAAGAAAAGTGGTATAATCTTGGCTGTGCAAGTGGAAGTTTAATGGAAACACGGGATAATGCCTTTGGTAAGAAGCATGTGCAGCAAAGGCAAAACTTCTTGAAAAAAAGGTGGTGTTCATCTGAAGAGGAAGCGACAATCGGGAGACAAAGCCAAGGCGTCCAAGCTGGTTTTTACCTCTGAAAAGCACCGGAACAAAGATGAAAACAAAAATGACGATAGCGAAATAATGATTGAAGCAGATGAAATTGAAGCGGATGAAGCGGCGGGCCGGATTGAGGCCGACGCTGAAGCCGGGATGGCAGCAATGGAAGCCAATGATGCTATTGAAGAAGCAGTAGCTGCATTTGCGGCAGTGGAAGCTGTGCAGGCAGAGGAGAAGGTATCCTTGCCTTTGCCGAAGGCCAGAGAGGAATTCCCCTTTGGTACAAAGGAGAGGCTATCGAAAAATGGTTTCGACTTCAAAGCCTGGCTAAAAGCCTTCAGCCGCAACAAGGCGTCCTGGGCCAACGCCGGACCTGTCTTCGTACTGGGTCTTCTGGTATTTTGTATGGTTTTTGTGCAGATTAGCAAGCCCTACCTTATGCTGGTGGACGGCAAGCCTATCGCTTACGTCCAAAATAAAGAAGCTGGCCAGAAGCTGCTGGAGCAAGCAAGCCTGGAATTGTCCTCCCCTTATCCTGCGGAAGCCAATTTCCGTCAAAAAGCCGAGATCAGCTATACGCAGGAAGGCGTGGCCATTAAGACCAAGCCTACTGACGAGCAGACCATTTTGGAAAGCTTAAAGAGCGGAATTACCTGGTTAGTTGACGGCTGGTCTATTGCCGTCGGTAAGGAACGCACGGTATTCCTCCCCTCCAAATCTGAGGCCGAGGCAGTTTTAGAAAACGTAAAGAAATCTTATCTGCCCGAAGGGGATCAAGTCACCATCCTCAGCACGGAGTTTGTTCAGCCCATAGAATTGGTCAAAGAAGAAATCCCTATTACCAGCTTGGGCAGCAGCGAGCAGGCCCTGAAAACCCTCACCGAGGGCAAAGAGCCCATGAGGGAGTATAAGGTTCAAAGCGGCGACTCTTTCTGGTCTATTGCCAACAAAAACAATTTGACGGTAGAGCAGCTAAAAGAGATCAACGGTATCACCGGCAACAGCCTCAAGATAGGCCAGGTGCTTAAGCTTAATAGTCCTCAGCCTTTACTGTCGGTGAAAATGACTATCAGTGCCGTTGATAAGGAAGATATTCCTTATCAGACCGTTTATAAGCCCAATGGCGATGCCTGGCAAGGGCAAAGCAAAGTCCTTGCTGCCGGCGCAGCAGGGACTAAGGAAGTCAAATATGAGATCGCTCAGATCAATGGCGTTCTTGTGGACAAGAAAGTATTATCGGAGACTATCATTGCCGAACCCGTTGACCGGGTAGTGGAAAGCGGCACCAAAACCATTGTCGCTTCCAGAGGCGATGGCAGCAATGTGGGCGGCGGCAGTTTTGCCTGGCCCATCAGGGGAAAGATCAACTCCCCCTTTGGCAATCGCAGCAGAGGCTTCCACAGCGGTATCGACATCCAGGCCAGTACCGGTGATCCTATTTACTCCGCTGCTGCCGGTACGGTGGTGTCAGCTTCTTATAGCGGCGGTTATGGCAATCTGGTAACCATTGACCATGGCGACGGGGTGACTACCTTATACGCCCATCTAAGCCAATTCAATGTTTCCGTGGGCCAGACCGTAGGCAGTCAGGAGTTGGT
This sequence comes from Clostridia bacterium, assembly GCA_018436095.1. Classification (GTDB taxonomy): domain Bacteria; phylum Bacillota; class Peptococcia; order DRI-13; family UBA5745; genus WRMS01. The sequence continues at coordinate 88,941 of JAHDMJ010000014.1, read as the reverse complement.
AGGTTTAGCGGGTACTACCGGCAGGAGTACAGGACCCCACTTGCATTTTGAGGTAAGGATCGGCGGCAGTCCCGTCAATCCGGTAAACTATCTCAATTAAGACTAAATAAAGCTCAGCAAGTTCTTCGAATTTATTCGAGAACAACAACATAATTTACGCTTCCTAAGAAATAACCCCTTTGGCTTCTGCCAAACGGGTTATTTTTCTTTAATCTGAGGGCTGTCACAAATTATTTGCGGCAGCTCCTTTTTCCGGTGTGCACAGCTCTTCCTCCGTCATCAAATTCATCACAAGCCCGACGCATCGCTCCATTTCGTGAATATCGGCATATTCACGGGTGCTATGGACCTGGTGCATGGAGCAGGCAATCACAAGCCCCTCTATCCCATGCAGCGCAAAATGATTGTTGTCGCTTCCGCCCAACGTGGAGTGAAGCTTGAAGGCAACACCCGCCGCTTCACAGGCCCGCTTAAAACGCCGGACAACAGCGCTGTCTGCCGGAGTTTCGTAGGCGGTGATTTCGCAGCGGTGCATAAAGGAGACAGACGCTCCCGCCGCCTTTGCTTCTTCCTTAAAGATACCGTGTACCCGTTCCAGCCATTCAAGGGCAGTACTGTGGGAGAGGCTGCGGATTTCCCCGGTGACGATACAGCTTTCAGGGACGATATTCCCGGCCTCTCCGCCGGAGACGATTCCGATGTTGCAGGTAACGCCAGGTTCCGGCTCGCCCATGGGGACGCGGGTAATCGCCTTTGCGGCTGCGGAAATCGCATGGATGCCGTCCTTGGGAGCAAAACCGGCATGGGCCGCCCGGCCCTGTACGGATGCCATAAAGGAGATGAGCGTGGGCGCCGCATTTGCCGCCTCGCCGATTTCACCGCTCAGATCCAGCACATAAGCCTCCTTTGCCTGGAGCTTGCTGTAGTTGGCGATGGCAGAGCCAAGGCCGTAGCGCTCCTCCGCTACGGGGAATAGAAGCTCTATTGACTTATGGGGTATTTTGGTTTCTTTCAGACGGGTCAAGGCCTCCAAAATAATCGTGATGCCCGATACATCGTCGGCGCCTAAAATGGTCCCGCCGCCTGATGTGATTTTGCCGTTCTCATGAAGGATGGCTTCTTTTCCCCGGGCAGGCTCTACTGTGTCCATATGCGCGCTGAACAGAAGCGGCGGCCCCGGCAATGCGCCTTCCAAAAAGCCGTACAGGTTGCCGCAGTTTCCGCCAATCTGCATTCCGGCATCATCCTCCTCGCAGACTATGCCCAAGCCGGTCAGCTTGCTTTGCAGCAGGTAACTAAATTCTCCTTCCCCAAAAGTTGGGCTGTATATAGTGATCAGTTCCCGAAAGGTTTCATATAGGCGGTTAGCTTTCATATCAGATACCTCATTTCATATAAAGCATACTAAACATATAAAAATAGTAGTTGACAAATCGATTTCAAGAAAATATAATGCATATAAAACATATAGATTTACTATATTATATTGGGAGGTAATTTAGATGTCAAGAGTTGCAAGAAGAATTGGATCAGTGAAACAACATCAAAAGATTATAGTAATTGGGCTGGTCTTGTTGCTGTCTATGGGGATTTTGGCGGGTTGTGCAGACAGTAACGGCTCTGCTTCCAGCACCAAGCCGTCTCAAAGTTTGCCCCAAGGCGGCGAAGAAGCACAGGATAGCGGCAAATCACCGGAGGCGGCAGAACCCGTTAAGTTGAGAATGGCTGCTTGGAATAATGCTGTTCCCCATCTTCTCTCGATACTGGCCTCAGAAGCCGGATTTTATGCCGAGGAAGGTCTGAATGTGGAGCTTACCCCCAACAATTCCAATCCGGAGAATCTGACCGCACTGATCACCGATAAGCTGGACGCAACCTCTGCAGGTGCAACCGCTGTGCTGAACTACATAGATGAGGGCAATGATATTGTTATCATCGGCGGGCAGATGACGGAGGGCGCCGCACTATTCGCGCTTCCGGAACGTGCGGATGAGTTTAAGGAGCTGACACAGGAGGCTCTTCAGGGCAAAAAAATCGGTATTACCCGTCTGCAAAGCGGCGATATCGCACTGAGAGTCTACTTGCAGGAACAAGGTATCGATCTTTCGACAATTGAATTTGTGGAGCTGGATTCCTGCCCCACCATTATTGAAGCAATCAAGAATGGCTCCGTTGACTTGGGCAGTGTATTTATGACCTTCCGCCAGACTGCGGAACAGCAAGGGCTTACTGTAGTTAAACATATTGATGAGCTGTTTCCTGGCTTTCTGTGCTGCCGTCTTGTAACAACACAGGAAAAGCTGGATGCGGACCGGGCCGCCTTTGTCAAACTGGTGCGAGCTAATATTAAAGCATACCGCCTATATAAGACTGACCAGGCAAAAACCCTCGAGATCGCCAAAAAGTTCATTCTGGTTGACGATCAGATTATCCGCCAGCAGATTTATGATTACGGCCATCTCGGCATCACACCTAATCCCGCGCTAAGTGACGTCAAGAAATTCTTTCAGGGCATGGTGGATGTAAAATACGCCAAGGGTAATGTGGCAATCGAAGATCATACGGATACCTCTTTGTTTAAGGATGCGCTGGACTCGCTGATTGCGGAAAATCCGGATGACGCAGTGTATCTTGAACTGCGGGATATTTACGAAGCCACAAACTGATTTCTTGCAGCAAAAAGACAAATGGGAAGATCACGCTGCCGCAATCTTCCCATTTGTCTTTCAGGAAAGGATAATGCAGCCAAAATGTGGAGAGTGCCAAAGCAATGAATAAAATTGAAGTAATTGACATCAGTCTGGATTATATGGATAACGGAAAGCGATTTCACGCACTGGACAGACTCAGCTTTTCCGTGAAAGAGGGGGAGTTTGTGTCCCTGATCGGTTCAAGCGGCTGCGGAAAAAGTACCGCACTGGGTGTGCTTTCGGGCCTTAACCATCCCTCCGAAGGCAAAGTCCTGATTGACGGCCATCAAATAAAAAGCCCGGGTTCCGACCGGGGGGTTGTGTTTCAGCACTATTCCCTGTTCCCATGGATGACGGCACGATGCAATGTTATCTTGGGCATCAATCATGCAAGGGAGAAGATCCCTAAGCGGGAAGCGGAAAGTCTGGCCCAGGAATACCTAAACAAAGTGGGGCTGGAGGGCTTTGAAAATAAATATCCCTATCAGCTTTCGGGAGGTATGCAGCAGCGGGTAGCCATTGCGCGGACGCTTGCCATGCAGCCGGAAATTCTTCTAATGGATGAGCCCTTCGGCGCAGTAGATGCAAAAAACAAAATGGTGCTTCAGGACCTGTTGCTGAACCTGCTGCAAAGGGATGAGCATGTAAAAACAATCGTGTTTGTCACTCATGATGTGGACGAAGGGATTTTACTTTCAGACCGGATATTTTTCATGAATAATAAACGCATAGGGCAGGAAATCGCTGTCCCCTTTAGTCGTCCCCGCATACGCAATGAAATTTTTGATACTGATGAATACCGTGCGCTGCGCCGCCAGATCATGTCTTTATTTTATCAGAATGTTGCCAACCAAATTGGGGGAGCGGAGGTGTACCTGTGAAAAAGCTCTATCGCCTGCTTCCCCATTTGTTATTTCTTTTACTTGTTGCCCTGATACTGCTTCCCTCCAATGTGGAGGTGCCCAGCTATTGGGAGTTCTTGCTTGCGGCGGGCGCTATTGAAGTCGTTCTGATTTTGAAACGCCACTCCTCTGCGGCAACCAACATCGGTATTATCGTCATGGCATTTCTTGATCTGTGGGAATATTACACCACCCGCGTGGACGGTGTTAATACCATGCTTTACCCCATCCCCCAGAAGGTATTTGCCCTTTATATCACTGATTTTCAGCGGATTTCCATGGGAGTAGTGTCGTCCCTGCGTCTGCTGTTCCTGAGCTTTTTTCTGGCGCTTACATTAGGTATTGTGCTGGGCATGCTGGTTGGTTGGTTTGAGAATGCCCGCAAGGCACTGTTCCCCATTGCCAAGGTGCTCAGTCCCATTCCGCCCATCATCTATTCACCCTATGCGGTGGCCCTCCTGCCAAGCTTTCGCAGCGCCTCCATCTTTGTTATTTTCAGCAGCATCTTTTGGAGCGTCTTCATGAATATGATTCTAAGTGTGTCAAGTGTGGATAAAAAAATTATGGACTCCGCACGCACGCTAAACATCAAAACTATTGGCATGTTTGCCTATGTGCTGCTTCCCAATAGCTTGCCTATGCTGTTTAACAGCTTGACCGTATCGGTATCCACCTCGTTTATGGTGCTTACCGCTGCAGAGATGATCGGCGCAACCTCGGGGCTTGGCTGGTATGTCAAATATTATTCGGACTTTGCAGACTATACGCGTGTTGTAGCGGGCATTATTGTGATCGGCTTTGTGGTTACGATGCTCAATGTGCTCATTCGTTTGCTGCGCAACGCCTTAATTAAGTGGCGCTAAGCGCCCGATTCACTTCAAGGAGGATTTTCTATTATGAGCGGTACGTTGGGATTCCTCGGCTTTGGCAATATGGGAAAGGCCATAGCCCAGGGACTGGTTAAGGCAGACGCCGTGAAGGCTTCCAGCCTTATAGTTTACGATATAGCACAGCCTGCCGTGCAAGCTGCCAAAGAGCTGGGTGCGGTGATTGCGGACAGTGAACATGCGCTATGCGAGAGCGTGGATTATATCCTTTTGGCGGTTAAGCCGAATGTTGCCCGAGGGGCGCTGGAAGCCACCCGAGGCGCTGCTTCGGGCAAGGCGCTGCTGTCAATTGTTGCGGGCGTAGATCATAAATCGTTGTTGGAATGGGCAGGAACACCGGTGCGCATTTTGCGCATTATGCCCAATACACCCGCTCTGGTAAGTGCGGGAGTGTTCGGCTTTTCATTGGACACTACGCTGACCCAGGCGGAACAGGAAACGGTTGAACGTTGGCTTTCCGAAATCGGAATGGTGGAATGGGTCGGCGAGGAACTGATGGATGCGGTAACCGGTCTTTCGGGAGGCGCTCCCGCCTATGTTGCCATGTTTGTAGAGGCCTTGGCGGACGGCGGTGTTCAGCAGGGGCTGAAACGCGAATCTGCATACCGGCTTGCGGCGCAGACCGTGCTGGGAACCGCCAAGCTTATTCTGGACGCCGGGATGCATCCCGCTGCGGTTAAGGATGCAGTGTGCTCCCCGGGAGGCACCACCATTGAGGGAATTCTGGCCCTGGAACGCAAGGGAATGCGGGCTGCGGTGGCGGATGCCGTGGTGAGCAGTTCAGAGAAATCCAAACGCTTAAACAAACATTGATACAATTAGACAAGGAGAGATTTGTTTTATGAACAAAAACGTGCAGGCGCCAAGGATTGTGATTATTGGCCTGGGCTATATCGCAGAATATGTACTGCCTGGCTATCAGGCTCTGCTGGGGGATCAGACCGGGACCCATATGATCGGCGTCACGTTAGACGAGGCGGATATTGAACGCAAGCGCAAAGAACTGGGCTTTCCGGTGTATCTGGGAGACAATGCCGGAGCTTTGCGGGATGGCAAGCCGGATATTATTATTTTTGCACCGCCTCCCACGGCAGCCCCTGCTTTAATCGAAGATATCCTAATGCCGTATTTTCAGGAACTGCGGCAAGCGGGGGAATCACTGCCTGATATTTATGCATTTCCACCCAAGCCCTCTGGCAGCGCATATCAGAAACTGCTGGGGGAGGATATCAATGTGGTTAACATCATTCCTAATATGTTTCGTACAGCAGGCGATGTGGATATTTCACGGGCAGGATTTACACTGCTGTCCTTTCCTGAGGGTGAACAGTGGAGCGGCGAAAACCTCGCCCGCCTCTACGATTTTTTTGCGCCATTCGGCATGTTGAATATCCAACAGCCTGCGCTGCTACTGGAAACCCTTGCGGGAGTCATCGCAAGTTATGTGATACCGGATACCATCTTTGCCATTGCCGATATTCTCTTTGACGGCGATGAAGGGGCAGTTCATCATTTAGCTTGCATACTATACGGGCTTCAGCAAGGAGACCCCGTTGTGCCAAAAGAAGGCAGAGAACAAAAGTTAAGGCAGATGCTGGATTCAGTCCGGCGGGGCATCTTTGACGGAACGGTGCGGGCCCTGGCTGAAAAAGGGGTGCCCCCGGAAGAAGCAAGGGCCAATCAGGCGGCAACCATTTCACAGCAGTTCCGGGTAACGGCTTTGGAAACCAGGCGAACCATTTTGTATAATACCCGCAAGCATGCTACCAAAGGCGGCATAACCGAACGGGCGGAAATTTTTCTGACCCAGAAAATTAAACCGCAGCTCTCCCTGTTCTTTGGGGCTATCAATGACACTGACCCTGCACAGGTATACCGCACGCTGGAAGCCTTGTATCATGATCTGACCCAGGATGTGGCGGAGCATGGCAGCCGTCTGGCGCAGCATTCGGAAAAACGGGATAATGGGTTGGAACAACATGCGGTAATGCTGGGGCTCCTTGCTAAATATGCAATTACCTATGCCGGGGATGGGGGACGTAATGCCTTTGTAGTAGGGGTAAAGCGTCTGGGGGAGGAACGTGGAACACGAATGGCAGCCCGGGTGATTCTTCGCGGTGACCGGCTGGATTTTATCAACAGCCAGGCCTATGGGGAATGGCGGGCAGCACCTGGAGAAATGGAATTTGGCACCTTTTCCACACCGGCCACAGCCGTCTCCCGTTCTCCAAAATGCGGGTGGAACGACTACTGGAGAAAGCACGGTCTGCTGGAATACGGCAAGTACTTTTGCACTTGTATTGATGCGGCTGTGATTCGAGGCTTCAATTCTTCATTTGATTGTGAGGTAATTTCCAACCTCACCTGGGGAGCGGAATCCTGCCAATTTGACTGGAAGGTAAAGCTGACGCCGGAGGAGGAAGCGCAGATTGCTCGAAAAAAAGCAGAGCTTGGAAACAGCTGTGTGCACGATTTTAATTATCACATCGGGCACGTAGTACACAGTGTTGGCGGCGAGATCATCTATTTGCTGGGTGCGGAGGGAGAAGACGCCGTGGATGCGGCTGTCTTTGAATTCACCTGCATCTTTGGGCGGGAATACGTCGCCGCATTTGAGAATATCTATCCCGGAGACCGGCTCTGAATAACGGCAATGATAACCGTGTTCCCATAACTTACCGTAAGAAAGAAATTGAAAATTATGATATAATTACATCATTCAGTTTTATCCCGTTTTTATAAGAAAGCATGAAGACATGAACCTAAAAGAGGTGTGCCGTCATGACAAATTCGAAAAAAAAATTATTGAAAAAGAAATTATGGCTGCTGATCGGCGGTATAGCTGCCTTGTGTTTTTTTACGGCAATGTGGCCCAGGGACTTTAACCATCAGCTCCAGGGGGATATCATGATTATCTATCCCCAGCGTTATGGTGCGGAGGCGGAGACGTTTTTAATCCAGGGCCAGGCCTGGCTGGAAGAAATGCAGGGCTGGCTTTCTGCGGAGGCAAATCCGGAGACGGCAAATGAAGAGGCGCCCAAAGGCGCCAATTCGCCGGTGCGGATTTTTTTGGGCGGGCCGCAATTGCCGGGGTCTGTTTTTAACAGTACCCAGCGGCGTACGGCCGGTTATTATTGGCTGGGTAATGTGGTTATTTTGGATGTGGAGGGGGAGAATCCCCCTCTCAGCCACGAACTGGGGCATTGGGTGATAGACCGGGCTTCCGGCGGCCGGGCCCCCCGTTGGTTTTCGGAAGGTTTTGCCCAATACGCAGAATACAGGCTGACGGGCTATGCCTTGCCGGTGCCGGCAGGGGAAGATTTGGTAATGCCGATGAAAGAAATTGATGAAGGCGTACAGGTCCCCCATTTATCCGGTTTGGATTCCATGTTTGACCGTCATGCTACCCAGCTTTGCGCTTACCATATGTCTTATGCTGCCTTTGAGCAAATGCTGGCAGATTGGGATTGGCAGGGGATCGTTGGTATTCTTGAGCTGCAAGAGCAGGGAAAGGGTTGGGATCAGGCTTTCCAGGAGGCTACAGGAATGCCCTTTTCCTTTTGGCAGGAAAAGTTTTTTTATTCCTATCAATAGATGGGCTTCCCTTTTCGGCTCAAATCCTCTACAATAAAAGGATGGAGGCCGATAACTTATGGATTATTGCAGTTTGATGAGTGGGAGCTGGGGCAATTGCCACTTTGTCAGGGCCGGTGAAACCAGTCTTTTGATTGATGCCGGTCAATCAGGAAAACGGATTTTGACTAACATGGCCATGGCCGGCTACGGTGATGGCTCTTCGTTGTCGGCAATTTTAGTTACCCATGCCCATCGGGATCATATTGCCGGTGTAGGCGTCTTGGCCCGGCGGCTGAAGCTGCCTGTTTACGCTACGGAAGGCACCTGGTTTGAAATGGGAGCTATCGCTGAGGAGATTCCTCAGGAGTATAAACATATTATTGATCCCTCGGAAAAATGGCGTATCGGTTCAATTGACTTAGAAGCTTTCCCTACTTCCCACGATGCCTTGGAATCCGTGGGTTATGTGCTGCGGCAAGATGATGATAGGGGCATTGGTATCGCCACGGATTGCGGTGTTTTTACCAACCGGATGGAGCGGATATTGCAGGATCTGCCCCTTCTGGTACTGGAAGCTAATCACGACGTGGAGATGCTGCGCAAAGGCCGCTATCCTTTTTATTTAAAGAAGCGGATAGCCGGCATTGACGGCCATTTATCCAATGAAGATGCGGCTGCCGGCTTGCTGAGAATTCTGGGCCGGAAGACAAGGCAAGTAGTGCTGGCTCATTTGAGTCAGGAAAACAATACACCGGAAAAGGCATTAAAAGCCGTAAGCGAAATGCTTCTGGGCAAAGGGCTGATGTTATCGGTGGCGCCCCGCTGCACACCGGGAGAGTGTATAAGCATCTAAGAAAACGGAGGAATTGGCAGTGAAGCTGGCGGTTATAGCCGTGGGCAGTCTTAAAGAGAAGTATTACCGGGAAGCCTGCGCCGAATATCTTAAAAGAATGACGGTCATGCGGCCGGTGGAGATCGTTGAGATTGCCGAGGAACCTTTAAAGGCTGAGGCAGTGCCGGCTTTGATCGGGCAGACCCTGAGCCGGGAAGGCCAGCGTATAGTGAGCCGGATTCGGCCTGACGATTTAGTGGTGGCGCTGTCACCGGCCGGCAAGACCATGGATTCTCCCGCCTTTTCCCAGGCTATTGACCCTGCCTCCAGCCCCGAAAGCAAACGTATGGTTTTTGTTATAGGAAGCTCTCACGGCCTGTCTCCTGAGGTCTATGTCAGAAGCCGTTGGCAACTTAGCTTTGGGCCTATGACCTTTCCCCATCAATTAGCCCGGGTGATGCTGCTGGAACAGCTTTATCGGGGCCAGATGATTGCCCAGGGCCGGCTCTACCACAAGTAGCCGGCCATCTCCTGCCTGGACCTTATTTATAGGCGAGGTAAGCCAAGACGAGGGATTAAAACAAAAGGGGTGGTTTTTATTGAATAAAATTTTAAAAGAAAAGATCAAGGAAGCCTTGACTTCCGTACTGCCAATCACACTTATCGTATTTGTCATGAGTATTTCTATAACACCCATGCCTATTGGTACGATGATGCTGTTTCTAGCCGGCGCCGTATTACTTATCTTGGGAATGGGTTTTTTCTCTTTGGGTGCGGATATCGCTATGATGCCCATAGGCGAGGGTATTGCCGCCAAAATGACTCAATCGAAAAAAGTCTGGCTTATTATTTTGGTTTTTTTATGTATGGGCATTTTCGTTACTATTGCAGAGCCTGATTTGCAGGTGCTGGCCCGCCAAGTTCCGGCCATACCGGATTTTACGTTGATTATTACAGTGGCCGTGGGCGTAGGTATTTTTTTAGTGATTGCTATGCTCAGGACATTATTTCAAATCAGCTTGTCCAAAATGCTGATTTTTTTCTATGTCGGTATTTTCCTTTTGGCTATATTCACGCCAAAAAGCTTTATTGCTGTGGCTTTTGACAGCGGCGGCGTCACTACGGGGCCTATCACGGTGCCCTTTATCATGGCCATGGGTTTAGGTATTTCTTCCGTTCGCAGCGACCCCGGGTCTCAGGACGACAGCTTTGGCATGGTAGCTTTATGCAGTATCGGCCCAATTTTGGCCGTCTTGATTCTGGGGATTTTATACAATCCCTCAACGGTCAATTACGAAGGTCTAGACTTTCCCGAAGTAACCACCATGGCTGATGTGGCCCGCCAATTTGCTTTTGAGCTGCCCCAGTTTTTAAAAGAGGTGACATTGGCTATATTGCCTATTGCTGCGGCATTTATCTTTTTTCAGTGGTCATGCCGCTATTGTTCCCGCAGAGAAGTAATCCGGATATCGATTGGACTGGGCTATACCCTGATCGGCTTGGTGCTTTTTCTTACCGGAGTCAATGTGGGCTTTATGCCTGCCGGTCAATTTATGGGAACGGCTATTGCCGGCAGCTCTTTTAAATGGCTGTTGATTCCTCTAGGTATGCTGATCGGCTATTTCATTGTGGCGGCAGAGCCGGCAGTCCACGTCTTAAATAAACAAGTCGAGGAGATATCCGCCGGCGCTATTCCCCAAAAATATATGCAAATTAGTCTCTCTATCGGTGTAGCCATCTCTTTGGGTTTGGCTATGACCCGGCTGCTGACGGGGATTTCGATCTTTTGGCTTTTGATTCCCGGCTATACCCTGGCCTTAAGCTTATCTTTCTTTGTACCGAAAATTTTTACCGGTGTAGCTTTTGATAGCGGCGGTGTGGCCAGCGGCCCGATGACGGCTACCTTTTTACTGCCCTTTGCCATGGGGGCCTGCGAGGCTCTGGGCGGCAATATTTTAACGGAAGCCTTCGGTATTGTGGCCATGGTGGCGATGACGCCGTTAATCACTATTCAAATACTGGGCCTTATCTATGTAAGGCGAGTGAAAAAGGCGGGTCAAGAAGCGGACAAAGCTTCTCAGACGGAAGAAGAAATCATCCTGTACGAGGGGGATATGGTAAATGAGTGAGCAATTGAGCCCACAAGAAAAAATGATTAAAATGATCGTTACTATCGTTGATCGGGGCAAAGGCCAGCGGGTTGTGGATATTTGCCTTAAACACAACATTCATGTGCATTTCATTTGTTTGGGGATGGGTACCGCCAATTCGGAGATCCTGGATTATTTGGGACTGGGAGAAACGGATAAAGACGTAGTCATAAGTATGGCGCCCCAGTTTAAGATACCAAAAATGTTTGAAGCTATTAATACGGAAATGCAGTTAAAAAGGCCCGGCAAAGGGATTATTTTTACGATGCCTTTATCCGGCATCAGCGGCCCTTTTGCCCGGGTATTGACGGAAGAAGAACGAGATAGGTTTGAAAAGGAAGTGAATAAGATGGAAGAATCGGTTAAGCATGACCTGATCCTTGCTGTAATTAATCAGGGGCATAAAGAAGAGGTAATGGCAGCGGCCCGGGAGGCGGGAGCTACCGGCGGCACGGTGATTCATGCCAGAAATGTGGGGCAGGAGACGGAACGTTTCTTAGGTATTTGTATCCAGCCGGAAAAAGATATTATTGGGATTATCGTCAAACGTGAGCATAAGCAGGCAATCATGAAGGCTATCAGCCAGGTTGCCGGGTTAAATACCGCCTGTAAAGGGTTGATCTTTTCGCTGCCTGTAGACAGCTTGGTCGGTATTGACTGATTTCTTTCTGTAAGCCTTTACTTATGCTTAAAATGATGGAGGTTTCATGGAAGCACGCCGATTCAGGGGTCTTTTTCATCTAAGCCTTGTCAGAGTGATCACCGCTATCTTGCTGGTCCTATTAATTATCTTTGGTTTGGTTATATACCTGCGGGTTTCATTTCGAGAAAGGGCTGAGGCAGGCTGGGTTAATGGCCCTGCCCTTCAGCCCTTGTCTGAAGAGGCCTCATCCATAGTCGAGATCTTAGAAAGTGATAATATTCTTTGGATTGCTTCTAATCTGGAGGAGCGGGAGGTCTATACTCCGGCTACGGCAGTAGGGGTCATGATCACCAAATATATTAAAAGCTATCAAGGCCGCTACTTTCCTGGCTCCCTTGATCAACCGGCAAGCTTACGTTTAACTACCAGATTCCGGCAAGAGACAGAGAAATTATCATTGACTGAAGAAGAAGGCGAGGCTTTGATCTCGCCTCTTTATTCTGCGGTGACTCAATGCATCGTTCGTAAAGGTGATATCCATAGTCTTCAGGATTTGAAAGGCAAGAGAGTTTCCCTGGGTGAACCTAAAGCGGATACCACTTTGCTAAATCGAAGCTTCCTGAGCATTCAGGGGCTTGACCCCTCTGACTACGAGGCCGTTTACCTGGATTTGGATAAAGCTGTCCGGGCCTTGGAGGACAAAACAATCGATTGCCTGGTGCTTTCCTCGGTGCTGCCCAATCAACAGATAGCTAATTTGGCAGCCAATTTGGAAATCGAGCTTCTTCCTGTTGAAGGCCATGATATCATCGATCACTTGGAGCGTTATCTGCCGGGTTGCCGGATTGCCCGTATAAATGCCGGCACTTATAAAGGGCAAGATGTTCTGATTCTGTCGGTAGCCACTGATGTTTTACTCTGTACTCCTAAAACTGCCGGCAGGGATATCGTGTATGATATAACCAAAGCTATTTACGGCAATTTGTCGGAGATAAAAAAGGTGTTTCCTATGGATCGGGTATATAAAACGACCAGCTTTAACAACAGCGCTATTGGCGACCTGCACCAGGGAGCATTGGAGTATTATAGGGAGCAGGGTATCATATGGAGATAAAAAAGAAAAAACAAATTTATATCATGGCTATCCTGCTAGTGTTGGTTCTGCTTGCGGCTGCTTTTCTATTTGCTCAAGAAAGTCCTGGCGGTTCAACTGCCAGAATTGAAAGAGGGGCAATATCATCCCGTTATGACCAGCCCCTGCGGGTGGGTTTAGACCAGGCCTTGCCTCCCTATGCTTATGTGGATAGCAATGGAGTCATTAAGGGCTTTCTTGCGGATCTGGTCTACGCTTTAGCTTTGGAATACGGCCTGGATGTAGAGCTTTACAGCCGGCAGCGGGAAGAAATGATGGCAAGTCTGAATAAGGGAGATTTGGACTTGGTGATCAGTAATGCAGTTCCTCCCGAAGGCTATCTTACTTCCGATGTGCTGATCAGCAGTGAAGACACTATTTTTGTCCGCAGGGATAATACCTATATTTCTGCTTTGGAGGAATTGCGCAACCTCTCAGTAGCGATCAACACGATTAGTCTTACCTCATCTATAGGCAGTTATATCAATGAGCATTCTCAGGATAAGTTGAAAATTGTTATTAATCAGGAACACGGATTCTTATTGCTGCTGAATATGGAGGTGGAGGCATACATCGGCAATAAAGCCTCCGGTCACTATTTGCTGCAAAAATGGGATCAGGAGGACTTTTTCAAGTCGGTGGGAGAATCCTTTAATATAGGGGATTTTCGATTTTTTGCCGCTGCCGAGCATGAGGAACTGCTGGCTTTGCTAAACAGCAGTTTATCTATTGCCAAGCAAAACGGCACTTATGATAAAGTGGGGGGAAAATGGTTTGGGCAATCGATAAAATCATACGAAAAGCAGATCAGGCAGATCATTTATATCGCTTTAGCTTGTTTAGTGCTGTTCCTGCTTTTGGCCATTATTGCCTTGATTTTTAATAATCGGTTAAAAAAAGAAGTAGATAGCCGGACGCTGGCGTTAAATCAAGCAAATCAGGAGCTGCTCCGGCAGAGAAATGAAATTAATGCGGCCAACCATTTTAAAGAGGAGATACTAAATAGTGTACAAAACGGCATTATTACCTTAGACGCTCAAGGCGCCCTTACGTTTATTAATAACCGGGCGGCAGATATTCTGGAACTTTCGCCGGGAGAGCTTTTAGGGTCTATGATTTTTCAATCGCCTTTATTTTATTGGCTGAATAAAGAAAAATTAGCTGCCGTACTGAGTGGGCAAGGCCCTTATCTTGGCATTAAAGCTAAAATACAAGGGGCGGATGAAGTGAAATTTATCATCTACCAGATCGGCGCCCTAGGCAGAGACAAGGGTGATTCCACCGGAGCCGTCATCAGTTTCAAAGATATCAGTAAGGAAAAGAGGCTGGAGGAGGAGCTTTTGCGGCAGGATCAGAGCCGGATTATGCGTATGCAGGTTTCTGAATTTATCCATGAAATCCGTACCCCCATGACATCCATTAAGACCCTGGCCGATTTATTACCGGAAAGGATAGCCGATCCTCAATTTCAAACTCAACTGGCAGAAATCATCAATAGTGAAATGGACCGCATAAGCAAAATGGTAGGAGCTTTAGAGAATTATGCCAACCCCCGGCCTAATCAAATGGACTATTGTGAGTTGTTGCCTTTAGTCAATAATCTTCAGCTCTTGCTGTCTTCCCGCTTGGCGGCCAAAGGCATTGAACTGGAATGCTTCATTCCTGAGGGATTATTGATTTACGTTGATAAGATGCACTTAATTCAGATTTTAATCAATCTGATCAATAACTCTATCGATGCCTTTAATGAGCCGGGAACTATCCGCCTCTTGGCCCGCCAGGATAAGGGAATGGCAATTATCCTAGTTGAAGATGACGGAGAAGGTATTGCGGCGGCCAATCTGGAGCGGATTTTTGAACCCTTTTTTACTACACGGCAGTCCGGTACCGGTCTGGGTTTATACATCTGCAACCAATTGGCCATTGCTAATAGCGGTTCTATTCAAGTGAAGCAAAGAGAACCTAAAGGCACCCGTATTGAAATCATCTTGATTGGCAAAGAAAGAGAGGGGGACAACGGAGATGGATAATCTTTTTATCATAGATGATGATAAGCATATTTGCGTTACCCTAAGTCTTGCCCTTGATAAACTCTACTCTATTCGCTGGAGCCAGGATGCCCAAGAGGGTCTGGCCATGATTAAAGAAGAGCCGCCGGATCTTGTTTTACTTGACTTGCGTATCGGCCGCCACAACGGTATAGAGGTGCTGAAGCAGATCCTGGAAATTTATCCTTCGCTGCCGGTAATCATCATGACCGGCTACAGCAGTATTAAAAGCTCTGTAGAAGCCCTTAAAGCCGGGGCCTTCCACTATATTGCCAAACCTATTGAAATGGATGAGCTGCGAAATTTAATTGCCAAAGCCTTGGAGCATATCCATTTGCAAAATCAAGTCAAAGATTTAAACTGCCGGCTCAATGCCCAAAAGGTTCAGGCGGCCATCATCGGTAATTCTCCGGTGATTAAGGATTTGCTGAAGCTGATCGATAAAATCAAGGATATCAATACGACAGTGCTGATCACTGGCGAAAGCGGTACCGGCAAGGAAATAATTGCCCGAACTATCCACTATAGCAGCAATCGCAGCAACGGACCTTTTGAAGCCGTTAATTGCTCGGCCATCCCAATACCACTTTTGGAAAGTGAGTTCTTCGGGCATAAAAAAGGCTCCTTCACCGGGGCGGATAGCAGCCGTAAAGGAAAATTTGAAATCTGCAGCGGCGGCACCCTGTTTTTGGATGAAATCGGCGATATGGATATCAACGTTCAGGCTAAGCTGCTGCGGGTGCTCCAGGAAAAAGAAATCAGCCCTGTGGGCAGCAATGAAAAAATCCAGGTTGATGTCCGTTTGATTGCTGCTACCAATAAAGATTTGAAAAAGGCTATGGAAGAAGGCGCCTTCAGAGAAGACCTTTATTATCGGCTCAGTGTAATCACCCTGCATAGCCCGGCTTTGCGGCAGCGCCGGGAGGACATTCCTTTATTGATCCAGCATTTCTTAAATAAATATAATGCAGAGTTTAACAAAGATGTTAGAGGCATTGAAGGGGCCGCCTTAAGGGCTATTGAGCAATCACCCCTGCGCGGTAATGTGCGGGAGCTGGAAAATTTGATTGTCCGGGGTATTGCTTTAGCGGAGGGGAGCTTGATTCGATTCTCGGACCTGCCCAGCCTCAGCCAGGAAATGGCCACCAACCTTTCCCGGGAATTGGCGGGTTGCCGCCTTGCCGATATCGAAAAGCAAACGATCATGGAGACCTTGGCGTTTACCGGCAATAACCGGACAAAGGCTGCCCAACTGCTGGGTATTACCGACCGCACTCTCCGCAATAAATTAGAGCAGTACCGCCTGCAAGGCTAGTCATAAGTTTCTATTATCAGTTTTACGGGATACAGAAAATAATTCCGAAGTAATCCGGAAATATTTTCTGTATTTTTTGTAATTTTGGAACAAATACCTTATTTTCTTTATTTTTATTTGCGGGCATGGAATATGCATTAGAAAGCTTTATCATAACGCAAAGGAGGAGAGGAAATGAATCATATGCGGCAGGAGGAGCTTTTTGAGCTGCTGCGCCATACTCCCACCGGCAATATCTGTGATTCCATGCGCAGGTTAGGTGTTAGCGGTTATTTCAAGGGGCTTTGCTGCCTGCAAAAAGAATTGGCCGCCAATATGGTAGGGCCCGCCATCACAATTGCCTATATTCCGAAGCAAGCAGGCTATGAGGTAAAGGGGCTGGGAACTTTTGATTTAGTCCGCAAAACCCCGGCCGGTTCCATTTTGTTATTTGCTTCCCTGGGCTCTCTTTGCTGGGTTACAGGCGGCAATGTGGGACAAATGATGATGACTCAGGGTCTGGGCGGTATGGTGGTGGACGGCTGTATTCGGGACAAAAAGGAATTAGCCGGCCAATTGATGCCCGTCTATTGTTTGGGATCAGGAACTAAGCCCTATGCCGAAGAAATTCAATGTGTGGCCTACAACGTACCCGTAGATGCCTGCGGCGCCAGGGTAAATCCGGGAGACATTCTGGTAGGTGATGAGGACGGCATTTGTATTATTCCTCCCTGGGCCTTAGAGGATGTTTGCCGCCAGCTGCCGGATATCGCGGACATTGAAGAAAAGCTGCCTTTAGCCATTGCGGCTCAAGAAAGTCTCGACACAATTAATACCATTGCGGCCAGAAAGGGGGTGCCGGTAAAAAAATGATTTATCTGTCTGCCGAAGCCCTGGCCTCTTTTGGGGAGGCTTTGCTGCAAGCCTATGGCGCTTCTGCTCCAAACGCCAAAATAATTGCCGCTCATTTGGTGGATAATGATTTAAAAGGCGTTGAAGCCCACGGTGCCATGAGATTTT
The DNA here is from genome assembly GCA_018436095.1 of Clostridia bacterium. GTDB lineage: Bacteria > Bacillota > Peptococcia > DRI-13 > UBA5745 > WRMS01. The sequence continues at coordinate 71,767 of JAHDMJ010000014.1, read as the reverse complement.
ATGAATACGTTCAATTTATGATTTCCGGTAAGGTAAAGGGAGCCGCCACACCCGTCATCAGCGTAATGAAGCCCGGCGTTTTTCTGGTGGAGGGTAATCAAGGCTTTGGGATCACCGCCATGGAAGAAACCGTAAAGGCTATGATCCTTGCTTTACAAGACCAACCTATGGCTTTAGCCGGCGTTAAAGGCGTGGGCCATACCGGCCGTATTGGCGCTTACGCGGAGAGATTTGCTGAGGCCAATTGTTTTGGGCAAATTTTTGGCGGCGGCGGCCATCGCAAATTTAAAACTGTTGCACCTTTCGGCGGTAAAAAAGGGGTAATGAGCACCAATCCTTTGGCCTTGGCTCTGCCGGCCCTGGAAGGTATTCCCCTTTCAGCGGATTTTGCCACTTCCGCATCAGCCGGCGGCAAAATTCGTTTAGCTCAGCGAAAAGGCAGCCTTCTGCCTCCCGGTCAAATCTTAGATAAGCAGGGCCATCCTTCCCTTAACCCCCAAGATTTTTTTGACGGCGGCGTTATGCTGCCCTCGGCAGGTTCCAAAGGCTCCGGCTTAGCCATGATTAATGAGTTGCTCTGTTATGGTTTGCTGGGCCAGCCTTTGGAATTCAATTGGATTCTTTTAGCCTTCCGTTTGGATGCTCTGTGCCAGCCCTCTGACTATCAAATTCGGGCAGAGGAGTTCGTTTCCTTGGTAAATGCTACCCCGCCGGCTGAGGGCTATGAAGCCGTCTATTATCCCGGTCAGATGGAAGCCAATCGTAAAGCTGCCAACCGGGAAAAAGGTGTGGGCGTAAGCAGACAAATTGCCGCGATGCTGGCGGAGGCTGCCTTGGCAAAAGGGATTTCGTCACCTTTTGAATTAGACATAAAAGATAGGAGGAAATAATATGTTGAGGACTCATCTGTTAAAAAAGACGGCGTTTTTGGTTCTTATCATCCTGCTTTGTTTGGGGCTGCTTGCCGGCTGCGGCGGCTCAAGCCCTAATGCTCCCGCTCCAACGGGTAATGAAACAGAGCCTGCTGCCGGAGGGCCAGAAAATACGATGCCGTCTCCGGAGCAACCCGGTAAGTTGGATGTTCAGGAATTTGTAGCCGGTCCTGCCAATGGAGGCTGGTCCATGGTGGCTGCTGCTATTGCAGATAAAGCCAATGCTTATTTTGAAGGTTTTCCGATCACTGCTACTACCGGCGGCGCTGTAGCTAATCCGGTAGTTATGGTATCCGGAGAAGCCCAAGTGGGCTTGACCCAAGGATTGTTTCTCAATAAGCTGCTGGCGGGAGAGGAACCTTACGATGCAGCCTCCGATCAGCTCAAGGGAATTGCCTCTCTGGACAGCACCGCCCTGTATTTCATTGTAGACGCCTCCTGCCCTTACGATACGCTAGGCGAGTTGATTGAGTCCGGTACAAAGATGAAAGTGGGCGTTATGCCTCCTTCTGCCGCATCCTCGATTGCCGCTGTTATGACTTTGGAGGAATATGGTCTAAAAAGTTTTGAAGAAATTCAGGAGTCCGGATCCTCCGTTTATGTAGCTGAAGGCACGGCTCTTTATGACGCTTATGCCGACCGCCATTTCAACATGATCGTTATCAATAAAGCCATACCGGATGCTGCCACAAAAGAGATGCTGACCGGACGAGATTCAAAGATTCTGGGCCTGGATGAGCAGGTTCTCAATTCCTTAGTGGAAAAGTACGGCTGGTCCCCTATGACGATTCCTGCCGAAACCTATCCCTTGCAAGCCGAAGAGATAACCAGTATCGGCTTTAAATCAGTATTAACCGTCCGGGCCGATGTCCCTGAAGAATTGGCTTATGTACTGGCTAAGGTTTGCTATGAAGAAAAGGCTTATCTGGAAACGGTGCAAGCTCAGTATAAAGCTTTCGACCGCAAGGAAATGTGCAAAGGCACTGTAGTAGATATGCACCCCGGCGCCTTAAAATATTGGCAGGAAATGGGACTGCTATAGTCTAGTGCTAAGCAGATGTAAACTTTTAGAGGGCACAGAGTGCTAGCTGTTAAATTGGACAGGAGGAAGCTATGGGCGTAGTTAATAGAATAAAAAAGTTTTTTGATAAATATAAAAACCCTCAAAATATAGAAGAGGAAATCCGCAAGACCAATTCCAAACGGCAGTTAACCGGATTTTACCGCTATTTAGCTTTTGTCCTGGGTGCGGGCTTAACAGCTATGGTTTTTTATACTTCGTTCAATGGCGTGTTTTTGCCTATGATCCAAATCGGCACAACATTATGTATACTGTTAGCCCTTACCTTTCTGTGGATTCCCGGCTTTCGGGGATCCCGGCAGGACCAACCTGATCCTTTGGATTTGCTGTTAATTGTACTCTGCTTTATTTGCTTGTTCTGGACCCTCACAAACAACCAACGGTTCATTACCCGGATCCCTTACTACAGTGAGGTAATGCTAATGGATAAACTGGTGGGTTTTGCTTTAGTCCTGATGGTTTTGGAAGGGGCCCGCCGCACCGTTGGCTTACCGATTTGCATTATTGTTCTGATCTTTATCTTTTATGCCTTTCTGGGCAACTACATGCCTGCTATGCTGCAGCATAGAGGCTTTACAACCAGTAAGTTTATTGATGTGGTGTATCTGACTACGGAAGGACTTTTTGGCTCTTTAACCTCCTTATGTGCCAGTGTGCTGTTTGTTTTCGTTTCTTTCGGCACTTTGCTTTCCGCCACCGGCGCCGACCGGCTTTTTATGGATTTGGCCTTAGCTGTGGCCGGTCGCTCTGCCGGCGGCCCGGCTAAGGTGGCGGTAGTTTCCAGCGGCGCTATGGGTATGATCTCAGGAAGCTCCGTAGCCAATGTAGTTACCACCGGTACGTTGACAATTCCTATGATGAAGAAAATGGGATTTAAACCTCATGAAGCAGGGGCGGTAGAAGCGGTAGCTTCTTCCGGGGGACAGATTACGCCGCCGGTAATGGGCACCGTGGCTTTTCTGATCGCTGATAATATCGGCTATGCTTATTTTGACATAGTCAAATATTCTTTTTTACCGGCTTTAATGTTTTATTGTACTGTTTGGCTTTTCGTCGATTGTATGGCCAAAAAGAAAAAGATGAAAGGCATTCCAAGAGAAGAGCTGCCCTCTAAAAGGCAGGCTTTATGGAAAGCCTTGCCCCTATTGATTCCCATTGCAGTGTTGACCTGGATGCTTTACAAACGTTATACCCCGTTTATGAGCGGTTCTGTCTGTACCTTATTGATTCTATTGGTGACTCTGTTTCGGAAAGATACCCGCCTTACGGTTAAAAGATTTTTTCTGGCCATGGAAAACTGTGCCATCAGCATGACCTCCATTATCAATGTGGTGGCCTGCGCATCAATTATCATTGGATTAATCTCCAAAACAGGCCTGATGATAAAGTCTACTTCAATCATTATGTACTTGTCCGGCGGTATGCTGATGCCGATCATTCTAATTATGCTGGTAATGTCCTACATTATCGGCTGCGGTTTACCTTCTGCCACCTGCTATATTATATTAGCCACCCTTTGCGCACCGGCATTGGCCAATTTTGGCATTAAGCCCCTGGAAGCCCACTTGGTCATCTTTTGGTTTTCCCAGGTGGCAGGCTTGACGCCTCCTGTTTGTATCACCGCCTTTGTAGCTGCCGGCGTAGCTGATGCCGACCCAATGCTTACCGGCTTTCAATCATTGAAGATGGGCTCTTCGTTTTACTTTTTACCCATGTTTTTCTTATTTTCACCGCTGATTTCCGGTACAATACCCCAAATACTGATGACTTTTGTCATTGGAACCGCCGCTATCTATATGTTTGTAGCCGGTATAGAAGGCTTTCTCCAGTCTGCCGCTACGCCCCCCTGGATGCGTCTGGGTTGCTTTGCAGCTTCGCTGCTCTTATTTTTCAGCTGTGTCGATGCCCGCATCAATTATGTTGAGCCCATTAAAACAGTTGCCGGATTGGGGATAGGAGCGGCTTTACTGCTTATACAGTATCGCAGGCAAAAACAGAGCATAAGCAATGCATTGTAAATGAATTGATCAGCGAGGAACAAACAGTATGAGTGTAACCAATCTTTTCGGCTTAAGCTTACAGCAAAAAATTCGACGCCGTTTTCAAGGCTTGGAGTACAGCGAGCGGCTGTTTTTTAACAATGCCGCCGGCGCTTTACGCCTTCGGGATGTTTTGACCTTACAGCAACAACTCTGCGGTATTCCTGACTATCCCTCCGGCCAGGGCTCTCAAGCCCGGCTGCTCAGGGATGCCGTAGAATACGGCAAGATTCGCCTGGCGGAGCTTTTGGATGCTCCGCCGGGTGCAATCATTCAAGATCTTTCTGCCTCCCGGCTTTTATTTTCCTTAATTGAAGCGGGAACCCGTCTATCTTCCGGAAATAGGCTGCTGGTTACTGCCTTGGATCATCCCGCTGCCATTGATGGGGTGAAGCGGGCCGCTGCCTTATATGGCAAAGATGCTATTATCGTACCTTTTGATCCGGTTCTGCATAGCATAGCTCCGGCAGATATTCTTAATTGCCTGGATCCCAATACCGGTCTTCTGGTGATGACCTATACTTCAAATACTACGGGGGCCGTATTGCCTGTGGCGGAAATTGCCAAACAGGCCCGGCAGATTAATCCGGAGATTGCTATTATCATTGATGGGGTTCAGAAGATTCCTCACGGACCGGTGGATCTGTCATCTTTTCCAGCCGATGCCTTGATTATGGCCCCCTATAAAATTTTCAGCGCCCGAGGCAGCGGTCTGGCCTGGTGTTCTCCCAGGCTAAGCAGAGCCAGCCGGGACTGTCTCCTTGGCCAGGGAGTTCCTTCCTGGGAGTTGGGCAGTCAGGATCCTCTTTCTTTTGCTTTGATGGGGCCTGTAGGAGACTATTTTCTTTGGCTGGGCCGGCAATTTTCTTCAGGAGAGCCGCCGCAAAAGGATAGAGAGATGATCCGGCAAGGCTTACAACGGGTGGAGCTTCATGAAAGACAGCTTCTCAGGCTTCTGCTGGACGGCCTTGAGGGTTCGGTGGGGCAAGGGGCAATAGCCGGATTACGGAACATCCCCGGAGTTCTTCTTTATTTTGATCATCCGGATCTTTCAAAGCGGGATCTGATTGTCAGCTTTTCTCTGCCGGCCTTATCCTGTAATGAGGCATTGAACAGCTTTCTGGGCGCCCAGGTCTTTCTCTCCCTGCGGCAGCAAGATAGTATTTACTGCGGTGATATATTAAAGGATTACGGTCTGGATTGGCTGTTTCGCGTATCTCCCATGCATTATCATGACGAAGGGGATATCTGGCGATTTCTGAAGGTGGTTGCCGATATAGCCGGCAGGCAGTAAATTTCATTCCATCCATTAGTTTCAAGAGCCAAAAAACGAAAGCGGGCAGGGCAGTTATTCCCGATTAATCCCGGAGGTGATTCTGTGCCTTTTTTGGGCGACGGCGCTGATTTGTGCAATTTTATCTCAGGAAACTATTGGACCCTGCAGACACTCTCAGGTCAAGGCCACTTTTCTTTAATAAATTACATTGGCACTTGTAGGGGGATTTGTTTGCAAATTTAAAGAAATTTAAGAAAAATGGATTTAAGTTGAACTAAAGTTGTAAAGTTGCGATTTTATCATTGACAACCATAGTCGTTTTCGGTTAAAATATGTTTTGTCAAATGATGCGGAGCCGTGGTGTAGTGGCCTAACATGCCTGCCTGTCACGCAGGAGATCGCGAGTTCGACTCTCGTCGGCTCCGCCATTTTATTTCTTTACCACAAGGGCAATTAGCTCAGCTGGTTAGAGTACATGCCTCACATGCATGGGGTCGGGGGTTCGAGTCCCTCATTGCCCACTAAGGAATGACTGGATAGCCAGTCATTTTTATTGTATAGAGGGGGCTTGAACGGGCGGACAGTAAAACGGGTTAATCAAATCAATTTAGTCATATTAAAAACGGTAGAAAATCCGTACATTTTGAAATGTGCGAATCTCTACCGTTTTTTTATAACAGAAACCTTTCTTAAAAACCGCTGGGCAGCGGCTTAGCCTGTTTTCTTTCCCTATAGATCATGGAAAGGCTGGTAATCGCGGCGATAGTCAGGAAAATTACGCTGATCGGTTTAGTAAAGAAGATCAGGGGGCTGCCGTTGGAGGTGATCATAGCCTGGCGCAAGGAGTTTTCCAGCAGAGGCCCTAGAATCATGGCCAGCACCGTAGGAGCAATGGGAAAATCGAAGCGGTCCATAAAGAAGCCCAGCACACCGAAACAAATGGCTACGAGAACGTCAAAAATGCTGTTGGAAGAAGCAAAGGAGCCGATGACGCCGAAGATCATCAGAAAGCTGATCAGCAGCGGCTTTTTGATCAGAGCAATCCGGGAAATCGGCTTTACCACGATCATGCCGATAAAAAGCAAAGCCAGATTAGAGAGGATCATACCGGCAAAAATGGGATAAACCACGTCCAAATGGTTTTTAAATAGCAGGGGACCGGGCTGAATACCCTGAATCATCATAGCTCCCAGCAGCACGGCGGTTACGGAATCCCCGGGTATGCCCAAGGTCAGCATGGGGATCATGGCGCCGCCGGAGACGGCGTTGTTGGCTGATTCCGGGCCGGCGATAGCTTCCAGGGAACCTTTGCCTACCAGTTCCGGATGCCGGGCATTGCGGCGGACGTCGCCGTAAGCCACATAGGAGGCAATGGTGCCGCCGGCCCCCGGCAGGATGCCGATAAGGACGCCGATAAAACCGCCCCGGATCATGAAGCGGAGGCTTTCTTTGAATTCCTGGAGATTGGGAACAACCCTATCCACTTTTACTATTTGTTGATTCTCTTCTTTATATTCCAAAACCAGCCGTATTACCTCGGCAAAAGCAAACATTCCGATGACCGCCGGCAGGAAAGAAAGTCCCCTGGATAAAGAGCCTACGCCGAAATTGAAGCGGCTGAAGGGCAGGATGGGATCATAGCCCACGGTAGCTAGTAAAAGGCCTAAGAGCGCCGAAAAGACGCCTTTGACAAAAGACTTGCCGCTGACGGCAAACACGGCGGTAAGGCCGAAAAGGGTAACGGAGAAATATTCGGCAGGCCCGAACATCAAAGCGAATTTAGCCAGCAAAGGCGATAAAAATATCATGGCGATACAGCTAAAAAGACCGCCTACAACGCCGGCCACGTTGGATATGCCGATGGCCACGCCGCCCTTGCCTTGCAGGGTCAGAGCATAGCCGTCATCTACCACAGCCGCATTAGCCGGAGCGCCGGGGGCCCGGATGGTGATGGCGGTAATGCTGCCGCCATACATACCGCCGGCATAGATGCCCAAAAGCAGCAGCATGGAGGAGATAGGGTCCATATTGAAGGTCAACGGGGACAGTAAGGCGATGGCCAAAGTGGCGGTCAGGCCGGGAATGGCCCCAAATAAAGTACCGATCAACACCCCTAAAAGCGTAAGGGAAAAGTTGATTGGTTGAAAAATAGTCACAATAGCATTAATAACCAATTCCATGTTATCCACTCCTAAAATAAGATCCCCTTCGGCAACGGAGCTTTCAGCAATATAGTAAAGATAAAATAAATAATGATGCAGATTATAGCGGCGTTAGCGGTGCTGACCAGCAGGTTTTTGGCGGTGAACTTTTGAAATACATACATGGCTAAAGCTATCCCGGCCAAAAAGGTGGAAGAAAAATAGCCCAAAATTCTTATGCCAAAGTAATAAACAACCAATATGCCTACGATAGTGGCCAGCCGCAGCCAGAGGTAGCCGGTCATGGGATTGCCAATTTCTTTTTTCTTCAGGCTTTCATAAATCAAGCCTAAGCAGACCAAGGCAAAAATTAAAGCAATGGTCCGGGGATAATAGGCCGGACCGGCTTTGCTGACGGCAAAGACGGGAAATGAGGCAGAAACCAGCCAAACTACGATGGACAATAAGAGGCCGCTGATACCGGCGAATAAATCGGCTTTCATAGCAGTATTCCTTTCTGGGCAAAGGGCCGGCCGCCGAGAGGGAGGTACGGCGGCCCGTTGGAACGCCGGGGCAGCCGGCCCGCAGACCTTCTATTTATTTAATAAATTCCAATTGCTTCAGAACAGCTTCCACATTGGGATATTGCTCATCCAGCATGGTTTTAAAATCAGCGGCCCCCCGATAGTACAAATCCAGGCCGGCCTCTTTGGCTTTTTGCTGGAATTCCGGATTATCATAGGCTTTTTTGAAGGCATCCTCCAGAATGGCTCTTACCTCTTCCGGCGTACCTTTGGGAACGGCGAAGCCCCGCCAGCTTTCCCAAGCCACATCATAACCCAGCTCTTTGGCTGTAGGAGTATTGGGGAAGAGCTGGGATCTTTCTTCGGCAAGGATAGCCAGTACCCGGATGGAACCGTTTTCCACGTGCTGCTCCATACCGGTAAGGGTCTGGATGCCGGCGTCTACATGCTTGCCGGACAAAGCGGCAATGATTTCGGCGCTGCCCTTAAAGGGAAGATATTTGAACTTGGCTCCATCGGCAGAGGCTTCCAAAAGGCCGGCGGCTTGGTGGAAGAAACCGCCCAAAGGAGTAGTGCCCATTTGCAGGGTTTCCGGTTTTTCTTTGGCAGCCGCCAAAAGTTCATCCAGGGTCTGATAAGGGCTGTCGCCGGGGACGAAGACGCCGACGGGCTGGGTGGTGAACTGCATAATCAGATCAAAATCATCATATTTTATGGGGGTTTGTCCCATAGCCTGGTTAGTCAGCACATCGAAGGTGAGGTTGGCTACGGTATAGCCGTCGGCAGGGGAATTGGCCGCCTGATCCCAGCCGATAGCGCCGTTGGCGCCGGTGACATTTTGATAGACGAAGGATTGGCCCAACTCTTTAGCGGCGTAATCGCCCATTAACCGGGCGGCCAGATCGGAACCGCCGCCGGCGCTCCAGACGATAATCATTTCCATGGGTTTGGTAGGATAGGCAGGGGCGGATGCTGCGGGCTGTGTGCCGGATTGAGCCGGCGGATTATTTTGGGCAGGCTGACTGCCGCAGGCTGCTAAAGCAAAAGAGAGTAAGCAAATTAAGATAATGGCTAAGATTTTTTTCAGGTTTTTCATGGATTTGCTCCTTCCATCAATCAAAAAAATCGTATGAATGCTTTTTATTATTTAACAAATCCTAACTGCTTTAATGTGGTTTCCACAAAAGGATATTGTTGGTCCAAGGCCTCTTTGAAATCCTCAGGGCCCAGGTAAACCAGATCCAGTTTGGCTTTTTTAGCCTTTTCTTGAAATTCCGGATGATTGAAAGCCTGTTCGAAGGCCTGTACTAAAATTTGCCGGACATCCTCGGGAGTATCTTTGGGAACGCCGAAGCCCCGCCAGCTTTTGTAAACGACATCGTAACCCAACTCCCTGGCCGTAGGCACCTGGGGGAAATTGGCCAGGCGGTCTTCCGTCAGAACCGCTAAAAGCCGCAAGCCGTTATCCGTCATATACTGCTCCATGCCGGTGAGGGTTTGGATCGCGGCGTCAGTTTTGCCGACGACTAAAGCGGCAATGATCTCCGCCGAGCCTTTGTAGGGAACCACATCAAAGCGGGCCTGATCCGAGGCGTTTTCCAGCAAGGTTATGGCCTGATGGAAGAAACCGCCCAAAGGAGTGGTGGCCATGGTTATGGTATTAGGCTCTTTGGTGGCTGCCGCCAGAAGATCGTCCAGGGTTTGGTAGGGGCTTGCCGCCGGTACAAAAACACCGATGGGCTGGACGGTAAACTGGCAGATCAATTCAAAATCCGTATATTTTACATTGGTTTGGCCCATGGCCTGGTTAGTGAGGATATCGAAGGTCAGGTTCGCTATGGTGTAACCGTCGGGGTTCGCCGTTACTGCCTGCTGCCAGCCTTTATCACCGTTGGCGCCGGTGATGTTGCTGTAGATAAAAGGTTGGCCCAATTCCCTGGAGGCGTAATCGCCGATGAGCCTGGCCGCTAAATCGGAGCCGCCGCCGGCGGACCAAACGATGACCATCTCCGGCGGCCTTTCCGGAAAAGATGGTTCCTTTGGGCTGCGCAAAGAGCTTTGACCGCAGCTTGCCGTTAGAAAGAGGAAAAAAGGAAGCAATAAGACGAGAGCTTTTTTCATAATGCATCCTCCTCATCTCCGGCGGATTTTGCCAGCAGGCCAATTTCTTCGTAATAGCGCCGGGCTCCCGGGTGCAACGGCACCACCAAGTCATTAGGGAAATCGTTAACATTTACTTTTTTGTAGGAATCGTGGATGATCTCATAAAAGGCCTTGTTTTCATAAACGGATTTTGTCAAATAATAAGCGACTTCCTCCGGCAGGTCTTGATGAACGATCAGTAAAGTTTTGATTCCTATGGTGAGAACATCCTCCTCCTGACCCGGGTAGGTGCCGGCAGGGATAGTTACCGGACTCCAGCCGTGCTTTTCGGTAAGGGACCGGATTGTATCCGGCTTCAAGCTTAAAAGCACCGATTCCCGCTTAGATAACAACTCCGAAAGAGCGGCGTCGGGCAAAGCCTTATTAATGACCAGCAGATCAAAGTAAAGATCGTTATAAGCCTTAAATAAGGAGCCGCCTTCGGCAAAATAAATGTCGGTGCCCGGTTCCTGCAAATCCCCGGCATCATTTAGGCCGCATCCCGCCAAGACATATTGCAATATCAAGTAACTGCTGTCCGTACGGGGCAGGACGCCTAAACGGGCTTTGCCGCCGTTTGCCATCAGATCTTCCAGTGTACCGGCCGGACTTTGTTTATCGGTAATCAGATAAAGCACGGTGGTTTCCAAAGAAGCAATGCCTTGAATGCTGTCCAGCACGCCCTCATAGGGCGCCAGTCCGGCCTGGGCTTTTTCCAGAAGGAAACCCTGGGACAAGCCAATGGCCGCTTGACCGTTTTGCAGCAAATAAGGATTGGCGATGGCGCCGCCGGTAGTGGCGGTAATGGGATAACCCTGGAAATACTGATTGGATTTTTCGGCTATAGCGGCGGCAATAGAGACCCAAAGGCCATTGACGGAGCCGGAGGCAAAGGTAATGGGCTGGATCCGGGGCACATTTCCTTCCTCTAAAGGCGGAGTACTCCTGTTTTGCAGGGAACAGGCGGCGCTCGTTAAAAGGCTGGCCGTCAACAGCAGGCTGCCGACAATTTTCTTTGATATGCATCTTTTGTGCCAAATATCAATAACACCACAGAGTAAGGTTTTTATCTTCAGGATGAGGACCTCCTTTGGGAAAAAATTTCCCCTTAAAGAGAAAAAATTTCCCTGGCAAATAGTCAATGGTATTCTTTTAGCTTATTACGAAGTGTACGCTCGGTAATACCCAGAAGGGCAGCGGCTTTTTTTCTGCTGCCTGCTGTAGAACGCAAGGTATCTAATATAGCCTGACGCTCAATATCATCAAGGCGGCGGCCGGCCAGGGCCCCTGGAGGCAAAGTGCCGGCGGCGGAACCGGAGGCGGCAGACATACTGGCTTCCAATGGGGGCAGATCCGCCAAAGTCAGCACCGGCCCTTCGGATAAAGCCACCGCCCGTTCCGCTATATTTTCCAACTCCCTGACGTTGCCAGGGAAATCATAGCGCTCCAGCAAAAACAACACATCCCGGTGGGCGCCGGTAATCTGCTTGCCGAATTGCCGGTTGTATTTTTTGATGAAATATTGGAGCAAAAAGGGGATATCCTCTTTGCGCTGCCGCAGAGGAGGAACCTTGATGGTGATCACATCCAGGCGGTAATATAAGTCCTCCCGGAAGGCGCCTTGCTCCACAGCCTTTTTTAAATCTTTGTTTGTGGCGGCAATGAGCCGCACATCCACCAGTACAGACTGGTTTGAGCCTACGGGGGTAATGGCCTTATCCTGCATTACCCGCAATAGCTTAGCCTGAAGGGATAGATCCATATCGCCGATTTCATCCAAAAACAAGGTGCCTTTATGGCAAAGCTCAAACTTACCCTTGCGGTCGCTGTCGGCGCCGGTAAAAGCCCCTTTTTTATGGCCGAAGAATTCACTTTCCAAGAGGTTGAAAGGAATAGCCGTACAATTGACGGCTTCATAATGGTACTTTTGACGGTTGCTGCTATAATGGATGGCTTTCGCCACTAAATCTTTGCCGGTACCGCTTTCTCCTAAAATTAAAATAGTGGAGTTGATATTTTTTACTTTATCAATCATGGTGAAAACCGGCTCCATGGCGGCAGATCTGCCGATAATTTCACTGCTGCCGTTTTGGACCTTCAGCAATTGGTTTAAATGAGCCACTTGTTTATTGAGCCCGGCATTTTCCAAAGCATGACCCATCAGGTTTTTCAGCTCATCCATTACAATAGGCTTGCTGACGTAATGGTAAGCCCCTGCTTTTACGGCTTCCACCGAGGAATCGATACTGCCGAAGCCTGTCATGATGATCACCGGAATATGAGAATGCCGGTGCTTGAGCTGCTTTAGCACCTGGATGCCGTCGTGACAGCCTAGTTTTAAATCCAGCAAAACAAGGTCTACGGGCTGATTCTCCAGATAATGAAACGCTTCATCCGGCGTCAGAACCCAATGAACTTTGTGCTCATCCTCCAGAGCGTAAGACAGGGATACACAAATATTTTTTTCGTCGTCAATAATCAGGACATTGCTCATGAGGCTCTCCTTTATGCGTATAACGGTGGACACTATAGGGCGGACAGGGAAATGTTCAGGACAAAATTACCGTTGCCTTGGTGCCGATGCCTATCTGGCTTTCTAAGATCAACCGGCCCTGGTTTTTTTCCAAAAGGCGGCGGCAAATATAAAGACCTAAACCGGTGCCTGAGGGGCGGGTAGTAAAAAAGGGCTCCGTTATTTTTTCCATATATTCTTCAGGGATACCCGGACCGTTATCGCTGATGGTTACGGCTATATGGCCTTCGGCGGTCTTATGGCTGCCAATGGTGATGGCGCCGCCGTCTTGTATGGATTCCAGGCTGTTGAGGATCAGATTGATAAAAACCTGCATCAGCTCCATGCTGTCGCCGCAGACCAGACAGCATGCCGGCATATTGATATCCAAGGCCACCCTTTTTTCATTGCATTTGCGCAGCAACAGCAATAAAACGCTATCCAGCAGGACTTTGATGTCAAAAGAGGAAGGATTGGCCGGTTTTGGCCTGGCATATTCCGATAAAGAAGATACCATGTTGTCCAGGCGGCTTACCTCCATGGTGACGATTTCCGTCATATTGCGGCGGAAATCCGCATTGTTGATTTTATTGGGCAAAAGTTCCGCCATGGTCTTGATGGAAGTCAGGGGCGTCCGTATCTCATGGACGAACTCGGAGACTAAAAGATCCAGGGATTTCATCCTGTCCACCTTTGTCAGCTCTTCCTGAAGCTGGCGCTCTTTACTATAAGCCTTATTTAGCTCTTCTGTCCGGCGTTCCACTTCCTTTTTTAAAGTGGTTCGCCATTTAAGGGCTAAAGCCATGATTAATAAGGCCAGTATAGCCACAAGGGCAATGGCCAAGAAATAGCTTCTGATCTTCCGGTTATAAGAAGCTATACTTTCACCGAACCATTTTTCGTAAATCTTTTCATAGCTTTTATTGCTGAAAACCGCCTCTAAGCCGTTGTTGAGCTGGCTCATCAGAGTTTTATCGGCGGCATTGGTGTAAAAGGCGTAAGAGCTTATATTGAAGGGCTCGCCCACAGCTTTAATGTAATCTTCCTGATTCCATTTCTGAATCAGGTACATGCCGGCGCTTTTGTTGCCGATATAAGAATCCACTTCCTTATTCATCAGCAAGAGGAAGCCATGCTCTTGGCTCATGACGATTTTGGGGCTTTCCAGAGGATATTTATCCAGATAAGTGCCGATAAGAGGGGTAAGGCTCTGGGTATTAATGGCCACGGGACTGCTCCAAAAGCCTTCCAAGTCGGAAATATATTGATTGTCCTCCCGGACGAAGATAGTATCCTGACTTTCAATCAGCTCTTTGGAGGCCAGCAGGCTTGGACTATGGTCCTGGTTGCTGACAATAGCGTCAAGGCCCCGGGAGAGCAGATTGTTGTTCAAATCGGCGGCGGTTTGGGCATAAAGCTCAATATCCATACCGATTTCAATGGCTACGGCCCGGACGAGATCCACGTTAAAGCCTTTAATCATGCCGTTGTCGTCCACATAGGAATAAGGCGGCATATTGATATCTACGCCTACCCTGATGCTTTGGTTTTCCTGTTCAAAGGGGGCTGCTTTGAGTGCGGAACCGGTACAAAGCAGCATAAAACAAACCAGAAAAAGAGCAGGGAACTTTTTTTTCAATTCCATATGAGATCCCTTTCCCAATAATATTTGACAGCCCCCTGATGAAAGGAAAGAGGGTATTTGTCGTTCAATTGATTACCCTTGATTTCCTGATCAATAAAAAATACGGATTTATATTCTGCCATATGGTCATAAAGGGCTTTCGTCAGCTCATAAGTAATGACCAGCTTCGTTTCCCTTTCCGCCGCCAGTATTACTTTAGTGGCTGCCGTCAGAATGTAGCGGTCCATGCCTTTATAGGTCTGGGAGGGAACAGTGATCATTTTGTATCCCGGTAAAAAGCTCTCTATACCGTCAATTAGCTGTACATTTTCCAAGGGCAGCAAAACAATGTCAAAGTTTGCGGCCATTTGAGCGATAGGCTGGCTGGGCAAAGCAGCGTGGGTGGCGATGCAGTCGATGAGCCCTGCTTCCATTGCCTTAACAGCGGCAGTCAAGCCTATATAGACGGGCTCAAAAAAGCTATAGTCGATACCATGAGCCTGCAATAGCCGGCGGGTCAGCAGCTCTTCCTCGCTGTTAAGGGCCCCTACGGCCACCTTTTTATTGGATAGCTCCGATAACCTGCGGATACCGGAGCTTTTTCGCACCACACATTGGAAAGCCAGAGCATATAAAGGAGTTACAATCTGCTTTTGATTTTTTAAAACAGTACCGTAAATGCCTGACTGGCTGACCTGATCGATTAAAAGAGCTTCGGAAATCAGCTCTAGCTGACCTTGATGCTGGCCTGATTGCTGAAAATGGCAATTCATCTCATCGGCATATTTTTCTACCATGACACAAAGGGCCATGGCCGGCTGATAAATCTCATCTTCGGAAAGCTGGCTCTTTATATTGATGGAATACTCCTCTTGCACGTCGGATAATAGGTCGTAAGGGATCAACTCCTCTTGAAATAAAGGCGGGCTATCCGCCGGCGGCAACGGCTCACGGGTAAGCAGGGCAGGGCTCCAGAGATATAAAGCGCCGCCGGCAACAGCAAGAAAAATGGCTAACCAGAAAAAAAGAGGGGGTTTAGTAGAATTCATCATAATAACGAGGTTGCTTCCTCCTGCCTTAGTTATGGGGAAAATAAAGCCCAAAAAGGCCTTATTATTTTTCTCATGCAAAAATAATGCCAACAGGCCTGGATGAGAGCCAAAAAAGAAAGGCAGCTAAAAGCTGCCGCCGGTTGTTTATAACGCTTCAGCAAAACAGTTCCGGCTCCCGGCGCTCCAGAAAATTGCTTTCAATTAAAGTTTTGCGCTGCAAGAGCCCTTCATCGTCAAAATATTTGGCCTCCTGAGGACAAGCCTTGACGCAAGCGCAGCAGCTAATGCAAACAGCCTTGTCAGCCAGGCGAGGGTCCTCAAAAGAGATGGCGCCGCTGGGACAAAGACCGGCACAGAGCAGGCAAGCGGTACAACCAGCTTTTGTCTTGGGGGAGCGGGGAGCCGCCGCCATGCCGGTGCGGTAAGGATAATTGCCCGGAAGCTTAATCGGCTGGAAGACGCTGCCCTGCAGCTTTTGGGCCGCTTTGGCGGCCAATACTCCGGCTAGCTGTAAATCCCGGCTATCGGGCCGTCCGGCAGCGGCCAGACGAGAATAAGAATGCTCGCCGATAAAAGCCCCGGCAGCTATGGCAATAAAGCCGGCCTCCTGCAGAATATCCTGCATTTCCAGCAGACTGTCCTCATAATGGCGGTTGCCGTAGACAGAGACTATTATTGCAGGGGTATTGCGGCCCTTTAAGCTGCTGAGAAAAGGCTGCAATATAGCGGGTATCCTGCCGGCATAGACCGGCGCTCCCAGAATCAGCAGGTCCTCCTGGCCAAAGGCAGCTATGGGCTTGCGGCCCGAGGGTGGGGTGAGATTGATCACCTGGCCTTTTGAGGGCTGGGGGAGCAGGCCCATGATTTCCCCAGTGACCGTTTCAACGATTTTTTCTGTGGCATGGGTGGGGCTAAAGTAGGCACAATGAATAGTATAGGCCATGTAAGCATTCCTTCTTTCACCTATAGTCCGTCAGGCTTTACGGCAAGATATAGCTATAGTATACTGCCTTGACGGCAGGAAGCAAGGGCTGTATTCTAAAGAAAAATGCCTATATAATCCAATGCTTGGAGAAAGAGAGCGTTAGAATGAAACTGATTGCCTTAGTGGAAAACCGCACTATATCACCGGAGTATTCCCCAAGCCACGGTCTCAGCTTATATATTGAAGCCCTTGGCCACAAAATCCTTTTTGATTTGGGTAAGGATCAGTCCTTTTTGGAAAATGCCCAAAAGTTGGGCGTCGATATTGCCGCAGTGGATACCCTGATTATTTCCCATGGCCATCAGGATCACGGCGGCGGTTTAGCCGCCTTTTTGGCTAATAATGACCGGGCCAAAATCTATATCAGAAAGAGGGCTTTTCTGCCTCATCTTATCGCAGAAGGAGGGGAGTTGAAACTAGCGGGCCTGGATCCAAATCTGGAGGACAATGAGCGGATTATCTTTACGGACTCCCTTCATAAGATCGATGAAGGCTTGCTTTTATTCTCCGATGTGCCAAGGCAGCGGCTGCTGTCTCTTTCCAATGACTTTCTGTATGAGGACCGTGGAGAAGGGGATTATGGCCCGGACCGGTTTGAGCACGAACAAAATCTGATCATTAGCGAAAAAGGCAAGCATATTTTGTTGGTGGGCTGCGCTCATTGCGGCATCGTCAATATTCTGGAAAAAGCCCGGGCATTAGTGGAACAGAAGTTGGACCTGGTCATCGGCGGCTTCCATTTATTCAATCCCATTACCATGATCAACGAAGAAGAAAGCCTGATCCGCCGGATTGCTGCCGAGCTAAAGGAGAAAGATACGCTCTTTTACACTTGCCATTGTACCGGCGAAGCAGCCTTTGCTTTACTGCAGGAGGACATGGGCGAGCAAATACGCTATTTGGCCACCGGCATGAATTTGGAATTATAGTGATGCAAAGACAGCCGCCCTAAGTTGGGCGGCGTTTTTACAAGGCCTTATGAAAATCTTAAGAATTTGTCCAGTAAGAAGTCATAAAAAATACCCGTATATTATGTAAAATAGAGATGATTATCTTATCGGAAGGTGGTAGAGGCAATGACCAATACCGTTCTTGTTGTGGATGATGAGCGCGAAATTGCTGATTTAATTGAGGTGTATCTGTGCAATGAGAATTATCAGGTGCTCAAGTTTTACTGCATAAAGGATGCTCAGCAGTCCATAGATACCCAAAGGATCGATCTGGCCATTTTAGATGTAATGCTGCCTGATGGCAGTGGCTTTAACTTTTGCCAAAAAATAAGAGAGAAGCACACTTTCCCAATTATTATGCTGACGGCTAAGGAAGAAGAAACGGATAAAATAACGGGCCTTACTCTGGGCGCCGACGATTATATTACCAAACCCTTTAAGCCCCTTGAGCTGGTTGCCCGGGTAAAGGCTCAACTGCGCAGATATAAAAAATATAATTCCTCTTCCCCGGTATGCGACCATGTATTGGTACAGGGCGGGCTGGAGATTAACGTAAGCACTCACCAATGTACTCTCGATGAAAGGCTGATTCCCCTTACGCCCACGGAGTTTACCATTTTAAGAATCCTCTGTGAAGAAAAGGGTAAAGTCGTAAGCTCGGAAGCTCTCTTTTATAAGATTTGGGGCAACGAATATTTTACGAAGAACAGCAATACGATCACCACTCATATCCGGCATCTGCGGGAAAAGCTGGGCGACAGCGGGACGCACCCCAAATATATCAAAACAGTGTGGGGGGTAGGCTACAAAATTGAAGGATAAAAAACTGTGGCGAAAGCCTTATTACAAACTGATACGCAAAGTCTTTGGGCAAGTGCTCTTGCTTGCTTTTTTTTCTTGCGTAGCTATTCTGCTGATCCGGTCTCTGGGGCGGGGCTATATCGGCAATATGATAACAAAAGGGATTGTCAGATTTTATCAAGTGGACTGGGACGCTGCAAAATATATATACTATGATACTGTGCGGCAAAATATCGACTATATTATTCTGGGCACAATGATCATTTTTTTTCTGCTGCTGATTCGGCTGCTGTTATCCTGGTTCATGAAATACTTTGATGAGATTATCGGCGGCGTCAATGCCCTGGCCAGCGGGGAGAAAAGACAAATTGTGATGTCCCCGGAGCTGGGTTTTGTGTCAGCTCAGCTCAACAAGGTAAATGATCAGCTGATCCGCAGCGGCGAAGCTAAACGAGAGGCGGAAAAACGCAAAAATGACCTGGTGGTTTATCTGGCTCATGACATAAAGACGCCCCTTACCTCGGTTATCGGCTATTTAAGCCTCTTGGATGAAAGCCCCCAGTTGCCGGCAGACCAGAGGCAGAAATATATTCAAATCGCATTAACCAAGGCCCAGCGTCTGGAATGCCTGGTAAGCGAATTCTTTGAAATAACCCGGTACAATCTCCAGGATGTGCCGCTGCAGAAAAAGAGCATTAACCTAAGCTATATGATGGAACAGATTGTGGATGAAGCTTATCCCCAGCTTTCTAAAAACGGGAAAACTGCGGCCATCAATATTCCGGAAGAATTAACGGTATACGCCGATTCCGATAAGCTGGCCAGGGTTTTTAACAACATCTTCAAAAATGCCATTGCTTATAGTGAGGCGGGAAGCGTAATTGAGATTAGCGGAGAGCCGGATAAGGAAAATACGGTGATTCATTTTAAGAATGAAGGAGCAATTCCCCGAAGCGAATTGGATACCATATTTGAAAAATTCTACCGCCTGGATGACGCCCGGCAAACGGCCACAGGCAATGCGGGGCTTGGTCTTGCCATCGCCAGGGATATTGTGGCCTTGCACGGCGGCACAATAACGGCCGTGAGCCATAAAAATCAGACGGTATTTACCGTTATGCTGCCCAAGCTTTAATTTGTACAAGTTCTCTATGTTTTCTCAATAAATTCTTAAGAAAGCAACCCTTTAATCATAAAACATACAAACTCCTTTCCCGCTACAATCCAAGTGTCAGGAAAGGAGTTTTTTATGATGCGTTATGCCGGGGAGGATTCCCCAATGCCTTTTGTACCCAACCATGGCAAGAGTTTAAACATCACCACTAATTATGGCGTATTTGCACGCTATCCGGTTAAAACCCATGTAATTATGGCCTCGGATTCTTTGCGGCCGGTGCTGGATCATTACCTTGCGCCCTATTTGCAGCCGGGCGATTATGTATTTATCAGCGAGAAAATAGTAGCCATCACCCAAGGCAGGGCTTTTCCTGTGGAGGAAATTAAGCCGGGCCGGTGGGCTAAGGTTCTGTCCTCATTTGTCCAGAAATCGGCCCACGGCATTGGGCTGGGCATGCCTTGCACCATGGAGCTGGCCATCCGGGAAATTGGCTTGCTAAAAATCCTTTTTGCGGCAGTGTGCTCCGCTGTCACCAAACTGTTTGGCATTCACGGCGTATTTTATCGAATTTTGGGAGAGCAAGCCCGGGCCATTGACGGCCCTTGCGATTATACCATACCGCCATATAACCGCTATGCCAAGCTGGCCCCCAGCCGGCCCAATGAAGCGGCTAAAGAACTGGCCGCCCATATTGGCGCAAAGATTGTAATTATTGACGCCAATGATCTGGGCGTAGAGGTTCTGGGCCGTTCTCATCCCGATGAGATTGATATTGATTTCTGTAAAGAAGTGTTTGGGGACAACCCCCTGGGCCAAGGCGCCGAGCAGACGCCTATTTGTATCCTGCGTAAAGCCTGGCAGGAGGATGCAGAGCCTCCTAGTCTTGAATCCTGCTCATGCGGTTGACGGCGGAAATCAGGGCCCGCAGGGAAGCCTTCCGGATATCCCGGGAGGTGCCGGCGCCAAAACGGCTGCGGCCCTGTTTATCCCTTAACTGGATGTAAGCCACGGCCCGGGAATCGGAGCCGCTGCTTAAGGCATGCTGGTCATAAGAAAGGAAGTCGTAGTCGGCGGCGCCCAGGGTTTTCAGAGCGTCGTAGAGAGCGTCAATCGGCCCGTTGCCCTTGCCCTCTGCCTCTTTGGCTTCTCCATTATAGTTGATGATGCCGCTGAAATGGACTTCATTGTCTTCTTCGTCGGCCTCGTTGAGATAAGCGGTACGGAAGGATTTCAGCTCATAGGGCCCCTGGGGCCGGACAAATTCCTCGGAGAAAATCGCCAGCAGGGTCTCGCCGTTGATTTTCAGATCATCTCTGTCAGCACTGTCCCTGATCATCTGGCCCAATTCCGGCAGCATAGCTTTTGGAATTTTATAGCCAAAAAGGTTTTCCAGAATAAAGCCGGCGCTGGCCCGGGCGGAATGACTGTTGATACGGAGGATGGGTTCGTATTGCCGGCCTACATCGGCGGGATCCAGAGGCAAATAGGGCACTTGCCAGTCGGTCAGCCGCCGTTTTTTGCGTTGGCTGAGGGCGTTGAGAATAGCTTCCTGCTGAGCGCCGGTAAAAGCGGTATAGACCAGTTCGCCGGCATATGGATGACGGGGGCTTACCGGCAGATGGGCGGCTTTTTGATAGACCTGCCGCAGGTTGTTGATATCGCTGAAATCTAGGCCGGGATTGATGCCTTGGCTATAAAGATTAAGAGACAGGGTCATCAGGTCGGCGTTGCCGGCCCGGGGGCCATTGCCGAATAAAGAGCCTTCTACGCGCTCAGCCCCGGCCAGCATAGCCAGTTCGGCGGCAGCTACCGCGGAGCCCCGGTCATTGGCAGGGCGAACGCTAAGGATAAAGCGGCTGCGGTTGCCGGTGTTTTGGCAGAACCCCTCGATTTGATCCGCATAATGATTGGGCGTGCATCTTTCAACGGTGGACGGCAGACCGAGGATAACGGGCTGGACTGCCTCAGCTTCAAGGACGTCCAGTACCTCTGCCGCAATACGCAAAGCAAAAGCCGGCTCCGCCTCGGTGAAGCCTTCCAAAGAATAAGCATAGGTCAGTTTCAGCCCTTTTTGCCGGGCTTCCCGGCCCAGGCCATGAATCTGGCCGGCGCAAGCTCTGGCTGCAGCCAGGATAGCCTCTTGCCCGCCGCTATCGGCCGGCTCCCAGGGTGAAGGATTGATATTGCTGCTAAAATGAAAAATCACCCGGGGGGCTCCCGCAATGGCCTGAAAGGTTTTGACAATCAAGCTTTCCGTACAGGGGCTTGTTACCTGTAAGGCAACATCGGCGGGAATCAACCGCTGATCGATTAGATGGCGCAAAAAGGCATGATCCGAGGGATCTGCTCCGGGAGAACCTACCTCAATTTCTTTAAAGCCAATTTTGGTAAGGAGATGAAAGAGATCCAGCTTTTCCTCCAGACTCATGGCAATGGGTAAGGCTTGGCTGCCGTCGCTAAGATCTACGCTGCACCAGAGGGGGGCCTGGCTGATGGTGCGGGAAGGCCAGGTGCGGCCCGGCAGGTCCGCCGGTATACAAGGGCTGTATTTTTGGGAAGGATCGTTGAAACCGCTGGCTGACATAATCGGTACCCCCTTTAAAAATAAAAGCCGGCAACTCTATCGTTTAGAGGAAATGTAGCATAATTCAGTAAATAAAACAAGAAAAAAATTTAAAAAACAAGTAAATTTGATATTGACTATCTTTGACCATGTGATATAATAAAGACAGAGATTAGCACTCAACGTCATAGAGTGCTAAAATAAAAAGCAAAGGAGTTGTTAACATGACTGGGCTTATTCCATTCAACAGAAGGGGAGATCTTTCCACGGACAGACTGTTCAACATGATGGACGACTTCTTTAATGACACTTGGCTGTCGAGAAGGAGCCTGCTGAGTGATACATTTAAAGTGGACGTCAAGGAAAACGAAGGTGCTTACACGATAGAAGCGGATTTGCCGGGCGTGAAGAAAGAGGAAGTCAATCTGGAGCTTAATGAAGGCAGGCTGACTATTGCCGTTATCCGCAGTGAAGAGATCGAAGAGGAGAAGAAAGGTTACATCCACAGGGAAAGAAGGCAGTCCTCCATGCAGCGTTCCGTATACCTGGCTGACGCCGATAATGAAGGGGTGGAAGCTAAGCTGAATGATGGCGTGCTGACCGTTGTGATCCCCCAAAAACCTCAAATCGACTACAAAAAGAGAATTGAAATCCAGTAAAACCCCAACCCTCCTTAATAAAAGGGACTGCCGCAGATTTTTTTGCGGCAGTCTTTTTTGCGGTGGAGAGAGTTTTACTTCGCCAGTGGGGGAGAGCGGCCTGTTGGGGTTCAACTTTGCCACAGTCCTTTTGCAGCTTATTCACAGTGCTTTCACATCCTCTTCACATAAAAGGTCTAAACTGGAAATAGCGGAATTCATGCTTGACCGGCAGAGATAAATTTTATAGGAGGCATTGGCATGGCAGTGAAGAAAAAGTGGCAGTGGTTACTGGTGATTTTAGTATTGGCGGCAGCGGCAGCAGGGAGTTATAAATTTTTGTATAAGGGGAATACGGCGGTGGCTGCCGCCCCTGCCGGCGCTGTGAGAACCAGCAGCGTAATTCGGGGCAGCATCAGCTCTATGGTTACCGGCAGCGGCTCCGTAGCCACTTCCAGAGAGCAGAGCCTTGCCGCTCCCGGGGCTTCCACCTTGCTGGAGGTTCATGTGGAAGACGGACAAAAGGTGGCAAAAGGCGATCTGCTTTTTGTACTGGATTGCCCCGAGGTGGAATCCTCCCAGCAGGCCCTGTCCCAATATCAGTACCAGCTGGAAGAGTATTATGCCGCCCGGGAAGAATTACAGCGCCAAGCGGATAAGGACTATCTGATCACTTCTGTTGGGGCCAAGGCAGGAGAGAAACTGACAAAAAACAGTTCATTATTATCATTGCTGGATATCAGCTCCATGACTTTGCAGGTTCCGGCCGAGGACGGTGCGGCCTGGGGTGCGGGCCAGAGAGTCCAGGTATCTTTGCTGGAATACGGCAATACGGTAAACGGTACCCTGGCCGGCCAGCCTACTGCCGCCAGCAGCAACGGCATGGAATATCTGACCTTTACGCTGGAGCTGGATAAAGGCCAGCGCATAGCAGGGGAGACCTATGGCCAGGCTTATAATCAGGATTTAGGCAGCCAGGCGGTGGTAATGCTTAAACCAAACAGCGAAACATTGATTAAAGTGCCTGCCGACGGCTATCTTGATGAATTAAACGTGACGGAAGGAGAAATCGTCAAAGCCGGTACTTTGATGTATAGAATCAGCAGCACCAATCTGGAGTCGCAGATTTCCGAGGCCAATTCGGAAATGCAGGTGGCCATGGCTCAGCTCAAACAAAAGAAAACCACATTGACAGCAGATTTTGACGGTATATATTACGCGGCAGCCGACGGTTCCGGCCCTAAAAATACCTTCCTGCAAGTGGGGGACAGCCTGACGGCCAATGAAAGCCTGGGCAAGGTGGTAGATGGGGAAAGGATGCAAATCGTCTTTAATGTAGACGAGCTGGATATCGCTAAGGTGGAGGAGGGCCAGGAGGTCAAAGTGGTGGCCGACGCTTTGCCCGATAAAACATATACCGGACGGGTGGCCAGAATTGCCCAGGAAGGCTCCAGCTCCGGCAACGTAGCCTATTATTGGGTGCTGATCGAAGTGGCAGAATGGGATGGACTTAAAGTGGGCATGACCACCAGCCTGGAAATCGTGGTGGATCAGTCTGAGGACACCCTGATGGTACCCATTAATGCCGTTCATACGGTCAGGGGAGTTAAATATGTGATCCTGGCGGCGGATCAAAGCAATCCGGGAAGCAATGGGGCAGGCACTGCCGGGGCGGGAGGCCCAGGGGCAGGAGCCGCCGGATCAGGAGCTGTCATGATCCGGGAAAAACCTGTTGAAGAGCAAAGCAGCAGCAGCGGACAAAGCAGCGGCAATGGGCAGAGCAGTAACGGGCCTGAAACGCCGAAGATGAACGGCGGCGGGAAGCAATCCGGTGACGGAGAGCAGCCCATCAGCGGCGAGCAACCTGCCAGCAACGAGCAACCTGCCAGCAACGAGCAACCTGCCAGCAACGAGCAACCTGCCAGCAACGAGCAACCTGCCAGCAGTGAGAGCCCTGCCAGCAGTGAGCAACCCACCAGCAGTGAGAGCCCTGCCAGCAGCGGGCAAGCCGGGGCAGCCGGCGGCCAGCAGCGGTCCTTGCAGTTGCCGGAGCGGGCCGTCATTGTGGAGACTGGCATCATCAACGATACTCATGTTGAAATCCTTTCCGGCTTGGAGGAAGGCCAAATTGTCGAGGTGACCGGTACCGCCGCCACCAATAGCACAGGGCAAAACTTCATGATGATGGGGCCCGGCGGCGGCATGGGCGCCGTAACGGTCACTACCTCGGGCCCCAGGCCCGGTGGCGGCGGCATTCGCTGAAAGGAGGGTAAAACATGAGCCTTCTGGAAATGAAAAACATCAGCAAGGTTTATCAAATGGGTAAAGAGGAGCTCTACGCTTTGAAGGATGTTTCCCTGGAGGTGGCAGAAGGAGAGTTTGTGGCTATCATCGGGCCCTCCGGTTCCGGCAAGTCCACGCTGATGAACCTCATCGGCTGCCTGGATGTTCCCACAGCCGGCAGCTACAAGCTGGACGGCAAGGATGTATCGGATCTGAGCGGCGATCAACAGGCGGCCATTCGCAATGAAAAAATCGGCTTCATTTTTCAGGGCTTTAATCTGCTGCCGAAATTGACTGCCCTGGAAAACGTGGAGCTGCCCCTGCTTTACCGCAACATCCCTGCCGACCAGCGGCGGCGGCATGCCCTTGAGGCTTTAGAAAAAGTAGGGCTTGCGGACAGATCGGGACATAAGCCCGCCGAGCTGTCGGGAGGTCAGCAGCAGCGGGTGGCCATTGCCCGGGCTCTGGCCGGCAGCCCCCCGATTTTGCTGGCCGATGAGCCAATCGGCAATCTGGACAGCAAGTCCGGCAGAGAGGTAACGGACTTGATGCATAGGCTCCATCAGCAAGGCCACACCATTATACTGATCACCCATAACCAGGATCAGGCCAATGAAGCCCAAAGAAAAATTGCTATATACGATGGCAATATCTTATCTGATGAGAAGGTGATTCAAAGGTGAATTTATTGCAAGCGTTAAAAATGGGCTTCAGCGGCATTGCCGGCAATAAGCTGCGCTCCATTCTCACCATGCTGGGTATTATTATCGGCGTGGCGGCGGTTATCGTCTTGGTTTCGCTGGCCACGGGCACCACCCAATCGATTACCGACAGAATTTCCAGTATGGGCTCCAATTTGCTTACGGTGAACATCCGGGGCCGGGGCAATGAGGGCAGCCTCACTCAGGCGGAAATGAATAAATGGAGAGAAGAAGAGGGCGTCCAATACCTGGCCCCCGTAATCAATTCCAGCCAGGAGGTGAAAGCAGGTACAGAGAGCACCAGCGCCAATCTCATCGGGACTACCGACGACTACCTGCAGATGAATTCCCTGAAGCTGGCTACGGGCCGCAGTTTGGCGGATATGGATATGGAAGGCCGTACCCAGGTAGCCCTTATCGGCTCGGAAATTGCCGAAACCCTTTATGAAGGGCAGGAGCCCCTGGGCCAAAATATCAAGATCAGCGGCAATAATTTCAAAGTGGTGGGCGTTATGGAAAGCGCCGGTTCCAGCATGACGGGTTCTAACGATACCCGGGTTTTTATTCCCTATACCACGGCTCAGCGGCTGTTAAAGGAAAGCCGGATCAGCCAGGTCAATATCGGAGTAAGTACGGCAGAACAGGTGGAAGAAGTAAAAGCTTTTTTGGAAGGGGAACTGTTGGACAAATACGGCAGTGAGGATTACTACAATATTTTCGATCAGACGGAGCTGCTGTCCACTTTACAAGAGACTACCGCTATGATGGCGGTGCTGGTAGGGGGCATAGCCGGTATTTCCCTGGTGGTAGGGGGTATCGGTATCATGAATATCATGCTGGTTTCCGTAACGGAGCGAACCAGGGAGATCGGCATCCGTAAAGCCATCGGCGCCAAGAAACGCCATATTCTGAGCCAGTTCCTGGTGGAGTCCATCGTTCTAAGCTGCGTAGGCGGCCTCATCGGAGTAGCCCTGGGCATAGGCATAACGAAAGCCGCCGGCGCTTTGGTGGAGAGTCTCAACGGCAATGTTTCCTTTACCGTAGTTGCCATTGCTTTCGGTTTCTCCGCGGCCATCGGCATCATTTTTGGAGTGTATCCGGCAAATAAGGCGGCTAGCCTTAATCCTATTGAAGCCTTGCGATACCAATAAACCTGCAAAGGAGGCATAGAGAAATGGAGAAAAGCGATAGAGGCAATAAGGATAATAGAAGCAATAAAAGCAGTAAAGGGGTACAGCAGGCCGGTATATTTCTGGCGTTGAGTTTGCTGCTGACCACCCTGCCTTTAGAGCCGGATAAGCTTAACCGGCTTGCGCCGGATGCTGCCAGCCGGCCCTTAGGCGGCGCCTTATTGGCCGATAGCGGCGGCGGACAAGAAAGCGGCGGTCAGATCAGAACCTACACTTTTGCCGAGGTAGGGGCTATCGCTCAAAATAACGGCAGCGATATTACCCGCCAGAAGGCCTCTTTGGATCAGGCTGAGCAATCAAAAGATTCCCAGCTTTCTAATTATCAGTCCCAAGTCTATCAATATTACAATAACCCCAGTTCCGGCATTTCCGAAAGTTCTTTATACAGCTTGCAGGACAGTTACGAAAGCGCCTACAACTCTTATCTGGATGCGGAGGAGGCGCTGGAAAAGCTAAAGCCTAAAGTAGCTTATCAGGCCCAAAAGCTGTATCTGGATATTCTTCAGGGGGAGGTGCAGATAGAGATTCAGGAAAAGGAAGTGCAAAGGCTGAATGCCGAATATGAGCTGGCCAAGGTTAAAAGCGCTTTTGGCGCCTATAGCCAAAGCCAACTGCAAAGCGCCAAGACCCAGTGGGATAGTGCCAAAGATGCTTTGGAAAATTTAAAGACCACTTTGAAAGACAACAAAAATACCATGAGGGAATATTTGAACTTGGCGGATGAGGTGGAGTTCAAGCTGGCTAACCCCCCGGATTTTGGCCAGTATGCTAAAGAGTTTGACGAGGAGGACGTGCTGGCGGAGGCTTTGAAAAACTCCCTCTCTTTAAAACAGGCCCAACGGGAAGTGGATGAGCTCAGCAAAAAAATCGAGAGCTATGAGAACCGGGGCCAAACCAGCCAGGCGGAAAAGCTGGCAGCCAGCGGCGCCGCCAAGGATCTGGCTTTGAAAGAGACGAAGCAAACCTTGACGAGAACGGTGGAAAGCGCCGTGAAGGAATTTAAGGGGCTGGATGAGGCTTTGGAGAAGGCCAAAGAAAAGCGGGATCAGGCCCAGCGGGATTACATGACGGCCCAAATGAAAATGAATATGGGGGCCATCACATTAAATGAAATGAGGACGGCAGAAAAAAACCTGCTTACGGCCCAGCAGGATTATGTTCAGGCTCAATATAATGGTTATTTAGGTGCGAAAAAGGTGATTTTGCTGCAGCAAGGCATATTGGTATAGAAAGGAAGATGGGGAATGCCCATGGGAAGCCCCCAAAATGAACGCACAATTGAGAGCACTGAAAAAGTCCGGCAAGTTGGGCACTGACCGTCGTGGGGGTGACTGAGCAAAATTGCAAGTTTGTCGCCATTCGCACCGGCTAACTGAGCAAAATTGCAAGTTTGTAATAGGTGATTTAGCCTGAAAACAGGGTTCTCAGGCTAAATAGGCTTCCTAAGTAGTGATTTAAAGATAACAAACCTGCAATTTTGCTCAAAATGCCACGACCTTGGAAACAAACTTGCAATTTTGCACATTTGGGGGTGCCGTCAGAGTACAAACTTGCAATTTTGCACCAAAGGGCTTCCGCCAGAGCACAAACCACACCTTCGATTTTAAGCACTCAGCTCCCAGCCCCCACCCTCGTGGCAGTGATCCCTGATTCCTTCAGTTTACCAACATCGGCTCATCGCTTAGGAGCAAGCCCCGTTCCCCAGAACATAATCTTGGCCAGCCTTTTTTATCATTACTGATAAATATTTTATCATCGAAGATAAAAAAGGCTGGCTTTTTTTCATTATTGATACTAAAATGTAAGGAAATAAGAAGGCGTGGTCTTGGCACAAAAATTGCTATATATTTCTGCAGTGCCGCCCGGGCGGTGGCAGAAAGGAGCAAACAAATGAGCCAGGATATCAAGAAAAGCTTTAGTGAGGGCTGTTTGGCTTTATTGCGTCAGGAACTGAAGCCTGCGGTAGGCTGTACCGAGCCGGCAGCCATTGCTCTGGCCGTAGCCAGAACTATGGAGGTTTTGCAGCAGTGGACAGGCATTGAGGAGGCCGCGAATAAATTAACTTCTCTTGAAGTGGAGCTTTCCGGCAATATTTATAAAAACGCTTATGCCGTTACCATCCCCGGTACAGGAAGAGCCGGGCTGGAGCTTTCGGCAGCCCTTGGGGCCGTGCTGGCCGACAGCAAGAAAGAGCTGCTGCTTTTTGAGAGCCTTACGGCAGAAGAAATTGCCGGGGCCCAAGAGCTGATTGCCGGGCATAAAGTAAAGGTGCAGGCGGTATGTGAAGCTGCATCGCCCTTTTATATTCATGTTACGGCCAAAACGGCTGAACATGCAGCCGAGACTTGGACGGAAGATAACCATACCAATTTGGTTAAAGCCCTTTTCGACGGCCGCTGCAGCCAGCCAAATGAGGAGCGGGGGCCCGGAAGAAGCGGGACTGCAAAAACCGCTGCTTGCTCATTGTTGGGCAGGGAGATGGGAGAGCTGGTGGAAGCTATAGAGCAAATCCCCATAGAGGAATTGGCGTTTTTGGAAGAAAGCGCTATTATGAACCGCAATATGGCTAAGGCAGAGCTGGAGCATCCGGCAGGCCTGGGCTTGGGGCACCGCCTTCAGGAGCTGATGAAGCATCAGGTATTGGCTAATGATCTGATCACCAAGATACGCATTGAGGTGGCGGCGGCCTGCGACGGCCGGATGGGAGGGCTGCCCTTGCCGGTAATGAGCACTACGGGCAGCGGCAATCAAGGAATTTTGGTATCCCTGCCCATTGCTATTGTGGCTGAAGAAAAGTCCTTGTCCAAGGAAAGATTTTTACGGGGCCTGGCCTTGGGTAATCTGACCACAGCCTACGTCAAACAGCATATCGGCAAACTGGCCCCCATCTGCGGCTGCGCCATTGCCGCAGGTTTGGGCGTATCGGCGGCAGTAGCCTGGATGATGGGAGGCAGTCTGGCCCAAATCGAAGGAGCTGCCAGAAATATGATGGCGAATCTGGCCGGGATGATCTGCGATGGCGCCAAGGATGGCTGTGCCTTGAAGCTGACCTCTTCGGCCTGCGAATCGGTGTTGGCGGCCTTTCTTGCCTTGGGGGGCACGGAAGTAGGGCCTCAGGAGGGCATTGTGGCCCAGGGCCTAAAGGGCATTGTGGCTAATCTGGTTATCCTGTGCCAGGAAGGCATGCCTAATCTGGACCGAACCATGATCGGTATATTGCAGAAAAAAGCGGTTTAAATTAAGAGACAGGGATAAGGGATAGTATAAATAAGAGACGGATATGGGGCAGGGATCGGCAAATAATATCCAAGGGATGACAAGGGGGCGGCAAACATGCAATTGGTGGAGGAAGCAAAGGCCTATATCGAGCAGACGGCGGAAGCCATCGGCCAGGCTTTGGAAATTGACACGACTATCGTGGATCAAAACTGCCTGCGGGTGGGCGGCACCGGCCGCTACCGCCACCGCCTGGGC
The DNA here is from genome assembly GCA_018436095.1 of Clostridia bacterium. Lineage (GTDB taxonomy): Bacteria > Bacillota > Peptococcia > DRI-13 > UBA5745 > WRMS01. The sequence continues at coordinate 41,742 of JAHDMJ010000014.1, read as the reverse complement.
TTGCCCATACCTCACGGTTCCTTTTACCGGCAGATTATGGTGGAAAAGGTACCCAAGATCATTCTGGATAACAGAGAGTCTTTTGCTTGCCAGGAATGTGAAGAGAAGGAATATTGCCAGGAACTGGCCACTTTGGCTTACCCCATCGTCGTAGGCAACGAGGCGATAGGGGTTATGGGCCTGATTGCCTTTACGAAAGAGCAGCAAAAAAGGATGGAGGAAAACGGTGAAAAGTGGCTGGGTTTTTTAGGTAATATGTCCAGCCTGCTGCAAAGCAAATTGGAGCTGCTGACAAAAAACAGGCTGTTGGCCCAGCAGTTTGAAGAGGCCATCAGCTCCTTTAGCGATAAGCACGCTTTTCAGCATTTGGTGGGTGATCAGCCTAATTTTTTAGCCCTGTTGGAAAAGGCTCAAAAAGCTGCGGCAGGCAATGCCAACATTTTGATTACCGGCGAAAGCGGCACCGGCAAGGAACTGCTGGCCCGGGCTATCCATAGTGCCGGCAGCCGCAGCAGCAAACCTTTTATCGCCGTCAATTGTGCCGGTATCCCGGAGCATCTGCTGGAAAGCGAGCTTTTTGGCTACGAAAAAGGCGCTTTTACCGGCGCCGGGCCAAAGGGAAAACCGGGAAAATTTGAGATGGCTCAGGAGGGCACTTTATTTCTGGATGAGATAGGCGATCTGCCTTACGGCATGCAGCCCAAGCTCCTGCGGGTATTGCAGGAAAGGACCATTGACCGGCTGGGCGGTTTAACGCCGCTGCCCTTGAATGTGCGGATTATTGCCGCTACCAATAAAGATTTAGGCAAGATGGTAAAAAACGGCGAGTTTCGGGAAGAGCTGTATTACAGGCTCCATGTGATCCCCTTGACGCTGCCGCCTTTAAGGAAACGGCGGCGGGATATTCCTCTGCTGGCCCAGTTTTTTTTGGAGAAGCATGACCACCTGCTGGGGGGAGCCAAGCATCAATTTTCGCTGGAGGTGCTGCGGGCAATGGAGCGTTATGATTGGCCCGGCAATATCCGCCAGCTTGAAAACGCTGTGGAATATATGGTCAATATGGCCCGGACGCCCATTATCGGCTTGTCCGATCTGCCGGAGAACCTGGGGGTTTATGGCGAGACGAGAAAAGAAGCCGATACTACGCTGGTGGGCCAGCTAGCCGAGTACGAAAAAGGCATTCTTCAGACGATGCTGGCCGGCAAAACCAGCTTGGAGGAAAAGCTGGAATGCGCCAGGGCGCTGGGCATCAGTCAGGCTTCCCTTTACCGCAAAATGAAGCTTTACGGCATCAAGTGAGGTCATTACCTGCCATTTTTCCGCCCTGCATCCTGGCCTTTCTCCATGCCGTCACTTTTTTGCCCTCCGGCGCATACATATGCAGGAAACGGCAAATAATCGGGGCAAACAAGAAAAGGATTGGCAGCAAGGGCAGAAGGGAAGGCAGGCGGCATGAAAGGAATAGATGTAAGCAAGTATCAAAGGGAAATCCAGTGGGATAAGGTGGCGGCTGCCGGCATGGAGTTTGCTATCGTCCGGTCTTCCTGGGGCCGGGAGGCTCATCAGGTGGACCCTTTTTTTTACCGCAATTATCAAGGCGCTCAAAAGGCAGGCCTGCATGTAGGCGCTTATCATTACAGCTATGCTAAAACCGTGGAACAGGCTCGTCAGGAAGCCGCTTTTTTCCTGGATACCATAAAAGGCCTTCGTTTTTCTATGCCGGTGTATTATGACTTGGAAGACCCTTCTCAAGCTTCTTTGACGAGGGAGGAAGCTACTTCAATTGCCGAAGCCTTTTGCTGCCGGGTAGAAGCAGCCGGTTATTTTGTGGGCATTTACGCCAATGTAGAATGGCTAAACTGCCGCCTGGACATGAAAAAATTGCCTTATACCCTGTGGCTGGCTCAATGGGGGAGCCAACCCGGATATCAAGGCAATTTTGATTTATGGCAGCATAGTTCCAAGGGCCGGGTGCCGGGAATCAACGGTCCCGTGGATTTGAATCTGTGCCTGAAGGATTTCCCCGGTTTGCTCAAGGCCAGTGCTTTGTGACCTCTAAAAGTTGTCACAGATGCGCTGAATATTTTCACAAGTGCAAGGCGGAGGAGCGAGGCATAGCCGGTAGCTATGGTGAGCGACGACAACGCAGGTTCTGCGAACCCAATCTGCTATCCGAAGTTGCTTCGGGCGCAGATGTATTGTGGAAAATAGACAAGCAGATGTAAACTTTTAGAGGTTACAGAGTACTAAACGAGCTTAATGGTCAGGCTGCCGATGTTCTCAATGGTAACGGTGACTTCTTCGCCGGCGGTAAGCCAATTTTGTTGGTCCTTTTCCTTACCGAAAATAACCCCTGCCGGCGTACCGGTAAAAATAAGGTCTCCCGGCTCCAGCCGGATATACTTGGAGGCGTAGCTGACAATGGTGTAGACGTCAAAAATCATCCGGCTGGTATTGCTGCTTTGTACCAGCTCTTCACCGCGGCGGCAGGAGATGTCTAAATTGCAGGGGTCGATTTCATCGGCGGTAACTACCCAGGGCCCGACGGGAGCAAAGCCGGGAAGGCTTTTGCCGATTAGCCACTGGGAGGTTTTCTTCTGAGCTTCCCGGGCGGAAAGATCGTTGCCGCAGGTATAGCCGAAAATATAATCCTTCGCCTTATCCCCGGCAATATCCATGCCGCCTTTGCCCATGATGATGACCAGCTCAGCCTCATAATCATAGCAATGAGCATTGGCGGACAGTTTAACGGCAGAGCGGTGGCCCGTCAGGGCATTATTAAACTTAGAAAACAATACCGGTTCCGGAGGATAATTCAAGGCCAGGCTTTTATGCATTTCTTCCACATGGGCTTTGTAATTCTGGCCTACACAAAGAATTTTGCTCACCGGGGAGGCCGGCGGCAGATAGCTAAGGCTTTCTTCATCTAATAGAGGCAAGGTGTTGTGCCGGCTGATTGCGTCTATTTCTTTCTTAGCGGCCTCAAAGTTTTCGATGGTGCTCCTTAGATCCCGGGGATAACCGGCGTCGGTCAAGTCCAAAACGCCATCAGTCAGCTTCAACCCCAAATGATTTTGGTCCCCGGCGGAAAAACAAAGTAATTTCAAGATAGAGCCCCCTTTTTATATAATTTGCCCGTTGTTTTGTGTAACGGTTTCCTACTATTGACTTTATGCTACCATGATTGCAAAATCAAAGCAAGGCTTTGCTGAACCATAAAAGGGAAAAGGAGATTGCCATGGAGGAGAAATATCGGATTTATCCGGCTAAGTTAAAAGGGCAGGTTGCGCCGCCGGCAGCTTTAAGCCTGGCTTGCCGGGCCATCATCTGCGCCGCCTGGGGCGCCGGGGCTTCCGGCTTGACCATCGGCGGCGGTTTGGCCCGGGAGCTGCAAATAATTTTAGGCGGAGTAAAAGCTTTAGGGGCTTTATGGCAGAAAGACGGGGACCGCCTCGAGATCATCGGCTGCCGGCGCAGTGATGACAGGCAGCGCTGGGCAGCTAAGTTTAACGCCAGGGCCGATGAAGCCGGCGGCGGTAGTGAGCAAAGGGACGGGAATCAAAGGGGCGCCAGCCAAAAGGATAATCTTGCGGACAAGCCTCTGATCCCTTGCGGCCAATACCAGGCTGCTTTTGATTTGCTTTTGCCCTTAGCGTTAGTGCGCAGCGGCGGCGGGCGCTTTACCGGTGAAGGCGCTTGGGCCGGACTTGATTTGGAACCTTATGAGAAAGCTTTTGGCGGCCAGGCCGCCGTATTCCGGCGGCAGGCGGATAGCCGGCAGGACAAGCTGGATATAGAGGTGCAGGTCCTGGGGCAGCTTGTGCCGGGGCGGTTTGTGCTGCCGCCCCAGGTAAGCGCCTCGTTTCTCAGCGGCTTACTGTTGGCCTTGCCCCTGTTAAAAGGCGATTCTCAGGTCTGTCTCAGTGAGGAGCCGGCCTGCCGGCAGGAGCTGACTATGACTCTGCGGCTGATGGCGGAGTTCGGCTGCCAGGTAAACCGCCAGGGAGAGCGGGAGTTTTTCGTGCCCGGCCGCCAACGTTACCAAAGCAGAAAATTTATTATTGAAAGGGATTACGGACTAGCTGCTTATTATCTTGCAGCGGCAGCTTTAGGCCAGGAAATCGAGGTTCAGGGGCTGCCCGGCGGTTCTTTGCAGGAAAACAGAGTGATTCTGGATTTGCTGGCCAGGCAAGGGAAAAAGCCCCGCCAAGGACCCAATGGGGGAGTGAGCTTTGGCGGGGAGCAAAATGAGCAGACCGGCCCGGCTGTGGCTAATACCGCCGCCGCTGCCCCAATAGCCGGGGAAATTATCATTGATTGCCGCTTATGGCCGGACTTGCTGCCGCCTTTAACCCTTTTGGCAGCCCTGACGCCGGGCAGCACCCGTATACAGGGGCCGCCGGCAAAGGAATGGGAAAAAGCATTAAAGGAGCCGGAAGAAAGGCCATTGCTTTTGGCTATAGCGGAAGAATTAAATAAGCTGGGAGCCAGGATAGAAGTGCAAGAAGAGGACCTGCTGGTCGAGGGTGTGACAAAACTTACCGGCAGCGCCACGGTAAGCTCCCAAGGCGATTACCGTATAGCCTTAATGCTGGCTTTAGCCGCTTCTTTGAGTGAAAAGCCGGCGGTACTGGAACAACCACTGGCGGCAGAAGGCAGCTATCCCGGCTTTTGGCAGGACTACCGGAGTTTGGGCGGCTGGGCAGAAGTTTTGTGAAATGGGCAGAAATTTGAGTAAACCCGGCTATAGCAGGCTTAAGTTTCATAAAAAGGCGAAAAAGGGGAAGAATAGTGCTATCCGTCAATTTTCTTTGGCGATAGGAGGAAGAAAAACAGTGGAAGAACTGGAGTCCCTGAGGGATTATCAATTTACCAAATCCCATGAATGGGTACGTTTTTTAAATGATCATCAAGCCCTGATCGGCATCACCCATCATGGCCAAAAGTTATTGGGCGATTTGGTTTATATCACCCTGCCGGCGGACGAAGAAGAAATCGAAGCCGGGGAGGCCTTTGCTGAGTTGGCTTCGGCCCGGGCTGATTCTGACGTTTATTGTCCGGTCAGCGGCCGGATCACTAAAGTAAACATGGATTTGCTGACGGATCCGAACAGGATTGCCAAAGATCCTTATGAGGCGTGGATGATCGAGGTGTCGGAGATCACTGATCACGAGACTCTTTTAGAGGCCGGCGATTATCAGCAGTTTTTGGCTACGGAGCAATAAATCCGCATGGAGGCCGGCAGATGCAGCCGAAGCACAGCCGGAACAACGGCGTCCGGAGCAGCGGCTAAAGCACCGGCTCCCAAGCCTTTTTTAAGCTTTCTATAGCGGGAAGAATATCTTTTTCCGAAATGGCCGTATAAGAAAGCATTAATTGCCGCAAGGGGCGGCTGGGATCTTCTTTGTTTTCTATGGTTTCCGATAAAGGAATAAGCGCTACGCCTTCGTCCAGAGCCCGGTCCGCCAGGCTCTGGGCGTTTTCTTTGCTGGCTGCCAGCAAAAGGAGGCGGAGGCCGCTTTCGTAAGACGGCACCGTAAGGCCTTGGGGAAAATAATGAGCCAGGGCCTGCCGCAAATGTTGGCTTTTTAGATCATAGATGCGCCGCAGCCGCCGAATATGGCGATTTAAATGGCCATCGGCAATAAAATCCGCCAGGGCAAGCTGCTCCATACCGGAGGCCGTTTGGTTGTAGCGAGCGCCTATCTCCCGGTAGGCCGGCAGAAGACAATGGGGCAAAACCATGTAGCTAATCCGCAGAGAAGGCAGCATGGTGCGGGAAAAGGAGCCGAGATAAATGACGCTTTCGCCCCGGTCAAGGCTTTGCAAAGAAGGCAAGGGCCGCAACAGGTAGCGGAATTCGCCAATATAATCGTCTTCCAGCAGCAAGGCGCCTTGCTGTACCGCCCGGCCCAGCAGATTAAGGCGCTGGGTTGCCGTTACCGCTTCTCCCCGGTAAGGATTGGAAGGGTTTATGCAGATTAGCTCCGGCAGCCGGGCTTGTTCGTCTTCCAGCTCCGCTAAAGAGAAGGAGCGGATTTGGTAATGGTGATCCCGAAAAATCTGCTCCGCTTGAAAAAAGCCGGGGGCCTGAATACCGATGGTGGTCAAGCCGCTATTGTAGACTTCCAGAATGCCGCAGAGGATGTGGAGCAGGCTTTGGGTGCCGGCTCCCACTACGATTTGCTGGGGGCTGCAGCGAACATCCCGGGCCTCGTCGCTATATTTGGCCAAAGTGTAAAGCAGCCGGGGTTCGCCTTGATAGGGACCGTAGGAGGTCAGCAATTCCGGCTGTTTCAGTGCATTATGAAGGTAGCGGCGCCATACGGACATATTGAAGCTATCGTTTTCCACCCCGTAGCTGCGAAAATTATAACGAACCACCGGCGGCTCATTGGCCGGGGGTGCCGTCTCTTTCGCCTCAGCGAACAGGGGGAGACGGCCCTGGATATCCCGTAAATCAGCGGCATAATAGCCTTGCTTTGGCTTGCTGATCAAGAAGCCCTCTTCTAAGAGCTGGCTGTAGGCGATTTCCACCGTGATGCGGCTGACGCCTAAAGCTTTAGCCAAGCTGCGGATGGAAGGCAGCTTTTGGCCGGAAACCAAATCCCCTTCCTGCATAGCCTCTTTAATTAATGTGATCAATTGGCGGTACATAGGCAGCTTGCCTTGAGGGTCCAGCCGTAGTGTGGTTAGGAGCATCATATCACCTTCGCTTTTAAGAATCGTCTGCTTTTCTCAAGAACCATTGCCGGAGAGAGAGGAGAACTTAGTAATGTTGGGTTGATACGAACTGCAGATCTCTGTCCCTGCTATTATATAGTGTTTTAGGCAAAACTGTCCATAGAAAAAGAGTTTAGTGCCGCGGGCAAGGGGCACTGATGTGCAAAATTGCAAGTTTGTGAGGACCCCCCTCGCATTACCCGGGAAATAAGCCCGTTATCGGAAACTAAAACGCCAAAGAAAAAAAGCTGCTCTCCTGGTTTACCAAACCAAGGAGAGACAGCTTTATTTTTGTCATCCGAAATGATTCGTCAGAAGTGACTTATCAGGAACGATAACGGTCAGGGTGTGTTCACTAAAAATCCCGCAGGCGCCTAAGGCGGCGTTTGCTGCCGTTTGCTGCCATTGGCTATGGGGTTAGCTGCCCAAATTTTGAAGTTGCGCCTAACGGCTATTCTCCATCAAATAAGGGCGTGCTGAAATAGCGCTCGCCGGTATCCGGCAGCAAGGTAATAACCGTTTTGCCTTTGCCCAATTTTTTGGCCATTTTCAAAGCGGCGGCTACGTTGGTGCCGCTGGAAATACCGCACATCAGCCCTTCCAGCCGGGCCAGGTCCCTGGCAGTCTGAATGGCCTCCTCGTCGGTAATGACCACCACTTCATCGTAGATTTTCGTATCCAGATTGTGGGGAATCAAGCCGTCGCCGATGCCCATCTGAATATGAGTGCTAATCTTGCCGCCGGAAAGGATGGCGGCGTTTTCCGGCTCCAAAGCCCAAATCAGGATATTGGGATTGCTTTGGCGTAAAACCTGGCCGATACCGCTAATGCAGCCGCCGGTGCCGATACCGGAGCAAAAGCCGTGGATGGGCTTATTCACCTGCTCCAGAATTTCCCGGCCCGTTTGCAGCCGGTGAACAGCGGGATTATCAGGATTAATAAATTGCTGAGGCACATAGACCTTGGGATTTTCCGCTTTTAGCTGCAGAGCGGTTTTTAGGCAATTATCGATACATTCGCCAATATCGCAGTTGTCTTTGACAACGATGACCTGGGCTCCGTAATTTTTCACCAGTTTGCGGCGCTCCTCGCTGACGGAATCCGGCATAATAATAATCGTTTTGTAGCCCCTTACCGCTCCCACAAGAGCTAAGCCAATGCCCTGGTTGCCGCTGGTAGGCTCCACGATGATGGTGTCCGGCTTAATATCGCCCCGCAGCTCCGCTTCCCGAATCATGTTGAAAGCCGTACGGGTTTTAATAGAGCCGCCAATATTGACCCCTTCAAATTTGACCAGCACCTCCGCATCATTTTCGCCGGTCAGCCGGTTAAGGCGAATGACGGGAGTATTGCCAATAGCCTCCAAAACATTACTACAGATCATTTTTGTCCCGCTCCTTATTTGTTGAATTAACAATGTCAATTATAATCACAAAACCTACAGGAATACAAGGAATACTTGTAATTATTAAAAAGTACCGTATTTTTTAAGATTCTTTTAATGTTTTTTTATTCTATTTGTTATTGTTATGTGATTAAATTAAAGGAAGAAAATGATTGAGAAATAATCTGGAGGGAAGCGGCATGAAAGGTAAAAAGAAAAAATGGCTTATTGCAGGGGGACTGGCGGTTGCCCTTTGCTTAATTTTCCTCGTCGGCGGTCAATTGCGGGGCGGCGCAGCTTTGCCGTCTATCGCTACCATGAAGCTGGCCAAAGGCGATATTGAGAAGAGCATTACGTTGAAAGCGCCTTTGGAGGGCATGGATAAAGCGGAGGTAGTGTCCAGCCTCCATTGTGAAGTGGTGGAGCTGAAGGTAGAAGAAGGGGATCCGGTGGCCAAGGATCAGCTTTTGGCGGTGCTGGACGACAAGGACTTGCTGCTGGCGGTGGAAAAAGCCAGGGATCAACTGGAGCTTACCCGCTTTCAGTACCAGGAAGGGTTGAAAGAAAGCCAGCGGCAGTATGCTAAGATCAAAGAGGGGCTGGCGGCGGCCCGGAAGCAATATGAGCGGTCCCAAGCCTTGTACGAAGCCGGCAGTCTTTCTCTGCAAGAGCTGGAGGCTGTCGAAAGCAACCTTAAGGATTTGGAGAATCAAGCGGCGGCGTATTCTGTGTCAAAAGATAGCGTAGTGCTTTCCCCATCCCAGAATAAGCAACTGAGCATTTTTGAGAAGGCTTTGGAAGAGGCCGAGGATAAGCTGGCTCAGGCTCAGGTCAAAAGTCCCATCGATGGCATAGTTACCCGGGTCAATGTACGTCTGGGGCGCTTTGCCGACGAGACGGAAAACAAAAGCCCCATGTTTGTTATCGAGGACCTCTCCAAGCTGCAGATGAAGGTGCAGATCAGTGAGTACGATATCGGCGAAGTAGCCGTGGGGCAGAAGGCCACTATTACAGCGGATATTCTGGGAAGCAAAACTGTAGAGGGCCAGGTGAGCAGGATTTCCCCCACCGGCGAAAGCAAAAGCGGCGGTATGGAACGGATTATTCCTACCATTATTGATATTAAAGAAGAGAGCGGTCAATTGATTGCCGGTATTAACGCCAAGGCTGTTATCCACTTGGCCAAATCGGAAAATACGTTTACGGTGCCTTTGGAGGCTTTGGTTGAGGCGGAGGGTTCCGAAGGCGGCGAGGCTTGGCAGGTTTACCGGGTTACTGCCGCCGGTATTCTGGAGCTGATTGACGTTACCTTGGGGGTGGAAAATGATCTCCAGGCAGAAATTTTCTCCGATCGGCTGGCCGAAGGCGATACCATCGTTACCATAGTAACTCCCGATCTCCATGAGGGGATGCAGGTGGCGGCGCCGGAAGCGGCGGCAACGGAGGCGGAGGCAAGCCATGAGTAAGGCGGTAATCCGTCTGACGGATGTCTGTAAAACTTACGATACCGGCGCTATTCAGGTTCAGGCCCTGAAGCATGTGGATCTCGTCATCAATGAAGGAGAATTTGTGGCCATTATGGGGCAGTCCGGCTCCGGCAAATCCACCCTGATGAATATTTTAGGCTGCCTGGACCGGCCTACCTCCGGGAAGTTTTATTTGGGGGAAGACGACGTATCCGTTATGGAGCCAAAAGAGCTGGCCACGGTACGCAATAAAAAAATTGGCTTCATTTTTCAGTCCTTCAATTTGATCCCCCGGACTACGGCGCTGAAGAACGTGGAACTGCCCATGGTTTATGCCCGGCAGTCCAAAACAGAGCGGCGCCGGCGGGCGGAGGAACTGCTGGCCAGAGTTGGCCTGGCCGACCGGGGCGACCATCTGCCCAACGAGCTTTCCGGCGGTCAAAAGCAAAGAGTGGCTATTGCCAGAGCATTGGTTAATCAGCCCCAGATGCTGCTGGCCGACGAACCCACCGGCAACCTGGATACGGCCTCTTCCCTTGAGATCATGGAGCTGTTTTGCGCCCTCAACAGCGAAGGCGTCACGGTGGTGGTGGTTACCCACGAGGAGGAGATAGCCTCCTACTGCGGCCGGGTAGTACGTTTTAAAGACGGCCAGCTAATCAGCGATCTGCTCCAGGAGCCGGCCCGGCCGGCTGCCGGTCTTGCCGGAGTTAAAGGAGGGAGTGATTTATGATGATGCTGCTGGAAAATTTCCTCATGTCCCTGCAGGCTATCCGGGCCAATAAGATGCGCTCCCTCCTTACTATGCTGGGGGTGATTATCGGCATCAGCTCCGTTATTACCATCGTTTCCATCGGCGACAGTATGCGGAATTTTATGACGGACCAGTACAAAGACGTGGGCGTTAACAGGGCTATGGTTTATACCCGCCCTGCCGACGGCTTTTATATGGAAAACGATTATTTTACCGTTGAGGATTTGGATAAGGTGCTGGAGGCTATGGCAGGAGATTTGGTCTACGCCGACCTAAACGGCTGGAGTAACGGCACAATTAAGAGAAAAACCCTTGATATTAGTGTGGAAATGCAGGAAGTGGCCAAGCATTTTGAAAATATCATGAATGTAACGATCATTGAAGGCCGGATGATCAATGACGCCGACATTAATGGCCGCCGCCCCCACATTGTGCTGCCGGAAAAGACTGCTCTGGAGATATTCGGCACCGCTAAGTGCATAGGCAAGGTTATTGAAATGGAAGTGGAAGGAGAGCGGCAAGAGCTGACGGTGGTAGGCGTGTACCGCAAGGAGATGAGCGCCGCTTCCCTGATGCTTCTGGGCAATCCCACGGCTTATGTGCCTTACTCCTATATCCGCAATGTAGATAATTACATAACCTGGGCTCTCAATGTTTATTTTGCCGATGATGTAGATAAAGAGGCGGGCCACCGCCGCCTGACTAATGTGGTAGCCAGAATGAAAAACCGCCAGCCCGAGGAAATCGCCATGCATACGGTGGCGGAAGAAATGCAGCAGGTGGACATGGTGCTGGGCTCCCTTTCCCTGGCTGTAGGCGCTATAGCCGCTATTTCCCTTCTGGTGGGCGGTATCGGCATCATGAATATCATGCTGGTATCGGTAACGGAGCGAACCAGGGAAATCGGTATCCGCAAAGCCCTGGGGGCTCAGCCCTGGGATATTAAATTTCAATTTCTGACGGAGTCGGCCATCATTTCTGCCGCCGGCGGCATTATCGGTACGGCCATTGGGCTTGCCACCGTATTGATTTTGGGAAAGGTAGTGGATATTGCAGTGGTAGTTAATCCCGGCACCGTTCTTTTGGCTGTGGCTTTCTCTGCCGCCGTGGGCATCGGTTTTGGTTTTTATCCTGCTTCCAAGGCTGCCAACGCCGATCCCATCGAAGCCCTGCGTTACGAATAAAGTGAATAGCCAACCAGCCTCTGCTCACTTCTCACCGGCAAAATCTGATCAAAGAGCTTTTTAATTAAGGAAATTTAGCCGGCTGCGAAGGTTCGCTAAGGCTGGTTAGTTATTCACTGTAGAATGAGAGGTTTATTTTACAAAAAACATTACAAAAAGTATACAAATAACCCTCTGGACAAAATCCGCCGCCAGAGGTTATACTAAGAAAGAAATGCTTCGGCGGTTTCATTCACACGAAAGTTAAGACGCTTTGCCGAAGCCGGCAAGGCGTTTTTTATGGAGTATGGGCCTCTGTTTATCGGACCTTCACCCTTTCGCCGGCAGCTTGTAAAGATGAGGAGGTTTTTATGCGGCATTTAATTGATCCCTTGGATTTTACCGTAGAAGAAATTGAGGCCCTATTAGATGTAGCCGATGAGATTGCGGCAGACCGTCAGGCATTTCGCCAGGTTTGTCAAGGCAAGACATTGGCTACTCTTTTTTATGAGGCCAGTACCAGAACCCGCCTGAGCTTTGAGGCGGCTATGCTGAATCTGGGAGGCAACGTCCTGGGCTTTGCCACGGCGGACAGCAGCTCGGCGGCCAAAGGGGAAAGCGTGGCGGATACCATCCGCACCGTCTCCTGCTACGCCGACATCTGTGCCATGCGCCATCCCAAGGAAGGCGCACCCTTACGGGCCTCCCGCTATTCCCGGATTCCGGTGATCAATGCCGGCGACGGCGGTCACCAGCACCCCACCCAGACCCTGACGGATCTCATGACCATTCGCCAGCGGCGCAAGCAGCTTGGCCACATTACCATCGGCCTCTGCGGCGACTTGAAATTCGGCCGCACCGTCCATTCCCTGATTAAATCCCTGGCCCGTTATGAAGGCGTCAAATTCATCCTGATTTCGCCGGAAGAGCTAAGGGTGCCGGATTACGTAATCGAGGAAGTGCTCTGGGATAAAGGGGTGCCTTTCGTGGAGGCGGAAGACATGGAGCTGGTCATGGATCAGTTGGATATTCTTTATATGACCAGGGTGCAAAAAGAGAGATTCTTCAACGAAGAAGACTACGTCCGCTTGAAGGATACCTATATCCTGACCCCGGATAAGCTGGCGGCGGCCAAGCCCGGCATGGCTATCCTCCATCCTCTGCCCAGAGTCAATGAAATATCCATTGATGTGGATGATGACCCTCGGGCCGCTTATTTTGAACAGGCTCAAAACGGTGTTTATGTCCGGATGGCTCTGATCATGATGCTGCTGGAATTGGCCAGTCCTGTGGCTGCCGGGGCCAGAACCGGGGCTTTGCAGAAGGAGGTGCGGTAAATGCTCAGTATTGACAGCCTGGAACGGGGCATTGTTATCGATCACATTAAGGCCGGCAGCGCCATGGGACTTTACCAGCTGCTGAACCTGGACCGCCTGGAGTGTACTGTGGCTATTATCAAAAATGCCCGCAGCAATAAATTGGGCAAAAAGGATATCATCAAGATCGAAGGTATGCTGGATATCAATCTTGATATCCTGGGCTATATCGATCCCAACATCACCATCGCCGTCATTGACGAGGGCAAGATTATTGAAAAGAAACGCCTGGTCCCTCCGGAAATCCTCCGCAATGTAATCCGTTGCAAAAACCCCCGTTGTATTACCAGCATAGAAGAAGGGGTGGAGCATATTTTCCGGCTGACGAAGGGGCAAAATGGTACCCGTTACCGCTGCGTTTATTGCGAGCAGGAAGATCAGGGACTCCCCGACTGGCTAAATAAAGCAAAGGTATAAAATTCCGCTGGGATGGAGATTGGCAAGGCGAAGGCGGCAGCTTTCGCCTTGTAGCATTATCCCTTTTCCGCTACCTCCTTAATCGCCTTATTTTTTATGGTGTACAAAAGAAATTTCGAAAAGATTAAGGCAATAAATCCTCTGGGAAGGGATTATTCTTGATCCGTCGAATAAAATAAAAGAAATTAATGGCAAAAAAGCCTTAAGCAAAAGGCAGAATATTGAGAATCATAAAAAAATAAGGGGGAGTGTTCCAAAAATTCTAATGTTTGTATTTCTTGGTATCATTTGAAAAGGGAGGGAATTTCATGAAGAAAAAGACTTTAGCATTACTTTTAACGGTACTCTTTGTATTAGGCGCCTTCGCCGGCTGCGGCAGCCCCGCCGCTTCCACACCGCCGGCCACCACCCCTACAGCTCCGGCGGCTACCGAACCGGCTGCTTCCGGCATTCCCGCCAAAGTGGCTCCCGGCTATGAAAACATCATGAGGATGGTCACCAATCCTCAGCCGGACACCTGCGACCCCCAGCAGACCACAGAGTTTTTCTGCGTCAATTTTATGATATTCAACCGGCTGGCTGAGGCTGTCACCACCGGCCCCGGCAAAACCGAGCTGATTCCCAGCCTGGCTGAGAAATGGGAAATCAGCGAAGATGCTTTGGAGTACACCTTCTATTTGAGGAAGGACGTTAAATTCCACAACGGCAATGATTTTACGGCAGAAGATGTCAAGTACACCTTTGAGCGGATGCTCTGGCCGGAAACCGGCGCCAAAAACCAGGACTTCGTAGATCCCATCGTAGGCTCCGATGAGGTTATGGCCGGCACCACCAAAGAATTATCCGGCGTCACCATTGTGGATGATTATACGATCAAAGTGAAGCTGAAAGTGCCCTTCGGCCCCTTTATTGCCTCAATGGCTGCCCCGGCCATGGGCATTCTGGACAAAGAAGCCACGGAAGCCGCCGGCAAGGATTTCGGTTTGGCGGCGGATAAGACCATCGGCACCGGCCCTTATTATTTCGACAAATGGGTGCTCAATGACGAGCTTTTAGTCAAACGCTTCGACGGCTATTGGGATAAGCAGCCGGAGCTGGAGGGCATCTCCTGGAAGATCATCAGCGACGCCGAAACCATGCGGATGATGTTTGAAGCCGGGGAGCTGGACGTCTTTGACACTGAGTTTGCCCTGAGCCAGTTGGAGTATTTCACCAACAGTCCTAAATATGCCAACAATATCATTTCAGGTGACCGGGTAGGTATTTTATACCTCACTTTTAACCAGCAGATCAAGCCCTTTGATGATGTGCGGGTAAGAAAAGCCCTGCAGATGGCCATGGACCGCCAAGGCTTGGTAGACGCCCTTAATGGCGGCCGGGGCACTCCCCGCTACGGCATCTTCCCCGCCGGCGTTATGGGCTACAATCCTAATCTGCCGGAGATTCCTTATGATCCCGAGCAGGCCAAGGCTTTGCTGGCCGAAGCCGGCTATCCCGACGGTTTTGAGATGACCATCGCCCACGACAGTTCCAGCACCTCGGCTCTGCCCAGGGTGGAGCTGCTGGCCTCCCTGCTAGAGGATATCGGTCTGAAGGTTACCATCGATTCCATGGACAGCGCCACCTGGTTTGCCACCAGAGCCGAAGGCAAGCTGCCCGCTTACACCAGCACCTGGTCTGCCGACTACAATGATCCGGACAATTTCATTTATACCTTCTTCGCCCCCGGCAACACGGTGAAGCGTTCCTTCAATTTCAATAACCCGGCCCTGTCCCAACGGATCGTGGACGCCCGGGCTATCGTAGACCCGGTGGCTAGAGAAAAAGAATATCAAGCTTTGGAAATTGCAGTTATCCAAGAGGAAGCCGCCTGGATTCCTTTATACAGCGTACAGCATGTATTCCTGGTCAATGATCGCCTTAAAGGCTTCAAGCCTTCCTGGAATGGCTGGAGTGACGGCTGGTATTATTACGACGGCTTGCGTATCGAGAATTAGGCTCAACAGCCGCAACCCTTGCCAGGGTAGAAGGGGCTGTCTCACCAACGCCTCAAATGCTTTATAGCCTGTTGGTTTTAAACCGAAGACTATAAACACTGCCTGAGGTCTGACTTGAGACAGCTCCTTTGCTGCCCGGCCTGAACAGGAGCAATCATATGGCTAGATATATAATAAAACGAATACTGGTAGCTTTTCCGGTTTTGATTGCAGTATCCTTGATCCTGTTTGTCCTGCTAAATGTGGTGCCGGGAGATCCCGTAACCGTCATGATGCGGGAGCATATCAAGCCGGAGCTTATCGAGGTTTTCAGAGAACGGATGGGTCTTAATGATCCCATCTTGGTGCAATTCGGCAGATATATGGTCAATGCCCTGCGGGGCGATTTCGGCATGTCTTACAAGCTGCAGCGTGATGTATCGGCCATGATCCGGGAGGCCTTTCCCCATACGATCAAGCTGGCTATCTACGCCGCCTTGGTGGCCTGGATCATCGGCATTCCCGCCGGCATCTTATCGGCGGTGAAACAAAATACGCTGGTGGACAGGGCCTTCATGTCCTTTTCCCTTATGGGGGTATCCCTGCCGGTTTTCTGGGCCGGCCTGCTGATGCAATACCTCTTTGCCTTTAAACTGGGCTGGCTGCCGGTAACCGGCTATTACAGCCCCCGGTACTACATTTTGCCGGCTATCGTACTGGGCTGGCAGTCGGCGGGTACTATCGCCCGCCTCACCCGCTCCAATCTTCTTGAGGTCATGAAGAATGATTATATCCGTACGGCCAGGGCCAAGGGCCTGGGAGAAACGGTGGTGGTGGTAGGCCACGCCCTAAAAAATGCCATGCTGCCGGTGGTAACCATGATGGCTATGCAGGTGGCCGGCCTTTTAGGCGGCGCCGTGATGACGGAAAGTATTTTTGGTATCCCCGGCCTGGGCCGGATTACGGTGGACGCCATGGGAACCAGGGATATGCCCCTTTTGCAGGGCTCCGTCCTGTTTATCACTGCAATCATTATTATCGGCAACATGGTGGCGGATCTGCTGTATGCCTTCCTTGATCCCAGAATCCGAGTAGAGTAGGTGATACCATGCAAAACAGCGATATTCTTATTTTAAATGATCAAAACCTCCCACCGGATCTGGGCCTGCCGCCGGCAGAAGATATTGATGCGGAGCTTCTGGATAACGAGACCATGGGGGACAGAATTAAAACCATGCTGCGCAAAAACAAATTGGCGGCAGCTTCATTTGTAGTTATTGTTCTTATGTGTCTGGCGGCGGCCTTCGCCCCCTTTCTGACGCCCTATGAGCCCAACAAAACCTCCCTGAAGGACCGGCTGGCTCCTCCTTCCCGGGAGCATATCCTGGGCTGCGACGAACTGGGCCGGGATCATTTTACCCGCCTGCTGTACGGCACCAGGGTTTCCGTGATGATCGGCCTTTTTCCCACCAGCGTGGCCATGATTATCGGTACGGTTTTGGGACTGTTTGCCGGGTTTTACGGCGGCAAGATCGATTTTGTGATCATGCGGCTGGCCGATGTGGTGCTGGCCTTTCCTTCATTGCTTTTGGCCATGGTGGTTTCCTATACTTTAAAAGGCGGTATTATCAGCATCTTCCTTGCTCTGGCTGCCGTCAAATGGGCCAGGACGGCCCGGGTAATCCGGGCTCAGACCTTGTCCATGAAAGAAAAGGAGTTTGTGGAGGCTGCCCGCTCTTTAGGAGTTAAAAAAAGCACCATTATGTTTCGCCACATCCTGCCCAACTGCCTGCCCAATTTAATCGTCCTGCTGACCCTCAATATCCCCGAGTCGATTTTGGACGAGGCCAGCCTCAGCTTTCTCGGCATCGGGGCCCAGCCTCCTTCCACCAGCTGGGGTCTGATGGTCTTCCGCTGCAAACCCTTTTTATTTGAGTATCCCTGGCTGGCCATCGCTCCCGGCGTAGCCATTCTGGTTTTTGTGCTGGCTTTCAATTTTTTGGGTGACGGTGTCCGGGATGCCCTGGATCCCTATCTGAAGGATTAGGAGGCGATTAGTATGATGACGAATTTGGCAGCCGGCAGGGCAGCCGATAGGATAATGGATATGGCGGCAGATACGGCGGCAGAGGCTCAGGAAATGCTGGCCATCACAGATTTAAAGACCCACTTTTTTACTCAAAAGGGCGTAGTGCCGGCAGTGGACGGCGTCAGCATCCGCATCCCCGAAAAACAGGTTATGGGCATTGTGGGGGAATCGGGCTGCGGCAAAAGCGTTACGGCTATGTCGATTTTGCAGTTGGTCAGCCGGCCGGGACGTATTGTCGGCGGCAGCATCATGCTGGACGGCGAAGAGCTGGTGGGCAAAAGTGTCAAGGAAATGCGGAATATCCGGGGCAATAAAGTCTCCGTGATTTTTCAGGAACCTATGACCTCCCTGAATCCCGTGTATACGGTGGGACGGCAGGTTAGCGAAGCTATCACTGTCCACCGGCAGGTGGGCAAACAGGAGGCCCGCCAACAGGTTGTTGAAATGTTTAAAGCCGTGGGTATTCCCGAGGCGGAGCGGCGTTTTAATTCCTTTCCCCATCAGCTTTCCGGCGGCCTGCGGCAGCGGGTAATGATTGCTATGGCCATGGTCTGTCAGCCCAAGCTGATGATTGCCGATGAGCCTACTACCGCCCTGGATGTGACCATCGAGGCTCAGATTCTCCATCTGATGCGGCGGTTGGAAGAGAAGTCCAATACCTCTATTATGCTGATCACCCACAACATGGGAGTGGTGGCGGAAATCTGCGACTTTGTTTACGTTATGTATGCCGGCAAGGTGATGGAGCAAGCGCCGGTTTTTGAGCTGTTTGACCATACGAAGCATCCCTACACCAAAGGGCTGCTGAATTCCATACCTAAACCTACAGAAGAGAAGCAAAGACTATATAATATCAAAGGTATGGTGCCTAATTTGCTGCGGCTGCCTAAGGGCTGCCGGTTTTCTCCCCGCTGCGAATACGCCATGCCGGAATGCCGGGAGAGGGAACCGGAGCTTTATGACTGCGGTAAAAACCATAAGGTCCGTTGCTTTCTTTATCAAAAGGACCAAGGAGGCGGCGCCGATGAATAATACATTAAATCATGATGGAGCCAAGGTTTTGGCGGCAGCGGAAAATGTGGTAAAGGAGTTCAAGCTTTCCGGCAATATCCGCCGGGGCCAGATGGTGGTTCATGCGGTTACCGATGTGAGCTTGAACATTTATGAAGGTGAAACCCTTGCCATGGTGGGGGAGTCGGGCTGCGGCAAAAGCACCATGGGCCGGCTGATTCTGCGGCTTTTGGAGCCCACCGCCGGCACCGTGCGTTTTGAAGGCCGGGATCTGGCGGAGCTGGGGGAAGAAGAGCTGCGTCATCTGCGTAAGAAGATGCAAATTATTTTTCAAGATCCTTATGCCTCCTTAAATCCCCGGATGACCGTGGCCCAGATTATTGCCGAGCCTCTAAATACCCATCAGATCTATGGCAGCCAAAAAGAGACGGAAGCCAGAGTCAAGGAACTGATGAAAAAAGTAGGTATCCGGCCGGA
Source organism: Clostridia bacterium (assembly GCA_018436095.1). Lineage (GTDB taxonomy): Bacteria > Bacillota > Peptococcia > DRI-13 > UBA5745 > WRMS01. Next base: position 22,906 of record JAHDMJ010000014.1, on the reverse strand, counting down.
ATTTACCAACCGTTATCCCCATCAGTTTTCCGGGGGCCAAAGGCAGCGCATCGGCATTGCCCGGGCCCTGGCTTTAAATCCCAAGCTGATCGTCTGTGACGAGCCCGTCTCCGCCCTGGATGTCTCCATTCAGGCCCAGATTCTCAATCTTCTGCACGACCTTCAAAAGGAGATGGGGCTTACCTATCTTTTCATTTCCCATGACCTCAGCGTGGTTCGCTATATCTCCGACCGGATCTGTGTCATGTTTTTGGGTAAGATCTGTGAAGTAGGGCCTACGGAGGAGATTTTTCGGGCGCCGAAGCACCCTTATACCAGGTTTCTGCTGGAAGCGGTGCCTAAACCCAATCCCCATTTGCGCAAGGAACAAAAAGCCTTTCTCACCGGCGAAATGCCCAGCCCCGTAAAGCCTCCCGCAGGATGCCGTTTTCATACCCGCTGCCCCTTGGCTGTGCAGCGCTGCAGCCAGGAGGTGCCGGTTTTACGAAACATAGAAGGCCGGCAGGTAGCTTGCCATTTGGTGACAGCCTGATGCTTTAAGGCGAATCGATAAGAAAAGGAATGGTCATAAGAATGCAAGACAGCATGCGGCAGGAAATGACTTTGGAAAAACGCATAGAACGGGAGATCATGAGCTTCAGCGGAATTATGGGCATCTACGCCTCGGACCTGCGGGGCCGGGTGGTGGCTATAAATGCCGACGAACCCTTTGAGACGGCCAGCACCATTAAGTCCTTTATTCTGGCAGTGCTCTTTCAAAAGGCGGCCGCCGGCAAAAAAAATCTGGATCACATGCTGGCCTATACCCGGGAAAACTTTATTGACGGCAGCGGTCTGCTGCGGGCTTTGGAATTAGGCACTGCCCTGTCAGTCAAAAATTTAGCTACCCTGATGATTATTATTAGTGATAATATTGCCACCAATATGCTCATAGACTATATAGGGCTGGACGAGATTAATGAAGCCATCGCCGCAATGGGCTTTACCGGCACCCGGCTTTACTGCAAGCTGGGGGAAGGGGGCTGGGCCCGGCTGGGTACCACTACGCCCCGGGATTACGGCCGTCTCTTTGAGCGGCTGGCCGCAGAGGAATTAACGGGCTCCCCGGGGGACCGGCAAATGCTGGAGATATTTAAACAGCAGCGTTTTAATACGGCCCTGACTTATCTATTGCCTCCTTATTATTTTGACGAGGATAATTACGGCAAGGAGAGTCCTATTTACCTGGCTTCCAAAAGCGGCTCCATGAATGCCTGCCGCAATGACGGCGGCATTGTAGGCACCCCCTGGGGCAGCTATGCCTTGGCCTTGTTTACCAAAGGTTTCAGCGACAAGCAGTATCACAAGAACCATGAATCTTATGTCTACGGCGGCCGGGTCAGCCGCTTGCTCTTCGATCAATACTTAGCTTTGGAAGGAAGGTTTGCGCTATGATATTTCCACCGGCTCTAAAATTGGGTGATACCATCGGTTTAATTGCTCCTTCTTCTCCGGTGCCCGCTGACCGGGTTGAAGCCTGCAAGGCTCTTTTGGAGAGCTGGGGATATAAAGTCAAGGAAGGCAACGGAATTTACAGTGCCCTTCACGGCTACCTGGCCGGTCCGGCAGAAGCCAGGGCGGCGGATATCAACGCCATGTTTGCCGATCCGGCAGTCAAGGCTATTTTTTGCCTGCGGGGCGGGGACGGCAGCTGTCAGGTCATGGATAAGCTGGACCTGCGGCTGATCCGCTCCAACCCTAAGATATTTGTGGGTTATAGCGATATTACCAATTTTCATGTATTTTTGAACCAGCAAGCCGGTATGGTAACCTTCCACGGTCCCATGGTCTCCGCCAACATGCTGGAGGACTATGATGATTTTACCAAGGAGTCTTTCGAGGCGGCTCTGGCCCTGGGTAGTACGGGCAGTTTGGAACTGAAAAATCCTGAGGGAGAGCCTTTTAAAGCCCTGCGCTTCGGCCAGGCTGAGGGAACTATTGCGGGAGGCAATCTTGCCCTGATCTGCTCCATGCTGGGTACGCCTTATGAAATCAATACCAAAGGGAGAATCCTGTTTATCGAAGATGTGGATGAAACCACCTGGCATGTGGACCGGATGCTTTACCACCTGAAATACAGCGGCAAGCTGGACCAGGCTGCCGGCGTTATCGTAGGGGATTTTGGGGGCCAAAGCAACCCCCGGGATCCCGGCTATCTGGTGGAGGAGCTGCTGCGGGATTTCTTTACGGGCTACAATAAGCCGGTGATTTACAACGTGAAATCCGGCCATTGCATTCCCCTGTCTACGATCCCTCTGGGCACAGTTTGCTCCATAGAAACCGGCAGGATATCGGCGGCCGGCGGCGAAGAGCCGAAGATCATTTTTCATTGGCCCTGATATGGAACTTAGCTTAATAGCAGCTTGACAAAAAATGAGGCGGGTTGACAAAACCTGAACCTCATTTTTTAGCGGGAAAAAATTTTTTTCAAAAATAATTTCGGAAATAAAAGTTTTCTATTTACTTTTTTCGTACAGAGTATTATTATAAAGAAAAAATTTTGGAAGATGGGCGATGAGGAATGATTCGTATTGACTGTATTGATATCCAAATCATTAAGTGCCTAAAGGAGAATGCCAGAATAAACGCTTCGGAAATTGGAGAGCGGGTCAATATGTCTGTCTCCGCCGTCATTGAGCGGATGAGAAAGCTGGAGACTTCCGGCGTGATCCGGCAGTATACCGTGATTTTGGACCACAAGAAAGTCGGCAAGGATGTTAGCGCCTTTATCTCGGTGAGCTTGGAGCATCCAAAGCATAATGATAAATTCATTGACGAAATCAACAAAAATCCGGAGATTGTGGAATGCAGCTATGTCACCGGCGATTTTGACTTTTTGCTGAAGGTGATAACCAATTCCACCGATACCCTCACAGAATTGCTCAATCAGATCAAGTCTATACCTGGCGTATCTCTGACCCGTACTCTGGTGGTATTGTCTTCTACCAAAAACCAATTTTCCGTATTGCCGGAGCTTAAAAGGAAAGACTAACTACTTGAAAGGAGATAAGGGAAATGATTATAGGTGTACCAAAGGAAATCAAAGCCCAGGAAAACCGGGTAGGCTTAACTCCTGCCGGAGTGGATGCTTTCGTAAAAGCCGGGCATAAAGTCTATTTGGAAACCAATGCGGGATTGGGGACCGGTTTTACCGATGCGGAGTACGAGGCCGCCGGCGGTGAAATACGGGCCGATGCCCGGCAGATATATAGCGCCGCCGACATGATCATTAAGGTAAAGGAGCCCTTAGCCCCGGAATACGGCTTGCTGAAGGAAAATCAGATTCTTTTTGCCTATCTGCACTTAGCGCCGGACCCGCAGCAGACGGAAGCCTTGCTGAAGCAGAAGGTCATCGGCATAGCCTATGAAACTGTACAGCTGCCGAATAAAGCCCTTCCTTTATTATCCCCCATGAGCGAAGTGGCCGGCCGCATGTCCATTCAGATAGGAGCCCGGTTGCTGGAGAAAAACTGGGGCGGCGCCGGCATCCTTTTGGGAGGGGTTCCCGGCGTGGAACCGGCCAAGGTGGTGGTTATCGGCGGCGGCAACGTAGGTCTCAGCGCTATTAGAATGGCGGTGGGCATGGGGGCTCAAGTGACGGTGCTGGATGTGTCCGCCAGCCGTTTAGCCTATTTGGATGACTTGTTTATGGGCCGGATTGTTACGTTAATGTCCAACAATTATAATATCGCCAAATGCGTCAAAGAGGCAGACCTGGTGGTAGGAGCGGTGCTGATCCCGGGAGCCAGGGCCCCCAAGCTGGTCAAGGAAGAAATGGTCAAGTCCATGCGGCCCGGCTCCGTGCTGGTGGATGTGGCTATTGACCAGGGCGGATCCATTGAGACCATTGACCGCATCACCACCCATGAAGATCCTTATTTCGTCAAGCATGGAGTGATTCATTATTCCGTGGCTAATATGCCCGGCGCTGTGCCCCGGACCTCCACCTTTGCGTTGACCAATGCTACCTTGCCTTACGCTTTACAGATTGCCAGCAAAGGAGCGGAGCAGGCCCTGAAGGATGACCCGGCCCTGCTGCTGGGACTTAACACATATAAAGGCAAGCTGACCTACCAGCCGGTGGCCCAGGCTCAGGGTAAGGAATATACGCCGGTGGCCGGATTGTTTTAAGCCCGATGTTTTCATATGCATAGCAGTTTTTAATACCAAGGGAGCGCCTCAAATGAGGCGCTCCCTTTTGCTCACAATCGGGCGAAAAAAACTTGTTTACGGCCTTGCCATTCAGCGATATCCACATCCACCTCGTAAACCTGCCGGATGTTTTCCGGCGTAAAAACCTGCTGACTATTCCCTTGGGCGAAAGCGGCGCCGTCTTTAAATAAAACCACCTGATCGCAGAGGATAGAGGCCAGGTTGAGATCATGGATAGAAACCACTGTGGTTACTTGCTTTTCTGCCGCATAGTTACGCACAAGGCGGATGGTTTCAAGCTGATACTTCATATCCAGATTGCTGGTGGGCTCGTCCAACAAAAGCAGTTCCGGCTGTTGGGCGATAGCCCGGGCCATCAGCACCCGCTGCCGCTCCCCACCGCTAAGACCGTCGAATTGCCGGAAAGCCAAGGCCTCCAGGTGCAAACGCTCTATAGCTTCAAAAGCGATTTGCCGGTCCTGGCTGCTGGGACGAAAGCGCAGATAAGGAATCCGGCCCATCATAATGATATCCACTACCCGGCAAGCCATGCTCCGGCCGGAGCTTTGGGGCACATAGCCGATTTTGCGGGCCCGTTTTTTGGGGGGCAAAGACAAGAGGCTTTTATCATCAAGAAGGATATCCCCTTGCCTGACGGGGAGCATGCAGCCCACGCATTTGAGGAGGGTGGTTTTTCCTGCGCCGTTAGGTCCCAAAAGGCCTACCACTTGACCCTTTGGCGCTGAGAAGGAAATATGGCTCAGCACTGCGGTTCCGCCATAAGAAAAACTCAGGTCTTTTATCTGCAGGTACATCAGGACACCTCCCGGCGTTCTTTCAAGATCAAGTGAATGAAGATGGGGACGCCCAGAAAAGAAACCACAATTCCTACCGGGACATTGACCGGGGAAAGGATGATCCGGCCAATGGTATCGCCTGCCAGCACAAGAAGGGCGCCGCTGAGAGCCGAAAAGGGCAACAGGAAACGGTGATCGCTGCCGATCAGCAGCCGGGCAATATGAGGCCCGGCCAGGCCCACGAAGCCAATTACCCCGGTAAAGCTGATGATGGAGGCGGTGAGCAATACGGATAAAAGGCCCACAGAAATGCGGACAAAGGCAGGAGAAACGCCGAGGCTGCGGGAAACATCATCATCTCCTCCCGCCAAGATATTAAGGGGCTGGGCAAAGCTATAAATTCCGGCCAGGCAGGGCAGGGCAAACAGCAGTACCACCAAAACCTGAGGCCAGACGGCCCCGTTGAGGCTGCCAAACAACCATTGCACAGCCGCCGCCAGCTGATAATCGTTGGCAAAGAACTTTACCACGCTGTCGCAGGCGTTAAAAAGGTAGTTGGTTGCAATGCCGGTGAGAATGATCGATTCCGGGCTCATGCCTGCACGGCTGGCGATAAAATACACAACGGCGGCGCAAAGCAGGGACCAGGCAAAGGCGCTGATGACGATGCCGGTATTGGTGCCGCCCAGGGGTCCCACACCATAAACGATAGATAAGGAGGCGCCGAAAGCTGCCGCCGAGGAAATACCTACGGTAAAGGGGCTTACCAAGGGGTTGCGGGTGACGCCTTGCAAAGCGGCGCCGGATACCGATAAACCGGCCCCGCATAAAATAGCCAGGGAGATACGGGGCAGCCGCAGCAGCAGTACAATTTTTTGGTTGGCGTTTTCCAGCCGGCCGCCCTGGAAAAAAGCTCCCCGCAGAGCGCCGAAAATGTCTGAGGGCGTAGCGTCGGCAGTGCCCACCGCCGTGAACCAAAGGCCGCATACCAAAACCAGCAGGCTGCAAAACAGCAGAAGCAGCACGGCTTTGCGGCTGCTCCTGCTATATTCTTGTTCCAAAGGGTGCTGAGAAAGCAAGGGCTTCTTCATGGCTTAGGAAAGTTCCTTAGCGGCAAAGAAGTGGCCTTCAATGTTTTCAAAACCTTGGAAGTCTTCCATCCAGGCCCGGAAGACTTCATCGGGGTCTAAATCGGGCAGCAGATCAGGATAGACCCATTTGGCGATGTAAGCCGCACCCACCAGCTTGGAAGCGCCGCCGTGGCTAAACTGAGTCATCAGGAAGATATTGTTGTTTTTCACGGCAGGGATTTCATCCCAACCCGGGCGGCTTTTAATTTCGGCAACAGTGTCGATAAATTGCTGCTTAACCGGGGGATGATAGAGGCCCGTTCCCTGCAGGGCCTGAGCCGGAGTAATCAGTTTGACAATGCAATCGGGCTTGCGTACAATCACTTCTTCGGGGTCCACTTCACTGGCGTTGATGGTATCGATATTTTCGCTGAAAATATTATAAGCATGGGAGGCCAGGCTCATGCCGTAAAAAGCATTGCCGGGAACAACGGTAGAATAATTAGTGGTAGTCTCCAGATACATGCTGCGCTGGGGCTGGTCTTTTAGCTGAGACTCAATATAAACTTGAATGTCGTTAAAGTAATTGTAGAATTTTTGAGCAGATTCTTCGACGCCGAACATGACGCCGATATTATCGCATTGATTTTTGAAATCGGCGGTATCGTAACCGGAGATGACAAATACTTTGATACCGAAAGGCTCTAACTTTTCTTCGGCTTCGGTGACGCTGCCGTTGTCGGGAAGAATCAGCACCTGAGGATTCAGCTCTACGATTTTTTCGTAATTAAGCTCCGTTTGGCCTTTGCCAATGACGTTGTCAGGGTCAAACATACCCCAATAATCCCGGTCCTGTGCCGTATTTGTATCCACGGCAATGACCCGGTCAATGGCGCCGCAGGCCCGGATCAGTTCACTATTGTAACGGTTGGCCACCACGGCGGTTTTTATGGGGTAGGGCAGCTCTACCTGGCGGCCCATATTATCGGTGAGGGTGATCGTTTCATTGCCGGCAGGGGCCTCGGCGGGCTGGGAGACCTGGGGCTCCGCAGGGGCGGCAGGCTGACCGGCGCCGCAGCCCGATAAAAGCAGGGCCAGGCACAACAGGATACTAAAGAGGGAAAGGATATTGCGTTTCATGAATTTTCTCCTTTGCGTTTCATTCTATTGATGTCAAGAAATAGAAATTATTGTCTCGTCGCCTTTCTGAAAAGTCTTTGACCACCTCCTTGCAGGTGCGGCGGCAAAAGGACACAGCAAGACTTTAAAATAGGCGTTAAGACAAAGAAACCGGGGGTCAGAATACCCCCGGTGAACGCAAAAGCCAGCCTGAAATCCCTTCACCACCAAAGGATTTTTGAGAAACAACCGGCAGATATCCTGACTCAAAGCTTCAGACCTAATCCACAAGCCTTCCCGGAATGATTCCAGTGGCCAAATCTGTGTTTCGTAGCTTTTACAGTAAAGTGTGCTGTTGCGGATTCTAACCGCATTCCCTATTAATGCCTGTAAGGCAACCGATTGTTTTTTCTATTTAGTTGTTCCTGCACCAATTAAATACCTAATTGCAGTAAATGTCAAGACGGCAATGGGGACCCGGCGAACCTCAATCGAATTTTTTGAAGAATTCGTAGGCATTATCAAAGAAGACCCGGTCGGCAACAGCTTTGCCCAAGCTGGACCGGCAAATGGCGTCATATAAACCGGCCTCATCAGCCACCGACTGCAAGAAGGGCGGAGTTTTGGCGCCGTCAAAGTCAGAGCCCAGAGCCGGTACTTTATCGCCGGCCAATTCCAGCATGCGGTCTATATGGCGGAGCAAATCATCCCAGCCGGCCACTTCACCGTCTTCTTTCAGGAAGTTGATGTAATAATTTAACCCGATCACACCGCCCATACGTCCGATTTCCCGGATCTGATCGTCGGTGAGATTGCGCCGGTGATTGCAGACGCTGCGGCAATTGGAATGGCTGGCAATGAAAGGCTTAGTGGCCAAGTCCACCGTTTCCCAGAAGGATTTATCGTTGGCGTGAGATACGTCCAAAATAATACCTAGCTCTTCCATGCGGCCAATAGCCTGCCTGCCGAAATCGGTTAGACCCCATTCGGTATAGCCGCTGGCGCCGCCGGCCAACTCATTGGCGCCGTTCCAGGTGAGGCTGGCCAGACGGACGCCCCGTTCAGCCATGAGATTGATGCGGTCCAGGTCGCCGGCAAAAATCGAAGAGTTTTCGATGGTCAGCAGGGCAGCCACCTTATTGGCGGCAAAAGCCTCGCCGATATCTTTGGTTGTCCTGACCTGACAGATCCTGTCCGACAGCTCCGCCATATTTTGCTGAAAATTGCTGTAAAGCTTCTCGCCTTCTTCAATAGCCAGCTCCAGCCTGTACCTGTCGTGGATGAACATGGCAAAGCATTGACAATACTGGGAATTGGCCGGCAGACGGTCCAAATCAATATGGCCGGTATTGCCTGCAAAAGAGGTGCCCTTTAATAGTGTGTCGCAATGCAGATCAAAAATCCTCATCATAGTGTAATCTCCTTTCAGTTGGGGACTATGGCTATGGTCTTATGATACCTCTTTAGAGGTTATTATATCATACCTGCCGGAAAAACAAACGTTTATTTCCCGGGCAATAAACGACAAAAGCATGAGTAAAATATTTTATAAACGAGAAGGCAGGTTTTGCAAAAAAGGCCAAATCATCTAGGCTCACTCTCCGCCGGCTAAATTTTACTCATGCTCTTGTCCTGCAGAAAAGGAAGACAATGGTAGACAGGGGAAGCCCCATAAGGTAAGATAAAAATAGATTATGCAATTGCCTTATTATAATGAAGGAGGAAATCCTATGGAACTATCGCAAGTTATCAACAGCAGAAGAAGTGTCCGCCAATACAAAAGCCAACCCGTAGAGGATGAGAAAATATGGGAGATTATTGAAGCCGGCCAGCGGGCGCCTACATCCAGAAACAGTCAAAACTGGTACTGTATCCTTTTACGCAATCCTCAGATACTCAATCAGCTTGAAGAGGCATTTGCCAAGCAGCAATGGATTGTCAGAGCGCCGGCTATTATGGTGGTTTGCGGTACCAACAACCGGACGATGATGTGCGGCCAGGCTGCCAATCCCATCGACTGCTCCATTGCCCTGACGCTGATGATGCTGAAAGCTACGGAGCTGGGGTTAGGCACTTGCTGGCTGGGTATGTTTGACGCCGGCAAAATCAGAGAGCTGCTGGATATTCCGGCTGCCGATATGATTGTGGCGGTGACGCCTTTGGGCTATGCCGGTGAAGAACCCCAGGAAAGGCCCCGCAAAGACCTGGCAGAGTTTGTCCGTTATATAGACTAAAAGGATAGAAGGAAGAAAAGAGGGAGGCAGATATGATCAACCTGTTGCAGGAAGCGGATGTGGCAATAATCGGCGGCGGCCTGGCGGCCATGGAGGCAGCTTTGGCTGTCAGCGGCGCAAATCCTGAAGCCAAAGTAGTTCTGCTGTCAAAAAAACCGGTGGGTTTATCCGGAGCCTCCCTGGTGGCCTTGTCGGTGCACCGTTATGCACCCCAGGAGCCGGGCTTGCGGGAGGATTACGGACGCAGCTTTCTGGCTTCCAGCCAGGGAGTAGGTGATCCGGCCCTACTGGAGATTCTGATGGACGAGGGAGCGGCGGCATTAAAGGGGTTAGAAGAACTGGGGCTGCCCTTGGAATCAAAGGAAATACCGGCATCAGACGGCAAGATGTACCGCTATCTCAGTTGCTGCCGGCCCAAATACGGCCGCCGGCTGACGGAGCCTATGCGGGAGCTGCTGCTTTCCCGGCCCCGGGTCAGGGAAGAAGCGGGGTACATGGCGGTTGAGCTGTTAATAAGGGATGGCGCTGTTTGCGGTGTGCTGGCGGAAAAGGAAGGACGGTTCTATGTGCAGCCCGCCCAGGCCGTGATTCTGGCCAGCGGCGGCGCCGGGTTCGTCTACGAAAACACCAGCAATACCAGAGACCTTACCGGGGACGGTTACGGCCTGGCTTTGCGGGCGGGCCTTGCTCTGCAGGACATGGAGTTTGTGCAGTTTTATCCTTACCGCATCGCCAGCCCCGGCAGAGCCAATATTTTTCCCGATGTTTTTGACCATGGGGCTGTTTTTCTCAATGAAAAAGGAGAGCGGTTTATGGCCGGCTTTCCTAAAAAAGAGCAGGAGAACCGGGATGTGCTGGCCCGCCAAATGTTTGCCCAAAAAGAAGTGATTTTTGATATCAGCGGCGCCGATCAGGAATATATCAAAAACGAGTGCAGCGCCGTTTATGACTTGGCCCGGAAATACCACACCCAACAATTCCTGATGAAACCGGTGGCCCATTTTATGATGGGGGGTATCCCCCTGCAGGCCGACGGCGGCAGCAGCCTGCCGGGCCTGTATTGTTGCGGAGAAGTTACCGGCGGCCTTCATGGCGCCAACCGTATTGCCGGCAGCGCTCTTACGGAGTGTGCGGTTTTCGGAGCCAGAGCCGGCCGGGCAGCGGCGGCATATGTGAGAGAAAAGGCAGGGGATCAGGCGGCGGCGGGGGCCGAGAGGCCTGCAGAACTGGCCTCGCAAGCTGCCCGGATAGTTCAGTCTTTCTGCCCGCAGCCGGGCCATGAGGATACGAGGCCAATTATCGCCGCCCTGCGCAAAACCATGTGGGAAAAGGCTTCCCTGATCAGAAGCGAAGCCTCCCTTAAAGAGGCCAAAGCCCTGGTGGCGGCTCTGACCGAACAATTAAAAAGCCAAAGGCCCGCATCGCTGCGGCTTTGGCTGGAAGCTGGCAATCTGCTGCTGACGGCAGAAGCCATTTTAGGTTCGGCCCTTTTGCGGCAAGAAAGCCGGGGGGCTCATTTCCGGGAGGATTATCCTGCCGCTGACCCGGCTATGGCAGGCAATGTGGTCTACCGGCAGGGCCGGACGGAGTTTATCAAAAGATAGCTAAAACTTGCGGTGGAAGAGATTATCAGGGTCCCGAAGATTTTCTACGGTAGCGATGCCCAGGTTTTCTAAAAGCTCCAGAACAAAGGGGTTGTCGGCGGGAGTCTCATAAGGAGCATCTTTGCTGTAAGCGGTGATCAAAGGCCGGCTGATGTCCCTGGCGGTCAATACTGCCGGGCCGCCGGCACAGCCGCCGTTGCAGCCCATGCCCTCAATAAAGTTGGCCCCCTGGAGGCCTTGTTGCACTTCTTCCAGCAATGCTTTGCAGCCGGCGACACCGTCGGCTTGCTTTGCTTTTAAAGGGATTTTTCTTCCCGGCCGCAGCCGGCTTAGGGTATCCCGGACGGCTTGGCTGACGCCGCCGCTGACGGCGTAGATTCTGCCGCCGGCAGAGGTGTTTTCCCTGGCATCCGGAGTAAAATCGGCAGGAGTAATCTCTGCCTCCCGGAAAAGCTCCGCCGTTTCCTTAAAAGTGAGAACGTGATCGATGGCCCCCGCCAAATCCGGTTCCCGGGCTTCAGCCTTCTTGGCCAGGCAAGGTCCAACAAAAACGGTTTTGGCTTCCGGCAATAATTGCTTGATTGTGCGTCCGGCAGCGATCATAGGGGAGACGGAAGGGGGGATATGGGAAATCAGATGAGCATATTTTTTGCGGATCATCGCCAGCCAAACGGGACAGCAACAACTGGTGAGCAGGTAATCCTCCTCATTTTTTATGGCTTCGTCGAATTCCAAGGCTTCCTTGAGGGTCAGGATATCGGCAAAAAGCGCCACTTCCACCATGCCGGCAAAGCCCAGACTTTTGAAGGCCGCCCGCAGCCGCCCGGCGCTGTCTTCATCGGTATCTCCGTCAAATTGGCCGATGAAGGCCGGCGCTACTAAAGCATATACGGGAGCGGGCTGCTGCAAAAGCTCCAATACCGGAAATAAATCTTTGCGGGCAGCCAAATTGCTTCTTAGCTCTCTGAGCAAATCGGTGTCCGGTTCTGCGTCTTGTGCGGCGGCAGACTCGCCGGCAGACCCAGCCACAGGCTTTCCGGCAGACCTGCCGGCAGACCCAGCCACAGGCTTTCCGGCAGACCTGCCGGCAGGTTCTGGGCCAGCTTTTCCGGCAGATTCTTCGTCAAGCTCCTGAGAAGACCGGGGGCTAGCGGCGGCAGAAGGCCTGGTCCGGCAGGCGCAGGCCTCGAGGCAGAGGCCGCAGCCGGTGCAGTGCTGGCCGTCAATAACGCCGTTGTTGTCATCGTCACGGCTGATGGCGTCAAAGGGGCAAACTGCCTCACAGGGCGCTTGCTTGCCTGTTTTTTCTCCGGACTGTCTGGCATTGTCCGCTTCTTCGCAGTCACAAGGGCCTTTGCGCCACACCGGCGGCAGATTGCCGGGCTCCAGCAGGCAATTGAGCTGCCGGGGATCGAGAACGTCCTTTACCGTTTTTTCATGGAGGGAATTATATAATTTCTCAAGAGTAACCATGGCGCCTCCCCAATTCATTATTTATCGGTTAGCTTTCCTCTTTGAATTCCTTCTTATTATATATTATTAAACCTAGGAAGTAAAAAAGAAACAAAAGCAGCAAAACCGGTAAAAAGGCCAGATAAAAGGGGAGCTCGGATAGATAAAGAGCGATGCCTAACAGAACATCTCTGTGGTTCATCGTGAAGATGAAAAAGCCTACGTAAAACAGGATATTGACGATCCTGGCTTTTTGGGTGCCCAGGCAGAGATTAAAGGGCAGCATTATCGACAGATAGATGATCCCTACGCCGATGCCCAGCAATATGTTGATAGCCAGGCCCCCGGCAGTAAAATCCGGCGGGGTAAAAAAAGAGGATAGCCAGGCCACAAGACCCATAACTGCGCTGAGAAAAAACAGGAGGCTAAAGCCGAAGAGATAGCTGGAGTTATAAATTTGACTGCGGTTTACCGGCAGGGCGCAATAAAAATGATGGACGCTGGAGGCCTGGTCATAAGAGAGCACCGAAAAAACGGCGGCGTAAACGCTGATGATGATACCGGCGCTAAAAAGTATAGGGATGACGCTGAAAACCAGACTGGCTACGGCAAAGAGCAGCATAGTTCTTTTTAAGGCCAGCAGCTTGATGTAATCGGATTTTACTAAAGAAAATACAGGATTCATTTTTGCTCACCTCTTATATAATTGATAAAAATATCCTCCAGGGCCGGCAGATCATAGACAAAGGCGTCGCCGGCCAAGGCTTGGAAGGCCGGAAAATCCGTAGTCAGACCGGAAAAACCAAAGCCGTTGTCCTGGATGTTTAGCAGCAGGCTGCGGCAGGCAGCCGTCAGATTTTTGCTGTCTCCTTTAACCAGGCGGTGGGTATCCATCAGCTGGTCTTTTGGCGTCAGCTCCATCATCAGCTTGCCTTTGTGGATAAAAAGAATGTAGTCGGCGATTTTGTCCAGATCCGAGGTGATGTGGCTGGAAAAGAAAACGGTGACGCCCTCCTGCTCCAGCTCCTGCCGCAGAATATCCAGAAATTCCTGGCGGATCAGGGGGTCCAGATTGGCGGTGGGTTCATCCATCAGTAAAAGCCGGGGATGGTGAGCCAGGGCCAGGCAAAGAGCAAAGACCTTTTGCTGGCCGCTAGAGAGATTTTTGTAAGGCTTTTTGAGATTCAGGTCAAAATAGCGGATATGGCGTTGAAAGCGTTCCTGGTCCCAACTGGGAAAAAAGGCGCGGTATATAGCTTGAATCTGGGCTAAGGTGGCCTGGGGCAGAAAACCGGGCCGGTCTCCCACATAGGCTATTTCCTGTTTAAAGCTTTGGTCTTTTTGCCGGCTGTCCGTACCCAGCAAGGAAATCTTGCCGGCGTCGGGAAATAGCCCGTTCATCATCAGCTTGATAGTAGTGGTTTTACCGGCTCCATTCTCACCGATAAAGCCGGTGACATAGCCCTGGGGTATGTTAAGACTGGGAATGGATAAATGAAAATTGCCCAGGGCTTTTTCAAGACCCCTTATGATAATGGCATTGGTCATTATGTATACCTGCTTTCTTTTAAATATTTTGCTAAATTTCTTAGTAGGTTTTTTGTTAGGGCTTTTGCTAGACTTCTTGATCCCGGATCAGGCGGCAGACCTCCGACCTGGTGACGCCAGCATCTTCAAAAGAGCGAAGCAATTCCGCCAATTCTCCTTTCAGCTGAAGCAAATGGCTTTCCGTTAAAGCAGCTACTCCATCCACAGAAACAAAGGTGCCTTTGCCGGGAGTGGTAAATAGATAACCTTCTTTTTCTAAATCATCATAGGCTCTTTTAACGGTGATAATGCTGGTGGCCAGAGAGGCGGCCAGGCTGCGAATGGAAGGCAAAGGCTGGCCCGGCTGCAGCTCGCCGCTGTGGATGGCCGTCTTCAGTTGCTGCTCCAGTTGCTCATATAAAGGAACCGGTGAGCTGTTGGATAAAATAAGATTCACATCAGGGCCTCCTTATTGTGCTTGCCTTAGGGCCAATTCAGAAAGGCCCTTGCGTATATAACTGTAACTAACTGTATATATATAATATGCACAGTTGGGGAAAAAGTCAAGATGGAAAGATAATGTTATTGGATGAAAAATGCGGGCAAGAGCATGAGTAAAACCTCCTGCTTATTTACCAAGATGTTTACTCATGCTCTTACTGTAATGGAAAATAAAAAGAATTGTCTTTGCCGGGAAAGTATGCGATAATAGCGGTACCGTACTACATGGGGAGCTGGCGGTGCCCTGTACCCGCAAACCGCCTTAGCGGGGTGGAGTTCCCCGGCCCAGGGCCAGCCTTGTGGAGTCTGACCCAGGTAAGCAGCGTTGACGATCGGGTCCTGCGCAACAAAAATTTGTGAACCCTGTCAGGTCCGGAAGGAAGCAGCAGTAAGCAAACTCTTTTGTGTGCCGCAGGGCAGCCTGATTTGAGCCGGCTGCCTGGGTAACGTCCGGAAGGTTTGGTTCGAAGCCGGGGTGTACGGTTTTTTTGCGCAATTTTTTATTGTTAACCTGAAGGGGGGCAATAGGTTATAGTCTAATTCCCCCCAAAATTAAATCTATTGGCATATCCCAAATATAGAGCGCTTGGCTGTACCCCTCCCTACTAGGGAGGGGTACTAAGCTTGTCCGAAGCTCAATTTTGTGCAAAAATGCAGGTTTGTCTTAGTTTGCAGACCCTGCCAGAAGCAATTTTAAGTAATTTTGCCAGTTAGGTAGTGGACTGATTTCTGACAGGACTCTAAATACAGCCATGACATATCTTTCTACCCGTTTTATGGGCCTCCATAGCTCTAAGGGGTGTCTACAAACCTGCATTTTTGCACATTTCCGAAGACAAAGATTAACAAACCTGCATTTTTGCTCAAGTGGAAGCAAGACGTGGCGCAATACAAAGGAGGCCGTCTCAAATTTAGTCTTTCAAACCAATTTGAGGCAGCGGTCTGAAAAATTTATCAACGATATATTCCAGGTAATGTATATATTTGAAATTTAAGGGAATGCTGTGTACAAGAACAAATAATCAAAATAAAAGGAGATATGACTATGGAGATTGAAATTTTATTGGAAAAAACCAGACGCTTAAATCAATTGCTGCAAAAAGCGGCAGGTCAGATGATTAGCCTTACGGAATTGGCCCAGTCCCTGAGGATACTGACGGAGGCGCAAGTCTATATTCTCGATGGTAAAGGTAATTTGCTGGGACAAGCAGGTGAAGGTGAATTCAGCCAGACCCAGATTCTGCCGGAAGAGGTTAAAGAGGGGGTAATGAAGCCCCAGGCTCTGGAATGGATTAATAATCAGATGAAGGCCGAGGCCAATTTAGCCAGAAAGGGCCGGGAGGGCTACTGCCTGGTAGTGCCGGCTCTGGGAGCTTCCGGCAGGATTGCTACCGTGATCTATATTCGGGATGAAAAGAACTTCGAAAGCGGCGATATGTTGTTGGCGGAGTATGGAGCTAATGTAGCGGCCATGCAGATTCAGAGAAATCTGGAGCAGAAGCTGGAACTGGACGCCAGAAAGAAAACAGTAGTACAGCTAGCCTTAGAGGTGCTGTCTTATTCGGAATTGGAAGCAGTCAAACACATCTTTAATGAAATCGACGGCAGCGAAGGCTTTTTGGTAGCCAGCAAGCTGGCCGAGGAGTACCGCCTTACCCGTTCGGTGATCGTCAACGCCCTGCGGAAGCTGGAAAGCGCCGGCGTCATTGATGCCCGTTCCTTAGGCATGAAGGGTACCTATATCAAAGTATTGAACGACTTCCTATATCAGGAGCTGGCGGCAATTTAAATAAACATCCGGATCGCCGGAATTCCGGAAGGGAAATGTAATATTCTGGATAATATTTAAACCATGGATAAGAAACTGATTCCTTCGCCCTTCAATCTATCTTTCAATGTCATCAAGCATAGTCTGGTGGAAAGCCTGTTTCCCCAAGTGCGCAACTGCTTATTTTGCGGTGGCCGCATTCTGGGAAACAGGCTTTCTGCCGGTCTTTGTCCTCAATGCCTCCTTGATTGGCTGCGGCTCCGGCAGAATGCCGTCATCTGCCCTTTCTGCGGCAGCTTCGATAGCGGCCAACCTTGCCGGGGTCCCTGCGGCGGCCGGCGGGAGATTGGCAAAATGGCCAGCCTGGACAGTACAAGTGCGGCAGTACCCTATACCGGTTTGTACCGGCAGCAGATGATGGCTTTCAAATACAATGGGCGGCGGGAGCTGGCCCTGCCTATGGGTTTTTTGATGTCCAAAACCTGGGAAGCCCGGGGCCGTCAACTGCCAACGGATACCGGACTTTGTTTAGTACCTGTGCCTATGCATCAGGCAAAGGAAGCGGCCAGAGGATATAATCAAAGCCGCCTTTTGGCTGAGGTTATCAGCCGCCAACTGAAACTGCCGGTGCAAGAACTCCTTTGGCGGCCTCTGCCGGGACAGGTGCAGGCAGGTTTGGACAAGAAACAGCGCCGCCAGGTTTTGGACCAAGTCTTTCAATGGGCTGGCGCCGAGGCTGGGATCAAAACGGCAAGTCCCCGCAGCGGCAAAAGACGGTACTCAGCCGTTATCCTTGTGGACGACGTAGTCACTACCGGCGCCACTTTAGAAAGCTGTGGACAAATTTTGCGGCAGCAAGGCTATAACCCTATATGGGGATTAACTTTTGCCGGCGGCAG
The DNA here is from genome assembly GCA_018436095.1 of Clostridia bacterium. Taxonomy (GTDB): domain Bacteria; phylum Bacillota; class Peptococcia; order DRI-13; family UBA5745; genus WRMS01. Next base: position 5,744 of record JAHDMJ010000014.1, on the reverse strand, counting down.
CGGCTCTGGCATAAAATATCCATTAAAAACCTAAAAAAGATATCAAACTTAAATAAGCTGATGCTCTATAGGTTTTTGCTGTTTTTCACAAGGAAAAAATCTCGATAAAACCTGACTTTTTTCAATAATTTCAGCTTTTTTATACGCATTAAACAAAGAGTAAAAAAGTCATGTAATCCATGGACATAATCTTTATAAAAGCTGTTTGTCAAGAAGTATTTTTCCACATATTTTTCTCAAGAACGGCAAGTTATTCACAAAGTTGTCCACATTATCCACACTTTTGCACAACAAAACTATCTATGCATAAAGCTTATAATCTGAAAAAGGAGTGTTCCCGGAGAGGACAATTTTGTTGAATAATTCCAGCAGATGTCAATTATAGAAAAGTATTAAACTGCTAATTTTGTCTATTTTTTTGCTGTTATTCCCGTTTGACATTTTCATTTGCCGATGCTATACTCTGATGGATGACTTGCGGCGAAAGCTTTTAAGGCCTTCGCCGTCTTCAATTTCCGTATTATGTTTTGGGAGGAATTAAAACATGCAAGGCAAAGTAAAGTGGTTTAACAAGGAAAAAGGCTTCGGTTTCATCGAACGGGAAGATGGCAATGATGTGTTTGTCCATTTCTCAGCTATTCAGCAGGACGGCTTCAAGACTCTTCAAGAAGGTGAAACTGTCGAGTTTGATATAGTTGAAGGACCTAAAGGGCTGCAGGCTGCCAACGTAATGAAGGCCTAAGGCACAAAGTAAAGAAACCAAACAGGAGCCCGGTAAGGGCTCCTTTTTTATACAAAAAAAGCGCCTCGGGACAGGCCGGGCCGGACTATCCCGAGACGCTAAATAAGGTTGTAAAATTAAAAATTAAATGACACCTTGCAAGGCCAAAACCAGCAATATGCAGGTGGCCAGAAGGACGGCGGCAACCAGTAAAACGCCGGTGTGCTTTTTCTCCCCTTGGGGGCCGCCGGTAGAGGGAGGGATTAGGTTGGCTTTGCGTAAAGCCCTGACCACCGGCTTGTAAATCAGTATAGTGAGGGTGCAGTTCAGCCCCATTTTCAACAGATTGAAGGGCAGAATAGCCGGCAGCAGCAAAGGGACCACCTCATCCCGGGCCAGCCCCATAAAAATAGGGGTCAACAGATAATTCCACAGCATCATGACGACAGTGGCCAAAACACCGCCGCTGATCAGCCCGGTAATCGCCCCTGATAAGGTTTGCATCTTTTTATAAATGAAGGCGGCGGTGCAGGCAAAGGAAGCGGAGGCCAGCAGATTCATGACAAAGCCGATTGGACCGGTGTCGCTGACGGTGACCATTTCCATAAAGGCTACCACCACAGCCATGGAAAGGGCCGCCAAGGGGCCATAGATGAAACCGCCGATAGCGATGATCACGTCTTTTGCCTCATACTTAAGGAAAAGGACGACGGGAATACGGCCGAAAACCATGACCACATAAGAGATTGCGCTGAGAAGGGCCAGATTGACCAGCATTTTGGTACGGGACGGCATATACAAACACCTCGCAAATAAAAGTAACACCTGAACGTTGTGTCATTCAGGTGCTAAACTGACAGCTTGAAGGCGTTACAAAAAACGCTCAAACCTACGGTCGGCAACATCTTCTTTCATCCAGACTATAACTGTCGGTATTGGAGTTGCACCAATTCTGCGCCGGAAGCGCTCGCGGACTGTACCGCCGATCGGGAATTTCACCCTGCCCTGAAGACTTACGCTGTTCAATTGTCCTTAATTATTATAACACTGTCAAAATCTTATTTCAATAGTTGAATTTTTAGTGAAGAATTAAGGCTGGAGAAGGAATTTCCTTTAAAATAGGGAATATTATATTCATGCACATGATTGGGCCGGCTTTTGGTTTTTCGCCGGTTGCAATCATAAGCGAACTTACTTGGAGGTGACTTTAAGATGAAGATCCAGATTCGCGCCAGGAATTTTCAAGCATCAGAAAAAGCCAAGGAGTATGTAGAAAAGCGTCTCAGTAAGTTGGACAGGCTTTTGGACAAAGATGTGGAAGCTACAGCGACTTTGATCGGAGAGAAAAACAGGCAGAGAATTGAAATTACGATACCGGTCAATGGCTTCATCCTAAGAGGAGAAGAAGAGGATGAAGATTTATTTACAGCCATAGATTTAGTCTCGGATAAACTGGAAAAGCAACTGGTTCGCAGCAAAGAAAGATTCTCCAAAAAAGGACGGCTCTCGGTGACGAAGCTTCCTACTTTAGCAGGCTTGTCTCCTGCCAGGGATGACGACGATGAGCTGAAAGTCCGGATCAAGCAGTTTTCCGCCAAGCCCATGCATTTGGATGAAGCGATTACCCGGATGGACATGGTAGGCCATACATTCTTTGCTTTCAATAATGCCGAGACAGGGTTCATCAATGTGGTATACCGACGCCATGACGGCCATTACGGCTTATTGGAGCCGGAAATGTAAACAAGGGGGCAGTCATAAACGGTATTACGGTATTAATGAAGTATTACAAGCATTTGCATCAACGGCTAAAGCAATAAGCAAACCCCCGGCAACCGCCAAACCGGTCCGCCGGGGGTTGTTTTAACAATAGCGGGGTTGTTTTAACAATAGCGGGGTTGTTTTAACAATAGCGGGGTTGTTTTAACAATAGCGGGGTTGTTTTAACAATAATAGTTGATAATGGAAGATAAAATTGAAAATGAGGGCTTATGACTTGTTGGCCATCAGATCTTTAAGCACGTCTACCGCCAAAGGCACCGCTTGGGCAACGGGCAGATCTTGGGCGCCTACTATATAATGATTGCAGCGGTTGAGAGGCAGCAAAATTTTTTGTGCCGGACTTTGGCTGACCGCGGCGGCCATGGCAGGGGTAATCTCTCCCAGCAGGGCGTCGGCGGCAATGATGCCGATAGGGCCAATAATAAAGTCGGCGTCCCGGCAATTAATCACCACCGGATTTTCGCCGGTGGCTCCGTGGTCGGCGCCGGCTTTCAGCATAGCGGCCGTAGCAATGCTGTTGCTGCCGATGGCAAAAAGCCGGACCGCCAGACCTGCTTCTTTGATTTTGCTTACCAGCAGGCTGCCGATTTTGCCGCCCTGGCCATCGATAATCACAATTTTCATCAGACATCCCTCCGTCAACATCATACCACAAATATTACGAGACGTCTGCGGCAATCGCCGTGCCTTTACAATTGAAAATTTTCTGCTGAGTCGTTATATATAGAATTGACAGCCGGCGGCGGAGAGTATAAAGTGTAAATAAGCAAACAGCGGGGCTGCAGCTCTGCAAGATATCTAAGAATGGATCCGGATTTAATAATTTGGAATAAATGAATAAGCGCTAAACGATGATGAAGAAGATCCATGAAGGATCAGGGCACCCAAGCATGGGGGCATTCTTGATCTTTTTTTATGATAAGAAGGAGTGTAACGAACATGAAAAACAAACTCGGGTCTTCTTCCCATCAACTAACGGCTGCGGCCTTGATGACGGCTCTGGGGCTGGTTTTGCCTTACGCAACTGCTCATATGTTTGGGGTGCCGGGCACGGTTTTGCTGCCTATGCATTTGCCCATCCTGCTTTGCGGCCTCCTTTGCGGGCCAAAATACGGAGTGCTTTGCGCTATTGTTACGCCGGTAATCTCTTCTGTGCTGACGGGCATGCCGCCGGCCTATCCTATGCTGCCCATCATGCTGGCTACACTGATTGGCTTTGCTCTGGTTGGCGGCTTGGCTTATCGCCATTTTCGGCTGCCTATCTATCCCTCGCTGCTTCTAGCCATGATTTGCGGCTGGGGCCTTTATGCTCTGGCCTTCCAGGCCTTGTTTTTGGCCGGCGGCGGCAACCTGCGGGCCTTGACGGTAACGGCGGCCTTAGCTGCCGGCTTGCCGGGAATTATTGCCCAGCTTTTGCTGGTGCCTTTTTTGGTCAAACGGCTGGAGAAATATTTAAGAACTCCTAAGGCTTTGCCGGTGGAGAAAAGTGGGCAAGTTGTCACAACTGCTCAAACTGCCCAAAGGGATACGGAAAAGCTTTCATTAATGGAAACAAATAAATTAGCGGAAGAGAAAAGGGGAGCCGACATGGATGAAAAGGCAAGAATCCTGGGTGTGGAGCCGGAGCTTTTAACGGAAGCCTGCAAGATGATCAAAGAAGAGGGGACCAGTTGCGTAATTATCAAGGAAGGCAGCATTGTATATACTGCCGACGGCAGAGGTGTGGCGCCCTTGTTGACTATATATGAAAAGGAAAAGCTGGCGGCAAGCTGCGTGGTGGACCGTATCATCGGTAAAGCGGCGGCGATGATTTTAGTTTTAGGCGGTGCAAAATCTGTCTATGGCGAAATCATGAGCAAGGCGGCACGGGAGTACCTGGAAGCCAGAGACATTCCCTGCCAGTACGGTCTTTGCGTGGATGTGATCACCGGCCGAACCGGCACCGGCATTTGTCCTATTGAAAGCTCGGTGTTGTCTATCGACGATCCGGCAGAAGGTTTTGAAGCTTTGACAAAAAGGCTGGCAGAACTGCGCAAAGCCATGTAATAGGGCGTCTTACCGGCAGACTAACTACTTAAAAGTTTAAGTTTTATACATTCGGGCAGGCTTGACCAACTTTTTCAGTGGCCAGAAAAGAGCGGTGAACCATGGGGCGCCCGCCGGGTAGTGACGGTGCTGCGGCGCTGCCGGCTCTGACCCCCGTCTGTGCAAAAATTGCGTTTGTATGAAAATCGGCGGGGCCGGTTGAGCAAAAATTGCGTTTGTATGTGAAATGCAAAAGGGTTATTACCGCACAACCGCAAAATTTGCACAGAAGCGGCCTGAATTTGGCTAAATTACCTCTAAGCCAGCATGCAAATCACGTACAAACGCAAAAATTGCACAGGCGGGTGACCGAAACCACACACAACCGGAAAAATTGAACAAAAGCTGCCCAATCGGTGGCCGCTCTGTCCCTTTCCGTTTTTGTTTGCGCCTAAACTAAATGACATTGTTGGATTATGTATATCCTTCTTTTCGTTTAATGAACTGTCTCAATTTTTGTGCAGTAAGCTGAATGGCTATTTTTCCATAAACACTCCATGGCTATGCTGACACTTTAACTTTCCCAATATCATTTTTTATGATATGATAGGCCTATCAATATTTCTTTAAGGGGTTGGGCCAATGTCTAAAAATACAAGAGAGCGTTTCATTAAAAGCGTTGTGATCGTTATTCTGGTATTTTTCATCTTTTCCATTATAGTGCCGTTAGTCCCCTGGAACAGCTTCCTGTAAGCTTCCTAATATATAGATAGAGGCGGCTGTATTGCCAGGTTTATAAGGAAACGGAAAAGAAAAAGTAGCGGTGAGAAAAAGCTGAGACCGGACAGGCGGCGATTGCCTGCAGAGTTTTGGAGACAAGCCCCGGAGCATTAAGAAGCCGGGAAGCTTTCTTCCAATACTAATGAAATCGCCGCCGCCGGTCTGTTTAATTTCCGGTCCTGCCGCAACCCAGCCCTCCGGAAACGGATAAGCCGGACACCCCGTCTAATCCTCCTAATCCCTTACAAAATATAAAGGTATATTGCAAAGCTTTATAATTTTTTCAAAAAAAGCAAAAAAAGTAGTTGCAAAAGGAGAAGAAGGGTGGTAATATAAGAATCCGCCCCCCCAAGAAGGGGCAAACCTCCAGGAAACATCGAATAGTGCCGAAACCCAAATCTCAGGATGAAGGCCAGGCCAGTGACGAAGAATTTTT
>JAHDMJ010000028.1 GCA_018436095.1 Clostridia bacterium | reverse complement strand
GGGCCAACGGGTCCCATTGGCCCCACTGGTCCTACCGGATTGACTGGTGCTGATGGCGCAGATGGCGCAACTGGCCCGACAGGTCCCACTGGTTCCACTGGCGCAGATGGTGCAACTGGTCCGACGGGTGCAGACGGTGCAACTGGCCCCACTGGAGCAGACGGCGCCGACGGTGCAACCGGCCCTACTGGTCCGACCGGACCCACAGGCCCCACCGGAGTCGACGGTGCAGATGGCGCAACCGGTCCGACTGGCGCAGATGGCGCAACTGGCCCGACAGGTCCCACCGGCCCCACTGGCGCAGATGGTGCAACTGGCCCGACTGGTGCTGATGGCGCAGATGGCATAGACGGTGCAACCGGTCCTACTGGTCCCACTGGCCCCACTGGCGCAGATGGTGCAACTGGTGCAACTGGCCCGACCGGACCCACAGGCCCCACCGGAGCCGACGGTGCAGATGGCGCAACCGGCCCCACAGGCTCCGTATTTATTCAGCAAGGAACATTTTTCACTTTTGAAACAGGACCTTTTGGACCTGGAGAAATTATCCCAATTACAGATGAAAGTTCAACAAACACGCCTGGCGCATTTGCAATAACAGGGGATGGCAGAGTCAGTGTTGTAAATGCGGGCATTTATCTTGCGGATGGACGCATACAACTGGCACCAGGTTCCTCAGGAGTGATGGGGCTGCAAAAAAACGATGAGAGTGTCACTACCACGTATTATACTTCAGGAGCTTATTCAAGCAATGCTTCTGATATAAGCGGCGTGTTTGTTATCAATACTATTCTAATATTAGATGCGGGCGATACAGTTTCATTGATTAATTTCGAAGATCCTCAGTTCACTATAGAACTATTGGGAGCAATCTACAACTCAGAGAGTCCAATATCGATTGCAATAGAGTCCCCAACAGGAACAATTAGATTGGTGCGCTTGTCTGATATATAAAAACGGCAAGAGCTGACCTTGCTTCGGGCTGACTTGGCCCTGTTGGCAAAGGGGTACGTTGAGGGCTGCCCTCAAACTCCCGCTTATTGGCGTAGCACCCCATGAATGGGCTTTTCAATGCCTCCAACTTGGCCCGAAGTACAGCTATCCATACAGAAACGCTGCCCTTTTGTCCGATGGGGCGGCGTTTCTGTATGGATAGCTCTTATTCTATTTGTTTTTTGCCCTTATACCGGGATTGTCTTGTAGTTTCCTAATATAAACGGCCCCACCGGCCTGGCAGGCGCAGACGGTGCTGATGGCGCAACAGGCCCCACTGGTCCAATGGGTCTGGAAGCCTTTGGTGGCCTCTTCAGTGATACCCCGCAGGTTCTGGCAATCACCCTTTAGGAGCAACAAAGGTGGCCCTCGCAGATACGATGCCGTCAGCAGATGTCACCTATACTCCGGCAAATAGTATCACCATTGATACACCGGGTACGTATGAAGTCAGTTTCATGCTCCGTGGTACGGCATCTCTCGGCGCTTCCACAACAGTTGCTGTCCGCCTGAACGGCACAGAAATTCCGAGTTTCACAAATACGCAGTTATTGACGATTGCTACTGCAACGGAATTTGCCGGCTCCGCACTGGTGAACCTGGCCGCCGGCAACGTGCTTGATCTGGCCGTTTCCGCCCTGCTTGCACTGTCACTGACACTAGCCAATGGAACCAACGCCACCCTGATTGTTAAGAAGATCGATTAGTTTCATCGAAGAGTGCCTCATTTGAGACAGCCCCTTTTAGCATGCGCAGATGAAACTCATTCCGGGCTGAGTTTATTCAATTTATTCAGTGATGTTTTTGCATCCTTTAAACCTTAACTCTCTGGAATTCCACTATGCACAGCGGTGGGTAGGGTGTTCATGTCATTTTTGTGAATTCGAGGCATTGGCCCCAACTATTCAAATTTGTACTCATGATCAATAGCATTTTGCTTAGTTAGCTATGGTATACTTCGTCACTGCTGGGTACCTTGATAATAAAAAGAGCACCCCTTTGAAGTAATCACGCCAAGCAAAAAACTGATATTTGGCAGTAAACTTCATTAGGGGCGCCTTTTGATTTGTGTAGAGAGGAATTTTTGTAAACTGCTTTAGGCTTAGTATTTGATAAACTTATCGCCGGAAACACCGCAGATGCTGCACTTTTCGGGAACAAACTTTTCATGCTTTTAAAGAGTTGGCAAAAATTAAAGTTAATAAAAGTAAGGGAGGTAAAGGACACACTTTATAAGCTGTGTCATAAAATGGAAGTGACAAATTATTAATTCTATTTAAAACAATAAATTGTCGTAAATAGATTTAGGAGAGATTGCATGGAGAAATATAACAGAAATTGCCGCCCCGGCTGTCGTCCAGATCCTTGCAGGCCGTCTAGACCCTGTTGCCCGCCTAGACCAATCGGTCCTACGGGAGCAACCGGTGCAACTGGTCCCGCCGGTCCTACGGGAGCAACCGGTGCAACTGGTCCCGCCGGCCCTACGGGAGCAACCGGTGCAACTGGTCCCGCCGGCCCTACGGGAGCAACCGGTGCAACTGGTCCCGCCGGCCCTACGGGAGCAACTGGTGCAACTGGTCCCGCCGGCCCTGCGGGAGCAATCGGTGCAACTGGCGCAACTGGCCCTACGGGAATAACTGGTGCAATCGGCCCCGCCGGCCCTGCGGGAGCAACTGGTGCAACCGGTCCCGCCGGCCCTACGGGAGCAACTGGTGCAACTGGAGCAACTGGTGTAACTGGTCCCGCCGGCCCTGCGGGAGCAGATGGTGCAACCGGTCCGACTGGCCCGACAGGAGCCACTGGCCCGACGGGAGCCGACGGTACAGATGGCGCAACCGGTCCCGCCGGCCCTACGGGAGCAACTGGTGCAACTGGAGCAACTGGTGCAACTGGTCCCGCCGGCCCTGCGGGAGCAGATGGTGCAACCGGTCCGACTGGCCCGACGGGAGCTACTGGCCCGACAGGAGCCACTGGCCCTACTGGAGCCGACGGTACAGATGGTGCAACTGGCCCCACGGGTCCCACCGGAGCCGACGGTGCAGATGGTGCAACTGGCCCCACAGGTCCCGCCGGAGCCGACGGTATAGATGGTGCAACCGGTCCGACTGGCCCGACAGGAGCTACTGGCCCTACTGGAGCCGACGGTATAGATGGTGCAACCGGTCCGACTGGCCCGACGGGAGCTACTGGCCCTACTGGAGCCGACGGTATAGATGGTGCAACCGGTCCGACTGGTCCGACGGGAGCTACTGGCCCCACTGGCGCAGACGGTGCAGATGGAGCCACTGGCCCGACGGGAGCTACTGGCCCCACTGGCGCAGACGGTGCAGATGGAGCCACTGGCCCGACGGGAGCTACTGGCCCTACTGGAGCCGACGGCATAGATGGGGCAACTGGTCCTACAGGCCCCACCGGCCCCACTGGCGCAGACGGTGCAGATGGAGCCACTGGCCCGACAGGAGCCACTGGCCCCATCGGAGCTGACGGTGCAGATGGTGCAACCGGTCCGACTGGCCCTACTGGCGCAGATGGCATAGATGGGGCAACTGGCCCGACTGGCCCTACGGGTCCCACAGGCCCCACAGGAGAAGTCGTTTTAGGTTTTGGGTCTTTAAGAGGAGGTAGTGTAGAGACATCTGGAGCAACATTCACTCCCGTACCATTTAGTATAGTTGGACCTTTATCGGGTACTATTACGACTAGCCTATCGGGCAATGAATTAGTGGTGGGAGAAAGCGGGATTTATCAGATAACGATATCTATTAATGCTGAAGCTACTACCGACCCAGATCCGGATCAGCCGTATTTAACTGCTATTATTACTGTTAATGGCACACCGATTTTTGGCGATACGACTACCTTTTTTAATATAGCGAATAGAAGCAGTTCAACGTTTGTCGTTCAAGCCGCTTTAGCAGCAGGAGATGAGGTAGGAGCAAGTATTAGTACGAATTTTCCTGCTCTGGGATACCTGAATCGTTCATTAACTGTTGTTCAATTAAGTAACTAAATGGTTTTTGAACATCACACTTTTAATATACATCAAATACTTCCTCTGCCAGAAATGTTTTGCTTTTAAGAAGCTGCAAAAAAATTAAAGGTTGACAAAAGTAGGGGGTGGAAAGGGCACACTTTATAAGCTATGTCATAAAATGATAGTGACAAATTATCAATTCTATTTAAACGATAAGTTGTCGTAAATAGATTAAGGAGAGATTCGATGGACAAATATAACAAAAATTGTCGTCCCGGTTGCCGCCCTGATCCCTGCAGGCCCTGGCCGCCCTGCTGTCCGCCTGGTCCCGTAGGTCCCACTGGCCCCGCCGGCCCTGCTGGTCCTACTGGTGCAACTGGCGCAACCGGAGCAACGGGTGCTACCGGTCCCGCCGGTGGCCCCACTGGCCCAACTGGTCCTGCTGGTCCCCAAGGTCCTGCCGGCCCCGCTGGTCCCCAAGGTCCCATCGGTCCTGCCGGCCCTCAAGGCCCTGCCGGTCCCCAAGGCTCTGCCGGTCCTCAAGGTCCTGTCGGCGCAACCGGCGCAACTGGTCCTGCCGGCCCCGCCGGCGCAACCGGCGCAACCGGTCCTGCCGGCCCCGCCGGCGCAACCGGCGCAACCGGTCCTGCCGGCCCCGCCGGCGCAACCGGCGCAACCGGTCCTGCCGGCCCCACTGGTGCAACTGGCGCAACTGGCGCTGATGGCGTAGCTGGCCCCACCGGCCCCATCGGCCCAACTGGCCCAACTGGCGCTGATGGTGCAGCCGGCGCAACCGGCCCTACCGGTCCCACTGGTGCAACTGGCGCTGATGGCGTAGCTGGCCCCACCGGCCCAACTGGCGCAACTGGCGCTGATGGTGCAGCCGGCGCAACCGGTCCCACCGGAGCAACTGGCGCAACTGGCGCTGATGGCGTAGCTGGCCCCACCGGCCCAACTGGCCCAACTGGCGCAACTGGCGCTGATGGTGCAGCCGGCGCAACCGGTCCCACCGGAGCAACTGGTGCAACTGGCGCTGATGGCGCAGCTGGCCCCACCGGCCCAACTGGCCCAACTGGCGCAACTGGCGCTGATGGTGCAGCCGGCGCAACCGGTCCCACCGGAGCAACTGGTGCAACTGGTGCTGATGGCGTAGCTGGTGCAACCGGCCCCACCGGTCCCACTGGACCCACGGGTGCAACTGGTCCGACCGGCCCTGCTGGTGAAGGGGCAATCATTCCCTTTGCTTCAGGTACACCGGTTGCTTTGACCACTGTATTAGGCGGATTGCTTAATACTTCCAGCGCCGTTGGATTTGGTCTTAACCTTCCCGGTGTTTCCGCTGCCACCGGTACAATCAATCTCTTGGGGTTGACGAACCTTGCGTTCTCTATGCCCAGGGATGGCGTTATCACCTCCTTGGCTGGTTACTTAAGCATTAGCGCTGCAGTCAGCCTGGTTGGCTCAACTGCGACGGTATCCGCACAGTTGTTCCAATCCGCTACCCCTGACGATGTCTTCGTTGCGGTGCCCGGCGCAGTGGTTACTCTGGCGCCTCCTCTGACGGGGTTAATTTCCGTCGGTGATATCAGCAGCGGCATCACCACAGGATTAAACATTCCTGTCACCGCAGGAACCAGGTTACTTTTGGTATTCTCCGTAGAGATCACAGCCGGTCTCGATGTGGCAGCCGCCATTGCAGGCTATGCCAGCGCCGGTCTGGGTATTTCCTAAGAACCCATATTTTTAGGTTGATGTTGCTTAAAATGAATTAAAGTATAAAGGGGCTAACGCAGAATTCGCGTTAGCCCCTTTAACGGTATGTACGCCAGGCAATGCTCAGCGCCGCCGGGCCGGTCATTCATTAGCTTTGTTTTTACCGCTGGCTTTTTTCTTATAGAGCAAAAAGGAATAGATAACCGGGGCGATAACGAGCAGGATCACAACAAAGACTGCCAGAGAAAGGCCGTTAATTGCTCTGGAATTATCAAATATAAAGGCGGCGGCGATGAGAAGAATACCGCCAAGTATATATAAATATCCGGCCAGCCGGTGAGTTTTATTCCAATTATCCGCATCATGCAGGGTCCAGGGAAGCTTTATGCCGATGGTATAGTTTTGCCTGTTTTTCGGCAGGTAGTTGCCGCAGATAATGAACAAAAGGCCTACCAATACAGGGACTACTAAGGATATTGAAATATTTATACCCATAGCAATAAATAAAGTAATCGGAACAAGAATCAGCGATAAAACCGGCGGCATCCAGGCAGCGAATATCTGCATTGCTTTTGATGTGTTGGCGCGTTTGGGATCATTATTAAGATGGATTTTAGAAAACATATTAATGAAGAGAAATAAAAAGGGCAAGCCAAGGGCGGCAAGTGGCTTCGGAACAAAATTGTCGGGATTTCCCACGCTGTTCCAATGAATAGCTATTTGCTCGGGAAGATCATTGTATAGCGCAAAGGATAGAAGAAGGGGCAGCAAGCAAACGATGGATGACAGTATAAGAACGGTAAGGTTATTTCTTGTTTTCATTATTCATTCCTCCGCTAAATTGGGATAACCAAAGCATAACTTCTTCAAAGACCGAAATATTCAACTCATAATAAATAAAGTTTTTATGTCTTGTCTCAAAAATAAGTCCGGCTTTTTTCAATTGTGATAAATGATAAGAGACTGTTGCCCCCGTCATGTCGAAATGCTGGGCAATTTCTCCGGCAGGCATCCTGCCGTTTTTCAGCATAACGAGAATATCCCGCCTGACAGGATCGGACAAAGCCTTGAAAGTTTCCGGGAAGCTCAATAATATCACCTCAACTATTTAGATGATTTTCTAAATAAATGATTACACATGGCTGAGGAAAAGTCAAGAGTAATTTAGATAAATTTCTAAATACCTTAGCCGTTTATTACCTTGACAGTTAACCGTATTAGTTCTATAATACGGTTAACTGTATTATGCTAGTAATACGCTATTGAGAGGTTGCGGCGAAGCAGCAATGATTTCATTTGAGCACTTTACCATAGAAGATGGCACCCCCATCTACAGCCAGATTGTGCGCCACATTAAGCAAGGCATTATAGCCGGTGTGATTCACAACCGGGAGGAAATGCCTTCCCGGCGGCTGCTGTCGGCCCTCCTTGGCGTTAACCCCAATACTATTCAGAAGGCATACCGCTTGCTGGAGGAAGAAGGGATCATCGAATCTCAAGCCGGCGCCGGTAGCTGGGTGACGGTAAATGAGCAGCAGATAGGAGCTATTCGTTCTCAGCTATTGGAAGGGGACGTCGGAGTGCTGGCGAAGTCCATGAAGCAGATGGAGATTTCTAAGGTAGAGGCTGTGCGGCTGCTGGAGGATATCTGGGATAGGATTTAAAGCCGGGTAGCCGCAGTTGAAAACCCGGTGATTGCAGTAAGTTTTATTAACCACCGCCAAAGCGGGAGCTTTCCGATGAGGAGATATAATGATGAGGGGTTATTTGTCTTTATTGATGCTGGCGGCCAGAAGTACGGTCTATAAAATAAGCGGCCTGCTTTTGCTGATGGGGGCCCTGGAGACGGCATTGTTTTACCGGCTGCTCCAAAAAAGCTCTGTGCATCCGGAAGGTCTGGAGGGTTTGATTAATCTCAGCGGTATTCCCATAGTTTGCGGAGGGGCTTTCCTTGTCCTCTGCTTAATTTTAAGCCTGAATGGATATGAGTCCGGTGGCAGCAAGATCAGATACACCCTGCAAAGGCTTTCCTTAAGCGAAGAAGCGATTGCTTTACTTTGGTCGGTCTATTATTTAGCCTGTTTCCTGATTTTTTGGGCAGTACAGCTTTTTATCATCCTTTGGCTCGGCCGCTTATATGTTTCTGCCGTAGATCCTGCTTATATAAATGAGCAAACAATTTTCTTAGCCTTTTACCGCAATAGCTTTTTGCATAGCCTGCTGCCTCTGGAGGAAACCAGCCGTTTTCTTCGCAACGGGGCTTTGCTGCTGGGCTTGTCCCTGGGGGCAGCCTGCCTCCCCTTCAAGCAAAGACGGGGCAAAAGAGACATTGCCATGAGCTTTTTAGCGGTTTTCACTTTTTGGGTGTTCCCGCAGGAAATGGGACGTTTTGGCTCCGACGCTTGGATTTGGTTGTTGGCCTTATCCTTGGCCGGGCATTCTTTATACTATATCCTTTGGGGGAAAGCAAATGAAGAATTTTGATGTGGAAAAATATATTCCCGCCGGTATGGATTATTGGCAGGAATTCAAGTGGCTGGCTATCGGCGCAGGCCTTAGCTTTTTTTACAGTCTGGGCTTTCTTTTCCGCCTCAATGGAGCCTATGAAAGGCTCTTTCGCCGCATAGGTATGAGGAAGGTGCTGATAGAGGGCGCTATCATGCCGGATTTCCCTGTGATCTTGGACAAAAGCCTTTTGGGCTTTGGTATATTGGTCTTTGGTATGATCATATTAGCCGCTTATCATTATTCTTACCATTACCAGGGCAGCAAAAGTATTTACTTAATGAGGCGGCTGCCGGACCGCTTCGAGCTGTGGCGGCGCTGTCTGACCTTGCCCCTGTTGTTTGCGGCGGCGGCGCTGCTTTTGGCAGGCCTTTTATTACTGCTTTATTTCGGCCTTTACCTTCTTGTTACGCCGGCAGCCTGTCTGGCTCCCGGTCAATGGCAAAAAATTTGGCAGGTTATCCCGCCGGCTTATTGAGGAGTATGACTATGTTGAACATTAGCAACCTGAAAAAATCTTATAGAGGCAAGCAGGCTCTTAAAGGTGTGGATTTAAGTCTGGGCCAAGGAGAAATCGTCGGTCTTTTTGGGGAAAACGGCGCCGGCAAAACCACATTGATGAAATGTGTTTTAGGGTTTCTGCGCTATGAAGGGGAGATCACCCTGGACGGCCAGGCCATTACCAGGAAAAACATCGGCCGCTTCTCCTTTGCTACCAGCGAGCATTCTTTCTTTCCTAATCTGACAGCCAAGGCTCACAAAGAGTTTTATGCTTCTCATTTCCCGGCCTTTCGGGCAAAGCGTTTTGATGGGCTGATGGAGTTTTTTGAGCTGCCGGCAACCAAGGCCATTCGCCATTTTTCCACAGGACAGAAAAACCAGATCGAGGTAATTCTGGCTTTATGCCAGGGTGCCGATTACATTTTGATGGATGAACCCTTTGCCGGCAATGACGTGTTTAACCGGGAGGATTTCTACAAGGTGCTGCTGGGGATTTTAGAGCCCGGAGAAACGGTGATGCTGTCCACTCATTTATTGGAGGAAGTGGAAAAGTTTATCGGCCGGGCGGTACTGCTGCGCCAAGGCAAAATTTTGGGGGATGTGCTGATGCAGGAATTGGAGGAAAAAGGCGATACTCTGATGAGCTATGTGAAGGAGAGCTATCAATATAAAGCGGACCGGGTAGGCAAGGCCCTGTCTCAGCTTTCCGGCGGGGAATAGGAGGAGCTGGTATGCGCAAGAGTTTAGGATTAACCCTGGTTTTGCTGGTTTTGGCCATAGGGACCATTTATTGGGGCTGGAATTGGGTGGATCAGGCCAAGGATAAGATCAGTGTTGAGGAAAAGACACTTTTGGGAGATAAAGCCGCCGCTGCTGGTCTTACGTTGAGCAATAGAATTACCTGCGACGATCATTTGTTTTGGGATATCGTCACCCGCCCGGGCACTGAGGAAAAAAGCAAAGTGGATTTCCGTTTCAGCCAGGTCAGACAAAGCTATGAGGTGCCCCAGTCTCAGCTTTGGATTAATATCTATACCAATACCAATTTTGGCATGAGCGGCAATCTTGATCTAGCCTGGGAACAAGAAAACGGTATGATTATGAAGCCTATTATGGATGTGGCGGAGCGGACCCCCGCCGGCGGCAGCCGGGAAGAGGTTGTGGCTCTTAAAGACTATTACGAATATTACCCCCTGAGCATAGATATTTCTTTCCCGAATAAACATCTGCAAATGAACCAGGAGGTTTTGCAGGACCTGAGAAATTATTTTAAAATTCCGGTAGGGGATAAGCATAAGATCAAAGTGACGATAATTAAGGACGAATTAGGGAACGTTATCAACGTGGATTGCAATGATGTTGAGCACAGCATAAATATTAACGCCAAAGGGGCAGCCATAGAAGATAATTTTTACTTTACCCTTGATCTGCAGGGCTATCATGAAGGAAAAGCTGTGCCGACAGTTTTTCCCCCGGATTTGGCCGGCATTCATTTGCTGCCCTTGGAAAACCTGGGAGACATGGGTGCCTTAAGCGGTGACTTCCGGCCCAAGCCTAAGGAAATGCACCTGGCTTATCCCTTTGAGCATAAGGATGACCGGGGGCTGGGGCTTTTGACAGCCCGGGATCAGAAACATCTGCTTTTGATCACTGAGGAAAAGGGCACAAAAAAAGAACTGGATTCTCCGGGGGGAGAATCCAGGGAACAACCCAGGATAATGCTGTCGGTAATTGAAAGCCAGACCATGAATCTGAGCCAAAAAATAGAGCTGCCCCGGCAGAGAGTCAATGCCGGAATTTGGAAGTTTGATGCTTATGATACGTTTTATTTTGTGATGTTTGATGATTACAGCTTTTGTTTAATTACAGAGGGCGGAGACGGCGAGGACTATAAAATAGAAATGTCCGGTGATTTCAATGCTCTCCAGCAAGTCGATGAGAAGTATTTGCCCTATGGCGATATGGTAATGGACTATAATGGTCAAAGGCTGGCCATAGCCTTTTATAATGAATGGCGTGGCGGCAATCCTTATTTGCTGATTTACGAAAAAGCAGGTCTTATTTATGCCGGCAGATATGAGTACAGCAGCAACCGTGATCCCTATGTTAATCATTGGCTGGGCCTGCGGTCTCTCTATAGCCAGCCCTTGAGTCTGGTTTGGGATTAGATCGGAGGAATGATTTAAGAATTATTGGTGGGAATCAATGGCTTGGGCAGCCTTACTTTGCTGGGCAGCATATTCTTTTTCTTCGGGGGTGCGCAGCAAGCCCAGTTGAATAGTAATTACCGAAGCGATGATGAGGGCAAAGATATAGAAGGAATACTTCAAGACCTCAATAGGAGATACGTTAGTCAGGCCCGTCATGATGAGCATACCGCCGTCATGGGGACACAGGGCCAGGAAAGCACAAGCGAAAATATCCAGCAAGCTGGCCAGCCGCTTGGGAGAGATGTGGTATGTAGCGCCGATCTCTTTGGCAATAGGAGCCGAAATAATAATAGCGATAGTGTTGTTGACCAGGGCGATAGACAAGAGGCCGGACAGCAGGGAGATGCCGTATTCAGCGCCTTTGCGGTCGGCGATTTTTGAGGTGATGGTGTTAATCAGCCATTCCACGCCGCCGTATTCCCTGATCAGGCCGATCAGGCCGGAAATCAAAATGGCTACGATGGTAATGCTCATCATGTCTGACATGCCGTTGCCGATGGCTTGAATGTACTCAAAAAAGCCCACCACGCCGGTAGCCAGGCCAATGATGCCGCACATGACAATGCCGACGAACAAAACACCGGCCACGTTAAAGCCCATAAGAGCCGTTACCAGCACTACAAAGTAGGGGATGATGCGAACGATATGATATTCCAAATCCCCTTCGATAACACCGGTGCCGCCGACGAGGGCATACATGATCATAGCCACTAAAGCTGCCGGCAGGGCGATCAAAAAGTTCATTTTAAATTTATCTTTCATCTCACAACCTACGCCTTGGGTGGCTGAGATGGTGGTGTCGGAGATAATGGATAGATTGTCGCCAAAGTAGGCGCCGCCGATGACCGCCGAGCAGGCAATTGCCATATTCAAATTACCCTTGGAAGCTACGCCGATGGCAATGGGAGCCATGGCTGCAATGGTACCCATGGAGGTGCCGATGGCTGTGGAGATAAAACAGGAAATCAGGAAAATGCCGGGGATCAACAGAGAAGCGGGAATGAAACGCAGGCCCAGATTAACGACGGAGTCAACGCCGCCCATGGCGCTGGCTGCGCCCTGGAAGCCGCCGGCCAGCAGATAGATCAAGCCAATCAGCATAACGCCGGGGTTGCCTGCATTGCCGCAGAATATATCGATTTTTTTATCCAGCTTCATTTTGGGGCTCATCAACAGGGCGCAAGCTAAACCAATGATCAAGGCTACATGCCTGGGAAACTGCTTGAAGGCCCCTTCGTACCCCAGAGCCGTAAAGGTCAGGCCGCTGCCGATGTAGAGCACCAGGAAAACAAATAAAGGAATGAATGCAGAAAAACCATACTTCTTGCTATTGTTCTCTTGATTCATGTTCATACCCTCCTAATTGTTGTAATAGCGTGGCAGTGTGGCGCCGCGCTGGGGGCAGCGCAGCATGGCAGCCCTGCTGCCTGTGTCTGATTTGCCCTTAGGATAGGGCTGCTCGTAGCTGTTCCAGGGCTTTTTCCAAAGTGCTTCTAGGGCAGGCTGCATTCAGGCGCATAAAACCTTGACCGCCCTGACCAAAGCTGCTGCCTTGACTGAGGGCTATTCCAGCTTTTTTGACTAAAAACTCTTGAAGCGCATCATCTCCCATCTTAAGTTCTCTCATGTCCAGCCAACACATGTAGGTGGCCTCAGGCTTATTGGGCTTGATCAGCGGCAGATATTGCCGGCAATAATCACCGATAAACTGCATATTTTCTTCCACATAGGTTAGGAGCTGCTCCAGCCATTCCTCGCCCTCGTTGTAAGCGGCCATGGTGGCTACCAAACTAAAGCAATTATTACGGGCAATATCCATCTCCTTGAGGGTTTTGAGGTAGTGCTCCCGGTGCTCCGCTGTATCAAAAATGATAGTAGAGGCCTGGAGTCCCGCCAGATTAAAGGTTTTGCTGGGGGAAATAAAGGTGGAGGTAATCGCTGCAATCTCGGGAGAGACAGTGGCCATCACCGTATGCTGATTGCCGCCAAAAACCAGATCGCTGTGGATTTCGTCAGACAGGATGCCTACGCCATAGCGCAGGCAGATATCTCCGATTTCTTTCAACTCTTCTTTGCTCCAAACCCGGCCTACGGGATTGTGGGGGGCACAGAGGATAAAATATTTGACCCCTTCTTTGGCTTTAAGCTCAAAATCAGCCACATCCATAGTATAGTCGCCCGAATCATCCCGGCGCAGAGGGCTGACCACCAGAGTGCGGTTGCTGTTTTCCACAATGTCGGCGAAAGGATGGTATACAGGCTGCTGGATTAAGATTTTATCTCCCGGTTGCGTAAACAGGTTCAGGAATATCCGCATAGATGGAACTACGCCGGGGGCAAAAGCCATTTGCTTCACATCGGGATTGTAGCCGTGGCGGCGGCGTTGCCAGTCCCTGACTGCCTCAAAATAGTCGTCGGGGCGGAAGGTATAGCCGAAGATTCCCTGATCCGCCCGGGCTTTGATTGCGTCAATAATAGGCTGCGCAGTGCGGAAATCCATATCTGCAATCCACAGCGGGATTACCTCCTTCGTGCCGAAGTTGAGAAGGGATTCCTCCAGCTTAGCGGCATAGTTTTGGCTGCGGTCAATTTGAATATCAAAATTGTATTGCATGGGGCCACCTCTTTCTATGGGCTGAATATTCTGATTGCCTTATATATTTAGCAAATATCATGCCAACCATCTTTTTCCTGACTGCTTAGTTTTTTTGTTTACTGAAAGGCCTTCCAATAAATAATAGGTTAAAGAATGAAAAACTTTAACCTATTATTTAACCCATTGATTCGGCGATCCCATGTTCCTGTATCTAAAATAAGATAAAGAGCGGCCCCTTAAAGAAGCCGCTCTTGTGTTTTATTGTGTTTTATCAATGTATTTATAACCGGGCTGCTATGGCTGCACCGTTTTTTGTTAGCCGGCTGCCTCCCCGGCCCCGGGAGACTGAGACTAGTCCTAATTCATTGAGATGTACCAAAATACCCCGTATTTCCTGCTCGGTTAAATAAATGCCCTGCTCCCGGGCAGCTTGGCAGAGGGCGCCCCGGCCCAAACCTGCCGCTGCTGCCAGCAGGACTTGCAGCACAAAAGAATAGGCTTCTTCTTTGCCTTTTGCCACCTGTCCCAGAGCTGCCAAAACATCACTTGTTTGGCCGGGCTGCCGGAACGGGGATTCCGAGGCTGTTGCCGGTGTTGCTGCCCATGCCGGACCTGATAATGCCGCCGCCGGGGAAACCGTTTTTTTTACGAGCATAATCTGAGGCAGATCCTCTACCTCAATCAGCTCTTTGTCCGCAAAACGCAGATATTCCACAATATTGATCAACTCCCGCACATTGCCATCCCAGCAGTAGCTGCGGAATATTTCCCTGGCCTGAGAGGAAAGGCGGAAGCCGGCGCCTAACTTGTGTTGCACCGCTTCCATAATTAAAAATAAATCGTCCTCCCGCTCTCTCAAAGGCGGAATATTAATGGGCAATGTATTAAGCCTATAGTAGAGATCCCTGCGAAAGGCGCCCCGGTGCACCATATTGAGAATATCTTCATTGGAGGCTGCAATGATTCGCACATCAATGGAGATGATGCGGTCATCCCCTACCCGCATCATTTCTTTTTCTTGCAGTACCCGCAGCAGCTTGAGCTGAAGGGTTTGGCTCATACCTTCAATTTCATCCAAAAATAGAGTGCCCTTATGAGCATATTCAAAAAGCCCCAGCTTACCGCCTTTTTTAGCGCCGGTAAAAGCCCCCTGGGCATAGCCGAAAAGCTCGCTTTCCAGCAAGGATTCGGGTAAGGCGGCACAATTGATGGCAACAAAGGACATATCCCGGCGGGCTGAGGCCCAGTGAATAGAATGAGCAAATAACTCTTTGCCGGTACCGCTTTCACCGGTTAACAAAATAGAAGAGTCCGTTTGGGCCATCTTCCGGGCTACGTTTTTAGCCCGTACAATAGCCGGGCTTTTTCCCACAATATCGTCAAAGGTATATTTGGAGGTGTAACCCCGGTGGCAGAGCTGCAAACGGAACTGATGCTGCCGTTTTTCCTCGTCGGTGAAGCGCTGCAGCAGGGCAAAGCAGCCTACGGGATCCCCTTGCCAGAAAACAGGCACCATGGACAAAGTGATGGGTGAACCGTTAATCATAATTAACTTGGAAGTTTTTTTGTCTTTGCCTTCTCCCGCCAGCACCTCGTCAATTTCCGGAGCGGCTTCCTTTAGTTTCTTGCCGATTACTTCCCGGTTTCTGCCGATGATGGTCTGTGCCATGGCATTGGCGGCAAATACCTCGCCGTTCATATTTACGCCCAAAACCCCCATGTCCAGGGCGCCCATCAGCATATCCAGGTAGTTTTCCATGCGCAGGCTTTCCAAACGGAGCATAGCTACGCTTTGCCCGGACTCCACCAGCGTATCCAGGTAAGCGTGGTATTTTTTGCTGCGCAAAAACCAGTTGTAGCCCAGCTTGAGAGCAATCTCCGTAAGAGTTTCGCAGGTGAAAACCCGGCTGCCGATATCCAGAATCTCGCTGATGCCTTCGGGGACATAGCGCCGCTCTCCCGGTGTGATAGCCAGTTGAGCCTTAGGTAATTCCTGCATATTGGGAGCCGCCGGCATCATGTTGATATGAGTGACTCCCAGGCGATTCAGCTCGGCGATGGTCTCAATGGCCATGTTGGTGCTGAGGTTTACCAGCAAAGCCCTGGTGCCTTGGGGAATTCGTCCCAAAGGTTCCAGTTGGCTTTTTTGAAAAGTCAGCGTGATCAGCACTATACTTTTACTGGAGGGAATCAGCGAGAGTATATGGCTAAAAATATTGGAGGAAGTAGCGCCAATCAGATACAAATCTCCATCGGGCAGGCTCTCAGGTACCCCTTCTTCAGTGCTGAAATTCCACAACCGTAATGTGCTGCCAAACAGATCCAGCAGCAGACTGCTGTAAAAATCTGCTGTAGCAGATCCTTCCGTAACCATTACAATTTGCTTTGTCATATCCCACTCCCGCTAAGAAGTAAATTTGCCATAGTGTTTATTGCTTTCTGTGAGATAGTTGTACCATAATCAGGAACCATAAACAAGATAAACCATAAAAATAGGGCCTCGAATCATTGCTGATCCGAAGCCCTGCTTGTTTGTGGTTATTTCTCCGGCACAGGGTTTTTGCTGTTTTCCCGGATATCTACCGCCAGGGTTTTTTCTACATTATCCTGCCGGCAGCCTACAAGAAATGAGGTGAGATTGGCCGGCACGCAAGAATGGTTGGGGATGATTTCGATTTTGTCCCCTACTTTAAGCTGGGTTTCACCCTGGATTTTAAGCTTGCCTACCTCTTCGGACAAGCCTACAAGGGATAGCTGGGGATGGCCTTTCACCCGGCCGAAGCCGGAAATGCTGCTATTGCCGTGGGCCCCCTGGTCAAGACCGAAGCATTTGGAGCCGGCGTCAATGATGAACATATCCTCTCTGGGCTTTGAAATAATAGTGGCATAAATGGTTAAGGCGCATTCCGCCTCTTCAGCCGCCTCTATAGAAAGTTGGATGGCGTCGTGAAATACGTAGTTGCCGGGATGATAGATCTTAATGTTTTCATCGGCAATGGAGCCGGCAAAGGTAGGGGTGGAACCGCTGCTGACGATTTCCAAAGCAAAGCCCGCTTCTTTTAAAGCGGCGGCGGCCGCCGCCATGGCGTTTTTCTCATCAGCTACGTATTTAGCCAGTTCGCTATGGTTTTGGGCGCCGTAGACATGGCCGGGATGGCCGGAAATCCCCTTGAAGCACAAGGCTGGCAGCTCCCTCAGGGCATTGGCAAAGTCCGCCACCTTTTCCGGGGCCACGCCAAAACGGTGTAAACCGCTGTCTACAATAATCGTATAATTGACGGTAACCCCTGCCTGGGCCGCCGCTTCACTGATGGCCCGGGCGTTTTCCATGCAGTCCAGGCGGATGATGAAATGGCATTTTTGGGCCAGGGCAATGACCCGGGAAAGGTTAGGCTGGGAAGCTGCCGGATAGGCATACATGATGGTTTCCATGCCGGCATCGCAAAAAGCCTCGCATTCATCTAAAGTACCGCCCAAAAAGCCGGTGGCGCCGAAAGCCTTTTGCATTTTGGCGATTTCCGTGCTTTTGTGGGTTTTTGTCATAGGCCAAAGCTCTTTGCCGTGTTTATTGCAAAGCTCCTGATATTTCTTCATGTTTTTTTCTAAAATATCCAGATCCACAAGGACGGCGGGGGTAGCTAGCTCTTGTTTTTTCATGTTGATCAGTCCTTTCGGTGCAATATGAGTTAATTAAATGAAAATGAATTGTAATATAAATACCATGACTAAAGCGGTCAGAGCCTGAGCAACGCTGATAATGGGTAAGGTTTTGTAAGCGATTTCCGGTTTCATTTCTGAAGTAGAGGTAATAACCCAGAAAAAGTCATCGTTGCCGTGAAAGACCATGAAGCCGCCGGCAGCGCAGGCCAGCATGGCGATAACCAGGCCGATAGGCGTAGTAAAGCCCAGCACGTCCAACAAAGGCAGCAGCATGGAAGCGGCGGTAATCATGCCCACCGTACCGGAACCGATGCAAGTGCGGAAAATGGCGCCGATGATGAAGGGCACCAGGATTCCTAAAGTGATGCTGGAGAAATAAGTCTGTACAATAGTTTCCAGGTGACTGGTTTTTAATACGGTGGCAAAAGCGCCACCGGCTCCTACAATAAGCACGATCTGCCCCGCTGTCTTCAAAGATTCGCCAAATTCACCGTCAAAGGTCCAGACCTTTTTGTCCTCCGGGTATAAGTTCTTATAGGTAAAGAAGGCGCAGGCCAGGCCGATCAGCAAAGCGGTAACAGGCTGGCCAACAGCGGAAAGCAGTGCGGTGATGAAATTATCATTGCCAAAAGGCGCCGAATCCAAGGAGGCAATAGTGTGTAAAAGCATAAGGAAGATGGGCAGCAGAATGGGCAGGAAGGACTGAACAGCTCCCGGCAGACGGCTGTCTTCCACAACTGCTTCCTCAATATCTTCGGGCAGATAATAATATTTGCGGCCGAAAACTATGCCCAGATAATAGCCCACCAAGGTGACGGGAATAGAGACCAGCATGCCCAGCAAAATGACGAGACCCAGATCCGCGCCCAGAATTCCGGTTACAGCCAGGGGGCCGGGGGTAGGGGGCACCAGCATGTGGGTGGCGTGGAGGCCCATGCCTAAAGCAATGGCCATAGTGGTCATGCTTGTCTTGGTGTCCCGGCTAAGCCGCCGGGCCAGGGGCGAAAGCAAAACAAAGGCTGAATCGCAAAATACGGGAATGGATACAAAATAACCGGTAGCAGCTAAGCCTAAAGCAGCATGCTTGGGACCGGTTATTTTAAGAATAGTCCGGGCCATGGTCTCAGCGGCGCCGCTTTTTTCCAAAAGGCTGCCCATGACGGTACCGATAGCGATGACCACGCCGATACCGGCAATGGTGCCGCCCATACCCGCCGAAAAAGCCGTCACGATTTCCGGAACCGATAGTCCAGTTATTATACCATAAACAAAGGCGCAAATCGTTAAAGCGAAGAAAGGGTGCAGCTTAATTTTAACCGTGAGAAAAACCAGAAGTCCAATAGATAAGGCCAGAGAAATAATAATTAGCGAAGTATTCATTAATCATTCTCCTTCCATTTATTAAAGACTTTTTCCTGCGGTTGTGGCTATCACCTCCCTCGATTGACAGGTCAGCTCCCAACATTTTAATTTAATATATTTTAATTATATCGAATTAAATTAATTTTATTACAAAGATTATTAAATGTCAATTGCATTAATCGATTATTATTAAATCTGATTAAATATTTTTGGGCAGTAATCTCGATTTACGTTTTTTTGAAAACAGTGTATAATAAATAAAAACCGAAAACCGGCTATCGGCTGGAGGAGTTGGCTAATGGACGAGATAAATCTGGGTGAACGTATTGTGCTTTTTCGGGAAAAAAATAAGATGAGCCAAAAAGAATTGGCTCAGCGCATTCAAATAACACCTTCCATGCTAAGTCAGATCGAACGAAATAATGCCAATCCTTCATTATCGACGCTGAAGCTGATTTCCAAGGAATTGCAAGTGCCTTTATATTATTTATTTATGACCGAAGGCGCAGAAAAAGATATTGTTGTACGCAAGAATGAGCGTAAGCAGATTGGCTCCCGGGACAAAAGAAAGCCATACCTTGAGCTGCTAACGCCGGATGCCTCGGGAAATATTGAGTTTTTTGAAATGCGGCTGCAGCCCCACACGGAAAACTCCCATCAGCTAATGAACCACGAGGGCGAAGAGGTGGCTCTCGTGCTGAAAGGCAGCATTGTTTTGCAGATGGAAAATGTGGAATATGTTTTGCACGAAGGGGATAGCGTAAGGATTCCGGGTCTTGCCTATCATCGCTGGTATAATAATAGCGATGAGGATACCAGGCTGGTCTTTGCCGTTACCCCGCCAAATTTTTGATTGATTAAGGAAAAAAACATGTTGAGAATCGGATGCCACCTATCTTCATCAAAAGGTTATCTGGCTATGGGCAAGCAAGCCCGGTCCATCGGCGCCAATACCTTTCAGTTCTTTACAAGAAATCCCCGGGGCGGCAATGTTAAAGCTCTGGATATGGCGGATATAGAAAATTACCTGGCTTTTGCCCAAGAGGCGGGCATTGAGAAAATTCTTGCTCATGCTCCTTATACGCTGAACGCCGGTTCCGATGAAGAGCGTATACAAAACTTCACCAGAGAAACAATGCTTGAGGATATTAGCCGCCTGGAGCATATTCCCGGCGTTATGTATAATTTTCATCCCGGCAGCCACGGCGGCAAGGGGCCGGAAAAAGGCGTCCGCACCGTAGCCCATATGCTGAATCAGGTGCTGAAGCCTGAGCAAAAGACTATGGTTCTTTTGGAAACCATGTCCGGCAAAGGCAATGAGATAGGCAAGACCTTTGAAGAGCTGCGGCAGATCATTGACGCTGTGGAGCTGAAAGAAAAGCTGGGTATTTGTCTCGATACCTGCCATGTTTTTGACGGCGGCTATGATGTGGCTGCCCGGCTTGAAGAGGTGCTGCAGGAATTTGACGATGTTGTGGGAATGTGGCGGCTGAAAGCCATCCATTTGAATGACAGCATGAATCCTTTAGGCAGCCATAAGGACCGCCATAGCAAAATCGGCGAAGGCTGCATAGGGTTGGAGGCTTTCAGGAAAATCGTCAACCATCCGTCGTTAAGGGATTTGCCCTTTTATCTGGAGACGCCAAACGATCTTGATGGCTATGCCAGAGAAATTGCTTTGCTAAGGGACATGGCTTTGCCGGAGGCAGAGCAGCGGCCCAGTCAAGGATAGGGCTTTGCCAGAGGACAAGGCTTTGCCAAAGGGATAAGGCTTTGCCAGAGGACAAGGCTTTGCTAAAGGGCGGCAAGTCCCGTCCGGAACCTCGAAAAATAGGAGAATTTCAAGATTAAGAGCGCTAATTTGCGGCAAAGAATGGTAATTCGCCTTTGAAATACAACATTATAGTTTGCGGCAATGATCTACTGCTACACAGGATCTGAGGCTTAAACCTCACGATCCTGTTTTTTTATGGTTGCAAAATTGCACCCCCGAATTGGCCCTCAACAAGCTAATCACCCCCCCCCGCCTGTGGGGGGGAACGGCCAATCTAACGATATTTATGATCCGAAAAATCTGCTTAGGCTCCCGGCGGGATTAGCTACAAAGCAAAAAATAGAATAGGACAGCCCACCCTCTTGGCGAACGAGAACTTTGCCGGGAATCATTGCCGTATAGGGTATTTAGCCTATACGCTGATAAAGCATCACTCTTAAAAAGCCTGATTCATCACAGTGCTCAATTCTTGTATGGTTTAATTTTGCGGGAATTCAGGATGAACAGCAGGACGGTGCGGGGTAATGGAGTGGTGTTGCGTGAGCCGTGCAATGACAAAAGTCGCGAGTGCCGGAAGCCGCGGTCACAGTGTGTAAAAAAATCGCTTCCCATCCAGTCGAGTGTACAAAAAATGAGGTTTTATGTGTATTTGCCTTAGCTAACTGCTGAAAATTTCAAGTTTTACGCTACTGAACACTAATTTCTCCCTATATTTAGTGTTAGGCATAGGTTAAATCTGCTATTCCAAAGGAACAACAGCCACAAAACCTCAAATTTTGTACATTTCAGCTTTATGACGGTCAGCTTGTACCCCTTTCAGTACCTTCGTTTAAAGTGTCCGAGTGTTTTGCGTAAAAATGGCAGGGCGAAACTACAAACTTACGGTTTTGAGCAATAATCCCTACGGGACAGGGCATAGCAGGGGCCATGACGGTCATACCAGGGCCGGCGGCCGAGCAATAGCTATATAGATATAATACAAAACCGCAAGAATTAAGGTTTTATGGCTTAAATTTGGCTATATTTCAATTTAAATGAGAAAAATCTAATTTAGTAGTTGACGAAATACAATTTTATGATAAAATGGTAAAAAAAGGATAAAGATATCGTAAGAAGGTGATCTTATCATTTGCCATGAGAACAATATTGGTGCAGATACTGACCATGTCAGATCTGAAGAAAGTGGTGAGCATCATGCAGCAGTGATACCCGATCTTGTAAAACGGATAATACCGGTGGACTTTATTTTTTTCTCCAGTGATTCTCCTCTCCTTTCCTTATTGCCGGGCCAGTATACAGCCGCCGGTATTTTCCGAGATTTTCAGGAGGCTATTGCGCATTATTCTAAGCGTAAGCCAGAAGAATCTTCCGTTCAGAATACCAGCCAACGTATATTGGTTGTCAACGGCCTCAATTATTACCGCAATGTATCGCTGCTGCAGAGAGAGCCGGAAGCGCTTCTGCTGCAATCCTTAATCAAAGTGCGGTCTGTGGCAGGAGATGCCGGGATAAAGCTTTTAATGCCTGAGGAAAAAAGTACGGGCCAAAATCTTCTGATCGACTTAATGAGCCAGGGCTTTTACGATTTCTGGTTTTTGTCCGGGATGGATAGCCGGCTTTTTGAGGAAGTATTGTCCACGAAGCGGAGCTTCCGCCAGTTAGAAGCTTATTTGGACACTTTACCGCCTCCCGCCATTCCGGAGCCGGAGGAGGGGCGGCGGCTTTGGCAGATCAAGCTGAGGGATGGTTCCCGGCTGTTGAAAGCCTGGGTGGAAAATAGGATAGAGATTACGAGAAAGGAAAAGCTGAGTTTATGGAAGAAACCGGCTCCAATTGCAGTTGCGGTACCGGCACCTGCTTCAATGCCAGGCCCGGCAAGTTTTCCAGGCCCAGCACCGATGTCGGCACGGGCTCCAGATTCAGTACCAGCCCCAGCATCAGCCTCGATGTCAGATTCAGTGCCAGTTCTGGCGGCAGAGCTTTCTTCTTTAGCGGCTGGTCCATTTCCGCCTCCACCACCGATACCGGTCCTGATTTCGGCCCCAGCCCCAGCCCCGGCCCCAGCCCCAGCCCCAGCCCCAGCCCCGGCCCCAGCCCCGGCTCCGGTTGAGCCCCCGCCCCCGGCGGCGGCTACTGTAGCATTAACTCCGGAACCCTTGCTAAAAGCAACATTCCCAAAGCAATGGCTGACTTATAAAAACTTCAAGCTGCCGATTAAAAGCAAAAAACAGCAAGCACCGGAAGTGCCTCGGACCGGCTCTACTGCCCTTTTCTTTTCCGAGGAGGACTGCCTGTTGACTTACGCCTTAGCTTTTTTGATGGCTGCTCATTTAGCCGGCAGCGGCAGCAAAACTTTGCTTGTGGAGTTGCCGGGCGGCGATTCCCGGTTGGAGAAGGCTTTAGGCCTGTACCAGCCGGAAAAAAGTTTAAGAGAAGCATTGCAGGATTTTGCTTCAGGGGTTAGGGGGCCATGGCAAAACTATTGCTTTCGCAGCCGCCACCCTGATTATGCCCTTTTGGATATTTTGCCCCAAGGCCAGATAGAAAAGAAACTCTACCCTTTTTGGGACGGATTTTTCGCCTCTCTCGTTCATTGGGCTATCATGGAAGAGCAATACACTTACGTTTTTTATTTAGGCTTTGGAGATAGGGCTTCTCTTTGTTGGAAAGATAGCCTTGTTTGCCGCAGGAAAATCATTGCTTTTTCTCCCTGGACTCCTTCCTTCAATGAGGCCCCTTATTTGCAAGGAAAGTGGCAAAGCCGCTGCTTGCCGGTTTTTGACGGCAGCTGGGGAGGAGAGAGGATTAATAAACAAATGAAAAATTTGGCCTTAGAGCAATATGTCATCATACCCCCGGTAATTAAAAAGGATTTCATCAGCCTGACTGCTTTAAGCGGCAAATATGAGGGGATCTCGGGGGAAAGCTGTCAGTGCTTATCCGATTTATGGCAGAACATACAATGGCAAAGCATACAGTGAAGTTCAGCGATAAAAAACCAAAGATTAGGAGGAGATTTTATGATGAGAAAAAACACAACCGTTTTTTGGTCCTGTACAGGGGTGGATGCCGCGGAGTTGTCTTTCGGTACGGCGGAATTGCTGGCGGAGCAGAGAAAGGCTTTGCTTGCCGAGCTGCCCTGCCTGGGCATTCCCCGCTTAGGTTTTGTCTCCGGTATTATGGACCGCAGCCGCAATACAGAGTCTGCTCTTATGCGCTTTGACCAAAAAAACTGCCTGACCTGGGATATGGTTCATCAAGTGAACCAAAAGCTTGCCCTTTTGCCTGCCAGTGTATTTGCCACCCCGGATTGCCCCGTTGTAACCAGAGTAAGCTTCAGCGCATTGATGGATTTTGTTACGGCTCTCCAGGAGCTGGCCTGGGCCAGAGGCTGCCGGCACCTGATTCTGGACTGTCAGGGCCAACTAGTCAACCCCATGACCTTTTTCTCCCTGAAAGCGGCGGATCAAGTGGTAATTCCTTTGGCCAAACCTACGGAAGCCGCCTATGCCTTAGCCTCTATCCGCCGTTTGATTCAGGTATATAAGCATAGTCCCGAAAAATTTATTTTGGCAGCGGTAGGAGATATCAAAGCCATCGAAAGGATCGTATACGCCAAAGGCAAAGAAAATGAAAGCTTAAAAGGTATTAAAGTGACCTCTTGGGATAGCCGTAAAATCAAAATGACTTTAGAGCAGGCATTTAATTTTGATGACGAAGAAATCCAGAGTGAAGAGGATGACGGAGGCCTAAGCAACAAAGAAGCAGTGACAGAAAATTCGGATTCAGCCGGCCAACACTTCTTTAATTTTGAGCGGGAAGTTCCCTGGGGAGCTTTGCTTAATGAAGAGGCAAGCTCCTGGGAGCTAAGGCAGGATTATTGGCCGGCCCAAGTAAAGAACGATGATGGGGGAGAAGCGGGATTGGTTTATTTGTAGGGGCCGGTCATGAAAAATTTTTTTGATCCTTTGGAATATATCTATGCTGCGGGTGAGGCGGAAGCGGGGCAGCTATATGGCCAAGGAGAAGGGCAAAGCCAAGACCAGGGCAGGGCTATTGATCTTTCGGCAGCAGTAAGGCAAGTGAGAGATTATCTGCGGGAAAACCACAGTGCAGGCCTGGCTACCGCAGTCATTGATCCTAAAACCAGGGAAATGATGAAAAAGCAGATTCTGCATTATCTGGCCCAAACGGGCTTAACTGCCCCGGGGATGGAGCAGAAGCAGCTATATATCCGGCTGCAGGAAGAGATTTTATACTATGGTCCTATCCAAAAAGCTCTGGATGATCCGGCAGTGACCAATATTGATATTAACAACTATAAAGATGTTTATTTGGAAAAGGAGGGGGTGGAGGAATACCATCCGGAGATGGGATTTAAAGATGAAGCCCATTTAGAGGTGATCATCAATAAAATGCTGATGGCTGACGGCAAGGCGCTGACGGCTAATGAGCCTCATATTGACAGTCTCTTTGAGAAGTTCAGAATCTGTGCCGTTTTAGGCTCCGGCAGAGGAGGAATTGCCACGGAAGGCACTTGCGCTTCCATACGAAAATTTGCTGAGGAAACCATTACATCAGCCCAATTAGTGGCCGGCGGTTGCATCAGTGAAGAAATGGATGAGTTTTTTACTCAGGTGCTGCCTTGGTGTAACGGTATTATTGCCGGGGCTACCAATTCGGGAAAAACCACCACTCTGATGGCCATACCCTTTTATTTTCCCGCCGATACCAGAATCATTACCATTGAAGACAGCCCGGAAATGATGCTGCGGCGGCGCAGCAACTATCAAAACTACCACAATATCGTAGCCTTGCAGACGAAAGACCATGAAAACAAGGAAAAGCGATTCGATATTGCCCGGCTGACTAAAGTGTCTTTACGGATGCGGCCCGTCAAAGTGATGATTGGAGAGGTTCGGGACGCCCAGGCCTGCCGCCAGGCCCATGAGAGTATGAATACGGGGCATATTACGTATTTCACCATCCATGCCAGTTCCGCTGCCAATGCGGCGGTGCGTATCGTGCAACTGGCGGGAGACGGTTACAATGACGAGGTTATTGCCGCTCAATTGGCGGATACCGTGGATTTAATTCTTTTTCAGCAAAAAATGGGCAGAAGCCGGGTGATCACTGAGGTGGCAGAGCTGGTAGGCTATGAAGGCGCCAAAAAACCTGTTTGCCGGAAGCTCTTTCAATTTTGTCAGACCGGATTGGGTGCAGACGGCAAAGTATCCGGCAGGCACCGGCGGCTGAACGGGATTTCTCAAGCCTTAGCAGACAAGCTTCGTCAGGCTTTGGTGCCTCAGGACCATATCGACCGCTGGCTTTTGCCGGCAAAATAAAGGGCAAGAGTTTAAAAGGAATAAGAAGGAGCCGTAGAATGGCAAGATCTTTTATTAATGCGGCACTGTTTACCGGCTGGCTGACGCTATCATTTCTGCTTTTAATTACCGGCAATCAGAAAGAGCGGGGCCGTAAAAAGGAGGAAAGCTATTGGGCAAGGGAGGAAAAACGCCTGCATAGCCAGGCCTATGCGGCGGGAGTGAGCTGGGGTGGCAGGGAAACAAAAATGGTCTGGCTTTTCAGCTTGTCTGCTGCTTGCAGCCTGTATCTTATCACCGGCAATCTGCTGCTTTTCGGTTTGGGATGGCTGCTGACGCTGATTCTGCCAACCTTGATTATCAACAATCGCAAAAGGCGGCAGCGGTTGGAAACCTTAATGGCCCTGACGGATTCTCTGCGCCAGCTTTTGGCCCGCCTGCCGGATCAGGGCAGTCTCAGCAGGGCTATTGAAATGGTGATTGAAAGCGATGGACGGGGTGAGCGGACAAAAATCCTCAGACAGGTTTTGGAGGAGCTGCGTTTAGGCAGCAGCGTCCGGGAGGCTGTGGTTTTATGGCAAAATAGCATAAAGCTTAAAAAATTTGATCATGTGGCCGAGACCTTGATCCAAGCTAATAAAGATGGCTGGACTCCTGCGGCTTTACGGGCTCTGGACAAGTCTGTTCAAAGCTTGGAGGCCGATTTGCAGGCAGTGCTTCTGGTGGCTCAAAAAGCTGCCAGCCGCAAAAGACAGTTATATGCCGCTTTATTAATGTCTTGGAGCTTTCCGGTGGTCTTATCCATGCTGGATACGGGACAAAAAAACCTCTATCTCTATTCGCTGCCGGGAAAGCTGCTGATCTTTGCTTATGTGGCTGTCAGCCTTTATGTAGCAGTTAAAGGCCAGGAATATCTGTCCTTAAATGTTGAAGAGCTTTAAAGGGGGAAATTGGTATTAATCCGATGATTTGTTTGCCGCCGCTGGTTTGGGCTATATACGCATCATGGCTGTTTGCTGAGATTTTCGACTGGTGGCAAAAGAAGAGAGAGCCGTATAAGCTGGCCGGTTTTGCTGCAAGAAGCCAGGGATGGCATGAGGGGCAGGCGGGAGAAAACCGCCGCCTGAAACCGGTAATCAGTATCATGGATAAAGGCGCGGGACTGATCCGGCTGGAACAATCCTATTGGCAGCAACTGGACAGAAAGCTTGAGCTAATGGGAGAAAAAGCTGATGCCCGGGAAAAACTGGCTGTTTTGTTGCTGAAAAGTTTAATGTTGGCTTTGCCGGCTCTGGCGCTGCCCTTACTATGGCAGGACTGGCGGCAAGCCTTAGCCTATCCGGCGGTTTTTGCCCTGCTTTTCCGGCAGGAGCTAAAGAGCTTAGAGCGCAAATACAACCGCTGGCAACAGGAATTAGTAAGGGATATACCTGAGGTTATGGACAGGCTGCGAATCTGCTTTGCCGGCGGCAGAGATTACTTATCAGCTCTCCGGCAGGCTCAGGCCGCCGGCGGGCCTGCTATGGCTCAGGCCCTAGGCCAATTGATCCATGATATTCAAACCATTGGGTCCGCAGGCGCCTTCCGGTTGTTTGCCATCAGCTTTGATTTGCCGCCGGTACAGAAGCTGGCTTCGGCTCTGATGCTGGCGGTGGAAAGCGGTTATGGAGCTGCTGAAGCCTATTTCGGCAGCATAGAGGGGGAATTGACGGCATTACGGCAGGAGGCTGCGGAGTCTCTGATACGTAATAAACCGGAAAAAATAGTTCAGTTGTATGGGCTTTTATTTGCGTTGGCTGTGGCGGCATTGCTTTTAAAAGGCTGGGAGATATTGGGGCAGGTGGGAGGATTATTCGCCTAATCGGAGCAGGCCAGAGGATTATTCGCCTAATCGGAGCAGGCCAAAGGAGGAAGATGATGATGAAATGGTATAAGGATAGGGGTGTTTACTGGGGAGGCAGACTGGCGGTTCTGCAAAATAAGGCCGCCGGTTTTCTGCGGGAGGAAAAAGGCGACTTGGTTTCTGCTTTAGGCTGGATGGCCATTATGGCTTTGCTTTTAGTGTTGATCAAGGGCATTGTAGACGGCAAGCTTACAAGCTACGTCAATAATATCTTTTCTCATCTTGACCGTGTATTTAATCCCGGCTCTTAAAGGAAGGCAAAGGAAGGGGGGAGGGTGTATGAGGGGGTTATGGGGCAGCCGGTCAGGAGAAGGGCTGATCAGCGGTTTTTACGTCATGTTCGTTCTGGCCATTATTCTGTTTTTAGCAGTAGAGATAGCCGCCTATAGCATGTCCGCCTGGAAATTGTACGGCGCCTGCGGTGAGGTCATGGAAATGATGAAAGGGGAAAACGGACTGGACGGCCATATGGAAAGGAAGTTTCGGGAAATGCTTGTATCTTTAAACCTGATGGATTTCGATATCCGCCTGGAGGGTACGCCTAAGACTGTGCAAAGAGGGGAACTGATGGAGCTAAAGGCCTGGGGCCGCTATCCCGTCCGCAGCCTGAGGCCTTTCGGCAAAGAGCTCAGCGTACCTTTTAGCCTGCGGCTTCAGGGCCTGGCCCATACTTATATAAGAAGGGGATAGCCGGCTGACAGCTATATGAACCGACAAATAAGAAAGGCGGTAGAAAAGGTGAGAGCGTTTTTTTGGCTTTGGATAATGTTTCTGCTTGTTTGTTTGGTGACGGATTCCGCCTCTTACTGGCTAGTCAGGCATCGCCTGGGGCAGAGCCTTGAGTTGGCCCTGGACGGGGCAATCGTCAAAAGTGTAGCGGAGGCGGACCTGATTTGGGGAAGGCAGCTTGCGCAGCAGGAACAAGCGAAGAACTGGGCCCGCTACATTCTTTGGCAAAACATGGCCGGTCCTCTGGAGCAAAGCCTTTCTTTCCAAATGGAGATAACGGGGGCTAATGAGCGGATTGGAGCGGCCGGACAGGCCAAGGTGAGCATACCTTTTCTTCTGGCCGGTTTAATCGGCCAAGAAGGCAGAGAGATTACGGTCAATAAAAGCCTGGCTTATCAGGGGCAATATAAATAAAAGAGGGGTGATTAAAGCTGGCGAAAGGAAAACGGGGGCTCATCGGCTTTATTATTAAAGGCTTGGTTATCAGCTTTAGTTTTATAGTGGTATTCGGCATCACCTTTACCTTAAACCAGGCTTACCTAAAACAAGCCGGAGCCACCCAAAGGGTGGTTGCCGCCAAAAGGGATCTGCTGCCGGGAACGCCTTTAAATGCCGACAACCTGACTATGATGGAAAAGCCGGTTTTTGGCTTGGATAAAGACTATATTACGGATATCGGCGAGTTTATGGCCCGGGGGCCCTGGTATATCGGCGAATTGGGTGTTGGGGCGGGGGATGTTTTACGGCTGCGGCGGCTGACTTCTGCTGATAGTGCCGGCGGTGGCTGGCGTTGGGAGTTTGACAACCGGGAGGATATGTGTCTGATTGCTGTGGCCACAGACCTGGTGCGCAGCGGCGGCGACTGGCTTTGGCCGGGGGTGAGGGCTGACGCTGTGGTTTATATACCGGCTAAAAACGGCTATGAGGAGGTCCAGCCTTCGCAAATCATCGGGCCGGAAGAAGACCCCATGTTGGCTGATCTGCTGATAATCGATAAAAAGAATGCCGGCGGGCTGGCTCTTGCCGGAGGCCCGGCAGGAGACGGCTACAGCAACGACCTATTGCCGGCAGTTATTACCCTGATGGTGGATAAAGAAGACGAGGAGCGGATTAAGGCCTTGATTCGCTATAACGAAGAAGGCAGGATCTATTTTTCGCCCCGGTCAGGCCAGGCTAACGGACGATAAGATGCGCTTAAGAGGCAATAAGCAACGCTGGAATGAGGAGAGGTAATGTTCGCGGGGAAGATAATTTTAGGTGTATTGCTGTTAGGCGCCGCCGGCACCGACTTGAAAAGCCGGCGGATTCCTAACTTTTTGATCTTAGGCGGTTTGGGCTGTTTTGCGATCCTGGCGGCGGTTTTGTTCGTTGAAGGAGAAGCTGCCCTGCTGCCCGGCTGTTTGGGGGCAGGAATGCTGGCCTTTTTCATTCATTTTATTCCTTACCGGTTTCGTTGTCTGGGAGCTGGTGACGTGAAGCTGGCCGCCCTTATTGGTTTTTTTCTAGGTTGGAAGCATTGGCTGGATTTTTTAGGGATGTATTGCGGGGTGCTATTGGCGGCGTCTGTGGTTTTGCTTTTCTTAGGCAAAAAAAGGCCAAGGGCTTTGCCCCTGGCTCCTTTCATGGCGGCGGCCTATTTTCTCTGGCAGGGTTTTGTGATATAGTATGATGGAGAAAAGGTTTAAGGAGGTAATTATTGATGAAAAGAAAACTGTCTTTTCTTTTAACCGTCCTGTTTCTGATATCTGTCCTGCCGGCAGGCCTTTTGTTTGCCGAGACCAGCAATTCCATCATTAACCTCGCAGGAGCCAAGGCAGGATATTCGATTGCGATCTTAGCCGACCCGGAAAAAATCCCGGTGCTGGTAATCCAGCCCCAAAGCGGCACCAGGCTGCAAGGCATTTCTTTTGAACTGCGGCTTACCAATGCCTATTGGGATTTTGAAGCTTATAGCCGGATGGGCATCGACGATTATGGCGATGTCAATAAAGACGGTGAATTCATACCG
Source organism: Clostridia bacterium (assembly GCA_018436095.1). Taxonomy (GTDB): domain Bacteria; phylum Bacillota; class Peptococcia; order DRI-13; family UBA5745; genus WRMS01. The sequence goes on along the minus strand of JAHDMJ010000028.1, from coordinate 32,967 downwards.
GTGGATTCCAACGAAGGTTACCTCACCGGCGGGCAATGGCCCCAGGGTTTGAGCTATGTAATGAGCCCGGGGGGAAGGGATAACGTAGCCGTTATTACTCTCGATCCCTATACTGTAGTTTCCAGCTACGAGGCTCTCTATATCCCTATGCTGGTTGAGGTGACAGGCAGCCCGGCTTCCGTTGAAATTTACGATCCGGCCTCCGGCGGTCTTTCTTCCGGCGGCGCTTATACCTTTGCCAGCGGCGGCTTAGGCGGTTCAATTATTACTCAGGTGAAGCCGGGAGAGAGCAAGAGCTTTTCTCAGACCGTAGTCCTTGAAGATATTGTCATCCAAGAGCTGGAGCCCGGCGCTTTAGTAGACGGCACACTGGCGCTTGTGGCCCCCGCAGGCTATAGCTGGATTAATATTGACCAGATACAATTGGCGGGACGCAAGACCAGCGGTTTGGCTATCAAGGACAGGTATTATGCTGTTGAAGGGCCGAATGCTAAGGAAAACCAGGCGTCAATAAAACTCGATATTGCGATGAATAAAGATGGTTCAGGAGAGCCTCGGGCTCTTATCGTGAAGAATCTTCAACTGTCAGCTGCGGCAGATAATACGGCTTACGGTCCGGTAGCCGTGACTTTATCGGGCTGCAACATGGAGCGGGAAACGGTAAGGGTGGCTAACCGGATCAAAGTGGATTATACCGTCACGGCGGCTGATGAGGCTTTGCCTAAGCTGATTGCCGGCTATGAGCCTGCCGACGCCGTCAGCGAAAGCCTGAAGACCTTAAAAGTTACCTTGGAGGAGTCGGCGGCGGGCAGATGGTGGGCCGACGGCAGGACTACCTTTACTTTACCGGAGGGAATTACTGCCAAAGCAGTGAGAGTTACCACCACAAATTTTGCTGTTGACCTGCCTCAGGATACGTTGATCAGGCGCATTGATGAGAATGCCTATGGGCTAAACACGGAAAACAGCGGTTCCTGGACGTTGGCGGCAAACGGCTTGACTATCCGCAATGCCGTCGTAAAAAAAGACCTTAAAGCTAAAGTAGAGCTGACTTTTTATATAACTGCTGATGAAAGCTATAGCGGCCCTGTTTTTCTTACCGCCGGCGGCAGCGGCTTGAGCCATGAAGCGGCTGTAGCTATTGCTGAGGTGGTGGCGAAACCGGCAGGGATGATTGCGGTGGAACTGACCATCGGCAGCACGGAGCTTAAGATTGGCGACGAAAAGGTAACGATGGACGTAGCCCCATACATCAAGGAGGATTACACCATGGTGCCTGTCAGTTATGTAGCCAGAGCTTTGGGACTTCCTGAAGGCAGCGTAGAATGGGATGGCCAGGCTGGCACAGTAAAAATCGACAACGGCGGAAAGTCGGTTCTGTTAACTATTGACAGCAAAGTGATGACGGTTGATGGTCAAGCTTTGGAGATTGCCGCGGCGCCTGCCATCAGCGAAGGCAGAACCTTTTTGCCCTTCAGGGTATTGGGCGAGCAGATTCTGGGCGTTACCGTGGGTTGGGATGCCGATAAAGGCATAGCTTCGTTTTTGCCGACATCATTCTGAAATATCCCTTTGATTAAAAATAAGATATAAAGGAGCGATGGCATATGGATCAAAATGTTAAACTGCATACAGAGCTTCTGGGCAAGGCGACGGTAGAAGCGCTGAAGAAAAACTGTTTTCAGGCTGAGTACCTGCCGGATGCAGCCAGTGCGAAAAAGCGGCTGCTGGAGATGATTCCGGCTGGGGCCAGCGTTGGCTTTGGGGGCTCAGCCACCATTAAATATCTGGATATCAAAGAAGAACTGGCCAAGAGAAACTGTGTCTGCTACGATCATAATGCTGCCAAAGATCCCGAAGAGGCCCAAGAAATACGCCGCAAGCAGTTGACCTGCGATATATTCCTGTCCGGCTCCAACGCCGTTACCCGGGATGGCCGGCTTTATAATGTGGATGGCCGGGGCAACCGGGTGGCGGCCATGATCTTTGGACCCCGGGAAGTCATTATTGTTGCAGGCGCCAACAAAATAGTAGCCAACCTGGAAGAAGCGGAAGAAAGGGTCTACGGCTATGCCGCCCCTATCAATAATATAAGGATTGGAACGGATAATCCCTGTGTCAGAATCGGTCATTGCATGGATTGCTCTACGCCCAAACGTATTTGCAATGTAGCGACTATATTTCACAAATGTCCTGTCGGAATGAAAACCACAGTGCTGGTAGTTGGGGAGGCATTGGGTTACTAAAAGGGGACACAAAGAGAAGCATAAATGAAAAGAGCCATAGATGAATAGTAATAATACCCGGACGCTTAACCGCAGAAAAAGAAAAGCACGGCAAGCCTTATTCCTTGCCGTTGCTTCTTTTTGTTTTCTGGCATTGTTAGTTTTCGTCTTTCAGGATGCCCTGCCCTTCTACAACCAGGGCGGCCAAATCAGCCAGGGCAGCGGAGGCGGCAGTGAGACTGCCTTGGCTACCGCGGGCAAGGGACTGCGTCCGCCGGCGATACCGGAGGATTGGGAATTTACGATTATTTCCACCGGCGATATTATGATGCATAGTCCTCAGATTAAAGCGGGCTGGCAGCCTGAAAGCAAGAGTTACGATTTTTCCTTTATGTTTGATAAGGTAGCGCCTTTATTGCGGCAAGGTGATCTGGTCATCGGCAATTTGGAAACTCCCCTGGCGGGAGAAGGCAATAGAGGCTTTACCGGCTATCCTATGTTCAATGCGCCCGAGGTCCTGGCTAAAAACCTGAAAGACGCCGGTTTTGATGTGGTGTCTACCGCTAATAACCATAGCCTGGACAGGGGCTTTCAGGGCTTATGCGCCACTCTGGATAATCTGGACGCTGCCGGTCTTTTCTATACCGGCACCTTTCGGAGCCCGGAAGAGCCGAGGATTTTAAAGCTGGAGACAGCCGGCGTCAGAATTGGGCTTATTGCGGCCACTTACGGCACCAATGGTTTGACGCTGCCAAAAGATAAAGGTTTCGGTATTAATTATATTAATGCCGATCAGTTATTAGCCGATATCAGCCAGGCCCGCCGGGAAGGGGCTCAATATGTGATCGTAATGCTCCATTGGGGAGTAGAATACCAAACGAAGCCAAACAAAGAGCAAACGGAATTGGCTCAGGCACTGCTTAAAGGCGGCGCCGATCTGATTTTAGGCAATCATCCTCACGTATTGCAGCGGGGAGAGGCTATCCACTTGGCGGAATTGTACGCGCAAACGGAAAAGCAGTCGGGACAAGCTGCCGCCGATTTGCCCCCTCTTGTATATAAAGCTTCCGGCAAGGATCAAATAAAATTCGTTATGTATTCTCAAGGCAATTTTGTTTCCAATCAAGAAGGCATGGACCGGCTGAGCAGTATTATATTAAAGCTGACTCTGGGCGTAGATGGAGCCACGGGAGAGCCTTATTTCAAAAATGCCGAATATATCCCTATTTATACTCAGCGCAGGAATCGCCAGGGTATTTCTCAACATAAGGTTTGGCCCCTGGAGCTGGCCATGGCTGAGCTGACGGGGGAAGCGCCGCCATTTGGCAACGAGGATAAGGCCAACGTGCCGAAAGCTTGGGATTATATCATAAAAAGCCAGCCGGCTTTAAACCTGCTGACTTTGGAAGATACGCCTGTATGGAAGGAAATTGCAGGGGAAGCCGCCCCGTGAGGGCGGGATTGGGCAGCGAGGATTACATTGATGAGACTGCATCAATAAAGATAAAGAAGCCCGGTAACCAGAAGCCGGCCGGGTAGAAAATCCGCAGGCAAGCCGGCCCGGCTGCAAGTGGCGGCAATATCTATACCCATGGCTTCCATGGAGGGTCTGGCCAAATCGGGATGGGCGCAGGCCGGCTCGCCCAAGCGGGCTTTGCAGGGATCGCATAATTTGCAGTTGCCGCCGGCGGAGGCCAGAGCATAAGGCAAACCGCAGCCAAAGGCGGAGTTCTCCAGCTTGACCAGCTTTTTAAGGCTGATGACGGACATCTCTTTAAACTTTTTTTCCATGGCTTCGTCATAATGGGGACTGTGCCAATCCTGCTGGTCCTGAACAAGTATGGCCAGACGGTAGCTTTCATTCATCCGCCGATAAAAGGATACATCCTCCAGTTTGGGCGGGCACATGAAATTATTGCCGTAGTGACCGCAAGTGTTGAGGCTGCATTTCATTCTGCTGCGGTAATCATAAATAACATCCTTGGCCCAAATCAGCTTTGCCCTGGTGTATTCTGCTGCGGCTTTTTCCTCCAAGGCCAGACAGTTTTTCAATAAATCGCTGACGGTATATTCCATGGCAACCTCCTTAATTTAGCCCTTCAAATTGAGGTTTTTACCTGATTAAGCAAGAATTCTACGATAATTTGCTATTTCCTTCTTAAATATTCGGTCTTATTATGCTAGAATAGTAATATCGTATTTGCTTAATTTATAAATTATGATTAGGGAGGTATCAAAATGAACCCCGATTCCGAAAAACAGGTTTATGCCGACGCATCCCAGGATCCCCAGCTTTCCCAGGAGCCGGCACCGATTAATGCAGCGCCTGTCGTAACCTTGGCTTCTAACTATATGGAAGCGGAGCTTAAAATTATTCCTCCCCAAAACGGTGGTTCCGATTTAACTGCTGATGAGTTAAAAGCGGCGCTGGCTGCTAAAGGCGTGATTTATGGTATTTTAGAGAATATACTGGAAGATTTGGCTAAAAAGCCTTGTTATGACCAGCCGGTGGTTGTGGCCAAAGGGCTCTGGCCCATTGACGGCCGTCCGGCGGAATTAAGCTACAAAGTAAGGCTGGGCAAGGATCTTAAGCCTCGGGAAAACCCCGACGGTACAGTGGATTATAAAGACTTAGGGATTTTTGAGAATGTTAAAGAAAATGATGTTTTGTGCATAAAAACACCGGCCACTGCCGGAACGCCGGGCTATAATGTCTTGGGTGCGGAGGTGGCGGCCAAACCGGGAAGAGATGCAGCATTGCCCGCAGGCAAAAACACCAAGCTGTCTGAAGACCAGCTTCAGCTTCTGGCTGCTTGCGACGGTCAGGTGGATTTGATCGGGCAGAAGCTGCAAGTTCAAAATACCTTTATCCTTAAAGGCGACGTTTGCAATGCCACCGGCAACATCAACTTTTTGGGCAACCTGGTGATCAACGGCAATGTATTGACGGGCTTTAGTGTTCAGGCCACCGGCAACGTTACGGTCAATGGCAGTGTTGAAGGAGCTCAGGTGGTGGCCGGCGGCAATATTGTTTTAAAAGAAGGGCTCAATGGCAACGGCCAGGGCTGCGTCCAGGCCGGGGGCTATATTAAGGCCAAATATATTCAGTCCGGCAGGGCTCAGGCCGGCGGTGATATAGAATCCACCTTTGTCCAGCATTCCTATATTCAGAGCGGCAGCAACATCAATTTGATCGGCAGCAAGGGTACTCTGGCCGGCGGCAAAGCCGTAGCCCGCAACACCATCAACGGCTCCTTCATCGGAGGGAAAAACAGTCCTGTTCCTACTGTTTTAGAAGTGGGCAACGATCCGGCCACGGTAGAACGCCACCAGCAATTGGAGCAGCAAATTGAAACCAGTAAGAATCAAAAGGCTTCACTGACCCAGGCTATTATTATGCTTAAGGAATACGAAAAAAAGGGCACGCTCACAGCCGACAAGCGGGAAGCTTTGGAACAAGCCAGAACCATATGCTGCCAGTTGACGGAGAATTTAGAAAAGATGGAAGCGGAACTGGAGGTTGTCCATGAAGAACTGGCCACCGTGGGCTATGGTACAATTAATATCAAGCAATCCATTTATCCGGGAGTACGGATTGTCATTGGGCCGGAGCAGATGCTGCTGGAGACAAAGTACGACTTCTGCTCATTTATGCGGGGAGAACAAGGCATAACCTTTACTCCTCTTCGATAAACTATTAAAAAAGCGGCAAGACCAGCAACTTGTTTTAGAAAAGAGTGGTATTTTATGAAACTATTTATCGATTCGGCCAATGTCCGGGAGATTAAGGAAATATGGAGTATGGGCATCCTGGCTGGCGTAACCACAAATCCTACGCTGATCGCTAAAGAAGGAGTTAATATAGAAAAGCGTCTGCAGGAGATTTTGTCGGTGACGGAAGGTATTCCCGTCAACGGGGAAGCTATGGGCAGAGAGGCGGCAGAGTTGGTGGCTCACGGCAAAAAGCTGGCGGCCATAGACCAGCGAATTGTTATTAAGGTGCCCATGACCGCCGAGGGGTTGAAAGCCATCCGGGAAATGAAGGCGGAGGGCATCAGAACCAATGCCACTTTGATTTTTACCGCCACTCAGTGCCTGGCGGCCGCCAGGGCGGGGGCCAGCTACATCAGCCCCTTTTTAGGCCGGCTGGAAGATAATAGCCGCAGCTACATCTCTCTGCTGGAGGAATGCCGGCAGATCTGGCAAAGCCATGGCCTGACGACGGAGATTATTGCCGCCAGCATTCGCAGGCGGTCACAGGTGGCGGAAGCGGCGGCCAGAGGCTGCCATATTGCCACCATCCCTTATCCTGTATTGCTGAACATGCTTCTTGATCCTCTGACTGAAGCAGGTATCAAACGCTTTGAAGAGGATTGGGCCGCCCTGGGCAGTGTCTGAAGATGCTTCGGGGAAAAGCGGAGTCATCATCCATAGCAAGGCTGCATCATAATCCATCTCCGCCAATCGCTGGCAAGGTGGATTATTTTCTTGCTATCTCCTTTGTCTAAGTGTAGAATAGATGTGAGAAAAAAAGAAAAATGCCGCCATATGGCGACATTTTAACCGGTAGTCGGGATGACAGGATTCGAACCTGCGGCCTCCTCGTCCCGAACGAGGCGCGCTACCAAACTGCGCTACATCCCGTGATTGATTGACTCCTTGGAGTCACTAAATAATTATAGCCACGAAAGACATAATAGTCAATGAATATTTTTTATGTCCGCTTGGGATCGGCAAGGGCTTTAAGGCCGGCCGGCAAGGGCGCTGCCAGCCTGCAGAAGATGCCGGCAGGGCCTGTGAGGGCATTGCCGGAGCCTATGAGAGCACATTGCCAGAGCCTGTAAGGGAAAGGAATGGATATTGATATGGCAGAACGTGAAAAAAAGGACGAACGCTATCTTGCCGCCATGGAAGAACTGACCCAGACGATTCGCCGGGTTACCGACGAGTATATGGAAGAAGACAAGGATCCGGAGTTTCATTCCCAGCGGTTGCGTTTTCGCCAGATTGAGGATATGGTGGCTTCGGAGCGCCGGTTGCTGGAGGAGATCAGCCCGCCCTGCCGCCTGATTCTCGAGCATTTTTCTACGTTTCTGGACCAGCCGGATCGTAGTATTGCTATCCGGTTCGGCCAGTGCCGTTATTCCAATAGTGCATACTTGGGATTTTCCATCAATGAGTGGGGCCACGTAACCTTAAAAATCGGCAATTGCTGTATCACTTGGCGGGATGACGAATACCAGTACATGTTTTATGCCGATAAGGTAGTGCTGCGGGCCTACGATATCCAGAAGCCGGAGATTGCCATCTCCTTTAATTTTTCCTTAAAGTACTCCAAGCTGCTGGAAGAGTTTCAGGATGTGCCGGGCCATCGTCAAACGGCTTATTGCCAGCCGGACCTTTTTGACGAATAGTACCGGTTAAGTTTGGCGGCCCCTTGCTGGAGCAACTGCCCAAAATTGCAGGTATGTCATCATTTGCTTCGGCTAACTGCTCAAAAATCGAGGTTGTGTGACGGCAAGCAGGGGATTTTACCTGTTTTTTGCTTCCAGATGCTCAAAAATCGAAGTTGTGTGACGGATTAGAGGGCAGTTTTTCGTAATCTGAGCCAATTTAAAGGAAATAGTGCAACACAACTTCGATTTTTGTGCAGTTAGCCTCTGCTTTTAGCCTAAATTTGATGTCTGCTGCGGCACAACTTCGATTTTTGAGCACCTCGCCTGATTGGCCGCCGACTTTTCAGAGCCTTCATACAAACCTGCCCTTTTGAGCTATCTGCTCTATCTGCTAAACCAGCTTTTCCAGCATTTCTTTGACCAAGCTGCTAACCAGGCGGCCATCGGCCTTGCCTTTGGTGGCGGCGCTGATTTTACCCATGACCTTGCCCATGTCTTTGGGGCCGGCGGCGCCGGTTTCAGCGATGGCGGCGGCGATCAGGGATCTGATCTCCCCTTCTTCCAGTTGCTTGGGCAAATAGGTCATCAAGACGGCGATCTCCTGGTTTAAGGTGTCAATTACATCAGTGCGTCCTTTTTTTTCGTACTCAGGAATTACTTCCCGGCGCTGCTTCAGCTCCCGGGAAATCAAGGTGATGATTTCTTCGTCGCTGAGGCTCTCGCCTTTTTCGATTTCCTGATACTTAATGGCGGATTTGACCATTCGAATGACGGAAAGCTTCAGCTTTCCTTCCTCCTTGGCCTTCATGGCCTCCTTCATTTCTTGATTAAGCTGCTCCATAAGCGGCATGCTGCAACACTCCTTTTTTCTGTTGATTATTTTTCTTGATCATTTTTCTGCTGTGTATCGTTTTTCTATTATTATACCACGTTTTAATTGCAGATTAGCATTATGATACTGCCTTTTTGCCCGATTGGGAAGTCCCGGAGGTTATTTGCTGATGACAGAATTTGTACATTTACATAATCATACTTGCTACAGTTTATTAGACGGCGCCTGCAAAATACGGTCACTGCTTGCCCGGGCCAAGGAGCTGGGCATGGATTCTCTGGCTATTACCGACCACGGTGTGATGTACGGAGTAGTGGAGTTTTATAAAGAGGCTAAAAAAGCCGGTATCCATCCGGTCATCGGCTGCGAAGTCTACGTAGCCCCCAGGACCCGCTGGGATAAAGTAGCCGGTTTGGACGAAAAGCCTTACCACTTGGTTTTGCTGGCAGAAAACCAGACAGGTTACGAAAATCTGATTAAGCTGGTCTCCCGCAGCTGGCTGGAGGGTTTTTATTATAAACCCAGGATCGATATGGAGCTTTTGCAGGCCAATGCCCAGGGTCTTATCTGTCTTTCCGCCTGTCTGGCCGGCCAGATACCCGGCTTATTGATGGCAGGCAAGTTTGATGAGGCTAAAGAGGCGGCTTTAGCATATGACGCCATATTCGGACGGGGTAATTATTTTCTGGAACTGCAGGATCACGGCATAGAAAATCAAACTCTGGTCAATGGCGGGTTAATCCGGATTCATGAGGAGACAGGCATACCGCTGGTAGCCACCAATGACCTCCATTACGTCAGCCGGGAAGACGCCTACGTCCAGGATGTTTTGTTGTGCATTCAGACGGGCAAGACTCTGGCGGATACGGCCAGAATGCAGTTTGAAACTCAGGAGTTCTATTTAAAAAGTCCTGCGGAAATGGAACTGCTTTTCGGCGATTATCCCGAAGCTTTGGCCAATACCGTAAAAATTGCCCGCCGCTGCCAGGTGGAAATGGAATTCGGCCATAATCACCTGCCGCCCTATCCTTTGCCTGCCGGCCAAAAAGACGAGGCTTCTTATTTGCGCCAGCTTTGCGAAAAAGGACTGGAGGAGCGGTATCCCGGCACAGTAGACAAGCCGCGGGATAAGGGGAGCTCCCCCCGGCAGCGTCTGGACTATGAGCTTTCAGTTATTGAAAATATGGGTTTCCCCGGCTATTTTCTGATTGTTTGGGATTTTATCCGCTTTGCCCGGGAAAAGGGCATCTATGTGGGACCCGGCCGGGGCTCCGCTGCCGGCAGTATTGTGTCCTACAGCCTGGGTATCACCAATATCGATCCCTTGGCCTATGACCTTCTGTTTGAACGCTTTCTCAATCCGGAGCGGATCAGCATGCCGGATATTGATATTGACGTCTGCTATCTGCGGCGGGGAGAAGTTATCGAATACGTTATTGAGCGCTATGGCCGGGATAAAGTCAGTCAGATTATTACCTTCGGGACCATGGCGGCAAAGGCTGCCATCCGGGATGCCGGCCGGGCTATGGGTATCCCTTTGGCTACCGTAGATAAAACTGCCAAGCTGGTGCCTTTTGAATTGAATATTACCCTGGACAGGGCTTTGCAGTTATCCAGGGAATTGAGGACCCTGATTGAAGAAGACGAACAGGTGGCAGGCCTGATTAAAGTGGCAAAATCTCTGGAGGGTCTGCCCCGGCATAGCGGCGTCCATGCCGCCGGCCTGGTGATTTCCGGCCGGCCCCTGGAAACGTACCTGCCTTTGCAAAAGTCCTCCGACGGCTTGCCTTGCACCCAGTTTGAGAAGGATACGGTAGAATCCATCGGTCTTTTAAAAATGGACCTTTTAGGCCTCAGGACCCTGACGGTTATCGGCGACGCCGTAGAGTTAATCCGTCAAAGCCAGGGTATTCATATTGATATTGACCGGTTGCCTCTCGATGATGAAGCCACATATAAGCTTTTGTCCGATGGAGATACTATCGGTATTTTCCAGTTGGAAAGCGACGGTTTGCGCCAGATTATCCGGGAGCTGAAGCCGGAACGTTTTGACGATATCGTAGCTTTGGTGGCTTTGTACCGGCCGGGTCCTTTGGGCAGCGGCATGGTGGAGGATTTTATCCGCCGCCGCCACGGCCAGGTACCCAACGCCTATCTTCATCCCATGCTGGAATCCATATTGGATACCACCTATGGCGTCATCCTTTACCAGGAGCAGGTCATGCGTATTGCCGGCGACATGGGGGGCTTAACCTTGGGTGAAGCCGATCAGTTGCGGCGGGCTATGGGCAAAAAAAAGCCGGAGGTACTGGCGGCTTACCGCCAGACCTTTGTGGACGGAGCTAAGAAAAAAGGGGTGGCCGAGGATGTTGCCCGCAAGATTTTCGAGTTGATGGAGTACTTTTCCGGCTACGGTTTCAACAAAAGCCACTCGGCGGCTTACGCTCTCGTTGCTTATCAGACGGCCTGGCTCAAAGCCCACTATCCCGTAGAGTTTATGGCGGCCCTGCTCTCCAGCGTCATGGAAACAAAAAACAAGGTTCCTTTTTACATCAATGAATGCCGGCAAAGAGGCATTGAGATTCTGGCTCCCGACGTCAATGAGAGCCTGCCCGGCTTCAGCGTCAGCGGCAGCGCTATTCGCTTTGGTCTGGCTGCCATCAAACAGGTGGGTGCTCCGGCTATCCAGGCCATCATTGAGGAACGGGCTAACGGCCCTTATACCAGCCTGGAAAGCTTCTGCCGCCGGGTCAATCTGACCCAGATTAACCGGCGGGTCATGGAAAACCTGATTTGGGCCGGGGCATTTTCTTCTGTGCCGGGCCATCGGGCCCAGTTGCTGGAAATCTTGCCTCAGGTAATGGAGACGGCGGCGGCCTGGCAAAAGGACGGAGCCAGCAACCAAATATCCCTGTTTGATCTGTCGCCGGAAATCAGGCCCCGGGAGGATAGCTTTCCCCTGCCGGAAAAAGAAGAGATTGACCCTAAAAATATATTGACGAAAGAAAAAGAGGTCATGGGCCTGTATCTTTCCGGCCATCCCCTGAGGCCTTACGTGGGCCTGGTGGAAAAAAAGATCAGCCATCATATTGACGATTTGCCGGAGGAAGAGGATCTGCCGGTAGTGGTGGGCGGCATCATTAATGAGTACCGGCGGACGGTGACCAAACGAGGCCAGATGATGGCTAATTTCCGGCTGGAGGATCTGACCGGCAGCGTTGACGTCCTGGTTTTCCCTAAGCTTTTTGAGGAAATGGCTCCCCGTTTAGCCAATGACTTAGCGGTAGTAATCAAGGGCCGCTACCAGGGCCAGGAGGAGCAGCCCAAGCTGTTTCTGGAGAAGCTGGAGGTGCTGGGGGGCATGGAAGAAGACCTGGCCGGCGGCGGCTTAACGGCCGGTAGTTTTTCCGGCGATAATCCCCCGGTTAGCGGCCGGCCCGGAAAGACTTTAGCCGGCAACGGTAGTTCGGCTGCGGGGGATAAGGCGGAGCCTTTGCCGCCCTGGGTTACCCAAGATGTGGACCTGCTGGATCTCAAAGCCGGCAAGACTTCTTTGGAACGCCGTCAGCTTTGGCTGGCTTTGCCGGATCAGGAAGCCCAGGATCAGGTTATTATGGATCAGCTTCGCAGCTTAATGTACAGGCATTGCGGCCCCATTCCCGTATTTCTGTTTTTTGCCAAGCAAAAGCAGGCTTTAGCCGCTGATTTTTGGCCGAAAATTGATGGCAGCAACCTTTTGCTGCAGGATTTGATTGCACTTTTAGGTGAAGACAAGGTAGTTTTAAAAGAAAAAGCCAGAAAAGATTCTCCAGCCTCGTAGAGGTCTCTCCGGCACTCACTGCGCCTTTGCGCTTTTTCCAGTCATCACTATCTCCTGCCTCGTCGAAACGTATAAAGGTAAGAAAATTGTCTGCAATCGAAAATTTTCTACTGAGGTATTATAATTTATACTTTTTTTGGCAGGATATTTTAGTGCAATCCAGAATTAAAAGGGGAAAGGATGGGAGATAATGAAAATTGCAGTTTATCCGGGCACCTTTGATCCGGTAACCGTCGGCCATATTCATATTGCGGAAAGGGCTTGCCGGTTGTTTGACCGGGTTGTGATAGCTATCGCCAATCAAAATTATAAGCGTGCCCTGTTTAACTTAGAAGAACGACAGGCCTTCATGGAGGAAGCCATCGTCCACCTGCCCAATTGCAGCATCATGGTCTATGACTCACTGACGGTGGATTTGGCCAGAGATATCGGCGCCCATGCCATTATCCGGGGTCTGCGGGCCGTTTCCGATTATGAATATGAGATGCAGGTAGCGGCCATTAATAAATATTTAGATGAAGGAATAGAAACCATTTTCCTGATGTCAAGCTCCGAGTATTCCTTTATCAGCTCTTCCATGATCAAGCAGGTAGCCAGCTCCAACGCCAGAATAGCCGGTTTGGTAACTCCCGGGGTGGAAAGAGCATTAAAAAGAAAATTTGCAGATGATCTGGAAAGTCTCAACAGCCTCTGATAGCAGACGACGGAAAGAGGGGAGAGTTTAGCATGTGGACCGTAGTATACATAGCACAAAATCAGGTAATGGCAGATCAATATAAATCGCTGCTGGAGATGGAAGGGATTTTAGTGATGCTCCGTCCTTTAGGAGCGCCTCAAATGGGAGCTTCAAGCCCCGTGGAGGTATTGGTAGCCGAATCAGAAGCCCAGGAAGCGGCAGAGATTTTAACTTCTTCTTTTACCGGCTGACAGAAATGTTAACGAACCCTGTATCATTTGAAGGAGGGATGGCCTTGACCTACGCATCCAGACTGCAGGACCCAATGGTGGATGATCTGTATGAAGCTGTGCTGTCTTTAGAGAATCGGGAAGAATGTTATCGGTTTTTTGAGGACCTTTGTACCGTCGGCGAAATCAAGGCCATGGCCCAGCGTTGGAAAGTGGTGAAGATGCTGACGGAAGACCGCACTTATTCCGACATTATTGAAGAAACCGGCGTCAGCACCGCTACGATTAGCCGGGTCAAAAAATGTCTCTATTATGGGGCCGATGGTTATCGCCAAATTCTTGACCGTCATTTAGCGCAAAAAAAGCGGGACCAGCCCAAAGCGGGTAAAAAACAGACAAAAAACAGCATTTAAAAGTTGACGGCAGAGATAATAAATGATAAAGTAAAAAAGTCGGTAAGATTAATGTATTGCTAAAGGGGAGTAACTCGCCGCTGCCAAAGCGGATTTACTGATCGTCATTACGGCTGGTGCATATCCAGTCCGGTCAGTAACACATTGTGTGAGAGTAAGACCTTTGTTTCCAAACTCATGGTTAACATGGTATGGAAATAAGGTCTTTTTTTGTCTATTTTCTCTTTAGCAGAATACGGAAAAAGAAAAAAGCGGATACTGTATAATACGTCTGATCAAAACCGGCAAAAGCAGTTCAACAAAGGAACAAGCAGGAAACAAGAAAAGGGGTGTTGTTGGTGCAAAAAGATCCATGGTATCAATTAAACATGGACGCTGTATGCAAGGAATTGGGAACGGACAAGTCAAAAGGCTTGACTGCCGCCGAGGCTTCCGCCCGGCTGGAGAAATACGGTCCCAATGAATTGGCCCAAAAGAAAGGGGCTACCTTGCTGCAGATGTTTTTTGAGCAGTTCAAGGACTACATGGTTATTATTCTTATTATTGCCAGCGTGGTTTCTATGCTGGTGGGGGAAGTAGTAGACTCCCTGGTTATTATTGCCATCGTTATCGTCAACGCTTGTTTGGGTGTTTCCCAGGAGTACCGGGCCGGCAAAGCCCTGGAAGCGCTGAAAAAGATGTCGGCGCCCAACGCCAAAGTAATCCGGGACGGCGAGCATTTGGTGATACCTGCAGTCCAATTGGTCCCCGGCGATCTGGTTGTCCTGGAAACCGGCGACTATATTCCTGCTGATTTACGTTTGATGGAAACTGTTAACTTAAAAGTCGAAGAGGCGGCCTTAACCGGTGAATCCGTGCCGGTAGAAAAATATGCCGACGCTAAGCTGGAAGGTGATATCGGTTTAGGTGATCAGATTAACTGCGGCTTTATGAGCACCTTGATCACCTATGGCCGTGGCCAGGGTGTAGTTACTTCCACCGGGATGAACACGGTTATCGGTAAGATTGCCGAGATGATCCAGGAGGATGAGGAAGAAGATACGCCTCTGCAGAAGAAGCTAAACCAATTAGGTAAGGTTTTAGGTACGGCTTGTCTGGCTGTCAGTGCAGCTGTCTTTATTATGGGCCTTCTCAGAGGCGAAGACATGCTGGAAATGTTCATGACGGCAGTCAGCCTGGCAGTAGCGGCTATTCCTGAAGGCCTGCCGGCAGTAGTAACTATCGTATTGGCCCTGGGCATGCAGCGGATGGTTAAGCACAGAGCTATCATGAAGAAGCTCCATGCTGTGGAAACCCTCGGCAGCACCACGGTTATCTGCTCCGATAAGACCGGTACCCTGACCCAGAATCAGATGACCACCGTTAAAATGTATATTCCCGGCACTGAAATCAATGTAACCGGCGAAGGCTATTGCCCCGAAGGTGATTTAATCATCGACGGCAATAAAGTCGATATGGCTGCCGAGCCTGCTATTTACCGGCTGCTGGAAATCCAGTCCCTCTGTAATGACAGCCGCCTGGAGCACGATACTGAGGAGGGCAATGACCTTTGGAAAATCCATGGCGATCCTACGGAAGGCGCTATGGTGGTAACGGCTGCCAAGGTCGGTATGACCAAGGAGCTGATGAACCAGAAGCAGCCTCGCTTGCAGGAGATTCCTTTTGACTCCCAGCGGAAGTTGATGACTACCTTCCACAAAAATGAGCAAGGCGCACTGATGGCTTATACCAAAGGTGCTCCCGATATTTTGATCAGTCTTTGCACCAAGATTCTGCGCCGGGACGGCAGCATCGAAGATATTACCCAGAAGGATATCGAAGATATTCTGGCCCAAAACAAGAATCTGGCCAGCCAGGCTCTCCGTGTATTGGCCATGGCATTTAGGCCGGTAACAGAAGTTCCTGCCCATCCCAGTCCGGAAGCCGACGAAAAAGAACTGGTTTTCACCGGCTTGGTAGGCATGATCGACTTGCCCCGTGTGGAGGCTATTGAAGCCATCAAGGTTTGTAAGACTGCCGGTATCCGGGTTATCATGATCACCGGCGACTACAAAGATACCGCTGCCGCTATTGCCAGAGATTTGGGGATTATCGAGAAGGAAGACCAGGTTATGGCCGGCTCCGATCTGAACCAAATGAGTGATAAAGAGCTGGATGAAGTCGTCAAGACCGTCAGCGTTTTTGCCCGGGTATCTCCCGAGCATAAAGTCCGCATTGTCCAGGCTGTAAAGAACAACGGTGAAATTGCCGCCATGACCGGTGACGGCGTCAACGATGCTCCGGCCTTAAAGAGAGCCGATATCGGCGTGGCCATGGGCATCACCGGCACCGACGTGACGAAAGAAACGGCGGATATGATCATCACCGATGACAACTTCGCCAGCATTGTCGAGGCTGTGGAAGAAGGCCGGGTTATCTACAGCAACATCCGTAAATTTGTTTTCTTCCTGTTGTCCTGTAATGTCGGCGAGATCTTGATTATTTTCCTGGCCATGATCTTCCAGTGGGCCATTCCTCTGCTGCCCATTCACTTGCTCTGGGTTAACCTGGTCACCGACGCCTTCCCGGCTTTGGCTCTGGGTACAGAGAAGAAAGAGCCTGGTCTCATGGAGGATCCTCCCCGTAATCCTTCGGAACCCATCATCAACACCGGTATGATGATTAACATTGCTGTCCAGGCTCTGGTGATGACGGCGGCAGTGCTCTTCTCCTTCTGGCTGGGCTGCCAGCGGGGCGGCGGTATGCTTACAGAGATCGGCTTGGCCACAGGCCGTACCTATGCTTTTGTTACCATTATTGCCTGCGAATTGCTGCGGGCCTACTCCGCCCGTTCCGAAAAATACTCCCTCTTCAAGATCGGCGTATTCAGCAACAGAAACATGAATATGGCTACTCTTTTATCCTTTGGCCTGCTGCTGGTGGTTATGGTTGTTCCTACCTTCCGGGATATCTTCAACCTGACTCAGTTCCATTTCCATGATTGGGATGTGGTGCTGCTGATTGCCATCATGCCTCTGGTCTTCGGTGAAATCACCAAAGCTGTAAAGAGAGCTGTTGCCAAGAAGTAAGATAATACGAAGAGCTCCAAGGCGAGAAGTAAAAATGCAAGCCGGATAATCCGGCGGGCAAATTCGACAAGAAGGATGTTCAGATGCTTGTAATGAAGGTATCTGGGCATCTTTCTTTTTATCGTCTATATTAATGCTGCTTTAGGTAACAGTTTTCCTTTATTGGTATAAAAAGTTTTTCGATGCCCATACTAGAAGTGTGAATCTTTTACAGGAGGAGCGGTTTGATGGGAGAAGAAAAAAAACGGCGGTGGATCAACAGCCAGTCGGCAGGTTTAAGCCGGCCTCCGTCTAAAGCACGTTGGTTTGTGGGCAAGAAGAAGGAAAAAGAGTTGGACCAAAGTTATAGTAAGGCTTATCAGGCCGGTTTAGCCAAAAAAATCGTGCCGCCGATAGAAATGAGCTGGGAGTTCTCCCGCCGGCTCCGTCATGAAGACAACACCCGTTTTGATTACGATGCAGATCCCTTTGATGAATATATGGATCAATATGACAGCTATTCGCCGGCGGACCGGCTGCGCCACAGGCACTGAGGCGGGCTGCTGTTGCTGCACTGCGGGCGTTAAAGAAATTGTAACTCGGCGTATTATCATAAACTTGCAAAAGAGAGTGGTCGCTTGTAGTGAAGCGGCAAGCTCCGAAAGAGCAGATCCGAAAACCGCCGGGAACGGCGGTTTTTTCCATTATTTAAGACGTTTCAATGCTTAAGGATGCACTCTAAAACCTAACTTCCGGTAAAATTACACCATACAATCCTAGTCCCTTAATAAATAAGGATTAATTAGATCCTTATCCCAAAAGCTGTATAGTATTTAACTTTATTTCGAAAAAATCCGGACACTTTAAACTTGCAATTTTGGTTATTTCCGTCCCCTTTGCACACTGATTCGCCGGCGGGGCTAAGTGGGTTTTCAAACTATATTAGCCATCCTAATGGAAAGAGATGGACACATCATCTCCCCACCGGTAGGGGGTGGCTGACTTATTATAGGTCCCCCTCTGTGCAAAATTGCAAGTTTATCTTCGTCTAGAGAGCCTAATCAGAGGAAATGTTAGAAAGCTTAAGCATTTTTTGCAGTTTAGTAGTGAATTTATTTCTGCCAGGGCACTAGATACAGCCAAGGCATAGGTTTCTACTTATTTTTTGAGCCGCCATAACTCTAAGGGGTGTCTACAAACTTGCATTTTTGCTCAACTGGCGCCCTTACTGGATACAAACCTGCATTTTTGCACAGAGAGGACAAAACCTGCAGAGAGGACAAAACCTGCAGACCGGACAAAAGTGAATTCCGAGTCAAGCTTGGCAAGACAAGTCTGGTTATGCTTTATGAGGCTAAAAATAAAAGGTTATATGTTATCCAACGTTTCTTTTAATCTATTTCCGATTAACAATTTTCATTTAAGGACAGTTTGGCATGCCTGCACGTCTTGACTGACAGCCCCTTGTCACCTAG
The DNA here is from genome assembly GCA_018436095.1 of Clostridia bacterium. Taxonomy (GTDB): domain Bacteria; phylum Bacillota; class Peptococcia; order DRI-13; family UBA5745; genus WRMS01. The sequence continues at coordinate 14,853 of JAHDMJ010000028.1, read as the reverse complement.
AATAGTAGTAGACAAGGAGGCAGACCATGGCATTAAATCAAGCAGAAAAAGAACAGTATAAAGCTTTACGGGACGAAATCCGCAATATGATTTTGTCCCGTTTGAATGTAGGTCAAAAATTAGCGGTAGAAACCGGCGAAGGGCCGGTATTATGCCTGGCCGGAGCCGGCAGCGGCAAGACTACGGCTATGGTCTACCGGATATTGCATCTACTGACCTTTGGGCCCCACTATGATCCCGATTGCCCGCCCCCTGACTGGGCCGGGGACGCGGAACTGGAGTATCTGGCCCTTTTTCTGGCGGAAGGGGGCAGGAATCAGGGGGACAAGCCTTTGCTTTCCCGGCAGTTGCTGGCTTTAATCGGCCAGCAGGGCGTACCCATGTATAATATTCTGGCCATTACCTTTACCAATAAAGCAGCGCAGGAGATGAGGGAGCGGTTAGAGGCTCTTTTGGGGGAATCCCTGGCCGATATGTGGGTGATGACCTTTCATAGCGCCTGCCTGCGGATATTGAAGAGAGAGCGGCAGTACCTGGAGGGCTATCAGGCGGATTTCTCTATTTATGATAGCGGTGATCAGGAGCAAGTGATTCGGGAGATTTTAAAAAGTCTGAATCTCGACGATAAGGAACATCCCCCCAGAGCATACCTGCACTGGATCAGCCGGCAAAAAAGCAGCATGAAGCTGCCGCCGTCCAACTACTCGCCGCCTACCCGCAACATGGACCACATGCAGCCCTTGGTGTATGCCCGTTACCAGCAGAGCCTGCTGAAGAGCAACGCCATGGATTTTGACGACCTGCTGCTGCAGACCGTGATTCTGTTTCAAAAGCGGCCGGAATGCCTGACCAAATATCAGCAAAAATTTCAGTACATAATGGTAGACGAATATCAGGATACTAACCATATTCAATACCGGCTGGTAAAAATGCTGGCTCAGGGCCACGGCAATATTTGCGTGGTCGGCGATGACGACCAGTCCATTTACAGCTTCCGGCAGGCGGACATCCGCAATATCCTGGACTTTGAACGGGATTTTCCCGGCGCTCAGGTGATCAAGCTGGAGCAAAACTATCGTTCTGCCGGCCGGATATTGGAGGCGGCCAATCACTTAGTGGCCAATAACCGGGAGCGTAAGCAGAAAAAGCTGTGGACCGATAAAGAGCCCGGGGATAAAATTTATTGCTACCGGGCTACCGATGACCAGGATGAAGCCCGCTTTGTTTGCAGCCGGGTTCAGATGACCAGGGAAAAAGGCGGGACCTTTGGCGATCATGCCGTACTTTTGCGGACCAATGCCCAGTCCCGGGTGCTGGAAGAATGGTTTGCCAGTTTCCGTATTCCCTATGTGATTATCGGCGGCCTGCGCTTTTATGAGCGTAAAGAGATTAAAGATATTCTGGCTTATTTGAAGCTGATTGCCAATCCCGACGACCAGGTAGCCCTGCGGCGGATCATCAATGTACCGAAGCGGGGAATTGGCGACGCCACCGTTAATCAGATTATCAGCCATAGTATTGCCAGCGGTAAGGGATTAGCGGAAGCCCTTTTTGACCGCCAAGGCCTGGGCCTTTCCAGCCGGGCCGAAAAATCCGTGGAAGAATTCCGTAAGCTTTTTATGGAGCTAAGACAATTGGCTGCCGAAGAAAAAGTAGGCCAGTTGACCAGAAGCATATTGCATAAAAGCGGTTACCGCCAAATGCTTCAGGAAGTGGATAGCCTGGAAAACCGGGACCGCTGGGACAACCTTCAGGAATTCATTAATAAAACGGAGGACTATGACAAGACGGTAGGCGGGACCTTGTCAGAGTTTTTGGGAGAAATTTCTCTGATCACCGACATGGAAATGGTAGCTGACGAAGACCGCCGGGGTGTGGTCCAGGTGATGACTATGCATACGGCTAAGGGACTGGAATTCCCTCAAGTATTCGTGGTGGGGTTGGAGGAAAGGATTTTCCCCCATTTCCGCTGCATCACCGATAGTGAAATCGAAGAAGAGCGCCGTTTGTGCTATGTGGCCCTTACCAGGGCGAAAGAAAAACTGTATTTATCCTGGGCAGCCCGGCGCAACCAATACGGCAGCTATACCCACCAGTTGCCTTCCCGCTTTCTGGCGGAAATTCCGGAATATCTAAAAGAAGAGTTTCCCCCGAAAAACGGCGGCTTTGCTTTCGGCGGCGGTGGCTATGAGGATGAACCCTTTGAAAGCGGCTACGGTGGTATCGGGGGCTCTAAGGAACGGGGAGGCTACGGCGGCAGAGGCGGCTATGGCAATAGCGGCCGTTACAATGATGGCGGCGGGACCGGCAGCAGCGGCGGCAGCCGTTTTGGCGGCAGCGGCAGCAACAGCGGCAGCAATAGCCGTTCCATTGGCGGCGGCAGCCCGGTTTCCGGCAGCGGCTCCTCTTCCGGCACCGGCGCCGGCGAAATCTTCAAACCCGGCGATAAGATCGTCCATAAAGTCTGGGGCCCCGGCAGCATCGTCAGCGCCAAGGGCGCCGGCAAAAGCCTGACCTATGTGGTAGCTTTTCCGGACAAAGGGTTAAGGACGTTGCAAGCGGATATTGCTCCCATCAAGCGGATGGAAGGATAAGCCACGGTATTGGGCCGGAGCACTGAAAATATGCAAAATCTCAAGTTTAAATAGGCGAATGAGGTGTGAAGGTGGACAAGAAAGAGCAAGACAGCCAAGCTTTGGCAGCTAAACAGCAGCAGATGAAGGAATTGGCGGCGCAGTTAAACCGGTATTCTTACGCTTATTACACCAAGGACGATCCACTGGTATCGGATAAAGAGTATGACCTTCTTTACGGGCAACTGGAGGAGCTGGAGGCGGAAACCGGCCTGATTCTGCCCCAATCCCCTACGCAGCGGGTGGGAGACCGGGTTTTGCCGGGCTTTCAGAAGCATAGCCATCTGGGACCCTTGTGGAGCCTGGATAAAGTAAGGACTTGGGAAGAATTGCAGGAGTGGGAAAACCGCAATCTCAGGCTGCTGGCTGACGGCACAGGGGATAGACCCGTTCTGGAATATGTGGTTACCATGAAGTTTGACGGCATGACCGTCAATTTAACTTATGACGGCGGCAGCCTGGTTCATGGGGCTACCCGGGGCACCGGCACCGTGGGGGAGGAGATATTGCCTCAACTGCTGACCATTCCCGGTATTCCCCCGGTCATCGATGACCAGGCCCTGGCGGAAATCCGGGGAGAAGCCATCATGACAAAAGAAGCCTTTGATGCATATAATGCAGAAGCAAAGGTTCCCCTAAAAAATATGCGTAATGGAGCAGCGGGGGCTTTGCGCAATTTGGATATTGCCGAGACCCGCCGCCGCCGGCTGACGGCCTGGTTTTATGATATCGGTTATTGGCAAGGCCGGCCCTTTGCTGCCTATAGTGAGGAATTGGCTTGGCTGGAAAGCCAGGGCTTTACCGTTCATCCTTTCCACCGCTGCTGCAAAGACCTGAAAGAAGCTATGGCGGCCGTGGAGGAAATCCAGGCTTGCCGGGATCGGCTGAATTTTGATATCGACGGAGCGGTTATTGCCATTGATGATCTTAGCCAGCGGGAAAAACTGGGCTTTACGGCCAAGTTTCCCCGCTGGTCGGTAGCTTATAAATTCGAGGCCTTGGAAGAGACTACCCGGCTTTTGGCCGTAGAGTGGAATGTAGGGCGTACGGGCAAGGTGACGCCCACGGCTTTACTTGAGCCGGTGGAGCTGGCGGGGGTTACCGTCAGCCGGGCTACATTAAACAATATGGACGATATTCGCCGCAAAGGGGTGAGCATCGGCGCCACTGTATTTGTCCGGCGGTCTAACGATGTAATTCCTGAAATTTTAGGTGTAGCTGCCGCCGAAGATGAGGAATTGGCGGCGGAGCAGCAGGAGATCCAGACCCCCAGCCACTGCCCCCAATGCGGCAGCGAGCTGGTTCAGGATGGGGTTCATCTCTTTTGCCGCAATGCTATCGGCTGCAAACCGCAGATGGTGAAGGCCTTGGCCCATTTTGCCGGCCGGGAAGCTATGAATATTGAAGGCTTCAGCGAAAAGACCGCCCATCAGTTTTTTGAAGATTTGGGGCTGCGCAGTGTGGATCAGCTTTATAGGCTGACGAGAGAGCAATTGCTGACCCTGGATAAATTTAAAGATAAAAAGGCCGATAATCTCTTATCCGCTATCGAAAAAAGCAAAGATTGCAGCTTAGATTCCTTTATTTACAGCTTGGGTATTCCCCATGTGGGCAAGAAAACGGCCCAGGACCTGGCTAAAGCCTTCGGTACTCTGGAAGCTTTAGAAAAAGCGGAACCGGAAGCTCTTCTGGAGGTGCCGGAAGTGGGCGGCATCATTGCCCAATCCGTCTATCAGTTTTTCCGGGATGACAAGATCCGCCAGGTTATTGATCATTTGCTGGCTGCCGGCGTCAGGCCTGCCGGCCAGGAAGAGGGAGGGCCGGGGGCCCAGGCCTTGGAGGCACAGGCAAACCCCTTTGCCGGCAAAAATGTGGTGGCCACAGGAGTATTGCAGAGCTACAGCCGCCGGGAAATCGAGGCCAAGCTCAAAAGCCTGGGCGCCACACCCCAGGATAGCGTTACCAAAACTACAGATTATGTGATCGCGGGGGAAAAAGCCGGCTCGAAGCTAGCCAAGGCTCAGGCTCTGCAGGAAGAGACAGGGAAGCCGCTAATCCTGACGGAAGAGGATTTTCAGCAGATGCTGAATGGCCAGGGTTGATCCGCATAACCGGAGGAAGAAAAATTGGAGCTTTTTTATTTGCCGCAATTCAACAATCAACAGTTGATAATGTTTTGTCTTTTTGCCAGTTTTGTATTGCTTTTGCTGGCCGGTTGGGATAAACTACAAGCCAAAAGGCAAAAAGGCCGGGTGCCGGAAAGGCTGCTGCTTTGGGGCGCTTTTTTCGGCGGCGCCTTAGGTTTATGGCTGGCCATGACCTGGTTTAGGCATAAGACAAATAAGCCGGTCTTTTATTACTTAACACCCCTTTTAGCTATGCTGCAATGGGGGGCATTATTATATTGGGGAGGCATAAGGTAAGATGCTTGCTATCATTGTTGGCGGCGGTAAGCTGGGTTTCTCCATTGCCGAGTTGCTGACAGAGGAAGACTATGATGTGACCGTCATTGAGAAAAATGAGGAGCACATCGCTTCATTAGAAGATAAATTGGATATCCATGTGATCCAGGGTAACGGCGCCAGCATATCCGTTCTGGAAAGCGCCGGCATAGCGGAGGCCGGTCTTTTGGTGGCCGTTACCGCTTCCGATGAGGTTAACATGGTGGCTTGCATGTTGGGCAAGCAAGCCGGTGTCAAAAGCACTATTGCCCGGGTACGTAATCCCGAGTATCTGGAAGAGAAGTCTTCCGGAGCTAATTTTTTATCGGGCATCGATCTGATCATCAATCCGGAGTTGGTTACCGCCCGGGAAATCGCCAAGCTTATTGAGGTGCCGGAAGCTTTGGATGTGATGTATTACGCCGACCATAAAGTGATGCTGCTGGAGCTGCCCATTTCGGAAAAATCCCCGGTTAAAGGCTTGGCCATGAGCCAATTAAACCCCCAGCTGCCTTATTTGATTATAGCTGTAGCCCGTAATCATAAGGTGATCATTCCCCGGGGCAACGATAAGATTTTGGCTGGAGATACTATTTTTCTGCTGGCTCGCACCAACGAGATGATTCAAGTGGAGCATTTTCTGGGTATGGAGCGGCAAGAGACCCAGCGGGTGATCATTCTGGGCGGGGGCAGGACCGGCGGTCATTTGGCTAAAATATTGGAAAAAAATGACTATGCAGTCAGACTTATTGAGAAGGATTATAAAAAATGTGAAGCATTGTCTGAAGAGTTCCGGCGGGTGCTGGTCATTCACGGCGACGCCACGGATTTGGACCTGCTAAAGCAAGAAGGCGCGGGCAAAACTGACGTCTTTGTCAGCGTTACCGACGATGATAAGGTCAATCTACTGGTCAGCCTTATTGCTAAGCATTTGGGGGCCAGGCGTACTATAGCCCAGGTACGGCGTTCCGATTATATTGATATGATGGAACGGGTAGGTATCGATATCGGGGTAAGCCCCAGGGTTTTAACAGCCAACGCCATATTTCGATTCATCAAAAAAAGCGCCCATTTGCTTTCTTTTACCCTTCTCAGAGAAGAAGGAGCCAGCATGATGGAATTCGAAGTAGATCCCCATTCCAAGGTTGCCGGACATAAATTAAAGGATCTTACGTTCCCCGTAGGTTCTATCGTAGGCTCTATCATGCGAAACGGCGAGGTGATGATCGCCAAGGGAAACGACAGGCTGCTACCTGATGATCAGGTTACCGTATTTTGTCTGCCCAGGGTCTATGATCAGGTTATTAAATTGTTTAGTTAGATAATTATAGTTAGATGATTGAAGGGAAGACGTTTTCTTGGCGACGAATATCAAGCGTATACTTTCTTATTTAGGTGTAGTCCTGGCAGTTCTAGGGCTTTCCATGTTTTTTCCTATGGTTTTGGGTATTATTGACGGTGACCGGCATGCCTTGGTTTTTGGGGTAGTGGGCTTGTCCGGAATTTTAGGGGGCTTGGGCCTTCGCCATGGCTTCAATGAGTTTGGTGATATAACTTCCCGGGACGCTTATCTCCTGGTGGTGATAACCTGGCTGGTAGCGGGAGTCTATGGCGCTATTCCTTATTTGGCTTACGGCGTTATTCCCAATTTCCCCGAGGCTTTTTTTGAGACGGTTTCCGGCTTTACTACTACCGGCGCTTCGGTAATTGCCGATGTGGAGGCCTTGGAGCGCAGTGTACTTTTATGGCGCAGCCTGACCCACTGGCTGGGAGGCTTGGGCATCGTAGTACTTTTCGTTTCCCTTCTTAGCTTTTTTGGCAATAGCGGCATGCAGATGTTTAAGGCTGAGGCCACAGGGCCTATCAAAGAAAAGATTGCCCCCCGTATTAAGGAAACGGCTAAAATCCTTTGGCTGACTTATTTAGTTCTCACTTTCGTTATGATTTTGGTCATGATTTTAGTGGGTATGACGCCCTTTGACGCGGTATGTCATGTTTTCAGTACTATCTCCACCGGTGGCTTTTCCACGAAAAACGATAGTCTTATAGGCTTTAGCCCACTGATTCAAGTAACCCTGGCTTTTTTCATGACGACCTCAGGCCTGAGCATCGGGCTTTTTTATGCTGCGTATAAGCACCGTTCTTTAAAGCCTTTTTGGAGAAATGAGGAACTCCGGCTTTATCTGGGTTTGCTTTTAGGGGTGGTTTGCCTCAACAGTCTTTTTCTTTGGAAAGGAGGCAAGCAGATTCCCGGGGCTCTGGTCGAAAGCTATGTGCAGCTCGCTTCTGTCTATACCTCCTCAGGCTTTGTAAATGCCGATTATACGTTATGGCCGCCTATCGGACAATTATTGGTGCTGATGATTCCCTTTATCGGATCTTGCGCCGGCTCTACCGGCGGCGGCCTGAAGGCAGGCCGGTTTTTGATTTTGTGCAAAAGCGCCAAATCAATCTTTACCCGCATTTTACATCCCAGGGCTGTAGTGAATCTGCGGGTAAACGACCGTCTGATCACGCCGGAGGTTATGGCCAGCACCCAAAGTTTCCTGTTTATTTATGTGCTGATCACTTTAATTTCCACAGCCGTTTTTTGCCTGGCGGATTATGATATGCTGACCTCCTTTTCTGTTGTGGCCACCTGTATCAATAATGTTGGGCCTGCCTTCGGCCAATTGGGGCCTATGGATAATTACGGCAATATGCCGGCCTGGAGCCTGTACTTTATGTCCTTCCTAATGCTTCTGGGCCGCCTGGAGCTATATACGATTTTAATTTTATTCAGCAAAGGCTTTTGGCAGGAAAGTTAAATATGTTATAATGGTTTAAAATCATTAGAGCATGAGCGGGGCTGACATGGCCTTTAATCATAGTATGCTCAGCATTGCTTAGTCAGGAGCGGTATTATGGAGATCAAAGCAGGATGGTCCAAACTGCATAAGGCAAAGCGCATCGTAGTCAAGGTGGGCACCAGCACGTTGACCCACCAGACCGGCAATCTTAACCTGATGCAAATGGAGCTGCTTGTCCGTCAACTGGCGGATTTGAAAAACCAAGGCCGGGATGTGATTCTTGTTACTTCCGCCGCCGTGGGAGCCGGTATGGGCCGCCTCAATATACAGGAAAAGCCGAAAGAAATTTCGGCCAAGCAAGCCTTGGCGGCTATCGGCCAGGGCATTTTGATGCATATTTACGAGAAATTATTTGGAGAGTATGGCATAGCTGTAGCCCAGGTGCTGCTGACCAAAGACGATGTAGCCCACCGCCAGCGTTACCTCAATGCCAGAACTACCCTGCGGCAGATTATGGAGTACGGCGCCATTCCTGTCATTAATGAAAATGATACGGTGGCCTTTGATCAGATTAAGGTAGGGGATAATGATACCCTGGCCGCCATGGTGGCCGGTTTGACAGATGCCGATTTGCTGGTGCTTTTGTCGGATATTGACGGGTTGTATACCAGCGATCCCCGTAAAGACCCTGAGGCCAGCCTGATTCCCCTGGTGGAGGAGATTACGCCGGAGGTCGAAGCCTTAGCCGGCGGCGAGGGCAGCAAATTCGGCAGCGGCGGCATGCAGACAAAGATTGCCGCCGCCAGGATTGCGGTGATGCAAGGCATTCCCATGGTGCTGACCAACGGCAGCCGCCGGGATTGCCTGCAATTTCTCAATGAATCCCGGGATCAGGCTGCAGAGGGGCAAGCAATGGCCGTCAACGAAGGCCCAACCGTCGAGCACGCTACTGGCGTCAACGAAGGCTCGGCCGTTGGGCACGCTACTGGCGTCAACCAAGGCTTGACGGTTTATCAGGGCACGCTATTTTTGCCGAAGGCCCATCCTCTGGGCAGCCGCAAGGGTTGGCTGGCCTTTAGTACCCGGACTGCCGGCGGCATAATCGTAGATGAGGGGGCGGCGGCAGCTTTGCAGGAAAGGGGCAAAAGCCTGTTGGCCAGCGGTGTCCTTCAGGTGCAAGGCAGCTTTGAGCGGGGGCAGGTAGTGGAGATCAGCTTTGCCTCCCGGACCATTGCCCGGGGAATAGTCAACTATAGTTCGAAAGAACTGGAGAGTATCCGGGGCCGGCACAGCAGTGAGATTGAGGGCCTGCTTGGCCCTGGTCACGAGCCGGAAGTCATACACCGGGACAATTTATCTTTATGGGAATAAAGAAAGAAGGTCATTATGGAAACGTTAAAAACAGAAATTTACGCTTTGGGAGCTAAGGCCAGGCAAGCGGCAGTCCGGATGGCGGCTCTTTCGGCAGTCGATAAAAACAGCATGCTGAGGGCTATGGCAGCAGCTTTGCGCAGTGAGGCTCCGGTTATTTTGGCTGCAAATGCTATAGATGTGGAGGCTGCCAAAGCAAAATCGATGAACGCCGCCTTTGTAGACCGCCTGACGCTGACGGCAGACCGGCTGGAAGCCATGGCTTGCGGCCTGGAGGATTTAGTGGGTCTTAAGGATCCGGTAGGTCAGGTGCTGGGGGGCTGGAAGGGAGCTCAGGATATTGAAATCACCAAGGTTCGGGTGCCCTTCGGTGTCATCGGTATGATCTATGAAGCAAGGCCTAATGTAACGGCCGATGCTGCCGGCATTTGTTTCAAGACCGGTAACGCCGTGATTTTGCGGGGCTCCGGCGAGGCCAAGGCCTCAAATCTGGCGGTGGTGAAGGCTCTGCGCCAGGCCATCCGGCAGCAGGAAGGCCCTGAGGATGCAGTGCAGTTACTGGAGGATACCAGCCGGGAGGCTGCCCTTGAGTTTATGCGGATGAACCGTTACCTGGATCTTTTAATCCCCAGGGGAGGAGCGGGCCTGATCCAGACGGTGGTACGGGAAGCTACGGTACCGGTGATTGAAACCGGTATTGGCAATTGCCATATTTATGTGGATGCTGCTGCGGACCAGCAGATGGCTCTGGATATTCTTCTCAATGCCAAAACCCAGCGCATAGGCGTTTGCAATGCCGCCGAATCCTTGCTGGTACACCGCGAGATAGCGGCCCAATTCCTGCCCATGGCCGGCGCAGCCTTGGCAGCCAAAGGCGTGGAGATGCGGGCTTGTCCCGAAAGCCGCACCTATTTGCCCCAGTCGTCGGCAGCTACGGAGGAAGACTATGGCGCCGAGTTTTTGGACATGATTATCTCCATAAAAGTAGTGGAGAATCTGGATGAGGCCATAGAGCATATCAATACTTACGGTACCCGGCATTCCGAGGCGATTATCACGAAGGATTATGGCGCCGCCCGTCAATTCACCGGCCGTATCGACGCCGCCGTGGTTCTTGTCAATGCTTCCACCAGATTCACCGATGGCGGTATGTTTGGCTTCGGCGCAGAAATCGGCATCAGCACCCAAAAACTCCACGCCCGGGGCCCCATGGGCCTTGAGGAAATGACTACCATCAAGTATATTGTCCAGGGGGACGGCCAGATCAGAAAATAAGGAGGCAACATGAACGTTGAATCATGCTTATTGCCGGAAAAAGATATTGATCTATCCAATATAAAACGCCTGGGATTGATGGGTGGTACTTTTGACCCCATCCATCAGGGCCATCTGGTGACGGCTGAGGCAGTCCGTACCAGCTTTAGTCTGGATAAAGTGATTTTTGTTCCCTCAGGGCAGCCTCCCCACAAGGTAGAAAAAAAGGTCACGCCGAAAGACAAACGTTTTTTAATGACGGAACTGGCTACGATAACCAATCCCTGCTTTGAGGTATCCAGGGTAGAGATCAACCGCCTGGGTTATTCTTATTCCGCCGATACGGTAAGCTATTTTCGCCAAATGATGGATCAAGACGGGGAGTTGTTTTTTATCACCGGGGCCGACGCCATTTTGGAGATACTTACCTGGAAGGGCATCGATGAGCTTTTTGCCGATTGTACCTTTATTGCCGCCACCCGGCCGGGCTTTCAGAACCAGGCCATGGCGGAGCGGCTGGGGGCCCAGCTAAAACCGGAATACCTGAAGAAAATTATTACCATTGAGGTGCCGGCCATGGCCATATCCTCTACGGATATCCGCAGCCGGGTGGCCCGGGGCCGTTCCATCAAGTATTTGCTGCCGGAGACAGTGGAACAATATATATACAAACAGGGACTATATAAACCATGATTAATGAAACGGGAAGCACGGCAGAAGAGATTTGCCGCCGGGCCGGCTGCCAAAAAGAATGGCAAAGCTTAAAAGACAAGCTGCAAGGACAGCTAAAACCCCGGCGCTTTAATCATAGCTTGGCGGTGGCCGACGAGGCAGTGGCTATGGGACATTTGTTCGGCGGTGATCTAGTTAAGCTGGCCCTGGCAGGACTTCTCCACGATAGCGCCAAAGAGTTGAGCAATGAGCAGCTCCTGGCCTTGGCAGAAGCTCAGGATTTGATTACTGACCCGGCGGAAAGAGAAAATCCTTCCATACTGCACGGGCCTGTAGGGGCCTGGCGGGCTTGCCGGGAATGGGGGATAGCCGATCCGGTTATTTTAGAAGCAATCCGGCTGCACACCGTAGGAGGGCCGGCCATGAGCCTGGAAGCCTGTGTCATTTTTATGGCGGATTTAATAGAGCCCGGCCGGGCATATAATGGAGTAGAAATTTTACGGCGGCTTTGCCGCCAAGATTTACGGGCCGCTATGATTGAGGCCATCGAACAGACTCTGGTTTATTTGGAAAGAAAAAAACTGCCGCTCCATCAAGGCACCCTGCTTTGCCTGGCGTGGTTAAAAGAAGAAAGGGGTATAGTATGGAAAGCAAAGAATTAGCCATTTTGGCTGCTAAGGCTATGGATCAGCGTAAGGGCTCCAAGATTACCGTATTAAAACTGGAGGATTTGTCTACCCTCACCGATTATTTTGTGGTAGGTACCGGCAGCAGCCGCACCCAGACCCAGGCCATGGCCGACTGCATTGAAGAAGAACTGGAGAAGGCAGGAGCCATCCTCAACCGCATCGAAGGCATGCAGGAGGGCCGCTGGATTCTGATGGACTATGGCCAGATTATCATTCATATTTTTCAGGAGGATGAAAGAAGCTTCTATAATCTGGAACGCTTGTGGGCTGACGCTCCGGCTCTGCCCCATGAAGAGGTTTTCCCGGAAGAGGCATAAGCCATAATGCTCCAGTTTTCATATGGATAAGCCGCAGATAGGTAGGCCTCCTGTTTTATTATGCAGGAGGCCTACCTTTTTTGAGAGGCATTAATGCCGTTATTTATTATACTGCTGGACGAAGGCGATAAATTGTCTGGCGGCATAAGACAAATAGGTGCGGTGGTTATATACCAGGCCAATGCGCCGGCGATTAGGCGGGTCCAGAGGCAGCATTTTAATCCGGTAAGAGGTTCGCCGCAGAAATAATTCGGAAAGTATACTGATGCCCAGACCGGATTCCACCATTTGCATGGCCGAAAACTCATCCTTTACCGTAAACTGGATATTGGGCTTCACACCCAGAATTTCAAAATGCTTCTCAATATTTCTCGGGCTGCCGTCAACATAGATGTAAGGCTCCCGCTCAAAGTTATGAATGGGAAAAGCTTCTTTATCCACAGGGTAGTCCTCAGGCAGTATAGCTACCATTTGATCCTCATAAAGACTGATGCTGGATAATTCCTTGAGGCTTGGCAGCAAAGTAAAACTGCAATCGACTTTGCCCGTTGTTATCCATTTCTCATTTTCCTTGTCTTCACCCTGAAACAGCTCAAATCGGATATTCGGGTAAGATTGTTTAAAAGCTTTTATCAAGGCCGGCAAATAGTGGGCGGATACACTGTTGATGGTGCTCACTCGAAGTATTCCCGTTTCTACGCCTTTGACCGCCGATATTTGGTGAAACAGATCATCATGGACGTTGCAAACCCGCCTTACGGTAGGCAGCAGCAATTCCCCCTCCGCCGTTAATTCCACGCCGGAGCGGCCTCTGGTTAACAATTGTATGCCCCATTCAGCCTCCAGGGCGTTTAACGTGTGGCTGATGCCGGGTTGGGTATAGCCCAGCACATCCGCAGCTTTTGATAAGCTGCCCAGCTCCGCTACTTTAATCAATACCTGATATCGGGAAATGTTCATGCCAACCCTCTGCCTTTCAAGATCGTATTTTTATATAAGGATTCCTTATGTAAAGTATAAAAATCATTCATTTTACTTTGATCTAGGCCACCATTATACTATAAATAAGAAATTTGGTAAATCTGCGGTAAGGGGGAGATAAAATGAGAAAGAATAAAGCAGCCTTTTTATTGATGGTGGCTTTATTAGTTATTATTGCAGGGGGTTGTGGCATGACTGCCTCATCTGCCGGCGCTGTTGAGGGCAGCAAAGGAGAAGGACCTATTATCATTGGGCATATAGCGGCTTTGTCCGGTGATAATGCGGCCTGGGGCCAGTCGGAGAAGAAGGCTCTGGAGATGATGGTGAATAACATCAATGCTGACGGCGGAGTTTTGGGCCGAGAGCTGAAATTGATCAGCTATGATAATGGCGGCGATCAGACAGGCGCCTTTACGGCAGCCAACCGTTTGGCTAATGACGGAGCTTTGGCGGTAATCGGTCCTTCTCAATCCAATCTCAGCATCACTGCCGCCCAGGTTTTTGAGGAGGCAGGCATTGTAATGATCAGCACAACGGGTACCAACGACCAGTTAACAGTACCGGCAGGCCATAGTCAGCCTTTACGGTATATTTTCAGAACTAATTTTACTGATGCCGACCAGGCGGAAAAGGCTGCCCTTTTTGCCGTTGAATATCTGGATGTTAGGAAAGCCGGTATTTTAAAAGACAGCAGTTCGGACTATTCTCTTAACCTAACCGCTTACTTTGAGCAGGCCTTTGCCGAGAAAGGCGGCGTTATAACCGCCAATGAATCTTTTCAGGCCGGCGATCCGGAGCTTACGGGGCAGCTTTCCCGAATCAAGGAGTCAGGGGCCCAGCTTCTGTTTATCCCTACTTTCCCTACTGAAGGGAAGCTGGTGATCAAGCAGGCCAAGGAGCTGGCAATGGATTACTTTTTTCTGGGGGGCGACGCCTGGGCCGGCCAGCAATTGCAAGGGATGGATAGTGAGATAATGGAGGGCAGCTTCTTTGTCAATATCTCCAAAAATGAGGATTCAGCTATAGCTCATTGGATTGATAGCTATAGTAAATATTGGGAAGAAGAACCCATGATGCCCGATGGGGCCCTGGCGGCAGATGCTCTTCATCTGATTATAGAAGGGATTAAAGAGACGGAAGGCACTGATCCAGGACGGCTGGCGGATTGGATTGCCGGCAGCCGGGATATTCAGGTGCTGACCGGGGTTATTACCATGAATCCTGATACCCATAGCCCCCTTAACCGGCAGACGGTCATTGAAACCATAGCCCAAGGCAAGTACACCGCTTTGTATTAGCCATAATTAAGCTGTGTCGGCCAACATTTAAGCTGCCTTGAAAAAAACGGACTGTCTTCCTGTTGGTTAAAGCCAAGAGGGAGGCGGCCCGTTTTTTAGCCTAAATTCCCGCAAAATTAAACCATACATCAAGAAAAGCCGCCAATGATCAGATTTGTCATGCCAAGCTTGACTCGGAATTCGCTTTTGTCCGGTCTGCAGGTTTTGTCCTCTGGTGGTGCGGACTTTTCTGTGCAAAAATGCAAGTTTGTATCCAGTAAGGGCGCCAGCTGAGCAAAAATGCAAGTTTGTAGACACCCCTTAGAGTTATGGCGGCTCAAAAAATAAGTAGAAATATAGGTCTTGGCTGTATCTAGTGCCCTGGCTGAAATGAATTCACTACCAAACTGTAAAAAATGTTTAAGCATT
>JAHDMJ010000031.1 GCA_018436095.1 Clostridia bacterium | reverse complement strand
TGGTCTTCGTTGCCCTCTTCGACAAGGATATCGCCCTCATGGGGTTGCCCGAAGACGGTGGAAAAAAACTTTACCACCTCACCGGATAATCCAGGTGTGGCGTAGATTTTGTTGGTGATTATTTCGTCCATATATTCATCCATAGTTGCCTCCTTAGTAGATTTCAGCATCATAAGCGTATCCACCCGTTGCCGCCGTTACGGTGGGTGTCACTCGCATAGTTGGGCGTAAATCTTTGGCATCAATGCTGTTTACGCTCAGAATCTGGTGGTACCTCTGGCACTTTGCCAGCTCTGTGCCGTAGTCTGGTGGTGGGTCAAGCAGTACCCAATTCCCCCCGCTGTCCCGTTGAGCAAGCGTCTGGATTGTGCCTTCTTCCAGTTTCCATGCCATGCGATCCACGTTTATTTTGTCTGTAGCACTTATTGCGACAATTTCGATCATTGGATTTACATAATCGCTGGCACTTGTAAATGTTACTGTAAATAATTCAAAATCGGTAGTTAGAGTCAAAACCACTGGCGCAATGCTGGCCCCAGTAGAATCGGAAAGCCGAAATCTGCAATTTGTACTATCTGCATTCACCCGCAAAAGTGCAGATAGTGTGTAGGTTTTCCCTGTTTTTATTTTTGTTTCTATGGGCGTTGACATGCGGGGAGTGAACGAACCATCACCCAAAGCGGTAAAGTTTACAAAATCATCGCCAATCGTAAGTGTTCCGCATCTAATCCTAAGGCCATCTGCGGAATATACAAATTCGTTACCTGTCGTATAGCTCGGTTGGGCACGTTGATTTATAAGAGTACGAGAGTCAGCGTTTCTAGTAACCATATTTTTGTTACTTGCCCCAGTGTTAAGGATTGCCGGGGCCGATAAAGCATTGTCGTAGGTGCAGTAGTAAAGGGGCTGCAAAACACCCGTACCGCCCTGTGTTATAAATATCCTGTTGGCGCTATTTACAGAGTTCGCTCTCCACAGCTCGAAATCGAAGTCCAGAGCGGAAGTGCTAAAATGTACATTTATAGAACTTAGAAGATTGTTTGAACTACCAGTTAAGACGGTAAACCTAATTGTGCTGTATGCTGGTGTAGCATTGATCATAGCCAGCACATTCGCCCCGAAGTCCGTCGGTGACATATCCGCATCGGACAGGCCCATGCTGGCCAGTGACGTATATACTCGGCCTACAAGGGCAGGGGCTATACCGCTATCCTGTGGATTGCCCGTTGCATCAAGCCCGGCCAGGTTGCCGGCGGCGGCGGGTACGGCTTTGGTGGCTTTGGT
>JAHDMJ010000029.1 GCA_018436095.1 Clostridia bacterium | reverse complement strand
AGATCACCGGACCCAGGCAGTAGATATCCATGGTGGCAAAGTAGTTAAGGGCCTCGTTTTTCGTCAACTGTCCGTTAAGGACCTTCAACAGCAGGGCAAAAGCTTCCTCCCCAACCTCCTCAATGCTTTTCTCGCCAATGATGATGCGGCCGGCGTTCAGATCCATATCGTGTTGCATGCGCTCATAGGTATTGGGATTGCCGCAGATTTTGATCACCGGCATGCTGGGAAAGCCCTGAGGTGCTCCCCGGCCCGTAGAAAACATCATGACCTGGGCGCCGGCGGCGGCCATGCCGGTGAGTATTTCCGGCTCCCGGCCCGGCGTGTCTTTGATCCACAAGCCCTTTTGATCGGTGATGTAGTCGGGATATTCCAGCACACCCCGGATGGGGCGGTGGCCGGATTTGACAATGGCCCCCAAGCTTTTTTCTTCGATGCTGGAAAGCCCGCCGGCGATATTGCCCGGCGTGGGCTGGCCCCCCCGCATGTCCTCGCCGGTGGCCTTGGCCCGGTTTTCCATACGGGAAACGATTTCCAGAATCTTTTGGCCTACGGGGCCTTCCGGTCCGCCTACGGCCCGATTGGCCAAAATCTGCTCGCCGCCCAAAAATTCCGTGGTTTCGCCGAAGATGACGGTAGCCCCTAAATCCACCAGCTTATCGGCTACGTAGCCGATGACGCAATTGGAAGCCATACCGGAGGTGGTGTCCGAGGCACCGCATTTGATGGACATGATCAGATTGGAGATATCCACCGCCTCCCGCTGCTGGCCGGAGGCCTCCAGCACCATCTTCTGGGCCAGGTCGATGCCGGCCTGGATGGAGCGGCTGGTGCCCCCCAGCTCCTGCACATAGATGATTTCCACAGGTTTGCCTGCGGCGGCAATCTCTTCCACCATACGGGCGCAATCGGTGCCTTCGCAGCCCAGGCTGACGATTAAGGCGCCGGCTACGTTGGGGCCTTTGGCCAGGCTGATCAGGGTATCGGTGACCCGTTTTAGATCAAGAGGCAGCTGGCAGCAGCCCTGGTGATGAAAGTAGCCCACAGTTCCCTGGACCTGGCGGACAACAGCCTGGGCCACATCGGTGGTGCAGATGACGCTGGGGATGACGGCCACCAGGTTGCGGGCGCCGTATTTGCCGTCGGGACGTTTATACCCGTAAAAAGAATATTGACTCATTGCATGCTCCCCTTTCAGAGATCGCCGCGGCCCCGCAGGGCCTCCAGATTGTGGACGTGGACGTATTCACCCTTGCGGATATCGGCGCTGGCGGCTCCAATACTTTCGCCGTACTTAATGATATGCTCCCCCTTTTTGATATCCTGCAGGGCGATTTTGTGACCGTAGGGCACCTGGCCGTGAACGGTCATTTCCTCGGCCCGGCCTTTTTTATCCCGCATTTCCACCCGGGTGCCGTCGGTAATGCCGTTGGCAAAAATAGTGGCTACGTTGTCCTTGTCGTTGACTTTCAAAGCAAGTTTGAGCTCCATGCTCCAATGCCTCCTTTTTTATTCTGCCGGCCTGCCGGGTCTGAAAAAGCCTTATGCACCCCAGTATTTGCCTGCGGGAACCCGAACCTGGCCCATGGTATTATGTTCAATGCGGAAATTCATGTTCAGCTTCGGCCTTTCTGCTGCCTGCCGCAGCCTAACCTATCAGGAGGCATACTTGGCCCGGGCTGTTTTGACGTTTTTCACCACGCCGTCCACAACCTCGCCGGCCAGGCCTACGTAGCCCTCGGGATTCAGAATCTGCTGAATTTCCTCCCGGGTCATGTGCTGGGCAACCGTCTCGTCCTGCAATAACATCTCACAAAAGTCCGCCTTCTGCTCAAAAGTGGCCATGGATACCTGGTACACTACCTCATGAGCCCGCTGCTTGCCGATTTTCTCGCCCAGGGCCAGCATGATTGCCTCACTCTGCATCAGTCCTTTGAGGATATCCAGGTTAGCGCGCATCTTTACCGGGTCCACCTTCAGGTTGGCAAAGACATTTTGCGCTTTGGCGGAGGCAGTGCCGGTCAGAATCACCACCTCGTTGGCGGCCTTCCACTCGATTTTCCACAGGGCCCCATCCCGCTCGTGCTCGCAGAACATGGACTCCACGGCGGCCTCGGTGTTGCCCTTGATCAGGCGGGCCAGCATCTGCAGCGCCTCCAGAGAGTTGGGATTGCGTTTGTGGGGCATGGTAGAGGAGCCCACTGAGCCCTTGACGAAGCCCTCATAGACCTCGCTGATTTCCGTCATCTGCAGCTTGGCCAGCTCATTGCCGATTTTGCCGTAAGTATATGCGATGATGGTAAGAGTAGTACAGATTTCCGCAATGCGGTCCCGGGAGGTATGCCAGGCCGCGTCAGGCACGTCCAAGCCCACCTTTTTAATGGTGCGGCGGCACACCTCCATGCCTTGAGGGCCGAAACCGGCCATGGTTCCCACCGCGCCGCTTAACTCGCCCACAAAGCAACGTTCCATGCAGGCCTCCAGCCGCTCAATATTGCGGCGGTGCTCGCTGGCCCAGACCGCCACCTTATAACCAAAGGTAATGGGCAGCGCCTGCTGGGTATGGGAGCGGCCGGCCATGATAGTGTCCCGGTATTTTTCGGCCATTTCAATCATCAGAACCTCGGTTTTCAGCATATCCCGGTAGATCACCTGGCAGCCCCGCTTTATGGACAGCATGAAAGCTGTGTCGATGATGTCCTGAGTGGTGGCGCCCAGATGGATGTACTCGCCGTAGCCGTTGTCGCAAACGCTCTCCAATTCCTTCAAAATGGGCACCAGGGAGTGGCCCATCCGTTTGATGCCTTCCTCAATGCGGGGGATATTCAAGTTTTCCACCCTGGCCTTTTGGCGTATTTCGTCGGCAGCCTGCCGGGGAATAATGCCCAGCTCGGCCTGGGTTTCGGCCAGTGCCACCTCAACGTCTAAAATGTTTTGGATAATTGTAGTATCGTCAAAAATTGTACGCATTTCAGGTGTGCTGAAACTATTGCGGTACAGCATGGAATCAAGCATGTTACAGGTCATGTCAATTTCTCCTTAAGTTCCTAATTTGATTTCCTATGTTTAAAAGCGGCTCGTCGTCCCGGATGGCGAACACCGAGTCCCGGATGTTTTGGGCGCAGGCGGGGGTTACCGTCAGCTCTGCCAGGGAAAAAAACTTTTCTTCCAGGAACTGATAGGGTGGCCGGCCCAGGGGAAGGTCTACAGTCCGCTCCAGAGCGGAGCCGTCCCGCAGAACAACAGTGATCTTCTCCATACGCAGGGCCGGATAAGCCGCAGTATATGCTTCGTTTTCTTTTACGGTAATGCGCCGGGCATACTGGGCCACGGCGTCGCTGCAGCGAATCTCCGGCGTAAATTCCGACAGCGTGCACCTGCCGTACAGCAGCATGACGGCAATGCAGTAGGGCAGTGAAAACTTTGCCTTGGATTCAGTCTCGGTCCGGTAGCCGCCGCAGAGTTGCAAGGCCGTGCGGTACACCTGAGCTTCCACCGACGCCACGTCTTCCGGCCCAAAACTGCGGCCGGCCATAAGGGCCTGAAGAGCATCCAGGGCCGAGTGAGTATGCCCGCAAGAAGCGTGGATTTTGTAGTAGGCATCCTCCAGCAGCAGCCTGTCGCCGGCCCGGGGCACCATAAAGGAAAGATCCTCCTTGCCTCCGGCTGACCGGGCGTAACCCCCGGGGGCGGCAAAGGCGTCCTCCGGTGCGGAAAGTCCGCCGGCCGCCAGTTCGGCAGCTAAAAGTCCGTTGCGGGCGGCGTTGCCCACGGTTACCAGTTTCGCATCGGTGCCGAAGACATAGATCAGCCCGCTGGCCATGGTGGAGGCCAGGCCGAAGGCTGTCTCCATCTGCCGGGCATCCAAACCCATAATCTTGCATACCGCCGCCGCCGCCGCAAAGACTCCGCAGGTGCCGGTGGTATGCCAGTGCTGGTAATGGTCGGGATTTATTGCGCCGCCCAGGCGGATCATGGCCTCATAACCCGCTGCCACACCCATAGCGTATGACTGAAAGGTTGCGCCCCGGGCCTCGGCTGCCGCCAGAGCGGCCGCAATGACCGGCCCTCCCGGATGGGTGATGGCAATTTTGTTGGTGTCGTCATATTCCAGGGCATGGCTGGCGAAGCCGTTATAAAAGGCGGCCTGCTGGGCGGAGGTTTTTTCCGGCATACCTGCCCCGCTGGCCTGGGGGTTGCCGCCGGCTGCGGTTATCGTGGCCCGGAGGCCTGCGACGCAGGAATGTCCCTGGGCCGCAATGATGCAACCGAGCCAGTCCAGGGTTTTATAGCGAATGTCCAGCATATTCTCCGGGTCCACCATTTCAGGGTCTAACCCGGCCAGAAATTCGCACAGTTCTTTGGTCCGATTCATTGCGCCGCCTCCCCTTTCCTTATGGATCAATCCTCTTCGATCTCCTCTTCCAGGCTGCTTGCCATATCGTCCACCGTGATCATATTGGATCTGCGCTTACGCATGGCCTTCATCATCTTGGTAATGATGGGGGCAAAGAAACTGCCGACGGAGATCAACAGCACGGCAGCGGTGATTGGCCGGGTCCACATAAAGCTGTAGGAATTGCCGCTGGACACCAGGGCTTGGCGCAGATTGCTCTCGGCCATGGTGCCCAACACCAGACAGACGATGAGGGGCGCCGAGGGAACATCGAATTTGTAAAAGAGGTAGCCGACGACGCCGAAAATGATGAGGACTAATACATCAAAGGGGTTGGAGGAAATGGAAAATACACCGGTGACGCAGAAGGCCAGGATGATGCCGCCCAGCAGGGATTCCGGCACCGACAGAATAGTCTTCATATACCGCAGGAGAAACAGGCCCAGGGGCGCCATGATGATATTGGCCAGGAAGAAAGCCAGAAACAGTGCGTAGACCACATTGGCGTGATCGGTAAACAGAGTTGGCCCGGTGGCCAGACCCTGGAGCATCAGTGCGCTTAAGAACAGGGCGCTGGTGGCGTTGCCGGGTACGCCCAGGGCCAGCAGAGGCACCAGAGAGCCGCCGGTGACACCGTTGTTGGCACTTTCCGGCGCTGCGACGCCCTTGGGATTTCCCTCGCCAAAGCTTTCGGGGTCTTTGCTGATTTTCTTTTCAATATCATAGGCCAGGAAAGTAGCCACATTGGTGCCGGCCCCCGGAATGATGCCCACTATCGTACCGATGACTGAGCCCCGCAGCCAGGTGGGAAGCAACTGGAGGCACATCTTCCAGCCGATCCAGGTGGAGCCCACATCGGGCATCTTAGAGGTCTTCTCGGCCAGCTTTTGCGCTTTTTCCGCACTCTTCAGAACGGACACCACCCCGAACAGGCCGATAAGGGCTCCCACCATAGTTATGCCGCCCAGCAGGTTGACGCTGCCAAAGGTAAAACGTTTGATGCCCAATTGGGGATCCATACCGATGCAGGCAATGAAAAGCCCCAGGAAGCCGGACAACAGGCCCTTGGTCAGGGACTTGCCGCCAATGCTGGCAATACAGGAGAGCCCTAAAATAGCTACGGCGAAGTATTCGGCGGGGCCGAAGGTCAGAGCAAACTCCGCCAGAACCGTAGTCAGGCTCATCAGCACCACGGAACTGAACAAGCCGCCGAAGACGCTGGATATAGTAGCGTTGCCAAGGGCCGCCCCGGCTTGCCCTTTCAAGGCCATAGGATAGCCGTCCAACGTGGTAGCAAAGGAAGAGATGGTGCCGGGGATGCCCAGCAAAATGGCGGAGATGGAGCCGCCGAAAATGGAAGAACAGTAAATTGCGGTCAAAAGCGTCAGGCCGGAAGTGGCGTCCATGCCAAAGGTAACGGGTACCATCAAGGCAATGGCCATATTACCGGTAAGCCCGGGCAGGGCTCCGATGATCAGACCCACAAGGGTGCCTGCCACCAGTATAAATATATTCCACAGTGTAAACAGAGTGCCGAAGCCCTCCATAATATGATTCATCATGCTTCATCACCTCCTAAAAAAAAGCGCCGGGAAACCGGATGCCAAATAAATGGGTAAAGATCAGGTAGAGCCCAACGCTGACGATCAAAGAGGTGGGGATCATGACCTTCCAGTTCCTGTACCCCAGAATCAGTGCCGACAAAAAAATCAGCAGAAAGGTGGGAATCGTGTAGCCCACGTACTGAAAGGCAACGTAATACCCTATCAGAACGGCTATGACCGCCATTACATGAAGATATTGGGGATTTCCTTTTGCTTTTTTTGTTCCCTCCGTCCCTTTACTTCTGACTTCCATCAGGGCCATAACCAAAATGATCAGGCCCAGGAGAATAATAGACCCCGCTACGATCTTGGGCCAGAAATCAGCGCCCTTTTTTAAAGCTGCCGCCATGTACCATATCCAGGCGCCGAAGGCTATGGATACCGCCCCAAGGCCAATGTCCTTTTTTTGCATAATAACTTCCCTTCCTCTACGCTGTCTGTCGGCTGAGATTCTGTCACCTGCACCTGCGGGAACAGGTCAGGAAATATTTAGGGAGAGGGCCGTCCCAGCCGCCTTTGATAAGCCGCTCAGGATGGCCCCTGGCCCTTTACAGGAATCTTACTCCTCCAGGAGGTAGTAGATCGCTTCCATGTTTTTGTAGTCGTCGTTCAGCATGGTCTGGAAATCGGCGGCATTCAGATAGGAGACGGGGAAACCGGCGTCCTCAAAGCCCTTCTTTACTGATTCGGTGCTCATGACGGTGGCCAGCGCATCGGATAGAATCGCAACCACCTCGTCGGGAGTGCCGGCAGGTACGGCAAAGCCCCGGTATGCGCCGTAGGTAAAATCAAAACCGGCCTCCGCCATGGTGGGAATCTCAGGCAGCGAGGGAGAGCGAAGGGTATCGCAGACAGCCAGAGGAACGATTTTACCCTCTTTGATCAGGGTCGCCGCACCGCCGTAGGTGGTCAATCCCACCTGGGCATGGCCGCCGGCCAGCTGGACCGTTTGTTCTGCGGAGCCATTTGTATGCATATAGTCGAAATTCAGACCGTGGTTATTGGCCAGTATCAGGCTGGCAATATGGTGGGAAGTGGAAAAACCGGGAGTGGAGTTGGTCAGCGAGCCTGCCTTGGCCTGCTCCATGAACTCTTCGATGCTGGTGATGCCGGAGTTGGCGGAAGCCACCACGATCTCGGGATCAAAGCAGAACTGGCCGATGGCAGTGGCGTCCTCCATGCCGAAGTCGGTATCGCCGGAGAGGATGTTGGTTACAAAGCTGGAGGTCAGCGCCAGAATGGTGTAGCCATCGGCTTTCTGATTCAAAGCGTAAGTCTGGCCGATGATGGCGCCGCCGCCTTCCTTGTTCTCCACTACTACATTGGTGCCTAAAACCTTGCCCATCTCCTCGGCAATGATCCGGCAAGTAAGGTCTACGTTGCCGCCGGCGGCAAAAGGTACAACAATAGAGATGGTTTTAGTAGGAAAATCCACCTTGGGGGCCTCGGTGGGGGCGGCGGAGCCGGCCGTTGTACCGGTTGGCGTGTTTGCGGCTTGGCCTCCGCAGGCGGCCAGCGCCAGAATGAGAGAACAGGCTAGAAGCAGTGCAGTAATACGTTTGATGTGTTTCATGCTTTTTCTTCCTTTCGTTTTATCTCGTTGTTCGTCCCTTCCCTACAGATGTTATTGCGTTCCTGTATATAGCGTAACAATCCGCCGGCCCGCAGAATCCCGGTCTCCCGCGGCGAATTGCTGAGCCCAACCCATAACTCCGCCCCTGTGGTAAGATTGCGTACCTTCAGCCGGCCGGCCCTCAGTCCGGCCTCAACCTCCGGCAGCTCCAGCTCGTCATTTTCCGACAGGCGGTGGTAATCCAAGGGGTCTTCGAAAATCAGCGGCAGCAGACCGCAGTTGATGAGATTTGTGCGGTGGATGCGGGCAAAGTCCTTGGCGATGACCGCCCGTACGCCGAGATACATAGGCATCAGCGCCGCATGCTCCCGGCTGGAGCCCTGACCGTAATTTTCTCCCGCTACGATGACGCTGCTGCCGCAGGCTTCCGCCCGTTTCCAGAAATCCGGATCCGACCGGCAGAAGGCGGATTTCGACACTTGGGGAATATTGGAGCGGCTGGCCACGAACTCCGGGGCGGAGGGCGCAATTTCATCGGTGGAAATGTTGTCTCCTACCTTCTTAACCACCTTGATGGGCAATACTTCCGGCAGAGGCCGGCCCAGAGGAACGGGCTTGATATTGGGACCGTATACCGGCTGAATTGCCGAGCCCTCTGCCGGCGGAAAAAGGATCATGGAATCCTCCGCCCCATATGCCTCCGGTTCCGCAATGCTGTCAAGTCCGCTGACATCGCCTAATTCTGGGGCCGCTGCCAGCCACCCGAGTACAGCGCTGGCAGCGGCGGTTTCCGGACTGACCAGATAGACCTGGGAATCCGGCGTGCCGCAGCGTCCCTTGAAATTCCTATTGGAGGTTCGGAGAGAAACGCCGCCGCTTTTTACGGCCTGCCCTATGCCTACACAAGGACCGCAGCCGCATTCTAAAATCCTGGCGCCGGCCTGTAAAAAAATATCGATAGCGCCGCTTTTTAGCAGAAGTCGGAAATTCTGCCGGGTCCCCGGACTGACGATGAGGCTCACCTGGGGGGAAATGTTGCGGCCTTCCAGAATTTTGGCGGCGCGCATCAGATCGGAAAAGGAGCTGTTGGTGCAACTGCCGAGGAATACCTGATCCACATATACCCGTCCCGCTTGAGACACCGGCACCACCTGGTCCGGCTGATGGGGCAGGGCCACCATGGGCTCCAGCTCAGAAAGGTCGCATTCAATAGTCTGGGCATAGGATGCCCCGGCGCCGGCCTGCAGAGGAACATAGTCCCCCTCCCTGCCCTGGGCAGCCAGGTATTGTCGCGTACGTAAGTCGGATGGAAAAATGGAGGAGGTTGCTCCCGTCTCGGCCCCCATATTGGCCAGCGTCATCCGCTGGGGAACCGAAAGGCCCGCCAGTCCCTCCCCGGCATACTCCAAAACTGCGCCGGATCCGCCCTTCACGGTGAGCTTTCCCACCAGCCACAGTGCGGCGTCCTTGGCGTTGACCCCCGGATCCAACCCGCCCCGCAGCAGTACCCTCACTACCCTGGGCATATTCAGGGCCAGGGGCTCCCCCGCCATGACAGCAGCGGTTTCAATGCCGCCGGCTCCGATGCCCAACATCCCTGCCGCTCCCGCTGAAGGCGTGTGGCTGTCGGTCCCCACCAGAATCTTTCCCGGCTTGGCAAACCGCGCCAAATGGAGGCTGTGACAGATGCCGTTGCCTGCCCTGGAAAGGCAGACGCCGTATTTCTGGGCGACGCTTTGCAGATAGGCGTGGTCATCCGGGTTCCTGTGATCCGCATAAAGCATATTATGATCCAGATAGCTGACGGCCAGCTCGGTCTGTATGCGGGATTGACCCATGCTCTCAAAGGCCAGATAGGCCATCATGCCCAAGGCATCCTGGGTAATGGTCTGATCCACCCGCAGCCCGATTTCGCTCCCCGTCGCCGGGTTTCCAAAGGCAATATGAGCGGCAATGATTTTTTCCGTCAAGGTTTGTCCAGCGGTCAATTTCATCCTTGTAACCTCATCTGCTTTCAGAGTATTTTGCTAATTTTGTTGCGCATATAGGGAATCAAGCCGCCAGCCTCTAGTAACCGGATTTCTCTGTGGTTTAAATCGGATATACCGTAAAACACCGTGTTTCGACTCAGGTTTTTAATGCTGATCCGTTTTTCCGACCTTAGCTGGGCGGCCAGGTCTTTCAGCTCCAGCAGGTCGCCTTGTTCGATGGCGGCGTAATCTTCTGCCTGCTCAAACAGCAAGGGCAATATGCCGTAATTGATGAGATTGGCCCGGTGGATGCGGTGGATGGATTTTGCCAGCACCGCTTCAACGCCCAGGTACATGCAGCCGATGGCGGCGTGCTCCCGGCTGGAGCCTTGAGCGTAACCCTCTCCGGCCACGATTACGCTGCCCGGCAATTCAGCGGCCCGGCGGGCAAACTCCGGGTCAAGGTGGTGAAACAGGTATGTTGAGAGCTCCGGTATATTAGCCCGCAGGCCCAATATCCGGGGGTCCGGCGGAACGATATCATCGGTACTCACGCCGTCGCCCAGTTTCAAGGAAACTCTGCCGGAGATAGCGGAACCGGGGGGCTCCTTCACCGGTAAGGGGCGGATATTGGGAGCATAACGCAGCCTAACCGGTTCCGGCTTTTTTTCATAATGCAACAGCATGCTGTCATCTATGCTGTAGTGCTCCGGCTCCCGGACCTGATCCAGCAGCGAAACATCCAGCAGCTCATGGGCAGCGGTCAGGCGTCCGGTCACGGCGCTGGCCGCCGCGGTTTCGGTGCCGCAAAGGTACATACGGGCCTCCGGCGTGCCCGAGCGGCCGGGATAATTGCGGTTGGAGGTGCGCAAAATCACCGTGCGGCCGGCCGGGGCCTGACCGATACCCATGCAGGGGCCGCAGCCGCATTCCAGAATGCGGACTCCTGCGTCGGCAAACATCTGCAGATAACCGTCCCGCAACAGCATACCGTATATCTGTCGGGTGGGGCAGGAAACCAGCACATCCGTGCCGGGGGCTACCTTGCGCCCCTTGAAAATCAATGCGGCCCTGGCCAAGTCTGTATAGGAGCCGTTGGTGCAGCTACCGATGAAAACCTGGGAAAAGGCCGCCTTCCCCGCCTCTGCCACAGGCCGGCCATAGTCCGGCTGGCCGGGCAGGGCCACCATGGGGGTCACCTTGTTCAAATCAAACTCTATAGTCTCGTCATAGCGGGCATCCCCGTCGGCCTGAAGAGCTATATAATCCTCTTCCCGGCTCTGGGCCGCCAGAAAATGGGCAGTCTGTTCGTCCGAGGGAAAAACCGAGCTGGTGGCGCCCATTTCGGCGCCCATATTGGCCAAGGTGGCCCGCTGCGGCACCGTCAGGCTTTTTACCCCTTCTCCGGTATATTCCACAATTTTTCCCAGGCAGCCTCCGGCGGACAGAAGCCGCAGCAAAATCAGGGCGGCGTCCTTGGCGCAGGTTCCGGCAGGAAGGCTGCCTGTCAGCCGGATCTCCAGCAGGGATGGTGTTTTCATCCGGAAAGGCTGGCCGCTGAGTACCAGCGCCGCATCCATTCCTCCCACTCCGATGCCTAGCATGCCCAAAGCCCCGGCGGTGGCACTGTGGCTATCGGCGCCGATCAGCAGCGTTCCCGGCCGGCCCAGCCGGTGATAGTAAAGGCTGTGGCATATCCCGTTGCCGGGCCGGGAGTAGCACATGCCAAACCGCTGGGCGCAGCTTCGCAGATAACTCTGGCTGTCCGGGTTGCCGGAGTCCATGGAAATCAGATTATGGTCTATAAACAGCAGGGGAAGCGATACAACCGCCCGCTCCAATCCCATAGCCTCCAGCCCCATACAAGCCAGCAGACCGGACATATCATGCATCAGCACGCTGTCGGCCCGGAATCCGTTTCCTTCACCGGGCTCCAGGGAGCCTTCGCATAAATGGGCCAGCAGTATTTTCTCGGTGACGGAGGCTCCCATCTTGCGATACCTCTTTCCTTTGGGTTCAACGGCTAACGTTTAATTCATTCTAGCAGTCCCTATTAGCACTGTAAAATAGGAATAACGATTTCGAAATATAACAAATAGTTATATTTTATGTCCGGCTTTATAAGCCCCGGGGCTGTATCCGGCGGTAAAACGCAGCCGCCCCGGCCTGCGCAGCGCAGACCGGGGCGGTTCAAATTGCTTCCAATGCAAGGTGTTATATATGCAGGGCGTTACATATGATGGGCCAATTGTTGGGCCAGCTCCAGAAAGCGCTTCTGGGCCGGGTTGAGCCTTTTGTTTTTCTTATGAATGAAGAAAAATTTGCGCATGATTTTGCCGCCGCTCAATCGGTAATAAACTGCCTGCTGGCTGGCGGGACAAATTTCGGCAATGGAGCCGGGCACAAAGCCGACTCCGGTTCCGCTGGCGATCATTGCGTTGACGCTTTCGGTGCTGCCGCAGCGGAATACGATATTGGGTGCAAATCCGGCCCGCCTGCACTGCTCCTTAGTGATCAGCGTCATATTCCTGCCGGGACGGTAGGATACAAAATTCATATCCCGAAAATCTTTCAGGTCCACCTCGGGGTATACGCCCCTCTCCGGGCAATACTGCCCATTGATGGCGAAACCGGGCGGAACCGCCAGCAAAACCTCCTCCTCGAAGGCCAGGGCGCACTCCTCAACGGTGTCGGGAAAGGGACTGCTGACCAGCCCCAAATCCAGCTCTCCCGCCAGAATACCCGAGATGGTGCTCTGCGTAAACCCCTCCTGAACGGCAACCTCCACCTTCGGGTAGCAGGCATGAAAATCGGAGAGGCAGCGGCTGAGATACACCTTGTGATAAAAAGGGGCTACGCCGATATTTAACGTTCCCGCCCGCAGCTCATTGATATTGGAAATATCACTGAGCAGCTCCTGGTGCAGTTCCAGAATTCTGCGGCCCTTTTCAACCACAATTTCGCCTGCCAGGGTAGGGACTGAGCGGCCGTTTTGCTTTTGAAACATCTGCGCCTGCAGCTCTGTCTCCAGCCGCCGGATGGCCTGGCTGAGAGCGGGCTGGCTGACAAACAGCTTTTCCGCCGCCTTGGAGTAGCTTCCCAAATCTGCAACGGTCACCACATATTTCAACGTGAGCATATACATTGCGATCCCCCCATAAAAATTCTGCACTTTCCAGATCCGGCCTTTGCGGCCATCTTTACTATAACCTGTCCCGGCAGAAAAGAAAATACCCCTTTGATCAGGGCAGGGCTGCGGCCCCGTTTCGGCACACAGTCGGCGAACTTTGGCCATGTGCTGACCCACAAAAAGGTGCTGCCGCATTAACAGCACCAAAAAAAAGAACAACGACGGCTCCCGGCTTGCGCTGGTTGTCGTCGTTTGCTGTAAAATATAGCGGTGTACCCAATAGAAGCAGACATCCAAATTCACCGCCGGAGTTTTCCCGGCGAGTAGGGCGTATCCGCCAGAGGCAGCTCCGTCCGGAAGATGCCGTCCCGCTGATAATAAGCTAACTGTACCGCCGGCGCCGTGGGAATTGAGCTGATTTCCCCGATGCCTTTGGCTCCCAAAGCCAAGCCTTGGGGATCATTTTTTTCGATAAAAATGGTTTCCACTTCCGGCGTCTCCGGCGCCCGGAACAGGCCTAAGGTACCGAATTTAGCTGTGGGCCGGCAGTCTTTCAGCGGATAATCCTCCGTCAGCGCATAGCCCAGGCTCATTACCACGCCGCCTTCCACCTGGCCGGCCAGAGCTTTCGGATTAACCATCCTGCCCACATCATGAGCGGCCACCACCCGGGCCACCCTGCCCTCCTGATCCAGCTCCACCAGCTGAGTAGCATAGCCGTAAGCAATATGGCTTATCGGATTAGGCTTAGGTGAACCCATTTTGTCGGTGACGCCCTCGTATTCGCCTTCATATAAGCGGCCTTCCAGGGCTCTAAGGGCGCCGTCGGCCATTACACCCACCAAAGAATGGGCCCCCGCCGGCTCTTCTCCCGGTTTGTCCCCTAAAATACCCTCCAGGTCTTTTTTTAGCTTTTCAGCAGCCCGGCGGGCCGCTTCACCGCTGAACAAGGTCTGGCGGGAAGCCGTGGTATTGCCGGCATTGGGGGCATAAGCCGTATCGGGAGCGGCATAAGTCAAATAGCTGGTATCCAGGCCCGTGACCTGGGCCACAATCTGAGTCAGCACAGTACCCATGCCCTGACCGATACAGGCGGCACTGCTCCGTATTTCTACCTGGCCATCCCGTACCGCCAGATTGCAGCGGCCCACATCAGGCACCCCTACTCCCAAGCCGCTGTTTTTCATGGCACAGGCGATGCCGGCTTTGGGATTGGCTTCAAACAGCTCTTTCACCGCTTCCAAGGTCTCTACCAAAGCTGTGGAATCATCGGCAATCTGACCGTTAGGCAGCACCTGGCCCGGCCGGATAGCATTGCGGTAGCGTATCTCCCAAGGGGAAAGCCCCACCATTTCCGCAAGCTGGTTGATGTTGCACTCTGTGGCAAAGCAGCTTTGAGGAACGCCAAAGCCCCGGAAAGCCCCGGCTGGAGGGTTGTTGGTATAAACAGCCTGGCCCAGAATATCGATATCTTGATAGTTATAAGGTCCTGCCGCATGGGTGCAGGCCCGCTGCAGCACCGGCCCTCCTAAAGAGGCATAAGCCCCGGTATCCGCTATGATTTCCGCCTTCATGGCCGTCAAGCAGCCGTTTTCGTCACAAGCAGTGGTTAGCGTTATTTCCATGGGATGGCGTTTTGGATGAGTCAGAATACTTTCCGGCCGGGTCAGGCTGACCTTTACCGGTTTTCCCGTATACCAGGCCAGCAAAGCCGCCTGTTGTTGAACGCTCATATCCTCTTTGCCGCCAAAACCTCCCCCTACCATCATGGCCGTTACCCTGACCTTCTCCTGGGGCAAGCCCAACATGTCGGCGCATTCATGACGGGTCTGGTAGATCCCCTGGTCACCGCTGAATATCCGGATACCGCCCTCCACTTCCTCATCCGGCATGGCAACCGCCGTCTCCGGCTCCAGAAAGGCATGTTCCGTAAAAGGCGTACTGTAATGATTCGTCACCACATAACGGGAATTTTTGATTTTTTCCTCGGCATTGCCCCGAATCAGCCGCTCCTGAGATAAAAGATTGCCTGTTTCATGGACTAAGGGAGCTCCTTCCGCCAGGCTTTGGGCGGGGTGGGCCAGGAAAGGCAGCTCCTCATATTCAATATGAACCAGGGCTTTGGCTTGAGCCAGTATTTCCTTTGTCTCGGCCGCTACCAAAACCACCGGATCCCCCAGGCAATGAGTGATTGCTCCCTGGGGAATCAGTACATTCCAGTCCTTCCTCAAATGACCGATAACCTTTTCCCCCGGAATATCCGCCGCCGTCAGCACCGCCGCTACGCCCGGCAAGGCTTTGGCTTTTTCTATATCGACGGACAGCACTCTGGCCCGGGGATAGGTCATACTTCTTACGGCGCTGCCATAGAGCATACCGTCAAAATACAGGTCGTCAGCGTATTTGGCGGTACCTAATATCTTGGCGGCGCCATCCACCCGGTGAAGACCGCTGCCCACGCCGCAATTAAAATCGCAGCCTTCAGCGACGGCCTGGCCTTGGTTCCGGTCATTGTCATGACCGCAGTCCCGGTTATGATCAAGGGATAGGGCCGGACCGTAGCCCTTATCTGTAGGTACCGGCAGCTCCTGGCGCAAATAGCTGCCGGCCAGAAGTATGCCGTCAATAATTTTTTTGTAGCCGGTGCAGCGGCAGATATTGCCTCTGATGGCCTGCTTGACCTGCTGGCGGCTGGGATCGGGCTGCTGGTCCAATAAACCTTTGGCGCTAATGATCATGCCGGGTATGCAAAAACCGCACTGAACGGCGCCGGCGGCATTAAAGGCGTAAGCGTAGACTGCTTTTTCCCGGGGACTTAGGCCTTCGACTGTTAAAACAGATTTGCCCTCCAGGTTTTGAGTCTTTAATAAGCAAGCCCGCTGGGCTTTGCCTTCCACCAATACCATGCAGGTACCGCAAGCCCCCTCGCTGCAGCCGTTTTTCACCGAGGTCAGCCTTAATTCATCCCGGAGAAACTCCAGCAAACCCTGGGGAGCAGGATCGACGGTTTTTCCGTTAACGGTAAACGCCATAATCTTCACCTCTTTGCTTAGCTTTCAGGTTATTTTTGACGAAACAGCAGGCTCTTGCCTCTGGCCAGATAACAACCCTTGCCTTCTTCGGTTAAGCCCTTGTCATCCACTGCCAGCCGCCCCCGCAAATAAACGGCTCTGACGGCTCCTTTTACTTTAAAATCCTCATAAGGCGTATTATCCACTTGGTGGGCCTGGGTTTCAGCCTTAATGCTGCCGGTTTTGGCCGGGTCCCAGATCACTATGTCGGCATCGCTGCCCGGGGCCAGCACTCCCTTCCGGGGATAAAGGCCGAAAAGCTTGGCAGGGTTTTCCGATAGCAGCCGGGCCATGGTTTCCAGACTGATTTTGCCGGCAGCCACACCATAGGTATATAGTAGCTGGGGCCGGTGGCTCACACCGGGAATCCCGTTGGGAATCCTGGTGAAATCGTGAAGTCCCTGGTCTTTTTGGCCTGTTATATTAAAACTGCAATGATCCGTTCCTATGGTATCCACTTGGCCTGCCGCCGCTGCCTGCCAAAGTGCCTGCTGGTCCGCCGGTTTGCGCAAAGGCGGCGAGAAAACGTAAACAGCCGCTTGCCTCGGGGGCAGCTCATAACGGGAGTCCTCCAGCAGCAGGTATTGGGGGCAGGTTTCCACATAGACCTCTTGGCCCCGGCTTCTGGCCTCTTCTACTACAGCCAGCCCCCGGGCGGAACTTAAATGGACGATGTTTACCGGTACTCCCGCCATTTCGGCGATAGTCAAGTAACGGTAAACGGCTTCGGCCTCCACTTGGGCGGGCCGGACCCGGGGGTGGTTGCGGACGTCCATCTCTCCTTTTGCTTTAAGCTGGTCGGTGAGGCAGCTGATCAAGTCGCCGTTTTCACAATGGCAGCCCAATATACCGCCGATTTCTCCAACCTTCTTCATGATCTGGAAAATTTCACTGTCTTTCAACCGCAAATTATCATAAGCCATATAAACTTTGAAAGATGTGACACCGGCCGCCGCCATTTCCTTTATTTCCCGGGAAATCTGCTGGTTCCATTCCGAAATAGCCAGATGAAAGCCGTAATCGCAGTTGGCCTTATCCTTAGCCATAGCATGCCAATTGGCTAAGCCTTGAGCCAAAGTCTCTCCCCGGTTTTGGGTAGCAAAATCCAAAATTGCCGTAGTCCCCCCCAAAATTGCCGCCCTGCTGCCGGAAGCAAAATCATCCGGTGAAGTGAAATGGCCGTTGTCGAGCTGAAAATGGGTATGGGTGTCGATAAAGCCGGGGAAAACCAGGCAGCCTTCGGCGTCAATAATCTCCGTGTTCAAGGGATTGTAACCAATCCCTTCGGGATCATAGCTGATCCCCCCGCCTACCGCCTTGATTTTTTCTCCTTGCAGCAATATGTCACCTTTACTATGTCCCTGGGGCAAAACCAATATTCCATTCTTGATTAATTTATCCATATTAGCCCCTCCATTAAGGGTGAGTGAAAGCTCAATTTTGCGCAGTTAACTTCATGCGCCAAACAGGTAGGGATAATCCTCCAGCAGCAGCGACAACAAAGGCTGCCATTGTTCCGGCAAGCCTGCCCCATGGCCGCCGTTAAGCTTGCCCTCATAGACTTTACCTTCTTGGCGGATTCTAAACCTGCCTGTATCCCGGTCCAAGAGCAGGAAGCCTTGGTTTTCACTATCGGCGAAATCCTCTTCCGAATTAAACAGCGTCAGTTTTTCTTTATAAGGTGAGCTGTCATAAGGGCAGAAGGTAGTACAGTTGCCGCATTCGTTGCACATATTGTCCACATGGACGATCTGGGATTGACCATAGCCCGGCGCCGGCACCGCTATATTGGCCCGGTTGGGACAAACCTGGGCACAGTTTTCGCAGACTATGCCGCATTCCAGGCAGCGCTGTCCTTCCACCCCGGCATCCCGGGCCATTTTTAAATAGCCCCGTTTTGCGGTAACCTCTTCCCGGCTGTGGTGATAGCCTGCCGCCTCTTGCCGGGGACTTAAAGCTAAAGCTTCCCCTATGGCCTGGGCTGCAGCGGCAGCATCGGCAATGGCCTCTACCACCGTAGCCGGACCCTTCAGGCCGTCACCGATGACATAGACGCCGGAAAGGTTGGCGCTTTCCCGGCTCTCCCCTTTAACCAAGGGCCGGCCCGTCTCATCCGCTGCCAAACCGTTAGCCTGATAAAAGCCGCTGTCGATCTTTTCACCTACGGCACTGATTACCGTATCGCAAGGGATTTCCACAAATTCTTCGGTGGCCACCGGCTGCCGCCGGCCTTTGCTGTCCGGCTCTCCCAGCACCATACGGCGGCATTTCAGCTTGCCCTCTGCCTGAGATACCGGCGCCAAAAGCTCCTGAAACTCTACGCCCTCTTCCAGGGCCAGGGCCAATTCTTCCTCGTCTGCCGGCATATAGCGGCGGGTACGCCGGTAGACCAGCGATACCTTCTCCACACCCGGCAGCCCTTTTGCCGCCCGGGCAGCATCCATAGCCGTATTGCCGCCGCCGATGACGGCAACGTTTTTGCCCAGCGCAAGCTTGGATGGATCCTTTTTCAATGCCTTGAGAAAATCCAGGACATTGAGGCTTTCGCCCTGCTCCAGTTCCAATCGTCCCGGCTGCCAGGCCCCTACAGCCACAACCACCTGGGCAAAGCCCTGGCCTTGCAGTTCCTTCAGGGAAGTGACGGTAACACCGGTGCGGATTTCAACGCCCATGGCTTTGACCAGCTCCACATCATTGGCGATGGCCCTTGCTCCGATACGGAAATCGGGAATCACCTGGCTTACGATACCGCCGGCCTGATCCTCCTTCTCAAAGACGGTGACTTTGGCGCCCTGGCGGGCCAGGAAATAGGCCGCCGCCAAACCGGCAGGGCCGCCGCCCACTACGGCTACGGCAGCGCCGGCACCAGTGCCGGCCTTTCCGGAGGCTGCGGGGGTTGCGGGGGTTGCGGGGGCTGCTGAGGCTGCTGCCCGGTCTTTCTTGATCTTAGCCAGCAATTCTTCATAACCCTCTTCCGCCGCTTTCAGCTTAGTGCTCCTAATCTGAATGGATTCTTCATAAAAGTTGCGGGTGCATTTTTCCATGCAAAAGTGGCTGCAGATGGTACCCGTAATAAAAGGCAGGGGGTTCTTGTCGGTGATCACTTCCAGAGCCTCCAGATAGCGGCCTTCGCCGGCCAAAGCTACATAGGAGGAAACATCCTGGCCAATGGGGCAGCCCCCCTGGCAAGGCGCGGTGAAGCAATCAAAAAGAGGTACTTTTCTCGGCAGTTTCCGGGAAGGCAGCGGTTTGATGGCCTTATGATTTCTGGCCACAGCCGTCAGCCCTTCTGTAATCCGCTCCAAAGCGGCCACATCGATAGCCTCAAATTCCTGATAAGGGCAAGCTTCCAGGCTTTCCGCAATCTGGAGGCACCGTTGATAGCCGCCGGGCTTAAGCAAAGTAGTGGCTATGGTAATGGGCCAAATACCAGCCCGGAACAATTCCTCAATATTAAAGTAATCGGCGCCGCCGGAATAGGATATTCTCAGCTTGCCCTCGAACTCTGCCGCCAGCTTGCGGGCCAGGGTAACGGTCAAGGGGTACAAGGCCCGGCCGGACATATACATTTCATCGCCGGGCAGAGCGTCGCCCTTATTATCCACGGGGCAGGTATTGGTCAGCTTCAAGCCGAAGGAAAGCCCCTTAGCTTCGGCCCTGGCCCAAAGCCGTTTGAACATGGGTACGGCGTCGGCAAACTGCAAATCTCCCTTGAAGTGGTGATCGTCAAATTCCACATAGCCAAAGCCCAGGCTGTCTAATATCCCTCTGGCCGTCTCATAGCCCAGCATCGTAGGATTACATTTGACAAAGGTATTCAGACCTTTGTCTTCAATCAGGTAAGCGGCAATTCTCTCGATTTCCTGAGGGGGGCAGCCATGGAGGGTGGACAAGGTAATGGAAGAACAAACCTTAGGCGAAATAGCCTCCACATAAGCCTTATCGATATGCCGGAAACGCTCCAGATGCTCTAAGGTCCATTGGCGGCATTCCTGCCAAACGGCGGTTGCGGAAGCATCCTTCAAGCCTTCGATAAAGCTGTCGATTTTCTCCGATTGAATACCGGCCAGATCATAGCCTACGCTCATGTTAAACATGAAGCCTTCCGGGTCGCCCAGCTTATATTCCCGGGCCAGCAGCTTAAGGGCAAACCAGCCCCGGACATACTCTTCAAAGGCCTGGGGCACCCGCAGCTCTGTGGACCATTCGCAGTTGTAGCATTCATCGGCGGCGTCGATACAGGGCTTGGCCACCGGCAAGTCCTCACCGTCCAGGGTCTGCACGGTTTTTAATTCAAAGAAACGGCTGCCGCCATAATAAGCGGCAATAATATTTTGGGACAATTGGGTATGGGGTCCGGCGGCGGGGCCAAAAGGAGTTTCCAGCTTTTCATTAAATAGATGAAGCTTCTTGCCTGCCTTGTCTTTAACGAAGGGCTTTTTCACGCCAAAAACCTGGCCCTGGCCCGCCTTCTCACGCAGCACCCAATCCATCAGTTTGCCAAAGGGCATAGGGGTCATCCGATCGCTCATGTTATTTGCCTCCTTCTTAGCCGTTGATCCGCTGCCAAAGCGCCGCTGCCTGTTTGCGGCTCTCCGCCATTAACTCAGCCTCATCGGCCGCCAGGATTTGGCGATCCGCCATAATCATCTTGCCGCCGATAATGGTATGGGTAACGCTAAAGCCGTTCATGCCGAAGAGTATGTGAGAATTAACATTGCCGCCGTCCATGGGAGTCAAGGGATCATAATCGCAAATAATGACGTCGGCTGCCGCTCCCTTTTTGATTATGCCCAAAGGCTTTTTGAAATAGCGGTTGGCGATCTTGGCATTATTTTCGAAAAGCATAGCCGGCACCTCGGCCCAAGCCACCGTTGGGTCGCCCAAATTGTGCTTATGCAGAATATTGGCCACTTTATAGGATTCGATCATGTCACTGGTATAGCCGTCGGTGCCAAGTCCCAGCAGTATTCCTTCATTAAATATCTGCAGCATGGGTTCGCAGCCGATGGCATTGCCCATATTGGACTCGGGATTATGAACCACCATAGTATCCGTGGACTTCAGCAGGCCCATTTCTTCTCTATTGATATGAACGCAGTGAATGGCCAGGGTTTTTGGCCCCAGAATATCCAGATCAAAGAGGCGGTTGACCACCCGTTTGCCATGCTTTTTCAGGGAGTCCTGAACGTCGGACAAGCCTTCCGCCACATGAATATGGTAGCCGGCGTCTCCCTTGTGCTTGGCACAGTATTTCAAAGTCTCATCGGAAAGGGTAAAAGCGGCATGGAGGCCCATCATACCGTAAAGCATATCGCTGTCATCTTTGGCACAGGCCTGGATGAAAGCGGCGTTTTCGGCCACAGCTTCTTCCATTTTGGCCCGGCCGTCCCGGTCCGACACCTCATAACAAAGACAAGTACGGATGCCCAGCTCCTTTGCCACATCGGCAATGGCAAAAAGGCTGCCTTCGATAGCCCCATAGCTGGCGTGGTGGTCAAATACGGTGGTGACGCCGTTGCGGATACAGCTAAGATAAGTGGCGTAGGCGCTGTAGCGGCAATCCTCCAGATTCAGCTTCCGGTCAATGGTCCACCACATGCCGTCCAAAATATCGTCGAAGTTTTTGGGGCTGTAGCCTCGGATGGACAAACCCCGGGCAAAAGCGCTGTAAATATGATGATGAGTATTGATCAGCCCCGGCATAATCAGCCGGCCTTGGGCGTCCACCCACTCAGCTTCCGGGTACTTGGCCCGCAGCTCTTTCGTATCCCCCACTTCCTTGATGGAACCATCCTCAAGGTACAAACAGCCCTCGGCCAGATAAGGCCGGCTTTCGTCTCTGGTAACCACTTTGCCATTTCCCACTAACAGGCTCATTTTTACTCCTCCTTTAAGCTTTAGCTTTTCCTTATTCCTTACTCCTTCATGCAACCCTTGCATTTATTACCTTGCTTTTATTACCTTGTTAAAGCTTGCCGGCCATTTGCCTAAACAGCAGGCAGTACCCAGAGGCAGTGTCCGGAGGCAGTGTCCGGAGGCAGTGCCAGTAGTTTTGCTTAAAATTGCAGGTTTGTAACCCACCCAATGGCCTTTTGTGCAAAATTGCAGGTTTGTAGCCGATTTCCGGTCCTTTTGAGCAAAATTGCAAGTTTGTTGCCAGTTGCCTGCTCTAAAATAGGTGAGCTATTCCGACTCCAACACTAGATACAGTCAAAAAGCATTTTCAAGTCCATTAACGCTTTATTCGAACAGGGACAAACCTGCAATTTTGCACATTTTTGCCGTTCCGGTTCAACAAACCTGCAATTTTGCTCAATCGGCGCCCTAGCGGCCATTACTGCCCTTCTCAACTTGCCCTTTCACTGCCGCCAATCGGGCAACTCAGCCACTCAGGCAACTCAGCCACTCAGGCAACTCAGCCACTCAGGCAAACCATACAACATACCTGCGTCCTTTTCGCCCTGTTAACAAAAATGAGCGCTCCCCACCTTCTGGTGAGAGAACACTCATCGATTGATCAGCGACCCCGGACTTGCCGGACCTGAGGTGCCGGACCTTCTCCTGAGTGATAGTCAGCCCGTGCGCATAGCACTTCCTTGCAGCTATCAGTATTTAGTTGACTTCGCTTTTCGTTTCGGATGCTGCGGGGTGAACTCCTTGAACTCCTTGAACTCCTTAATCCGCCTGCCTCCGCTTCCAAAGTGAAAGTGTATGCTTTCACCTACCGCCTAAATATTAAAGAAAAAAGTCCTATTAGTCAAGAAGATTCAGCCGGCTGCAAACGTTGGTTTTTGGCCGGCAGGGCCTGCGCCTAAACCCTCTTTCTGGATTCCGCTTGCTCTCGACTTATGCTTAACTCAGGTTAAACTTCTCCTCCTATAATAGCAGAAATGCCGGAAAAAATCAATCGCCTGAAAAAGTTTTTTGTTGTCAGAAAAATATTTTTTAGTTGCCTCTTGTATTCCCGATTTTTTATGATATATTAAGGCTAAAGGGTTTAATCGGGACAGATAAGGGGGTACGTATGGAAGCCAGAAGAAAGCTGCGCATTGATTTTCTTAGCCGGCTTGCCAAAGGACTAGCTCTTCAGTTTGGCAGTGATTGTGAGGTACTGATTCACGACCTCACCACCGATGATCCGGAAAAAACTATCGTCGTCATTGAAAACGGTCATGTGACCAACAGAAAAATTGGCGACGGCCCTTCCCACATCGTTTTGGAGGCCTTGGAAGCTTTAAAAAATTCAGCAGAGCTGGAAGATAAGCTGGCCTACCTTTCCAAGACTCATGACGGCCGGATTCTGAAATCCAGCACCATTTACATCCGGGATGAGGACAATAACGTCACCGGGATTTTATCATTAAACTATGATATTACCCATCTGTTGGTGGCGGAAAAAGCGCTTACCGCTTTGGTGGGCCAGGCCGAAGAGGCCATTACCAAGGAGCCGGAGTGGATTCCCCAAAATGTCAACGAGCTGTTGGATGAATTGATCAGCCAATCCGTAAACATCACCGGCAAACCCGTAGCCTTGATGACGAAAGAAGACAAAGTTCAGGCCATTCAGTATCTCAACAAGGCCGGAGCCTTTCTGATCACCAAGTCCGGGGATAAAATCGCGAAGCACTTCAATATCTCAAAATATACGCTTTACAGTTACATGGATGCCGCACTCAAGGAAGAAGAAAGCAACTGAGGCGCCGCAAAGCACCAGGCGCCTGATGTACTAAAGGAGGCCTGTCCCATGGAAAAAATGAAATGGGAGTTCAATCACTTGCCGAAAACCTCGGACCCATATTTAGCCTTAATGTCCGAAGAGGAAGTCCGCAAAGCCCAGGCTTTTCACAGCACCATTCCCGGCTATGAGCCTACTCCTTTGGCTCATTTGTCGCAAATGGCCAAATATTTAGGTTTAAAAGACCTCTTCGTCAAAAACGAGGCCTTTCGTTTCGGCCTCAATTCATTTAAGGTTTTAGGCGGCTCTTATGCCATCAGCCGTTTTATTGCCCAAAAGACCGGCCGCCAGGAAATGAGCTATGAGGATTTGACGGCGCCGGGATTAAAAGAGGAATTAGGACAGTTTACGTTCTTTACCGCCACCGACGGTAATCACGGCCGGGGCGTAGCCTGGGCCGCCAAACGCCTGGGCCAAAAGGCGGTGGTCTTCATGCCTAAAGGCTCCACTTTGCCCCGGCTGCAGCACATCCTGGACGAAGGGGCTACCGCCACTATCGAAGAAGGCAATTATGACGACTGCGTCCGCCTGGCCGCCGCCGAATCCGCCAAAACGCCCAATAGCGTGGTGATCCAGGATACGGCTTGGGAAGGCTACGAAGAAATCCCCGCCTGGATTATGCAGGGATATGGCACTATGGCGGTAGAGGCCGATTTGCAACTGCAATTGGCAGGCGTCAGAAAGCCTACCCATATTTTTGTTCAGGCCGGCGTAGGCTCTATGGCTGCGGCGGTCCAAGGTTATTTCGTCAACCGCTATCCCCAGGATCCGCCCAAGGTCATCATTGTGGAGGCTCGAGCCGCCGACTGCATCTACCGGGGAGCCGTGGCCGGCGACGGCCGTTACCGCATTGTAGAAGGCGATATTCAGACCATTATGGCCGGCCTGGCCTGCGGTTCTCCCAATATCCTGGGTTGGGATATTCTCAAAAACCACAGCACCTGCTTCCTTTCCTGCCCCGACTGGATCAGCGCCAGGGGCATGCGGATGCTGGGCGTGCCGTTAAAAGGCGATCCCGTTGTGATCTCCGGCGAATCCGGGGCCGTCAATACCGGCGCCATCAGCGCCATCATGGAATTTGAGGAATATCAGGAACTTCGCCAGGCCCTGGGCCTGGACGAGAATTCCGTAGTCCTGACCTTTTCCACGGAAGGCAATACCGACCCCTATTTTTACCGCCGTATCGTCTGGGACGGCAAATACCCGGCGGAGGAGCAGCAATAGAGCAAGGCAGTTTACTGCTAAAGGACACTATCCTCATAAAGGATACTATTCCCATCAAAAAGAGAAATGGAGGAATCATTATGGATTTTCAAAAAATCAAAGCCGCTGCCGAAGATTACAGGCCCCAAATGACCAAGTTTCTGAGAGAGCTGATCGCTATTCCCGGTGAAAGCGCCGGCGAGGAAGGCCATGTCCGCCGCATCGAAAAAGAAATGAAGGATCTGGGCTTCGACAAAGTGGAAGTGGACGGCCAGGGCAATATCCTGGGCTACATGGGCAACGGCGAAAAGCTCATCGCTTTCGACGGCCACATTGACACCGTGGGCTTGGGTGAAATGAGCAACTGGACCTTCGATCCCTATGAAGGCTATGAAAGCGACACGGAAATCGGCGGCCGGGGCACCTCGGACCAGCTAGGCGGCATTGTTTCCGCTGTTTACGGCGCCAAGATCATGAAGGATCTGGGCCTGCTCAATGACAAATACACCGTATTGGTGACGGGCACCGTTCAGGAAGAAG
Source organism: Clostridia bacterium (assembly GCA_018436095.1). Classification (GTDB taxonomy): domain Bacteria; phylum Bacillota; class Peptococcia; order DRI-13; family UBA5745; genus WRMS01. The sequence goes on along the minus strand of JAHDMJ010000029.1, from coordinate 14,034 downwards.
ACTGCGACGGCCTCTGCTGGGAATACATCATCAAAGAAGGCAAAATCCGGCCGGAATTTGTAGTTTCCACCGAGCCTACCGACGGCGGCATCTACCGGGGCCAGCGGGGCCGCATGGAGATTCGGGTAGACGTTAAAGGCGTTTCCTGCCATGGTTCCGCTCCTGAGCGGGGCGACAACGCCATCTACAAAATGGCTGAAATCCTCCTGGATATCAAGTCCCTCAACGAAAACGACGCCGCCGACGCCACGGAAGTCAAAGGCCTGGTCAAGATGCTGGACGAGAAGTATAATCCCCAGTGGAAAGAGGCCAATTTCCTGGGCCGGGGCACCATTACCACCTCCGAGATCTTTTTCACCAGCCCTTCCCGCTGCGCCGTGGCCGACTCCTGCGCCGTCTCCTTAGACCGCCGCATGACCGCCGGCGAAACCTGGGAAAGCTGCCTGGAAGAAATCCGCAACCTGCCCGCCGTAAAAAAATACGGCAGCGATGTGAAGGTCAGCATGTATCAATATGACCGGCCTTCCTGGACCGGCTGCGTTTATCCCATCGAGTGCTACTTCCCCACCTGGGTCATTCCCGAGGATCATCCGGTGACCAAGGCTCTCCATGAAGCCTACACCAGCCTTTACGGCGAAAGCCGCATCGGCAGCCCCGAGACGGCAGCCGCCCGCCAAGCCCGGCCCCTGGTGGATAAATGGACCTTCTCCACCAACGGCGTTTCCATCATGGGCAGAAACGGTATTCCCTGCATCGGTTTTGGCCCCGGCGCCGAAGCTCAGGCCCACGCCCCCAACGAAAGAACCTGGAAAGACGATCTGGTGGTTTGCGCCGCCGTCTATGCCGCCCTGCCCGGTATTTACACGAAGTAAGCCGCAGCACAAAGAGGAAAAATGAAAAGGAGATAAAGCATGAGTAATATTAAGCCTTTTATTGATAAGTTGAACGGTTTAACCTTTGACCAAATGTATCAAAACGACTTTTTCCTCACCTGGGAAAAAACCCGGGATGAGCTGGACGCCGTCTTTACCGTAGCCGACGCTTTGCGTCATCTTCGGGAAAACAACATCTCCTCCAAAATCTTTGACAGCGGCCTGGGCATCTCCCTGTTCCGGGATAATTCCACCCGTACCCGCTTCAGCTTCGCCTCCGCCTGCAATTTGCTGGGCCTTGAGGTGCAGGATCTGGATGAAGGCAAATCCCAGATCTCCCATGGCGAAACCGTCCGGGAAACTGCCAACATGGTTTCCTTCATGGCCGACGTCATCGGTATCCGGGACGACATGTACATCGGCAAAGGCAACGCCTATATGCACGAGTTTATGGACGCCGTCACTGAAGGCCATAAAGACGGCGTGCTGGAGCAGCGGCCCACCTTGGTCAACCTGCAGTGCGACATCGACCATCCCACCCAATGTATGGCCGACATGGCCCATATTATTCATCATTTCGGCGGCGTGGAAAACCTCAAAGGCAAGAAAATCGCCATGACCTGGGCTTATTCTCCCTCTTACGGCAAGCCTCTTTCCGTACCCCAGGGCGTAGTGGGTCTGATGACCCGTATGGGCATGGATGTAGTTTTGGCCCATCCCGAAGGCTATGAGATCATGAGCGAAGTTGAAGAAGTAGCCCGGCAAAACGTCAAAGCAAACGGCGGCAGCTTTACGAAGACCAATAGCATGGCCGAAGCCTTCCAGGATGCGGATATTGTTTATCCCAAGAGCTGGGCGCCTTTTTCCGCCATGGAAAAACGGACCAAGCTTTACGGTGAAGGGGACGATGCAGGCATCAAGGCTTTGGAAAAAGAGCTGCTGGCTCAAAATGCCCAGCATAAAGACTGGGAATGCACGGAAGAAATGATGGCTAAGACGAAGGACGGCAAGGCTTTATATCTCCATTGCCTGCCGGCGGACATCACCGGCGTTAGCTGCAAAGAAGGCGAAGTAGCCGCTTCCGTCTTTGACCGCTACCGGGTGCCCCTTTACAAAGAAGCCAGCTATAAACCTTATATCATTGCGGCCATGATCTTCCTCAGCAAGATCAAAAATCCTCAGGAAGTGCTGCAAGCCCTGGAGCAAAAAGGCGCCCTGCGCAAGACTCTGTAGTATACTCATTAAAACCTGGCGGTGCATAAGGCGGGTTCTGTCCTTGCGCCGCCGGGTTTTTTATTTCCCAATAAACTAGAGAAAGGACGGTTTCCATGTCAAAACGCATTGTCATCGCTTTGGGAGGCAACGCCCTGGGCAATAGTTTAAAAGAACAGTTTGCCGCCGCCCAGAATACGGCCAAGGCTATTGCCGACCTTATTGAAGAAGGTCATCAGGTGGTGGTTGCTCACGGTAACGGTCCCCAAGTCGGTATGATCAATCTGGCCATGTCGGAGCTTACCGCTAAAGATCCGGACAAATACCCCCCTACTCCCCTCAGCGTCTGCGGCGCCATGAGCCAGGGCTACATCGGTTACGATCTGCAAAACACCCTGCGGACAGAGCTTCTGGACAGGGGCATCCGCAAAGAAATTTCCACCCTCATTACGCAAGTGGCTGTGGACCCTGAGGATCCGGCTTTTAAGCAGCCCACAAAGCCCATCGGCCGCTTTATGACCCATGAGGAGGCTCTCAAGTTCCAGGAAGAGGGCTATGCCATTATGGAGGATGCCGGCCGGGGCTGGCGCCGGGTGGTGGCCTCGCCTAAGCCCCGGGAAATCATTGAGATCGGTTCCATCGGCGCTATGGTCAGCAGCGGCCATATCGTTATCGCCTGCGGCGGCGGCGGTATCCCGGTGATTCATCAAGGCAACCGGTTAAAAGGCATCCCCGCCGTTATCGACAAGGACTTCGCCAGCTGCCGCCTGGCCCAGGACCTGGACGCCGACTATCTGATCATTCTCACGGCCGTAGAGAAGGTGGCCATCAATTTCGGCAAGCCCGACCAGCAATGGCTGTCCCAGCTAACCACGGCGGAAGCCCGCAAGCTTATTGGCGAAGGCCATTTTGCTCCCGGCTCCATGCTGCCCAAAGTGGAAGCGGCCGTGGAATTTGCCAGCTCCAAACCCGGCCGCCGGGCTCTTATTACCCTGCTGGAAAAAGCCAAAGAAGGCATTGCCGGCCGCACCGGCACCGTGGTCTGTGACTAAAACGCCGCCATTTTTACCGATACGTAAGGATTATCCCGCAGCAAAAAACGCCAGGGATAATCCTTAGCCTCACCAGCGTAATCGATGTTGATTCTTTTAGTGGCTGCTATATCCCGGTCCGCGGGCCTCGGGCCCTGTTCTATATAAAGCTCGCTGCCGCATAGATCCAGGCCGTAGCAATCCATATCGATAGCCATGGCTTGACATAGCTTGCCCGGGCCTGTACAGAGACTGTGCAGGCCTTTTTTGCTGCCGATATCCCGGATATTGCGCCGTTTGGCCATCAGCTCTAAACCCGCCAAGGGCTCAAGGGCTCGGATCAGCACCGCTTGCGGCTCTTCTTCCTCCCGGGTTACCACATTCATGCAGTAATACATACCGTAAATGAGGTACACATAAGCAAAACCGCCGGGTCCGTACATAACGGCGGTTCTGCCCTCCCGGCGGCCCCTGGCGGCATGGCAGGCGGCATCAGCGGCTCCTGCATAAGCTTCCGTTTCCACAATTCTGCCGGCAGTCAGGCCTTCGCCGGTTTGGCGAACCAAAACCATCCCCAGCAGATTCCTGGCGACCTCCACCGTATCCTTCAGATAAAAGCTGCGCTCCAATCTGGTCATTGACCGCCGCCGGCCTCCTGCAGCAAGGGCAGCCATTCCCCATAACCCTCTTGAGCCATCTTATCCCGGGGTACAAAGCGCAAAGCGGCGCTGTTGATGCAATAGCGCAGACCGCCGGCAGCAGAAGGCCCATCATTAAAAACATGGCCTAAATGAGCGTCGCCGGCGGCGCTTCTCACCTCGCTGCGAATCATGCCGTGGCTGGTATCCCGGTATTCCGCTACCGCTTTCTGATCTGCCGGCTTTGAGAAAGCCGGCCAACCGCAGCCGGAATTAAATTTATCCTTTGATAAAAACAGGGGCTGGCCGGTAGTAACGTCCACATAAATCCCCGGCTCAAAGTGGTGGTCGTATTCATTGGAAAAAGGCGGCTCCGTGGCATTTTGCTGGGTCACTTTATACTGCATAGGGGTGAGCATAGCTTTTAATTTAGCATCGTCAGGCTTCGTCCATTGCCTGGCTTTTTTCGCTTCGGCAAAAAGCTTGGCCGGTATATGGCAGTAGCCGGCGGGATTCTTCTTCAGATAATCCTGATGGTAATCCTCTGCCGGATAATAATTCTCCAAAGGCAGCACTTCAATGGCTACCGGCTTAGATAGGCTTTCGGCCAGCTTATCAATAGCCTGGCGGATCACCGGCAAATCCCCGGCATCCTTGTAATAAATGCCCGTGCGGTACTGCTCCCCCACGTCATTGCCCTGACGGTTTTTCGCGGTGGGATCAATGGAGCGGAAAAACAGGGACAGCAAAAAATTGAGAGACAGCACATCCTGATCGTATTTTACATATACCGCCTCCGCAAAGCCGGTCTTGCCAAAACAAACCTGCTCATAAGTCGGGTTTTCCGTACAGCCGTTGGCATAGCCTACATTGGTTTCCAACACGCCCTGAATACCGGACAGATATTCCTCAGTTCCCCAAAAACAGCCTCCCGCCAGCCAAATTTCTTTTTCTTTCATTTTCGTTGCTCCTTTCCGCAATTTATACGCCCATAAGAAAGATTATGCCCCTTTTGCCGGAAATCATGACTTGCAACGGGCCCCTCAACTCAATATAGGGCCGACAACGGAAATCAATATGCTGAAAATAATAAGGCAAATAGCGCCGAATATGCCATTGAGTTTTAGCGATATATCCCAGGAGGGCCGGCCGGCATAATTGCCGGCAATCAGGGAAGTGGCGGAAAAAGGCGACAGCAAAATCGTCAGAGCCCAGCCTGTCAGCATGGTCAATACAAAGGTCATATCCGTCATGCCCACGGATGCAGGAGTTACGGCGGCAATCAGGGCCGTACCTATAGCTACAGGGTGAACACCCACCAGGGAGGGCAGGATCAAAACCAGCATGATCGTACCGCTCATCAAGGCCGGGTAGGCGATGAACTGGTCCGGCAGCAAAGCCGGGATCTTTTCGCCGATGCCGGAAAAATGCAAAGCCTTTCCTAAGAAGCCGGCGGCTGCAAATAGAGCGATTTCACTGCGGACCTTAATTAGCGTAGTCCTATAATATTTGCCCATCCCCTGCTTATAAGCGGGCATGTGCTTTTGACTTAAGCCGCACAAAAGTGGGAAAAGGGCCGCTACCATAGGAATGATCACCATCAAATCCCAGCGGCTGATAACGCTGATCATTACCATCATCGAGATCAGTACCATAGCTAATAGCAGCATAGTTCTAATTTTCCGCCAATTGACCCTGGCCCCTCTCTCCGCCTGCAAAAGAGGATAAAGCTCCGGGTTTCTTTTCATTTTTGCGGCCACCGTGGCCATATCAATCCCTATATAGATTAAAGAAAACGCTATACCAATAGGGATCACCGCTACCCAGGTCACTGAGGTAGCGGAGGTCAAAAGCACCATCGAAGCCCAGGCTGGCGACCAAAAGCCCGATGAGCAATAGCTGCGCACCAGAGTTGAAAGAAAAATATCTTCCGCCTTATATAGCTTGCTTTGGGGCTGCAACAATTCGTAGATGATGGCCAGGGCCCCTACGCTGATCAAAACCCCCAGGATATGAGCACTGACGTTGATCAGCAGGCAAAAGGCCAGCAGGCTTTGCATTTTTGTTTGAGCCACCACTTTTAATTCACTTTGATAATCTTCATAGAAGAAAGGCAGAGCCATCATCGGCGAGCAAATAAACAGTACGGCCAGATTGGCGTTTTGCATAATTGCCGCCGACCAAACCCGCCAATCGCCTTTGCTCCAGAGCAGTATGACTCCTCCTGCCAGCAAAAGGCCGCAGACCACCCGAAAATTCACCTTGGGCAAAAGAGGAATGCCTTGGATCAGGATTAAAACCAATAAAATACTGCCGATATAAGACAATTGTCTGATCTGTAAAAAATAATTTGCCAAATAAGTAATCGCAAAAAAGAGCACCATCCAACGGATTAAGTGACCTTTTGCACTTATTTTCTCCTTTTCCATACCTGGTTCCTTTCCTGACGCCCCTTGATTAAAACCTTACTTCCACGGCCGCATCCAATATCATACTGCCCGGCGCCACCAGGCAATCATAGGCCAGTATGTTGACCCCGGCCTGGGCCGCCTGCCGCAAAGCTTTGCCGAAAGCAGGGTCCCGTTCATCATGGGGCGTAAAATAAGTTACGCCTTTCATTTGAATTACAAAAACGGCATAGGCGGCGAAACCTGCCTCCACAGCCAAAGCCAGCTCCTTCAGGTGCTTGGCGCCTCTTTCCGTAGGTGCATCGGGAAAACGAACGACACCGTCTTCCTCCAAAGTCACGCCTTTGACTTCGATATAAGCTTGCCACAGACCTCCTTGGCCATCAGCAGCCTGGCCATAAAGGTCAAAGCGGGAACCGCCGAAAACAACCTCCCGGCGCAGCTGCCGCCAAGGGCCCGGCTGCCCCGGTAAAGTTAGTCCTGCAGCCAGGGCTTCATAAAAAACTTGATTAGGGGCCTGGGAATCCATGTTGACCAACAGGCTGCCATTTTTGACTGCCTTTTCAACGGCAATGAGATCATAAGCCGTTTTTCTGGCAGGATTGGAGGACCTCTCCAAATAGACCCGGGCCTCCGGCACTAAAAGCTCCCGGCAGCGGCCGGTATTTTTTACGTGAACTACGGTTTCGGCGGCAACCGCCGCCTCCCGGCTGGATTCCTTTTCTCCGGAATCCGGCCCGGCCTTATAAGAAGCAGCCTGAGAATCCAGGCTGCAGTGGGCAATAAATCGATTAGGCCGCCGGAGGAACCTGCCTCCGACTATATTTGTATATTCCATGAAACTTTAGTCATCCTGTCTTGATTTAGTAGAAGGGGAAGTAAGCCTTTGCTCACTTCTCACCGATCAAATTTAGAAGTAAGAGCAATTAGTAATCAAGGAGATTTGGACGGTTGCAAACGTTCGCTGAGGCTTACTTCCCCTTCTTAGAATTACGTTGCGCTTGGCTTGGCGTTTGGTTTTCCTTTGCCCTTGTTTGCTTTAGCCTTGGGGCCGCGGCCCCGCCCGCTCTCCTGGCCGTCTTTCACCGCTTTTGAGCCTTTCGCCTTGGCTTTTGCCGTGGCGCCGGCTATCTGGGCTGCCTGAGCTCCCTTGGCCGCTGCTGCTGCCTTGGCTTGGGGCTGGGCTGCCGCCAGGCTAAAATTGATATAGCCTGCCCCCACATCCACGCTGTCCAGCCGTACCGTTATCGGATCTCCCAGACGGTACCGCTGCCGGCTTTGATAATTGTAGAGGCACATCTGCTCTTCATTGCATTCGTAGTATCCTTCCAGCCGGGAAATATGCACCATGCCTTCCGCCGTATTTTCCAGGCTGACGTAAAGCCCGTACTCGGTAACACCGCTGATGACGCCGCTGAATTCCTCACCGATAAACTGGCTCATATAGTCGGCTTTCCAGAGGCTGTCTACTTTGCGCTCCGCCTCTTCGGCAATCCGCTCACATATACTGGCCTGCTGGCACTGCTTGTCTACCTTCGCCCGAAGGGCTTCCTTCTGCTGGGTTTTCAGCTTGCCCTCCTGAGCAATCCTCTTGATGATACGGTGGACCATCAAATCGGCATAACGGCGGATAGGGGAGGTAAAGTGGCAATAGCAATCGGAGGCCAGGCCAAAATGGCCGTATTCCTCGGGGCCGTAATAGGCATGATTCAGGGAACGCAGCAGCAAGGTGGAAACAATGGTTTCCTCCGGCTTGCCCTTTACCTCCGCCAAAAGCTGCTGATAAGAGCCTGAAGTAATAGCTAGCTCTTCTTTATTTTTCTTGCCGGACCGCTGCCCTTTTAACGTCAGTCCCAGGGTTTTCAGCATGAGATTTAAACCGAAGGTACGGTCCTGGCTGGGGCCGATATGAATACGGTAAGGAAAGGGCACACCCAGCTTCCGGTAATGAAGAGCTACGGTTTCGTTGGCAATGATCATCAATTCTTCGATAATCATTTCCGAAAGCATTCTCTTCTTGCGTTTTAATTCCGTTGCTTTGCCGCCGGGGCCGGGCTGAATCTTGCTTTCCGGCAGTTCAAACTCCAAAGCTCCCCGGTTCAGCCGGTTACGGCGTAATTCAAGACAAAGCTTAGCCGCTTCTATCATCATGGGGCCTATCGCCTCGTCCTCAAAGTAGACTTTTTCCTCGGCTTTGCTGTCCCGGGCTTTGCCCTCCTGGCCTTTGGCATCCAAGCCTTGGCTGTGCTGGCTTTTGCCCTCCAGGGCCGCTAAAGCCTCTTTTGTGCTCCAGCCATGGCGGTTGAGGTAGCCCTGAACCTGGGGATAGCTCAGCCGCTCTCTGACCCTTATCACCGTAGGCCGGATATCATGACTGGTTACCTTGCCCCGGCTATCCAGGGTCATCAGGCAGCTTACGGCCAGCCTGTCCACACCGTGATTCAGGCTGCAAATGCCGTTTGACAGATCCGGCGGCAGCATGGGCAGTACCAGATCGGGAAAATAAACGCTGGTGCCCCGAAGAAAGGCTTCTTTATCCAGCAGGGAACCTTCTTTGACGTAATAAGAAACATCGGCGATGTGGACCCCCAGTTGCCAGCTGCCGCCGGCTAAAGGCTGAATGCTGACGGCATCGTCAATATCCCGGGTATCCTCACCATCAATAGTGACCAATAGTTCCTGCCGTAAATCCAGCCGGCCCTCTATCTCTTTATCGCCTAGGGGCCGGTTGAGGGCCCGGGCCATCTCCAATTGCTTGGGAGTAAAGGTCTGCCGCAGCCCTAAGCGGCGGATGACGGCTTTTTCGGCTACGGCCAAATCGCCGCCGGCCCCTAAAACCTCGATTATCCGGCCCACCCGGTCGGCGCCGGAGCGGCCCCGCAAATTGCGGTAGCTGTGCTGGGGAGAAAGCTCCACCACCACTCTATCCCCTTGCCTGGCCTGGTCTTCATTGCCTTGGAGGATCATGATTTCTTTGATTTCCCTGCGGTCGTCGGGAATCACCCGGCCAAAAGCGCCGATGCGCTCATAAATACCGATGATTTCCGGTTTGGCTGACCCTTTCGGCGCTGTTGCCGGTCTGCTTACCGGTTTAGCTGCCGGCTTAGTTGACAGTTTGCCTGCCGGTTTAGCTGCCGGCTTCGCCAAAGCTGCCAGCTTTTCTGCAGCCGGTTTAACCCCCCCTTTCAGTGTGGCTTCCGGCTTTGCCGCTTTTACTAAAAACCCCGATTTTTTCGCCGCCTTCGGCCGGGCCGCCGCCGTTTTGCCGGCAAACTCCCCTGCCGCCTTAACGCCGATTTTCATCGTGCCTTTTCCCTTGGGCTTTTCTCCTGCCCTGTTGCCTTTTTTCATTTTCATCCTTTGCCTATCTTTCTTTTCCGGCGGCATCTGTATCTCCGGGGCCAAAGACCTTTAGACAAGTCCTGACCCTTAACCCATCTCTGCCGCCACTTTCTTCATCAACTCGGGTATAGGTAAGCTATAAGGACAACGTCCGGTGCATTGGCCGCACTGAATACAGGAATCCGCCTTGACCTTCAGGCTGCCGTAGCGCTTCTTCCCCCAGTCCTTCATACCATACCTTTCATAATAAGCATGCGCCAAAAACACTGTAGATATGTCTATATTTTGGGGGCAAGGCTGGCAATAATCACAGCGCCGGCAATAACTTTGGCCAAGCTGCTGCTTTATCCGGTTTATTTCCGCTTTTTCATCTTCGGAAAGGGGGCTGCCCTCTATGAGGGAGCGCAGATTCTGATCCACCATGGCCGGTTCCTCCATGCCGGGGATGATTACGTCCACAGATTTATCCAGGAAGAACCGGAGGGCCAGATCCTGAGGCAGAGCGCCGCCGCCTAATGGCTTCATGGCGATGACGCCGAAGTTTTCCTTTATGGCCAGAGGTAAAAGCTCTTCTTCCGGTTTGAGCTCATTAAAATTATAAGGTACTTGTATGGTGGCAAACTGGCCGGTCTTCATCAGCCTAACCAGCCGGCTCACCTGATGGCCCGTCAAACCGATGTGGCCGATCTTGCCGGCTTTTTGGGCGTCCAAAAGGGCGTCCAGCCCGCCGCCGGGAGCAAACAAGGCTGCTTCATCCTCGTCATAGCGAACATTATGGCATTGATAAAGATCAATATGCTCCACTCCAAAGCTTTTTAAACTGGCGTCAATATCCCTGGCCATATCCCCGCCGGTACGGGCCATGGTTTTGGTGGCCAGGACGTAGCTGTCCCTGGGCAGTCCTTTCAAAGCCCCGCCGATTTTTTCTTCACTGTCGGTATAAGCTCTGGCCGAATCAATAAAGCAAATTCCCTGCTCCAGGCAGCGGCGCACCGTAGCGGCAGCCTCCTCACGGGACACCCGCTGAATAGGGATGCCGCCAAAGCCCAAAAAGGATACCTTAAGGCCGGTTTTCCCTAAAGTGGTATACCTCATTCTATACGCCTGCCTTTCCTTGCAACTCTTAGGATTCCAGCTCTTTACGAACCTTATCCGCCAGTTCCTGGGCAAAATGGCCCAAGCGGTTTTCGGCAAAGGCCTGCATGGTGCCGGGAGCCACGGAACGAAGAATCATATCCTCCCATTCCTTGGGCACCTGGAATTCCTCCAGCTTTTTCTGCATGATAACTGCCGCCCGGATACCTTCTCCGGAACCGATGGAGTTGATTTTGGGTACGATATCCGCATCACCCTGTACTACATCGTCAAAGCCGCAGAGAACATAGCAAATCTTATCAAAAATGGCGGAATCCTCGGTTTTGGCCACAATAATGCCGGGCATACCCCGTTGCAAGCCCAGGGCCGAACCGATAACCTTGGCGTCCACAATAGTCAACTGGGGATTAGCCTCAATGATAGCCGGATCCACTACGCCTTTTGTGGCCATATTTAAAATCAAAGCTCCCTTTTTGGCAAAGGTAACCACCTGGGCCAAAACGGGATTGATTACATGGGCGTCAAGGGTCAGCAGAATAGCGTCGGCATCATGGCATTGGCTGAGCTCCAAAGCATAAGGCCAGCCCATGCTTTCCCCCAGCCACTGGGCATTACGCTCGCTCCGTCCGATGATGATTTTTTGAGCATTTTTAGGCATACGCATAGCCACGGCAGTACCAAGTTTACCGGGTCCGATCAGAGCAATTTTCATTCGTTTTCTCCCATCCTTTTGTCATGTATTAGCTTTTTGTCCTGTATGTCGTTTTATTGCGCATTCGTACTTCAATCAGGCAGGCCGGCGCCAATTAAAGCATTTCTTTTTCCAGCTTATCGGCCAGATTGCGGGCAAATTCGCCCAGGTCATCATCTACGTAGGCCAGCATGGTGCCGGCGCAAACGGTGTAAATCACGATGTCTTCCCAATCCTTGGGGATATTGAATTCTTTGAGGCGCTTGCGGATATTAACCGCAGTGCGGATTCCCTCTTCAGAGCCGATGGTGTTGATCTGGGGTACCAGGTTGGAATCCCCCATCACTACTTTAGTATAACCAGGCAAGATATAGCTGATTTTCTCGTAAACTCCTTGATCTTCCGTATTGACCACAACATAGCTGGGGAAGCCCATGGCCATAACCTTGGCGTTGCCGATGATTTTGGCATCAACAAAGCTAAGTGCAGGATTAAGCTTTTTGACGTCATCATCGATTTTGCCGTTGGTAGCCATATTGATGATCACTGCCCCGTCTTTGGCCATTGCGGCCAATTCCCGGGCCATGGCGTTAACCACCGGCGCCGGCAGGATAATAGCAATCACATCTGCATCCTTAGCAGCTTCCATGGTCAGTCCATAGGTGCCGCCGATGGCAGCGGCCAACTGCTTGGCCTTCCCTTCGTCGCTGTCGATGCAGATTTTTTTGACGTCCTCGGGCAACTGCTCGCCCACAAAAGTACCCATTCTGCCGGAGCCTACTATTGCAACTGTCAATTCCATTATTCCATCCTCCTTATTATTCTTGTTTGAATTATCGGCCATTCCTGTGTTTTCTTGTGTTTTGTTCACCTATGTTAAGATTGCCGAACCCTTTCTATGATATAATCACTTTAACATTATGATATAATCATACCAGTAGCTAATGATATTTTCAAATACTTTAGATATGATTCACAAGATATGTATTTGAAAAGAGATGAAAGGAGCCGCCGCCGTGAAGGACAAGCTTCTGCGAATTTCTGTTTTTCTCTATGCCTTTTTAAATGTAGTCTATTATTTTCTCCCCTGGAAGCCTCTTTTCTATCTCGCTATTCTTTGCCTGTTTTATGTGCTGGCCATCTCCCTCTTCAATATGCCGAAGATCAACCGGCTGGTCTGTATCGGCCTTTTTCTGGCTGCTTCCCTATTGATGATTTACGCCAAAGCCGATTTTATGCAATGGCTTACCGGCCTGGGCAAAAACGGCCTGCTGATTGCTCTTTTCACCTGCGGCCCCTTGCTCAATTTGCCCTTTACCTATGAAGATTATCAATCGGAGTTAAAAAACATAGCCAAACTCCATATGCATACGCTGATTCCCTTTGCCTGTCTTATTGCCATACCTACTCATATCTTCGCCGCCCTTACCGGCTTTGCTGCCTTTTCCATCATGTACAATCTCTTTCTGGAAACCAGCAAGCTGTATGACGCCGAGGATATCTTTATCTCCACTTTGATCCGCAGCTATTCCACCTCCGGTTTTTGGGGCACCTCCTGGGTCTCCGTGATGCTGGTGGTTTCGGAGTTGCACATCCCCTGGTACCGGGTGATCCTGGTAGGGCTGATCTTTGCCGCGGTGTCCGTAGGCATCAATCTAACCAGCATCAAAATCGCTATGCTGCGCCATCCCGGCCGCTATCCTACCCTGGCCCCCGATAAAGACACCGTTGTGGAGTGGCGCAAAATCTGGATCATGTTTGCCCTGGCCGCCTCTATTGTTTTGGTGACATTGGTGATTAATCAGTCCCTGGGCTGGAACCTCCTAGCCATCGTACCTTTGGTGAGCATGCTCTTTCCCCTGGTTTGCGCCTTGGTTCAAAACAAAAAACCTGAGCTCAAAAGGGGTTTGCGCAATTATTACGACAAATCCCTGTTTAAGGGCCGGACGGAGGTTTTCTTATTTACCGCTGCCGGCCTTTTGGCCTACGCTCTGGATATTTCCGGTGTGGGCGCCAAGATCTCCGGGTTGATTCCCCATTCCCTGGTGGACTATCCCGTGCTTTTAGTGATGGCTCTGATGCTGCTGGTGATTCTGCCGGGCCAGCTGGGCGTCCATCCCGTAGCTACCGGCACCACCCTGGTGGCGACCATCGTACCGGCCACCGTCGGCCTCACCGTCCCTACCTTTGCCATGACCATCATCTGCGCCTGGCTTTTATCCAATATGCTTTCCCCTTTTTCCGCCCTCAATCTGACCATGGCCGGCCTCTGCGGCAAAAACTCCTGGTATACGGGTCTGAAGCTAAACTGGCGCTACGGCCTGGTTTGCCTGATGCTTTACAGTGTGATGATTCTGACTGTGGGGCCTCTTTTGGGCAGCTAAAAACGCTAGTGCAGTTGTACGGTGGCAACGGTTGGCATGGTGGTGCCGGTTGTCCGGTGGTAAGTGTTGCGGTGATGCGGCCCCGCCAGCCTGGACTGCCGCCTGATCCGCCGCCCTCGTTTGGGGATTAGGGAGCAGCCGGGGCAAGCAAAAAGCCCCCTCCTATCCAGCCGGGTGTACAAAAAATGAGGTTTTACGTGTATTTGCCTCAGCTAACTGCTCAGAATTTCAAGTTTTACCGCACCGAGCACCGTCTTTTGCCTACATTTAGTGTCTTAGGCAGATTGAACGCCTATTTTAGCAGAGCGAATCACACAATACTTCAAAATTTGTACACCCAGCTAAGACTAAGGCAACTTTT
>JAHDMJ010000019.1 GCA_018436095.1 Clostridia bacterium | reverse complement strand
TCTCGCACAGCGCCGGCACGCTGGCTCGAGACTGCGACTAAGGCTTCCGCTGCTGCGGCATCGCAAGCCAAGTCTCCGACGAACCCAAGGGTTCTCATCCCACCCCTTTTTGACCAAGAAAAAACACAGATACCCTATTGGTATCTGCGTTTTTCTTTAACGGAGAGGGTGGGATTCGAACCCACGGCCCCTTGCGGAGTCACTGGTTTTCAAGACCAGCTCCATAAACCACTCGGACACCTCTCCAAACCTAGATTACATGATTAAATGAAATCACCTAAAAATTATATCTTCTCAGCCCTTATAAATCAAGGGCTTATTTTTTGGATGTAGTTTCCGTAGTTTGGGTCATTGGCGGAGCAGCCGTCCTAAGGTGGCCGTAATTATATTCCCGATGCTGCGCTGGAGGCAGCTAATTGTTTAACTATCATTTATAGAATATTATACTAAAATAGCATTAGATTAAAAGGTATTAGCATTCTGGCGAGGTGAAAAAAGTGATACGGACTTATAGATGCTTAAATTGCGGGGCGCCGGCAGAATTTAATGACAATGAGAATAAAATAAGATGCCCCTATTGCGACACCTTGCTTTTGCTGGTAAAAGAGAATGATAACTTAAAACTGACCAAAATAGAGAAGGATAGCTCACAACCACTAAAAGCAGAAATGGCTTGGGAAAATGAGCAAGCAGAGACATGGTCGGTTTCAATAGGGCCGTTTTCAACAGTAAACGTTTCAATACTGCCGGACTCAGAACGGATATACGTACCCTTAGATTCCGGTCCGTTGGAATCAGATAGCACCGTTATGCCTATGCCAAAAGGTGAAGATAATGAGCCGGTTGAAAAAAGCCAGGGAAATGGCTGCCTGACAATTCTTTTAATGGTTATCTTCTTCTTTATATTAGCCCTGGTGCTGGAGGGGTGTTAGAGAGTCCCTTATGCTTCAGTATCCGCAATGATTTGCGGTTGGTGCGAGCTACTGCTCAATTTTGCAGGTTTGTAGAGACCCCCGGTGCTAAAGCGGGATTAAAGCGAGGCGGAAAATAGACAAAAATGCAAGTTTAAAGTGTTTTTCTCACCTGAAATAGGGCGTTTATTCTAGTTGCAACACTAGATACAGCCGAAAAGGAGTGTTCAGCCTCAGTAGGGACACTTTAAACTTGGAAAATTGCCTAAAAGCACTTCTGATAGGGCCGCAAGCTAAGACAAAGCTGCAAAATTGAGCAAAGTTGCCCCTCAAATAGGTCGATCACCCCCCACTGGTGGAGTGAGTTAAGGCCTTTCAGCCCTTTCATCTTGCAACCAATTTGAATAAAAGGCTTCCGATGTGGAAGTGCAGATTTGCACGATTCAACGCCCGCCTTTCGCTAATTCTGCAGCGGATCCAAAAGAACGGCAGCATCAAAGTATGACGCACCATCGAAAAAAGGAGCTGCCGCAAATTTTTGCGAACAGCCCCTGGCCGCTTCTGCGGCATATGCAAACGTCAGGTGAAAAGCTCAACTATGCCAGATAAGATTGCAGCATCCACATCAATTTTTGATATTCGCTCAAATAACCGTTAAAAAGATCCGCCGTAGCGCCGTCGCCGGCCTCATCTGCCAACTCTGAAATTTCCTTGGTATCCCGGATCCAGTATTCCACATCGGCCATCAGCCCCTGGACGGTCTCGTCGGAAGATATAGGAGCATCCTCCAGTTCCTCGATGGTGGCCATGGAAAGAGCCTTTTTCAGATTGGCCACCGGGAGCTGCCCAAGAGCCAACAGGCGCTCGGCCACTTCGTCGATGATGACGGCCGTCTGATCATAAAGCTCTTCCAGCTTGGCGTGCAGGGTAAAGAAGCCGCGGCCTTTAACATACCAGTGCAAGTTGTGAAGCTTGATATAGGCTACCTCCTGATTGGCAAGGTAAAGATTCATCTTTTCATACAGTTGACTGCTCATAAACACTCCTCCTTAATATATTTATATTTGCAATAAAGGCCTCCGCATTTAAGGATTGCCTGATGCCCGGCCGGATGGCTTACTGCACTGTCACCTCTGGATTTTTCTCCCCGAACTGTTCCTGCAGCATTTCCTCATGGCTTGTCCCCTTTTTCTCCTGGGTTTTAATGAGCTTATAGGCTTGAAACAGCGCGGAGGGCCCAATCTCCGAGCTGAAATAGCCAATTCCCTGGTTCCAGGCCAGCAACTCGAATACATCGTCCAAGGCAGCGGAATCCAGGCCATAGATATAGGCCTTTATAAGCTCTCGGGAGGCCTGGCGCATTCTGCCGGCGCCAACTGCATTAGTCAGGGACAACAATAGCCTCGTTTCATAAGGGAGAGTTCGTTTCTCGTCATTCCAGGTAAGATCCCAAAAATCCACGGCAATTTTACCGAGTTCCTCGTCGATCATTGGATAATTTAAGAGCGCCAGCGGGCGGAAGGGCGCGGCTTCAACATCTTCCTTCATTTCTACGCGGTAAAAGTAAGCATGGTATTCATGGTCGCCGGCCCGTTCCGTATGATGCTCGAAGCCCAGGGCTTCCAATGCTCCGTAGAGCGGATGAGGCTCAAAGGTCTGAATGATTTTCAGTCCTTCTCCCACCTTTACGCTCTTGGCCTGCTTTTGCAGTCCGGGAAAAAAATTGCCTTGTAAATGACGGACGTCTATTGTCTTGAATTCAGGGGTCTTCTCTTTCCATAATTCATAGCCCATAATAATTTCCTCCTTTGCACTCAAGATGTAGCGAGCCTCTTTATCCCATTACCTAATTTGTGCTCATATCGTTTGTGAACATAATCTTAGGGTTAGCAATAACTAACTAATTTATATTATAACGGTTTCTTGCAAGAAATCAACAGCGTTTTCCTGTGGCGGCCGGGTTTTCGTATCAAAAACATAAACAAAAAATAAAGTTATGCACAATTTGTGGATAAAATGTGCATAACTTGTGTGAAGTAGCTCCTCACGGTCATTTTTGGTGACCAGCTATGTTTTTTTAATCAGCTTTTTAATTATTTTTTGGCGGTGATTTTCTCTAATCCACCCATGTAAGGCCGCAAAACTTCAGGAATGGTGATGCTGCCGTCGGCGTTTTGATAATTTTCCAAAATGGCGGATGTGGTGCGGCCGATAGCCAGACCGGAGCCGTTTAGGGTGTGGACAAATTCCGGCTTGGCCTTAGGCTCCCGGCGGAAGCGAATATTAGCCCGCCGTGCTTGGAAGTCCTCGAAATTGGAACAGGAGGAAATTTCCCGGTACATGCCGGCGCTGGGCAGCCAAACTTCCAGATCGTAAGTTTTAGCGGAGGAAAAGCCTAGATCCCCTGTGGATAAAGCCATAACCCGGTAGGGCAGCCCCAACTGCTTAAGAATGGCTTCGGCGTTGGCCGTAAGGGATTCCAGCTCATCATAGGATTGCTCCGGTAAGGCGAACTTTACCATTTCTACCTTATTGAACTGGTGCTGACGGATCAGGCCCCGGGTGTCCCGGCCGGCAGAACCGGCCTCCGCCCGGAAACAAGGGGTATAAGCACAGTGATAAATCGGCAGCTGTTGGGCCTCTAAAATCTCATCCCGGTAATAGTTGGTGACAGGCACCTCAGCCGTGGGAATCAGGTAATAGCCCTGGCCTCCCTCCAAGCGGAACATATCTTCGGCGAATTTAGGCAACTGGCCGGTGCCGACCATGCTGTCCCGGTTAACCATGAAGGGCGGTATCAGCTCTTCATAGCCGTGGTTTTCGGTATGCTGGTCCAGCATGAAGGCGATTAATGCCCGCTCCAGCCTGGCCCCCAGCCCCCGGTAAAACGTGAATCTGGCGCCGGTGACTTTGGCGGCCCGCTCAAAGTCCAGAATGTTTAGGGCTTCACCGATTTCCCAATGAGCCTTGGCCGGGAAAGCAAACTCCTGGGGCGTACCCCAGCGGCGGACTTCCACATTGGCTTCTTCGTCATTGCCCACAGGAACGGATTCGTGGGGGACATTAGGAATACTCAACAGTACTGCCTGCAGCTCTTCGTCGATTTCCCGCAGTTCTTCATCCAGGGCTTTGATCTCATCGCCCAGCTCCCGCATCCGCACCATAACCTGGCTGGCGTCTTCGCCGGCCTTTTTCATTTTGGCCACATTTTCGCTTTCTTTATTGCGCTGGCTCTTCTTCTCTTCGCTGACGGCCAGGTTTTTGCGCCGCCCCTCGTCAAGCGCTAAAAACTGATCCACCAGGCCGGGATCACTATTGCGCCGTATGAGCCCTTCTTTTACTTTATCGGGATTTGTCCGAATTCCTTTTGCATCCAGCATAGCTGCCGCCTCCTTAAGTTATGTTTCAGCGGCACAGGGTTTTCAGATCAAACCGTATCCCAGGATGCTCCCGGGATGCCGCTAAAACTCTTACACAATAGCATCATTGTATACTATTTATGCCGTCAATTAAAGTTTAAATATGCCGCTTTATGGACTGCCGGCAATTGCTTCAGCTTTTCCAGCACCTGGTCGCTGACCACATTGTCCACATTCAGCACCATCAGGGAGTCGCCCCCCAATTCCCGGCGGCCCAGTTGCATACCGGCGATATTGACGTCGTTTTCACCCAGAATCATACCTACAGGCCCTACCACCTTCGGCTGGTCTTTGTGAGGCACCAGCACCAGATGGCCGGAGGGGCGAATATCCAGAATGAATTCATCGATCCCTACAATGTGGGCTTCGCCGTTTTGAAACACGCTGCCGGCCAGGTGATGATTCCATTGCTTACCCTTTAGGGTAACCACCATCTTATTGGTATAGTCGCCAGTTTCGTCACTTTGGGCGGAAGTTACGTTAATTCCTCTTTCTTTGGCAATAACCGGGGCATTAACGTAGTTGACGGCGTCGTTCATAATGGGGCGTAAAAGGCCTTTAAGGAAGGTGCTGGTCATGGGCCGCAAATCCAGGGATTTGAAATCGCCGATGAACTTGATGCTGATTTCCTTGATGGGGCCGTCGGCCAAATAGGAGGCCATTTTACCCAGCTTTTCCGACAAATCCATGAAAGGCTTGGCCTTTTCCATGACTTCCGGCTGGATGAAAGGAATGTTGACCGCATTATGAACAGGCATACCGTAAAGCACCCGGCGCACCTCTTCCACCACATCCAAAGCCACATTAATCTGGGCTTCTTCCGTGGAGGCCCCCAGATGAGGAGTGATTACCATCTGCGGTAAGTCAAAGAGGGGATGCTCCGTCATCGGTTCTTTGCACCAAACGTCAATGGCGCCGCCGGCAATAACGCCGTTTTTCACGGCCTCGTATAAATCGTCTTCATTAATGATACCGCCCCTGGCTACGTTGATGACCCGGGTAGTGGGCTTCATCATGGCAAATTGTTTTTTGCCGATCATGTTTCTCGTCTCATCGGTCAAAGGCATGTGCACCGTAATAAAGTCCGCCTCCCGATAAATGGTTTCCCGGTCAACCAGCTCCAGATTGAAGCGGGCAGCCCTTTCCTGAGTAATATAGGGGTCATAGACCAGCACATTCATGCCGAAGGCCTTGCAGCGGACGGCAATTTCCGAACCGATCTTGCCAAAGCCCAGGATACCGATGGTTTTGCCTCTGAGCTCAATGCCGGTATATTTCTTCCGGTCCCAAAGGTGCTGGCGCAGGGAATGGTCCGCCTGGGGTACGTGGCGGGCCAAAGCCAGAATTAAGGCCATGGTATGCTCGCAGGCGGAAATGGTGTTGCCGTCGGGAGCGTTGATAACGATAATGCCTTTTTTGGTGGCGGCTTCCACGTCAATATTGTCTACGCCCACACCGGCCCGGCCAATAACTTTCAACTGGGTGGCGGCTTCGATAATGGCCTTCGTGATCTTCGTTTCGCTGCGCACCACTATGGCCTGATAATTGGGGGCAATGGCGATGATCTCTTCTTCCGGCAGCTTCAGACGGACATCTACCTGAAAAGCCTCTTCTTTTTCCAATATAGCAATGCCCTTTTCCGAAATCGGGTCGCAAATTAATATGTTCATGATTAAAACTCCTCTCATCTTGCAAACAAGGGGGAAGGTATTAAACAAAGGCCAGATCAGCCCTGCTCACTTCTCGCCGGCCAAATTTAAATTAATTTGTTAAGGAAATTTAGCCGGCTGCGAACGTTCGCCAGGGCTGACATGGCCTTTTTCAAAGGCCTTCCCTTTTTATAGACCGCTCTAGAATCAGCCTTTTAACATGATCTCTTGGACGGCGGCCACGCCTTTGCCCAAGGGGCAATCCCAGCCCAGACCCTTCAGGGTCATTTCCAGGCAGGCAATGGTGGCTAAAATATCGGCTTCCGTAATATAGCCCAGATGGCCGATGCGGAAAATTTCTTTTTCCATCTTGCCCTGGCCGGCGGCAATAACTACATTATATTTATCCCGCATGATCTTGGTGATTTGTTTAACGTCGATGTCGCCGGGCTTCATCACAGCGGTGACGGCGGCGGAGGCGGCTGTGTCGGCGGCCAGAGGCGTCAGGCCCAGAGCCTTGACGGCAGCTCTGACCATTTCCCGATATCTGGCGTGGCGGGCCTGAATGTTTTCCAGTCCCTCCTCCTCCATCATGAGCAGGCTTTCCTGCAGGCCCGTAATCAGGCTGGCTGCCGGCGTATAAGGCGTAGTATTTTTTTCGTCCAGGTTCTTTTTGGCCGCTTTCAAACTAAAATAAAAAGAGGGTGTTTGGCAAGCCTTCTGGAGAGCCCAGGCCTTGGGACTGACGCTGATAAAAGCCAGACCCGGCGGCAGCATGAAAGCTTTTTGGGAGCCGCTGACCACTACGTCCAGCTTCCAGGCGTCTACTTCCAGAGGGGATACGGCCATGCCGCTGATGGCGTCCACCACGAAGATGGCGGGATGGTCGCCGCAAGCCTCCCGCAGGGCTTTGATATCATGGGTGACGCCGGTGGAGGTTTCATTATGGGTGGCGTAAACCGCCTTGATTTCTTTGGCTGTATCGGCAGTCAGAGCCTGGGCCAAAGCCTGGGGATCCGCCTGCCGGCCCCACTGGCCGGCAATAACCTGAACGTCGGCGCCATAGGTTTTGGCGATTTTAATCCAGCGCTCTGCAAAATTACCGTATTCCAGAACCAGAACCTTGTCGCCGGGATTAATGAAATTGCTGACAGCGGCCTCCATTGCTCCGCTGCCGGAGGAGGTAAGGGTCAGCAGGTCACTTTCTGTCCGGTAAATCTTTTTTACCTTATCGGTGACTTCTCGAATAATGGCGGAAAACCCAGGTGTCCTATGGCCTACTGCCGGATTGGCTAAGGCATGGAGTACTCTTTGAGGAATGGGTGTAGGACCGGGGATCATCAATAATTGCTTGTCGTTCATGGGGCTTTCCTCCCTTTTTTTATTTTAGGTTAGGGATGGCAGGCGATTTTTTGGGCAATAAAAAAACGCCCCACATCCCGGATTCTATCCTGGGACGAGACGTCTGCTCGCGGTACCACCCAAGTTGCCCTTATTAACAGAAATACCTTGCCCGGGGAACAGAAAGCCCACCCGATATCGCCGCCATAAAAAGCCACCTCATTTAGCGCTTAACGGACGCTGCCGGTACGGCTCATCGCCGACTGCTCCAGGGCGGAATCAGTTGCAAGACTGCCGGCTTCCACCAACCGCCGGCTCTCTGTAAGGCTTGCAGCCTACGTTCCCTTTCACTGCATTTCGTATTTAAGGAATGTAGCTATTATAGCTTAGGTTTTTAAAAAAAGCAAGCAAGAGAAAAATTATACAAACAAAAAATCTTTTTCAAAGATTACAGAAAAATAGAAAAAATAACACCGAAATGTGACTATTGACTTCTACAATAAAAGTATGAAAGGAAATAAAGAGTGGAATAATAAGCGAAAGGTAAAGGAGGAGCCTATGAAAAGGATAATTAAATTGCTAACTTTGGTTATGGTATTGTTCTATTCTTGGAGCGGAGCCCTTTACGCTAATAACCCTACTCTGCAGGTCCCTTATGCCGGCAATTCCAAGTTGTTTACGGTTGCCTTTGCCGTTTTGGCCCTGATCATGATCTTTCTGATTGTTGTGATCATTATCGGATTTAAAAGATCAAAGAGTCAGCTAATTGAAGCCCCGGGCCACAGGAAAAAAGAAAAATAGGATTATGCTGCGGATTAGGATAGAAAAACCATAAAAAGTATACATTTTCCGGACTCTTAAAAGCGTTTAAGAGTCTATTTTTTTGCTGTATAATATGTTTTACGTATAATTAGGTCAGGAGGCTGGACATGCAACAAAGGATAAAGATTACTGATACGACGCTGCGGGATGCCCATCAATCGCTGCTGGCCACTAGGATGAAGACGGAAGATATGCTGCCGATTCTGGAGAAGATGGATCAGGTAGGTTACCAATCCCTGGAGGTGTGGGGAGGAGCCACCTTTGATACTTGTATGCGTTTCTTAAACGAAGATCCTTGGATCAGGCTGGACCAGATCAAGGCCCGGCTGAAAAAAACACCGGTGCAAATGCTTTTGCGGGGCCAAAATTTAGTAGGCTACCGCCATTATACCGATGATGTGGTGGAAGCCTTCATCAAGAAGGCTGTAGCTCATGGTGTGGATATCTTCCGGATTTTTGACGCCCTCAATGATCCGGACAACGTGGCTAAGGCTATGGAAATAGCCAAGAAAGAAGGGGCCCATGTCCAGGCTGCCATCAGCTTTACCATCAGTCCCGTTCATGATCTGGACTATTTTGTCAATCTCAGCAAAACCCTGGCTGGCCTGGGAGCTGACTCTATCTGCATTAAAGACATGGCCGGCTTGTGTGCTCCTTATGTTTGCTATCAGTTGGTAGCCGATATCAGGGAGGCCGTGAATCTGCCGGTGCAGCTCCATACCCATTACACCAGCGGCCTGGGTTCCATGATGTATTTAAAGGGTATAGAGGCCGGCGCTGCGGTCATCGACACGGCCTGTTCTTCTATGGCCCTCTCCACTTCTCAGCCCGCCACTGAAGCTATGGTGGCGGCCCTGGCGGATACGCCTTACGACACCGGACTGGATATCGGTTTGCTGGCGGAGATTAATGACTACTTCAAGGAAGTCCGCAAAAAATACGGCGCCGTAGACCTTTCCCCCGGCCAGGTGGATACCCAGGTGCTGAAATATCAGATCCCCGGCGGTATGCTGTCTAATTTTATCAACCAGCTAAAGGAGCTGCAGGCATTGGACCGGCTGCAGGAGGTGCTGGATGAAGTGCCCCGGGTCCGGCAGGATTTGGGCTATCCGCCTTTGGTGACGCCTACCAGCCAGATGGTAGGCCAGCAGGCGGTAACTAATGTACTGGCCGGCCGGTATGTTATGGTTTCCAGTGAAGTTAAAAGCTATTTAAAGGGGATGTACGGCAAGACCCCTGCCCCGGTCAGCCAGGAACTGAGCAGCCGGGTGCTGCGGGGAGAAGAGCCTGTCAAAGGCCGCAGTGTGGATACGATGGCGCCGATGCTGCCTGCCTTGCGTCAGGAGGCCGGGGAGTTGATTGACAGCGAAGAAGACTTGCTGCTTTACGCTATGTTTCCGGCGGTAGCCAGGACATTTTTAGAAAACCGCCAAAAGGTTAAAATTGCTTAAGTTCCGCAGGAAAGCCGCCGTAAATTGGTGTATAAGACCAGTTTGCGGCGGCTTTTTGGTTCGGCTTTGCATTATCGTTTTTGTATTATCGTTATCTGCCGGCAGAGGCCGATTCGGCGGCGGCGCATTTAGCGGCTGCCACCGTTGACTGGCATTTGACCGTCTGATATTGGGGGATGAAATAAGCAAAGATAGTGGAAATCAAGCCTACCGCCGCTATGGTGTACATGGCTGCCGACAGGCCATAATGGTCACCCAGCCAGCCGATGGCCGGCACAGCTATACCGCCCACACTGACGCCCAGGCCCAGGGTGATGCCGCCGGCCAAACCGATGTGATTGGGCAGGAAGCACTGGCCCATGGTGACCATAGTGCTGTAGGGGCCGTTAAGGGTCAAGGCGATGGGGATCAGCAAAAAAGTAGCAAAATAAACGTTTTTTGTATAAGCCAGCAGCAGCAGTAAGGGAGTCATAGCGGTAAAGCCGATACGGATAATTTTGTTAAAACCATAGCGGTCCGCCAGCCGGCCGCCGATTAAGGTGGCACAGGCCGCTGCCAGGGAGAAAATCGTCAGCTTCATGCTGCCGGAAGTGCTGGACTGCATCAAAACCCCTACCCAATATAAAGGAATGAAGGTGGTCATTCCATAGGTGATAATGGAACGGGCAAATACTGCTGCCGACAGCTTGGCGAAGGCCGGCCAATCATCTTTGGCTCCATTGGCAGCAGAGGTGCTTTCGCTGCCGCTTGTGCCGGCATTAAGGCTTTTAGCGGCAGCTTCCGCTTCGGCTATGGGCAGGCGCCGGAAGGAGATAAGGAGAATAGCGGCCATGGCCCAGGCCGGAATCAGCAGCACAGCCGTACCTTTGATACCGAAAGTGGTCAGGGCCATAGAAGCGATCAGGGGCCCCAAGGCAAAACCGATACTGCCGCCGGCGGCAAAGTTGCTCATGCCGGTACTTTTCTTCTCTCCTGAAGCCAGATTGGCGATTCTGCTGCCCTCCGGATGAAAGAGGGCGATACCCAGGCCGGAAATCATGACGGCCAGGAAGATGGCCCAATAATTATTCAAAAAACCTACAGCAGCCAGACCGCTGCCGGCCAGGATAATACCCAGGCTGGTCAGCCAGGGATAAGAGGCTTTATCCCCCAGATAGCCGAAAAGAGGCTGGACGATGGAAGAAACGAAATTGGCGGCAAAAACCAGACCTGCCGCCGAAGCGTAGCCTATATTGTTGCTGGCTACCAAAAAAGGCAAAATAGCCGGCAAAGCCCCCTGATTGATGTCCGTACAGATATGGCCGAACATCAGTAAATAGCTGTAATAGCCGCTTTTTGACGCCCCGGCGCTTTTGGCTGAGCTGCCCATAGTGATAAGACCTCCAAATCCGCAAAGTAACCCTATTATAGCAGAAGTCTTCGGAGAATAACAGGGGCAAAGCTGGTGAAAAACAGGGCGGGCTCATGAACAGGCCCAGCTAGTGCAAGTACTTTTTCAGTTTCTCTACATTTACCTCTTCCGTGTAAAGGAGTTGTTTAGCCAGATTGAGCACCGGTATATCCGCATCCTTGCATTGATTGATGCTTTTGGTGATATAGGCAATGCCGGCGGCGCCGTTTTGCAGCATTGCTTCCGCCTCATTCTGGGTTCTATTGCCGGTCAAGGGGTTTAAGCCCATTGCCGCCTGGGCGGCCGGCTTCTCGGGCAGGACCAGGTTTCCCACCGCCTGACCGGCGGCGTTCAGCATTTGTAAAGCCTGATTGTTGATATAATCATAGCGCAAAAGCTGGGTGTCCAGATGCTCCTGCATATCCGGGTCGTCAATGAGTTGAGATAGCTGTCTGGCGGCTAGCTGGCCCATTTGAGAATTTTGATAAACCTGGTTGAGGAGTTCGGTATTAACGTCCATAGGCATAGTCCTTCCTTATTGAATTATTGTTTTTACTATGCCCAGATTTTGCCTTATTTATAAAATGTCTCTTATTGACAGTGATTCCTGGTCAGGCTATGATAGAAGTATACTGTGATTTATCCGTGCTGAGCCATGAAGGATAAAAGGGGGTAAACATGAGCAAAACGGTAAGTTTAACGATCAACGGCCAAAGTGTTAATGTTCCGGAAAATATGACTATTTTAGCGGCAGCCAGAAGTATCGGCGTCAATGTGCCTACTCTCTGCCATTTGGATCTCCATGAGCTGAAAGCCGTCAATCAGGTAGGGGTTTGCCGGGTCTGCGTCGTAGAGGTGGCAGGAGCCAGAAGCCTGGTGCCTGCCTGCTGTACGCCGGTGTCAGAAGGCATGGCGGTCAAAACCAACACCCCCAGAGCCGTGCTGGCCCGCCGCACTACGGTAGAGCTTTTGCTTTCCGACCATCCTTTTGAATGTCTGACTTGCGAGAAGAACCGCAGCTGCGACCTGCAAAAACTGGCGGCAGATTTGGGCATACAAGAGGATTTAAGGTTTACCGGCCAAAAATCCAGCCATGAGAAGGATCACTCCAGCAGGGCCATCAAGAGAAACCCCGACAAGTGCGTTTTATGCCGGCGCTGTGAAACCATGTGCAACCAGGTGCAGACCTGCGGCGTTATCTCGGCGGTTAACCGGGGCTTCAACACCACCATTGCCCCTGCTTTTGAAAAACCGATACAAGAAAGCACCTGTACCTTCTGCGGCCAATGCGTGGCCGTCTGTCCCACCGGCGCTCTTACCGAAGTTAATAATGTAAGAAATGTCTGGCAGGCCATCAACGATCCTGACAAATACGTGATGGTGCAAACTGCCCCGGCAGTGCGGGTGGCCTTGGGCGAAGAATTTGGCATGGAGCCGGGAACCATTGTCACCGGCAAGATGGTTGCTCTTTTAAGGCGGCTGGGTTTTGACAAGGTATTCGATACGGATTTTGCCGCGGATCTGACCATTATTGAAGAAGCCTCGGAGATGATTCACCGGATTCAGCATGGGGGCACCCTGCCTATCCTGACCAGTTGCTGCCCGGCCTGGGTAAAGTTTTTCGAGCACCAATTCCCGGACCTGCTGGATATTCCCTCTACCTGCAAATCACCCCATGAAATGTTCGGCGCCATTGCCAAAACGTTTTATGCGGAAAAGTTCGGCATTGATCCCCAAAAGATTGTGGTGGTTTCCGTCATGCCCTGTCTGGCTAAAAAGTATGAGTCCGGCAGAGAAGAACTGTCCAATAACGGTCTGCAGAATGTGGATTACGTCATTACCACCAGAGAATTGGCTATGATGGCCCGGGAGGCCGGTCTTAATCTGGTTAATCTGCCGGATGAAGATTTCGATCATCCCTTGGGAGAATCCACCGGCGCCGGCGTTATCTTTGGCACCACCGGCGGCGTTATTGAGGCGGCTTTAAGGACGGCCTACGAGTGGCTGACCAACCAGCCTCTGGAAAAAGTGGAGTTTACCCAGCTCCGGGGCTTTGGGCAGATTCGGGAAGCTAAGGTAAATATTGGCGGCAAGGATTTCACCATCGGTGTGGCCCATGGACTGGGCAATGCCCGGCGCATGCTGGAAGCCATCCGTTCCGGCGAGAAAACGTATGATGCCATCGAGATTATGGCCTGCCCCGGCGGCTGCGTGGGCGGCGGCGGCCAGCCTTATCATCACGGCAATGTCAACTTGATCCGCAAGCGGGCTGAGGCCATCTATCGGGAGGATCAGGGTAAGCCGAAGCGGAAATCCCATGAAAACAAAGATGTAATGAAGCTTTACGAAGAGTTTTTAGGGGAGAAATACGGCGAGAAGGCTCATGAACTTCTCCACACTCACTATACGATCCGCAATCGGTACTAACAGGATTGACTTGCATTTTCATCACTAAGGGGTGCCTCAAATGAGACACCCCCCTTCTTTTTGTCACTATAGTTTTTTTATTAGAAGTTTCCGGCTTCGGCCCATGGTTTTCGGTTTGCGGCCGATCTAACTGTCATAACGCCAGGTCATGATGCCGCAGAGGACCCCTGTGGCCGCTAAGGCAATACCGGACCAAAAGAACCAGCGGTCTACGCCAAAGAATTGGCTGACCGGCCCGGCCAGCAAAAGCCCTATAGGCATGGCCAGGGTCATGCCGGTCATCATCAAGGAAAAAACCTTGCCCATCATTTCCGGCGCAATGGTTTCCTGGGTATAGGCCATCAGGGGCACATTGATAAAAGTCCCGGTGCAGCCCATCACAAAGCAGCAAAAGACAAAGAAGGGAAATCCAACCGGAGACAGCAGGCCGCTGATGGCCGAGGCTGCGCCCAGTGCGCCGATAGCCAGGGCTACCATGAGAAAACGGCGCTTGATGCCGCCCCAGACGCCCATAACCAGGGAGGAAACCAGCAGGCCTCCAGCAAAAACAAATTCAACGAGGCTGTTGTGCCAGGCTGTGCCCATAAAGTGAGAATAGACCAAAAGCGGAAAAAGGGCGCCCAGGGGCATGTATAAAACATTGCAGAGCAGCATGGCAGGCAGAGCGGCCACCAACGGCTTGTTTTCCCGGATGGCCACAAAACCCTGCTTCCAGTCTGCAATGAAATCCGGTTTTTCGGCACTTTGGGGAATGTTCGGGATTTCTACAAAGAGCAGGCAAAAGATAGCCAGGGCCGCGCCCAAAATATCCACCAGCATAATACTGGCTATGGGGAACATGCCCATAAGGGCAGCGCCCAAAACCGGGCCCAGCATAGTGGAGATGGAATTAATCAGGTTGCCCCAGCCCCCGGCTTTGGTCAGCATTTCAGCAGGCACCAGCATAGGGACGGCTGCTTGCATGGCCGGCCCGTGAAACGTATTGCCCACTCCCCGCAGGAACAGAATAAAAAACAAGAACCAAAGGGGCGGCGTCTCCAGCAGCAAAAAAGCGATGCCTAATATAACGCTGGATAGTGCAACTAACCCGTCGGCGGCCATCATTACCTTGCGCCGGTTGTAGCGGTCAATCCATACCCCGGCAAAGGGACCGATTACCATATTGGGAATGAAGGCGATAACAGTAGATAAGGTCAGAACCAGAGCCGATTCCGTTTGCACCGTCAGCCACCAAATCACGGCGAACTGGACGGCGGCAGAGCCTAAAAGCGAAAAAGCCTGCCCCGCATATATAATAAAAAATGGTTTCTTCCAATTTGTGTTCATGAGCAAATCTCCTATTCCTATAAGCTTATCTTCGGACATACCAAATAAGCCTTTAATAAAGGCCCGGCAGGAAGATTAAATTACAAGAATAGAGATTGCATGAAACAACTCCTTTAAATCAGACTATTTGTAGTTTAGCATAGGTGAGGGAACATCACAAGTCTGCAGAATCTGGCAAGGCGGACAGGCCATCGCAAGCAACTCCTTGCCGGAAATTGGCCGATAAAGATAGCCTTGGGGGAGCAGACTACTAAGATAAAAGAATTTTTAAAGGAGAAGCGGATAAAATGAAATCCTTTCAAGAAAAAAGCCGGCCTGACTACCGGGAAAACCAAAGACTGTTTAATGAAATAAACAAACATCTTATGGAGGACGAAAAGCCTTCGGTTTTTTTGGAAGGTCTGCACCGGTCGGGTGTTTTGCAAAAAACGGCCTTTGCCGTATTAGAAGAGTTAAGCCGGACGCCCCAATCCGCCCGTCATCATCCTGAAGGCGATGTTTGGCGCCATACCTTGCTGGTGGTGGACCAGGCCGCCCGGCATAAGGGCCGCAGCTCTGACCCCCAAGCTTTTATGTGGGCGGCTTTGCTCCATGATATCGGTAAACCGGCTACTACGGAATGGGCCGGCGGCAAATGCCGGGCCTATGATCATGACCAAGTGGGAGCGAAACTGGCCAAGGAAGTTCTTACTGCCGGCGGCCTTGCATTGCCGCCGGGTTTTATAGAGGCAGTAAGGTCTTTGGTCCGCTTCCACATGCATATTTTGTATGTGGTAAAAGATATGCCCTACGGGGATTTAGCTGCCTTGAAGGAGCAGGCGGATATTGACGATGTAGCCCTGTTGGGCCTGTGCGACCGCCTGGGCCGCGGCGGCCTGAACGAAAAAACGAAAAAGCAGGAAGAAGAAAGCGTGGCGCTGTTTTTGCGAAAATGCCGGCCGGCAAAAACCAAGGCATAGTCTTAGCCTGGTCAGCCCGGCGATAGCCGGTTCCCGTACTTAGCCTATCCCGGTACTTAGCCGCCAATATAGAGGTGCTCTACAGGGGGAGCGGCGGCAATCGGCAGCTTCGTGCCATCGGGGTATAGGCGGTAACAGTGGTTTTCGCCGGTATAGATGATTAAAGAATTCCACACATAATGGCGTATAGGAACGAAAATATCCTGCGCCAGTACTTGTCCCTGTAGGTTTTCCACAGAATAGGTAATGCCTGTGGAATGACCGTCTGCTATGATGATAAAGGGGCCCAGCTCTCTGACATAAGCGTCTACCGGATACTCCTTAATTACCTGGCCTGTTTCGCCGGTTAAGGCATAACGGGAGCCCTGGCGGTCATAAGCGTACTGCAAATGGGGATTGATTACTTCCCAAGCAGTTTCCCTTTTTTCCATTAATACGCCCTCTTTATTATAAGTTAAATATAGGGAAGGCAAATCCCTGTCCCGGAGCTGAAGGGTTAGCAGCTCTCCTTCGTATTTGAGGTCGGAATACAGGGCGTCAGGGCTATAACTTTCCACAGCCTGCCGGATTTCCTCAGAATAGGGGAAATCGGCTCTCTCTCCTTTTGAAGTAACAACGGTAATCGCGCCGTCTTTTTCGATATAGAGGTTTTTGCCTGGAATGTGATAATTGCTGAACCCGGTATCCGTTAAGATGTGGTTGCCGTGGCTGTCCAGAACCGTTATTTTATCAGGAGCTTGCTGGTCGCCGGAATGGAGGTATACGGTAAGGCCGTCATATAAAAAAGCGTAAACCGGTACGTGGACATTGGGGGGATAAATACCGGGAATATCGGTGGTTACCAGAGTTTCTTCCATGCCTTGCATATTGTAACGGCTGGGCGCACAGTAGACATTTATGTTGTCAAAGGTGTAAAAACTATTGCCTTGGATATCCATCAGCATGGCGGCGCCGTCTTTGATGGCAAAGCAAAACCTTTCGTAAATTTCTAAATGGCTGAATACAAAAGGCAAAACCTCTTCACCTGTGCGGACGTCCACTAAACCGTAGAGCTTTTGAGACCAATCGACGGGATCGGCGCGCTTAGACAGCACAATGTAACCGCCCCATTCCGTGGGAACGGGAGCAATACCCTCTCCCTCGTCGTAGTCCACATCATAGAGAAAGCCGGTAAGAACCTGTCCGTCCTTTGTCATCACCGCATTTAAACCATCGGCTCTGCCCAGAAGGATACAGGAATCCAGCACATTGTAAAACTCGGCCTCCGCCGGTATGGGGATTAGCTGCCCGGCTTCATCAAGGAAATTAAGGGGACCCTTTATGGTGTATTCATAAATAGTCCCTTCAGAAATCAGCGGTTGTACCTCTAATTCGGGATAATAGGCCGGCAGGGGCTGAGGCCAGTTAAGGCCGGTGACGGCAGCCCCCCATTCGAAGGTCAGAGGTTCTGTGCCTGAACCGGAAATAGGGCCGGCGTCTTGGCCGCCGCTGCTGGCCGGATTAGACGGCTCCTCTTGATTTCCTTGGCCTGACTGGCCGGCGGCGCCTTGACCGGCAGCCGGCGGTCCGCCGGCAGGCTTATCCCCGCAAGCAGACAGACTTATAATAAAGCATAGGAGAAAAAAGGCCAGGGTTAGTGGCCGCAGAGTTTTCATTGCCGTATCCTCCGTTTTTGTTTTTTACATTGACTGCAAATATTCCAGAATCTCAGCGGCATTGGTGTCGGGCTTTGCCTTGGGAATTACATGCTCAATATTGCCTTCTTCGTCGATGAGATAAGTGGCCCTGACCACTCCCATGCTCACCTTGCCGTAAAGCTTTTTCTCCTGCCAGACATCGTAAGCTTTGATGGCAATCAGCTCCGGGTCTGAAAGCAGGATAAAAGGCAGATTATATTTGTCGGCAAATTTTTGATGGGAGGCGATGCTGTCTTTACTGATGCCGACTACCGCCACATCCCGCTTTTTGAATTCCTCATAGGCGCCGGCAAAGGCGCAGGCCTGTTTGGAACAGCCCGGTGTATTGTCCTTCGGGTAGAAATAGAGGACAACTTTTTTGCCTCTGAAGTCCGCCAGGGAAACGGCATTGCCCTCCTTGTCGGATAAAGTGAAATCAGGGGCTTTCGTTTTTGCTGCCAGCATGTTGGTTTCCTCCTATACTGATTTTAATCGCGGAGCAGTATTAATAAATACGTAATGATGACCGCTGGAATGCTCTGCGGAATAAGTGTATCCTAAACGGTTAAAGGTTTTAATATCCTCAGCTTTTGTGATCTGATGCTCCGCTAGAAAGCGGACCATCTCACCCCGGGCCATTTTGCATAAGGTGCCTTTTTCAATGAGCTTGCCGTCCTTCAGCTGGCCAAAGCCGCAGGTCAGGAAGAGAAAATCCTTGGGCAAATGGGCGGAAATGATTTTGCTGTACTCGTAAGAAGCTAAATTTAAAATAAAATCACTTTCCCGGCATAGCTGGCGGCATAGCTTGTCTCCCCAAAACTCATAAAGATTGCGGCTGCTGCCGAGGGCCAGCTTGGCCTGCATCTCCAAACGGTAGGGAACTACGCCGTCAAAGGGCCGCAGCAGCCCATAAAATCCCGACAAAATACGCAGATGCTCTTTAATGTAATCAAATTGGCCATACTCAAAGACGGCGGGGGCCATGTATTGGTATTGGATGCCCTCATAAGAAAGAATGGCGGGAGTAAGATGGCTGTGCAAGTCCATTTGCAGCAGCCGGTTGCGGTTGAGCTCCGCTAAAGAGTCGCTGCAGCCCCAAAGGGCTTTTAACTCCGGATAGCTCATGGTTTTGAGCTGCTGCAAAAGCCGGGCGGCATCCGCTAAAAACTGGGGCAAGCTCTCCGGGGGAAGGCCATCGGTGTCCATATTCATTTTTTTGGCCGGCGATATGATTATTCTCATGAAACTATTATAAATGAAAAGCCAACTTTTGGGAATAGCTTAAGTATAGCCGGATACAAAGCTCAAACAGAAATAGTTCATTATGGTTATTCAAAGACATACCGGTTAACTCTTCGATTTTGCTGAGCCGGTAAAGCAGTGATTGCCTGTGCAGGTGAAGGGCTTTGGCTGTTTTACATACATTGTAGTTATTATTGAGGTGTGCCTTTAACGTATGCATAAGATTTAGCTTATGGTTATTATCATGCTCGATCAGCGGCTGCAATACGCCCAGGGATATTTTTCTCGCCTGGTCGCTATTGGAAAGCACCGTAAGCATTTTAAAAATATCGGTGTCCTCGTAAGTACCCCGGCGGCTGAGGGCGTCATCGTTGATACAGATATTCAGGGCAAAGTTGGCGTTTTTGTAATAGGCGTGGAAATCCGTTTCCGACAGCTTGATTTCGCTGGTACCCCAATAAGGGCTATAGCCGGGAAAAAGGGTGAGCAGCTTTTCTTCAAGAGCATCAATGAAGGCAAAGATATTTTTTTCCGGATTTTGCAAGGTGTTTTCTAAATAGATAACGATGATATTACGGCGAATAGTAAACATTAGCTGTTTGCCGGTTCGTTTGGCCAGATTCAGCAGCAGGCTTTCCAAAGCCTCTCTTTTTTTTGTGCCGGAATGCTCGATGGCCATATTGTATTCGGCATTACCGGGATTTCTCAGGCTTGAGACGATGCAGGTATAGGGAACATTGAGATTAAAGCCGAAAAGAGCGCCCTTTAACTGAATATCCTCCCGGTTGCTAAATCTTCCTGCCGCCAGGTCCCAGACAAAATCATTCTTCAGGCTTTCCTTTGTAGTGGAGATGATATCTTCTTTGTTGAACCATAAAAGTAAAGGCATTAAAACGTATTTTTCGATGCTTTCCAGCTCGGTAATGTTTTTTTCTTGTTCGTCAGGAAAATTTAGCAGCAGATAACCATATATCTTGCCGTTTCCCTGTATAATAATTTTTTGAGAGTAATCTTTAGGATCAATTATTGCCCCGTGGTCGCCGCCATGGCCGGCCCGGCCAGGCAGTTTTTTTGAAACGTAGTCCTTATCCGTTATAACTGCGGAGCATTTTAAAAATTTGGCAATAATGCTGCCGGCCTCGGCAAGACCGGCGGCATTAAGATAATGGTGCAGCAGCTCTTTTTGCATGGCCTCATAATGCCGGATCATCTTTAGATTCTCGTTTTTCAGCCGGGTAATGACCTCTTCCATGATTTCGGCAAAGCGGCATTCCCAGGGGATCATGACGACAGGAAAACGGTGCTGCTCAGCAAAATCAAGAATATTTTGGGGCAAAGTAAAATCATTGCTTTTTATACAAATAACCAGGGCGGCGGCTTCCGACTCATAGATTTCCCGGACAAACTCTAAGAAAAGGTCCTGGTTATCATAGCAGCCCAAAGCCGTGGTCAAAACCAGCTCTTTTTTGCGGATGAAATTATCCACCGGAATCTCAATAACAGAGATATATTCGATGGCGATGGCCTGAGTATTGCCAATGTCCGTCATCAATTTTGGATCGTAGATACAGTCAAGGGCCAGAAAATCTTTCAGGGTAAACATGATCATCCCCCTTTAATCCGATATACAGCACTAGTCATATTGTAAATAAAAAGCCGGTTTTTTTCCTACAGAATGTAAGGTGAACTAAAGGCGAAATTATTTTATCATATAATTGTGAAAAATCAAGCGCTTTGATTTTCTTAATAATAGCCCAAAAAAGCTTTGCGGAAAAATAACCGGGAAAGGACAAGGAACATGAAAATAAATACGGAAGTGCTCCATGCGGAGCAGATGCATGATCCTGTAACAGGCTCTCATGTCAGCCCCCTCTATCAAACCTCCACCTTTGTATTGCCCAATTTTGACGATGCCGTCTATCTGAACCAGAATATTGATAAAGGATTTGTCTACAGCAGATTCGCCAATCCCACGGTAGATGAATTAGAAAAAAAGATTGCCTATCTGGAACATGCCGAGGCGGCTCTCGGCCTGAGTTCGGGTTTAGGCGCAATTTCTACGGCTATTATGTCGGTGATTAAAGGCGGTGATCACGTTATTTTTGGAGATGTGATCTACGGTTGCACCTTTGCCTTATTCACTAAAATCTTGCCTTTATTTAATGTGGAATACACCATTGTGGATACCACAAAGCCGGAAGCCCTTGCGGCGGCAATCAAACCGAATACCACCCTGGTCTATGTGGAAACTCCCTCCAACCCCACGCTAAAGGTTAGCGATATTGCCGCAATTGCTGAAATTGTCCGTCAGCATAAGGATATAACCATGATCGTAGACAGCACCTTCGCCTCCCCTTATCTGCAAAATCCTTTGGATTTAGGAGCGGATTTGGTTGTGCACAGCGCCACAAAATATCTCTGCGGCCATGGCACGGTAACGGCAGGCGTTATTGCCGGCGATAAAAAACGCATCGACCGGTGCAGAATGCCTTATTTGCAGTGCTTTGGGGCTGTGCTGGATCCTTTTGCCGCCTGGCAGATCATGCAGGGAATGAAGACCTTGGCTGTGCGGATGGAGCGCCATTGCGAGAATGCTTTAAAGGTTGCCCAGTATCTGGAGAGTCATCCCAAAGTGGATAAAGTATATTATCCGGGTTTGCCCAGCCATCCCAGCCATGCTACGGCCAAAAAGCAGATGCGGGGCTTTGGCGGTATGATGAGCGTTGATGTTAAAGGCGGCATGGACGCCGTACGTACCGTTATGAATAATGTAAAAGTATTCAGCCTGGCTACCAGCCTGGGCAATGTGGATTCCCTCATCCAGCATTCGCCTTCCATGAGCCATTTTGATATGACGGCCGAAGAGCGGCATGCGGTCAGTATTTTTGACGGCCAGGTAAGGCTGTCGGTAGGTATTGAAGATGCTGAAGATTTAATTGCGGACTTGGAGCAAGCCTTGGCCTTAATTTAAAGATGAGTCTAAAAGGCGGGCGGCAGACGGGGCAGGAGGCAAAGGTCTTTTAAAGCGAGGCTTTGGGAGGGAGAGAGAAATGGATATTAAAAAGCGAATCAAAGAGCTCCAGGATGAATTGATCAATCTCAGGCGGGACTTTCATCAGTATCCGGAATTGGGCTTTGAAGAATTCCGGACCAATAAGGTGGTCCGGGAATATCTGGCCGGCTGCGGCCTTGAAGTGGAGACAGTGGCCAAAACCGGCGTAGTGGCTTTACTGAGAGGCGGTTTACCGGGATCTACCGTGATGCTTAGAGCCGATATGGACGGACTGCCTGTCCGAGAGGAAAACGATGTCCCTTATAAATCGCTGAATGAGGGCAAAATGCATGCCTGCGGCCATGACGGCCATATGGCTATGCTATTGGTGGCGGCAAAAATTCTATCGGAAATGAGCCGGGATATTGCCGGCAACATTAAATTTGTCTTCCAGCCCAATGAGGAGGATGCCGGCGCCCGCATCATGATCGACGAAGGAGTTATGGAAAATCCTAAAGTTGAGGCTGTCTTTGGCATCCACCTATGGACCCCTTTAAAAAGCGGCCAGGTGGGTATCGCCGGCGGTGCGGTGATGGCCGCCCATGAAAACTTTCAATTAAAAATCAAAGGCAAAGGAGGTCATAGCGGCACGCCCCAGACGGCTATTGATCCTATTTTGGCGGCAGCCGGCGTTATTCAGGCTGTTCAGGTAATCCAAACCAGGGAAATTGATGTTTTAAAGCCTACGTTAATTATTTTCGGCAAGATTCAAGGGGGCACAGCCCCCAATATCATTCCGGCCAGCGTAGAAATCGAAGGTTCCATACGCTATCTGTATGACGGCAACGACGATTCCGAGGAACAGCCGAAGCGGCGTTTGGAGCGGGTTATCCAAAGAACCTGTGAAGCCTACAGGGCAGATTATGAGCTGAAATTTATCCCCAGCAACCCACCTTTAATCAATGACGAAACTTTGGCGGACATGGTTAAAAAGGTTGGGGAACAGGTTGTAGGAAGAGACCGGATCGTACCCTATGTATGCATGCCCGGCGAAGATTTCGCCGAGTTTCAGCGGGAGGCTCCCGGCGTCTTTTATTTCGTCGGCGTAGGCGACAGGGAAAAAGAGACGGAATATCCCCACCACCATCCCCGCTTTAATATCGATGAGGACATGCTGAGCCTGGGTGTGGAAATGCACGTGCGTACGGCTCTGGATTATTTAGCAAAAGTTAAGTGAGTAGTGGTAAAAGCAAGGATTAGCGAGAGGAGAATTTACAATGATGCCCTTTGAAAAATCTGAATATTTACAGAGGCTTGCCAAGGTAAAAGAGTCCATGAGCGCTAAAGGTATCGATGTCTTATTGGTAACAAATCCGGCAAATATGTGCTATCTGACAGGATATGATGCCTGGTCCTTCTATGTACATCAAGTGGTGGTCGTAGCCCTGGATGATGAGATGCCCCGGTTTATCGGCCGCTACATGGACGCTTTTTGCGGCGCCGTCAAAACTACCTGGCTGGCTAAAGACCACGTTCATGCTTACAGCGACGACCATGTGCAAAGCTTAGTAAAGCATCCTATGGATTATATGGCGAAGCTGCTTGCGGAGCTGGGCTATGGAGATAAAACTATCGGCGTGGAAATGGATTCTTATTATTTCACGGCTATGGCCTATGAACGGTTAAGAATAGGTCTGCCCGGCGCCAAATTGGTCAATGGCGACTTGATTGTCAACTGGGTTAAAATCATCAAATCCGACGGTGAAATCGAATTGATGCGGCGGGCGGGGAAGATTGTCGCCAAGGCCATGTCCGCCGGAGCCGAGGCCTTCAAAGCGGGGGTCAGGCAGTGTGATGTGGCAGCGGCCATTACCCAAGCCCAGATTCAGGGCACTGAGGAATTCGGCGGCGATTATACGGCTATTGTTCCGCTGATGCCTTATGGAGAAACGGCCGGAGCCCCCCATTTAACCTGGGATGAATCCCGCTATACAGACAACACCTCTATGTATATTGAGATAGCCGGCGCTTACAAACGTTATCATTGTCCCATGGCCCGGACAGCTTGCCTGGGCAAGCCCTCTCCGGAAATTGAACGGGTTGCCCAAATTACCATAGAGGGCCTCAATGCCGCCCTTGATACGGTGAAGCCGGGCGTAACCTGTGAGGAGGTTGAGGGCGCCTGGAGAAAAACCATTGCCAAATACGGCGTGGAAAAAGAATCCCGTATCGGT
Source organism: Clostridia bacterium (assembly GCA_018436095.1). Classification (GTDB taxonomy): domain Bacteria; phylum Bacillota; class Peptococcia; order DRI-13; family UBA5745; genus WRMS01. The sequence goes on along the minus strand of JAHDMJ010000019.1, from coordinate 49,140 downwards.
TATTCCACCGGCTTGGCTTATCAGCCCGATTGGGGTGAGCATACGGCCAGCCTGCGGCCGGGAGATAAGACTGTGCTGCAGCCCAATATGACCTTCCATTGCATTCCCGGTATGTATTTTGACGATTTTGGCGTATCCATCAGCCAGTGCTTCCGGGTTACCGAAACAGGCCATGAGAAAATGTCCCAATTCCCCTTTGAATTAATTGTTAAGAAATAAAGCCGGCAGTTTTTGATTAATATTGGCTCGCCGGTTGGACAGGATTGGCTGGAACCGGCCGGTGGGCCAATGAAATAGGGAGCAGGAGGTGGATATATGGAAGGTTTGGCAAAATTTAATGGTTATATTAAAAAATTTGAAGAATTTATTTTGAGCTACAGTATATTGCTGATGACCATAATCCTGGTGGCCAACGTTATCGGGCGGCTGGTCTTTAATTATAGTTTAAAATTCGCCGAAGAAGCAGGCTCCATGTTAACAATCATTGTTACCTTCATTGGTATAAGCTATTGTGCCCGGGTAGGCAGGCATATCATTATGACCGTCTTTTTTGATATCATGCCCCCTAAAGGCAAAAAGCTGTTTCTGTATATCTCATCGTCTTTTACCACAGTATGCTTATTTTTTCTGACTTATCTCAGCACCAATTATATTATGGGGGTTTATGCTACCGGCCGGGTTACGCCCGCTTTGGGCCTGCCCATGTGGCTGCCCTACTTATTTGTGCCTCTGGGCTTTCTATTGGGAGCTTTTCAGTACCTGATTATCCTCCTCATGAATATAACGGATAAGACAAACTACCATACCTGTATTGATCCTATACCGGATGAAACTGCGGATCCGGAGATTTTGATAATGGACAGGGAACCGATGGCGGATGAGGCCCTGGAGGCGGATCCCCAAGACTCGAAAGAATAGGAGGTCATAAGGTATGGTTGTATTATTATTGTCCATTATGGTGGGCTTTCTGATCCTGGGCTTTCCCATGCTGCTGTCTATGATCATAGCCCCTTTGGCAGTATTGTTAAATTACTTTCCCAACATAAAACCGGAGCTGCTGATTCAGATGCTGATTTCCGGAGTCTCCCCCTTTGTTTTATTGGCGGTGCCTATGTTTATCTTTGCCGCCGATATCATGAGCAAAGGCCAGATGGCCGACCGGCTCCTTAACCTGGTCAAAAGCTTTGTAGGTCATATCCATGGCGGTTTAGCGATCACCGCCGGCGGTACCTGCACGATTTTCGGGGCTATTTCCGGCTCCACCCAAGCTACGCTGGTTGCCATCGGTAAGCCCATGTTTAAGCCGATGTTTCAGGCCGGCTATAACGTGTCTCATGTCATTGCTTTGTTAATGAATAATGCCAATTTGGCCTTGTTAATCCCCCCCAGCATTTGCATGATCATGTATTGCGTAGTCACAGGCGTATCCGTAGGCGAACTGTTTATGGCCGGCTTTGCACCGGGATTACTGCTTTTTGCGGCTTTTGCTTCTTATGATTACTTTTACGCCCGTTATAAAAAGATTAAAACCACCCAAAAGGCCACCTGGAAAGAACGTTTGATTGCTTTTAAGCAGGCCCTTTTGCCCTTGGGCTTTCCCGCTTTGGTTCTGGGCGGTATTTATACGGGAAAATTCAGCCCCACTGAGGCTGCTGCGGCATCGGCGCTGTATGCCACAATACTGGAGGTATTCATCTATAAATCCCTGAAATTTAAGGACTTCCCGAAAATCGCTTTATCCACCGGTCTGGTTACGGCCTCCGTCTTTATCCTTATCGCCGGCGGCCAGGCTTTCTCCTGGGTCATCACCTATGCCCAGATCCCCCAAATGCTGACGGCCGGCGTTCTTGGCGCGGATCCTTCCGCCTTAAGAGTATTGGCAATGATCAGCTTATTCTTTTTCGTCAGTTGTATGTTTGTGGACTCCATTCCCGTCATTATCATCTTAACGCCGATCTTTTATCCGGTGGCCATCAAAGCCGGGGTGGATCCCATCCATTTAGGCATTATCGTAACTTTGCAATCAGCCATCGGCTGCGTTACTCCCCCCTTCGGCTGCAACATTTTTACTGCCTGCGGTATCTTTAACAAGCCCTTTTTAACGGTTGTCCGGGGTCTGTTCCCCTATATGCTGATCAATATCATTATGGCGATTATCTTTGTTCTCTTCCCCGCCCTCACCTTACTGTCCAGGAATTTACTCTATTAAATATAAGGAGATTTGCGTTAATGGGTTGAAGGGAGGTGTCCTCTGAGCCTGCAATAGGTTGATCTGAAACACCAAAAAAATAAAAAAGATCATCGTGACGAAAGGGGAAAAATCATGCATAAAAAATTAGCTGCTCTATTATTAATAGCCTTTATGATGGTTGCTTTAGCCGGCTGTGGAGGCGGCGGCAGCAATGTTGCCGGAGGGCAGGCCAATGATAGCGCCGCTGCCCAAACCTATAACTGGCGTTTGCCTCATGAAGAGGTTGCGGGTAGCTGTCAGGATCTTTATGCCAATAAATTCAAAGAAATTGTTGAAAGTAAATCCGAAGGCCGGATTAAAGTAGACGTTTATCCCGTAGGCCAATTGGGAGATAGCACCAATCAGGTTGAGCTGCTGCAAATGGGCGGCGTAGAATTTGCCATTAATAACCCCGGGGCAACGGCAACCATCATTCCGGAAGCCAACGTATTTTCCCTGCACTTTTTGATGCCCAGCGATATGGCAGGCGTACGAAAAGTTGTGACGGAAGGTGAAGGAATCAAGAAGCTGAATGCCTTGTACGAAAATCAAGGGATGTATGTTTTGGATTGGTTTCCGGAAGGCTTCAATGTCTGGACAGCCAACAAGCCGATCGTAACCCCTGAGGATATGAAAGGCTTTAAGATCCGTACCATGGCCGCGCCGGTCATTGCTAAATCCTATGAGGCTTATGGCGCTAATCCGGTGCCTGTGCCTTACATGGAATTATACAGCGCCTTGCAGCTAAAGATGGTGGATGGCCAGGTTAATCCTCTCTTTGCTATTGACGAAATGAAGTTTGCCGAGGTTCAGAAATATTTGATGCTTTCCAATCAGGATAGCTTTGTAGGCACCTTTGCCGCCAATAGAGATTATTGGAATACTTTGCCCGAGGATATTCAGAAAATCGTAAAAGATGCGGTGGTTGAATGCAATCAATATCTCTTCGAAAAGCAACAGGAGCTTAATGAGAAAGCCCTGGAAAACATCAAAGCCACCACCAGTATCGAAGTTATCGAGCTTACAGATAGCCAAAGGGATGTCTTCAGATCCTTGGTGGAACCCGCCCGCCGGACTTATGTGGAGATGACGGGGGAAAGCGGCAAGGAAATTATGGAATTGATCGTTGCCGACGTTGATAAATTGTAAAGCCTTAGCAGGCATCTGGAATCCCGGGTTTGCTTTAGTAAGCCCTCCCTCTGGGAAAGGGGCAGTGCTCACTGCCTCTTTTCTTTGTCCTTATGAGGAAATTTAATTGGAAAAGAGGCTGCTTATGTTGGATGATATTTACGGCTGGCGGGCCAAGTTGGGCCTGATTTACCCTTCTTCCTCCTGGGTTATGGAACCGGAGTTTTATGCTATGTCGCCGCCGGGCGTGATTACCTGCACTACCCGGGTTTTGCTGGAGGACTGCAGTGTGGAAGGCCTGCAGAAAATGGGCTCCATGGTAGTTGATTCCGCCCGGCTGTTGGCAGGTTCAGAGGCGGATGCTATTTTGCTGGGCTGCACCAGCGGCAGCTTTGTCAACGGCAGGGCCTATAATGACGGCTTGATTCAGCAGATGGAGGATGCTGCCGGAGTACCTTGCACTACCACCACTTCCGCATTGCTTAAAGCCTTGGAAGCTCTGCATATTAATAAAGTTGCCATTGCCACTCCTTATGTCCCGGAGGTTTTTCAGCGGGCCAAAAGCTATCTGGAAAACAGCGGCATTGAAGTAACCCGTATTGAAGGATTAGGGTTTATTTATGATAGTGATATTCACGGGCAATCCCTGGAGAAAAACTATCAATACGCCAAAACTATTGATACCTGCTCCGCCGAAGCAGTGCTTATCCTCTGTACGGCTATGCGTACGGTACCGATTCTGGAGGCTTTGGAAAAGGATTTGGGCAAGCCCGTGATTTCCGCCATACAGGCCAGCTTCTGGCAGGTTTTAAGATTAGCGGGGGTAATGGAGAAAATATCGGGATACGGCCAACTATTGTTGAAATAAGAGGAGTAAAGATGAAAAATCTAGCTGATAAAGAGCGCTTGGGGCCATTAATGGCTTTCATCTCCGCAGCTTCCTTCGGCGCTTATCCGATTTTTGCAAAATTTGCTTATGGATTTGGCGTTAATGTGCCCACGGTTTTGTTTTTGCGTTTTAGCGGCTGCGTAATTTTGTTATGGGTATTTCTTATTTTTACCAAGCGTTATCAGGCTTTCCCAAAGGAAGCGGTGATAAAGCTTTTATTAGTGGGCGGTTTGGTTTATAGTGCCATGTCGGCCTTGAACCTCCTGGCGGTAACGATGATCTCCGCTTCCTTGGCCAGCCTGCTGCTATGTACTTATCCGATTTTTGTCACCATTGTTACTATCATTCGCAAAGACGATAGGCTGACAAAGGACAAGGCTGGGGCCTTGGCTTTATCCTTTATTGGGATTGCTTTATTGCTGAATGTGGATCTGTCGCAAATCAATGCCTGGGGCATACTGTGCGGCATAGGCGCCTCCTTTGCCTATACGGCCTATGTGGTAATCGGCAACGTTATTCAAAAAGATTTGGAACCCATTCAATCTGCGACGCTGATTATGTCCGGCGCTTGCATCACCTATACGTTGAACGGATTGATTGCCGGCTCCCTCTTCTTTGGCTTTCCCGGCTACGGCTGGCTGGCTATGGCCGGAATGATTTTGTGTTCCACTGTTTTTGCGGTCGTTCTGTTTTGGGCCAGCATCAAAACCATTGGGCCGGCCAAGGCCAGCATTATTGGGACGGCGGAGCCCCTGGTTTCCGTAATATTGGCCGTTATCCTGTTTGATGAAAAGATGACTTTGCTGCAATGTTTGGGCAGTGGGCTGATTATTGCGGGCGTGTTGATCATTCAGAGAGTCAAGAGCAAAAGTGAGCCGGCAATGACAACTTGACCGGGTAATGATATACTAACGCCAATAAAGACGAGCCTAAAAATAGTGGCAAAAAAGAATGACTCAAAAACAGCGGCAAAAAGGCTGCGCCCAAAAAGGAGCGGACGGCTATGCAAATTATGGAGTTATCAACGGAGGTCCTGGTTATCGGCGGCGGCGGCGCCGGCGTAAAAGCGGCTATTGCGGCCTGTGAAGCGAAGGCTGGAGTTTTATTAGTCTGTAAAGGCTTAGTCGGCAAGTCCGGCTCCACGCCTTTGGCTAGCTGGGGTTTTGCTGCAGCTTTAGGTACGGCAGACAGCCGGGACAGCAGTGAACAGCACTGTCTGGACACGGTGAAAAGCGGCCGGAAGTTAGCCAATCCAAAGCTGGCTGCGGTTTTAGCCGGAGAGGCTGTGGCCTGTCTGGAGGAACTGGTTGAATACGGGCTGCCTTTAGAATATGAAGAGGGCGTCATCAAACAGTTGCGGGTGCCGGGGGAAACCTATCCCAGATCGGTGATTGTCCAAGGCGGCGGCAAGAGAATCATGCAGGTTCTCAAGACAAAAATGAAGCAATTAAACATTGGTTGCCTTGAGGATTTTGTGGTGACGAAGCTTTTGGTGGAGGAAAACCGGGTAGCTGGGGCTGTGGGTATTTCTTTAAGGGATGGAGCCATTGTGTTGATCCGGACTAAAAGCATTGTGCTGGCCGGCGGCGGCTACGGCTGCTTATGGGCTACCAATGATAACCCTCCCCATAATACCGGCGACGCCTATCACCTGGCTTATGAGGCCGGCGCCAAGCTTGAGGATATGGAGATGGTTCAATACTATCCCACAGTGATTCTGCATCCTCAAAGGGTCAAAGGCGTTTTAGTGGACTATGAAGCCTGCCTGGAGACCCATCTATGCGACGGCCGTTTAGTCAACGGCTGCGGCCAGCCCTTGTTTGACGGCGGTCATCTGCCGGCCCGGGATGAGCTGATCCGCCGTATGTTTGAAGAAATCCAAGCCGGCCGGGGTTCAAGCCACGGCGGCATCTATCTGGACTTTTCCCAATCGAGGCATGATAAAGCCGCCATAGACGCCCGGCTGGAGAAATTGGTCATGGGCTATTCCTATGTAAAAGGCCTTGGCGTTGATATGGTGGAGGAACCCCTGGAGATGATTCCCATGATTCACTATACTTTGGGGGGAATCATGATTAACGAAGAGGCCGCTACATCGGTAGACGGGCTCTTTGCCGCCGGGGAAGCCGCCGGCAATATTCATGGCGCCAACCGGATAGCCGGCAATGCCCTTACGGAAACCCAGTCTTTTGGCAAAGTGGCCGGCTTGTCTGCGGCCAGATATGCTCAAAACTCAGAGCTTCAGCCGCTTCGGGCTGACGAGGCTGCCGGCCATGCCGATTTTCTCAAGGGTCTGCTGCAAAGAGACAAGGACAAGAATGAGGGTAAGGCAATTGATCCCTTGGCAATCAAAAGCCAGATTCAGGCGATCATGGACCGCTATATGGGCTACGGCAAAGAAGCCGCAAAGATTAGAGAAGCTCTGGCATTGCTGCAGCAAATAAAAAAAGAGCAGTTGCCTTTGATGAAAGCGGGCTCTGCTCCGGTGATGAATCTGCTGCTGCTGGCGGCGGGGGAAGCTTACAGTATGCTGGATGTGGCGGAGATGATTTGCCGGGCGGCCTTAAAGCGTCAGGAAAGCCGGGGCCATCACTTCCGCCGGGATTATCCGGAACAAAATCTCGGCTGGGATAACTGCCATACAGTCATTCAAAAGCTGGAACAGCATATGAATATTACCGTATCTGCGCCTTCAGGCCGGGAAAAGCCTGATACGGATGCTTCTGGAACTGCCGCTGAAGGGGCAATGGCGGCGGCTGAGACAGTAAATTTGGCTAAACAAGGCATAGAGGCTATAGTTTTTCGTTTTGATCCCGCCAGCCAGCAGCCCGGCTGCTGGCAAAGCTATAGCATCCCTGCCGATGAGCCTCAAACCATTCTCAACATCCTCCGCTATATCCAGCAAGCATGTGACAGCTCTTTATCCTACCGGGATTATCAATGCCATCAAGGGTCATGCACCTCCTGCGTAATTGAGGCGGACGGCGCCAATGTGCGGGGGTGCTGCACTATGGTTAAACCGGGGGATACCGTAAGGATCGGACCCATGAAAGGCAAAAAGGTCATTAAGGATTTGGCAACGGAAATGTGATGGAGACTTAGGCATTCCAGACTTTGACTATAATTGATTATAAAAGAGAGAGGCGTTATCTTCCAAGAGATAGCTCCTCTCTCTTTTCCTATTTATCGTTCTGTCGATTATTTACCAACGGTTCTTTCCAAAATTGCTGCCACCGCCGCCACTCCTATGGGCAATGAGTCTAAGAAGGCCCCCAGCAAGATTAACCCCGGCGCATCGTCAGCTTTCGCTGCTAAAACGATAATGGGCATTAAGCAGAAAAAATACAATATGGCGAAGGTAAGGGCGCTGAATTTAATGGCCTTTAGTCTTTTGGCCTCAAGGGTTCTGTTCCTGGCGATGCCGTTCAATAAAAGCCAAAACTGCCACAATGCAAAAAGAAAGCAGGCAACCATCCCATAAAAACCGGCAACGATTGGATATCGCCAAAAAGCCAGTTGCGGCAGAGCCTCTGCTATAGCTGCTCCGCATTTTGGCAATAAAAATATGCCGGCCAGCATACTGAGGCCAACCGATAGGACAATAATTATCCTTAGAATTATTAAAGGGAATTTTTGCATTTTTATTATTCCTCATTTCCATCTGCACAAAGTCACATAGGTCAAATCCGCCAGTACTACCGTTGCCCAATGTATGGTGATAAAAAACGTAAACTTTTCAACTATGCCGTTGGCATCGCTTAAGATTATTAAAAAGAAGGCGGCGATAGCAATGAGCGTTAGTACTAAAGCGACAATTAAGCATTGAATAAGGAGGGCCGTATGATATTCGTCGTAGGCTTTGCGGCGCAGGAAGAGAAGCATTACCACAAGGATTGTAATTGCCAACAGCCCATAAGCGATATAGGCGTGGCGGCCGGCGGCCAGGAAGCCGCTCCAGCTTCCCCAAAAGGAATCTATTTGGGGATGACGGCTGTAATACAGTAAATTTGTAAATTCCCTATGGCCTGATGTGATGATAAAAATCAATGCGTAAAATGCGGAAAACAAGCTGATGCAGATTCCATTGGCTGCCGGATGCCTGAGAATACGATTCATTTCCGATCTTCCTCCTTAAAAAGAAACAATATTTCTATGGGGACACCGAAGTATTGGGCTAAATCATAGGCGAGCCATATGGAAGGGTCAAACTTTCCGGTTTCTATAGCATTGATGGCCTGACGAGAAACATTGACGTGCTCCCCCAACTCTTTTTGGGTCAAACCCAGCTTTTCTCGAAATTCCCTAACTTTGTTATCCACTGGATCGCCTCCCTTAAATGTCAGGTATACTTTACATAAAGTATAGTGAGTATTCTTTCGCATGTCAAGTAAACCTGACATAAAAAACGAATACCAAAAAAAGTATATTATTGACAATTTTAACTACTCGTTATAAAATCTAGAAAACACTTCTTTTTCCTAGAACAACCATAATCTTCTGATTCAACATTACAAATCGAGAGATCATGAAAGGAAGAGTTGCTGATGAAACGGAAAAGCAAAATGACCCTGCTTTGTGCTATGGCCCTGATATTAAGTCTTATTTTGAGTTTAGGGGGTTGCGGCAGCGCCGGCACAGCCGCAGACGGTCAAGGGAAAGAAGAAGGCCCCATTATCATCGGTCATAATGCGTCGTTAACCGGTACGGGGGCCAGGTTTGGCCTTGCGGAAGTAAATGCCCTTGATATGTATGTCAAGCAAGTTAATGAAGGCGGCGGTATCCTGGGCAGACAATTGAAAGTGATTCATTATGATAATAAGGGTGACCAAGCGGAAGCTGTAAATATCTGCACCCGTCTCATTGGCGAAGGAATCATAGCGATGATTGGACCGTCCCAGTCCGGCAATGCTATCGCTTGCGCCGCTATTTGCGAAGAAAAGAAAGTCCCCCTCATCACCACCACCGGTACCAATGAGCTTTTAACCGTTCCGAAAGGCCAGGATAAGGCTCTGGAATACGCCTTCAGGGTCTGCTTCATTGATCCGTACCAGGGTTCTGTAGCCGCCACCTTTGCGTATGAGGATTTGGGCGGGCGCAAGGCGGCAATTCTTACTGATGTAGGCAGCGATTACTCCACCTACCTGGGCAAGTATTTCACCGGTACCTTTGAAGCTCTCGGCGGCAGCATTGTCGCCCATGAATCCTTCCGTTCCGAGGAACTGGAATATAAGGCCCAGCTTGCCAAAATTAAAGAGTCCGGAGCAGATATTCTATATTTGCCCAGCACCCATACCCAAGGGGCCCTGGCCATGAAGCAGGCCAGAGAGCTTGGCATGACCTGTGAGTTTATCGGCTGTGATAACTGGCCCACCCAGGAATTGATGGAAATCGCCGGCAGCGCTGCCCAGGGCGCCTACCTGGTCAACTCCGCCAGTATGGAAGACCCGCTGCTGGCAGATTTTGTTAAGCAGTACCGGGAGACCTACAAAGAAGATCCCGTTATGCCCAATCCCGCCTTTGCCCTTGACGCCATTATGGTACTAAAGGCGGCTATTGAGGATTTGGGCAATACCAACACCGAAGAGGTAGCTAATTGGATGGCAAATGCCAAGGACGTCAGAGTGTTGACCGGCGTATTTACCAATGATCCCGCCACACATAATCCCATCGGCAAAAATGCCGTTATTGAGCAGGTAAGCGGCGACGGCTTTGCCTATGTTAAGACGGTATCGGCTGCGCAGTAAGGGCCTGTATCCCGGTTTGCATTGATTTATATTGGTTTATGCCAATTTATACCGATTGGGAATCACAGAGATTCAAGCAAGCCGATTTGCACAGGGTCACGCAGACTCACACGGCTTCACACCGAGGTGGCCTTGACAATTAAAATTGAGCGGAAGGTTTCCGGGTCGGAAGCTTTCCGCTTAGTTTTTGCATGGGAATAGCGTAAAGTCTGGCCGGCAGCGGCGCTATGCCTGGCTGGGGGCAGAGTCAAAGGAATGATCCAGAGGATTGTCATAGCCGGAAGGATATGAGTAATAAAAGAACCGGAATAAAACCTCTATTTACACGGTTGACTTTCTGCCAAGCACGACATATAATATTAGAGTCCGCATTTTGGACAGACATCATGCGCCGTTAGCTCAGCTGGATAGAGTGACTGGCTACGAACCAGTAGGTCGCAGGTTCGAATCCTGCACGGCGCACCATTTTAGTACTAGGTGCGTGTATTTTGAAGATTTGAACCTGCGGCCTTATTAGCAGGTTCGTCGGAGACTTGGCTTGCGATGCCGCAGGCAGCGGAAGCTTTAGTCGGAGTCTCGAGCCGGCACGGTAGTGCCGAGGGATAGCATCCTGCAGGTTGCACCTTCTTGTACTAAGTATATATTCACTCAATCATGGAGAGATGGCCGAGTCGGCTGAAGGCGGTCGCCTGCTAAGCGATTATACGGGGTCAACCTGTATCGAGGGTTCGAATCCCTCTCTCTCCGTAGCTAAACAGAAAAGGTATCACACTTTGTGTGATACCTTTTCTGTTTAGCTTTATGGAACCTAATTTCCCCCTAACTTCCTGCAAAATTACACCATACAATCCTAGACCCCTTGATAAATAAGTATTTCCGCTACCCCTTTACACGCTTATCCGCCGGCGGGGCTAAGTGGGTTTTCAGACTATATTGGCATATCCCTAATGGAAAGAGATGGACACATCACCTCCCCACCGGTTGGGGGTGGCTGACTTATTATAGGTCCCCCTCTGTGCAAAATTGCAAGTTTGTCTTCGTCTAGAGACCCTATCAGAGGAAATGTTAGAAAGCTTAAGCTTTTTTTGCAGTATGGTAGTGAATTGATTTCTGCCAGGGCACTAGATGCAGCCAAGGCATAGGTTTCTACTTATTTTTTGCACCGCCATAACTCTAAGGGGTGTCTACAAACCTGCATTTTTGCTCAACTGGCCCCCGTACTGGATACAAACCTGCATTTTTGCACAGAGAGGACAAAACCTGCAGAGGGGACAAAACCTGCAGAGGGGACAAAACCTGCAGAGGGGACAAAAGCGAATTCCGAGTCAAGCTTGGCAAGACAAATCTGGTCATTCTCTTCACCCCTCACTCCTAAATTGGCTTAAGCGAAAACGTGGAAAAACTGCCACTTTATAAGAAGGGCCGTAAGCAGAACCAGCAGCAATACGGGAGTGAACAGCACGGCCTTCCATTTAGCGGATGCCCTGATCTTCTTCCAATTCAAGATAAGCAAAAGGCAGAATGCCGCGGCTAGCGCCGCAAGGGGATAGTTCAGCAAGATGTGGAAACGTACCTCGGCAAAAGAACGGTAATTATTTGCCAGCATCCGTAAGACCAGCAGGCCGTTGTTTGCCACAAGCCCCGTTCCGCATAAGGTCAATATGACGACCGAAAACGGCGGGCCAGACAAGGGTGGGCCAGACAAGGATGAGCCAGGCGGAGGTGCAGCAGACAGGGGCTTTTTATGCTTGCGCCTTACCAGCCAGACCATCAATAAATAAAAGGGCATCAGCAGAAAAAAGGCAATACAGACGGCTGCGGCGGCTCCATCAGCGATGAGCCAAGGCAGCGTATGTGCCCCAGGCAAAGGCAGAAAATCGCCGGATATCCTTTTAACCTTGCCATCGGACATCTCAAAATAGACGGTGCCGAAATTGTATTTAAAAATGGAGCCGCTGGCGCTGAGTCTTTCAAAGACATAGGGACGGGTCTGGATATATGTACCCGATTGACCGCCAAGGCTAATTTCGATGGTATTTGGTTCCAGTGTTTTGACCCGCAGCAGCGAAAGGTAGCCGTAGAGCTTTAAAAAACCGGTATGGGGTCTGCGGGCCGCAATATAGAGGCCCTCCACTTCGCCAGTTTCGGGCAGTTCCCCTTCATAAGCGGCCCTGGCTTTTTCCGGCGCCCCCAGCAGCATTTGCATCAATCCCTCGGTCAGATGCATTTCATTTGAGGCATTGCAGAGCACTACGACCCCAAAACGTTCCTCCGGCACGATGTTTATCTGGGCTGCAAAGCAAGCGCTATTGCCTCCGTGGCCTAAACCGGCCTTCTGCCCTTCTCTCTCCATAAATCCATGGGCAAAACCAGCCATGCCCGGCCCCATGGCATGACTTTGGGTAAGCATCTGATCAAGAGTCTGGCGCTTTTGAAACAACGGGCTTTTCTCGCCGGCAGGAGGCGTTAAGGCTATGGCAAACCGGGCCAGATCTTCAGCCGTTCCGTTGACGGAGCCGGCGGGATAGAGTGGCACATGGCTCCAATCGCCTTTTTTGAAACCTGCGTCAGGCTGAAGGCGAGAATCTGCGTCAGGCAGGCTGTAATAACCGGCGGCTTTGCGCTGGACCAGAGAGGCGTGATCGGCCAGCAAGGGATGAGCGGAAGTACTGTCCATGCCCAAGGGCATAAAGAGGGTATCCATGAGATACTCGTAAAATTCCCGGCCGATAATACTCTGGGCAATATAGGCGGCCAGAGCAACTGCGTAATTGGAATAAGCGCTGACCGTACCCGGCCGGTAGACCTGGGCCGGCTGGCAGGTGAGTAATGTCTGCTCCAGCGTTGGCAAACCTTCCGGGGAGGTCCGGATCAAATCAAAGAGGCAATCCTCAAATCCCGTGGTATGGTTCATTACATCCAGAAGTGTAATAGGGTCGTCAAAACGCAGCTTTTTGAGGAATCCTTCGGGAAGATATGTACGGATATCCCTGTCCAGTTCAAGCCGGCCTTCCTCTACAAGCCGCATAATCGTGGTATAGACGAAGAGCTTGCTTACCGATGCGTACTCAAAGACCGTTTCCGACGGATCGGCGGCAATGCCCTTTTCTTTATCGGCATAGCCATAACCCTTGGAAAAAATAATTTCACCGTCCTTGACAATAACAACTGCTGCGCCGGGACTGGTTTTGCCTACATATTCTCCGGCATAACTGTCGATAAGGGATTCCATTTCGGCATAGGGTATCCCCGATGGCGTTTGCCCTGACGGGACCGCATATGCCGCCTCAGGGCAGAGCATTGCTGCAAAAACAACCAGCAGCAGAGTAACCCCTTTATTTAGAAGGCAGCGCGAGAAAGCCAAACAGATCACTCCTTAGTATCATCGTAATCCCGGCAAAGACTTTTTCGGTCTGCTTCCCGGAACTCCTTCTAATTGTTTTATGTGTATTGCTATAAATATAACACCAATTACAACTCCGGCGCCTTTTCTAATATCACAGCTCTAATCTGCCCGGACAATAGCTACCTTATCTTGACCCAGGGGCTTTGCCGGATGCCGGCTAAGGGTTATGCTTCCTAGCATGAAAGGTCACTTCGCTGCTGATGTAGGTTTTGCAATCCTTTGCCCAAAGTATAAGTCTTTTTATCTTGAAAGCCATGCTCAGCGGTGAGTATCCGCTGTAATATAAAACTCGTTCATGTTGGCAACCATATGTGTATCCGGAAAATAAAAAGCAGGAAGTTTGTCTGCTTCCTGCTGCGGCTCTATTTCCCGGGAAATAAGCCTATTCTTCGTTATCGTGCCATTCCACATCCACAGCCTGTTCCCGCTCTTCCTCCCAATTGACTTCTTCCTGGTAGAGCTCCGGCTCCTGATAGGGTTCTGTCTCCTGGAAGAACTCTGGCTCCCGCCGGGCAGACTGGTTTTCCCTTTGCCGCTGCTGATCCCATTCCGGCACTTTAAAACGGCAAAGCCGCAGCATCTCCCAATCTGCAAAAGACGCCGGCCGCCAGTCCTTATTCAACAGGCCCATAATATATAGCCGGTTATAAAAAATCGGGAAAATCAGGATACTGATGCCCCTGGTCAGATACATTAAAAGCATATAGACAATAAAGCTTACCCAGTCGCCCCGGAAAAGGGGGACAAACCACCACAAAAACAAGGTGGTCCAGGAAAATCCTATTTTACAAATCTTAAGCCCGCCATAAGGGCTTACCAAGGTAACAAAACGGCCGGTCCACAGGAACATATTCACACCACCTTTTTTTTATATTACCTTTTATCATGGCGGGAAGCAAGGGAATAAAAGGTCTATTGTGGGATAAAAAATTGTTGTTTCGATGAAAACTATGGTAAAATAGCCTTAAATAAGGAAAACCTCCCCCGTAAAATCTGAGTTGCGAGGTGGCCTATGTTTGATGAAGCTCTGATTCAGCTTCGAGACGAAATGACCCGCTCCCTTTGTACCAATCTGAGAATCCAAAGTGACGCCCAGCCTCCGGAGGAAGGCAAGCCTAATGGTGCCGGAGTGGCCAGGGCTTTGGAGCATGCTTTGCGCACCGCCTCCCAGATGGGGTTTGCCACGAAAGATGTTGACGGCCAGGCCGGCTGGGTGGAGTACGGAGAAGGTGCGGAGATGATTGCCGTTTTGGGCCATCTGGATGTGGTGCCGGCGGGAGACGGCTGGATTCACCCTCCTTATGCCGGGATCATTGAGGATGGCCGGATCTACGGCCGGGGGGCTGTGGATGACAAAGGCCCTATGTTTGCGGCCCTTTACGGTCTCAAAGCCATCAAAGACAGGGGCCTGCCTCTTTCCAAACGCATACGCCTGATTTTTGGCACCAGCGAAGAGACTACCTGCGCCGATATGGCCTATTACGTTACAAAGGAAGAACTGCCTGTTGCCGGCTTTACCCCGGATGCCGGTTTTCCGGTGATTTATGCTGAGAAAGGCATTCTCCACGTCACCTTCTCCCGGGATTTTCCGGACTTGGAGGATGCGGACATCACTTTAGAAAGGCTAAAAGGCGGCAATGCCGTCAATATGGTAGCCGACAAAGCCGAGGCAGTGCTGAAGGTAGGCGGCAGCCAGGTGCGCCTGGAATCTCTGGGCTCTTCTGCCCACGGCAGCCGGCCTCAATGGGGTAAAAACGCCTGCTTTGCTCTTTTGGAGCTTTTATCTCATCAGGACCTGCCCCTTACCATGCAAGACGCTTTTTCTTTCCTGACGTATGCCCTGACTCAGGAGACGGCGGGGCAAAACCTGGGTTTGGCCGCCGCCGATGAAGCTTCTGGAACTCTTACCGTCAACCTGGGTTTACTGGAAGGCGGCAGCACCTATATCCGGGGCAGCCTGGATATTCGTTATCCCGTCACTGTATCCAAGGATCAGATTCTCTCTAGACTGGAGGATAGTTTTTCTAAAGGCGGCTTCAGTATAGACTCTTTCAGCCACAAGCCCCCTCTTTATGTGCCGGAAGAAAACCCCTTAGTACAGACCTTGACGGCAGTCTTCCGGGAGAAGACCGGCTTGCCCAATGGCCCTATAGCCACCGGCGGCGGTACCTATGCCAGGACTATGCCCAATATCCTGGCTTTCGGCCCCCAATTCCCAGAGGATCAAGATCTATGCCACCAGCCCAACGAATATATCGCCATTGACCGATTGATTCTTTTGAGTCAGATTTATGCCCGGGCCATGTATGAACTGGCCAAATAAGGAGGATGTAATACCCAAATATGGAAGCGACCACATTTACCGAACTAAACTTATCTCCCCAATTATTAAAAGCCATCGTCCAGCTTGGTTTAACGGAGCTGACGGAGATCCAGGAAAAGGCCATTCCTGTTATGCTGGAGGGCCGGGATGTTATTGGCAAAGCCCCCACCGGCACAGGCAAAACCTTTGCTTTCGGTATCCCGATCATCGAAAGTCTGGATAAAGAAAGCTCTCAGATTCAAGCTCTGATCATGGCCCCCACCCGGGAGCTTTCTACCCAAATCTGTGACGATCTCCGGGATTTAGCTAAGTATCTGCCGGAAATTCGGATCATGGCAGCCTACGGCGGCCAGCCTATCAAAAAACAACTGACGGCTTTGACTAAAAAGCCCCAGGTGCTAGTGGCTACACCGGGCCGGCTTTTGGATCACCTGAACCGCAAAAGCATCAGCCTAAGCGGCGTCAAAATAGCCGTGCTGGATGAAGCTGACGAGATGCTGGACATGGGCTTTTATAAAGATGTCCGCAAAATTCTTGACCGGTTGCCCAAAAAACGGCAACTGGCCATGTTTTCCGCTACCATGTCCCGGCCGGTGATGGATATTTCCTGGCTGTATCAACGGGATGAGGTAGAACTCTCCGTAGAGGCCGCAGAGGACAGTCAGCCCAAAATAACCCAATACAGCATCCAGAGCCAAGGCACCCAAAAGGTGGCCGACATTGCCGAACTGATTCGCCAGAAAAATTATAAGCGGGTGATGATTTTCTGCAATACCAAATATGCCACGGAAGCTTTAGCTTATCAGTTGGGCAAGCAAGGGCTTGAAGTGGCCTGCTTAAACGGGGACATGCCCCAAAGTGAGCGCAATAAAATCATGGCTGACTTTAAGGCCGGCAAAACCGGCGTACTGGTCTCCACCAACGTGGCGGCCCGGGGTATTGACGTCAGTGACGTCAGCGCCGTCATCAACTCGGACATGCCTCAGGACAATGACCAATACCTCCACCGCATCGGCCGCACCGGCCGGGCAAAGAAAGTCGGGGTCTCCTATCTTTTTTATGATTCCGACGCCGAAGAGCGGCTGGAAAACCTGATCAGGCTTACCGGCTCCACGATTACGTCCTTAGCCTTTGATGAAAACCGCCGCCTTATCGAATTGCCGCAAGAAAAGCCCTCCCAGGAAGCCTGATGGCCTCCGGGAGGGCTTTCCTCATCTATTGAAATACTTTATGCGAAATATTTCACGCCGCTGCTGAAGATTTTTTGGTCGTAATCGCCGGGAACATTCTGATACAGCCCCCGGCCAATCCGTTCGCTATGGCCCATCTTGCCCAAAACACGGCCGTCGGGGCTGGTGAGGCCTTCAATGGCCAGAATAGAGCCGTTGGGATTGGCGCTTATATCCATGGAGGGCTTGCCTTTCTCATCTACATATTGAGTGGCTACCTGGCCGTTGCCAAACAGCAGAGCCAGCTCTTCGGGGCTGGCTTTTAGCCGTCCCTCCCCGTGAGAGAGGGGAATGTGATGGATCTGGCCCGGTTCCGCTGCCGCCAGCCAGGGAGACTTGACGCTGGTGATCCTGGTTTTGACAATGGCGTTTTGATGGCGGCCAATGGCATTTAACATCAGCGTGGGACTATCGTCCTGCATGTCCCGAATTTCGCCGTAGGGTACCAGGCCCAGCTTGATCAAGGCCTGGAAGCCGTTGCAGATGCCTAAAATCAAACCGTCCCGCTGCCCCAGCAAAAGCTCCGTCTGCTCTTTGACCCAGGGGCTGCGGAAGGTAGTGGCAATCAGCTTGCCGCTGCCGTCAGGCTCGTCGCCGCCGGAAAAGCCACCGGGTATCATGATGATTTGAGCCTTGGCAATGGCCGCCGCCAGCACCTTTAAGCTTTCCTCCACATCCTTGGGCGAAAGGTTCCGCAGGATAACGGTCTCCACCAGGGCTCCGGCCTTTTCAAAGACGGCTGCCGAATCATATTCACAGTTGGTGCCGGGAAAGACCGGTATTACCACCCGGGGTTTGGTGATCTTCACTGCCGGCCGGTTAAGATTGCGCATCTTATAAAGAGGCAGGTCGGCCTTGGGTAAAAACACCGTATGATCTACCAACAAAACACCGGCAGCCGGCTTCTGGCCCCCTGCTTCATCCAGCTCCAGGCCTGCCGGCAGATCCTCTGCCGCCTTGGTGGGAAATGCCGGCTCCAGGGTCCGGCTCCAAGCCTGCCGCAATTCTTCCAGGGGAAGAGTCAGGGTGATTTCTTCATCCTCATCCGGTTCTTCCCAGCTATCCGTTTCGTCAGATTCATCTTCGGGGAAGAGGGGAAGCTCTATCGTGATTGCCGGCTCCTTAATGATTTCCCCGAGAATCATGCCGCCTTTGACAAATATCTCCTCCGCCGGCAGGTCAGGATCAAACTCCAGCAGCACCGAGCCATAAGCCGCTGCAAAAAGATGCTCTTCTTTCATATACACATAAATATCTGCTCCCAGATTGTTGCCAAAGGCGGATTTGGCCAAAGCGGCCAAAAGCCCTCCCTGCCCTAAAGTGCTGGCGGAATGAATACGCTTCCTGTATTTTTGAATAAAACGGAAAGTACTTTTTATCCCTTCTATATCCGGGCAGCCATTATCATCGAAAACCGCCGGAAAAAGCACCAGCATATTGCCGGGTTTCTTCCATTCCGGGGAAATCACATCATCGATGTGGCCTGCAGAAAGGGCGAAAACGCATAAGGTAGGCGGTACCTCCAGATCCTGAAAGGTCCCGGACATGCTGTCTTTGCCGCCGATGGCCGGTACCTGAAAAGCGCTCATGGCCACCTGAGTCCCCAGCAAAGCCGCCATGGGCAGGCCCCATTTGGCCGGATCCTGGCCCAGACGGGGAAAGTATTCCTGGAAAGACATTCGGGCTTTAAAAGGATCGCCGCCGCTGACGGCCAGCTTTGTCAAAGCATCCACCACGGCATACATACCGCCGTGAAAGGGGCTCCACTGGGAAAGGCCGGGATCAAAGCCGTAGCTCATCCAGGTGCAGGTAGAGGTATCCCCGGACTGTACCGGTAATTTTGATACCATGGCTAGGGCCGGCGTCTCCTGCCTGCTGCCTCCCAAGGGGAATAAAGGGCTGCCGACACCGATGGAGCTGTCAAAGTGTTGGATCAGCCCTTTTTTACTGCAAATATTCAAATCGCTCATAGCATTGAGCCAGGCGTCCTTGAGCTGGCCGGCCCTTTGCCGCAGCCTCTTGCTTTCCCGGAGAATATAGTTGTATTCCGAGGGCTGCCGGATCAGTACTTTCGTTTTCTGGCTGACGCCGGCGCTATCCAGAAATTGCCGGGACAGATTGACGATCTCCTTGCCCCGCCAGGTCATCTTCATGCGGCCATGGCCGGCGATGCCGGCAACCACGGTAGCCTCCAGGTTTTCGGCGGCAGCTAAAGCCAAGACCTTTTCCAAGGAATCGGGAGCAATGACGATGGCCATCCTCTCCTGGGATTCGGAAATAGCCAGCTCCGTTCCGTCTAAGCCTTCGTATTTTTTCGGTACTTTATCCAGGTCAATGTCCAGGCTGGGGGCCAATTCGCCAATAGCAACGCTGACGCCGCCGGCGCCGAAGTCATTGCAGCGTTTAATCAGCCGGGAGAAATCCGGATTGCGGTATAAACGCTGGAGCTTGCGTTCCGTGGGGGCGTTGCCTTTTTGGACCTCGGCGCCGGATGTCTCGATGCTCTGCTCATCATGGGCTTTGCTGGAACCGGTGGCGCCGCCGCAGCCGTCACGGCCGGTACGGCCCCCCAACAAAAGCACCAGGTCACCCTCCCGGGGTGTTTCCCGAATTACATTGGCGGCAGGTGCAGCCCCTACCACAGCGCCGATTTCCATGCGCTTGGCTTTGTAGCCGGGATGATAGACCTCGTCCACTAAGCCGGTAGCCAGGCCGATTTGATTGCCGTAGCTGCTGTAGCCCGCTGCCGCCTGTCTGGTAATGGTGCGTTGGGGCAGCTTTCCCGGCAGCGTATCTGCCACCGGCTCCAGGGGATTGGCAGCGCCGGTTACCCGCATGGCCTGATAGACGTAAGACCGGCCGGAAAGAGGATCCCGGATGGCTCCGCCGATACAGGTGGCGGCGCCGCCAAAGGGCTCGATTTCCGTAGGATGATTGTGGGTTTCGTTTTTGAACATCACCAGCCAGGGCTCCCGGCCCTTGTCTGTGTCGGCCCATACTTTAATGCTGCAGGCGTTGATTTCCTCGGAGACGTCCAGATCCTCCAAGTTCCCTGAGCGGCGCAGAGCCCTGGTATTGACGGTAGCCATATCCATCAGCGACAGAGGACGGTTTTCGCCAACCGCCTGACGGCGCAGATTAAGATAATTCAGGATAGCCTCTTCAAAAAGCTGTTGATAGGGGCCTTCCTCCACTGTATATTCTTCGATGACGGTATTGAAGGTAGTATGGCGGCAATGATCGGACCAATAGGTATCGATAACCCGAAGCTCCGTCAGGCTGGGGTCTCTGCCTTCTTTCTGAAAATACTCCTGGCAAAAAGCCAAATCTGCCAGGGACATGGACAAACCGTATTGGCGGTGAAAGCTTTCCAGGCCGGTTTGATCCAAGGAGGAAAAACCCTGCAATACCGGTACATCCGGCGGCGGGGCCAACTCCTGGGCCAAGGTGGCCGGCTTATCCGCCGAGGCTATCCGGGAATCCACCGGATTGACGCAGTATTTGCGAAAGGCCTCGATTTCCGCCGGCAAAAGCAGTCCTTTGAGAACGTAAACTTTAGCTGTACGCACCATAGGCTGCTCTTTAAGCGTAAGAAGCTGTATACATTGGGCGGCGCTGTCGGCCCTTTGATCATATTGGCCCGGCAAATATTCCACGGTCAGAGCCAGCTCATCCTCATCCAAGGGCAATTCTTCTTTAAAAAGCCTGTCCACGGGTTTTTCACAAAAAATCTGCCGGCAGGCGCTGTCAAACTCCTCTGCCGTCAAGCCCTCCACATCGTAGCGGACGGCTATCCGCAGACCGGCCAGGTTTTTCAGCTCAAGATTTTCCCGGATATCCTTCAGCAAATCCCGGGCCTCTCCGTCGGCACCGGGCTTTTTTTCGATGAACGCCCGCATAACGCTGTTTATTGTCCCCACGCTCCTTCACAATGGCAAATACTTATTATTTATTATACCATATATTTGCTTTTCTCCAAATGACCTTCCCCTGTTTTTACACTCTGTTTACGTAAAGCACTTTTATCCCCGGGCCAATAATGATACAATATATCAATACCTTCGTTTTCCCGCGTTTAAACTATTATAGGAGGCTCACCTTATGCTTCGCAAAACCCGTATTATCTGTACTTTGGGGCCGGCCACCGATTCCCTGGATATATTGAAAAGCCTTTTACAGTCCGGCATGAATGTAGCTCGCCTTAATTTTTCCCACGGCACCCATGAAGAACATGCCCGCCGCATTGCTCTTTTGCGGCAGGCTCAGCAGGAGACGGGTATTGACGCCGCCCTGCTCTTAGATACCTCCGGCCCGGAGATCCGCACCGGCGCTGTCAGAGACGGACGGGTATCCTTGAAGGCGGGACAAGCCTTTTCTCTGACCACCAAGGCGGTAGAAGGGGACAACACCCAGGTTTCCATCAGTTACAGCCAGTTGCCTGCTTCCATCAAACCCGGCCAAAACATTCTGCTGGACGACGGCCTCATTCGCTTAGAGGCCCTTGAAGCCGGAGATGAGGATATTCAGTGCCGGGTTGTGGACGGCGGCTGCCTTACCAACCGCCGGGGCGTCAATGTGCCCGGTGCGGAACTGCCCTTTCCCGTGCTGACGGAAAAAGACCGGGAGGATCTGCGCTTTGGCGTGGAGCAAGGCGTGGACATCATTGCCGCCAGCTTCGTCCGCAACGCCGAAGACGTCAAAAGCATCCGGGCCTGGCTGGACCATTTAGGCGGCAAACAATTTATCGTAGCTAAAATCGAAAGCCAGCAGGGTGTCAGCCAGATGCAGGAAATCCTGCAATATGCCGACGGCGTAATGGTGGCCCGGGGGGATTTGGGCGTGGAAGTGCCTGCCGAAGAACTGCCCATGATGCAGAAAGAAATGATTCGCCTCTGCAACCTGGCCGGCAAGCCGGTAATCACCGCCACCCAGATGCTGGATTCAATGATGCGCAATCCCCGCCCCACAAGAGCGGAAGCCAGTGACGTAGCCAATGCCATATTGGACGGTACCGACGCCATTATGCTTTCCGGCGAGACGGCTGCCGGGCCGTATCCCATCGAGTCAGTCACCACCATGGCCCGAATTGCCGAGCACACGGAAGCCTCCAGAATCTGGCGGCAACAGTTTGAACATCATTTCAATAATATGGATAATGTCAACGATCCTACCAGCGACTCTGTAGCCCGGGCCGCCTGCCTGTTGGCCGAAAAAATTCAAGCCAAGGCTATACTGACGTCTACTCAGGCCGGATTTACCGCCCGCCAGGTTTCCCGTTTCCGGCCCAGGGCTCCTATTGTGGCCACCACACCTATCGCCACTGTACGCCGGCAGTTGATGCTTAGCTGGGGAGTGATTCCCCTTCTGGTTCAGCAAAACAACGATACGGACGAATTGATTGCCACCGCTTTGGATGCGGCCTGCCAGGCCGGTTACGTTGCCCCCGGCGACCTGGTGATCATTACCGCCGGCATTCCTGTGGGTAAGACCGGCTCTACCAATCTGATCAAAGTTCACCGGGTGGGCGAGGCCATCCGCTAAATGGATGCGCTGCCAATTCCTAGCTATTTCTATTTTGACCTTTTATTCTCTCCCCGCCTATCATATAATGGATAACAAATGCGGTTTATACCTGACGGAGAAAGTTGGTGTTTTCCCTGAATTTAAAAGAGATCAAAGAATGGGTGATATTGCTTGCCTCAGCCGTGGCTATTGCCCTAATCTTGCGGACTTTCGTTATTGAACCCAGATACGTACCCACCCCTTCCATGGTTCCTACGATTATGGTAGACGACCGTCTATATGTAGAGAAGTTAACCCCCCGGTTTGGCAACCTGCACCGGGGAATGATCATCACTTTTTTAGCGCCGGAGCAGACAGGCCGGGATGACCACTTGGTCAAGCGCCTTATCGGCATGGGCGGCGATGTGATCTCTATTGAAGAAGGCCAGCTTTATGTCAATGGCCGGGCGGTGGCCGAGCCATACCTTAATGAGCCTATGCGTTCAGACTTCCCTGAGTTTACCGTGCCGGAGGGCAAATTGTTCTTAATGGGAGACAACCGCAATTATTCCCAGGACTCCCGCTCCTGGGGCTGCATCGACGAAAGCGACGTTAAAGGCCAGGCTTTGTTTATATACTTCCCCTTCGGCCACGCCGCCAGCCTCTGGAATCAATCGTTAGTGTTCAATGATTAGAATGATCAGATAGTTGTACTAATATTTATCAATTATAGATAAATATTAATATTATAAAAAAGGAGTGGATACTGAAAATGAAGAAGATGCTTGCTCTGATGCTCATGGTTTTCCTGTTTGTTCCGTTATTGGGCGCTTGCTCACCGGAGGATATCGGCTATTTGGAAATGTCCATGGCCGTTAACGCTATCAAAAAAGCAGAGGTGGAAGGTTCCTTTGTCATCGATTTGAATCAGACCGAGGGCGATTTGGCCCAAGCCCTGCCCTTCCAAAAACTCGAGTTTACCATTGACGGTAATGTGGATGCAACGAAGGCGGCTGACCCCTATTGCCTGTTGAATCTCGGCATAGCTATTGATAATGCTTCCAGTAAGTCCATGGGCCGGATTCTCATGACCGGCAACAAAATTTATAGCGATATAGCGTATTTTAAGGCTGCTTTTGATCTGGCCGCCAGCTTTGGCGAGATGGATGAAACAGAGGCCGCCAGTATAGCTAAGCTTTTTGAGGAGCTGGAAGGCAAGGATTATTGGATCAGCTTGCTGCCTGATGCCGAAGATGTCTATGACGTCAATTATCCCGGCGACTTCATGGATGCTTATATGCAGGCTATGAACTCCATCATGACCGTCTATCAAGATCCTGCTTTCCTGCAAAGCGTTAAGGATTTTTATGTTAATGCCTTCTCGGGACTGGACAGCAAAGTAGTGAAAAAGATCGAAGACGGCTATCAGATTTCCATGGATACCGCCGTTTTGAAAGACCTGCTGATCCGCACCCTGGAGTATACCGCCACCCATATTGATCAGGTATTGGACGGATATATGGGAATTTTTGACAAGATGTTCTTAATGGAAACCTTTGTGGGTGTTAACCAGCAAGACACCGAGATGGCAAGAGAATTTCTGAAGGATCCCAATTTCCGTAAGGAGCTTAAGACCGGGCTGGAAGAAATCGTTACCCAGCTCAAAGAAAGCGGTCTGGCTGAGGAATGGGTAAGCAAAACCCAGGGCTCCGTCCTGAATATGGAGCTGACCAAAAAAGAAAATAGCTACATCAGTAAATACGATATCAAAGCTGCTTATGAGGGTAAGGCTCTGTTGAATATGACGATTGAGAGCAAGACGAAAGAAGCCGCTTCCTTTAGCCGGATGGCAGCTCCTCAAAACGTCATAACCATGGCGGAATTCATCAAGAGACAGGAAAAGATTGCTTATGAAATGAACCCTGTTTCGGCAGCGGTGATTACATGGGAAAACTATGATCCCTCAGGCTTTAATTATGCCGATATCACGCTGATCAAAGAAGCGGGAATCGACTGGGATTGGGATGCCCTGACTATTGAAGACGGCGTAGCTTATATGCCTGTTGCCACCGTTTGCGCTATGTTTGGCGAGGATTATGCCTTTGATAGTGCCGCCGGCCAGCTATATTTAGTCCGGGATGCCAAAGTGGCTGTGGACCACAGAGACGATCCTTACAGAGGTGTGCTGCTGCCCCTGCGGGAATTGAGAAAATTAGGCTACAGTGTGGCTTATTCTCCGGAAACCGAAGAAACTAAGGGCTATGTGGTGATTACCGGCGAAGGCCTGAGTCCTTACGATCCCTCCGGCCTTGAGGACATCGTCAAGACCGGCCAGCAGGAGATGGATGAGGATTATTTGTCGGCCTGGTAAGACTTAGGGAAGCTTCGGCCATATAATGCATAACAAAAACAGCTTGCAGACACGTATTCTGCAAGCTGTTTTTCTTTTTTATCCTAAGGCAGTTATTACTCGATTCCCAATAGATCGCAAAAGGTCAGCATATAAATTTCGGCGGAATGCACCACATCCTCCACATCCACATCCTCATTGTAGCCGTGGATTCCCGCCAGGTTGGCGGGGCCAAATTGAATAGTGGGAATACCCAGCTCCCGGTAATATTTGGCGTCGCTGGAGGCCCACTGATAGGCGGGACGCACTGTCGCGTTCCAGATTTTTTCGGCGTGGCCATGGACGGCTTTGACGATGGCGGCGTCATAGTCGGTGTGATTGGCTTCGGCTTTAAAGGCCAGCTCCGCCTCCACTCCCTCTACACCGCTTTTGGCAATCAGTTCTTCTACCGCCGCCTGAATCTCTTCTTTTTTGATGCCGATGGGCAGGCGCATATCCACCACCGCTTCGCAGTAATCGGGCACCATATTAATTTTCGTACCGCCGCTGATCAGGCCCACATTGGCCGTCAGGTGATCGATGGCATTTTGGCCCCTTTCTCCCAAGGCTTGTTTTGCAATATAAAGGGAATTTTCCAATGCTTTGGCTTGACTGGCCTCAAAATGACCCGGTACCTTGGTCAGGTCGTCGATATGGATGAGCACCTTCGCCAGCTTGATAATCGCATTGTCCCCTACATAATTGCCGATGCTGCCGTGGGCAGGAATACCCCGGGCGATTAGCTTCAAATGGCAAATACCCTTCTGGCCAATTTCGATATTGTCAAAGGAAGTAGGCTCCGCTACTAAGCAGGCGTCGCCGCCGTCGGCATAGCCATTGGCGCAGAGCCAACTGGTGCCATAAATACCGGTGGTTTCTTCATCGGAGACAATATGCAGGCGAATGTTGCCGCCCAGCTTGGCGCCGGACTGCTGCAGCAGCCGCATGGTAAACAAAAGTCCGGCTACGCCGGCTTTCATATCTGAGGCTCCCCGGCCCCGGATTTTGCCGTCTACCACATCGCCGCAAAAGGGGTCAAACTTCCAGCCGCTGCGATTGCCGGCAGGTACCACGTCTACATGGCCGTTGAGGATGATGCTGAAGCCCTCATCGCTGCCCATTTTGGCCAATACGCAGGGATGGTCAGGGTTTACCGCCACCCGCTCATAAGAAATACCGGAGGCTTTCAGGTAGTCTTCTACAAAACGGATAACGGTGAGCTGCTCGCCGTCGGGATTTTCGCTGGGGATGCGCAGCAGGCCGGAGACCAATTGCACCAGCTCCTGTTGGCGCTCAATAACCTGTTGGTGCAGCGTTTCTTTCATAGACATTTATCAAGACACTTCCTCTCAAAACATAAGCGGCGGCCGCCAACCTTCTTTTCGCCTGGTCCCGCCGTCCATTTCAATTTTTCTTATTCCTCGGCGTATTCCTCCTGGTGGTAGAGAAAGCAGGCAGCCCGGTGGCCGGGAGAAATCTCCTTGAGAGCCGGCCGTTTTTGGGAGCAGACCGGCATCCGTTCCGGGCAGCGGCCCGCCAGGGGGCAGCCTGTCAAATCGCCGATAGGACTGGGTATTTCGCCGGAAAGGGTGAGCTTTTGGGCTTTTTCAAAGGGGGAATCCGGCGGAATGGCCGATAAAAGAGCCTTGGTATAAGGATGCCGGGGGTTTTGATAAATCTCGTCGGCATCACAGAGCTCCACCACCGTGCCCAGATACATGATAGCCACCCGGTCGCTGATATGCTTGATTACGCTCAGATCATGGGAAATAAAAATATAGGTAAGGTTATGCCTTTTTTGCAGAGAGCTGAAAAGATTAAGCACTTGGGCCTGTACCGAAACGTCCAGGGCGGAAACGGGCTCGTCGCAAACGATGACCTTGGGCTGCAAAACCAAAGCCCGGGCCACATTGATGCGCTGGCGCTGGCCGCCGGAGAACTCGTGGGGATAGCGGTCCATGTGCTGCACGTCCAAGCCTACCTCCCGCAGCATAGCCAGCACCGTTTCCCGCCGCTTTTTGCTGTCCCGTTCCAAGCCGTGGATGATCAAAGGCTCCTCAATGGCGGCTTTGGTGGTAAAGCGGGGATCCAGGGAAGAATAGGGATCCTGAAAAACCATCTGCAGCTCTTTGCGGACAGGCTTTAGAGCGGAATTGGATAAGGCGCAGAGATTCTGGCCGTTATAAAGGATTTCGCCGGCAGTGGGCCTGGTCAGCTGAACGAGACATTTGCCCAGGGTGCTCTTGCCGCAGCCTGACTCGCCGATGACGCCAAGGGTTTCACCCTGAAATAAATCGAGAGAAACGCCGCTTAAGGCATGTAAAACACGAGGGGGCTGGCCCAGTTTGGAGGAGCGGATCTTATAATCCTTTTTCAGGTTTTTGATCCGGATAATCGGTGTTCCGGCCATTTTATCTTCAGTCATCCTGATTTACCTCCCCCCGAACTAAAGTCTTATCGCCGTTTTGGCGGTGGCAGGCCACCAAATGGCCCGGCTCCACTTCCACCAGCGGCGGTACTTCTTTGGCGCAGATTTCCCGCATATAGGGGCAGCGGTTATAAAAGGCGCAGCAGCCGCCGGTCAGCCGCAAATCCGGCGGTGTGCCGGGAATGGCCTTCAGCTCCTCCACCGGTGGCGCCGACAGGCGGGGCATGCTGTCCAGCAAGCCCCAAGTATAGGGGTGAAGAGGATTGGCATAAAGCTGGGCCATTTCCGTATATTCCACCGTAGTGCCGCCATACATGACCATTACCGTATCGCACATCTCCCAGACAATACCCAGGTTGTGGGTGATCATCAGGATGGAGACGCCCATTTCATCCCGCAGTTTTTTTAATAAGCCCAGGATCTGGGCTTGTACGGTTACGTCCAGAGCTGTGGTAGGCTCGTCGGCAATGATGAACTTCGGCTGGCAGCTAATGGCCATGGCAATGATCACCCGCTGGCACATGCCGCCGGACAGTTCGTGGGGATAGGCATTCATCCGGCTTTCCGGCTCCGGAATACCCACCAGATGCAGCATTTCCACGGCGGTGCGGTAAGCCTCCTGCTGACTGAGGTTTTTGTGGGTGCGGATCAGCTCGATCATCTGATCACCGATCTTAAACACGGGATCCAGAGAGGTCATGGGGTCCTGAAAGATCATGGAAATCTCACTGCCCCGCAGCTTCAGCAGCTCCCGGTTGGCGATCCGCCGCATATCGTGGCCGTCAAAAATCACTTCGCCATCCACAATGCTGCCCGTTTTGGGCAGCAAACGGATCAAGGAGGAAGCAGTGACGCTTTTGCCGGACCCGGATTCGCCCACAATACCCATGATCTGGCCCCGATTCATGGTAAAGCTGACTCCGTCCACCGCCTTGGCCGTGCCGCTGGCAGTAAAAAAGTAAGTTTTTAAATTATTTACTTGGAGGATTTGGTCGTTCATAGGGCCACCTCTACTCGTATTTTGCTTTCATTTCCCGGAAGGCCCGGCGCACCCGCTCAATGGCCCGGGGATCGGTGAAGAGGTCTGCGCCGGACATGGCCAGGGCTTTGGCCGCCACCTCGATGGCCCGGTATCCCGCCGGGGAACCGCAGGCATCTTCAAATTCCTTCGTATGACCCCGCAGAGCCGGCACCACTTTAATATAAGACTGCAAGCCCGGTACCTTGTGGGTCACGTCGCCCATATCGGTGCAGCCGATACCCAGCTCTTTTCTCCGGGGCATCACCGGCTCGCCCAGGGCCTGGAAATTTGCTTGCAGGAGTTCTTCCAAAACCTCATTGTTGCGGATATCCTCATAAGTATATCCATCGATCTGATGTTCAAATCTCGTGCCTGTAATGGCCGCCAGATGGCTGCAAATATCAATAAGCCGGTGATACAGCTCCCACTTGTATTTCATGGAGAAGGAGCGCACCGTAAATTTAGCCTGACAATGGTCGGGAATATAGATGGGCTCTTCTCCGCCTTTGGAGATAATGCCGATGATTTTACCCCGGTCGGCAATTTCCAGGCGTAAAGCCTGAATAATATTAAAGAGCTCCAGCACCGGCGTCAGGGCGCTGACTCCTTCCTCCGGCCAGGTAGCGGCGTGGGAAGTCTTGCCATAGAAATCCACAATTACATCGGTTCGGGAATAGGAAATATCATTGACTACAGTTTCGCTGGCGGAATGAATCAGCATAGCGGTATCCAGCCCGTCAAAGCCGCCTCGTTCCAGCATAACGATTTTGCCGCCGCCGCCTTCTTCGGCGGGAGCGCCGATGACGGTAATCTTGCCGCCGAACTGGTCAGCCAAAGGCTTAAGGGCCCAGGCTGCCCCGATAGCAATGGGCGTCATCAGGTTATGGCCGCAGGAATGACCCATGCCGGGTACGGCGTCGTATTCGCCGATGAAGCCCAGATTCAAGCCGGGCTTGCCGCTGTCATAGACGGCCCGTACTGCCGTTTCCAAGCCGCAATAGCCGTGTTCGACGGCAAAGCCCAGTTGATTTAAACAATCGGCTACAGCGGCTGAGGATTTAAATTCCTGGTAGTTATATTCGGGGTGCTGATGAATATAATCCGCCAGCTCCCCAAGCCTGGGCATCAGCTCCTGAACCCGGCCTTGCACCATTTCCTTGTAATCTATAACATCCATAGTGAAATCCTTTCCTACCTTTTCATTTTGGGGTCCAGCACATCCCGGACGCCATCGCCGAACAAGTTAAAGCCCAGTACGGTAATTAAAATAAAGATACCGGAAATGGTGGCGATATGCGGGGCGGTATTCAGTGCTCCCCGGCCCCCTTGCAGAATATTGCCCCAGGAAGCCGTAGGCGGCATAATGCCTAACCCCAAAAAGCTCAAAGCTGCTTCAGAAATAATGGAGCCGGCTACGTTGAGGGTAAAGTAAACGATGGTGGGAGAAATGGCGTTGGGGAGAATATGGCGAAAGAGAATACGGCTGCCGCCGGCCCCTAAAACCCGGGCCGCGGTACAGTATTCCTCGTTTTTAACCACATGAACCTGGCCCCGGACTATCCTGGCAAAGCTGGGCACATTGGAGATGCCGATAGCCAGAATTACGTTAAATACGCCGGAACCCAGAATCGTCATGAGAATAATCGACAACAGAATAAAAGGAAAAGCAAACATGCCGTCCATAATACGCATGATGACGGAGTCTGCAATGCCGCCCTGATAGCCGGCAACCAGCCCCAGCAGCAAGCCAATAATGCTGCCCACCAATGTGCCGCCTACGGCCACAAAGATCGAGATGCGGGCTCCGTATACGATGCGGCTGAACAAGTCCCGGCCGAATTCGTCGGTGCCAAAAATATGGCCGGCTACGCCGGGGGCCCTGAAAGCCTTGGAGATTGCCAGGGCATTAGGATCATGGGTAGCAATCAACGGCGCAAAAACAGCCAGAATCAGCATAATGACAATGATTACCAAGCCAATTACGGCAGTCTTGTTGCGCAAGAGCTTATTCCAGGCGCTGTTGGCCCGCCGCTCCTTTTTAAGCATTGCGGCCTGCTCCGCCGAACCCAGGGCGTCTTGCAGAGGAGGGGAATTCTTGGTTGTCATGGGGTACCTCCTCCTTCGTAATTTACCCGGGGATTAATAACCAGATAGATCAAGTCCACAATCAGATTGACAAAAACAAAGATAATAGCAATAAAAAGCACCGCCCCCTGAATCAGGGCATAGTCCCGGTTGAATACGGCGCTGTAAATCAGCATACCCATACCGGGCCAGGAGAAGATGGTCTCCGTCAGGATAGCGCCGGAAAAGGCGCTGGCCAGCTGCATGCCGATTACCGTAATCAGCGGCGGCAAGGCATTTTTTAAGGCGTGCTTCCAAATAACCAGCGATTCCCGGATGCCCCGGGCCCGCAAGGCTTTGATGGATTCTTTATTTACCACTTCCAGCATGCTGGAGCGGGTAATCCGGGCGAAGGTAGCCGTGGGAATCGTGGTCAGGCAGACTACGGGCAGCACCATGTGCTGAACCACATCCCAGAAACCGTTTTGCAGCGAGCCCATGCCCAGTACGGCAAACCAGCCCAGCTTGACGCTGAAAACCAGCACCAGCATTAAGCCCAGCCAGAAGATGGGCATGGAAACGCCCACTAGGGCCAGTATCATAAAAATATAGTCAAAAGCCGAATACTGCTTGACGGCAGAAAAGACGCCAATGGGTACACCGATAAATACCGCCAGTACCATGGAGGTCAGAGTAATTTGCAGCGTTGCCGGCAGCCGTTCTAAGATTAAACTTAAAACCGGCCGGTTGTAGGAAATGGACTTGCCAAAGTCCCCCTGTGAAATGCCGGTGAGATAATTGACATACTGCTCTAGCATAGGCTTGTTCAATCCCAGTTCTTCCTGCATTCGGGCAATATCCGCCGGCGACGCCTGAGGACCAAGCAAAATAGCCGCCGGATTGCCGGGGATCATACGGGTCAACACAAAGGTCAGCGTAATAACCACAAACAGGATGGGAACCAGTTGAACAAGGCGTTTTAAAATTGTTTTCAGCACTTGTATCACCTGCTCATTATCGATGTCCGCCACCGGCGGAAACAATCCGGAATCACTGATATTACTGCATAGTCATGATGATTTGAAGCGTCCGGGCCCTAAGAGGAGCCGGACGCTTGCAAAATCCTGCAAATAAACAAGGATGGGGCGGCCTCCCCTAAGGAGCGGCCGCACCCGTTAAAATGCTAGGAAAGCCAGACGTTGACTTCGTCGCTAACCAAAACGATTACATTGTCGGCCCGCTGCTGGAAGCCCTGGACGTTGGCGGTAGCGCCATCGGTAACGTTTTCGTTGCCGTAGACGAAAATCGGATTTTGATCCATAACGATTTTCAGAGCCTGCTTGTACATATCCGCCCGTTTGGCCTGATCGGTTTCAAGCAAAGCATCTTCCAGAAGCTTATCTACCTCGGCGCTTTTGAAGCCGGCGCCGTTGCCCAAGGCACCGATCTCACCGCTGTAGAACAGCTTATTGAGGAAGAAGAAGGGATCGGGATACCAGGTCCAGGACATGCCGTAGATGTCGGCATTGCCGGAAGAGGCAATTTCACTGAAGGTACCCCACTCGCTGGGATTGATCTCCAGGTCAATATTGAGATTTTGTTTCAAATATTGCTGTACAATGGTGGCCATCTTAATGCGGAAGGCGGTGTTGCTGATGTACAGTTTCAAGCTGAGACCGTCGGGATAGCCGGCTTCGGCCAGCAGGGCTTTGGCTTTTTCGGGATCATAAGCGGGGGCAGCGCTTTCCAGACCCTTGTCATAGCCCCAGGAACCGGGAGGCAGGGGAACGTTGGCGATCTGAGCTTCACCGTAAGGATAGACGCCGGCTACCAGATCTTCCCGGTTGATGGCCATAGAGATGGCATCACGGACTTTTTTATCGGCGGTGGGACCATTGACCTGATTCATGTACAGGTAAGCAATGTGCAGGCCGGGGGTCTCGTTCAGCACCAGATTGGCATCATCGCGGACGATTTGTACGGCCTCGCCCTGGAGAGAGGTGGCGATATTGAGAGCGCCGGTTTTCAGGGCATTGGCTGCCTGGGCATGATCGTTGATGTACATAAAGGTGACGCCGTCCAGAAGGGGAGTTGCCGCCCAGTATTTATCGTTGCGGACAGTAACGGTTTCCTGATCCAGTTTGAATTCTTTAAGGACGAAAGGACCGGTGCCTACCAGGTGAGTGCCGAAATCGGCGCCCCAGCCCTCAACTTCTTCCCGGGGGACGATGGCGTTGCCGGCATCGGTCAAAGCCGTCAGGAATACGGCGTTGGCATCCTTGAGAACGCACTTGACTTCAAACTCACCCAGGACTTCGCAGTAATCCAGCATGTCCAGACGGTTCATGGCAGATTCTTTGGCGGAACGCTCTAAAGAATACTTGATGTCCTCGGCAGTCAACTGACGGCCATCCTGGTATTGGCCGGGATGGAAATAAACGTCTTGCCGCAGGGTGAAGGTGTATTCCTTGCCGTCTTCGCTGATTTGCCAGTCGCTGGCCAGGTTGGGCTTGATGCTGCTCAAGTCCATTTTGTACTCCACCAGAGTATCGCAGACGCTGCGGATGATCTGGGATTCATAAGTGCCGGTGTACTTGATGGGGTCTAAGTTTTTGGGGGAAGCGGGCAGAGAAATCTTCAATACGCCGCCGGATTTGGGCTGGCCGGCATCCGGCGCCTGGGTAGCCTCTGTGGAGCCTTGGGTAGGTGCAGGGGCAGGACCGCCGGCATTGCCGCCACAGCCGCTGAGTACCCCAAGCATCAGCAGGGCCACAAGAAAGATGGACAGCATTTTTTTAGACATCATAATACCTCATTTCTTTTGTTTTTAAGTAAAATTGCAACGATGTATTATAGCAGGAAAAAATCCCGCTCTTCAAAAACAGATACCTGTTTATGAATTCGGTCATAGGGCGCAAGATTCTGCCGCTTCGTTATATTCAGTGTTCTGCCAGCCAGCGGGCGGCGCAGCCTGCATAGACGGCAGCCATTTGGTGCAGGGCTTCTTCATTATAAGTCACAGCCGGATGGTGGCCGCTATGCTTGTACCCCTCATCCTGATTGCCGGTACCAAACCAACATAAAACCGAGGGCAGATGATCGCAGAGCAGCGAAAAGTCTTCCGATCCCGTCATAGGAGGAATTTGCCAAGAGGCTTGATAACCCAGGATTTCATCTATATATCCGGCACATTCCCCGGCAAATGCAGGATCGCTGATCATCGGCGGCACTCCGCCCTCATATTTTACTTCCGCAGTGGCCCTGAAGGCCGCGGCGACACTTTGAGAGATTTCCACTAAACGCTTTGTGGCAAACTGGCGGACGGTTTTATCCGCTGTCCGGATGGTGCCGCCGAGAGTACAGGTGCCGGGAATAATATTGTGGGCGCTGCCTCCCTGGATTTTGCATACGGTGACCACCAGCATCTGGTCCGGGGCCACCTCCCGGCTATTTAACGTTTGGAGGGAGGTGATAATGTGAGCCGCTGCATTAATAGGGTCCACACCCCTTTCGGGAACGGCGCCGTGGGTGCCCAGACCGGTAACGGTAATGGTAAAAACGTCGCTGGAAGCGCCGGCATAACCCCGGTGAATGCCGGCAGTGCCGGTTTTTTCCTGAATGGTGTGCATAGCAAAGGCTGCCTGAGGCTTCGGGTCATCCAGAAGTCCGTGATCCAGCATATCCTGCATACCATCCAGGCCTTCCTCACAAGCCTGGAAAACCAATAAAACCGTACCCTGCAACCGGTCCTCCCATTCTTTGAGCAGCTTTGCGGCGCCAAGCAGGGCGGTAGTATGGAAATCGTGGCCGCAGGCATGACAGTTGCCATTTGTACAAGCAAAGGGCAAGCCGCTTTCCTCAGTGATGGGTAAGGCGTCCATATCCGCCCGCAATAAAATCACCGGCCCCGGTTTTCCGACAGTTGCGGTAATTCCGGCTTTACCTACAGTTTTTGGTTCGTAGCCAAACTCCCGCAATTTACTTTTTACAAAGGCAGTGGTCAAGGGCAAATCAAAACCGATCTCCGCATTCTGATGTAAATAGCGCCGCCATTCGATAAGCTGCGGTTCTATTGCCTTTGCCGCTTTTAGAAAAGGAAAATTCATAATGGCCCCCGTAGAAATAGACAATGTTTTCAGTATTATATAACACCAGTAATTGTTCTGCAAGATTCTTGAAAAATATACAAGTTTTCACGAAATTAACTTAACCGGCGCTATCTTAAATGGCCTTGTTTGAAGTTTAACCTGTTAAACTTGCTGCCGATGCGTTATAATAATCAAAGATTTTTAATTACATTGGAGGGATAAGCATGTTGTTTCGACAGATGCTGGAGTTGTTCGACTTGCTGGACAAGCCGTCGGCAAATGGTGAAGAAGTGGCCGAGCTGCTGCGCCGGCGAGGCGCCGATGAGGTTGCGGTTCAGCGTATTCAAGGAGATAAAGGCAGCACCGATAATATTAAAATATTGATTAAGGGCTCCAATGGCCGCTCTTCCGGCGGCAATGCCCCCACCCTGGGCATTATTGGCCGCCTTGGAGGGTTGGGAGCCCGGCCGGAGCGTATCGGCTTTGTCTCCGACGGCGACGGTGCGCTGGCGGCGTTGACTGCGGCGCTGAAGCTGGCGGAGATGCATAAAAACGGCGACGTGCTTCCCGGGGATGTGATCATTGCTACTCACATTTGTCCCGATGCGCCTACCCAGCCCCACGATCCTGTGCCCTTTATGGACAGCCCCATCGACATGGCTCTTTCCAACGCCACGGAAGTAGATCAGCGCATGGAGGCCATTTTGTCCATCGATACCACCAAGGGCAACCGCATTATCAATGTAAACGGCTTCGCTATTTCCCCAACCTGCAAGGAAGGCTATATCTTAAAGACCTCCAATGACGTCATGGATGTGATGACTGCCGTTACCGGCAGGATGCCCCAGGTCTTTGCTCTGTCCCAGCAGGATATTACACCTTACGGCAACGGGCTGTATCATGTTAACAGCATTCTCCAGCCCACCACTGCCACCGCTGCGCCGGTTATCGGCGTGGCCATTACCGTATCCCATATGGTGGCCGGCTGTGCCACAGGGGCAACTCACGGCGTGGATGTGGAAGCCGCCTCTCGTTTTGCTGTAGAGGTAGCTAAGGAATTCGGCGCCGGCAAATGCGCTTTTTATGACGAAGCAGAGTTTGCCCATCTGAAAAATTTGTACGGCGATATGACCCGCTTTCAGACCTTGGGCCAAGAATCATGATCAAGCAGCGTATTGCGGCCATTACCATCGGCCAATCCCCCCGGACGGATATGACCGCCGATAGCTTTGCCCGCTTGCCCGGAGATCTGGATGTTGTAGAATATGGCGCCTTAGATCCTTTCACCAGGGAGGAGGCTATAAAGCGGTTTTCACCGGGCCCCGGAGATGAGGTGCTGGTTTCCCGGCTGCGGGACGGCAGCCAGATAAAGCTTTCCGGCGAAGCGGTAACGGAATTGCTGCAAGCCTCTATCCGCCAGGCGGAAAAGGATGGAGCGGCAGCCACGCTGTTGCTTTGTACCGGCGAATTCCCGGAATTTCAACACGAAAAGCCGCTGATTACACCCATGCCACTGCTCCATGCCACCGCCCGGGTTCTGGCGGGAAAGCGGAAAGTAGCGGTATTGATCCCCGATCCGGAGCAAGTAGAGCCCTCGGTCCGGCGTTGGCGGGAAAGCGGTTTGGAGGCCCTGGTAGTCTCAGCCTCTCCTTATAAGGACATTGCGGAGGTAGAGCGTGCCGCCGCCGGTCTGC
The DNA here is from genome assembly GCA_018436095.1 of Clostridia bacterium. GTDB lineage: Bacteria > Bacillota > Peptococcia > DRI-13 > UBA5745 > WRMS01. Next base: position 13,005 of record JAHDMJ010000019.1, on the reverse strand, counting down.
GGGGCTGTGATGCGGCCCTGCTCTGTATGGATTGCATGGGCTACACCGTGGAAATGAAAGGCCTGGCCGCCCGGGCCAGCGGCTTGCCGGTGCTTTTGCCCCGTACGCTAATGTCCGCCATTACCGCGGAATTTTTATCCCTGCTTTAAGGTGCGCCGCCAACCTGCGGTCTGCCGGGGTTTTATCAATTCAATCCGGAAAAGAGGAACGAAAATGAATTTGGAAAAAGGCTGTTCCATCGTCTGGGAGCAGTGCATGGGCCTGCGCCCCAAAGAACGGGCCCTGATTATTACCGATGAGGCCAGACTGCACCTGGGCCAGGCTTTGTACGCCAAAGCCCGGACCCTGGGCGCCGAGGCTGTGTTGATCCAAATGCCGGTGGCCGAGATCAGCGGCGAAGAACCTCCGGCAGCCGTTGCCGCCGCCATGCTTGAGGCGGACGTTATCGTCTGCCCCACCACGGAATCCATAACCCATACCAATGCCAGGATCAACGCCGTCAAAAAAGGAGCCAGGATCGCTACGATGCCCGGCATTACCGACGAAATGTTTGAAGCAGGCCCCATTACGGCGGACTACGTTGAAGTAGAGCGCCTCTCCCGGCTATATGCCGAGCTTTTGACCCAGGCTCAAAGCTGCCGCATCATCACAGGGGGCAGGCATGAGCTTACCCTGGGGCTGGCAGGGCGCAAAGGCGTTGTCAGCTCCGGCGTATACCGGGAAGCCGGCTTGGCGGGCAACCTGCCCTCCGGTGAAGCCTACATCGCCCCCCTGGAGGATGGCGGCGACGGAGAATTTTGGGTGGACGGCAGCATTGTAGGCGTAGGCCGTCTGGCAGAGCCCGTTATTATCACGATGCGCAAAGGCGTCATCGTTGGCATTGACGGCAGGGAGGCCCCCCTGGTAGAAAAAGCTATCCCCCACAATACCCTTTCCCGGACGGTAGGTGAGCTTGGTATCGGCACCAATCCCATGGCCAGGGTAACCGGTATTATTCTGGAGGACGAAAAGATATACGGATCGGTCCATGTGGCCTTTGGCACCAACACCTCCTTTGGGGGCGTAATTAAGGCCAGTTCACATATCGATTGCGTAACCCTTAAGCCGGAAGTTTATCTGGATGACCGCTTGGTTATAAAAGACGGCAAGCTTTTGGTTTAATCCTAACGAGGCGAGGCCTACTTGGGAACCTTTCCTGATTTCTTGCGTCTATAAATCTAGAAGGAACACTTTCAATAAGGAGATGATATTAATGAAAAACACAAACAAGATTCTTGCAGGCCTATTGAGCGCCGCTCTTGTGGCCATGCCTTTTGCCTCTTTAGGAGTTGGCCCTGTCCTGGCCGCCGCCGGAGAACAAGCGGCAGCCGGGGAACAAGCCGCTCCTGAGGAAAACCAGATTTTTCCCTATTACTTTTCCTATACCGGAAAGGTTACGGCTATTGCCGGAGCTGAGTCGGAAGATGCAAACCGCGTTCTGACTATGGAAAGCGATGAGCAAGGTCCCGCCAATCCGGTTTTGACCAAGGATTGCTTCATTATGGGGGGCGAGGAAATCAAGGTTGGCGATATCGTAACTCTTTACTATGAAACCAACCGGCCCATGATGTTGATTTATCCGCCCCGGTATAATGCGGTTATCGCCGTAATCCAACCTGCCGGGGCCGCCGAGAACGCTGAGGCTATGGAGGCCGACTTATTTGACAAAGAACTGGTTAGCCAGAGCGGTTTGATCAAATTAACGCCAGGGGAAAAGACGGAAATCCTCGACCGTGAGGGCCAGGCTTATACAGGCTCCCTGAGCGATAGCCTGTTGCTGGTATTCTATCAGCCCGATGCTGCTAATGAGAATATTCCTGAGGAAGTTACTCCCACAAAAATTATTCGCCTTGGCCAGCCTGAGGCTGACCCGGCGCAACCCGGCGCCGAAGTTGATGCGGAAGAGACGGAAGATTTCTCTTACACTGCAAATATTGATACCGCTGACATTGTAGTGGAGCAAAAAATTATTGAGGCCCCCTCTGCCTACGTTGCCGAAAACGACGTGATCATGGTGCCCCTACGGGTCATAGCCGAGGCTCTGGGCTACCAGGTGACCTGGGAGCAGGATACCCAAACCATCCAGCTGAATAGCGCCATTAGCCTGGAAGTAGGCCGGGATTACTATGTGTATATGCGGATGGCTCCTATTGAGCTGGGAACCGCACCGCAATTGAAGGACGGCTCCGTTTACGTACCCCTTTTCTATTTCAGGGACGTGCTGAAGATGAACAATGCCTATTTCTTTGAAAACCAAGTGGTTATCGATAATCAGGAAAAAATGTATTAAGCTGGTATAGTGGATTACCTAAAAAGCAAGCAGAGGGCGTCTCATTTGAGGCGCCCTCTTGTTTTTTACTCCACAGCGGAAGCCTTTTATTCAAATTGGTTGAAGGGGTGGAATTGAAGGATTGATCACTGTATTTAGTGTATGGATCGATAGATTAACACTGTTCCGAGGAAGCCCCCACTTTAAACTTGCATTTTTGCACAGTTAGCTGGGCCGCTGCCACCGCAGCCAGCCCTCTTTTACCCTTAACTCAAGCCGAATTTTTTGATACGGTCATACAGGCTGGATAAAGAGATGCCCAGGGCGACCGCCGCCTTTTTCTTGCCGGCCAGGGAATTGCCGTATTGGGACAAGGCTTTCTGAATGGCATTCCTTTCTAAATCTGCCAGGTTCAAGCCGCCCATCTCGTTCCAGGAGACTTTTTTGCTGCCCAGCACCTGCAAAACATCCTCTTTGGTAATGGTTTGCTTATTTTGAAAGATCAGCAGCTTGGCCACCACATTCTCCATTTCCCGGACGTTGCCCGGCCAATCGTAGCCGGAGATAATTGCCATAGCGCCAGGCTCTATACGGGGGAATTGCCCTTGGGATTTGGAGAGGGCTATTTTTTTAATGATGTGGTTCAGCAAAACAGGAATATCCTCCCGCCTTTCCCGCAGGGGCGGAATATGAATATGAATCACATCAAGCCGGTAGTATAAATCCTTGCGGAAAAGGCCTTTAGCCACTAAATCCAGCAGGTCCTGGTTGGTGGCGGCAATAACCCGCACATCCACTTTCTCAACCTTGTTGCTGCCTAAGCGCTCAACTTCATTTTCCTGTAATACCCGAAGAAGCTTCGATTGCAGGGTCAGCTCCATATCCCCTATTTCATCGAGAAAAATACTGCCCCGGTCAGCCAATTCAAATTTTCCAGGCTTGCTGCGGCCGGCGCCGGTAAAGGCGCCTTTTTCATAGCCGAACAATTCGCTTTCCAGCAATGTGGAAGGAATGGCCGGACAATTTACCTTAATAAAGGGCTTGGCGGAGCGGTGGCCTTTATAATGTATGCCGTGGGCAAACATTTCCTTTCCCGTCCCGGACTCGCCGGTAATTAAGACGGTGGCCTGCTGGAAAGCGGCGTGACGGGCTTGATTAACACAGGTTTGAAAGGCCTCGCTTATGCCGATTAGGTCTTCAAAATTGTAAGCTTCGGAGCCTAATTTATCCAGCCTTTTTTCCAGAGAGTCAATTTCCTTCTTCTTTTTTTCCAGAACGCTGGCCAGCCGGTCCGCATTGCCTGCGTCATTATATACGGTTACCGCACCCACAATATTATGCCGTTCGTCATAGATGGGCGAAGCATTAGCAATGATGAACTTCCCCGGCTTCGGGCAGCTTATATGAGCATAAACCGGCTTTTTTGTGGTAAGCACCCGGCTGATGGAGCCGTCTTGCTGCACCTCAAAAGCGTTGCGGCCCTCCCTCTCCTCTCTTGCTACCCCTGTTATTTCATAAGAAGCATCATTGCAATAGATGAAGTTGCCTTCGCTGTCGGCAATTTGTATGCCCTCCGTAGCATAGGCCGTAATGATTTTCAGCATGTGCCGGCAGTATTCCAGGTTAGCCAGCTCCTTTACTGCCATGTTGAACCAGGGTAAAGCCGAAGGCCGGATGACAAAGGGCTGCTGCTCCATGTTCAGCTCCCGCCACACCTCCTCTTTGTCCCGGAGATTGATGATGAGATCAAACCTCTCCTCTTTTGCCAGCTCATCTTTGCCGTTATAAATCATGGGCGGCTCCTGGCTGCCGCCGCCGATCTGTAAGGCAATCTTCCTTTGGGCCGCCTTATCGTTATAGTCATAGCCGTCATAGAAAAGAATGGCCTTAACGTGAAGAAGGGAAGGAAGTTTATAATAATCTGCAAAATCCTGGGCTTCTTTTATCGTACCCAACAATAGAATGCTGAGGGGCATCATCCTTATTTCCTCCCTTATTCCGATTTCGCGAAGGTTATTCCAATATTCGTATTATAGCATTTTCCTTGGTATAAGTTAAGTTCGAGGCATTGAAAAGCCAAAATAAGAATATTTATTACGAAATTTGGAATAGGCGATTTGCTCATTTTTCATCAAATCTGCTGCCCGCATTGAAATTAGCCTTGATTACCGGGCTTTTTTGAAAAAAAGTGAATGCTGGCCACGATGGCATGGTACTTGCTATAATGTTAACTAATGCGAGTGCTTTGTGTCGGCTAAAACTTGTCAGTGATCGGCGAGAATTTTTTTTCGTCAGGCAAGGCGGAGGAAAGAGGCATACCCGTGGTGGTATGGCGACTGACGACAACGCCGGTTCTGCGAACTCAATCCTACGGATACAATCCGCTATCCGTAGATATCGGGGCGCAGATGTATCTGCTATCCAAAGTTACTTCGGGCGCAGATGTACTGACGAAAAAAAGGCCGGCGAGCAGTAAAGTTTTAGCCGATACATAGCACTATCCTTGTTAATGAGGAATAGGAGGTAAACAGCAATGACTCTGGGACTCTTTGATATTGTAGGGCCGGTGATGCACGGACCCTCCAGCAACCACACAGGCGGCGCTAATCGCATCGGTTATTTGGCCAGGGAGATTATGGGCGGCACTCCGGATAAAATACAGCTTGGCTTTCACCGGGTATATATGGGCTCCTATGCCGGCCAGCATACTCATTCCGCTATGATTGCCGGTCTTTTGGGCCATCGGGAATATGACGACGCCAGCGTAGACGCCATGAAGGAATTGGCGGCCGAAGGCATTCCCTGGGAGGCTTATGCCATAGCCGAGGAAGATGTCAGCCGCAATACCTTCCGTACAAGGGCGGAAATCAAAGGTGAAGCCTGGGAGATCAATGGCGACTCCATCGGCGGCGGCAACATTATCATTGACCGGATCAACGGCCTGAAAATTGAACTAAACGGCAACCAGCACCTGATCATCATCAGCACAAAGGATAAAGGACTTTTAGCCGAGGCCATCAGTGCCGTATCTTCTTTAGCCGGGAAGAATCTCAAACAAGAAGCTGCCGGCCAAAATCTGGGGGACAAATGGCTATACATCGGGGTTTTTGCCGAAGCGCCGCCGGCTCTGGCAGATTTGCCGGAAGCTCTTCAAAAGGCGGAGAGCGCCGGACAGATGTGCTATCGTAAGATCAAGCCTTTATTTACCTTTGCTTCCGCCAATGATTCTCCCCTTTTTACCACCTTTGCCGAAATGCTGGAGCTTTGCGAAAAACAGCCGATTCTCGATGTGGTTTTGGATTATGAATCCCGGCGCAGCCAGGTCAGCCGCCGGGCCGTATTGGATGAGGCCCTGTTTATGGTGCAGGAATGGGAGAAAGCATTGGACAGGGGAGAAAATCAACCCATTAATCTGATCGGCGGCCTTACCGACGCCGATGACGGCAAGAAAATGACGGCTTATGCCAAATCCGGCAATGTGGTAGTTAACGAAATGTTTGCCAAAGCTTTGGCCCGGGCCGTAATTTTAGCTCAGCTCAATGCTGCCGGCTCCAAAGTCGTGGCAGCTCCTACCGGCGGCTCCGCCGGTACCCTGCCCGGCGCCTTGTTTTCCGCTGCCGAGCGCTACGGCAAGGACCGTACAGAACTGGCCAAAGCCTTCCTGATTGCCGCCTCCATCGGTTTGATCATCGGCAATAGAGCCTCCTTTTCCGGCACCATCGGCGGCTGCCAGAGCGAAGTGGGGATTGGGGCGGCCATGGGAGCCGGGGCTATAATCTGGATGGCCGGCGGCACCCCCCAACAAATTATCCAAGGTGCAACCATTGCCTTAAAAAATGTTCTGGGGCTGACCTGCGATCCGCCTGCCGGCTGCACGGAAGTGCCCTGCATCAAGCGCAACGCCATGGGCGTAGCGGTAGCTTTTATGGGCGCCGACATGGGTTTGGCCGGTATTGTTTCGGCCATTGCTCCCGACGATGTGGTGGATGCCCTGGCGGAAACCCAAAAGCTGATGCCCAATGAGCTGAAGTTCTCCCATTGCGGCGGCCTGGCCACTACGAAATCCGGTTTAGCCCTCAATGCCCATTGGCAAGAGCGTTTAAAAACCCTGGAATAAATAAGGGCTTCCCTTGCAGAGACAAAGATAGGAGAGATGATACATGACAATTGTAAACGGCGGCAGAACCAACTATGGTCAGCCTATCGGTATCTTGATGCTTGACACCGTATTTCCCCGTATTCCCGGCGATGTGGGAAACGCCTTTACTTTCGATTTCCCGGTTCGCTACCTTAAAGTTGAGGGAGCCAATCCGAAACGGGTGGTTCAAGAGGCAGACCCCAGCCTCCTGGAACCTTTTATTGCTGCGGCCCGGCAGCTGGAAGCGGAAGGCTGCCAGGCCATATCTACCAGTTGCGGTTTTCTGGTAATGTTTCAAAAAGAGCTGGCCGACGCCGTTTCCATTCCTGTCCTGACCTCAAGCTTGCTGCAGGTTCCTTTTGTCGGCAGGTTTTTGGGCAATAAAAAAAAGGTGGGCATTATCACTGCCCGGGCATGCAATCTGACGGAAAAACACTTCCGGGGCGCCGGTATTGAGGAAGCGGTGCCGGTGGCGGGCATGGAGGATTGCCCTACATTCAACACCAGCATCAGCAATAATCAGCCGACCATGGACGTTGCAGCCGTTGAGGCAGAAATCGTGGGCGTAGCCCGAAAATTCGTTCAGGATCATCCTGAGGTTGGAGCCATTGTCTTTGAATGCACAAATATGCCGCCTTATGCGGCGGCGGTACAGCAGGCGGTAGGCTTGCCCGTCTACGATATTACTACGCTGATTCGTTATACCGTTGGCGCTCAATTACGCAGCCCCTTTGTCTCCAAAACCATGTAAGAAGTACCTTAATCAAACAACAGGAGCGGTGCAATATTTGCAGCGCTCCTGCTTCTTTTGGTGCCGCCGTTTTTTTTGATCCAATGCTGAATCAGCGAAAGCGGGCACCCCCATTTTGATTTGTACAAATTTGTAAAATTGAGCAGTTAGCCCGCACCAAACGTAAATCAGCCTATATCAAATTGAGGCCCTGCCTTATACTCTCCAGTTTTGAAAAATCGCTGCCGATTCCTGCAAAAAGGCCAGGGGAATAGTGATGTTGGTTTCATCCACTGTCTTATTTTCATCAAAAATCGGCCAGGGGTTGCAGCCTTGCGGCTCTTCATTTTTGACTAACCCATGAAAGACAAAATGCTATATCTCAAGCCATTTGTTTGCGCATGCAGTTGCAATGAAAACAGTGAAATATACCACTAAAATTGCGGGAGTGGGTTTAAAAGTGGGTTATAATTTTAGCTGGATTACGCAGTTTCTATTTTTGCATTTTCCTCTTCACTTTTCAGCAGGCTGCTAAAGATGTAGGCAATTTTGCCGGATATGCGCTGAAGGTCCCCGTTTACCTCGTGGCTATAGACGCCGGTTGTGTCCATGGATTTGGAGTGGCCAACCAACATTTTAATTTCTCCCTCTGGAAGTCCCTTGATGATTGAGACAAAAGTATGGCGCATTTCGTAAGGAGTGATCCGCGGGATCCCGTTATAGGCACAATAGGCATACCATCTTTTACGGAAGCGGGCCTCACGGAGGTAATCGCCAAACACTCTCTTATTATCGGGAAATTTCTTTAATTGCTGTCTGATTTCTTCCTTGGCAAGAGGTGTTAAATAAAATCGGCGAATAGCATTTTCATTCTTTCCCGTAGTCACCTCGCCGTCAACATTTATTGACCTGCGTAAATTAACGCAGTCCCCGATAATATCGTCTGCTTCCATTCCCAACAGTTCTCCGGGGCGGCAGCCCGTTAAGACCATAACACGATAAGCATGTATGAGTTCATCCTCAACTTCTTTGCCGTAATATAGTGTTTTTGATTCGGAGAAAAGGGTTCCTAGATGTTCTGGCTGCAGAATAGTTTTTGTTCCTACCTTCGCTCCTTTTGGTATTTCAATCTCTTCGGGATGAAGTGCAGTGTATTTCTTCTTACGGCACCATTTTAAAAAACCCTGGATTGTTCCCCTGAGATTTTCCAGGGATTTCTTAGACAAATTGCCCTCTTGATAAGCGTGCACAATGATATCGTCCAGGTCACCTTCGGTAATCTTAGATATATTTCTGTGCCCGTAGCGCGGCAGAATCCAGGTCTCACCGGCGCTTTTATCCTTTTTCCATTGCTCCTTTGTCATTCCTTTTTTATATTTGACATAGTCATCAAAAAGGAGCTTTACTTTCTTATCTCCCTTGGTATTGCTCTCCAGCCACGCGTCTGCTTTGGCGTTGGCTTCTTTCTTCCCTTTTGTCCCCGGAGTTGACGAATAAAAAGGCCTTCGGACGCCGTTCTTCTGCACCTTGATTTGCCATCGTTTGTACTTTTCAAGCCATTCCGCAGAATTTGTTCGTTCACTCATAACAAATACCCCGCCTTTCAAATTAGATATAGCGGGGCCAAGCCAGGCATGATATAATTGTTTTGCTTAGGATCATGCGGGCCTGGCCCCCTTGATTCACGCCCTTGTCGGTTGCAGCCGGCAGGGGCTTTTTTTATTTTACTTTTCCGGTAAAGGCTACCGCTTTTCCGATAATCCGGATGTATTCCAGGTCAGGCCCCGTGTAGCTAAGTATGGGGTAAGTGGGATTCTCAGGCCGCAACTCCAGGTGATCCGGGAACTTATAAACCCGCTTTAATGTTGACTCGTTGTCAATTACCACTGCGGCGATCTCTCCGTTTTCCACGTCTGGCTGCTGCCTGATGTAGACCATGTCGCCGTCGTATATCCTCGCCAGAATCATGCTATCGCCCTTGCATTTCAGGGCAAAATCGGCGTGGACGTTATCGGGGAGGTCTATTAAGTCCTCTATGTTTTCCTCCGCCGTTGCCGGAGTGCCACAGACGATAGACCCAATAAGAGGTATTTTGCTCATTTTTGGCATAGGCTCGATCCCAGGGATAGCAAGAAAAGAAAAACTGTCCGGCGCAACCTGCTTATCCACATCGTAGCCCATCAACCAAAGCGGATTTACACCATATTGAGACGCAATTGCAACAACCGTTGGCCTCTTGGGGCTGCGTGACCCATTTATATAAGCACTTACAGTTTGCTTGGATACGCCAATTTCTGCGCCAACCTGCGTATAACTTTTCCCATCTATCAATTCGTTAAATCTCTCTGAAAACTCCGCAACGACTTTCAATTCAAACACCTCTTTCATGTAGTCAATTTTAGCACAAATTGTCCACAAACGCAACACTTTTTGTCCTGCTGATAAAAAAATGTCCACAAATGGGTTGACAAGTAATTTCTGATTGTGATACTATGTGATTGACCACAAACGGAACGAAAGGAGAGCAAAGTTATGGCTGGAGTTGTAAACTTAAAAGGCGCAATCATCTCAAAATTTGGCAGTGTATCCAACTTCGCAAAAGCCTTGGGATGGAGTTATAGTCGTGCCAGGCGCATCGTGTGTGGGAAACAGGAACCGGGTGTTTCCGAAATTAGGTTAATTGTTTCGGCACTGGGGATTTCTGATCCCTCTATGGTGATGTGCTTATTTTTACCAGAGTGTCCACAAATGGAACAAAAAGCAGGATAGAAAGGAGGAAAAGCTGTGGCAAAATACCTAAAAGAAAAACCAAACAAAGATGCGCTGACCGAAGCGGCCAACGCTGCTATTGATTATTACATTGGTCTGACCGGCAAAACATCAGCAGATCACATTAAACATCTAGGCGAGGAGATTGTTTCATTATCAGGGCAACTACTTCTGAGTCAGGATAAGGTTCAACCCAAAAATTAGTTAAATGGTGCCCATGTTTATCAGTGTATTCAGCATCAGGTTTGCATGAAGAATCAAATTTGACAACAGCCTCTCTCAAGACAAGGAAATGTTCTTGGGGATACGGGAACTCACAATTTGGACAACATAAAGATTCTTTTTCCCCCATATTCTTGCTTTCGATGTGAAAGTCTATGCTACATTTTGGGCAATGGAATTTAAGCAGCACATTTATCACCTCCTTTCGCCAAGATTTTACCATAACGCGGAAGAAAGGGACAAGCAAATCATTAGTACAAAGACGAAATCTTGGCAGCATTAGACAAAGCCGAGAAGAGAAAGGAGGAATCATGAGCGAATTGCAGATTTTCAAACACGGCGAATTCGGCGAGATTCGCACAATCGAAGAAAAAGGCAAGGTACTGTTTTGCGGTAAAGATGTGGCGGCGGCCCTTGGATACAAAGATACCACCAACGCAATTAAGCAGCATTGCCGTGGGGTGGTGAAACGCCACCTCACCGATTCCTTGGGTAGGAAGCAGGAAACAAACTTTATCCCGGAGGGAGACATTTACCGCCTGGCCGCAAAGTCAGAACTACCCGGAGCCGAAGCGTTTGAGCGGTGGATATTTGATGAAGTCCTTCCCAGCATCCGAAAACACGGAGCCTATATGACGCCTGAGACCCTGGAGGCGGCGCTGTTGAACCCCGATGCCATCATTAAGATTGCCACAGCTTTAAAAGAAGAACGGGACAAACGCAAAGCCCTAGAGGTAGCAAATTCCGTTCTTGCGGTGGACAACCAGATCATGCAGCCCAAGGCAGATTATTTCGACGAACTGGTAGATAGGAACCTATTGACCAACTTCCGGGAAACGGCTAAGCAGCTAAACGTAAAGGAAAAACTGTTTATCGGCTTCCTTCTGGAGAAGAAATATCTTTACCGTGACAAACGGGGCAAGCTGCTCCCTTACGCCGAGAAGAACAGCGGTCTATTTGAGGTCAAGGAATGCTTCAACGACAAAACCGAATGGGCTGGAACGCAGACGCTTGTTACCCCAAAAGGGAGAGAAACCTTCCGACTGTTGTTTATCGGCAAATCGGCATAAAAATAGCCCCGATACGGGGCGGAGAGGATGAGCCCATGGGAAAAATCAACACCACGCTATGGACGCTCAAATGTCGGCTGCGGGAAAAGCTTTTTCTTTATCCCGATGTCGCCGAAAGGATTGGCAAATCGGAATCCTATGTTCGGTTGCGCATGCGCGGATTAGATGATTATGAGGTAGGCGAGGCCTACAAAATCCTGGAGATGATTGATGAGCCGCCGGAAGCTATTGTCCGATACTTCCCGCCGCCGGCAGCGGAAAAAAAGAGGTTGAAGGTCATATGAAGCCCCTACGCACCATAGCCAAAGCCGCTATCGCCGCCTACGTGGCCACCGCAACCATCGTAGTCTGCGCCGCATCCATCCACGCCGCCACGGTGACGATACCGGCCTATCCGGCGCCGCCGACGATACAGCAGCCGGGCAAGGGGCACCAAGCCAGCGTGGTAGTAACGGAGCCGCAGGTGATGCAGCCGTTGTGGATTACGGATACCACTGAGGTGGACAAGCCCCACTACGCCATATCTGACGCCGAGCGGCAGCTGATCGAATCCATCGTCATGGCCGAGGCCGGCAACCAAGGCCTACACGGACAAATGCTTGTGGCGCAGTGCATCCTGACGGCCTGTCTGGAGGACGATATCCGGCCGGCAGAGGCGATAGAGCGGTACCAGTACACCAAGCCGCACCCTGAGCCGTCAGAGTCCGCCAGAGAGGCCGTGGCAGCGGTGTTTGATCAAGGCGAACTGCCAGCGGAGGAGCCAATCAAGTATTTTTACAGCCCCCGGTACTGTGATGGGCGCTGGCATGAGACTCAAATTTTTGTTATAGAGCATCTGGATCATAAGTTTTTTAGGGAAAGGAGATAACCTTGCAAAGAAAATCTTCCTACTATGAGGCAATCAAAGGTAAGCGCCAAGGGAAATTGCAGATATTTGATGTTATCAAAACAATCCCAAGGACCGGAAAGATATGGCGTTGCCTCTGCGATTGCGGGAAAGAAACCTTTTTGACCACTTCGCAAATCGTGTCCGGGAACGTCCAGGAATGTCCTGATTGCGCCAGGGAAAGGCGACGTGAAGAAAGTCGGAAACAACTTTACAAGCACGGCATGCACGATTCCAGACTATACGCCGTTTGGTGGGCAATGCAAAGTCGTTGCGGCTGTGAGGGCGATACCAACTATCGCCATTATGGTGGACGAGGAATTAATGTTTGCGCTGAATGGAAAGAGTTTGAACCTTTTGCCAAGTGGGCGATGGCCAATGGCTATGCCGATTGCCTGACTATCGAAAGAAGAGATGTTAACGGGCATTATGAGCCCAGTAATTGTTGGTGGATACCCTTTCAAGGACAAAGTTTCACCAGGAGAAATGCCCACCATGTAACAGTAAATGGAGTGACAATGTGCTTAACGCATTGGGCAAAAGCCTTAGGAGTAAGCCATGCCGCAATTATAGCAGCGGTAAAGCAAGGAAAGTCTGCGGAGAGATATATCCAGGAAAGATTATCAAGACTTGATTGGTCAAGATTGCCGGATGGAATATTGCTTGAAATAAAAGGTTTAGGCCAGGTGATTTGGGATTCATCCCAGATCAACACAGCGTGTAGGAAAATAAGTTGAGATCGAGGGCTACGGTCAGCGCATCGTTGAGGACAAGCCTGCGGATTGGGTGGTAGAGCGGTACGGCGGCAAGATACTGGATATCTACTGTGCCACACACGATGAGGCGGCGGCGGTAGGGAAAAGGGAGGTGAGAGTTTGGATA
>JAHDMJ010000027.1 GCA_018436095.1 Clostridia bacterium | reverse complement strand
GCTGAGAGGCGTGGACAAGAAAGAGATCGAGCGGGGCCAGGTGCTGGCAAAGCCCGGCTCCATCAAGCCTCATACGAAGTTTGACTCCGAGGTATACGTATTGACGAAGGAAGAAGGGGGCCGTCATACGCCGTTCTTCACAGGCTACCGTCCCCAGTTCTACTTCCGTACAACGGACGTGACGGGTGTAGCTACGCTGCCGGAAGGTGTTGAGATGTGTATGCCTGGCGACAACATCAAGATGGTTATCGAACTGATCACACCTATCGCCATTGAGCAGGGACTGCGTTTTGCTATTCGCGAAGGCGGCAGGACCGTAGGTTCCGGTGTTGTGGCCGGCGTTACCGAATAAGGTTAACGGCAAAAAAGCTCCGGCAATAATCCCTGAGCAAAAAGCATGAAGCAGGGGCATCCCTAATGAATCTGAGAAGGTACAGAAGGGGTGCCCCTTTTTGTCATAATTTGTCGTATACTTGTATACATTGTGACAATGAAGGAAAAGGTTGACTTTGAATCATACTATCATTTAGAATGTTAAGACAGTGTTAAAATCATATTAAGATGGGGAGGGTTTATTATGATTAAGAAGGTTCGTTTTATTACTTTAATCGTTTTTGTTTTGTTTTCCGTAGCTCTTTTGGCCGGTTGCGGCAGCGGTGGGACAAGCGGCACGGAAGCTACCCAGGGGACTGAAGCTACCGGCGGTACCGAGGCCGCTGCCGAGAAGATCAGCGGCGACTTCATTATGGCTACCGGCGGTACTTCCGGCACCTATTATCCCTTAGGCGGCGCCATGTGCCAGATATTGAAAACCGCTACCGGCGCCAATATTAATGCCAACGCCACCGGCGCCTCCGTGGAAAACGTCCGTTTGCTGGAAAGAGGGGAAGCGGATCTGGCTATTGTTCAGACGGATATCATGAGCTATGCCGTTTCCGGTATCAACAATTTTGAACAAGAAGTCAAAGGCGTTAAGTCTATCGGCTCTTTGTATCCCGAAGTGGTCCATGTGGTAGTAGGGGCTGACAGCGGCATCAACAGCATTGAGGATTTAAAAGGCAAGAAGGTTTCCGTAGGCGCTGCCGGTTCCGGTACGGAAATCAACGCCCAGCAGTTTTTTGAAGCCTACAATATGACCTACAAAGACATTGATCCCCGGTATCTTTCTTTTGCAGAATCAGCCACGGCTTTCCAGGACGGCACCATCGACGCTTTCTTCTGCGTGGCCGGTACGCCCAATGCAGCTATTGTCGAGCTTAAGGTTAGCCGGGATGTTAAACTGGTCAGCTTGGACCAAGAGCATCAGGACGCTCTGATCGCCAAATATCCTTTCTTTGCCGCCCATACCGTCAGCAAGGATGTGTACGATATGGCTGAGGATGGCCAAACCCTGGCAATTAAAGCTTTGCTGATCGTCCGGGAGGACATGACGGAGCAAGAGGTTTACCTGCTGACCAAAGGCCTTTACGATAATTTGGATGAATTAGGCGAAGCTCATGCCAAAGGCAAAGAGATAGCTCTGGAAAAAGCCATGGAAGGTGTAGTACCCGGCAATCTGCATCCCGGCTCTGCCAAATACTTCCAGGAAAAAGGAATTGCTACGCCCTAAATGAAATTTTCTACTATAGTATCTTTAATGAAAAATAGGGAAGACAAGCGGACAAGAGGGATTTTGCCCGCTTGTCTCCTTCTTCTTATCCTCCTGTGTTTATACTTGCCTCTTTTACCGCCCAGCTTGCTGCTGGTATCGGAAGAACAGGTGCTCTTTGAAAGGGTATTGGGAGAGCCTTATTGTGAAGTGGATTTTTGTCATTCCGTCAATAAAGGCAATATCCGGGAGATTTACTGTCTGGACGGCCAAAGGCAGATGCTGAATTTAGAGACCGGTTACTATCAAAGCTACGGCGCCGGTATGATAGATACGCCGCCTCCGGAAATGGACTTGAGGCAGGAGGGCGACTATTTGATTCTGAGCTTTCCGGCCAATTGGCAGGAACGGATCAACTATATTGGCGGGGCGGTGGCCCGGCACCGGTTTATCTATGAAGATTTTCAAATGGAAATCGGCAGTTTGCGGCCGGGAAAACCCTTTTCTCTGCTGATCCGGCGGCGCAGCCTTTGGGACAGGTGGCTGCAAATATTGTAAAAACAGTGGATTGTAACGAAGAAAGGGAGGCTACCATTGTTTGGAAAGAAGAAGAAAGTAAATGAAGAAATTGACTTAAATATGCTGGAACGGGAAGCGATTACCAGAGAATACAAGGGCATGGCAGCAAAAATCATCACAGTGATTCTGACCTGCTTCACCTTGTTTCAATTGTACTCCTCCATCACCGGCACGGTGCCCCAGCAGCTGCTGCGCTGGGCCCATCTGGCCTTTGTCATACCCCTGTCTTTTTGGCTATATCCTTCTACAATTAAAGGAGACCGCAGCAGGCTTCCGATTATCGACCTGTGTCTGGGCCTTGTTTTTGTAGCCGTGGCCTGCTATTGTTTTTATAATTATAATGCCTTGATTATGCGGGCCGGTATGTACAATACCCTGGATGTTATTGTAGGCGCTGCAGGTATCCTGTTGATTATGGAGGCTTGCCGCCGGGTGGTGGGCCTGCCCATTGTGGTTATTGCCAGCATTTTTTTGATTTATGCTTATTTCGGCCCTTATATGCCCGGCTTTTTGCGGCATCGGGGCTACTCTCTGTCGCGGATTATCACCCATATGTTTTTTACCACAGAGGGTATTATCGGTACGCCTTTGGGTGTTTGCTCCACCTTTATCTTTTTGTTTATTCTTTTCGGCGCTTTCCTGGAAAAGACCGGCATCGGCCAGTTCTTTATTGATATCGCTAATTCTCTGGCCGGTTGGGCTGCCGGCGGTCCCGCCAAGGTAGCGGTGCTGACCAGCGCTTTGCAAGGTACGGTATCCGGCTCTTCTGTGTCCAACACAGTGGCCACCGGCTCCTTTACTATTCCGATGATGAAATCTTTGGGCTATTCGCCCAACTTTGCCGGCGCCGTAGAGGCGGCAGCTTCCACCGGCGGCCAGATCATGCCCCCTGTAATGGGCGCCGCCGCCTTCCTGATTGCTGAAGCCGTAGGCATCCGTTATCTGGAGGTGGCAAAGGCCGCTGTTGTTCCTGCCTTGCTGTACTTTACCGGCATCTGGATCATGGTTCATCTGGAGGCCAAGCGTCTGGGCTTAAAAGGGCTGCCCCGGGAGCAACTGCCGAAGGCAGGCAAGCTGATGCTGGAAAAAGGCCATTTAATTCTGCCTTTAGTCTCTATCGTCTTTTTCCTGATGCAAGGCTTCACTACCACCCGGGCCGCCTTATGGGGTATCCTGACGGCTATTGTGGTGCCCTTCCTGCGAAAAGGCACCTGGGTATCCCCTAAGCAGATTGCCGGGGCCATCACCCAGGCGGCCAGAAGTATTCTGTCGGTGGCTTGCGCCTGCGGCGTAGCCGGCATTATCGTGGGCGTGGTAACCCTGACCGGTCTGGGCCTGAAAATCGGTGAAGGTTTAGTCAGCCTCACCGGCGGCCTGCTTTTGCCCACCCTGTTTTTTGCCATGATTACCTCCATCGTATTGGGAATGGGTGTGCCTACTACCGCCAACTATCTGATCACTTCCACCATTGCCGCCCCCATTCTGATCAAGCTGGGCGTACCGGTACTGGCGGCTCATATGTTTTGCTTCTATTTCGGTATCGTAGCGGATATTACGCCGCCGGTGGCCCTGGCCGCTTACGCCGGTTCCGCCATTGCTAAAGGTGATCCTTTTATGACGGGGGTTAATGCCACAAAGCTGGCTATCGCTGCGTTCCTGGTACCTTATATTTTCGTGCTGAGCCCTCAACTGATTTTAATCGATGCCACTCCTTTGATGGTGATTCAGATAATTATTACTTCATTAATCGGTATGGTGGGTATCGGCGCCGGTATCACCGGTTATATGATGACCGTTCTCCCATGGTATGAACGGATTCCCTTGATCGCCGCCGGTCTTTTGCTGATCCATCCCGGACTGCTTACCGATGTCATCGGCTGCGGTGTTATCATTGTGGTTCTGGTTTTACAGTACTCCAAGAAGAAAACAGTTATAAAAGCGTAACAGCAAGGAGGTAGTTCCTATGATGGAAAAGTTGGGCCAGGAGCTGCAAAAAATCAAGATAGGCCGGGTGGTGGATGTGGCTACCCGCCGGGGAGATTTTGCGGCTAATCTGGCAAAGGGCCTGGGAGATTTTCAGGAGATTATCGCTATCGATATTGATGAGAAAGCTTTAGCCAAAGGCCGGGAAGCCCTGGGGGCAGACAACCGCATCAAATTTGAGTGCCGCAACGCCTATGAGACAGGCTATCCCGAAGGGTCTTTCGATATGGTGGCCCTTGGCAACTCCCTTCATCATTTTGAGGATGTAGCGGCCTTGTTTCAGGAGATGAAAAGGCTGCTGGCTCCCGGAGGAACATTGCTAATCAGCGAAATGACTGCCGACGGCCAGGAAGGGGCAAGTCTCACCCATGCGTTGATACACCGCTGGGAAAGCGATGTGGACCGGGCTAAAGGCGTTTATCACCGCCATACCTACAGCAGCCGGGAGATTCTGGATATGGTGGAGGCGGCGGGATTTAAAGTGACCAAGTCTTTCTTTGATTGGGACAAGGAGCCGAAGCTGGTGAAAGGTGTGGAAAAGCGGCTGGCCGAGCTGGAGGAGAAGCTGGCGGAGCTTAAAGAATTGCCTGATTATCAGGAGCTGGCTGAAAGCGTTGCCCGGATTAAAGCTAATGAAGCAGCCCATGGAGCGGCCTTTGCCGCCGCTTTAGTGGTCTTCGCGGAGAAATAGCAAGACCAGACGATTACTAAACGATAAAAAAATCAGGAAGGGGCCGGCAGAATGACAATAAAAAGCGATATTGAAATTGCCCAGAGTACTGAGATGCGGCCTATTGAGCAAGTGGCGGCGGAGCTGGGACTTGACCGGGACGCTATTGAGTTGTATGGCAACTACAAAGCCAAGATCGACTATAACAAGCTTGCCGGCTCAAAAAAAGAGGGAAAGCTGATTTTAGTGACGGCAATTAATCCTACAAGCGCCGGTGAAGGGAAAACCACCACCACCGTAGGTCTGGGCGACGCCCTTCACTATTTGGGCAAAAAAACCATGATTGCCCTGCGGGAACCTTCCTTAGGGCCGGTTTTTGGCGTCAAAGGCGGCGCTGCCGGCGGCGGCTTTGCCCAAGTGGTGCCTATGGAGGAAATCAACCTGCATTTTACCGGTGATTTTCATGCCGTTGGCGCCGCTAATAACCTCTTGGCAGCTCTCCTGGATAATCACATATTTCAGGGTAATGCCCTGAATATCGATAGCCGCCGCATTACCTGGCGGCGCTGCGTAGACATGAACGACCGCCAGCTCCGCAATATTACCGACGGCTTAGGCGGCAGAGTTAACGGCGTACCCCGGGAGGACGGCTTTGATATTACCGTAGCTTCCGAGATCATGGCCATTCTTTGTCTGTCCAAAGATCTGGTGGATTTAAAGGACAAGCTGGCCAAAATCATCGTAGGTTATACCAGGGATGAACAGCCGGTAACGGCAGGGCAATTAAAGGCCCAGGGAGCTATGGCCGCTCTTCTGAAAGAAGCGTTGAAGCCCAATCTGGTCCAGACTCTGGAGCATACCCCCGCCCTTATCCACGGCGGCCCTTTCGCTAATATTGCCCATGGCTGCAACAGCGTCATGGCCACGAGACTGGCTCTTGGCCTGGCCGATTATGTGGTTACCGAGGCCGGCTTCGGCGCCGACCTGGGGGCGGAAAAATTCCTGGATATCAAATGCCGCAAAAGCGGCCTGAAACCTTCGGCAGTGGTGATTGTAGCCACTTTGCGGGCTCTGAAAATGCACGGCGGCCTGCCCAAAACGGAACTGGGCCAAAAAGACCTGTCCGCTCTGGAAAAGGGCCTGCCCAATTTGCTGAAGCATATTGAAAATGTAACCCAGGTCTTTGGGCTGCCGGCGGTGGTGGCAATTAACCGTTTCGCTACGGATCATGAAGAGGAGCTGGCTTTGGTAGAGGGGCGCTGCCGGGAGCTGGGGGTTAATGTGGCCCTTTCTGAGGTCTGGGAAAAAGGCGGCCCCGGCGGGGCGGCCCTGGCCACAGAGGTATTGAAGCTTATTGCCGCCAGGGAAGGGGAGGGCAGCCCGGATTTAAGGTATGCCTATCCCGATCATATGGGGCTCAAAGAAAAAGTGGAGACTATTGCCACCAGGATATATGGAGCCGACGGTGTGGATTTTGCTCCTGCCGCATTAAAGGAGCTGGATAAGCTGACGGCCTTAGGCTTTGGCAATTTGCCGGTCTGTATGGCCAAAACCCAATACTCCTTGTCCGATGACGGAGCCAAGCTGGGCCGCCCTGCCGGTTTCCGGATTACTGTCCGTAATGTCAGGGTGTCTGCCGGCGCCGGCTTTGTGGTGGTGCTTACCGGCGATATTATGACCATGCCCGGCTTGCCGAAGGTGCCGGCGGCAGAGAGTATTGACGTGGATATTCACGGCAGAATATCCGGTCTGTTTTAATAGGCGTACTGATTTAGCTGTCGATTGGGCAACGTCAAAGCAATATAATTACAACTAAATTTAAAATCGTGGAGGGTAGCATCGGAATGGCTGACAAACAATTCCTGACCCCGGCGGAAATTGCCGAATCCCTGGTTGAAGGGGCCCAAGTCAAGGCATCTTCGGGAACGGCTAAACTGCTGGCCTTGGGGGTTATTGCCGGAATCTTTATCGCTTTTGGTGCACACGGCTCCACTATGGCGGCCCATAACCTGCTTTTGCGGCCGGAACTTCAAGGTCTGGGCAGGATGGTAGCAGGATTGATATTCGGTACCGGATTAATTCTTGTAACGGTAGCCGGCGGTGAATTATTTACCGGCAATAACTTGATGATCGTAAGTCTTTTGGAAAGAAGAATCAGCGGGCTGTCTATGTTCCGCAACTGGCTGCTGGTTTATCTAGGCAACTTTGCCGGCGCCATGGCGGTGGCGGCTCTGGTGGTCTTTTCCGGTATATTTAATACCAGTGCGGGCAACCTTGGGGCTATGGCTGTACGCATTGCTGTCACAAAAATTAATTTAGGTTTTTGGCAGGCCTTTACTTTAGGAATCCTCTGCAATTTTCTGGTTTGCGGAGCGGTCTGGATGGCCTGCGGGGCCAGGGACATTGCCGGCAAGGTCCTGGTTTGCCTTTTTCCTATCTGCTTGTTCGTAACCTCGGGTTTTGAGCATTCTATAGCCAATATGTTTTATATTCCCGCCGGCATCTGGGCTTCCTCCAACAATCTTTGGCTGGAGGCCGCTAAAATCAGCCAGGAGGCCTTGGCCGGCCTTACCTGGGCCAATTTCCTGACCCGGAATTTGTTGCCTGTTACTTTGGGCAATACCCTGGCCGGCTGCTTGCTGGGCAGTGTTTATTGGTTCAGCTTCCTGCGGTCTAGATAAAAGAACAGATGTAATAAGACAAAGGCTTAAGCCTTGGCGAGGAAATAAACAGAGGGAGGGAACAAATGCTGGAAAAGAGCTGTCAGGAGTTTATTGATGTGCTGGCTTCGGCAGAACCGGTGCCCGGCGGCGGCGGCGCTGCCGCCTATGCAGGGGCCTTAGGGGTAGCCTTAGGCAGTATGGTGGCTAACCTGACTGTGGGCAAAAAGAAATACGCGGCGGTCCAGGAGGATATAGCCCTTATTCTGGATAAAGCCGTTAGCCTGCAAAACAGGCTGGCCGGTTTAGTACAGCGGGATGCCCAGGTTTTTGAGCCCTTATCCAAAGCTTATGGCCTGCCGAAAGAAACGGCAGAGCAGCAACTGCTGCGCAATCAGGTGATGGAAGAAGCTCTTCTGGCCGCCAGCCTGGTCCCTCTGGAGATCATGGAGCAGGCTTACGAAGGCTTGTTGCTTCACGCCGAGCTGGCGGAAAAGGGCAGCCGTCTGGCCGTCAGCGATGTGGGCGTAGGCGTGCAAATGCTGAGAGCAGCCATCTTGGGAGCGGCCATGAACATCTTTATTAATGTGAAATCCATGGAAAACCGCCGGCAGGCTGAGGAAATCCGGGAAAAAGCCGAGAAGCTGATTGCCGGGGGAGCTGCCTTAGCCGATGAAATTTACCGCAAGGTAGAGGAGGCTATCCGATGAGCGCCGTACTAAAGGGAGCCGATGTGGTAAAAGAGATGAACGAAGCCATGATGGCCCAACTGGCGGCAAGAGCCGCCGCCGGCCAGGACGCTCCCAAGCTGGCTATTGTCAGAGTCGGTAAGCGTGCCGATGATCTGGCTTATGAACGGGGTGCCGTCAAACGCTTTGCCAATATCGGTTTGCGGACGGAAGTCTATGCTTATCCGGCAGATATCCGCCAGGAAGATTTCCTGGCTGCCTTCCGGCAAATCAATGACGACCCCGATATCCACGGCATCTTGGTATTTCGTCCTCTGGCGCCGCAAATCGATGATCAGCTGGTTATTGAAGCCATTAATCCCGGTAAGGATGTGGACGGTATCAGTCCTGTCAATATGGCTAAAATATTTGCCGGCGACAGCAGCGGTTTTGCTCCCTGTACGGCGGCGGCGGTTATGGCCATCCTTGATCATGCCGGTATTTCTTTAAAAGGCAAGCGGGTTGCGGTAGTAGGCCGCAGCCTGGTGGTGGGCAAGCCCTTGTCCATGCTGCTTTTGGCCAGGGATGCTACAGTGACCCTTTGCCACAGCAAAACCCTGGACCTGCCTGCCCTCTGCCGGGAATCCGATATCCTGGTAGCCTGCGTGGGCAAAGCTAAGCTGCTGGGGGCTGAATACATCCGGCCCGGCGCTGTGGTCGTTGATGTGGGTATTAATGTGGACGAAGAAGGCGGCCTCTGGGGCGATGTGGATTTTGCTGCGGCAGAAAGCATAGCCGGCGCTATTACGCCGGTACCCGGCGGCGTCGGCACAGTGACTACTTCGATATTAGCCAGACAGTTGATGAAGGCGGCGGACATTGCGGGGCATCAACAGGGCATCAACGGGGCATTAATGAGGTATTAGTGAGATATTAGTGAGGTATTAACGGCCAAGGGGGCAGTGACTGAGCAAAATTGCAAGTTTGTCGCTGTTGGTCGAGGCTAACTGAGCAAAATTGCAAGTTTGTCGCTGTTGGTCGAGGCTAACTGAGCAAAATTGCAAGTTTGTCACCCTCAAATCACTGCTTTGCAGCAGATTTGATCCGAAAGTGGGATGAAAACCCTATTTACAGGCCAAAATAGCTTTTACAAACTTGCAATTTTGCACAAATGAGGTGCGGGCAGAGTACAAACCCGCAATTTTGCACAAATGGGAGTCAGCGCCGTAGGGTCCGGATACAAATTTTGAAACCTTTGTGCAAAATCCGAGGGCCTTGTTCATTGCGACTGCCACTGCCGTCCGCTGCCTGCCGCAGGTCGCTACTACTGCCATTGCCCATTTCTCATTGACCATTGCCATGGTTAGGGTGCTATTTCTGTACATAGTGTAGCTGCCTTTTTGCCTGATAACCACAGATATAGCGTGACAAGCTATTGCTCCGCACTATAAAATAAAAAGTTTACAAATTGTTTACAATTAAAAAGGGTACAAGAAATAAGCCGGCAGGAAAAAACTCTTGCATGGCTTATTTTTTGCTGCTATAATACGAAGGTATGGCTGCATGCGATGAAGCGAAAGGTTGCCGAAGGATCATGACACGCCGGTAGGCGTTGGTCATGAATGAGCTGAAAAACAGTTCCATACCGGGGAATTTTCGCTGAGTATGTCCGAAAAATCATCAGTCGGGCGAAAAGGAGGAAGTACAAAATTATGGCCAAACAGCAAAAAATCAGAATCCGTTTAAAGGCGTTCGATCACAAGATCCTGGACGCATCGGCGGAGAAAATCGTGGACACTGCCAAGCGCACCGGCGCCAGTGTCGCAGGACCGGTTCCCCTGCCTACGGAGAGGAACTTGTACACCATCTTGAGGTCTCCCCACGTTAACAAGGACTCCCGGGAGCAGTTTGAGATGAGGACCCACAAACGGTTGATCGACATCATCGATCCCACACCCAAAACTGTCGATTCCCTGATGAGCCTTGACCTGCCTGCGGGTGTCGATATTGAAATCAAGCTTTAGGAGGTAGGCACAGTGAAAAAAGCTATTTTAGGCACAAAGCTGGGCATGCTGCAGATCTTTGACGATGCGGGACGAGTGGTGCCGGTGACTGTGATCCAGGCCGGTCCCTGCGTAGTGACCCAGAAAAAAACCAAAGAAAACGATGGCTATGAAGCCATCCAGGTAGGTTTCGTACCTGCTAAGGACAAACACCTGTCCAAACCCCAAAAAGGCCATTTTGCCAAGCAAGGCGTCAGCGCCATGCGTCATTTGAAGGAATTCCGTCTGGAAGATATCGCTTCTTATGAATTGGGCCAGGAGATCAAGGCCGACATCTTTGCCGCCGGCGATGTGGTAGACGTAACCGGCACCAGCAAGGGCAAGGGCTTCCAGGGCTCCATTAAGCGCCACGGCTTCCACAGAGGCCCCATGGCCCACGGTTCCAAATACCATCGGCGCAACGGTTCTCTAGGCGCTAAAGGCCCGGCCAGGGTATTCCCCGGACGCAAAGGCCCCGGCAGAATGGGCGGCGATACCGTTACCATTCAAGGCCTGCAAGTGGTACGGGTAGATGCTGAGAAGGATTTAATCCTGATCAAAGGCGCTATCCCCGGAGCCAAAAAAGGCACCATTTTAATTCGGAACTCGGCCAAGGCTTAATGAAAAGAAAAAATTAAGAGATAGTTTTGGCAGACATCTGCGAAGGAATCTGCGCCCTAAGCAGTTCAGGATAGCAGATGTGTTTTGCCAAAAAGGAGGTATTAAACAATGTCTAAAGTTGCCCTTTATAATGTTGAAGGCAAACAAGTGGGCGAGTTCGAGTTGAATGACGCAGTATTTGGCATCACGCCCAACGAGGCGGTGGTTCATGAAGCTGTAGTTATGCAGCTGGCCAGCCTGCGCCGGGGTACCGTAGGCGTTAAAACCCGCGCTATGGTCAGCGGCGGCGGCAAAAAGCCCTTTAAGCAAAAAGGTACCGGCAGAGCCCGGGCCGGCAGCAGCCGTTCTCCCTTGTGGCGGCACGGCGGCGTTATCTTCGGACCTCAGGCCAGAAGCTACGCTTATACCATTCCCCGCAAAAAACGCCGTCTGGCGATGAAATCCGTTCTTTCCGACAAAGTTGCTTCCGGCAACTTTATCGTAGTGGAGGATTTAAAACTGGCAAAACCCAGCACCAAGGATATGGTACAGCTGCTTAATAAGCTGGGAGTGGACAGGAAGGCCCTGGTGGTTACCGGTTGCAGCGATGCAGTGCTGTCTGCCAGAAATATTGCCGGCGTTAAGCCGGTAGACGCCGAAGGCGTTAACGTATATGATGTGCTGAACCACGATAAAATCGTCATCAGCGCCGAGCAAGTCCGGAAGATCGAGGAGGTGCTGGCAGATGCGTAATCCCCACGAAGTATTAGTCAAGCCTATCGTGACGGAGAAATCTTCAGGCATGATGGCTGAAGGCAAATACACCTTCAAGGTTGACAAAACCGCAAACAAGATTGAAATCAAGCATGCGGTGGAATCCATCTTCAAAGTAGACGTTACCGATGTGAAGACCATGAATATGCCCGGCAAGCTGAAACGCCAGGGCAAGACTCAAGGTATGACTTCCGAATGGAAGAAGGCCATCGTAACACTGAAGTCCGGCCAGACGCTGCCCATCTTCGACGAGTAGAAAAATTGGCTCAGGATTTTGTTAACAAGCCAAAAAGGAGGATTTATTAAGATATGGCGGTTAAAAGTTTTAGACCAATAACCCCTTCTCGTCGCCAGATGACCGTTGCAACCTTCGACGAGATTACTACCGACAAACCGGAAAAATCCCTGGTAGAGCCCCTAAAAAAACGGGCCGGCAGAAATAACCAGGGTCGTTTGACTGTCCGTCATCAGGGCGGCGGCCACAAAAGAATGTACCGTATTATTGACTTCAAAAGAAATAAAGACGGTATCCCGGCTAAAGTAGCCACCATTGAGTACGATCCCAACCGTACCTGCTACATCGCTTTGCTTCACTATGTGGACGGCGAGAAACGTTATATTCTGGCTCCTATCGGTTTAAAAGTGGGGGATACCGTAGTATCCGGCCCCGAAGCCGATATCAAAATAGGCAATGCTCTGCCTTTGGCCAATATTCCTGTAGGTACCGTTGTGCACAACATCGAGCTGAAGCCTCTGAAGGGCGGCCAGATGGTTCGCACCGCCGGCGCTTCCGCCCAGTTGATGGCCAAGGAAAACAATTACGCTTCCCTGCGCCTGCCTTCCGGCGAGGTCCGCAAGGTGCTGATGGCTTGCAAGGCTACTATTGGCCAGTTGTCCAATCCGGAAAATGAGATCATCAACATCGGTAAAGCCGGCCGTTCCCGCTGGATGAACAAACGTCCTGCCAACCGAGGCGTTGTGATGAATCCCGTGGATCATCCCCATGGCGGCGGCGAAGGCCGTTCTCCTGTTGGCCGCAAGCGCCCTGTTACTCCTTGGGGTAAATCCGCTATCGGCGGCAACACCCGCAAGAAGAAGAACCCCAGTAACAAATACATCGTCACTTCTCGCAAGAAGAAATAGCGCTGACGGAAAGGAGGCTCTTTAATATGGGAAGATCCATTAAAAAAGGACCATATGTAGAAGAAAGACTGATCGGCCGGATCAATGCGTTGAATGAAAGCAACGATAAAAAGGTATTGAAGACCTGGTCCCGCCGTTCCACGATATTCCCCCAGATGGTGGGCCATACCATTGCCGTATACGACGGACGCAAGCATGTGCCCATCTACGTAACAGAAGATATGGTAGGGCATAAATTGGGTGAGTTTGCCCCCACCCGCACATTCAAAGGACACGCCGGGGACAAATCCAGCGGCGGCAGATAAGCCGGGAGAGGAGGAAGCAACATGTCGATTAAAGAAGCAAAAGCAATGGCCAAATATGTGCGCATCTCTCCCCGGAAAGCCCGGGCGGTCATTGATTTGATCCGGGGCAAGGAGTTGAAGGAAGCCGAGGCCATCCTGAAATTTACCGTTCACAAAGGAACGGAGCTCATTGGCAAAGTGCTGCAGTCCGCTGCCGCCAATGCCGAACACAACTATGAGATGGACCGCGAACAGCTTTACGTGAAAGCGGCCTATGTGGACGGAGGTCCGGTGATTAAACGGGTGATGCCCAGGGCCCAGGGCCGTGCAGACGTCATCAAAAAACGGACCAGTCACATTACCATCGTCGTCGGTGAGAAATAAGGAGGGAATCGTCAGTGGGCCAAAAAGTACATCCCAAGGGAATGCGGGTCGGCATTATTCGCGGCTGGGAAAGCAACTGGTACGCGGATAAAAAGAACTTCTCCGATCTGCTTCTGGAAGATATTAAAGTAAGAAACTACGTAAAAGAAAAGCTGTTTCAGGCCGGCGTTTCCGGTGTAGAGATTGAGCGCAGCGCCAACCGCATCAAGGTGACCATCAGAACCGCTAAGCCCGGTATCGTTATCGGCCGGGGTGGCGCCGAGGTGGAAGTGCTCCGCAAAGAGCTGGAAAAAATGACCGGGAAAAAGATCAACATCAACATTGCCGAAATCAAAAAGCCGGAGCTGGACGCCCAGTTAGTGGCCGAAGGTATTGCCGCCCAGCTGGTAAAACGTATCGCTTTTCGCCGGGCTATGAAGCAGTCCGTTAACCGCACTATGCGCTTAGGAGCCCAGGGTGTTAAGATCTCCTGCGCCGGCCGTTTAGGCGGAGCAGAAATTGCCCGTACCGAGTGGTACAGCGAAGGCAAAGTACCCCTGCATACCCTGCGGGCGGATATTGATTATGGTTTTGCCGAAGCCAATACCACTTATGGTAAGATTGGCGTCAAGGTATGGATCTACAAAGGGGAAATCCTGCCGGAGGCAAAGAACCGGAAGGAGGAAGCGGCCAATGTTATTGCCTAAAAGAGTCAAATGGCGCCGTCCCCACCGGGGAGGTACCATCAAAGGTAAGGCAACCCGGGGCAACAAGGTCAACTACGGTGAATTTGGTCTTCAGTCTACGGAAGCCGGCTGGATTACCAACCGCCAGATCGAAGCAGCCCGTATTGCCATGACCCGTTATATTAAGAGAGGCGGTCAGGTGTGGATTAAGATCTTCCCTGATAAGCCCATTACCGCCAAGCCTGCGGAAACCCGGATGGGTTCCGGTAAAGGTTCTCCCGAATACTGGGTGGCGGTGGTTAAACCCGGCAGGGTTCTGTTTGAAATCGGCGGCGTCAGCGAAGAGCTGGCTAAGGAAGCTATGCGTCTGGCCTCTTTCAAACTGCCTGTCAAAACTAAATTTATCAGAAATGAGACTGCGATAGGTGGTGAAGCAGGTGAAAGCTAAGAGTTTTCGTGATATGACCAGCGATGAGCTCAACGTCAAAGTGGGAGAATTAAAAGAGGAACTGTTCAACCTGCGGTTCCAGCTGGCCACCGGACAATTGGAAAACCCCATGCGTCTTCGGGAAGTGCGCAAAGATATCGCACGGACCAAAACCGTGCTTCGGCAAAAAGAACTGCAAAGCAAATAATAGTAACGGACATAACGATAGAAGTCGGCGCAGGATTTTTTGCGGCAGGCAAGGCAAGCGACGAAAGATGTGAGGGAGTGTACTCAAGTACATGACCGAGCAGATTGAGGAAGCGGCCGCCGGCCCTACAGGCTCAATCTGCTATCCTCAGATAGTCAGCACGCAGATGTTTGTCGGAAAAAAGACCAGCCGAAAAGGAGGGAACAGCTTTGGAGAAAAGCAACCGTAAAACCTTGACTGGTGTTGTCGTCAGCAACAAGATGGATAAAACCGTAGTCGTTGCCGTTACTACTACCGCTAAGCATGGTATGTACAGCAAGACCATCAAGGTGACCAATAAATATAAGGCTCATGACGAGCAGAACGAATGCGGCATTGGAGACAGAGTTTCCATTGAAGAGTGCCGCCCCTTAAGCAAAGACAAACGTTGGAACGTAGCTTCTATTATCGAGAAAGCTCCCGGAGTCAACGCATAATATCTCTGAAAGGAGGCAACAGGAATGATTCAACAGGAAACCAGATTAAGGGTAGCGGACAACACCGGCGCTAAAGAGCTGCTGTGTATCCGTCCTATGGGCGGTTCCTTCCGCCGCTATGCCGCCATCGGAGATGTAATTATGGCTTCGGTTAAGGAAGCTGCCCCCGGCGGTACAGTAAAAAAAGGCGAAGTTGTTAAGGCTGTGGTGGTACGGACAAAGAGTGCTGTGCGCCGGGCTGACGGTTCTTATATCCGTTTCGACGAAAACGCTGCCGTAATCATCAAAGACGACAAAAGCCCCCGGGGCACCCGTATCTTTGGACCGGTGGCCAGAGAGCTGAGAGAACACGACTTTACTAAGATTCTTTCTTTGGCACCGGAAGTGCTGTAAAATTTAGTTGGCGTAGAGCTTTTTTCGTCAGACAAGACGGCAAGGAAGACTGGCGAAGGAGCGTAGTTAGACCTACGTGACTGAGTCAGGCAACGCAGCCGGCGCCGCTCCGGCGGAGCCCAATCTGCTATCCGAAGAAATTAGCGCGCAAATGTATGACGGAAAAAGAACGAGCCAAAAGAGAGGTCCGGAGGTGAATTAGATGAAGATCCATGTCAAAAAAGGTGATATGGTCCAGGTAATAACCGGTAAAGACGCCGGCAAAAAGGGCAAGATCCTCGATGTCGATACCGATAAGGGCCGGGTAGTGGTAGAAGGCGCCAACATGATCAAAAAGCATCGTAAGCCTACTCAATCCAGCCCCCAGGGCGGTATCCTTGAAAAGGAAGGCACCATTGCCAGCTCCAATGTATTACTTTACTGCAATAAATGCAAAGCCCCCGTCCGTCATGGCAAGCAGATCAAAAGTGACGGCACCAAGGTGCGGGTTTGCAAAAAATGCGGTGAAGCTTTTGATAAATAAATGGCCGGGAGGTGAATGTTAGATGAATCGTTTAAAGGAAAAATACCTGAAAGAAGTTGTGCCTGCTATGCAGCAGAAGTTCAACTACGAAAACGTTATGGAGATCCCCAAGCTGGTTAAAGTCGTAATCAATATCGGCATGGGCGAAGCCATCGCCAATCCTAAAGCAATGGAAGGCGCCGTGGCTGATCTGAAAAAAATCACCGGCCAAAAGCCCGTGATTACCAAAGCCAAAAAATCCGTAGCTGCCTTTAAAGTTCGGGAAGGCATGCCTATCGGCGTCAAAGTTACTTTGCGGGCCGAGCGTATGTTCGACTTTACCGACAAGCTATTCAATATCGCTCTGCCCCGTGTTCGTGACTTCCGGGGCGTGTCTGACAAATCCTTCGACGGCCGGGGCAATTACACCATGGGCTTGAAAGAGCAATTGATGTTCCCCGAAATCGACTATGACAAAATTGACAAGCTGCGGGGCATGGACATTGTCTTTGTGACTACAGCCAAAACTGACGAAGAAGCTAAAGCGCTGCTCAGCCTTATGGGTATGCCTTTCACCGATCGTTAGGGTAAGGAGGGAAACACGTGGCCAAAACATCACTTATTAACAAGCAGCAACGGCCCCAGAAGTTTCAGGTAAGGGCCTACAATCGCTGCAAGATCTGCGGTCGTCCCCATGCTTATATGCGGAAATTCGGCATCTGCCGTTTATGCTTCCGTAAGCTGGCGTACGAAGGTCAAATCCCTGGCGTCACCAAAGCCAGTTGGTAAACGGAAGTATAATGAAAGGGGGTTCCATACACTATGGTTATGACAGATCCTATTGCGGATTTTTTAACCCGCATTCGCAATGCCAATTCCGTGCATCACGAGAAGGTTGAAATTCCTGCTTCTAAATTAAAAAAGACAATGGCTCAGATCCTGAAAGAAGAAGGTATGATCAAGGATTTCGAGTATATCGAAGACGGCAAGCAAGGCATCATCCGGGTACATCTTAAATATGGCGCCAATAAGCAGAAGGTCATCACCGGCCTGAAGCGGATCAGCCGTCCCGGCCTGCGGGTCTATGCCAAAAAAGACGAGGTACCCAAAATCTTGGGCGGTCTCGGTATCGCCATCATTTCCACGTCCCAAGGCGTGATGACCGATAAGCAAGCTAGAAAATGCGGATTGGGCGGAGAAGTTCTCTGCTACGTCTGGTAGGCGGGAGGTAACAGATGTCCAGAATAGGAAAATTACCGATTCCTGTGCCTGCAGGAGTTGACGTAAAAATCGAAGGCAACAATATCACGGTTAAAGGTCCTAAAGGTACTCTTTCCCGTGAATTCCCCAAGGAAATCTCCGTGGTGCTGGAAGATGGCAAAATCGCCGTCAGCCGGCCCAATGATGAGAAACAAAACCGGGCTTACCACGGCCTGATCCGGACTCTGGTAAACAACATGGTCGTAGGCGTCAGCAACGGCTTTGAGAAATCTCTGGATATGGTGGGCGTGGGTTACAAAGCTCAGATGCAGGGCACAAAATTAGTGCTGGCCATCGGCTATTCCCACCCTGTGGAAGTAGAGCCCGGCCCGGGACTGAGTATTGAAGTGCCCGGCCCCACAAAAATCCTGGTTAAAGGCGCCGATAAACAGGCCGTAGGCCAGTTGGCTGCCGACATCCGTAAAATCCGGCTGCCTGAGCCTTACAAAGGCAAAGGTATTCGTTACAGCAACGAAGTTGTACGTACTAAGGCTGGTAAAACCGGTAAGAAGAAATAATTCTGACAGGCTATCTTTCCTTCCGGCGTTGTTGGCTGCGCCCGGCCAAAACGGTCATGTACGCCAGTACACTCCCGCTTTGTCCGACCTTGCCGCCTAGCCGGAACGAAAAGCTATCTCCGTCAGAATCCGACAGAAAAAGTCAAGCCAGGCTGAAATAAATTTTGGCTATATTGGCTGCACTCAAGGCAGGATGGGCACTGGCCGGGGCTTAAGCCCGCCAGCCACTATCCGAAAAGAAAAGGAGTGAACAATTTGATTAACCCAATCGACCGCAAAGCGGTGCGGCAGAAGAAGCATCTGCGGATTCGCAAAAACATCGTGGGGACTGCTACTCATCCCCGTTTGGCTGTATTTCGCAGCCTCCATCATATGTACGCTCAAATCATTGACGATACCAAGGGCGTGACCCTCGTATCGGCCTCCACCCTGGAAGCGCCGCTAAAGGGAGCCTTGGACAATTCCGGCAATGTGGAAGCCGCCAAAAAGGTGGGCCTGGAAATCGGCAAAAAAGCCTTGGAAAAAGGTATCACCGAAGTTGTATTTGACCGGGGCGGCAATATTTATCACGGCCGGGTCAAGGCTTTAGCAGAAGGCGCCCGGGAAGCGGGTCTGAACTTTTAATCGAACCGTAAAGGAGGGAAAAGAGCATGGCCAGAAATGAAAGAAAAGAAGAAAACAACAGCGAATTTACCGAACGGGTGGTCTATATCAACCGCGTCGCCAAAGTAGTAAAAGGCGGACGGCGCTTTAGCTTCAGCGCTTTAGTAGTAGTCGGCGACGGTAAAGGACGGGTAGGCGCTGGATTGGGAAAAGCTACGGAAGTACCGGAAGCTATTCGTAAAGGCATTGAAGATGCCAAAAAGAACCTGATCAATGTGCCGATGAAGAACACCAGCATACCTCATGAAATCAAAGGCGTTTTTGGCGCCGGCGTGGTTTTCATGAAACCGGCTGCTCCCGGTACCGGCGTTATCGCCGGCGGTCCTGTCCGTGCCGTTATGGAATTGGCGGGAATTCGCGATATTTTAACTAAATCCATTGGATCAAATAATGCAAACAACATGGTGCAGGCCACGCTGACCGGGCTGAAAAGCCTGATGAAGGCGGAGGATGTAGCCAAGCTTCGCGGTAAAACCGTAGAAGAATTGTTGGGCTAGGAGGACAGTATGGCACAGGCAAAAGCTGAAGGTAATATGAAGATTACCTTAGTCAAAAGCGTAATCGGTTATAACCAGGATGTGCGGGAAACTGCCAAATCCTTGGGCCTTGGCAAGCTGAACTCCAGCGTAGTCCAGGCCAAAACGCCGGATATTCTCGGCAAGGTTCGCCGGATTGCTCATCTGGTAACCGTGGAAGATGTTCAATAATTTCAAGGAGGTACATAGGCGATGAAACTGTCTGAATTAAAGCCGGCGCCTGGTTCCCGGCATGCCGAGAAACGGCTGGGCCGGGGCGTTGGTTCCGGTCTTGGCAAGACCTCCGGCAAAGGACATAAAGGCCAGAAAGCTCGCTCCGGCGGCGGTAAAGGTCCTTACTTTGAAGGCGGCCAGACGCCGCTGCAACGGCGTATGCCAAAGAGAGGCTTTACTAATATTTTCAAGAAAAATTACGTGGAAGTTAATTTGGAAGACTTAGAAGCCCGGTTCGAAGCCGGCGCTACCGTTAACACGGAAGCTCTGGTGGCTAGCGGACTGGTGAAAAACGTCCGGGATGGCATCAGGATCTTAGGCCGGGGTGAGATCACGAAAGCTCTTAACGTTAAGGCTAAGGGTTTCTCAAAAACTGCGGAAGAGAAGATTAAAGCCGCCGGCGGCTCGATTGAGGTGATTTAATTTGATCGAGGTCATGAGAAATGCGTTTAAGGTACCGGAACTGCGGAAGAAGCTTCTTTTCACGCTGATGATGATCGTGGTCTTCCGTATCGGCACCCATGTGCCGGTGCCGGGGATTGATACGGACATTATCAAGCAGTTGAGCAGCGGCCAGCTATTGGGCTTCTTTGATGTGATCTCTGGCGGCGCTTTTAAGAATTTCTCGGTTTTCGCCATGAGCATCACCCCTTACGTCAATGCATCGATCATATTGCAGTTGTTAACCGTAGTAATCCCTTCTCTGGAACGTTTAAGCAAAGAGCCTGACGGCAGAAAGAAGATTGCTTCTTACACCCGTTATCTGACTGTGGCATTGGCTTTTGTACAGGCCGTTGGTATTTCCATCGGCTTCCGTACTGCTTACCTCAGCTATAACTGGTTCAACGTAGCTATCGTAGCCCTTTCCCTGACGGCGGGCACCGCCTTCCTGATGTGGATGGGTGAGTTGATCAATGAAAATGGTATTGGCAACGGTATTTCCATTCTGATTTTCGCCGGTATCGTTTCCCGTCTGCCCTTTGGTTTGCTCCATATTTACGATTACTTAGTAAGCGGGACTACCAACATCTTTGTGGTGCTGATCATGCTGATTTGTGCCGTTTTGATGGTAGCAGCAGTGGTAATGCTGAATGAAGGCCAGCGCCGGGTACCGGTGCAATACGCCAAACGGGTTGTGGGCCGTAAAGTATATGGGGGACAAAACACCCATATCCCTCTGCGGGTCAACCAAGCCGGCGTTATCCCCATCATCTTTGCCATGACTATTCTGTCCTTCCCCGGACAGATTGCCAGCTGGTTTCCTGCCAGTGCCGGAGCTGTGGCGATAGCCAATTTCTTTAACCCCAAGCTCTTCTGGTATCAGCTGGTTTATGCGCTGCTCATCATCTTCTTCACTTTCTTTTATTCGGCCATCACTCTCAATGTCATGCAGATTGCCGACGACCTGAAGAAGTACGGCGGCTTTATTCCCGGCCTGCGGCCCGGACGTCCCACTTCCGATCACTTGTCCAAAATCTCTCAGCGGATCACCCTGGCCGGCGCTATCTTCTTAGCGATTATTGCCACGGTACCCACCATTCTTGTGGGCTTTACCGCTATGGAGCTTTCTTTGGGCAGTACCAGCCTTTTGATCGTGGTGGGCGTGGTTCTGGATTCCGTAAAGCAGTTGGAATCTCAGTTGATGATGCGCAATTACCAAGGATTTTTGAAATAGGCGAGGGAGGATATACAGATGAATAATATTATTTTACTGGGCCCTCCCGGAGCCGGCAAAGGCACTCAAGCCGTTGTTTTAGCGGCGAAACTGGATATTCCTCATATCTCTACCGGCGATATGTTCCGCAAAGCCGTTAAAGACCAGACTCCTATGGGTCTTGAAGCTAAACGCTATATGGACAGCGGAGCTCTGGTGCCCGACGAAGTCACCATCGGCATTGTTCGCGACAGGCTGGCTTTGGAGGATTGCGCTAAAGGCTTTTTGCTGGACGGCTTTCCCCGGACGGTTTACCAGGCTGAGGCTTTGGAAGGGATTCTTGAGGAGCTGGGCAAAGCTTTGGACTCTGTGCTTTGCATCGACGTGGATGCTAATGCACTGATTGACCGGATTACCGGCCGCCGCACCTGCAAGGATTGCGGCGCCTTATACCACATCAGCTACAGCCCCTCCAAAAAACCGGATGTCTGTGATGCCTGCGGCGGCCCTTTATATCAGAGGGACGACGATAAGGAAGAAACTGTTCGCCGCCGTCTGGAGGTTTACAGTCAGCAGACTTCACCTCTGATTAGTTTTTACCGTGATAAGGGCTTGTTGGTGGATATCGACGGCGACCAGGGTAAAGACCAGGTGACGGCAGCCATTCTGGAAGCCTTGGAGCAGTAGAACTATGATTTATATTTTGCTTCATCCTCTTAATCAGGGCTCCGCTAAGGCGGCTGCTGGCGGAGACTGTTTAAGACATGAAAAAACTGGTAATCCTATCAGAATAGATAACCTGGCCATTCAGAAGGAGGTATGGGCTCCATGTCAAAACAAGATGTGATCGAAGTTGAAGGAACCGTCGTTGAACCCTTGCCCAATGCCATGTTCAAAGTTGAGTTAGCAAATGGGCATCAGGTTTTAGCGCATGTCTCCGGCAAGATTCGCATGAATTTTATCCGGATTCTGCCTGGCGACCGTGTCACCGTGGAGTTGTCCCCTTATGATTTGAGCCGGGGACGTATCACTTATCGATACAAGTAAACAAAATGCACATGCGGAAGAGATCAGCAGGAAATGACGAATGCTTTCGTCAAAGGAGGCTAGCGCAATGAAAGTAAGGCCATCTGTTAAGGCTATTTGCGAAAAATGCAAAATCATTAAACGTAAAGGCGTTGTGCGGGTGATTTGCGAAAATCCCAAGCATAAGCAGCGTCAGGGCTAATAAGCTATTTAATTACACCGAAAAATAAGCCAAGGAGGTATGGGCATGGCAAGAATTGCGGGTGTCGACCTGCCCCGTGATAAACGGGTAGAAATCGGGTTGACTTACATTTTTGGGATCGGCAGATCCACGTCCAAAATGCTTTTGGAAACAGCCAACGTCAATCCGGACACCAGAGTCAGGGATTTGACGGAAGACGAAGTGGCTCGCCTGAGAGAAGCTATTGGCGATAACATCAAGGTTGAGGGCGACCTGAGAAGGGAAGTTTCCCTTAATATCAAACGGCTCATGGAAATTGGCTGCTACCGCGGTCTCCGCCACCGCAAGGGTCTGCCGGTGAGAGGTCAGAGGACAAAAACCAATGCTCGCACACGCAAAGGTCCGCGCCGCACCATCGCCGGCAAGAAGAAGTAAGGGGGAGATCACTAAATGGCCAAGAGAAATGTTACAACCAGGGTCAAACGCAGAGAGCGTAAAAATGTGGATAAGGGCGTAGCCCATATTCAGTCCACATTCAACAATACCATCGTGACCATCACCGACACTAACGGCAACGCCATTTCCTGGGCTAGCTCCGGCGGTATGGGTTTCCGCGGTTCCAGAAAGAGCACTCCTTTTGCTGCTCAGATGGCTGCGGAAAAAGCGGCCAAAGCTGCTATGGAACACGGAATGCGGGAAGTGGAATGCTTCGTCAAAGGCCCCGGCTCCGGCCGGGAGGCAGCTATTCGTTCCTTACAGGCCACGGGCCTGGAGGTCAGCGCCATCAAAGACGTAACACCCATTCCCCACAATGGCTGCCGGCCGCCTAAGCGCCGCAGAGTATAAGGAGGATATGCGATATGGCAAGATATACAGGTCCTGTCTGCAGGCTGTGCCGCCGGGAAGGAATGAAGCTATTTTTAAAGGGTGACCGGTGCTACACGAAGAAATGTGCCATCGAAAAGGGCAGAGCCACCCCTGGCCAGCACGGCCAGAGCCGCAAGAAGGTTACCGAGTACGGCACTCAGCTTCGGGAAAAGCAAAAGACCAAGAGAATCTACGGTATGCAGGAAGGCCAGTTTAAGCTGACTTTCAACAGAGCCGAGCGGCAAAAAGGCGTTGTGGGTGAAAACTTCCTGATGCTTTTGGAGCGCCGTCTGGACAACGTAGTATTCCGTCTGGGATTTGCTAATTCCCGTAAAGAAGCCCGGCAGTTGGTAAGACACAATCATTATACGTTAAACGGTCACAAGGCCAATATCCCGTCCATGACGGTGAAACCCGGCGACGTGATCGCAGTAAAGGCAAAAAGCAAAGAATCCCCTAAATTTAAGGAAATCAAAGAATTGGCTGCCGGCAAAACGATTCCCTCCTGGTTGGAACTGGATGCGGAAGGCATGGTAGGCCGCGTTGTGGCTTTACCTAATCGGGACAGCATCGACATTCCTGTACAGGAGCATCTGATCGTCGAATTGTATTCTCGATAAAAAGCCAGAGGGAGGAAGCCGATGATAGAGATCGAAAAGCCAAAAATCGAATGCGTGGAAACCAGTGAAGACAGGCAATATGCCCGTTTTGTGGTAGAACCCTTAGAAAAAGGCTATGGTATTACTTTGGGAAATTCCCTGCGGCGTATCCTATTGTCTTCTCTGCCCGGCGCGGCGGTAACATCCGTCAAAGTTGAAGGCGTACTCCATGAATTTTCTACGATTCCCGGGGTTGTGGAGGATGTGACGGATATCATCTTGAATCTGAAGGCCTTGTCTTTGAAGATTTTTGATGATGAGACCCATACTCTGCGGCTGGAAGCCGATACTGCCGGGCCCGTTACAGCAGGTGACATTGAGCCCAACAGCCAAGTGGAGATCCTGAATAAGGATCTGGTCATTGCTACTTTGGAAGATGATGCCCGTTTATCCATGGAGATTATGGTAGAGCGGGGCAGGGGCTATCGTTCCGGTGACAAGAACAAGAAGGATGACGTCATCGGTGTAATTCCGGTGGACTCCATCTTCTCGCCGGTAACCAAGGTTAATTACACCGTAACGGCTGCCTGGGACGCCACCGGCACCAATTATGACCGGCTTTCCATGGAAGTATGGACTGACGGCTCCTTAGTTCCTGATGAGGCTGTAAGCCTTTCCGCCAAGATTCTTCATGACTATCTGAAGATTTTCATGGGTCTGACGGAAAAAGTCAGCGATGTGGAGATCATGGTCAACAAAGTGGAAGAGGAAAAAGATAAGATCCTGGATATGAGTATCGAGGAACTGGATCTCTCCGTCCGCTCTTACAACTGCCTGAAACGGGCCGGCATCAACACCGTAGGCGAGTTGATCATGAAAACGGAAGACGACATGATGAAGGTACGGAACCTGGGCAAAAAATCCTTGGAAGAAGTAGATGAAAAGCTAAGCTCTCTGGGCCTTGGTCTCAGAAAGTTTGACGAATAGGGGGAAGGTACTGTGGTACAAAGAAAATTAGGCAGAACCACCGGACAGCGCAGGGCCTTGATGCGGCATCTGACCACAGCGCTGATCCGCCATGGCAGAATTGAAACTACGGAGCAGAAAGCTAAAGAATTGCGCTGCACCGCAGAAAAAATGATCACCTTGGGTAAACAGGGAGACCTGGCTGCCCGCCGTCAGGCTATGGCCTATATGATGGATGAGACGGTGGTCAAAAACCTTTTCGACGAAGTGGCGCCGAAATATAAAGAACGCAATGGCGGCTATACCCGGATCATCAAAAGTGGTCCCCGTAAAGGCGACGCTGCTATGATGTGCTATATCGAATTGGTATAAACATTAAGGTTTTTAAGGTTTGCCTGGGCGACGGCTGCTAGCCGGTCCGGTTTAAACCGCAATAAGTAACAAAGGAAACAGGGAGATTCCGGGACGGATGCTTAGTGGCACCGATCCGAAATTTCCCTGTTTTTTGTGAGGATGATTTTCTGGAGTTCCTTGGAAAAGGCTTCTGGGAAAAGGCTTCTCGGAAAAGGCTTCTTGGTCGCGGCTTCTCGCAAGATGAGCAAAATTGCAGGTTTGTCGCCGTTCGCAAGGGCTAACTGTGCAAAATTGCAGGTTTAGCGGTGTCCGAAACTTGCATCTTGGCCCCGCTAACCGGTTTTACCCCATTTTTAAGCTGTATTTAGCGCTCTGACTCTAATGCATCCACTATTCTAAAGAAACAGCCAGGTTACAAACCTGCAATTTTGCTCAAAAACAGCTCCGGCTAGGTTACAAACCTGCAATTTTGCTCAAAAACAGCTCCGGCTAGGTTACAAACCTGCAATTTTGCTCAAAAACAGCTCCGGCTAG
>JAHDMJ010000017.1 GCA_018436095.1 Clostridia bacterium | reverse complement strand
GCTGAGAGGCGTGGACAAGAAAGAGATCGAGCGGGGCCAGGTGCTGGCAAAGCCCGGCTCCATCAAGCCTCATACGAAGTTTGACTCCGAGGTATACGTATTGACGAAGGAAGAAGGGGGCCGTCATACGCCGTTCTTCACGGGCTACCGTCCCCAGTTCTACTTCCGTACAACGGACGTGACGGGTGTAGCCACGCTGCCGGAAGGTGTTGAGATGTGTATGCCTGGCGACAACATCAAGATGGTTATCGAACTGATCACACCTATCGCCATTGAGCAGGGACTGCGTTTCGCTATTCGCGAAGGCGGCAGGACCGTAGGTTCCGGCGTTGTGGCCGGCGTTACCGAATAAGGTTAACGGCAAAAAAGCTCGGGCAATAATCCCTGAGCAAAAAGCATGAAGCAGGAGCCATCCCGGATAAAGGGCTGGCTCCTTTTAACGTAAGGCCTCTGTTTTATGCGGAACCTTTGTTCGGCGGTCCCGGCTGTACAAAAATTGCGGTTCGGGATGGAATTAGTGTCTATGCCCGTATCTCCGGGTGAGCAAAATTGCAAGTTTGTTTCCAGGGTCGTGGCATTTTGAGCAAAATTGCAAGTTTGTAATAGGTGATTTAACCTGAAAACAGGGTTCTCAGGCTAAATAGGCTTCCTAAGTAGTGATTTAAAGATAACAAACCTGCAATTTTGCTCAAGGGGTCGCCGAAAAACACATACAACCAAAAAAACTGAACAGACTCACTGCCTACCGCCCCACCCCTTCCGTGAGTCAAGCATATAAAAGTTCAAATTTTGTGCAATTGATCAGCCAGAGCGCTATCTTTATTTTTTGTCTATGGTGATATTGTATGGTATAATAACCGGACAAGCTTTTAGAAACAAATCGGGCAGGAATGGGGATATGGATCATGATGAACATCTATCAGGAAGGGGCTGCTTTGCTGGGGTCGAAACGGAATTTGGCTCTGGCCGAGATTATTGAGCATCAGGGCTCTACGCCCAGGGAAAAAGGAGCACAGATGCTGGTTTGGAACCATGGTGATGATCATGAGCAAAGATCTATTGGCGCCGGTGTTGCCATAACCGGCACCATCGGCGGCGGCAGGCTGGAAGGAGAAGTGGCGGAAAAGGCTGCAAAAGCAGCAGCAGCCGCAGCAGCAGCCGGAGAAAGCCAGGGAACAGGCTGCCTATATC
The DNA here is from genome assembly GCA_018436095.1 of Clostridia bacterium. Taxonomy (GTDB): domain Bacteria; phylum Bacillota; class Peptococcia; order DRI-13; family UBA5745; genus WRMS01. Next base: position 19,680 of record JAHDMJ010000017.1, on the reverse strand, counting down.
CCTTTGAGCTTTCCGGGGCCGATGCCGCCGGAATGGATATGATCTGCGGGGGCAGCGGTACAGTGATGATCACGCTTTTAGACAGCCGGGATCAGAAAGCTCTGGAGCTGGCTGCCCAAGCTATGGAAAAACGGCAGCGGGCCTGGCTGGTGACGTTGCTGGACGGGGAGTCTTCTTATACTGCTTTTGTAAATGAAGCTAAAGATTTTGTTTGCGGCAGAGAGCTGACGGAAAAGCAGAAAAAGCTGATTTTGGACGGAGCCGGCCCGGCTATGCATACTGAGCATCTGGAAGGAACCAGGATTTATGCCCGTTTGTTGTCGCCGGGACCTTTGCTTTATCTTTTTGGCGCCGGCCATGTAGGATTGGAAACCGCCAAAGTAGCCCATCAAATAGGCTTTGAGACGGTGGTTATTGATGATAGAGCAGAGTTTGCCAATGCCAGCCGTTTTCCTGATGCCCGTTGCATAGTGGCGGAGACTGCCGAAGATTTGCCGGTCCTCCATTTGGATGATCAAGTTTATGTCCTGATTATGACCAGAGGCCATCTTATGGATTACCAATGGCTGATGTGGACTTTGTCGCTGCCCCTTATGCCAAAGTACGTGGGGATGATTGGCAGCCGCCGCAAAACCGCCATGATTTATGAGCGGCTGGAAAAGGACGGCATAGACAGGCAGCGGATAGAGCAAGTCTATTCGCCGGTAGGGCTGGCTATCGGCGCCCAGACTCCGGCGGAGATAGCCGTTAGCATTGGCGCTCAATTGATTCAGCTACGCAACGCCTAGTTTTTACCCAGCTGTTTTCGCATAGCTTTGTCTCATTAAAGTATAATTTCAAGTTTTACTTCTTGACAGAGCCTGGTCCATGTGGTAGAGTCTACTATGTTATGGATATAATTCCGTGAAGTGTGACGGTTTGCCGTTTCGGGAGGTGTAAAAAAATGCGGGTAAATATCATTTTGGCTTGCACCGATTGTAAGCAGAGAAATTATACGAGCAGTAAGAACAAAAAGACCAATCCGGACCGCCTTGAGATAAAGAAATACTGCAAGTTCTGCAAGTCTCAGACTGTTCATAAGGAAACTAAGTAATCATTGTTGTTATTGGTGCTAGTATAGGAGTGGAAAAATGGCAGTAGCGAAAAGCGAAAAACCCAGCGTATTCGCCAGAATCAAGCGGTATTTTCGCAACATGATCCAGGAAATGAAAAAGGTACATTGGCCCAATAAACGGGATTTATCGATTTATACCGCCGTGGTCATCGGCGTAAGCATGGTAATCGCCCTGTTTATTTGGCTTTTGGACTCTGGAATCAATGCCCTAATGGGCCTGATCCTGAATTAGGCGGGTAAACATGGAGAAAAATTGGTTTGTTATCCATACCTATTCAGGATATGAAAACAAAGTAAAGGCCAACCTGGAAAAACGCATGGAGTCTATGAATGTGGAGGACAAGATCTTCCGCATTATGGTGCCCATGGAAGATGAAGTCGAGTACAAGGACGGCCAGCGTAAAATCAATCACAAAAAAATGTTCCCCGGGTACGTTTTAGTTGAGATGATCATGACCGACGAGACCTGGTATGTGGTGCGCAATACTCCCGGTGTTACCGGCTTTGTGGGTACGGGCAATAAGCCCATTCCCCTGAAAGCTGATGAAGCCAGCCAGATATTGCGCTATATGGGCGTGGAAGAGTTGAAGCCCAAAGTAGACTTCGAGTTGGGCGAATGGGTTCGCATCACAGCCGGTCCTTTCCAGGGTCTGGATGCTTCCGTTCAAGACATAAATGGCGACAAAGGCAAAGTCAAGGTTATGGCCAGTATGTTTGGCCGGGAGACCTTGGTAGAGTTGGATTTCGGCCAAGTCCAGAAACTGGACTAATCCGGCGGGCCCCTAAGGGCTAAGCCCTAAGGCAACGGATGTCCAGAAACGCAGGATTTTTTCTTTTTGGGTGGGAGAGCAGGGACAGCTGTGGCTGTCCTCTTCCGGCAAACAGACCGACGGTCTGTTTTTTTGCCGGAATAATGCTTGCTCGTTATATACCACACTTTATTTCGAGGAGGTGTAATATTCATGGCAAAAAAAGTCGTAGGATTTATCAAGCTGCAATGTCCCGCAGGCAAAGCCAATCCGGCTCCTCCTGTAGGCCCGGCTCTGGGTCAGCACAGTGTAAATATCATGCAGTTCTGCAAAGAGTTCAATGAAAGAACGGCTAAGCAGGCTGGTCTGATCATTCCTGTAGAAATCACGGTTTATGCAGACCGTTCCTTTACATTTATTTGTAAGACCCCTCCTGCCGCCGTCTTGTTGAAAAAGGCAGCCGGCATCGAGAGCGCATCCGGTGAGCCCAACCGTAAAAAGGTTGCTAAAGTTGGCCGGGACAAAGTTAGAGAAATCGCCGAAACCAAAATGGAAGACTTAAACGCAGCTTCTGTGGAAGCAGCTATGCGTATGGTGGAGGGTACCGCCCGCAGCATGGGCATCGAAATTGTGGATTAGTGAGGAAGTGATCAAATGGTAAAGCACGGCAAACGCTATCAGGAAGCCGTTAAAAAAGTAGATAAAGATACTTTGTATGATCCTGCCGACGCGATTCGTTTGGTTAAAGAACTGGCTAATGCCAAGTTCGATGAAACCATTGATCTGGCCTTCCGTTTGGGTATTGATCCACGGCATGCTGATCAGCAGGTAAGAGGCGCAGTTGTGCTGCCTCATGGTACAGGTAAAAGTCAAAAAGTATTGGTTTTCGCCAAGGGCCCCAAAGCTCAGGAAGCGGAAGCCGCCGGCGCCGATTTTGTAGGCGCTGACGATTTGGTAGCCCAGATTCAGGGCGGCTGGTTTGGTTTTGATGTGGCCGTCGCTACTCCCGACATGATGGGTGTAGTAGGTAAATTGGGTAAGCTGTTGGGCCCCAAGGGCTTAATGCCTAACCCCAAGGTTGGTACGGTCACCATGGACGTAACCAAGGCCATCAACGAGATCAAGGCTGGTAAGGTAGAATACCGCGTAGAAAAAACCGGTATCGTTCATGTAATCATCGGCAAAGCTTCCTTTACGGAAGAGCAGTTGATGGAGAACTTCCGGACCATGGCCGAGACCATCAACAAGGCTAAGCCTGCCGGTGCCAAGGGACAATACATTAAGAGTGTTGCTATCTCTTCCACCATGAGTCCGGCTATCCGGATCAGCCCCTTAAAGGTGGTTTAAGGGCGCAGCTCAGGTTCAAGCCGGATCTTCGGCTGACAAGTGAAGCTCTCCTACTGTAGACAGCGGGCACCCTTGTGGTTTAATCGGCGATGAGCCGGCCGGCCGAGGTGGGTATCGGATAAGATCAAACCCAGGCAGCCTGTGCTGTCCGGCGTTAAAGACGAGTCTGAACCCTCCGTATGTCTGCGGAGGGTTTTTATAACGCTTCAAGTTATATGAGGTGCTGCATCACCGTAGGAAAGGAGGAGTACATTTTGGGAAGTCGTGGAGAAAAAGAACAGTTAGTCGCAGAAGTTAAAGCGAAGCTGGAACAAGCCCACTCCGTAATTTTAGCCGATTACCGTGGCCTTACCGTTAAGGAAGTAACAAAGCTGAGAGCTGCACTGAGAAAAGAAGGTGTAGAACTTCAGGTAATGAAAAATACCTTAGGTAAAATTGCCGCAGAGCAGGCTGGTGTAGAAGGCGTGGCTCAGTATCTGACGGGCACTACCGTATGGGCCTTCAGTATGCAGGATGCCGTAGCCGGCGCCAAGGTTCTGAAAGAGTTTGCCAAGAGCAATCCGAAGCTGGTGCTGAAGGGCGGTATTTTGGACAAAAAAGGCTTTGGGCCTCAAATGGCGGAGGCTTTGGCCGATCTGCCTTCCAGAGAGGCTCTGCTGGGCCAGGTGGCCGGGATGCTGCAAGCTCCCATCACCGGTTTGGTGCGGGTGCTGCAAGGCCCCATCAACAAATTCGGTTATGCTTTGGAAGATTACCGCAAAATCAAGGAAAAATCGGCATAATGAAACTGATCTTTATGCCCCGAAGGCTGCTTAGCCATCAAAACTGCAAACAGACGAAATAAGGAGGATATATACATGTCTAAAATTAATGAAGTAATTGAAATCGTAAAAGGACTGACCGTCCTGGAGCTCAACGAGCTGGTAAAAGCTTTTGAAGAAGAATTTGGTGTATCCGCCGCTGCTCCCGTAGCTGTGGCTGCTGCTCCCGCCGCCGGTGCTGCTGCTCCCGCCGCCGAAGAGCAGAGCGAATTTGACGTAATCCTGGCCGATGCCGGCGACAAGAAAATCAACGTTATTAAAGTTGTCCGGGAACTGACCGGTCTGGGCTTGAAAGAAGCCAAGGATCTGGTTGACGGCGCTCCCAAGGCCGTTAAAGAGAAAATTTCCAAAGAGGATGCCGATAGCATCAAAGCTAAGCTGGAAGAAGTCGGCGCCAAAATCGAAATTAAATAAGTCAAGGCCGCTTTTTAAGCGGGAAGATTGCCCCTCCTTGGACAAACCAGGGAGGGGCTGTTTTATTTTTAAAATAGATTTATTATTTTTTTATCAAATTTTAATACAAATTTGACAAACTACGTTATAATATTTAAGTAGGACGATACAGGAAAGGAGATCCGATTATGGGCTGGCTAAAAGGATTCGACCGCAAGATTTTTAACGCTACCCTTAAATTTTCCCATGAAAGCCTGACTCATAAGTGCATGCGCCTGATTAGCCGCAGCGGTGATTTGGGCATGATCTGGCTTCTTACCTGCATTGTGTTATTGTTTTGGCCGGAATACCGCCGGATTGCCCAGATCTGTATCCTGACGCTGTTTCTCACTAGCCTTTTAGGAGAAGGATTATTGAAGCACATTTTCCGCCGGCCCCGGCCTTTTATTACCCATGGTCCTGTTAAGCTTACGATTCCCATACCCACCAGCTTTTCTTTCCCCTCCGGACACACAGCCTCGTCCATAGCTGCTGCCCGGATATTATCCTTAGCCGGGCCTTGGATAGCCTGGGCCGCATTTTTCTATGCCGGGATGATGGCATTTTCCCGGGTTTACTTAAAAGCCCATTACGTCAGTGATGTGGTGGCCGGCGGTCTGGTGGGCCTGGCTTGCGCCGAGATGGTGCTGCGATTTTGCCAGTAAAATTTAACAAAATGAAATGAAATGACGATGAGTAAAGCGCCGTGAAGAAAAGCGGCGCTTTTTGGCCTATAAAGGTTGAAAAAGGATTCTAATTATGAAAAATTAAAACAAAATATTCAATTAAATATCTTGACCTTCCCCCTGCTGGATGCTTTAGAATGAAACCGAAATTTCAATATCCTGTGAGATTGCCGGCTTCATGGGGAGACTCTGCTTTATGGTGTTTGAAGAAAGGGGACGTATATGAGTAATGAAAAAATAGGGGAAGCTGTCAGGGCAGTTGAAGCAGCAGATGAGTTTAGTAATCAAAGAGTGCCTCTCTCGGAAAAAAGGAGTTTTCTAAGCCTGCTGACCGTCTCTTTAGGCTATGTCTTTGTAGTAACCAGCATGCAGGTAGGCGGTTCTATCGGTGTAGCCATGAATTTTAGAGAAGGCTTTTGGGCAATTATGCTGAGCAGCGTTATTTTGGCAGTTCTGGCCTGTATCATGGGGGTAATCGGCGCCAAAAGCGGCCTGACTCTGGGCCTGTTAAGCAAATACTCTTTTGGACAGGCCGGTACCTATGTGCCGGTGGCTATTGTTGCCATTACCACCATCGGCTGGTTTTCCATTGACGCTTATCTGATCGGCCAGTCAACCAACGCCCTTGTTACCTGGGCCCCCATTATTCCCGTGGCCATCTTAGGCGGTATCGGCATGACGCTGACGGCTCTTAAAGGAATGAAATGGATGACCTACCTGAGCAATTTAGCTGTGCCGCTGATTGTGATTTTTGGTATTATCTCCATGGTCATTGCCATCCGGGATAGCGGCGGTATGGCGGCAATGATGAATCTGACCCAGGAAGGCGGCAATATGAGCTTTGCTGCTGCCGTATCTTTGGGCGTAGGCTCCTATGCGGTGGGCGCCGTTATGTTTACTCCGGACATCATGCGCTTTGCCAAAAGCGCCAAAGCCGCCGTCATTACCATGATTATTGCTATGGTTATAGGCAATAGCTTTGTGGTGCTTTTTGGAGCCGTGGGCGCTGTGGCTACCGGCAACCCGGATATCGCTTATGTGCTGGCAGCCCAGAATCTCTTGGCCCCTTCCTTTGCCGTATTGGTCTTGAATATCTGGTCTACGGCTCAAGGCTGCGTCTATTCCGGCTCCATGTCCTTAAGCAGCGTATCTTCAATCAAACGCTCCCACTTGGTTCTGGGATTCGGCGCCATCGGCATCATCTTTGCTATCATCGGCTTTTATAATTATTTCGGCACTTATATCAATTTCCTCGCTTCTACGGTGCCGCCTCTGGCCGGTATCTTTTTGGCGGATTATCTGTTTGTCTACCGGCAAGGCTATCCGGAAATGGCGGAAGCCCGGCTGCCCAAGGTTAATATCGGCGGTTTTCTGGCTTGGGCCGGCGGCTTCCTGTTGTCCCTGCTGCCGGTGGGTATGCCGGTAGTTAATGCGGTGGCGGCGGCCTTTGTTATAAAAGCCGTAGCCGGTATGGCAAAAAAGTAGAGGCTATCTAGGGCTAGCAAAAAAGGAGCGTATAAGACATGAAAGGTTTTGCAGAACATTTTGTTGACGACGGAAAAGCATTTCAATTAGACAATGCCGCAATTTTAATTGTGGATATGCTGAACGATTTTTGTAAAGAAGGCGGCGCCATGGTTTTGAAAGAAGGGCTGGAGGTAGTGGAACCTCTGCAAGCCCTGATTGCCGCAGCCAAAGAAAAAGGAGTGCCCGTAATCTATGTTAATGATTGCCATCGCCAGGTAAAGCATGACAGGGAATTTGAGAAACGGTCTCCTCACTGTCTTGAAGGTACCTGGGGCGCTCAGGTTATTGACGAGCTGCAGCCCAAGGCAGGGGATTACTGCGTTAAGAAAAGCCGTTTCAGCGGTTTTTTCCAGACGGATCTGGATTTGCTTCTGCGGGATCTGGAGGTTAAGACGGTAGTGGTAACCGGGGTGGTTACGAATATCTGTGTCCGCTCCACCTGCCATGACGCCTTTTTCTTAGGCTACCAGGTAATAGTGCCCGAGGATTGCGTCAGGGCGACGGCTTTGCGGGAGCAGGAATCCACCCTTTGGGATATTGAGACCCATTTTGGCACCGTAACCGGCAGCCGGGAGATTATTGCCAAACTATAGTTCCTTGCATTGACAAGCCTTGATTTTTTTGCCAAGATAGGGATAAATAAAGTCACGGGTAAAGCGCGGGCAAGACGGGCCGGTCAAGGAGGGAAGGTATGGTTACCATTAAAGTAGCGTCGGAAATGACGGGGCTCACCGTAAAAAGTATACGGTTTTATGAGGATCAGGGCCTGGTTAAACCCTCCTGCCGCTCCGCCGGCGGTTATCGCCTATATTCGGAAGAGGATATCCTGCAGCTACAGCAAATCCGCCTTTACCGGGACTTAAAATTCTCGTTGAAAGAAATCGGACTTTTGCTGAATTCTCAGGAGGCCAATAAGCAAAAGCTGATGCTGGCCCAATTGGAAAGAGTAAAGCTTAAAAGGCGGGAATATGAGCGGGTGGTGCGGATTCTGGAAACCTCCATCGCCAGCGGGAAAAATAGGGAGGAGCAGCAGGGTGATGGGCGGCCTGCCGCTAAGATTGCGATTATCGGCTTGGATTTGCAAAATGACTTTCTGGAAGGCGGAGCCTTGCCCTGTAAGCGCATCCTGACGCTGATCAATCCCCTGTCCCGCTTATTTAATGAAGCCCGGCGCCGGGGCCTGCCGGTAATCTATGTCTGTGATTGCCATCATCAAGGTATTGACGAGGAACTGAAGATCTGGGAGGATCATTGCCTTGAAGGGTCCTGGGGAGCCGAGATCATCAAGGAGCTGGCCCCTCATCCCCAGGATTATGTGGTGAAAAAAGGCTATTTCAATGGTTTTATTCAGACGGAGCTCCAGGAGGTTTTGGACCAGTTGGAGGCAGATACATTGATCTTTGTAGGCTGGCGGACCCATGTCTGCATTACCCAAACGGCTATTGAAGCTTTCCACCGGGGCTACCGGGTAATCATTGCTTTAGATGGAGTAAATTCCACCACCAGGGAAGAACACGAATTCGGCTTGCGAACCTTAGAAGTAAATTACGGCTTTGAGATGTACCCCTGTAAAGAGGTTTTGGAGGCGGCGGCAGTGTTGGCCTGAACTGATTTCACAGGACAAACCCATGAGTAAACAATCGGTAAATACTAGGGTGAGGCAGCTTGGATAAAAGGCCATGTCAGCTAAAGCGAACATGCGAAGCGTGAGCGTAGCTGATTTGGCCTTTTTGTAGAGCCTCCTTTGTTTACAAAATGTTTACTCATGGGTTTGTCCTGACTTTTTTTATAATAAACATTGACAAACTATTTTTAATGTGATAATAATATAAGATGCGACTCCTGGAAGTGAAAGGAAATATTTGGACATCAAGATATTTTAGCGCTTTCCCGGAGATGGTCCGTGAGAAATTTACAGGTTGGTGAATTTTTCCATTTTGAAGAGGCAAGACTAACCTTAATAGACGATTCATAAGCAAGGGAAACCACCTTGCTATTATGTGTTCTCGTTAAAAGTGGCTGAAATAAAAGCTGCATATAGTGACCAATGCGAAGTTAAAGAAATTGTTGAGGGGTGAAAAATTGATGGGGCAGTCTCTGGCAACCAAGCAACGTGAACGTAAAACTTTCGCCCGAATCAAAGAAGTCCTGGAAATGCCGAATCTTATTGAGGTTCAGCAGGATTCCTACAACTGGTTTTTAGAAGTAGGTATCCGGGAAATGTTTCAGGATATTTCGCCGATCCAGGATTTCACGGGAAATCTGGTATTGGAATTCATCGATTACAGTTTAGGAGAGCCAAAATGGCAGGTGGAGGAGTGTAAGGAGCGGGATGCGACTTATGCCGCTGCTCTGCGGGTCAAGGTAAGGCTGATCAACAAAGAAACTGGTGAGGTGAAAGAGCAGGAGGTTTTCATGGGGGATTTCCCTCTGATGACCGAAAAAGGTACATTCATTATTAATGGCGCCGAACGGGTCATTGTCAGCCAGTTGGTTCGGTCCCCCGGCGTATATTACGATGAGACTATGGATCCCAGCGGTAAAAAGCTTTTTACCGCCACCGTAATTCCCAACCGGGGCGCCTGGCTGGAGTTGGAAACGGATATTAACGACGCCATCCATGTCCGGGTAGACAGAACCCGGCGTTTGCCGGTTACCGTCTTGCTGCGGGCTTTAGGCTACAGCAGCAATGGCCAGATCAATAATCTGTTTTCCGATGACGAACGAATCCTGCTGACTTTGGAAAGAGATCATACCGAAGGCGAGGATGACGCTCTCATTGAGATTTATAAGCGTTTGCGGCCCGGGGAGCCTCCTACGGTGGACAGCGCCCGTTCGCTGCTAAATACATTATTCTTTGACCCCAAGCGTTATGATTTGGCTCATGTGGGCCGCTATAAATTAAATCAAAAGCTGAAGCTGGAGATTTCCGATAAAATCCGCTGCCTGACCAAGGATGATATTGTGGAGTCTATCCGTTATCTACTTGGTTTAATGAACGGCGAAGGCCGCACCGACGATATTGACCATCTGGGCAACCGCCGCCTGCGCTCCGTAGGCGAGCTGCTGCAAAACCAGTTCCGTATCGGCTTGTCCCGTATGGAGCGGGTGGTCCGTGAGCGCATGACCATTCAGGACGTGGAGGTTATTACCCCTCAGGCCCTGATCAATATCCGGCCTGTGGTGGCGGCGATTAAGGAGTTTTTTGGCTCCAGCCAGTTGTCTCAGTTTATGGATCAGACCAATCCCTTGTCGGAACTGACCCATAAACGCCGGCTTTCGGCCCTGGGTCCCGGCGGTTTGTCCAGAGAGCGGGCAGGCTTTGAGGTCCGGGACGTTCACCATTCCCACTACGGCCGTATGTGCCCTATTGAGACCCCTGAAGGCCCCAACATCGGCCTCATCGGCTCCCTGAGCACCTATGCCCGGGTCAATGAGTACGGCTTCATTGAAACCCCCTATCGCCTGGTGGATAAAGAAACCCACCGGGTTACTGAGGTCATTGAGTATCTGGATGCGGCAGAGGAAGACGAATACGTTATTGCCCAGGCCAATATGGAATTGGACGACGACGGCTACTTCATGTCTAACAGGATTCAGGCCCGCTATGGCAGCGAAATCATGGTGGTAACGCCGGATAAAGTCGAATACATGGACGTTTCACCAAAACAGCTGGTATCCATTGCCACAGCCATGATTCCTTTCCTGGAGCATGACGACGCCAACCGGGCTTTGATGGGCGCCAACATGCAGCGTCAGGCCGTGCCTTTGCTGCGGACGGAGGCTCCTTACGTGGGCACCGGCGAAGAGCATAAAGCCGCCAAGGACTCCGGCGTGGCCGTCATTGCCAGACAAGACGGCGTAGTAGAGCGGGTGACCGCAGACGATATTATAATCAAAACTCAATTAGGCGAAAAAGACCGCTACAAGCTGATCAAGTTCTCCCGGTCCAATCAGGGCACTTGCATCAATCAGAAGCCCATTGTCAAAAAGGGCCAGGAGGTCAAGGCCGGCGACATCATCGCCGACGGCCCTTCCACAGATCACGGCGAATTGGCCCTGGGACGCAATATTCTGGTAGCCATGATGACCTGGGAAGGTTACAACTACGAAGACGCCATGCTGATCAGCCAGAAGCTGGTGAAAGAAGATTACTTTACTTCTATTCATATTGAAGAATATGAATGCGATTCCCGGGATACCAAGCTGGGAGCCGAGGAGATCACCAGGGATATCCCCAACGTCTCCGACGACGTGCTGAAGGATTTGGATGAAAGAGGCATTATCCGCATCGGTGCGGAAGTACGCCCCGGCGATATTCTCGTAGGCAAAGTAACGCCGAAAGGCGAGACGGAACTGACAGCGGAAGAACGGCTTTTGCGGGCCATCTTTGGCGAAAAGGCCAGAGAAGTCCGGGATACCTCTCTGCGGGTGCCCCACGGCGAGGCCGGCAAGATTGTGGACGTCAAAGTATTCACCAGAGAAAACGGCGACGAGCTGTCTCCCGGCGTCAATCAGGTGGTGCGGGTTTATATTGCCCAGAAGCGTAAAATTTCTCAGGGTGATAAAATGGCGGGACGCCACGGCAACAAGGGTGTTATTTCCCGGATTTTGCCGGAAGAAGATATGCCTTTCCTGCCCGACGGCACCCCTGTGGAGATTGTGCTTAATCCCCTAGGCGTGCCCTCCCGTATGAATATCGGCCAGACCCTGGAAACCCATTTGGGCTGGGCGGCTCAGGCTTTAGGCTACTCCTTTGCCACACCGGTCTTTGACGGCGCCACGGAGCAGGATATTCTGGATCAGCTGGATAAGGCCGGCCGGCCCAGAAACGGCAAGACCGTCTTGTTTGACGGACGTACCGGCGAGCCCTTCGATAACGAAATCACCGTGGGCATCATGTACATCCTGAAGCTGGCCCACTTGGTCGATGACAAGATCCATGCCCGTTCCACCGGCCCTTACTCCCTGGTGACCCAGCAGCCTTTGGGCGGTAAAGCCCAGTTCGGCGGCCAGCGTTTCGGTGAGATGGAGGTTTGGGCCTTGGAGGCTTACGGCGCCGCCTATACCCTTCAGGAGATTCTGACGGTAAAATCCGACGATGTGGTGGGCCGGGTTAAGACCTACGAAGCCATCGTCAAAGGAGAAAACGTACCGGAGCCCGGCGTTCCCGAATCCTTTAAGGTATTGATCAAAGAATTGCAGAGCCTTTGCCTGGATGTGAAAGTGCTCTCCGAATACAACGAAGAAATCGAAATCAAGGAGCTGGACGACGACGTCAGCGAATCAGCCCGGGAATTCGGCCTGGATCAGACCCTGCCTGAGGGCGGTTTGCCTCCTGCAGAGGCTGTTGTGGAGGAAGGCGAATTGGCCGAAGCACCTGAAGAAGAGGAAGAAGATTTCTTCCCCGAGGACATCGAAACCTTCGATGACGAGGTGCCTTTGATTGACGATGTGGATGACAACGAAGCGTTTTAGGAAGGAGCGGGATTCTTTTGTTAGATGTTAACAATTTTGACAGGATGCGCATCGGTCTTGCCTCCCCCCATCAGATACTGGATTGGTCCAGCGGGGAAGTCAAAAAACCGGAAACCATCAATTACCGCACCCTGAAACCTGAACGGGACGGCTTGTTTTGCGAGCGGATCTTTGGACCGACTAAGGACTGGGAGTGCCATTGCGGCAAGTATAAAAGGGTTCGTTATAAAGGCATCATTTGTGACCGCTGCGGCGTGGAAGTAACGAAAGCCAAAGTCCGCCGGGAGCGCCTGGGCCATATCGAGCTGGCAGCCCCCTGCTCCCACATCTGGTACTTTAAGGGTATTCCCAGCCGTATGGGCTTAATTCTCGATATTTCTCCCCGGCTGCTGGAAAAAGTCCTTTACTTTGTATCTTATATCGTTACCGATCCCGGCGATACGCCGCTGATGAAAAAGCAGCTGTTGACGGAAGCGGAGTTCAGGGATTATAAAGACCGTTTCGGCAACCGCTTTGAAGCCGGTATGGGAGCGGAGTCCATCAAGGCATTGCTGGAAGAGATGGATCTGGATGAAATGGCTCAGGAGCTGCGGCAGGAGCTGCGGGATACCTCCGGCCAGCGAAAGATCCGGGCTATCCGCCGCCTGGAAGTGGTGGAGGCCTTCAAGAACTCCGGCAACCGGCCGGAGTGGATGATCATGGATGTGGTGCCGGTGATTCCGCCGGAGCTGCGGCCCATGGTCCAGTTGGACGGCGGCCGTTTTGCCACCTCCGACTTAAACGATCTCTACCGCCGGGTGATTAACCGAAATAACCGCCTGAAAAGGCTTTTGGATCTGGGAGCCCCCGATATCATCGTCCGCAACGAAAAGCGGATGCTGCAAGAAGCGGTGGACGCCCTCATCGACAACGGCCGCCGGGGCCGTCCCGTCACCGGCAGCGGCAACCGTCCCTTGAAATCCTTAAGCGACATGCTGAAGGGCAAACAGGGCCGCTTCCGTCAAAACCTGCTGGGCAAGCGGGTGGACTATTCCGGCCGTTCCGTTATTGTGGTAGGACCGGAGTTGAAAATGCATCAGTGCGGCCTGCCCCGGGAAATGGCTTTGGAGCTCTTTAAGCCCTTTGTGATGAAGAAACTGGTCAATGAAGGTCATGCCCACAACATCAAAAGCGCCAAGCGGATGGTGGAAAGGGTGAAGGATGAAGTTTGGGAAGTGCTGGAAGAGGTTATTCAGGATCATCCCGTCCTCTTAAACCGGGCTCCAACCCTGCACCGTTTGGGTATTCAGGCCTTTGAACCCGTACTGGTAGAGGGCAGGGCTTTGCAGCTTCATCCTCTGGTCTGTACCGCTTACAATGCCGACTTCGACGGCGACCAGATGGCCGTTCACGTGCCTTTGTCTGCCGAAGCCCAGGCTGAAGCCCGGCTGTTGATGCTGGCTGCCAACAATATTTTGAATCCCAAAGACGGCAAGCCCGTCTGTACTCCTACTCAGGACATGGTGCTGGGCTCCTACTATCTTACCGGTGAGCGGCTCAACCCGGAGCGGGGAGACCGGCTGCCGATTTATAAAGATAAGGACGAAGCCATTTATGCTTACGAGCAGGGCGCCGTTACCCTCCAGGAGCCGGTGAAGGTTCGCGTTGACGGCAAGCTGCTGCAGACCACGGTGGGCCGGCTGATTTTCAACCAGGTCATTCCCGATGAGTTGGGCTTCTACAACCACATTGTGGGCAAAAAAGAGCTGGGCAAAATTGTAGCCAAGTGCTTCCAGGTCCTGGGCAATGCCCGGACGGCGGAGATGCTGGACGGCATCAAGAAGCAGGGTTTTGATTATTCGACTAAAGCCGGTATCACCATCAGCGTTGCCGACATCATGGTGCCGGAGAAGAAAACCAGCATTTTGAAGGCCGCCGAGGAAAAAGTTGAGCAGACCCAGAACCAGTACCGCCGGGGCTTGATTACGGAAGATGAGCGCTACAAGCTGGTCATTGAGATCTGGAACCAATCCACTGAAGAGATCAAGGATGCGTTGCTGACTTCCATGGATCACTTCAATCCCGTATACATGATGGCTAACTCCGGCGCCCGCGGCAATATCTCACAGATTAGGCAGTTGTCCGGTATCCGGGGACTGATGGCTGATCCTACCGGTAAGACCATCGAGGTGCCCATCAAGTCCAATTTCCGGGAAGGCTTGACGGTGCTGGAATACTTCACCTCCACCCACGGCGCCAGAAAGGGCTTGGCCGATACGGCTTTGCGTACCGCCGACTCCGGTTATCTGACCCGCCGCCTGGTGGACGTGGCCCAGGACGTTATCGTCCGGGAAGACGACTGCGGTACCAACGTAGGCATTTGGGTGGATGAGGTCAAGGACGGCAACGAATCTATTGAGCCTTTGGTGGAGCGCCTGATCGGACGCTTTGCCATGGAAAACATCGTTCATCCCGAAACCGGCGAGGTTATGGTGGAGGCCAATCAGGAGATTATGGAAGACCAGGCGGAAGAAATTGTGGCCGCCGGCATTCAGCAGGTATATATCCGCTCAGTATTGACCTGCCATTCCCGTTACGGCGTTTGCCGCCGCTGCTACGGCCGCAACCTGGCTACGGGCCAGCGGGTGGAAATCGGTGAGGCTGTGGGTATTATTGCCGCCCAGTCCATCGGCGAGCCCGGTACCCAGCTAACCATGCGTACTTTCCATACCGGCGGCGTGGCCGGCGACGATATCACCCAGGGTCTGCCCCGTGTAGAGGAGCTTTTTGAAGCCCGTAAACCCAGGGGCCAGGCTATCATCACCGAAATCGAGGGTACCGTCCATATTTCTGAGGTCAGAGGCCGCCGGGAAGTGGAGGTCACCGCCGATGAAGGCGAAAAAGAGATTTACACCATTCCTTACACCTCCAGGCTTAAAGTCAGCGAGGGTCAAAGAGTGGAGGCCGGCCAGGAATTGACGGAAGGCTCCATCAACCCCCATGATCTGCTGAAGATCAAAGGAATGAAGGGCGTTCAGCTCTACTTGCTGCGGGAAGTCCAGAAGGTATACCGCTTCCAGGGTGTTGATATCAATGATAAGCATATCGAGGTCATGATCCGCCAGATGCTGCGCAAGGTCAAGGTGGAGGAAGCCGGCGATACGGAGCTTTTGCCCGGAGGCCTCATCGATATCTTTGAGTTTGAGGAAGAAAACAACCGGGTCCGGGAATGGGGCGGCGAAGAAGCCGTGGCCAAACCGGTACTGCTGGGTATCACCAAGGCCTCACTGGCCACGGATTCCTTCTTATCCGCCGCTTCTTTCCAGGAAACCACCAGGGTGCTGACGGAAGCCGCCATTAAGGGTAAGATGGATCCCCTGCTGGGTCTTAAAGAAAACGTCATCATCGGCAAACTGATCCCTGCCGGCACCGGCATGTCCCGTTACCGGGATATCCAGATTCATGCCCCGGGCCAGAGCTACGCTACCTACGATCTCAGCGAAATGGTGGGCGACGGCGGTGAAAGCTACGATGCAGCCGAGGCTGATGAAGATGATCTGGAAGCTTTGGAAGATCAGATGGATGAGCTGGCGGAGATGCCGGAAGAAATTGAGCTGTTGGAAGACGACATAGAGTAATTGTTGCCTGCCTGCCGGCTCCTGCTATAAGAGAGCCGGCAGGCAGGGCGTTTGGACTAAAAGCAGAGGCTAACTCAAAAAACGAAGTTGTGTATGGAGATTGCCAGGAAATATGCAGATTTTTGATTGGATATGCTTATATGCAGAATGGATATGCCAATTTGTGTATAACGTACCCTTCATTTAATGCACAACCTCAAAATTTGAGCAGTTAGCTATTGTTAACGCCGCCTTGAGCGCCTGCGGGCTTTCATGAATGCCGGCCCGGGCTGACAGGTAATAATTATTGACAGCAGCCCAAAGGCTGCGCAAAAATTATTGACGCAGCCTTATGAAAGTGATACAATCCTTTGGTGATTGCCATCAAAGGGTTAATCAGCCAATACATGATTCTTATTTTTTTGGAAGGAGGAAAACAGTATGCCTACTATTAACCAGTTGGTGAAACAGGGCAGAGAAGCTATTGTTAAAAAACCAAAAGCACCGGCTTTAAAAAGCTGCCCGCAGAAGCGGGGTGTCTGCACCCGTGTTTACACCACAACGCCTAAGAAGCCAAACTCTGCTTTGCGCAAGGTAGCCCGTGTGCGCTTGTCTCATGGCACCGAGGTGACTTCTTACATTCCGGGTATCGGCCACAATCTCCAGGAACACTCCGTGGTATTAGTGCGGGGTGGCAGGGTTCGTGATCTTCCCGGTGTGCGTTACCACATTATTCGGGGCGCTTTGGATACCGCCGGCGTTGCCAAGCGGAATCAGGGCCGTTCCAAATACGGCGCTAAGCGGCCGAAGGCCGGTACTGCCAAGAAATAGTTTTAGGCAGGTCTCCACGGAATTGTCTCAGCTTTTTGTTTGGAAGTTCAGCCCTTGCATGCGGCAGGATCTGCTTTAGCAGATGAAGCCGTTACCGGATTGTCTTCTGACAAGCAGCCGTCAGCGGCTGCAAAGGCGCGGAGGTTACCGCATAGTGGGGCAAGGAAGCCCAAGCCCTACAGTATTGGCGTCATGGAAAACAAAGGCAGGTTTTTTACTGCGGCAAGTTTTTGGTGATGCTGAGAAGTTGAAATCGTTAAGGAGGAAATCTTATGTCCAGAAAAGGCGCGGCTCCCAAACGGGAAGTTTTGCCAGATCCGATTTACCAGTCCACACTGGTAACCAAACTGATTAATAAAATCATGTATGATGGCAAAAGAGGAGCCGCAGAAAAGGCTTTATACAACGCGTTAAATACCGTAGAAACCAAAACCGGCAAAAACGGTTTGGAAGTATTGGAAAATGCTCTCAAAAACATAATGCCCACCTTGGAAGTCAAGGCTCGCCGGGTGGGTGGCGCCAATTACCAGGTGCCTATTGAAGTAAGAGCCGACCGCAGGGAAACTCTGGGTATCCGTTGGTTAGTGACCTTTGCGCGTAAACGGGGCGAAAAAGATATGGAAAGCCGTCTCGCCGGAGAGATCATGGATGCGGCCAACAATACCGGTGGTGCCGTAAAGAAAAAAGAGGATACCCATAAAATGGCGGAAGCTAACAGAGCATTTGCCCATTATCGTTGGTAATTGAAAGGGGTATTATCTTGGTACGGGAAATTCCACTGGAAAACACCAGAAATATAGGCATCATGGCCCATATCGACGCCGGCAAAACCACGACCACCGAACGGATTCTGTATTATTCCGGGCGGACCCACCGCTTAGGTGAAGTGCATGACGGCGCCGCAACCATGGACTGGATGGTGCAAGAGCAAGAAAGGGGTATTACCATTACCTCTGCCGCCACTACTTGTCAGTGGCGGGGTCACCGGATTAATATCATAGACACGCCGGGACACGTTGATTTCACCGTAGAAGTTGAGCGTTCTCTGCGGGTGCTGGACGGAGCCGTTGCGGTATTTTGCGCCGTAGGCGGCGTGCAGCCCCAATCAGAAACCGTTTGGCGGCAGGCTGACAAATACAGCGTTCCCCGTATTGCCTATGTTAACAAGATGGACCGTATCGGCGCCGATTTCTTCAGGGTCATTCAGATGATGAAAGACCGCTTGAAAGCCAAGCCCATACCGATCCAGCTGCCCATCGGCTCGGAAGAGAACTTCCGGGGGATCATTGATCTGGTTAAGATGGAAGCAGAAATTTATAAGGATGATATCGGCAAAGAAATTGATATCACTGAAATTCCGGCAGATCTGCTGGAGCAGGCCAAAGAGTATAGAGATATGCTGATTGAGGCCGTAGCCGAAGAAGATGAAGAGCTGACCATGAAGTATCTGGAGGGTGAAGAAATCACTCAGGATGAATTGGTCCGGGGTATCCGGCTGGCTACCATCAACGTCAAGATTACGCCGGTGGTTTGCGGTTCTTCCTTCAAAAACAAGGGTGTGCAGCCCATGATCGATGCTGTGGTGGATTATCTGCCCTCACCGTTGGATATTCCTCCTGTGGTGGGTATTGATCCCGACAGCGACGAAGAAACCGAAAGAATGGCCGACGACAGTGCGCCTTTCTCCGGTTTAGCCTTCAAGATCATGACCGATCCCTTTGTCGGCAAGCTGGCCTTTTTCCGGGTTTACTCCGGCACCTTGAAATCCGGTACGACCATATTTAATGCTACTACCGGCAAAAGAGAGCGGGTGGGGCGGCTCTTGATGATGCACGCCAACCACCGGGAGGAAGTCCAGGAAGTACATACCGGCGACATTGCCGCCGTTGTGGGCTTAAAGGATACCACCACCGGCGATACCCTTTGTGACGAGGCCAATCCTGTTATTCTGGAATCCATGGTATTCCCGGAGCCCGTTATCGACGTGGCTATCGAGCCGAAGACCAAGGGCGATCAGGACAAGATGGGCGTAGCCTTGAGCAAGCTCAGCGATGAGGACCCCACCTTTAAAATGCATACCGATCCGGAAACCGGCCAGACCATTATCTCCGGCATGGGCGAACTCCACTTGGATATCATTGTGGACCGCCTGCTCCGGGAATTCAAGGTTAACGCCAATGTAGGCCGGCCTCAGGTTGCTTACAAGGAAACCATCACCAAGGCTGTCCGCTGCGAAGGCAAGTTTATTCGCCAGTCCGGCGGCCGGGGCCAATACGGCCATTGCGTGCTGGAGCTTGAGCCCAATGAACCGGGCAAAGGCTATGAATTTGTCAACAAGATCGTGGGCGGCGTAGTACCGAAAGAGTACGTTCCCGCAGTGGACAACGGTATTAAGGAAGCCATGGAAAATGGCGTACTGGCCGGTTATCCCACCATTGACATCAAGGCTACCATTGTTGACGGTTCTTACCACGAAGTGGACTCCTCGGAGATGGCCTTTAAGATTGCCGGCTCCATGGCCTTTAAGAACGGCGCCCAGAAAGCCAGCCCGGCGATTCTGGAACCGGTGATGTCCGTAGAGGTCAGCGTGCCCGAGGAATACATGGGCGACGTCATGGGCGATATCAGCTCCCGGCGGGGCCGTATCGAAGGCATGGAAGATCAAAGCGGCGGCAAGGTTATCCGGGGTATTGTACCTCTGGGTGAAATGTTCGGCTATGCTACGGATCTTCGCTCCAAAACCCAGGGCCGGGGCGTTTACGTCATGCAGTTCTCTCACTATGAGGAAGCTGCCAAGACTGTGGCTGAAGAAATCATTAAGAAAAGACAAGGCAGATAAGGCTTGTGTTAAGCAGCCGGTGAATCTGCAATATATCATTTGACTTTGAATTATTAAGGAGGAACGAATCCATGGCAAAGGCAAAATTTGAAAGAAGCAAACCCCACGTAAACATTGGCACCATCGGTCACGTTGACCACGGTAAAACCACACTGACGGCGGCCATCACCATGGTGCTGGCAGAAAAAGGCTTGTCCCAGAAGATCGCATACGACCAGATCGACAAAGCTCCGGAAGAGAAGGCCCGTGGGATCACGATC
>JAHDMJ010000013.1 GCA_018436095.1 Clostridia bacterium | reverse complement strand
TTCCGCTAAGATATCTTTGGGGGACGGCACCACGCCGCCTAAACGGCCGAAGAAGCGGACGTCTTCTTTGCGGTCCACCGACAGCTTCACGTCCTCCACCATCTGGCCGGCAGACAGCTCCGTCACTAAGAACTTTTTTCCTGCCAGGCCTTGAAAGGCCTTTTCCGGGAAGGGCCACAGGGATATGGGCCGGATCAGCCCTACTTTCAGCCCTTCTTCCCGGGCCATTTTCATAGCCCCTTCCGCTACCCGGGCCATGCTGCCGTAGGCCACCAGCACAATATCCGCATCTTCAACCTGGTAAGACTGCCAGCGGACTTCATTGGCCTTGATTTTAGCGTATTTCTCCTGCAGGTTTAAGTTAAAGGCTTCCCATTGGGCCGCTCCGTCGCCGCAGGTGGTCAGCACATGATGCTCTCTGCCGGCGCAGCCTGTCATGGTCCAATTGCTTTGATCCACCCTGGAGGTTTTCCGTCCGGGCATCTCTACGGCTTCCCTCATCTTGGCCAGCAGGGAATCACTGAGCAAGACCACGGGATTGCGGTACTTTTCCGCCAAGTCGAAGCATTCCTGAATCAATTCACACATTTCCTGAATGGAATAAGGGGCTAAGACCAGCACCCGGTAATCTCCGTGACCGCCGCCTTTGACGGCCTGGAAGTAATCCCCCTGGGCCGCCAGGATCTCACCGTCGGCGGGGCCGGAGCGCATCACTTCCACCACCACCGCCGGCAGTCCCGCCGCCGACATGAAGCTCATGGCTTCCTGGCCCAGACTAAAACCCGGTCCGCTGGTAGCCGTCATCACCCGTTTACCCGTGGCGGCGGTGCCGGCGATCATATTGAATACGGCTACCTCCGTCTCCCCTTGCACAAACACAATATTTTCTTCCGGCCTCTCCTTGGCTGTCCGGGCGTAATATTCCGGCACCTCGCTGGAGGGGGTGATCGGATAGCCAAAGAAAAACTTGCAATCTGCCCGAATGGCTGATTCGGCCATGGCGGCATTGCCTTGCATAAAGACTTTTTCTCCCACGTCGATTCCTCCTATACTTCCTTATAGACTTCGATGGCGCCTTCCGGGCAGACCCGGGCACAGATGCCGCAGGCAATACAAGCCTCCTGCTTTACCGGGGCCGGCGGATAATATCCCCTCTTGTTGACCTTGTCCCTGAAAGCCAGTACTTCTTTGGGGCAGAATTCCACACAATACCCGCATTCCTTGCAGCGCTCGAATTCAATTTCCGTCCGGTTCATGGGCTTCCCCCTTTCCAATCGTATTCCTATTTGGAATACTATTCTATTTCATTCAGTTATAAATATTCGTCCAAGCTGCTATATTTTTTACCCTGCAGTTTAGAAGGTGAATAAAAGCCGGCCCTCCGTATCGTATTTCAGTTCTGCGGGCTCATTTATTGCCCTGACCTTGCCCCGATCCCGCAGCCGTTCAAATAAAGGCTGGGAAATAGCCATGCGTTCAAGCTCCATCGTATTTTTGATCAGAATAATGTCCAGCTCCTCCGGACTTTCGCAACCCAAGGACAGGAAAGCCCCTTCCAGGGCAGCCTTGTCATTTTCGGCCACACAAGGTATGCGCCCCTGCTCCGGGGCCATGGAAGAAATGCTGTTCAGGGCCGTGGCCGCCAGATCAATTTTTGCCAATACCTGCCGGGTAGTGATATCTGCCAGGCCAATGCCGATGGCGTTGCCGTGGGACTCTTCCGTCAAACCCAATACCGCAATCCGGCCGATCCTGGGCTCTGCCGGCTCCTGCTGTCCCTTCACCATAATCCTGCCGATGACCTTTGTATCCATACCGGTACCGGAAATATTTTTTCCTATCTCCTGCACCAGCAGCACATCCAATTCCTCCACCGGCAGGCCCCGGCTTCCGGTCTTCACCTTTTGTAAAAGACGTTTTTCCGCTGCCAGGAAATCCGGCGGTATAACGGCTTCCACCCCGTCTAACTTGCCCTGGCTGTTTTCCGTCACCGCTATGCCGAAGGCCACAGGCAGATGTTCCAGCATATAGCCGGCGGCCTCTTGAATAGCTTTGACATAGCCCTCTTTCAAAGCGAAGCCATGGATGGCCCGGCAGCCCCGGGGATTGCCCAGGCCGATAGCCAGCATTTTCAGCAGGCCGCTTTCCGTCTCCCCGGAAAAATCCGTATGATACTTGATCCTGTTCAACAGCACAATTTGATCCACCGTCTTATATAGAGGATTGATATATACGGGACAGCCGGTCCCGGTAATTCCCAATAAAGTGCTTTCCGCACTGCAAACCACCGGGGCCCCGACCCCTGCTTCCGTTATACCCAGATCCGCCAATATGGCCTGCTGGCCCGAAGCCCTGCCGCCTCCATGGCTGCCCATAGCCGGGAAAATTACCGGCTCACCGCCGGCCGTCCTGATTATTTCCACCGCCTTCCCGACTAAGGCAGGAAGCTGATGGATGCCCCGGCTGCCCACGGCTAAAGCCACCTTTTGCCCCTTTAGTTTGTTTAAGCTGCCGGCCAGATTCGTTAATGCTTGTTCCAAGGCCTTGCCCCCCTCCGGCAAGCAGGGAGAGGGAGGCGATATTCTTTCTGCCAGTACCAGTTTTACCGCCATGCTTTGCCACTCCTTAGGAACCAATTCTTTTCTACAGGACCGCACCCCAGCCCGCCAAATATTGCACCGTGTAGCAAACCAAGCCCCAAACCAGGAAGATCGCCACGTACTTTTTAGCCCTGACCTTAACCTCCGGATCGGAGGCAAAGGTGATTTCATTATCTACACCTCCTTTTGTTCTAAATATAAGAACATTAGTCTATTTCCATAGTAATGTATATTCACGTTCCCTTGCTTTGTCCACATTTTATTTCAAAAAAATTCTTTAAAATTCTCTATTAATTCTAATTTTTATATAAAAATGCAGACAGAAAAGGACAAAGTGTGTTTTAAAAACTCACTTTGTCCTCACTTTGTCTTTTTGTTTAGAAAAAAGTTTTTGATTTTCTGTTTTTCAAATCCCTGCAGGGTTTTATTGGTACGTCTACCATGGAAAAATTTTCTAGTGAGGCGTTATAAACAGCGCCTCCGTTTTCATGGCTACAAAAAAGATCAGCTTGCCTTCAAGGGTAAGAGGATTGATTCCTGTAATGCCGGTTATTTTCTTAAAGTAATTATTGATGGTATTTCTATGCACATAGAGCTTGTTTGAGGTTTCTTTTATGTTTGCTCCGCACTCTAAGTAGGCAGCTATGCAGGCGGCAAGCTCCGTATGAGCTTCCTTATCATATTTTTTAAGCTTACCCAGGCTATTGTTATATAAATCGGTAAGAAACTGTGGGTCTGATACATTGGTCAGCAATCTTTGGAAAATAAGCTGATCATAGATGATAAGCGGTTTCTCAGGCTTTATGGCATTTTTTATCATCAGCAACTGTTTGAAATTATCGGAAATTCTATGTATGTTGTCCTGCATATGACCTATATAAATGTACATTTTATTGCCTGAAAGCATGTCCAGCATATTGTATTGAATATGCTGAATATATTTATTACAGGTATCCTCGTACTTATAAATAACAATAACGATAACCATATTTTCATACTGAAAGCACACGTATTTAAAATATGCCGATTGATGCTCCATAAACTCTCTGCATAGCATATTGATCCTATTGATCACTATATTTATATTTTCTTTATAGTCCTCGTTCTTTATGCTGAAAATCATAGGGCAGAAAAAATCATCGATTGATAAGTTGTACAAAGCAAGTTTTTTTATATTTGACGATAAGTTCTCTGTATCAAAGAGGATGCTTCTCATATAATTGCCCAGGTTGGTAAATTTTTCTTCATCACGAATAATTAGCTCCGCTATGTCTTTTACCACATCATTCATATAAAAGTCACTGGACATGGTATATAAGGGCAGATTCTTTTGATCGCAGTAGTCAATAATGCTCCCGGGTATTTCTTTTATATATTTCCCCGTATTGATAATAAGAGCCTTGCCCTTCGCTTTAATCAGGCCGTTAATCAATCCTGTTAAAACGCCTTCAATATCGTCGTTAACATATTTCATCCCCGAGGTTATCACCAAACGCCCCTGTCTCCCGAATCTCTCCGTATCATAATCTTCTACAATTGAGACCCATTCTATATTTGTCTGCTCAATTCCGCCTGCTCCGGCTACCAGCCTTATGTTGTAGGCCGGAGATAGAAGACTCATTAATTTTTTTACGCTTAAAGGCATTTATTGCACCCCCCTTTAATCCTTAGGCTCATGCTAATAGGTAAATGTGCATTCAAACAAAAATTGTGCGACATATCTCTATTTAAAAGAACATTCCATCATTCTATAATGTCAGTATATAGCTATCGTTAAATATGCGAAAGGAGTATCGTTATATATGAAGCTAATGCACACAAGACTACCGGATTTCTACTCAAAAGCAGAGGCAGCCGCAAAAAAGCGTAACCCGGAAACAGAATTTTCCATCAGCGGCCTGGAGAATGTTAAGACGGCGAAGCTTGCTTCACTGAGGGTTGGCCGGGTCGAAGATGAAATAATGGACATTACTGAAGACGAGGATGTTAAAAAGGTTGAAATTGTACTTACACCTGACAACCCGGAAACCTTATATACAGTTGTCATTAAAGGGATTCAGGAGGACGGCACCTGCAAAAAGGTCATTCTTGAAAACATGATGCTGTCAGCTCCTACAGTTGAAACTCATCTTTTTGGCGTCAAAGAAATTATAGACCGCCGCAGTAATATGAAAAAATAATAGCAGGAGGAAATAACGTGAAGCTGAAATATCGTATTGTACCACAGGGAGCTGCTGATGGGATAGTACCGTTAAACTGGGTTTTTATCGAAAAAAAAGATATTGAAGCTGCGGGGCTTACACACCTTGAGGCATGCTTTGCTGTGGGCAAAGACCTTGGTGATGATTGCGCCGCCATTGATATTATGGATATGGAAGACGCTGTTACGGTGACAAGTGACGGTATTGTGGCGCCGGGAGCTGTTATCGGCGTGGCTTCCGTTGATCACGGCCTGATCAACCCCTCCTATGGATACCTGAATATCAGTCCTCTGCCCTATTCCGATAAAATGATCGAGGAAGAACCCCACATGAGGTTATGGCTCACCGAGCCTTACAAGGGTAAAACCCTTCACCGGGGTCCCAGCAAAGAGGACAGGGGCAACAGGGGCGCTAACAATGAAAACATGACAATGTCCGGCCGGATTGCCAACAACAACTGCGGCTCTGAAGTGATGAACATGGTTGAAATGACAGAGATACTTGCACCTTACTTTGGCATGTATCAAATCATGAATGACGGTGAGGTTATAATCGGTGTCGCCGGACCTGAGGTCTCCGTGGGGATCGGTATGGTCGTAAGCGAACGCCACGGCAGAATTTTTGGCGGAGTCAACCTGGGCTCCTATAAGGCAGGTATGACGGCTCATAACTCCGGCGAATTCGCCAAAACAGTTAAGAGCGATTACCCCGCTATCTGCGCTCCCAAGCCGGTGCTTGCGGAATACACCCTTCGCGCCCTTGATATTGATCTTGTTCCCGGCAAAGACATCGGCTGCTCTCCTGCGGTACTTGCCCTTGCCAAAGCCTACGGCAAGCCCATTGCCCTGGACAATATTGCGCCAAGAGCCTGGGTTGAGCTTGAAAGCGTTGGCATAACAAGAGAGAAGCTGGAAGCCCCCGCAGAGATCTTAAGCCGTGA
The DNA here is from genome assembly GCA_018436095.1 of Clostridia bacterium. GTDB lineage: Bacteria > Bacillota > Peptococcia > DRI-13 > UBA5745 > WRMS01. Next base: position 182,837 of record JAHDMJ010000013.1, on the reverse strand, counting down.
CGAAATCATCGCTAAGGCTGACGAAATCATTCCCGGTATGCCTGGGGCAAAGACGTATAAGGCTTCGGATATCTGCGAAATCAGATACGCTGAGGTTTAACAGGGGCTAATCCATACTTTACAGGGCAGATTGTTTCTGCCCTGTTTTTTGTATGCCCAAAGCTTAATCTATCTGTTGACCATTTCGCCTTTTTTTATGACGATCTCAGGATTCTTTATGGCCTCTGCGATATCAGCGGCAGGGTCTTTTTTTAACAGCAGCAGATCAGCCTGTTTGCCCTTTTCCACAGATCCCACATGTTCATCAATGCCCAGAGCCTTTGCCCCCCTTAGTGTTGAAGCATGGATCAGTTCCATAGAATCAGCGCCGTTTCTTTCCATAACGTATAAGTTTTCATAGTAGCTGGCCTTAAAATCCGCCGCTCTCCATCCCGCATCGGTGCCGATTATATAGGGCACTCCCTTGCCGGCTTGAAACTTGAAGCTTTCTACGGTAAGCCGGTCATAATTTAAATTAGAATAGTAGCTGGCCTCTTCCTCTGCTGTGGCAACCCCCGCCTTAACAAGCTGGCCGAACATTGCAATAGCGCCTTTGACACAGCAAATCGTATGGTCTACATATATATTATGATCAATAATTCTCTGAACAAGCTCTATATCCAAATTATTTTTTGAGCAATCGGCGCTGCAAAGTACGGTATGCTCAATGGTGTCCACAGCCAGCCGGGAAAGCTTTTCCGTCATTTCAAAGGTACAACTGTGTACGGCAATTTTCATGCCTCTTAAATGGGCTTCATCAATGGCTGCTTGTAATTCCTCATCGCTAAAAGTAGCCGTTTTGGTAACGCCAATGGTACCGCCGTAGGTCCCCATAACCTTAACAAAGTCGGCGCCGGCTTTTTGCTGTTCCCGAATTTTCTTTCTAATTTCCCAGGGACCGTCAGCTTCTCCGCCTGCGTAGTGGCAGTGGCCGCCGGTACAGGTAAGAGGAGCTCCGCAGCTTAAAATATCAGGCCCTGTAATATGCTGATTTTTAATGGCCTGCTTTACATTGATTGACGCATAGTTTAAGGTTCCGCAATCCCTTAAAGTGGTGACCCCCTGGGAAAGGGCCGTCATGGCATTTCTGAAGGCCATGATATTTATTTCGCCCTCTGTCCAATCCCTTACGATGTATTCTCCAAAAACATTGCCCCAGGAATCGTTTCCCGGAAACATAAGATGGACATGGCAATCGATCAATCCCGGCATCATATAATAGTCGGAATAATCCATAAGGTCAGCCTGGCTGTATCTATCGGTTTTCTTAAACTCTTCATCAGTCAATACGTCCCTTATTTTCTCCCCGTCAATTACAGCTACGGCATTATCCAGGGCTGAACCAATTTGACCGCTATACAGCTTTTTTACCTTTATCGCTTTCATTTACAGCCTCTCCTTTATGAAAAATAGTCATGCCATCATTAGCACAACTATTTAATCACAATCTATCTGCTCTAATAATACAATACGCAAGCCACCTTATGAGTCGGAGTAATCTGTACCTCATTGATTTTTTCACCGACACATTCAGGTTTTGCGTGGGGGCAACGGGGAGCAAAGCGGCAGCCGGGAGCGGGATTAACCGGACTTTTTACCTCGCCCCGAATGACCTCCGCTCTTTTTTCGCGCCTAAGCTCAGGAATAGGAATAGCGCTAAGCAAAGCCCTTGTATAGGGATGCAAGGGATTCTCGTATAATTCATCGGTATCCGCCTGCTCTATGCACTCGCCCAGATACATAACCATGATGCTGTGACTAATATGCTTTACAACACTAAGATCGTGGGTAATAAACATATAGGACAAGTTATTCGTTTCCTGCAAATCCATCAGCAGATTGAGAATCTGGGCTTGGATGGAGACGTCAAGGGCAGAAACAGGTTCATCACATACTACAAATCTTGGATCAAGGGCCAAGGCTCTTGCCACGCCGATTCTCTGTCTTCTTCCGCCGTCTAACTCATGGGGATAAGCATTATAAAAGCGAAGGGCTAGACCAACGGTGTTCATTATTTCCTTTACTTTATCATCTCTGGCCTTTTTGTTCGCTTCCGTTTTACATACTTTCATGGGCTCCGCTATAATCTGAGATACTGACATACGGGGGTTTATGGATGAATAGGGGTCCTGAAAAATCATCTGGGCGTTTTTACGAAAATGCTTAAGCTGCTTCTTATCAAATGTATTAATATCCTCGCCGTCAAAGAAAACCTTGCCTTCAGTGGAATCGATCAGGCGAATCATCGTTCTCCCCAGAGTGGATTTTCCGCAGCCGGATTCCCCTACGACGCCAAGGGTCTGTCCTGCCGGGATTCTAAGGTTGATGTCATCAACTGCGTGCAGCAAGCCAGCCGGCGTCTTAAAATACTTTTTTAAACCCTCTGTATAAATTAAGTCTTTCATGGCCTTCCCCCCTCTTTTGACGCAAACAGATGACATTTTACCATATGCTCCTCACCAATCATCACACAGGGAGGCTCCTCAGTTTTACAAACCTCCATGCGGTGGGGACAACGGGGATTAAATGTACATCCCTTTGGCAAATCAGCCGGATCGGGCATCAGACCATCAATAGGGCTAAGACGGCGGGTTTTAACCTTAAGGTTGGGTATTGAGGCAAAAAGGCCAACTGTATAGGGATGATGGACCTGCCCTTCAAAAATATCCTCAATCCTTCCCTTTTCAATGATTGAGCCGGCATACATTACCGCCACATCATCACAGATTTCGGCCACAATGCCCAGATCATGGGTGACAAGAATCATGGCGGTTTGCAGGCGCTCTTTAAGCTCATTCATCAGCTTCAACACCTGGGCCTGAATGGTAACATCAAGGGCTGTTGTGGGTTCGTCCGCCAGCAAAAGCTTAGGCTCGCAGGCAAGAGCCATGGCAATTACAACCCTTTGCTTCATTCCCCCGGAAAACTGGTGGGGGTAGTCATTTTTTCTTTCCTTAGGAAGGCCTACCAGATCAAGCATTTCTTCAACTCTATTCTCAATTGCTTGGTCATCCTTATAAATTCCGTGATATTTGAGAACCTCTCCGATCTGCATGCCTATGGTATATACAGGATTAAGGCTTGATAAGGGGTCCTGGAAGATCATTGCAATATCCTTGCCGCGGATTTTTCTCATCTCATCTTCAGACAGTGACAGAATATCCATACCGTCAAAAATAATCTCACCTTTTGAAATCTCCCCGATTCTCTCCGGCAGAAGTCTCAGTATACTCAAACAGGTTGTTGTTTTACCTGCGCCGGTTTCACCAACCAGCCCCAAGGTCCTGCCCCTATCTAAGGAAAGGGAAAGATCATTTACCGCATATACGATATCTTCATCTGTATTGTACTGCGCATATAAATCTTTTATCTCTAAGAGTTTTTCATTTTTCACAGCTCTTCTTCCCTTCCTCACTAATTCTTCATCTTGGGATCCAAGGCGTCTCTCAGCCCGTCTCCGATAAGGGTTAGTGACATAACAGTAAGAACGATGGCAATACCCGGTGCATATACAAGATAGGGATAGTTGATCATCTGTGCCTTTGCTTCCGAAAGCATTGCTCCCCATTCTGGATTGGGCGGCTGTACCCCAAGACCAATAAAGCTCATTGAAGCAATAGAAATAATGCTTCGTGCCACAGATAAAGTGCCTTCAACGATCATGGGCCCTACCGCATTAGGAATAATATGCCTGAACATAATCCTGAAATCGCTGGTGCCGCAGCTTATGGCCGCTTCTACAAATTCTTGGTTTTTTATGGAAAGGACCGACGCTCTTACAATGCGGGACATCTTTGGCATCGTACTTATGCCGAGAGCAAGCATAAGATTAGGAATACTGTTGCCAAAGCCGGAAACCAGGGCGATAGCCAGAAGCGTTCCCGGTATAGCAAGAAACATATCGCAAAAACGCATTAACACGTTATCCAATACACTGCCTTCATAATACCCGGAGAGAGAACCGATAATGGTGCCGCCGCCAAGAGAAATGCCGACAACACCAAGGCCGACAAACATAGACAGCCTGGAACCCCAAAGTATCCGCTTAAAGATATCCCGTCCAAATTGGTCTGTGCCAAAAATATGCTGGCTGCTGGGGCCGAGAAACCGTTGGGAGATATTCTGGCTGATGATATCCCGTTCATAATCAAGAACCAGCGGCGCCGCAAAGGCAATTACCACCAGTATTAAAAACATGATTAATCCCAGAAAAGCCATTTTATTTTTGCGGAACCTAAACCATATTGACGCCAATTGGCTTCTTCTTTTTATTATCCCGCCGGATTTTTTATCTATATTAGCATTGATCCTAATCATTTGCCGTCACCGCCTTCTTCTTAACCTTAGCAAATTGCGCTCTAAGACGAGGGTCAATATACATATAGATTATATCTGTGGCAAGATTAATAAGTGATGATAATAAGGCGACAAACATCACACAGCCAATTACAACCGGCACATCCTTGAGCCTTATGGATTGGATCATCAATGAGCCTATTCCCGGAATACCGAAGATTTGCTCAATGATGATTGTACCGCCAAGCTGCCAGCCCATATTTACGCCGACAAGAGTTACGATGGGCATAAGAGCGTTTTTGAAGGTATGCTTAAATATGACGTCTTTTTCCGGGACACCCTTTGCTCTTGCCGTACGAATATAGTCCATTCTCGATACTTCCAGCATAGATGACCGTGACATGCGTATGGTATTTGCCAAATAGTTTGCCGCTGCCGTAAAGCCCGGCAAGATAAAATGTTTCCATGAGGTTGCCCCCGATATAGGGAGAATTCTTAACTTAACGGCGAATAAAATAATCAGCATTAGGCCCAGCCAAAAATCCGGCATAGACGTTAGTCCCAGTGTAATAGCAGTGATGATATTATCCGGAGCGGTATATTGCTTAATCGCTGACAAAATACCCAGGAGCACTCCAAGGATAGATGAAATGGCAATAGCCGCAAATGCCAGCCTTAGAGTATAATGAAATCGTGTAAACACTTCGGTAAACACTGGATTTTTTGTCCGGTAGGATATCCCGAAATCACCGCGAAGAAGAATATTTCCTATATAATTGAAATAGCGTTCAAAAAAGCCTCCGTTTAAGCCCAGCTCTTCCCTAAGCATTTCTACAGCCTCAGGCTTTGAGCTATCGCCAAGAAGCAATGTGGCGGCGTCGCCGGGTGTAAGGTTCATTATAGAAAAAAGGATAAAGGATATGCCCAATAATACAGGAATCAACATCAATAGTCTTTTTATAATAAACTTTGTCATGCACCATCGTCCTTTCGATACCGGCCTTATCTCAAAACACTTTAACCCTCCTATAAATTTTTCGCCCTTCGCTGGACAAAAAAGATTAAACGGGCAGGCAGTATTGCTGCCTGCCCGCTAAGATTATTGAAGTTTGCGGCTTTTGCCCTATCGGTCTATTCCCAATAATAGAAAGCGGGATTGTAATAACCGGCCGGAATCGGCTCAACACCTTTAAGGTCTTTATTGATAACCATGCTGTTGTACGTCGTAAGAATCATCAGATACCAAACATTCTCTTTATTCATTTCCGCCAACTGGGCATACAGCGCTTTGCGTTCATTGTCATCGATAGAGGTACGGGCTTTGAGAAGAAGGGCATCAACCTCCGGGTTGTCCACCCCCGCAAAGTTCTGCATCTGTTTACCAATGGTCTCACTGTGGAATTTGCCCCACATAACAGGGTCTGCATCCGGGAAATCACCCCATGTCATGTAGTAGCACATTTCATAGTTCATGTCTTCCTGAACCTCTTTAAGGTAAGGAGCCCGTTCCATAATTTCAAGCTTACACCTTATGCCGACCTGACGAAGCTGCTCCACAACAATCTGGGCGGGATTGGAATACCAGGAGTCAGAGGCCGTCTTAAAGCTTACGTCAATACCGTTGGGGTAACCAGCCTCCGCCAACTTTGCTTTAGCCATTTCAGGGTCGTAGGGATAGGGCTCAAAACCCTCAACGAAGCCAAAATAGCCAGGCGTAATCGGTCCGGGTGTAACTTCGCCGACGCCGTTCATGCCGCCGTCAAGCATGTCCTGACGATTGATGGCATAGGCCACTGCTTCACGAAGGGCAAGGTTGTCAGCAAAGGGGCCTTCTTTAAGGTTCATCGTTACAATGTAGGTACCGGCTGAAGGAGCATTAATAACCTCGAGACTGTCGTTAGCGAGGAAACGGGGACGGTCGGCGCTGTTCATCCCAATAAAGAAGTCAATCTCACCATTTTCAATCATCAAGCCGCCGGAAGTTTCATCGGATAAAAGCCTGATTTCAACCTTCTTAATTGCGGGAGCTCCTCTATGCCAGCTGTTGTTGGCCTCAAGGACCATCCGGTCACCGGTTGTCCAGCTGATAAGCTTGTAGGGACCGGTGCCATTTTCCATCATACCAAAGTTTTTGCCTTCGGCCTGGGATTTTTCGTAGGTGGCCTTAGAAATTATCGAGAAACCAGGTGTGGCAAGAATTTGCAGAATTGGCTTGTAGGGATAGGCAAGAGTAACCTTGATCTTATTGTCCCCTATGTCTTCCCAGCTTTTAAGAATACTGGCGCCGCTGGAATTAAGCCCCTGCTTTGTCGCATAATCCAGCGAAAATAGAACGTCCTCTACGGTTAAGGCTGTGCCATCGTGAAACTTAATATCATCACGAATATGGAAGGTAATCTCTGTGCCGTCTTCACTGAAATCCCATGTGTCAGAAATCGAGGGCACGATTACTGATTGATCAGCCGGATCCTTTCCTACAATGGTGTCGTGAAGTATAGCAACTACCATCTGAGCATTAGTTTTTGAATCGCCGCCGGGAGCAATGGTGTCAGGCTCCCTCGTATAGCCCATGATTAACGAATCTTTTGATGAATGGGTAGGTGTTTCTTGACCCTCAAACGCTACGATTTCCTCAGTGTCATTGACAGGTGGTGTGGTGCCCCCGGTATTTGCATCTGTTGAACCGCAGGCAGCCAAGCTAATAAGCATTAAAGCACACAGAGTCACCGAGATTAACCTTGCAAATCGATTCATGGAAATCCTCCTTAAAAATAGTGTTTGGATATTTGGCCATCCCCTAATGCAATCTTCTGATTATTTCACCGGCAAACATATTAAACCTCCCCTATAGAATACCGTCCGAACTCCAAATCGTTCCAAAAGAACGAAACCCTTTCTAAATTGTATAACATCGTTTCAGAGATGTCAATTGTCAGTTTAACACCGGCCAAGATAAAAACAGGGCAATTTTGTGCTATTGCATATGAATTTGACGACTTGTGAATATTGAGTATAAAAGCTTCCGTTATTAAAATGTAGTTATATCTTGGGCTGGATACGGCAGCAGTTCTGAATATTGCAACAAACCAACTTACAGGAGGGATTAATTAATGATTGAATTGGCAAAATTTGATTATGAAGAACTGATTAAACATCGGGGTACGAAGACAAAAGGTTTTCTGGAGGTGGCCTTAAAAGCAGACGGTTCCATGATGAAAATACCTTACGTTATTGCTGTCGGAGCTATGGATGGACCTACGCTTCTGATGGACGGCGGTATTCATGGAGATGAGGTTGAAGGAGCGGATGCCATCGCCCGCGTATTCAAGGAGATTGACCCCCAAAAGCTTAAAGGCGTTTATCTTGGCGTACCTCATCTTAATCTTGAGGCCTACAGCATCGGCAAGCGTGTGGCCAGCTCCATCGACTATACTGCAGCGGATATGAACCGCAATATGCCCGGCGATGATGTTAACGGAAATATTAGCTCAACTGTTTTAGCTAAATACGTTAAAAACTTCGTACGCCACGCAGATTACTGGTTAACCTTCCATAGCGGCGGCAATAAGCTTATGCTGAGCCCTGTTGCTTGCTACACAACTCCTCACCTTGATAAAAAATTTGGCGACCTTACCCTTAAAATGGCAAGGTGCTTCGACACTCCCTTCATTTGGAGAAATGACCCCGGCACAACTATTGACGGCGACAAATCAATGCGGGCAATGTCCGACAAAAACGGTATCGCATACATTTGTCTTGAAATGGGCGGTAATGTAATGTTCGGAAAAGACAGGGAAGAAATGTACAGGCTTTGTCATGACGGTATAAAAAACCTGATGAACCTCATTAAAATGACAGACGGTCCCGAGCCTGTATTCCGGGAGGATATTATTGATGTAACAGTTGAATATCTTCACAATACTCACGGCGGCAAATATCATATGGTAAAATATCTTGGTGAAACCGCTGAAAAGGGTGAAGTATTGGGTTATGTTACCGATGTTTTTGGCGAAAAGATTGATGAATGTATAGCTCCATACGATGGTATTGTTGTGGGAACCTGGACGCCTCCCGTTATTCAGCCAAGAGAGTGGTGCTGCATTTACGGTAAGATTGTACAGGATTAAATTATTATGCTCCCTTCAAAGCAGACAGACACCAAAACCATCTGAAAACTTTGAAGGGGGCAATTTTATACTACAAAAGAGGCTTAAATCCCATAAGTAATAATCGCGTCCCCCTGGCCAATAGCCAGTGAGCTGGTGACAAACAAAATTATACTGTCAAAATCGGCGTAGAAGGTTTCCAGAACCTCTCCGAAAAAGTCCCTGATCTCCCCGATTTTCTGCCCTTTTTTCACCGTTTCTTTTACTTTTACAGCCGGATACCAGCAACCGCTGCAGGTGGAGTCAAGGTAGACGGCTTTGGTAATTTCCATCGATTCCTTATCCGGAACCGAATCATAGCCTTCGATCAATCCCTGGACTCCCAGTACCGTTAATAGGTCTTTTTTGTACAGCTCAACCTCCCGGGGGCTCCAAAGGCCCGAACTGCCGCGTTCCATCAGGATGCAAGGCAGCCCCCGGATAGCGGCGGAATTATAGGCCCCGGTGGTGGCGCTGGACTTAACGATGAAATCCACATCCAGCTTTACCACCACAGCCCGGGATGCCGCCACCACTTCCGCTGAGGCTACTCCGGGGTAATAGGCATAAGGCGGTAATTCCTCATGGATATCTCCGCCATGCATGTCCACATAAAAATCGGCCTGGCCCTGGAGCTCCTGAGTGATGAACCAGGCAATCTGCTGAGATATGGTGCCCTTGGGGTCTCCCGGAAACAGGCGGTTGATATTTTTTTCGTCCAGGGGATTGATATAGGAAAGCCTGGCGTTAAAAGCCGGCGGGTTTACTATGTGCACGATGATAATTTGACCCTTTACCTTTTCCGGCTGCAATTCCCTTCCCAACTCGATAGCCGCCTGGATACAGGGATATTCGCCGCCATGGATTCCCGCCGTCAGTAAAATAGTTTTCCCTTCTCCGGTCCCATTAACCAGGGTAGCAGGCATCTGGTAATCGGTACCCGTTACCGTCATAAAACCTTGCACCTTCTCGCCGGGCTTGGCCACCAGGCCGCCGGCCCGCAGCTCTTGTTTATTCATCCTCTCGCCACCTTCCTTTAATTAATAATTTTTTTACTATGCAGCTCATTTCAATCCACATTGTTCTATTTTATAGAACAGTATTCTATAAACAATTATATCCCTCCCGAAGCTATCTGTCAATGTACCCCAATACCGGGCGCACCAAAAAACGCCGCCAGGATCTCTCCTGACGGCGCCATGGTTTTCCTTTGCGGCCATCCTTATAGAATTCTATTTTTTTAAGGCAGGGGGCGTGAATCCTTTCCCTGATAGCCCAGAATTTTAGATATTTTGCCGCTGTATTCCTTTAAGTCTTCCAGTGTCTCTTTGATTTTTGTCTCATTGATCCGGGCATAAGGGGTGCTGACACTAAGGGCGGCAATAATATTGCCGGTATAATCCCGCAGGGGCATGGCCATACAATATAGGCCGATGCAAAACTCCTCGTTATCCACCGCATAGCCTTGCCTTTTGGTTTTTTCAATCTCTTTGATCAAATCATCCACACTGGTAATGGTGTTGTGGGTCAGCTTTTTCAGCCTGCCTCTGTCTTTGTCCATCATTGAGCGGATGGCCTCTTCCGGTAGCTCGCTGATCAGCATTTTACCCAAGGCCGTAGCGTGAAGAGCCTCATGCTCGCCGGGCTGCAGGTTTACCCGCAGGTTTTCGGCAGAGCCCTCTATTTTGGAGATGATTACAACTTCACTGCCGCTGATTACACCTACATTTACCGTTTCTTTAACTTTCTGGCTTAGTTCGATCAAAAGGGTATTGTCCAGATTATAAAGCTGGTTTTGCCGGGGTACCATCTGGCCGATATTGTACAGAGACCAGCCCAAACGATAACGGTTGGTTTCCTCATTCTTGTCAATAAAACCATAATACTTTAATGTTTCTAATATTCGATGAACCGTACTTTTACCTAAATCCAATTTGCGGCTGAGCTCGCTGATTCCTACGCCTCGGTTGCTGCTGTCCTGGGATAGCACTTCAATAATCTCTAACGCTTTCATTACAGTCAGCACAGGGTATTTTGGCTTATTCATAAATAAGTCACTCCATGTACTTTATTTTCTTCTATCATAGCATTTTTATAATCGAAAAAGCAAGGGCATTTATAACATTTTTCTAAATATCGGAACGCCCCTTTCGACAAAAACCCAATATTTCCAAGGATTCAATAACAAAAGTTATCAAATTACGGTGCAAATACTGCAATTAAATTAATATAAATGATAACTATTATCGTATCCTTCCTATAGGGAATAGCGGTTGCAATTCCTTTATGCTCATGCTTTAATATGGTAAATATGGAAATTTGCCTAATCTAACTGAATATTCAACGAGATGAGGAGGTCAAATTTTGGAGAAGATGATTTTGACCCTGCAGGATGTGCAGGAAGCTGCGGAGCGAATCCGCCCTTACGCCCGCCGTACCCCTTTGTTGCGGCAGGAAAACATGGATAAGGCTCTGGGCTGCGAGATTTTTCTGAAAGCTGAGATGCTTCAGCATACTGGCGCTTTCAAGCTGCGGGGTGCTCTGAATAAGATTTTATCCCTGCCTGCCGAAGAAGTAAAAAAAGGCATCATCTGCACCTCTTCCGGCAACCACGCTCAAGCTTGCGCCTATGCGGGCCGCATGCTGGGGGTGCCGGTGGTGGTGGTTGTACCAGAGGACTGCCCGAAAATAAAGATTGAAAATACCCGGGCCATGGGAGCCCAAGTGATTTTGTGGGACCGGCCCTTTTCGGCACGCTGGCAAAAGGTTAAGCAGGAAGTGGAGGAAAAGGGCTACAACATCATCAGCTCTGACTCCGATTTTCTGGTGGTAGCGGGCCAGGGTACCATTGCTCTGGAGGTGCTGGCAGATTGCCCGGATATCGATACCCTGCTGGTACCGGCCAGCGGCGGCGGACTTCTCTGCGGTGTTGCCACAGCAGCCAAAGAACTAGGCAAAAATATCAGAGTAATCGGAGTTCAGTCAGCCGCCAGCGCCGCTTACTACTACAGCCGCCAGGCCGGTCATCCCGTTGAGGTGAAAAGCCGGCCCTCCATTGCAGACGCCTTGGAATCCGACCGTATTTCAGAGAAAAACTATCCTATCATCGAGAAATATGTGGATGATTTTGTAATTGTGGAAGAAGAGACCATCAAGGAGGCGGTGAAGCTGGTGGCCCGTAATGCCAAGCTGATAGCGGAGCCTTCCGCCTGTGTGGGCATCGGTGCTTTGCTTTCTCAAAAAATAGCTCTTCGTCCCGGTGAAAAGGTGGGCGCCATCCTGTCCGGAGGCAACTGGAGCTTGGAGATGTTGGGAAGGTTATACAATAACGAACTGGCAGAGGCAGCCCATTAAGCCGCTGCCCCCGATTACAGATTTATACGAGGGCACTGAAGAAGCCGCTTCCCATCCAGCCCTGTGTACAAAAAACGTCCTGCCAAACGACGACAAACCTGCAATTTTGCTCAGTTAGCGATGGATAAGGCAAAGAAGCTTGCCCCGGCTCAAAGGGTCAAGCTTCTTTGCCTTATCCATCGCTAACTGAGAGAGGGTTATCTGAGAGACTCCTAGGCTTAGGCTTCTTTTACTTTGTCCAATTTCTCAATTGAAAATCCCGTATAGCCGTAAATAGCGGAAATGATAGGCGTAATGTAACAGAAGAAGGCAAAGGGGGCATAAGCGAAAGCTGACACGCCCAAGGTAGAGGCCATAAAAGCGCCGCAGTTGTTCCAGGGAATCAAAGGCGAGGTCACCGTACCGCCGTCTTCCAGAGCACGGGAAAGGTTTTTGGGATGCAGGCCCTTTTCAATATAACGCTGCTTGTACATATTGCCGGTGACCACGATGGAAAGATATTGGCTGGCCGTCAGGATATTAACAGCTATACAAGTAAGCAGGGTGGCCAGAATCAAGGAACCGGTGCTTTTGGCTGCCGCCAGAACTTTATCAATAATAGCGTCTAGCATGCCGGTTTTTTGAACAACGCCGCCAAAGGCCATGGCCACAAAGATCAGAGTGATGGTCCAGCCCATGCTGGACATGCCGCCGCTGGACAACAATTTGTCCACCATCTCGTTGCCGGTCTGGGAAGTATAACCGGAGAAGGAAACGTTTATCACCTCTCCCAAACCTGCTCCTTGCACAATCAACGCCAATACAGCTCCCAGAAAGGCGCCGGCAAACAAGCCCGGTATAGAAGGAACCTTCTTGACAACCATGGCGATAACCATAATCGGCGGTACCAAAAGGATAGGGTTAATCGTAAATTTATCGGCCAGCAAAGCCATGATTTCGTTAAGGCTGGTGGGATCAATAGAGTTGCTGCCATATTTAAAGCCCATAACGGTATAGAGAACTAAAGTAAGCAGTATGCTGGGAACAGTGGTATAGACCATATGCTTAATATGCTCAAAGAGCTCAGAGCCTGCCACTGCCGGCGCCATATTCGTGGTATCGGACAAAGGGGACATTTTATCACCGAAATAGGAGCCGCTGATGATAGCTCCGGCTACCATGGGCAAGGGAATATTCATGGTTTGGCCGATACCCATTAAAGCGATACCCACGGTACCTACCGTACTCCAGGAAGCGCCGGTGGCCAGGCTTACAATAGCGCAAAGAACGCAGGCAATTAACAGAAAAGCTTTTGGCGAAATAATCATCAAGCCGTAATAAATCATGGTGGGAACTACACCGGACAGTATCCAGGTGCCGATCAAAGCGCCGACAATCAGCAAAATGGCTATGGCTTGCAGAGAAGAAGCCATGGTCTCCAGAATATATTTTTCAATATCGTCCCATTTGTAGCCGGCCTTTACCGCTATCAAAGCAGCCACAGCGGTGGAAAATACAATGGGAATATGAGGGCCGGCGCCTAAAAGTCTTAAGGAAATAAAAAGACAGCCCACAAGAGTCACCAAGGGAATTAAGGCAAGGATCAATGGCATCTTCCTGCGCTCCGACATATAATTCTCTCCTTTTATTTTGCAATGTTTAATTGAATATTTCCAGGGCTTGCATAAAATCCTTAATCAAATCATCGGCATTTTCAACGCCGACGGATACCCGAATCATGCCCGGTGTTATACCCCTTTGCCGCCGGATTTCATCAGGCACATTATAATGGGATGAAGTAACAGGGTGGCTTAATGAAGTCCGTATGCCCCCCAAGGTAGGAGCATAATGGGCAAAATGCAGTTCTTTCATGAAGCGGTCGATTTTCTCCATATCCTCGCCAACGGTAAAGCTCAACATGGCGCTGCAGCCTTTATCCATGAACATGGCGTCGGCCAATTCCCTTTGCGGATAATCCGGCAAGCTGGGGTGGTTGACCATGGTTACGTGCGCGTTGGCCTGTAAAGCCTTGGCCAGTTTGGCCGCCGTGGCCATCTGTTTGGGAACCCGCAGCTCCACCGTATGCAGACCCCGATAAATCAGCCAGGAACTGAAAGGGTCGCCGGGAGTGCCGCAGAGCATAGAAAAAGCTTTAATTTTGTCAATCAATTCTCCCCCGGCCGTAATGGAGCCGCCCATAGCATCGCTATGACCGTTGAGGAACTTGGTCAGGCTATTCATCACCAGATCGGCGCCAAAGTCCAGAGGCCGGATAGCCAAAGGGGTAGTAAAGGTATTATCCACCATCAATAAGCCCCCGGCTGCATGGATCATGGCCGCCAAAGCCTTCAAGTCCGCCAGCGTCAATGTAGGGTTGCTGATCACCTCCGTATAAATCATTTTTGTTTCCGGGCGGATTGCCTTTTGAACTGCCGCAAGATCATTTAAATCCATAAACTCCACATTAACCGACATTTTTCCCATGACCTTGGTCATGGTTTCAAAAGTTTCTCCATAAATATCGGCATTGCAGATCACGTGATCTCCCGGCGCCAATAAAGCAATCAAGGTAGTTGTAATAGCTCCCATCCCGGAAGAAAAGATCAGGGAGCTTTCGCCGCCTTCCAGGTAGCTGATGGCCTGACCCAGTATCGTACGGTTAGGATTGTTGGTTCTGATATAAGTATAGCCTTTTTGCTTCGTCACTTCCTGGACTTCGCTGAGGCTATCCATTACAAAGGCCGTGGTTAGAAAACAGGGCACTGTTTCCGGTTTAAAACCCAAGCCCGGTATATCGCTTCCCTCATATAAAATTTCCGACTCCCTTGTATATCCCGTTGCATCCTTCATAAGTTGTGTCAGCTCCTTTTCCACATTTCACGCTATTGCTGCGGTTCATTTGCTTGCGATTTGATCCTATCATTTTAGTTAACTATAAAGTCAACAGGCTGCGGAGCGGAAAACAAAAAATATTCTCTTAACTTTTGCTGTTTTTTAACTTGATCCTTCCCTTGCCTGGGTTTTTTCCCGGTGCAAAACCTCCCTTCCCTCTCTCCTGCCCAGAACGGGACAGCTAACCTTATAGTTAACTGCAAGGCTTTTTCCACAAGTAAATCCTGTAAATCATTGAATTCCCCCATTTGCTGCGTTAAAATAAGCTTGCTCAGACCACACATATTTTTTAATGCAGGGAGGCTCATATGAAGGACCTATATTTTATTGGCGAAGTCTCATCCCTTTTGGGCATCTCCTCCCAAACCCTCCGTTACTATGACAGGGTGGGCCTGGTTCAGCCGGCTGTCATCAACGAGCAGACAGGCTACCGCCAGTACACTTACGATCAGATCCACTTTATCGAGCGGATCAAATACCTTCAGAACCTGGGCCTCAGCCTGACGGATATTCAGGAGGCTTTAGCCAGCTCCAACCCCAAGGACCTGGTACGGGTCCTGCATAACCAGAAACAAGCTTTACAGCACAAGATAAAAAAATTACAGGAAATCGAAAACTGTATCGATTGGTACGTGGATTATTATCAGCATATCGAAAAAAACCACTATCCCGATATTCCTTTCAAGGTTCGGGAACCGGAACGCCATATGCTGGCCGCTCCCTTTTTCCCCGGGGACTCCACCTACGGCTCTGCCGGCTACCGCTTAACCAAAGAAAAAAGCAAGAAAGAGTTTGAAGAAGTCTCTTTCTTGCGCCAGGTCGGTTATATTTTAGATTTCCGGGAGCTCTTAGACGGCAATATCCGTCCTCAAGCCTATTTCGTCTATTTGAAAGATAAGCCTGAACTGGATCATCCCTTCATCCGCAGCATTCCTGCCGGCGAATATCTGTGCTTTCGGGGCAAAATCCTTACGGAAGACTTCGACCCCGGTTATATCCGCAAATATTTCGGAGATAAAGAAAACAACAAGACGATCAACGATAACCGTCTTGTTGTTGCCAACGAATATGAAGATAATTTCCATCAATTTATGGAGTGCGTGTACGAAATTCAAATATTGCTGTGATTGCCTTTGCCCTGATACTCTTTTCTGCCCGTCTCATAAAGATTATTGCCCTGGCTGTCAATGGCCACAATAACGGGAAAATCCTTCACCTCTAAGCGGTGAATAGCTTCCGTCCCTAAATCTTCATAGGCGATAATTTCCTGGGAAATAATGGATTGGGCAATGACTACAGCCGCTCCCCCCGTAGCCGCAAAATACACCGCCTGATGGGCTTTCATGGCCTCAATTACCGCCGGCCCCCGCAAGCCCTTGCCAATCATACCGGTTAGCCCCTTTTCGATCAAAACAGGAGCATAGCGGTCCATCCGGTAGCTGCTGGTAGGGCCGGCAGACCCAATAGCCTTGCCCGGCGGAGCCGGCGCCGGCCCCACATAATAAATAATTTGATTGCGGATATCCACCGGCAATTCTTTGCCCTCTTCCAAAAGGGCAACCAGTCTTTTGTGGGCCGCATCCCTGCCGGTATAAATGATACCGCTGATCAGCACCCTGTCGCCGGCCCGCAGTCCGGCAGCCACATCCTTGGTCAGCGGCGTTTGTATTCTCTTTACCTCTGCCACAGTAACCCCTCCCTTCCTCATATTTCCACAGTATCGTGACGTACCGCATGGCAGCAGATGTTTACCGCCACCGGCAAACCGGCAATATGGGTGGGATACCAATCGATATGCACTGCCAAACCGGTGGTCAGGCCTCCTAAACCGCCGGGGCCGATGCCTGTCTCATTGATCAGCGCCAAGGCTTTTTCCTCTAAAGCCTGGTAGCGGGGATCAGGATTTGAGAAACCCAGATGACGCATAGTGGCCTTTTTGGCTAATTGGGCTGCTTTATCCATAGTGCCTCCCACGCATACCCCCACCACCAGGGGCGGGCAAGGATTGGGTCCGGCCAAAGATACCGTTTCAACAATAAAATCCAGCACACCCTGCTGGCCGTCGGCAGGGGTCAGCATTTTAAGCCGGCTCATGTTTTCGCTGCCAAAGCCCTTGGCCGTAGCCGCCAGCTTTATACCGCCGCCGGCCACGATGTCCGTATAAATTACCGCCGGCGTATTATCCTGGGTATTTTTGCGTTCAAACAAGGGATCGGACACCACAGACTTGCGCAGGTAGCCTTGGCCGTAAGCTTCCCTCACTCCTTGATTGATGGCTTCCTGAAAATCTCCGCCGGTAATATGAACCTCCTGGCCTACTTCCGCAAAGACTACAGCCATGCCCGTATCCTGGCAAACAGCCATCCGCTCTTTGGCCGCCAACGTATCATTCTCAATAATCTCCTCCAATATCGCCTTACCGATAGGCGATATTTCTTTGTCTTTGCCTTCCTTAAGGCTGCACAACACGTCGTCGCCAATCTCATAGCTGATCTTCAGAAAAAGCTCCTTCACCTTTTCTGTAATCAGCGCCGCCTTGATCTCCCGCATAAACTTCACCATCCTTTGTTTATACCTTCTACGACGATAATATCACGGACTTTCGCCCCAGGCAACGTTAAATCAGTTTTCAGACAGTAATGTTTAGCGCTCAAGATGGCTGAGCATTTTCTTTAAAGAGGAGCTTTCCTGCATCTGTTCAAAATATTCAACACCCAGCGGGGTAATTCGGGCGCCCATTCTGCCTTTGCCTTGTATAGCCAGTTGATGACGGCAAAGCACCCCGATGATTTTTCGGATTTCCACCTCGCTCATCTGATATTTTTCCTTCCGTATATCCTGAAAAATGGTCAAACGTCCCACGCCCTGACCACAGCTTTTAACAAGGGCTTTCATCACCAGGTAATAGTAAAATTCCCGTCCCGCAATTTCATTACGGAATTGCCTCATGGCCCTCTCTTGACTTTGGTCCGAAGACAGACCGGCGCTTTCTGCCGGATCATAAGAGGCACAATCCTGCATCAGCCTGGCAGTAAAGGAAGCTTTCGTTACAAAAGCATTTGATCCGGTATTAAGCAAGTTTTCCAGATCTTCAACTTCCAAGTGAAACATATTCAATGCGGCCAGATGCTCAACCTTATTTTTCAACTCTCTTACATTACCATACCAAGGATAAGCGATAAGCTTGCTTTCCGCCTGAGGCGACAGGGTGAAGGTGAAACCCTGCAATTTCGCAAAATGATGGAATAGAGGAAGAATATCCTCCGGACGATGGCGCAAAGGTATGAGCTCCAGAGGAATAACATTTAGGCGATAGTAAAGATCCTTGCGAAAGGCACCTTTATCGATCATATCCAAAAGGTTTTGGTTGGTGGCGGCAACCATGCGGATATCAACAGGATATACGGAGCCGCCGCCGATTCTGCGGATTTCCCGTTCTTCCAGCACCCGCAGAATGCGGCTTTGCAGATATAGATCCATATCGCCGATTTCATCCAAAAAGAAGGTGCCGGTGGAGGCAAGCTCAAATAAACCGGCTTTACCGCTTTTTTTAGCGCCGGTAAATGCTCCTTCTTCGTATCCGAATAATTCGCTTTCAAGAAGGTTCACCGGCAGGGCGGAACAGTTTACAGCCACAAAAGGACCATTTTTTCTATCGGAAGCATTGTGAATAGCCTGAGCCAGAATTTCCTTTCCTGTTCCGCTCTCACCGGTTATCAGAATCGTGGCAGCGGATTTGGCATACTTTTCTGCCATTGACTTTAAGTTCAGCATATCAGGATTTAACGCAATAACATCCTCAAACGTCCTTTTAGCGATATGGCCTTTTTTCAATACATGTTGTTGCAGAACAAATTGCCGTTTTTCCTCTTCAGCAAAATGGCTGATCTCAATAATTGCGCCGCAAAAGGCCCCATTAGCACTGATAGGAATAATCCGAAGAGAAACGGTAATGCCGCCGATTTTAATAAGCTTTATACCGGTATCACGGCTTATTTTCCGGATATCCTTCGTCAACTGGCATGGCAACACCTGACTAATATGCTTTCCTATAGTA
This sequence comes from Clostridia bacterium, assembly GCA_018436095.1. Taxonomy (GTDB): domain Bacteria; phylum Bacillota; class Peptococcia; order DRI-13; family UBA5745; genus WRMS01. Next base: position 164,075 of record JAHDMJ010000013.1, on the reverse strand, counting down.
TTTTCACGATTTCCAATAATGTTAGCCGCTTTTTCATTACAGTTCTGAAGCAAGCCTGTCTGGTCAACAACAACAATACCTTTGTCAAGATTATCTGATAGGGAGAAAAAGGCCTTGCTGGTTGCTGTGGTACGATCCAGCAAATAAGACAAGCTGTTTTTTGAAGTGCAAACATTGTCCATATATTGAATAATAGTTTCACTTTCAAGCAAATACTCTAAGCCCGTCCGTATTGCAATCTCGGAAAGAGAATGGGGGTCAATAACCCGGTTTCCTATATTAATAACGGTCTCAATGTAACTGGGGACTAATTCGGGTTCACCCGGAGTAACAGCAACAGTAGGCTGCTCTTCATTGGTGATAGTAATGCTGTCAGGGCTATAAGGATAATATTCCAGATGATTCAATCCAAGATCCATAAATTTAGATATCGTTTCAATTACTGCATTGTTTGTATCATTAACTACCAGTACCCGGGTGCCGACAGGAATTGTCCGCAGCATTTCGTATTGCTGGAGTGTAATAGTAGAAGAAATGGTGACAGTGGGAGTGGACAAGTCAAAAAAGCGGTAAGAAGAATAGTAAATTATTGGTTCCGATATCAAAATCAGGTCTGCGCTTACAGGTTCACTTATTATGTTTTTATCGCTGTTATATTCAATAATCTCGATTTTTTCAGAAAAAAGTGAAGATAGCATGTCATGCAGATAAGAGCTCCAATTGGAGAAACCGGATATAATCGCAATTCTTGGACGCATAATTCCCTCCCATCTAAATCCAACAAAATCCTGATATATATATTTAAAACCCATTATACTCGTCAAAGTTAGGACTTGGCAAGAAAACATCCTTATCATGACAAAAATAAAGCAAGAAATTTGCCGGATTTTTATGTTCTTATATTTAGAAAGCTATTCTGGAATTATTGACAAAGTGAAATATTTTCGTTAAATTAAAGATAACGATGTATTTCATCTTCGCTAAATTTAGAAAAAGATTTTATGCAATCAGAGAACATCGGCAAATTGGCCTGAAAATTGCTAATCAAATCAGTTCAATCTAATATCTAAATTTAGGAGGTAATGTAAATGCATCATGTCACGGACAAAGATGGTCTTCACCGGGAAACTCTGATTTTGGGTGAAGGTGCAGTCCTCTGCGACCGCCGGTTGGACACGCCGATTAATCCTCCCGTCTATCTGTCCACCGCTTTTTGTGTAGACACCCTGGACGAGCTTCAGGAGCTGCACAAGGCCCAGGGTTACAGCTATATCCGTACCCGCAATCCTAACCGCAACATGCTTAGCGAAATGATTTCCTATCTGGAGGGCGGTGAGCAGAGCCTGGTATTTTCCTCCGGTATGGCTGCCATCACCACCGCCATCTCCGCTCATGTGAAAGCCGGCGACCATATTCTGGCCGATGACACCCTGTACGGCGAAACTATGCAGTTTATTGAAGACGTAATGCCCTCCTACGGTGTTGAGATAACCATGACAGACTTCACCAACATTGAAAACGTGAAGGCTAACATTCGTCCTAATACCAAGGTGGTTTTCAGCGAAGTTGTCACCAACCCTACCATTAAAGTTATCGATGTAGCCGCCGTGGCGGAAATCGCCCATGGCGCCGGCGCCTGTTATATTGTTGACAATACCTTTACCACTTCCTTCGTGATCAAGCCCCTGGATCTGGGCGCCGACATAGCCGTCAACAGCCTGACCAAGTTTGCCAACGGCCACAGCGACGTCTGCGCCGGCGCTGCTACCGGTAATGCTAAAGCCATGGACAAAATCTGGCAGCGGCAAAAGCTGGTAGGCGGCATCCTGGATCCTTTCAGCGCTTATCTGTGCCAGCGGGGCATGCGCACCATGGACGTCCGCCTGGAGCGGCAGTGCAAAAACGCCGCCGCTCTGGCCAAGGCTCTGGAATCCTGCCCTTATGTGGAAAAAGTTCTCCATCCCAGCCTTGCCAGCCACCCTCAGAAGGCAACGGCTCTCAAGCAGTTTAAGGGTGACGTCTGCGGCGCTATGCTCTCCTTCTACATGCCCGAGAATTGGCAAAAGATTAATGAGTTCATGGCTAAGCTACGGGTGCCTCATTACGCTATGACTCTGGGGGGCTACCGCACGTCTTTATCTTATCCCATCATCTCCTCTCACTCCGGCGTGTCCAAGGAAGAACGGGAAGCTTTGGGTATTACCGATGGTCTGATGCGCATCTCCGTCGGTATGGAAAACACCGAGGATCTGGTCAACGACTTCTTGCAAGCCTTGGATGTATTTGGCAGATAATTCCGACATTGTTTCCCTACAGCTTAGTAAAGCTGTAAATATATTATGGTTAGGAGAGAAGGATTTATGAAAAAGTTTGTCTCTTTATCCCTGGCACTGACAATGTTACTCAGTCTTATCACTTTCGGGCTGGCCGGCTGCGGCGGCAGCACCGGCACCAGCGGCGGTACCGAAGCCACTGCCCCTGCCGGCGGCGGCGAAACCCAACAAAGCGGCTTCTCCTTTGATACCGGCGATCCCGACACCCTGAAGGTTATCCAAAACTTTGACCCTGAGGTATTCCAGCCCGGCAACAACGACGAGCAAGGCTACAATCGTATTGTCCGCCAGATCTATGAGACCTTGTTTATGATGACCCCCGAAGGTGAGGTTACCCCCTGGCTGGCTACCGGCTACACCTGGGAAACGCCCACCCGTATGGTCATTACCCTCCGTGACGACGTGAAGTTCAGTGACGGTTCTGATTTCACTGCCGAAGACGTGGCCTGGACCATCAACTATGCCAAGGAAATTGCCCTTCCCAATTCTCACTATAACGTCATTACCGATGCCGAGGTCGTTGATCCCTACACCGTTGCCCTTAACCTGAAAGAACCCTGCATGACTCTGGCTGCCCACCTGTGCAACAGCCAATGCACCATCGGCTCCAAGAAAGCCTTTGAAGAAGGCAAAGGCGACTGGATGAGCGCCTCCGTCGTCGGCACCGGCCCCTACAAGCTGGTTAAATATAACCCCGGCGACATGGTCCAGCTTACTGCCAATGAACACTACTGGCGCCAGGGCGAACCCAAAGTCAAAAACATCGATATGCGGATAGTCAAGAGCAATGAGTCCGCCGCCACCGAAGCCAAAACCTTAAACTACGATATCGTTATCGGCGCCAACACCCGGGAATTTGCCGCCATCGACGCCATTGACGGCGTACACATGAATGAGCATATGTGTGCCAATACCACCTATCTGCTGCTGAACACCGCCAAGGCTCCCATGGACAATATAAAGGTTCGCGAGGCCTTTGCCCGGGCCGTCAACGTGGCGGCTACCGTCAAGCTGACTTACGGCGATTTCGGCCAGCCCGCCTCCGCTTTGGTTGCTCCCAACATCCTGGGCCGCAATGAAGCCACTTATCAGAAATATTACGGCGCCGGCCATGATGTGGAGACTGCCAAGAAATTGCTGGCGGAAGCCGGCTTCCCCAACGGCGTTGATTTGGAGATCACCGTGGAAAGCACCGATACCCAGCGCTGCGACATGGCCGAAGCTATCCAGGCTCAAGTTGCCGCCGCCGGCATCAACTTGAAGGTCAACAAGATGGAATCCGCCCCCATGCGGGAATACCTGGGCCGGGGCAACCATCAGATCTGCATCTACGGCTTTACTTCCCTGACCATGGAAGCCGACGGTTTCCTGGCTCAGCTCCAGCCCGGCTCCGCCGCCCTGGCCCGTATCGGTTATGACAACCAGAACTTCTTCAAAAAGTACTCCGAAGGCGCCGCTACTGAAGATATCACCGCCCGGGGCAAAATCTGGGAAGAGTGCTGTGAAATGCTGATGCAGGACTATACCATGATCCCCGTATGGCATAAGGCTCTGGGAGCCGCCGTCAGAGACAATGTGGAAGGCTTCTATTGGGCTACCGACTACGAACAGGTTTACTACCAATTCATCAGCAAGTAATACGGTACGGAAACTAATATCGCAACTTATTTTGGAAGCATTTGAGACGAAAGATGGGGAAAGTAAATAGTTACTCTTCCCCATCTTCATCGCCTTTCACAGGGAACCTTGGATTTCCTATTCTAGCCTAAAATAGGAGAAAGGATGAAATCGCTTTGATTTCATTTTTACTAATATGCTTCGCTATATAATCAAACGTTTGATTTACATGGTTATTACGCTGCTGGCCACTGTGGTTTTCCTGTTTACCTTGATGGAGTTTGTGCCCGGCGATCCCGCTTTGGTAGTTTTGGGCGAAGGGGCCACAGAGGAAAACATCGTGGCCATTCACAAGGAATTAAAACTGGACGACCCCTATATTGTCCGGCTGACCAGATATATCGGCAATCTGATTCAGGGGGATATGGGCAATTCTTATAAAACCCGGCAGCCTATTGCGCCTGCCCTGTTTGCCCGTCTGCCCCTGACGATGACCATTGCGGTCTGGGGTATTATTGTGGGTACGATCATCGGCCTGATCGCCGGCGTGGTATCGGCGGTCAAACAATATTCCCTGTTTGACCGGATTCTGACCTTTATCTCCCTGTTTGGCGCCTCCGCCCCATCTTTTTGGCTGGCCATGCTCTTCGTCCTGATCTTCACCTTGAAGCTGGGCTGGCTGCCGGCCACCGGCAGCTATACGCTTAAACACTGGATTTTACCCGTAGCCACTATCGGCCTGCAGGCCAGCGCCACCATTACCCGGATGACCCGTTCCAGCATGCTGGAAGTCATCCGCCAGGATTACGTCCGAACCGCCCGGGCCAAGGGCCAGACTCAGTTTAAAGTCGTCATTTCCCACGGACTGCGCAATGCTTTCATTCCCATTCTGACGGTTATCTGCACCAGGATCAACGGCTATCTGGGCGGCACTGTGCTGGTGGAATCCGTGTTTGCCATCCCCGGCCTGGGCAACTACGTTTTGGATGGCGTAAAGACTATGGATACGCCTGTGGTGTTAAGCGGCGTCGTCTTCATCTGCTTTATGTGTACTATCGTTACCTTTTTGACGGATATGGCTTATGCCTTCATTGATCCCCGGATCAAGTCCACTTATGGATTTGGCGTCAAAAGAGCCAGAAAAAGGGCAGGACTTGTGGCTAAAGCAACCGAAGGAGGAAATGTCTGATGAGCGGCTACTACAAACGCAAAAAAGAGTATGGCAACAGTCAGTGGGCACTGGTCTGGATGAAACTAGGCGAAAACAAATTCGCCATGTTCAGCTTTTGGATGATCATCGTGGTAATTCTCATCGCTGTCTTTGCTCCGGTGCTTGCCCCTTATGACTATGCTGCCCAGGACTACGACAACATCATGGTTACGCCTAATGCCCAGCATCCCTTCGGCACCGACCAGTTTGGCCGGGATATTCTGAGCCGCATTATTTACGGCAGCCGTTATACCGTAATTATCGGCTTCGGCACCATGACCGGCGCCTGCCTGATGGGCATTCCCCTTGGCATTTTTGCAGCTTATTATCCTAAGCTGGACAACCCGATCATGCGTTTCCTGGAAATCTTCAGCAATATTCCCGATATGCCTTTATTGATGTGTCTGGTCATCATTATGGGCACCAGCCTGAAAAATCTGCTGATCTGCCTGATTTTGTACTACACCCCCAGTTTTGCCCGTATTGCCAGGGCAAAGGTGCTGACCTTGAGAAACGAAGAATATGTGGAAGCCTCTATCGCTTTAGGCGCCAGCGACGGCCGGATCCTGCTGCATCATATCCTGCCCAACTCTTTGGCTCCCATTATTGTGCAGTTTACCCTCTCCACCGGTGGTTCTATCCTGGAGGCCGCTGCTCTGTCTTATATTGGCCTGGGCATCCAGCCTCCCGAGCCTGAGTGGGGTCTCATGATCTCCCAGGGCCGCCAATTTCTGAGTACCTATTGGTATTACTCCATTATTCCCGGCCTATGTATCGTCTTCCTGACCTATATCTTAAATTACGTAGGAGACGGTCTGCGGGATGCACTAGATCCCAGATTGAACCACTAATCTAATGTGAGGGAAAAAATATGCGAGAAAACGAACTTTTGTCCATCGAAAATCTGGAAATTAAATATATTCTGAGAAGATCGACGGTTAATGCAGTAAACGGCATTTCTTTCACCATTAATAAAGGAGAGCGGGTTGGTCTGGTGGGTGAAACCGGCGCCGGCAAAACCACTACCGCTTTATCTATTTTGAAGCTGATTCCGGAGCCTCCCGGCAAAATCACCAACGGCAAGATTATGCTGGGCGGCCGGAATCTGATGGAGACCTCTGAGAAAGAGATGCGCAAGATCCGGGGCAACGATGTGTCCATGGTTTTTCAGGACCCCATGACCTCCCTAAGTCCCGTGATGACTGTAGGCGATCAAATCATGGAGGTGGTTCTTCTTCATAATGATATGAGCAAAAGCGAAGCCGCCCTGCGGGCCAGGGAAATGCTGGAGCTGGTGGGCATTCCCGGCGAGCGTTATGCCGAATATCCCCATCAGTTTTCCGGCGGTATGAAGCAGCGGGTGCTGATTGCCATCGCCTTGGCCTGTAATCCCAAGCTGCTGATCGCCGACGAACCCACTTCCGCTTTGGATGTTACCATTCAGGCTCAGGTTCTGGAGCTGATTGCTGAACTAAGAGAAAAATTCAATATGTCCTTGCTGCTGATTACCCATGACCTGGGCGTTGTGTCCGAGACCTGCGACCGTATCATGATCATGTATGCCGGACGCATTGTGGAATCCGGCCCGGTACGCACCGTATACAAGAACATGCAGCATCCTTATACTATCGGCCTCTTTAACTCTCTGCCCAGGCTGGATATTGATACGGACCGTCTTGAACCCATCAAGGGCATGATGCCTGATCCCGCCAATTTGCCGGCAGGCTGCGCCTTTCACCAGCGCTGTCCCCAAGCCGACGAAAGGTGTGCCCAGGAGCTTCCACCCCTGACCGAAATGGAAAATGGCCACTGCATTGCCTGTTTCCATGCAATTGATAAGGAGCGTTCAGATGGATAACAACGTTATGCTTAGTGTAAAAAATCTCAGCAAATATTTTCCTACAGCCGGCGGTATGCTCCATGCCGTTGACGGCGTTAGCTTCGACATTAAAAAAGGCACTACCCTGGGCGTCGTCGGCGAGTCCGGCTGCGGCAAATCCACTCTCGGCCGGGTAGTGCTCCATCTTCTGCCTTCCACTGCAGGTCAGATTTTCTTTAACGGCAAAGACATTACCAACGTCTCCAGGGCTGAGCTCCATGAGCTGCGCAAGCAGATGCAGATCATTTTTCAGGATCCCTTTTCTTCCATTGATCCCCGTATGTCCGTTAAGCAATTGATTTCCGAGCCTTTGAAGATTTATAAGCTGACCAAAAGCAAGGAAGAGCTGGAGAAGAAGGTTAAGGAAATCATGGATATCGTGGGCCTTGCCAGCCGGCTGGCCGATTCCTACGCTCACGAACTGGACGGCGGCCGCCGCCAAAGAATCGGTGTGGGCCGGGCCATTATTTTGAATCCCTCTTTTATCGTCTGCGACGAGCCTGTATCCGCTTTGGACGTATCGATTCAGGCCCAGATTCTCAACCTGATGCAGGACCTGCAGGAAGAGCGCAATCTCACCTATATTTTTGTCACCCATAACCTCAGCGTGGTGAGGCATATCTCCACGGATATCATGGTTATGTACCTGGGCTGCACCGTTGAGAGAACCAATGCCAAAGAGTTGTTTGCCCATCAGTATCATCCTTATACCAAAGCATTGATTTCCGCCATTCCCCATGTTAACCCCGACGACAGCAAAAAACGCATCCTTCTGAAGGGCGAGCTGACCTCCCCCATCAATCCCAAGGAGGCCTGCCGCTTTGCTCCCCGCTGTAATTATGCTTGCGATATATGCCACTGCCAGGTTCCTGTTTTGGAAGAGATTGAACCCGGTCATTTCGTGGCCTGCCATCTGGTCCGGGAAATCAACGGCCTGAAATAGTCCTGACGTTAAAATGTAATCCTTTGGGAGGCTTGCCATATGGAGAATCAATATATTATTGCCCACGCCGATAAGTCCGTTCTGAAAATTTCCGGTCTGGAAATCAAAGGGCTGAACACCGCCCAAATCGAAGAACTGCTGGCGGCCCGAATGAAAACTGCTGTCCGCGTCATCGGCGTTACAGGGGATGCCATTGAAATGGACGTCTATAATATCGATCCGGAACAGATCCGCCGGGATGAGCGGGGCTTGATTGAAGCAGTCTCCCTGGCTGAAGGCATCAGGCTGACGGATCTGACGAAGATGGTCTGCGGCGAGAAAATCGTTGACGTGGACTTTGATTCCATTCCCGATCAACCCTTATCTGCCTGCGCCAGGGAAAGGTGGATAAAATGGTAATGAATCTTATTTTTATCCTCCCCACAGGGGATGAAATTCACCAGGGCATCGTACGGGATATCGACTCTCCGGAAATCATCAGCCAAAGCTTGGCCGCCTTTCCCCAGGCAGAGGTAACCCGTATCCCCCCTGTCTTAGATGTGGAACAGACTATTGTGGAGAAGATAAAAGATCTGGCCCGGCGGCAGCCGGACCTGATCGTGCTCATTGGCGGCAGCGGCGGCGGCCACCGCTTCAGCAAGTCCCTGGGCAAGGACTTCACCCATACCGCTATGGAACGGTATTTGGATGAGCATTTTTCCCATGAAATCTATGGCAAAAACGGCCATATGTGGTGTAAACTGATCATCGGTAAAAAAGGCCCTACGATTTTTATCAATGTTCCCGGTCCCTATGTGGAGGCAAAGTCCGCTTATGAGGCTTTTTTAAAAGGCCTTGCCTCAGGCCTGGATTTAAAAGAAATCAACCATGCCATGGCAGAAGCGGTACTGTCCCTCTATCCCAGTCAGGCCAGCCTGCCGCTATGAGCAGCTACGAAGGTGTAGCCCTCTGCATTTCAGCCCGTGACGGCCTGAAAATTGCCGCCGGCGGCATCTGCCAAAAAGGCTTTGCTTCTTATTGGCGGCAGCGGTTTCAAGAGCTGGAGCAGATGGGACTGCATCCTGCCTATGACGTCTACGATGTAGACCTGATGCTGGCTCAGGCTCTGGCCAGCCTCAGCACCGACAGCTTGCTGCTGGCAGGAGCCTCCGCTTATGCTCCGGGTCTTGCCAAAACCGCCGGGTTGAGTACCGGCGGCGTCCTGGGGGATCCCCGTCAGCAAAGCAGCTCCGCCGCAGACGATTGTCAGCAGTTGCCACAAGGCTTTGCCATGTATACTGCTGCCGGCGGCCCCGGCCTGGCGGCCATTGCCGATTTTGCTACCCTGCGGGAACTGGCCCACCGGGGCAAAGAGGACTTTCTGTATTTTGGCGGCAAAAACTGGCAGTCATTGCTGCGCCAATACCAGGTGGATACGGGCATCCTGGTTTTAGACGGTACGGGAATGGGAACAGGTTGCCTGTCGGTTTTTTGCCAGGACTATTTAGAAACCATTTTGATCGAAAAGGCGGTGTAAGAAATGTCCGGTATTACTAAGCTAGTGGAACACGCAAAAATCCCCCCTTTTGTCAAAGTCAAGCAGTATTTTCCCCACAACGAACTGAACGAAGAAGAAATTATTGATATCGTCCGGGAGAATTTCCGGCGTCCGGAGCTGAAAGAGCGCATCAAGCAGGGCCAGCGCATCTGCATTACCGCCGGCAGCCGGGGTATCTCCAATATCGTTTTGGTGCTGCGGGAAATTGTCAATCAAGTAAAGGCCCTGGGAGCTGAGCCTTTTATCATCCCAGCCATGGGCAGCCACGGCGGAGCCACCGCCGAAGGCCAACTGGATATCCTGGCTAGTTATGATATCACGGAAGCCACTATGGGCTGCCCTATTCTTTCCTCTATGGAGACGGTGGTAGTCGGTGAAGCCGGCGGTTTGTCCGTCAATCTGGATAAGTATGCCGACGAGGCCGACGGCATCATCGTCGTCAACCGCATTAAAGCCCATACCGGCTTTAAAGGAACCTACGAAAGCGGCCTGATGAAGATGATCACCATTGGTTTGGGCAAGCAAAAAGGCGCTTATCTGGCCCATTCCGCCGGTGACGATAATATGCCGGAGCGTTTGTTCCTCATCGGCAGTGAGATGATTAAGAAACGCAACATTATTATGGGCGTAGGCTTGATGGAAAATGCCTTTGACAAGACGTACAAGATAGCCTTTCTGCCCGGCGCCGCAATCCCGGAAGAGGAGCCTAAGCTGCTGCTGGAGGCCAAAGCCGCCATGGGCAGAATCTTCCTTGACGCCTGCGATGTGCTGGTCCTTCAGAAGATCGGCAAAAATTATAGCGGCGGCGGCATGGATACCAATATAGTCGGCCGCTCCCGTCTGCCTATCGGTATCAAATCCGAGAGAATGGCTATTTTTGAGCTCAGCGCCGAATCCCACGGCAATGCCACCGGCATGGGCCGGGCGGACGTAGCCACCAAGAAGTTTCTTAGCCAGCTTTCCTTTGACGCCACCTACCCTAACGCCGTCACCGACCACGACAGTTCGACCTATAAGATCCCTCTGATTGTGGACAATGAGCGGGAAGCTATGCAAACGGCCATGGCTATCTGTCTCAATATCGATTACGAAAACCCCAGGATCATTATTTTGAAAAACTCTCTGGAAATTGAGGATATTTTGATTTCGGAAACCTTAATCCCCGAAGCAAAAACCCGGGAAGAACTCACCATTGTAAGCCAGCCCTTTGATTTGGAATTCGATGAAGCGGGGGACCTTAAGACTGTAATTTAAAGTAAAATCCTTTCATAAATATCATCATAGATGGAACCATAGATTTTTATTCCGGCTGCCATGCAAATATGAAGACCGTGGAGACCGGCCCCTTCCGCTTTTACCAGTATTTGAAACTCCCCGTCAGGAATATCCGGCGCCGTATAAAACCAGGGTTTGCGGCTGACGGTACCGTCCTGATAGGTGTGCTCCGCCACCGGCAACTGCCATAAGCTGCGGCCGCTATTTTCATCATCTTGGATTTTTTGCAGCGTTAAGGTTTTTACTAAAATCCCCCGGGTATCATAAAGCTCCGCCGTTACTTTATCCGGCCCCGTCAATACCCCGCCGATGGCCTCAGCCTTGGCGGGTATTTTTGTTTCCCAATCCGTCTGATAAACAGTCTCTACCTGAAAGGTAAAGCCTGCCCCTGCTCTGGTAACCTGATTGGGATCCCAGCCTCTTTTCCGGGCGTAAGGGATAATCGCCCAAGCCCCCCGGCTCTCTCGATCCTCAGGAGCAGGCTTGGCCGGATCAGGCAGCCTGCCCTGGCCGGTGTAAAGGGCAAGGGCGGCAGACAAGCTTTCCCTATAGGATACATCTGCATAATTGTAAATGGGACTATTGTAATCGGTGTAAGAACTGGTGGAGCAGCTTGTACCCTCCGCCGTAGTATGGCAGGTGGTGCGGCTTCTGGTTTGGTAACCGGCCAATACGGCATAGGTCACGGTCCAATCCCCCCGCTCTTTTGTTTGGCCGCAGTTGACCTTACTCCGGGGATTGCTCACCTGGATGTAGGACCAGCGGCGGTTGTTGCTTTCGTCAGGATCAAACAGCAATTCCGGCGGCTCCACCCAAACCTCTCCCCGGACAGAGCCGGGTCCTGCCGCCCCCGGCCAGTCAAAAGCCATTTCGACGCTTGTCTTGCCTGGGATATCCAGGTTCTGACGGTGCAGAATCCGGCCGTCCTGGACCCAGCAAACCCTGGCTTGCTCTACGGCCTCTTCCCCCAGATTGGCCACCTTAGCCTGCCATAGCCTCTTTTCTCCCGCCAAGACAGGGGAAGGGGCCAGAAACTCAGTAATGGCCAGATCGGCAGTTCTTTCCAGCTCCCGGCCTTTGCCCAAATAGGCATGAAGAACTCCTGCACCGTCTGCCAGCAGCAAGTAATTTTCTCCGATGATGGGCTCCGGCGCCTTAATACCTGCCGGAGCATGAGGCAGCTTATTTTTCTTAAGGAGCTTTCCCTCTTCGTCCATAAACCCGCTGACCGGCTGCAGGGTGGCGGCATCCAGCAGCCGGGTAAGGCCGGAAGCTTCATAAACCAGCAAAAACTCCCGCTCACTGTCTGACGGCTGCCAATAAACTACGTTGGAGCAAAGCTGGCTGTCGAAGGCCAGAGTCAAGGCTACAGCGCCGCTTGCTTTATCGTAGGCCGCCAGCAAGCCTCCCTTACCCTCTTGCTGGCGGATAGGCAAATAAACGTATTGACTGCCCAGGGTAGGCGAATTCAAATTATAGCTGCCGCCTTTACCCGGAGGCTCTTTTTGCCAAAGGAGCTGAAAACCCCTGCCGCTGCCGCTGTCATAACAATACATATAGCCCCGGCGGTCGGCCACGTAAAGCCGGCTGCCTTCTGCCGCCGGTGAACCGGGTATGCCTCTTGGGGTTCGGGGGCAATTCTCCCACTCCCTCTCCGCCGCCAAATCATAACAGATCAAAAGGTTATCTTCCCCGCCTTCATTGCCGGCGATATTTTGGGTAGCCACAATCAAATCTCCCATCAGCAGGGGGCTGCCCGTAACCTCCCCTTGGGTCTGCCGGCAGTAAACCACCTGTCCTTCCGTTCCCCGGTCTTCTAAAAGGAAGAAGCCATTATCGGCATACTGGCCGGGCCTGTCCGTCTGGTCGCCGTTAGCCGTACCCACAGCAAGCAGCGTCCTGCCCCGGTAATTGACCGCCAGAGGGCTGGCCGTCACCCGGTAGTGGAGTTCCGGCCGGCTGCCGGCGCTGAGGATGAGGTAATCCTCCTGCCATAAAGGTTCCAAAGTATCCGGGTCCAAAGCCCAAATCCGGTGGTCTCTGGTGGCTTGGTACAGCCTTTCACCGAATACGGTATGGGTATAGGTGGGGCTGGAGCCGGAAGCCATCGGGCTTTCGCTTAAAACCGGAGACCGGGCTTTTATACCGCCCTGCATATCCAGCCGCAGCAGGCGGCTGCCGGCCTGAACATATATACGGCCGCCGCAGACGATGGGCTGGCTTTCCACTTCACCGCCCAGATAGGTTTGCCATGCTTTTTGAAAAGGAAATCCCGTCTCCGCCAGGCTGTCGGTAATCCGCCGGCTGTTTTGCTGGTCTACGCCGAAACGGGGTACCGCCCCCCATAGGGGACCGGCAACGGTCCCGCTGATCAAAAGAACAACCACTACGGCAGCCGCCGCCATAAGCAGCAAGGCAGATAGTAAAGCAGAAGACGAGACAGCAGGGCCCGCTGCTAGCCAGGTCAGCCGGTTCTTTGCAAGCAGGTTTTTTTGTTTCATTGGACCTCCTTTAATAGAGCGCAGGGCTTACAGTCCTCTGCCAGCACCCTTTTCCACTCCTCGGGAGGCAAGAGCCTTCGCCAGCCGGGATAAGTATCTTGAATATCCACCAGTTGCTCTGCCTCCAGCCAGGCTACCTTATAGGCAAAAGTCTCCAGCAAGACCCGCAGGGGCAAAAACACCCTGCCTTCCTGCAGCAGGGCCGGTACGTCCAAGGGGTAATCCCTGGCCTCTGCCCCCTCTCCCATAACCCTATAGCTGCTCTCGCCAGGCCGGAAAATTACCTGACGGCCCTTTTGGTCCGTTACTACAGCCTGGCGGTCCTCCTCCTGCCAGCTGACCCGGCATTGTACGTATTCGCTTTCCAATAAAGGACGCAAAGGTACCAAAACCCTGCCCTTTTCCAAAAGTGGCAACTGGTCGGGGAAAGCCACTTCCTGGCCGCCTACCCGTACCCGGATGCCCTGCCGGCTTTCTTGGGCCAGCTCCGCCGCCTTTTGGGGCGTCAGTCCCGATACCGCCTGGCCATCCTCAGCCGTCACCCCCCATACCGTATTTTCATAACCGGGCAAAGGCAGTCCGGCCTCTGCCGCAACCAGGCGGTTGCCGATGAGAAAACAACTGCAAAACACTACAAATCCCAACAAAATACGCCAAATTTTCCCCTCCATGCACCTATTCCTCCTTCTACTCCCATTATTTACCATATAATACCATTTATTTCTAAGGCTGGCAAGGAAAAAAATAAGGCCATGTCAGCTATGGCGTACAAAATTTACGTTTATAGATAATTAGCTAGGGCGAGGTGTACAAATTTTTCGGTTATAGGTGGATTTTTTAAATGCTGTTACCCTGCCTTGTTGGCAAAGCCTCCTTGGAATAAGCAAGCTTTTGGTATATAATGAACACAACTGCTGAGACACTGTCAGCAGTTGAAAATGCCCGATTAGTTGCTCTGCAATTTCCAGGAGGTACCCCCATGGCACCCGAATTCTCCCGGCAGTTTCTCTTGGCCCTGGCCAATACCTTTCTTCACGGCGTCCTGATCGTAGATCCCACGGGCAGTATCCTGGTGATCAACCAGGCCTTCGAAGAGATACTTCAAGTAAAAGAAAAAGATGTCCTGGGTATGGACATCCAATCGGTGGTGCCTAAATGCCAGTTAAAGCGGGTTATGGCCGCCGGCCTGCCCAGCACCAACAATATTTACAAAATGAACGGCCGCATTTATAAAGCCAATTATTTCCCTTTAAAAATTGAGGAAGCTTTATTAGGGGGCGTGGCCGTCTTTTATGATATTACCACCACAGAAAAAATCAGCAGCGAATTGACGGCTGTCAATACTTATAAATCCATTTTGGAAACCATCCTGCAAAACGTTACCGAAGGCATCGTGGTGGTCAATAAAGAAGGCAATATTTTAATGTTTAACGGCGCCTATGCCGACTTCCTGGCCGTCTCGCCGGAAAAGGCCTTAGGCAAACCGGTTTCCGAGGTCTTTCCCGACAGCCGGCTGATCGAGGTTATGGATAAGGGCATATCCGATATCAGCATGATCCAAAAAATCGGCAACCACAATGCCGTTGTCAAAAGCATGCCCATTAAAATCGACGATGAAGTAGTGGCAGGAGTCAGCAATATCTGGTTCCGGGATTTAAAAGACATGGAGCATCTTTACCGTCAGCTTTCAAGCCTGGAAGACGAGCTGGCTTACTATAAGGAAGAATTGCGCCGCAAGCAGGGCAGCAAATATACGCTGAACCACATCATTGGCACAAGTCCCGCTATTACTACTTTAAAGCATTGGATCCAGACTGCCGGCCGTTCTCCCTCCACCGTGCTGATTTTGGGAGAAAGCGGCACCGGCAAGGAGCTGGTGGCCCATTCCATCCATGACTCCTCGGCCCGCCGCCACCAGCCCTTCGTGCGCATCAACTGCGCCGCCATCCCCGAGGCTATATTGGAATCGGAGCTTTTCGGCTATGCCGGCGGCGCTTTTACCGGTTCTCAAAAAGGCGGCAAAATCGGCAAGTTTGAAATGGCTGACAAAGGCACCGTATTTTTAGATGAAATCGGTGATATGTCCTTTCATATGCAGGCAAAGCTGCTGCGCTTTTTGCAGGAAAAAGAATTCGAACGCCTTGGCGAAAACAAGATGCGTCAGGTGGATGTGCGGGTTATTGCCGCCACCAACCAAAACCTGGCCCAAAAGATCCTCGACGGTACCTTTAGGGAGGATTTATTCTATCGCCTGCAGGTGATCACCATCGATATGCCCCCTTTGCGGCAGCATAAGGAAGACATCCCCCAGCTTTTCAGCCATTTCGTGGAAAAATACAGCCGGGAGCTGCTTTTGCCGCCGCCCCGGATTACGCCCCAGGCCATAGCTCTGCTGGAAGCCTATCATTGGCCCGGCAACGTACGGCAATTGGAAAATGCAGCGGAAAGAGCCTGCAACCTCTTGGGCAGCCGGGGAGAAATTACCCCGGATATGCTGCCCTCCTATCTGCAGCAGCCGGCAGTCGCCGCCGCCATCCCCGAAGGCAATTCCTTTGACCTGTCCGCCAACAGGCAGGAAGCGGAAAAAGCCAGCGTATTGCTGGCTTTGGAAAAATGCGGCGGCAACCGGACTCAGGCAGCTAAGCTCCTGGGCATCACCAGAACCGCTTTATATCAAAAATTGAAAAAACATCAGATCGGCTGACCAGCCTATTCCATTTTTGCCACTCTGGGCACAGTCTCGCCGCCGCACAAAAGTACAGCAATCTGCTGTGCTTTTGTTTTGTCCAGAGCCTTGGCGATGGCTGCTGCCGGCTCCTCTTCATGGCCTAAACCGACGTTGAGGCAGGTTTCTTTCTTAATGCCTTTTGTCACCAGCACACAGGATTTCGCGGATAAAATCTTGCCTACGGTAGTCATATTGCCGGCAGCCACATAGTCGTCGATCACCCCTTCCCGGATCAGCCCGTCGGCTTTGGCAAAGGAAATATAACCGTACTCCTCAATGATGGGATGATCCGGTACAAAGCCTTCCGGGCAAGGCGTAATCAAGACCACCATTCCCCCTTCCCGGCACAGCAGTTCTGCATTGCGCAGGGCTTTGTTGGCTTGCCAAAAACTAATGTCCGTAGGGTAAGATTCGGCAATAACGAGATCGTATTGCCGGGAAGCCTTGACGCATAAACGCTCCCTGGCAATGCCCACTCCCTGGCGGAAAGCGGCGATGGGATGGCCGAAGACGGCGGCGATCATTTCCCCTGCGGTATTTTGGATAACGTTAAATATAGCGGTGAGGCCGGCTTCCATACCCACGGCCTCCAGTTCCCGGCGCATGGGGTTGGGATCTTCCCCTTCTTCGCCGGGGCCCGCCGTCAAACAAACCAGATTGCCTAATTCATCGGTAGCCTTCGCACCCAGCCAGTGAATCTGATCTGCCGTCAGCTTGCTGGAAACGCCGGGCATCACCATTTTGCAGCCGCCGCCCCAGCCCGCCAAAGGATGAGGGGATATTTGCCCTACGGCCAGGATAATGCTGAATTCTTCCAGGTGCTTGTTGATTTCGATATCCACTCCCCCCGGCGTCTTGCCAATGTAGCGCAGGGAGCTTTTGTCATGGTAATCATGATCCAGCACCTCATAATGGTCCACAATCTCCCGCCCCAGCTTTTCCACCTTTTCCTCCTTGGTCATGGCCCGGTGGGTGCCGTAAGCGATCATGATTTTAATGTTTTCATCTCTGATTCCTCTTTCTTTGAAATAAGGTATCAGCAGGGGCAGGATTAAATCCGCCCGGGTTTGCCGGGTTAAATCGTCGCAAAGCAAAAGCAAGCGGTCCGAGGGTTTGATCCCGGCAAAAAAGTCCGGCAAGCCTATGGGGTTTTCCAAAGCCTGGCGGATCAGTCCTGCGGCGTCCGGCGCCACTACCGGCGGCAATTCGTAGACGTGCACCTCCTTATCCTCCGGCAGCTCAATGAAAGCTGGGTCTTCATAATGCAGCTTGATTCTCATGTCATCACCGCTCCTTTGTTGGCCGGCCCTACATGCTTGCCGTATCTGGCCAAATAGCCTCTCGTATACTTAGGAATAAAGGGAGTTAGGCTTTGCCGCCTTCGTTCCATTTCCTCCGGCGTCAACAATACATTGATCGCTCTTTCATCTATATTGATCTCTACAATGTCGCCGTCCCGAACCAGGGCGATGGGTCCGCCGTCTGCCGCCTCAGGACAGATATGGCCGATGCAGCAGCCCCGGCTGGCGCCGGAAAAGCGGCCGTCGGTGACCATGGCTACCCTTTCCTTCAAGCCCATGCCGACGATGGTAGAAGTAAGGCCCAGCATCTCCCGCATGCCCGGACCGCCCTTGGGCCCTTCATAGCGTAAAACAATAATATCGCCGGCTTTGATCCCGCCGCCGTAAACGGCTTGAATGGCCTTTTCTTCGCTGTCAAAGACCCGGGCCGGGCCTTTATGCTGCCGCAGGCCGGCGGGGATAGCCGATTGCTTGGCTACGGCGCCGCCGGGGGCCAGATTGCCCCAGAGCATGATCACGCTGCCCTGGTCAAGGAAAGGATCGGATAAAGGCCGGATCACCTCGTCCCGGTAGACCTGGGCATCCTTGATGTTTTCACCGATGGTTTTGCCGTTCACCGTCTGCTCCTCCAAATGGAGATGCCGGCGGATTCTGTTCATCACTGCCGGAATCCCCCCCGCTTCGTCCAAATCAGGAATATGGTAGGGGCCGGCAGGGTCAATGGGACATAAGGTAGGCACCCGGGCGCTGATCTTATTAAACACTTCCAAAGGAAGCTCAATCTCCGCTTCATTGGCTATAGCCAGAAGATGCAAAACCAAGTTGGTGGAACCGCTGATGGCCATGCCTACGCTGATGGCATTTTCAAAGGAACGCTCCGTAACAATCTGCCGGGGAGTGACGCCTTTTTCGATAAGCCGGCAAACCAGCTCCCCTGCTTGCCGGCAAAGGCGCAGACGCTTGGAACGCATAGAGGGCGTCGTGGATGAAAAGGGCAGAGACAAGCCCAAGGCTTCCGCCAATGCCGCCATGGTACCCGGCGTATACATGCCGGCGCCGTCGCCGGCGCTGGTCAGAGCCGCCTCCTCCATCTCATGGACTTCCGCCTCCGAGATTTTGCCCGCCTTATATTCGGCCACGGATTCCATAACATTGGTAAAGCTGATGGGCTTTCCTTTAAATGAAGCCGGAATCATGCTGCCGCCATTGATCAGTACCGCCGGCAGGTTCAATCGCATCATAGCCATCATGGCCCCGGGTATGGGCTTATCCCCCGAAGCCAGGATCACCATGCCGTCCATCCGGTGGGCATTGACCAAGGTCTCGATGGAGTCGGCGACGATCTCTCTGCTGGGCAATACGTAGTGCATGCCCTCATGGGCCTCCGTATAACCGTCGCTGACGGCAATGGTGTTGAATTCAAAAGGAATACCCCCTGCCGCCAATACTCCCGCCTTTATATGCCCGGCCAGCTTATCCAAATGAGCATTTGGCAAAGAGGATTCGTTCCATGTATTGACCACGGCCACAAAGGGCTTTTTCAAATCGGCGCCGTTTAGCCCCAGGGCGTGAAGATAAGCCCGCTGGGGGGCTCTTTCAATCTTCTCTATAATGTCATTACTGCGGTAGTTCAACTTTATCTCCTCCTTAATGTGCAAATTATTGCATAAATCTTTCTAATCTTAGTCTGTTGCAAAATCTATGCCAACTATCTTTAACGGCAAAATAAGCCTTTCCCTTTATTTACTTTCATCGGACAAGTCCTTTTCAACTTAATCAGTCATTATTTATACTTATCCGGTTCTAGTTGCCCCTAATGCCGCCGCTGTAATTTTGACGGGTAACAAGGGCTCTATAGCAAGTGATCTGCCGAAAAAACTGTACTTTTGACAAAAAAATTTATCCTTGTTAGTTTTGGCATAGTTCTTGCTTACTATTGACCTTGGGTATGCATGCCAAAACAAAAAACAGGAGGAAGAACATTGATTACCGTAATTGTGCCTATTGTATTATTGTTGGTCATCGTTTTAGTCCCTAAAATCCCCTATATCGGGGGTAATGTCACCATCGGCCTGGCCTTAGCCGGCCTGACAGCTCTGATTATGGGCGGTATTTATAATCCTTTTAGCTGGCTTTTAGCCTGGGTGGACGGTATAGATCGTATAGCCTGGGTCATGCTTCTTATGCTTGTGGGCTGTATTTATTCGGAAACCCAGGTAGAAATCGGTACCCTCGATACGGTTTTGCGAAGTCTGCGGGCTAAATTCGGCCATTCTCCCCGGGGCCTGGTGGCCTGTACCATGATTGCTCTCGGCATGGCCGGCGCCCTTTTAGGCGAGGCTATTGCCTCTGCTACCATCGTAGGCATCCTGGCCGTTAAATCCATGGATGAACTAGGCCTAAGCGGCGAGCTGATCTGCGCTATCCTCGTCATCGGCGGCACCATGGGCTCCGTTATGCCGCCTATCAGCCAGGCTTGCTTTTTATCTGCCTCCCTGCTGAACATCAATCCTGACGCCGTGATTAACCACGCTTATATTACCATTGGCATCGGTATTATTTTTACCATAAGTTTCGTCTGTTTCTTCTTTGTAAAAAAAGATTTGAAATTTGATGAAAGCAGTATTCCTAAGGAGACAGCTTGGCAAATTCTCAGCAAAAACTGGTTGTCCCTGGTTCCTTTAACGATTTTGGCCGTCTTAATCGTTTTTCGTTCTTTACCCATTGAAGCTCTCCAATTTGACTTGGTTCCCGCATTGCTGAATACGATCACCGTGGCGGGCAAGCCCTTTTTAACTTGGCTGGGCGGCATCCTTATTTTGAAAGGCTTTACCAACGGCATTGTCCTGACAATGTTGTTTGTCACTATTTTAACTTTGTTCTTCCCGGCAGTCAGAAAGAATGCCAAGAGTATTATGACGAGAGGCCTGAAAAATATCTGGGTCAGCACCAGCGTTCAGCTGGGAGCAGCCGTTATGCTGGGCGGATTTTATGCCGGCGGCCAGATTGAAGCTGTTAAGGCCTTTGCCCTGACTCTTAATGCCAACGTTATTAAAGTGGGCGGTTCTTTTGCCATGACCCTTATGGGTATGCTTACCGGCTCCCAGGCCACCGCCCAAAATACGATTTTTAGCTTCTTCGGCCCTATCCTGGTTGAGATGGGCTATACTGTCGGTCAGGCCGGCATCATCGGCTCCCATATGTCTGCTGCCGGTCAGGGCCTGCCTCCTGCGGATCTGGTTACCTTCGCCGTAGCCGGTGTGGTAGGCGGTTTGCTGGGCCGTAAAATTGATCCTCTCAAATCTATGTTTTATTCTTCCGTATTTTGTGTTTATTTGATCCTTGTCTCTTTCGTTTATCTCTACTTGCTGTAATATCCCGAGGCATACCCAATCCCTATTAAATTAAAAAAACCCGATCAGTCTTGTCTGCATCGGGTTTTTTCATCTTATTCTGCCATACAAGCTGCAGGTCACCCTCAGTTTCATTCCTTAGTTAAGTTGGTTATAACTTATCGACAAGACATTTTATACTCAATTTTTGCCTAACTAGGTTGCCGTCTCCGTTTTAACTCCTTGCTAAAAGGACTCTTTAATCAAAAAATCTTTATAACGACTGACTTTTCCGACTTTGGCATGATTTTTGCTGATGAAAGTAAGCAAATCGTCCAACAAATCGAAAAAGGAGGGAGTTCATTGATTACCGTCATCGTACCTATTCTGTTATTACTGATCATCGTTTTGGTTCCCAAGATCCCCTATATAGGCGGGAAGGTTTCGGTAGCCCTGATCGTAGCCGGCATAGCCGCCTTGATCATGGGTGGTTTCTACAATCCTGTTAATTGGTTTTTGGCCTGGATTGACGGCATCGACCGTATCGCCTGGGTCATGCTGCTGGCCCTTGTGGGCTGCATTTATGCGGAAACCCAAATCGAAATCGGCACCTTAGACACAGTCTTGCGCAGCCTGCGGGCTAAATTCGGCCATTCTCCCCGGGGCCTGGTAGCTTGCACCATGATCGCTCTTGGCCTGGCCGGAGCCCTGCTGGGCGAAGCCATTGCTTCTGCCACCATCGTCGGCATCCTGGCCGTCAAATCCATGGATGAGCTGGGCTTAAACGGCGATCTGATCTGCGCTATTTTAGTCATCGGCGGCAGCATGGGCTCCGTCATGCCCCCCATCAGCCAGGCCATTTTCCTGTCCGCCTCTTTGCTGAACGTAAACCCCGACGTAGTGGTCAACCATGCTTATATAACCATTGGAATCGGCGTTATCTTTACGATCAGTTTTGTTTGTCTCGTTTTTGTTAAGAAAGATCTGAAATTTGATGAAAGCTTGATTCCCAAAGAGACCGCCTGGGAAATCCTCAGCAAAAACTGGGTCACCCTGGTGCCTCTGACCATTTTAACTGTTTTAATCATCTTCCGTTCCTTACCAATCGCAGCCCTGCAATTTGACCTGGTACCTTCCATGTTAAATACAATCACCGTTGCCGGCAAACCATTTTTGACTTGGCTGGGCGGTATCCTCATCTTAAAAGGCTTTACCAACGGTATCGTTTTGACGATGCTGTTCGTTTCCTTGCTGACCCTATTCTTCCCGGTAGTCAGAAAAAACGTCAAAGGCATTCTGACCAGGGGTTTAAAAAGCGTCTGGGCCTGTACCAGCGTGCAGTTGGCGGCAGCCGTTATGCTGGGCGGCTTCTACGCCGGCGGCCAAATTGAAGCCGTTAAAGCTTTTGCCCAGACCCTCAATGCCAACGTCATCAAAATAGGCGGCTCCGCTGCCATGTCTCTTATGGGTATGCTTACCGGCTCTCAGGCCACGGCTCAAAACACGATTTTCAGCTTCTTCGGCCCCATCCTGATGGACATGGGCTATACCGCCGGCCAAGCCGGCATCATCGGCTCCCACATGGCCGCTGCCGGCCAGGGTCTGCCGCCCGCCGACCTGGTGACCTTTGCCGTAGCCGGCGTAGTAGGCGGCATTTTGGGCCGTAAAATTGATCCCCTCAAATCTATGCTTTATTCCTCCGTATTCTGTTTTTATCTGATCGTTGTTTCTTTCATTTACCTCTACCTGCTGTAAATTCCGGGCTAAACAGTATTAAGCAAGTAAAAGCACACATTGGCAAAACCCGGTTCAGATAAAATCTGACCGGGTTTTTTGCCGATGCCTATTATTTCTACTGATTAACTTTCAAAAGGCCCTATTGTTGCTCTGGCCTTGCGCTTTAGCTCAATCTTGCCAGCATGCCGTCCAGTACCTTATTCAAGTCCATAGCCACGGCCACATCGGATACCTCAAAGACCGGCGCCTTTTCATCCTTATTGACGCTGATAATCAAGCCGGAATCCTTCATGCCGCAGATGTGGTGGGTGGCGCCGGAAATGCCAAAGCCCACGTATACTTTAGGACGGATGGATTTGCCGCTGGTACCGATCATCAGGTGCTCGCCGCCGGACCAGCCTTCGTCCACCGCCGGCCGGGTGCAAGCGGCAGCGCCGCCGAAGATGGCCGCCAGCTTCACCAGCTTATCCCAGTTTTCCTTATTGCCTAAACCGTAACCGCCGCAAAATACGATATCCGCTTTTTCCAGAGGCACGCCTTCCACTTCTTTCTTTTCCAGGCTGAGGGCCTTAAGAGGCAAGTCGCTTTTCGGCAGAAGGGACAGATCCATTTTAACCACATTCAAAGGCTTGGGACAGGGCGGACCCTGAACAAAAATCCCCGGTTTGACGGAGGCCATCTGGGGCCTGGTATCGGGACAGAGTATCTCCCCCAGTATCTTGCCGCCAAAAGAAGGCACATCCGCCACCAAAAGCTTATCGCTATTGATCCGCATATCCACGCAATGGGCAGCCACGCCGGTGGACAGGCCCGCCGCCACCGTAGGCCCCAACTGAGAGCCGATGGCCGTAGCGCCAAAGAGGAAAATCTCCGGCTCCTCTTTTTTGGCCAATTCAACAATCAGCGGGGCGTAAAGCATAGGATTATACATACCCAGAGCCGGATCGTCGGCTAAATAAACCACTTCGGCCCCTTGCTCCGCCAGCAGGCCGCAGAAAGGTTCTACGCCGTCGCCCAAAAGCACGGCCGCCACTTCCGTTTCTCCGCCCAACTCCGCCGCCAGTTCCCCGGCTTTCGTCAGTAATTCAAAGACCACCGGATCCAGCCCGCATTTTACCTGTTCGGCAAAAACCCAAATTTTCTTTTTCATTTGCCGCCCCCCCATTCACAGCTACCATCCAGATCAATGCTGATACCACCGGCCCGCAGACGCTGCAGTATCTCTTCTACGATCTGTTCCGGATCGCCTTTTAGCATTTCTCCTTTGCGCTTAAGATCGGGAGTGAAAACGCCGCCGGCTTTGGTCGGGGAGCCTTCAAGGCCCAAACGGCTGTCTTCCACGATAAGGTCGGCTTTACTCCAGGTGCTGATGGGCTTGTTTTTCGCCTTAATGATACCCATAGCGGAAATGAACCTGGGCTTATTAACCTCCCTGGCTACGGCCAAAAGGCAAGGGGCTTTGATTTCCCATTCCATGGCGCCGTTTTCGATTTTGGTTTTGACCCGCAGCTGCTTTTCTTCCGGCGCCTCCAGGGCAAAGACATTCCAAAGATGAGGCACTCCCAGCCACTCGCCCAATTGGGAGGATACTTGCGCCGTGGCTCCGTCGGCGCTTTCGGCGCCGCAAAATACGATATCAAAGGAGCCCAGCTTTTCAATACCCTTGGCCAGGGTATAAGAGGTGGCCAGGGTATCGGCGCCGCCGAAGGCCCGGTCGGAAAGCAGTATGCCCTCGTCAGCTCCCATAGCCAAAGCCTCCCGCAGGTTCTCGGTAGCGTTGGGAGGAGCCATGGTGATCACCGTAACCTTGCCGCCATAAGCACTCTTTAGCTGCAATGCCGCTTCGATGGCATTCTTATCCACCGGATTGATGATGGTGGGAATCCCTTCCCGGGTAATCCTCTTAGTAACAGGATCAATACTGACCTTATCGTAATAAGCCGGATCCGGTACAGGCTTAATGCATACAACGATGTTTAATGCCATAACTCAGCTATTCCTTTCTAGGCTTTAAAGTCTGCCAGAGTGCTGCCGGCGATGATTAGCTGCTGGATGTGAGAGGTGCCGCCGGAAGGAATGGAAGCCAAGCCATCCCTGAGGAAACGGCCTACGGGGTACTCATTGATAACGCCATAGCCGCCCATGAGATCCATGCAGCGTTTGGCAGAACGGACAGCGGCCTCGGAAGAGAAATATTTGGCCATAGCAAAATCCGTAGTAGCCGGAATCTTGGCGTCTTTCTTGGCAAAAGCCGCATAAGTCAAATATTTAGCAGCTTCGTAATCCGTCCGGATGTTGGCCACCTCAAATTGGATAGCCTGCAGCTTAGCGATGGGCTTGCCATAAAGGATGCGCTCGTTGGCAAACTTGACGGCTTCTTCCACACAACCCCGAAGAATGCCTACGCAGATGGCGCTCATGCCGGCCCGGCCCACTTCGCCGATGGCTGCCATGCCGATTTTGACGCCGGCGCCTACTTTGCCCAGGACATTGGCTTCCGGTACCTTCACATCATCCATGATGGTGTCGCCGGTAATGGAACCCCGCAGACCCAGCTTGTTTTCATGGCGGCCCGTATTAAAGCCGGGGGTGCCTTTTTCAATAATGAAGGTGGTGATCATGTTGCGGCCCTTTTCATCCTGGCCGTTAACGGCGGTAACCACGTTGACATCAGCCTGGTGGTTGGTGATAAAACACTTGCGGCCATTGATGATCCAGAAGCCGTCCTCCAGCTTGGCCGCAGCCTTCTGTCCCGTATAGTCGGAGCCGCCGCCGGGCTCGGTGGTGGCAAGGCCGGCCAGCTTCTTGCCGGCGCAGCAGTCAGGCAGATACTTTTGCTTCTGCTCTTCACTGCCGGCATCCAAAATAGCCGACATGCCCAGGTGATGGGTCATCACAGCGATGGCCAGGCCGGCGGAATGACGGGCGATTTCTTCCAGGCAAATAGCCCTTTCAATATAGCCCATACCGGCGCCGCCGTACTCTTCCGGCACGAAAATTCCGCAAACCCCCAGTTCGCCTAAAGCCGGCAGCAACTCTGCCGGGAAATGGTCCTCTTCATCCCATTTAGCGGCATTGGGGGCAATCTCTGCCTCTACAAACTCTCTTACAGCTTTTCTGAGCATTTCCTGCTCCTCGGTAAATTGGAAAAATTGCATGTAAATCACTCCTTAATTTATTTTTATTTTTTATACAACTAAAGCTATGTAAAAATAAAATCCAAAGATCTTATTTAAACATGTTAAGCAATACACCGGCAGCTACTGCCGAACCGATAACGCCGGCCACATTGGGCCCCATAGCATGCATCAGCAGGAAGTTCTGAGGGTCCTCTTTTTGGCCTACCACCTGGGATACCCGGGCCGCCATAGGTACCGCCGATACGCCGGCGGAGCCGATCAGGGGATTGATTTTCTTGCCGCTGAGATAATACATAACCACACCCAGAAGGGTACCGCCGGCGGTACCCACGCCAAAGGCAACCAGACCCATAACGATAATGCTGATGGTTTTGCCGCTTAAAAAGGTTTCCGCATTGGCGGTAGCGCCTACCGTAACGCCAAGGAAAATGGTAATAATATTAATCAAAGCATTTTGAGCTGTTTCGCTGAGGCGGCCTACTACACCGGACTCCCGGAATAAGTTGCCCAGCATCAGCATACCTACCAGAGGCGCCGCATCGGGCAGCAGCAAAATTACGGCGATGGTAACAACGATGGGGAAGATGATTTTTTCTTTTTGGCTTACTTGCCGCAACTGGCCCATACGCACCATCCGCATTTCTTTCGTCGTCAACAGACGCATAATCGGCGGCTGGATAATAGGCACCAAAGCCATGTAAGAGTAAGCCGCTACAGCAATGGGTCCCAGCAAGTGAGGAGCCAGCTTGGAAGTTAAGTAAATAGCCGTGGGACCGTCGGCGCCGCCGATGATGGCTGTGGAAGCCGCTTCTCTCACATCAAAGCCCAGGTATAAAGCCGCGATGAACACAAAAAAGATACCTAATTGAGCCGCCGCTCCCAGCAAGAAGGTTTTGGGATTGGCAATCAGAGGCCCAAAGTCCGTCATGCAGCCGATGCCCAAAAAAATCAGGGGAGGATAGATGCCCAGCTTAACGCCTTGATAAAGATAGTAGAGCAAGCCGCCGGGGGCCAGTTTGGAAGCATATAAAACGTATTCGCTCCCTTCTTTGATTTGCCACAAATGTTCCCCGGAGCCCAGTTCCGCCGCACTGGCTATGGGTCTGAGGGATTCAATACCCGGCGACATCAGGCCGCCGTCCAAAGGCCCCGGCAAATTAATCAGCAGCATGCCAAAAGCGATAGGCAAGAGCAATAAAGGTTCAAACTTCTTGACCACAGCCAGATAGATAAGGATCAGGGATATAGCGATCATAATAATCTGCTTATAGGTAATCATCATGATTCCCGTACTCATCCACAGGCCTTTTAAAGCTTCTATTACATTGATATCCATATCATTACTCCTAAATCCGTCAGATTTTTTGACCGGCGTATTGGCTAATCAACCAATCATTACGCTCAGGGGAATATTCTGCCTTATCACAGCAGCATAGCTCTCCGCCTGATCTCCTCTTCCTCCCTATCGGCAGCTTCATCCAATTTCCGTCCGTGGGGCTGCTTTTTTCCCTCTCCGTCCACATAGATGAAGGTAAGAAATCCCTCAATGGGCTGAATCGCCCGGTTAACCACCGTTATCTCTCCATGGACGACAATACGGGTATTGCCGAAAGCGGCAATCCTTGATTTGATGGTAATAATTTCACCGGGATGCACGGGGTTGCGAAAAACCAGGCCATGAATATTCAGACAAAGAATAGAAGAAGAATCCCCCACTTCTGCCGCCGCCGCAATAAAAGCCGTCTCCACAAACCACTCTGCCGCTCTGCCGGCAAACAAAGTACCGTGATGATTTAAATCCCCTTGTTTTATCAAGCGTTTTGTAATATGGGTTTTCATCCGATGACCACCAAGACGTCGCCGGGGTTCACGGCAGCGCCGGCCGCTACGCGAATATCTTTAACCTCTCCCGCGGCATTGCTGAATATTTCATTGTCCATTTTCATGGCTTCCAGAATCAATACCAAATCTCCGGCGTTGACTTTATCCCCTACCTTGACGGCAATGCTCTGAATTTTGCCGGGCATGGGCGAGGTAATGGCTTCACCGCCGGCTACGGCCGCCGGCTGAGGGGCGGGTGTTGAGGGCGCCGGGGCAGGAGCCGGCCCGCCAGGAGCAGCCGTTGCCGCGGCGGCCGGAGCTGCCGGGGCTGCAGAAGTTGCCGCCGCCGGGGCTGGCTTCACCTGGCGAACCACAGGCTGGCTGCCGCCGATTTCCTCCACTTCCACTTCATAAGCCTGGCCGTTTACTTTTATGTTGAATAAACGCATATTACAACTCATCCTTTCATTATTAAATGCTCAGGGGTATTACACCGTCAGTCTTTTGGCCATCAGGGCTTCCCGGCCTTTTTGGGCCCAGGCTTTACCGGCGAAGGCCCCTTGCTTTTCGATCATGCCGCAAGGCTTTTTCTCTTCCTCCAGCATGGCATATACCGCTGCCGTAATGGCAGCCAGCAGTTGAGGATCGATGGCCCCTTCGGCCTGGTCATTGCTGCCGGCCTGCTCTGCCTCAGTCCTGCCCGGCTGGGCGGCGGCCGCCGGGGCTGCTTGTTGGACGGCTAAAGCCGGAGCCGGCTTTTCTTTTGTTCCTGAAAATATGCCTATAAGCTTAATAATACCGATCAGCATAACCAAAGCTACAAAAACCACAGCCATACCGATGACGGCTGTTTTAATTCCATACCAGCCGGTGCCTAAAGGGCCCAGATGGTTAATCACCACTAAATCAGGATTCATGACCGATTACTCCTTTCAATGCCTGCCGTAGAACCGTTACATGGGGATATTGCCGTGCTTTTTGGCAGGACGACTTTCCCGCTTCGTAGACAGCATCCGTAAAGCATTGACCAGTACCGGCCGGGTCTCCGCCGGTTCAATAACCAGATCGGCCAAGCCGCTTTCCGCCGCTACATAAGGAGTAGCGAAACGCTCCTTATATTCCTCAATCAGCCTTTGGCGGGTAGCTTCCGGGTCGGCAGCGGCTTCAATCTCCTTGCGGAAAATGATATTAGCGGCCCCTTCGGCTCCCATAACGGCAATTTCCGCCGTGGGCCAGGCGATGACCTGGTCAGCGCCCAAATCCTTGGAGCACATAGCTAAATAAGCGCCGCCGTAAGCCTTTCTCGTCACCAAAGTGATTTTCGGTACGGTAGCTTCGGAATAAGCATAGAGCATCTTGGCTCCGTGGCGGATTATACCGCCGTATTCCTGGTTAACCCCGGGCAAAAAGCCGGGTACATCCACCAGATTCAGCACAGGGATATTGAAGGCGTCACAAAAGCGAATGAAACGAGCCGCTTTATCCGAAGCATTAATGTCCAGGCAGCCGGCCATTACCTTCGGCTGATTAGCAATAATCCCTACGGATTGTCCGTCAAAACGGGCAAAGCAGGTAATGATGTTGCCGGCATAGTATTCCTGCACTTCAAAGAAATCACCGTTATCCGCAATGGCTGCAATAACCTTTTTCATATCGTAAGGCGCATTGGGGTTATCGGGAATAATGCTGTTTAACAGTTCCTCCTGCCGCAGGGGATCATCCTGGCATTCGTAGGCCGGCCCTTCTTCCAAATTATTGGAGGGCAGAAAAGACAGCAGCCGCCGGATTTGATCAAAGCACTCCGCTTCCGTATCCGCCGCAAAATGGGCCACGCCGCTGATTTTATTGTGGGTCATGGCGCCGCCCAAAGCCTCCGCCGATACGTCCTCACCGGTGACGGTCTTAATGACCTGAGGCCCCGTAATGAACATCTTGCTGATGTCCTTCACCATAAAAACGAAATCCGTTAAAGCCGGTGAGTAAACGGCGCCGCCGGCACTGGGTCCTAAAATCACAGATATCTGAGGCACCACACCGGAAGCTATGGTATTGGCGTAAAAAATCTTGCCGTAGCCTGCCAAAGCATTGATAGCCTCCTGAATCCGGGCGCCGCCGGAATCGCTGATGCCGATAATGGGCGCTCCCATTTTCATGGCCATATCCATTACTTTGCAGATCTTATTGGCATGCATTTCCCCCAGGGAGCCTCCCAGCACCGTAAAATCTTGAGCATAAATAAAGGTCAGGCGTCCGTCGATTGTGCCGTAGCCGGTGATCACGCCTTCACCGGGAGCTTCCTTGCCGGCCATATCAAAATTACTGCAATGATGGGCCACAAATTTGTCCAGCTCTGTGAAGCTGCCCTCATCCAGCAGGGCTAACACCCGCTCCCGGGCCGTCAGCTTGCCCAGACTGTGCTGCTTATCAATCGCCGCCTGGCCGCCGCCGGCCTCCACTTTACGGCTGAGTTCCCTCAGCTTTTCCATCTTTTTCATTGTTGTCATTGACAGTAGCTCCTCACTTCCACAATGATTTTTACTGATTTTTCACTTTGTGCCATTTGACACAAATAGGATAAGCAAGTTCCGTGCCACAAAAATCGGCTGCGGTTTTTTCAATCAAAAACCAGATAAAGCCGCACTGCACCGCCATTTTTTAAGGCGCCTCCCTTTGCTGATCCGGCAGCAGCCCCTGCTCCTATTGTCCACCTGTAAAGCAATGTTTACGTTAAGTAAACTTTACAGCTCAATTGACAGCCCTGTTCCCCTTATGCAGCTTCCGGTTTCCGCTTGCTCAAAATTGCAGGTTTGTAGAAGCCGTTCGCAGCTTTTTGAGCAAAATTTGCTCATCTTCCATTCGATTGCCGCCATAGGGTCGGCGGCTCCATTGCCGGCTCCGCCCCCGGCAAAGGCAGCATACGTCATTCCAATAAAAAAAAGAGCTGCCGCAAAGGGAAACATATCCCTTTGATCAGCAGCCCTTGTATTTAAGACAACAACAGGAGCAGCAGCTTTACTGCTGGCAGCAGACCATGGCTACGGTATTCACCACATCCTCGATGCTGCAGCCTCTGGACAAGTCGTTTACCGGCTTGGCCATACCCTGAAGCACGGGACCTACGGCTTCTACACCGCCGAAACGCTGAGCCGTCTTATAGGCGATATTGCCGGCTTCCAGGCTGGGGAAGACCAATACGTTGGCCTGGCCCGCCACCGTGCTGCCGGGAGCCTTGGATTTGCCTACGGAAGGCACTATAGCCGCATCCATCTGCATCTCACCGTCCAGCTCCAGTTCCGGATAACGCTCATGGGCAATTTTGACGGCCTCTACAACCTTGTCCACAGCCTCATGGCTGGCGCTTCCTTTAGTGGAGAAGGAAAGCATAGCGATCTTGGGCTGGGCGATACCGGCAATTTCCTTAGCGGTCTGAGCAGAGCAATAAGCAATCTCCGCCATCTGCTCGGCAGTAACGGTAGGATTGACGGCGCAGTCGGCAAAAACGCTGATGCCATTGTCGCCCAGGTCTTTGTTATTGGAAATCATCAGGAAAGCGCCGGAAACGGAAGAAATGCCGGGCTTGGTCTTGATGATTTGCAAGGCAGGACGCAAAACATTGCCGGTGGAATTCTCAGCGCCGGCCACCATACCGTGGCACTGGCCGGTATAAACCATCATCACGCCGAAATACAGAGGATCCTTCATCGTGGCCACTGCTTTTTCCGGCGTCATGCCTTTTTTCTCTCTCATTTTAAAATAGCTGTCGGCAAAACTCTGGAAATCCTTAGATTTAACGGGGTCCACAATATCCACACCTGTCAGATCGGCGCCAACTTCAGCAGCTACTTTCTCAATGGCTGCCGGGTCGCCCAGCAAAGTAATCTTGGCGATCTTCTCTTTCGTAATAATTTCCGCCGCCTTTACGGTTCTCTTTTCAGTGCCTTCCGGCAGTACGATATGCTTTTGCTCGGCTTTGGCCTTTTCCCTGATTTTTGTAATCAAATCCATCTTTTATCTACCTCCTGTGATATAATAATTTATACTTGCTCATCGCCCCAGCGACTTTTTCTATGACTTTCTAATAATATCTCATTTTTTCTCCCCTTTCAATCATTTATGGGAGAAAATCCTTCAATAAAGCCATTTAACAAGTTTTCGAAAGGAGGCGGCGATTCCGGAACCAACTGCAAAACGGCCAACTGTGCAAAATCTCAACTTTTATGTAGGCAAGCCATTGTTTTCTTAACAATTCTTGCATAAAGGCAGCCTTTTTGCATAACAAACGTAAAAAGCGAATGCTTATGCTGAACTGGCCCAAAAAACCCCAAAAGTTGAAATTTTGCACATAACATGATCAGCGCAGCCTCCCGGTCCATATCTCGCCGTATTATGATGAAAATAGCCGGTATCGTATGTGAATATAACCCTTTTCATGAAGGCCATTGGCTGCAAATCAGCAAGCTGCGCTATGAGCACGGCGTTGATGCCGTCATCTGCGCCATGAGCGGCCACTTTATGCAGCGAGGTGAGCCTTCGGTAATCAGCAAAGAAAGACGGGTTAAGATGGCTTTGGCCGGCGGGGCAGACCTGGTAGTGGAGCTGCCCGCCCTTTATGCCACCCGCAGCGCCTACTGGTTTGCTCTGGGCGGTGTTTTACTGCTGGCTGCCGCCGGTGCCACCCACATAGCCTTCGGAGCGGAAACCGATGATCTGCCGGCTTTTCAGGCTACCGCGGCCAGGCTTGCCAAGCCTGACCGCCTTTATACCGAAGCCCTCCACCGCTTTCTTGCCGCCGGCTTGCCTTTTCCCGAGGCCCAGGCCAAAGCCCTAAACTACGGCCAAAGCAGCAGCCACAGCTTTGCGCCTGCCCTGCCCAACGACCGTTTGGCCTTATCCTATCTTCAAGTTATCGCCGAAAAGAATCTTCCTTTGGAGCCCATCCTGATCCCCCGCAGCGGCAGCGCCTACCATGAAACGAAGCTGCCGGAAAGCCAGCCTCCCGGCGGTAGTCTTGCCGCCGGCGGACCTGTTTCCGGCCGCGGGCCTGCATCCTTAAGCGGCTTGCCGCCGGCTTCGGCCACAGCTTTGCGCCGCCGGCTTCAGGAAGGCATTCGCCTTTACGACTACCGCAAGCTCAGTGCAGTTCAATTAACCACCCTGGGCGTGGCCAAGCACATTCCGGAAGCCTCATTGCCTTACCTGGCCAATACCTGCCTGGTTTTCCCCGCTGATCTGGCCCCTATTCAAATGGCCCTTCTGCGGCGGGCAGATCATCAATCCCTCCTTACCCTGCCGGACATGACCGAAGGCTTGGAAAACCGCATCGTAGACGTAGCTTGCCGGGCCGGCAGCCTGGAAGAGTTCTATCGCCTTCTGAAAACCAAGCGATATCCGCTGACCCGTTTACAGCGGCTGGTGACTCATTTGCTTTTAGACTACCGGGAAATCCATGCCCGGCATTTGGCCGGCGGCCCGCCCTATCTCCGGGTGCTGGGCGCTAACTCCACAGGCTTTCGCCTCCTTCACCAGGCCCGGGAAGCCTCACCCCTGCCTGTAATCTCCCGAACCAGACAGATGAAGGAGCTGATCCGGCAAAATCCTCACGCCGCGGCGGCCTGGGAGTTGGAAGCCCGCAGCGCCGCTTTGTACAGCTTGATAAGCGGCAGCGAGTCTGCCGGCGGCAATCCGGAATATCTGTTTACCCCGATAAGCTTATAAGCCGATAACCTACAACCCTATAACATATTCCACTCAGCCCTGCCATAAGATAAGAGGAGAATGTATCTTAACGGCAGGGCTTGACCTGCCACAAGATAAGATGATAAATCTTTTCATTGGGGAGGGCTTTTATGTGAAACGGGAGCATAGACGGTATCTGCTGGGCTTTGCCGCCGCCGGTTTTTTTATCTGTATGGCCCTCTTCCCCGGCAGCATATATGCCGGAGCCCGCCGGGGACTGGACCTTTGGGCGGGCATACTGGTGCCGGCTATGCTGCCCTTTTTTATTTTGGCTGAAATTCTGATGGCTTCCGGCATCCTCCGGCTTTTGGGCCGGCTGCTCAGCCCGGTGATGGGTCCTTTGTTTAACCTGCCCGGTGCCGGCGGCCTGGGCATAGCTTTAGGCTATACCAGCGGCTTTCCCATGGGAGCCGTCATCAGCAGCCGTCTGTATCAGGAAGGCTTCCTGCGGCGGGATGAAGCCGGCCGCTTATTGGCCTTTACCAACAACTCCAGTCCCGGCTTTCTGCTGACCAGCCTGGCTGCCGGCATGCTGGGCAACCCCGCTTTCGGCCTTTTATTCGTTCTTTGCCATTACGGCTCCAATTTAATTTTCGGTATGATTTTAGGCATAGCCAGCCGCTTTCCGATCAGAAAAGCAGCAAAAAAAAGAGGCGGCGCAGCAGCCGGGGACCGGGCCAAGGAAACAGGCTGGCGGCAGCAGGCTGAGGAGGCTAAGGCCATCGGGGATACTCCCCGCCGCTCTGATTTATCTCCATCCTTCAGCAGAATAATTACAGAAAGCATCAGCTCCGCTATCCAAAGCATTCTGGCTCTGGGCGGCTTTGTGCTGCTTTTTGCCGCCGCTTTACAATTGCTGGAGGACCTCTATCTTTTGGACCGGCTGGCCCGGCTATTCGCCTTCTTTTTGCCTGCCGGCCTTTATGTGGCCCCATTATCCAAAGCTTTAGCCACCGGTTTTATTGAACTGACTTTAGGCTTGAGACAGCTCACGGCTATTCCCTTGGCGGCTGCCGATATGGTTACCTACTGCCTGATCATATTAGGCTGGAGCGGCTTGTCCATTCAGGCTCAAGTCATGGGCTTAGCCGGCACCGCCCGGCTGCCGCTGAAATACTACCTCATAGGCTGCCTCGCCCAGCCCCTGCTTTCGCTGATCTTACTTAGGTTCTGCCTTTTCCTGCTGTGATTTTCCGCTCGGGGCGGCCCTCTCCAGAAGGGCATTGAAAAAGTCACGTAAACTAATCTCGCCGTCTAAATCCGAAAAATTCGAACGACTTTTCAGGATTCTCATGTGGATAGTCTATTTTGTGCAAAAATGCAGCTTTGTATCCAACAGTCACAGTGTTTTGCTCAAAAATGCAAGTTTGTAGAATGCATTTTGGCCTGGAAACATGGTTTCACCCCATTTATGGGCCAAATTTGTTCCAAAGCAGAGATTTAGAGGTATACAAACCTGCATTTTTGCTCAGTTAGCCTTTGCGAATGATGACAAACTTGCATTTTTACTCAGTTAGCCTTTGCGAAATTATAATTGATACATTGCCGGTTAAAAAGTCCAGTTAATTCAAGGACGAAACACCAGTGTATGGTTTAATTTTGCGGGAATTTAGGTCATAAGCAAAATCAAAATCAACAAAATTTATAATATGATAGCGCCATCGGTAATATATTACATATTACCAAATGCGATGTTGAGGTGAGCTGATTTGGAAACGGTTAATGCAAAAGGAATTTTTGAAGGTAAAAAAGGCATTGTCATGCCCACTTATAAAGAGCAGGCTTACGAGTTAATAAAAGAAGCCATCATCTATCAACGCTTTGCCATAGGTGAAATTTATTCCCAGGAAAGCATCTGCAACGAGCTGGGCATCAGCCGTACGCCTGTGCGGGAGGCTTTGCTGGAGCTGCAAAAAGCAGGATATATTAAATTTCACCGGGGCAGGGGTATCTCCATTCTACCGGTGACAAATGACGAAGTCGGAAGCATTCTTGAGATGCGCATCTATAATGAGCGATACAGCGCCCGCCTTGCGGCCCGGCGCATAACAGAGGCCGACCTTAAAAGGCTGCGTCAGGTTTTGGCGCAAATGGAAGAGAAACTGGAAACCAGCGGCAGTGAAGAACTTTACGAAATGGACCGCTATTTCCATCATATTTTGCTGGAAGCAAGCAAAAACATATGGTTACTCAAGATTGTCGAAGATTTGCGCGATAATTTTTTGCGCTTTGAAAATCGCACCATTTTTAGAGAACTGCAAGTCCGGCATCAGGTTTTGGCTGAGCATAAACACATTTATGACAGAATTGCCAGCGGCGATGAGGAAGGAGCTGACCGGGCAATGGAGCAGCACTTGTCCCAAACATACCATCGGGTGGGAATTCAGCGTAATCTTGACTAATATTAATGGAATCAGCGGGGGCACTGAAAAAGCCGCTTCCCATCCAGCCGTGTGTACAAAAAATGAGGTTTTATGTGTATTTGCCTTAGCTAACTGCTCAAAATCTCGAGTTTTACGCTACTAAACACTGATTCCTTTCTATATTTAGTGTTAGGCACAGTTTGAATCTACTATTTCAAAGGAACGACAGCCAAAAAACCTCAAATTTTGTACATTTCAGCTTTTCGACGGTCAGCTTGTACGGCTTTTTCAACCCCCTCGGAATCAGCGGCATTATCCGCCCAAATCACACCCTGCATTTATATTTGTCCCCGGGTCGTCCTGTCCTTTGCCATTTAAGAAATATATTACATATTTCTTAAGGATTCGATAAAAATCTAGACGGAAGGAAGTGACGCAGACAACGGCTTTGCCCCGCAAAAGACTTGGTGGTAGGCTAATAAACGAAAACTGCAAAAGGAGTGGTACTTGGTATGAAAAAATTTCTGGCAATTTTACTAACGGCAACCATCCTTCTGGGCCTGGCGGCCTGCGGCGGTTCCGCGCCGGCGCCGTCCTCAAGCAGCGGAACCAGTTCACCCTCCCCCGCCGCAGCCCCTTCCTCCGCCCCGGCAGCCTCCGGCGAAAAATTCATTGTGCGTATCGGCCATGTGCTTCAGGCTGATACGGCAAGCCATATCGCTTTAGAAGAGGGCTTGAAGAAATACGCCGAGGAAAAATCCGGCGGCAGGCTTGAAATTCAGATTTTTCCCAATAGTGCACTGGGCGGCGAACGCCAAATGATCGAAGCTGCACAGCTTGGCACGCTGGAGATAGCCTATGTTACGACGGCGGTTCTTGCTAATTTCGAGCCAAAAGTCCAGGTTTTCGACCTGCCCTTTCTGTTCAACGACATTGATATCGCCAGAAAAGCCCTGGACGATGAATTCGGCCATAAAGTCACCGAGAACCTTCCCTCCGTAGGCCTGCGGAATTTATCTTACGGCGAAAACGGCTATCGTCATGTCTCAAACAACCGGGGCCCTATCCACAAACCGGCAGACATGAAGGGCATTAAAATCCGCACAATGGAAAACCCCATCCACATGAAAGCCTTCGAGCTTATCGGCGCAAACCCGACTCCCATCAGCTTTAACGAGCTTTACACCGCATTGCAGCAGAAAACCGTGGATGCTCAGGAAAACCCCATTTTCCTCACCTATACTTCAAAATTCTTTGAGGTCCAAAAATACCTGAGCCTTACGGGCCACGTCTATGCACCGGGCATCTGCGTCATTAGCGATGAATTTTGGAACAAGCTGCCCGCAGATTTGCAGAAAATTCTACAGGAAGGCGCCTACGAATTCCGAACCATGCAGCGGGAAATTCTTGATCAGCAGAACCGGGACTATCTTGAAGAACTCAAGGAGAAGATGGAAGTTAACGAGCTGACTTCGGAGGAGAAAAGGGAGTTCATCGAAATCACTAAACCCGTTTATGATGAGGTCGCCAAGCTTGTGGGCCAGGATCTGGTGGATCTGGCCATCAAGGCAAACGAGACTTACGCTAAATAACTCCAAATACAACATCGGGAAGGCGCTGACAGGGGCGTATTTTACGCCCCATCCTCAAAACGAGGTGATATAAATGATAAAAAAAGCCTGGAATCACTTTGAAGAATATATCCTCATCGGCTCCTTTTTTTTCTCCGTACCCTTGGTTTTTTTTCAAGTCATCATGCGGTATGTATTCGATAACTCACTAGGCTGGTCGGAAGAGCTTGCCCGCTACGTTTTTCTCTGGCAGATTTGGCTGGGAGCAAGCTATGCCGCCAAACAATCCCGCCACATCCGTATTGAGATGCTTAAAGATATTCTCCCCCCCAAAGCAAAAAAAGCGTTGGAAATCATGGTTATCCTCATTTGGATGGTTTTCATGGGCTTTTTAGCAATTAAAGGCGGTCAAATGACCCAGAAAATTCTCACTCTGGGCCAAAAATCCTCAGCTATGCGCATACCCATGGGTTGGGCCTACCTTTCAGTGCCGGCAGGCTCAGGCCTGATGTTCATCCGTCTTGCAGAAAAGCTTGCGGAGGCAATCCGGGCCCCCCTTGAAACAAACAAGAGCCGGAATCTGGAGATGAAAAAAGCCATGGATGAGCTTGGCCTGAAGGATGAATTTCGCCTGAAGGATGGAAATTCACCTGAGGAGGTGGAGTAAATGGCCCCTATTCTTTTGTTTGCAGCTCTGCTTATCTTTATTGCCCTCAGCGTACCCATCGGTGTCGCCCTTGGTCTGGCCACATTATTGACCATGGTGTTGACCAGCAATATTCCGGTGGTGATGATCACCCAAAATGCCTTCGCCGCCCTTGACTCTTTTCCTCTTCTGGCTATCCCGTTTTTTATTTTGGCAGGCAACCTGATGTCTCAAGGCGGTATTTCAAAGCGCATTGTAGCTTTTGCCAACAGCATGATCGGTAATGTAACCGGCGGCCTGGGTACAGTAACGGTTATTGCCTGCATGTTCTTTGCGGCGATTTCAGGCTCCGGTCCGGCAACGGTTTCGGCCATCGGCGCAATGATGATCCCCGAAATGGAAAAAAGCGGCTACAGCCGCAGCTATGCCACAGGCCTGACTGCCGTGGCCGGCACCATCGGCGTCATCATTCCGCCTTCTATCCCCTTCGTGATCTATGGCGTCGTAACGGGGCAATCCATAGGGGAGCTTTTTCTTGCCGGCATTATTCCCGGAATTATGATCGGCTTTGCCCTCATTTTTGTTAACCTGCTTCTCTCAAAAAAACAGGGTTACAAAGGTTCCAGCCTGCCTGAAGGCCAAAACCGGGGCTGCGGCTATATGCTCTCAACATTTTTAAACTCTTTTTGGGCCCTTTTGACTCCGGTCATCGTCCTGGGCGGTATTTACGGCGGTATTTTTACACCCACTGAATCCGCCGTCATCGCTATTGTCTATTCCCTGTTCGTGGGCAAATTCTTCTTCAAGGAAATGACTATAAAAATCTTTATCGATTCAGTCAGGGAAACCGCCGTTATGACCGGTATTACCTTGTTTACCATCGGCCTTTCCATGTCCTTTGCCAGCTATCTGACCATGGAGCAGATTCCCGTCCGCATTGCAAACTTTATCACGTCATTGACCGACAGCAAGTTTTTCATCTTGCTGCTCATCAACATCTTCCTTCTGATCGTAGGCTGCTTCGTGGACAACATTTCCTCCATGATTATTCTGACGCCGGTGTTTATGCCCATCATCACCCAGTTCGGCGTACATCCCGTACATTTCGGTATTTTCATGACAGTGGCCCTGGCCATCGGTTTTGTGACGCCGCCTTACGGCGCTAATCTATTTATTGCTTCGGCGGTATCACGCCTCAAGCTTGAGCAGATTGTGCCCAGCGCTGTGCCGTTTTTAATAGCCCTGCTTGTGTGCCTTCTGCTTATCACCTATTTCCCGCAGATCAGCCTGTTTTTACCTAATCTGCTCTTCGGCAAGTAAAGGAGACGCAAATGAACACGGAAATTAAAGCATACCTTCAACAATGGCTTCGGAATAACCGGCAGGAGTTCTATCAGCTTGCGGACTACATATGGGATAACCCGGAACTGGGACTGGAGGAGTTTAAGGCCTGCACTGCAATCAAAAAGCTTTTGGAGAAACATGGCTTTACCGTGGCAACCGGCCTTGCCGGCATGCCAACCTCTATGATTGCATCCTACGGCAGCTCCGGTCCAAAGGTGGGCATTAACGTAGAGTATGACTGCCTGCCCGGCCTGTCCCAGAAAGCGGATAGCGACCATCCCGACCCGGTTATTCCCGGCGCCCCGGGACAGGGCTGCGGCCACAACATTCTCGGTTCGACAGCGGTTTTTGCAGGGGTCGCCTTGCGTTATGCCTTTGAACAATTCGGCATCAATGCAACCCTCAAGCTTTTCGGTTCCCCTGCCGAAGAATTCAGCGTAGGCAAGCCCCACATGGGGCGGGCCGGCCTTTACCGGGACATCGACTTCTTTATCGACTGGCATCCATGGAATTATAACCGGGCCGACTACGACACCTGCAACAGTGTTTTCAGCGTCAAGTATCACTGGCGGGGCAAGACCGCCCACGGCGCCGCACCCTGGGAGGGCAGAAGCGCAATGGATGCGGGCATGCTATTCGGCCACGCAGTAGAAATCCTGCGGGAACATTTGATTTCTGCGCCTGCGGATTCCGCCAATACGGTCAACTACAATTTCAGCGATACCGGCCCCGAATTTCCCAATATCGTGCCGGATCGGGCAAGTATTTGGCTATACGGGCGTTTCAACGAAATTGCACAAGCCGAGGACGCCCTGCGGCGCATTACCCTCTGTGCGGAAGGGGCGGCTATGGCCACCGAGACTATGGTGGAACGTGAGATACTCACTTTTACCCACAATAAGCTTCCCAATAAGACTCTGTCCCAGGTGGTTCACCGCAATTTCACAGCCTATGGCCCGCCGGATTTCACCACCGAGGAGCAGGACTTTGTCAAGGGCATGCAAAAAAATGCCGGTCTTGAACCGGCAGGCTTGGATACCGCCCTTAAGGAATTCGGCCCCTCCGGCACCTGCATCTGCGATACCTCCGAGTTTTCCTGGAATGCGCCCTACACTACCTTTTGGATGACCATGGCGCCGGCCGGCGGCTGGCATAACTGGATGGTCACAGCCTGTGCGGGCAACTCCATCGGCAAAAAGACCATGGACAAAGCAAGTCTTGTCATGGCCGCCTCTGTAGCGGATATTTTGTCGGAACCAGACCTTATTGCCAAGGCCAAAGACGAGCTTAAAGAGCGCCTGAACGGACGCACCTATCAGGGTCTGCTGCCTGATGCGGTGAAGCCCCCCCTGGGCATGAACAAGGCTATCATGCAGAAATATTTTCCCCAATAAGATGATAAGGAGGCCCGTTTATGGCGGTCTTTCATCTGCCTTACGGAGACGGCAAAATAGAATTCACCCTTGAGGATCAGCGGATTGCAGGCCTGTTGGTTTCGCAAATACATGACCTTAAGCCTAAGGGGGATGAACGGGAGATGGTCCGTTATGCACTGGAGCATCCCCTCGGCGCCTCCCGGCTCAGTGAGCTTGCAAAAGGCAAGAAGCAGATCGCCATTATTTCCAGCGATCACACCCGGCCGGTACCAAGCCGCATCATTATGCCCCAGCTCCTCAAGGAAATCCGCAGAGGCAACCCGGCAGCAGAAATCACCATAGTGATTGCAACAGGCTGCCATCGTCGGACCACGGAGCAGGAAATTCAGGAGAAATACGGCAGCGAGATAGCAGAACGGGAAACCTTTCTCATTCATGACTGCAAAACCGATGATCTTGTGCATCTGGGGAAACTGCCTTCCGGCGGCTCCCTATTAGTCAACGGCATTGTAGGGCGCTGCGATCTGCTGGTAGCGGAAGGCTTTATTGAACCCCATCTTTCGGCAGGTTTTTCCGGCGGCAGGAAAAGCGTGCTGCCGGGTATTGCCAGCTACAAATCAGTGATGTCCTTCCATAGCGGATCAATTCTATCAAGCCCTTGCGCACGGACAGGAATACTGAAACACAATCCTGTTCACGAGGATTCCCTTTGGGCGGCAAAGGCTGCCAAATTGGCCTTTATCTGCAATGTGGTACTCAACGAAAACAAAGAAATCGTCTGCGCCGTAGCAGGCGGTTTTGAAGAGGCCCATGCTGCCGGTTGTGATTTTTTACAGGAGCACTGCATCGTGGATGCAGTGCCCGCAGAAATCGTGGTCACCACAAACGGCGGCTACCCGCTGGATCAGGATCTATATCAGGCGGTCAAAGGGATGACGGCGGCTGAGGCAACCGTCAAACCCGGCGGCGTCATTATTATGCTGGCCCAGTCCCGCTGCGGCCACGGCAGCCAGGCTTTTTACAATATGTTTCTTGAAGAAAATAACCCCGCCCGCCTGCTGGATGCAATCTTAGCCACACCGCCGGAACAGACTAAAATAGACCAGTGGGAAGCGCAAATCCTTGCCCGCATACTGGCCCGGACGCCGGTGATCTACGTATCCCGGCTGCCGGACACAATGGTTAGGGTGTTTGGGATGATTCCGGCCCGCTCCCTTGAGGAGGCCATGGCCAAAGCGGAAAATCTTCTGCAGAACCCAAAGGCGAAAGTAACGGTGATCCCCAACGGCATTGCCGTCATCGTAAAGCAGTTATAGCAATTTACAGGTTGGTATAGCCCATAAGATATTCGTCAACCTCCTTGGCCGCCAGCCGGCCTTCCGCAATAGCCCAAACCACCAAAGACTGGCCCCGGCGCATATCCCCGGCAGCAAAAACCTTATCCACCCCCGTGCTGTATTTGCCTTGGGCGGTTTGCACATTGCTGCGCCCATCCCGCAAAAGGCCGAAAGATTCAGGAACATAATCCTCGGGGCCGAGAAAGCCCGCCGCAATCAGCAGCAAATTACAGGGAACCGTTTTTTCCGAGCCGGGGATTTCCGTCATCACCATTTTCCCGTCCTTGTTTTCAGGTTTAAGCGATACCGTAAGTATAGATTTTACATTGCCCCCATCGTCGGTCATGAGTTCCTTAACCGTGGTTTGGTAAATACGGGGATCTGCGCCAAACACCGCAATGGCTTCCTCCTGGCCATAATCAGTCTTGCAGACGAAAGGCCACTGAGGCCAGGGATTATTTTCCCCCCGCTGGCCGGGCAGCTTCGGCATCATCTCAATTTGCACAACGGACTTGCAGCCCTGGCGAATGGAAGTGCCAACGCAATCGTTGCCCGTGTCGCCGCCGCCAATAATCACCACCTGCTTGCCCTTGGCGCTTATATACTTGCCGTCCTTGAGGCCTGAGTTTAAAAGGCTCTTTGTAGTGGCTCCCAGAAAATCCACGGCAAAATAGACGCCGTTTACTTCCCGGTTTTTGGCGGCCAGATCCCGGGGCTTTTTGGCTCCGCAGCACAGGATTACCCCATCATAGGCTTTCAGCAATTCCTTAGCCTCTATATCCTTGCCAACGTCAACGCCGGTGCGGAATTCAACGCCTTCAGCCGTCATCAGCCTGACCCGGCGCTCTACGATCTCTTTTTCCAGCTTCATATTGGGGATGCCATACATCAGCAGCCCGCCTATACGGTCCTCCCGCTCAAATACGGTGACGCTGTGGCCCCTCAGGTTAAGCTGGTCCGCCGCCGCCAGACCCGCCGGCCCCGATCCCACAACAGCCACCTTTTTGCCGGTACGCACTTTCGGTATCCGGGGAGTTACAGCACCGCCTGAGAAACCATCCTCAACTATGCCCAGCTCATTTTCCTTGATGGTTACCGGATTGCCGTTTAATCCACAGGTACATGCCGCCTCACACAAAGCGGGACATACCCGCCCGGTGAACTCCGGGAAATTATTGGTCTTATGCAGCCTTTTTAGAGCTTGTTTGAAGCTGCCGTTATACACCAGGTCATTCCACTCGGGAATCAAATTATGCAGGGGGCAGCCGGACACGGCCCCCCCAAGCAGCATCATGCCAAACTGACAGTAAGGCACGCCGCATTCCATACAGCGGGCTCCCTGTTTTTGCCGCTGCTCCTTGGGGAGCATAGGATGAAATTCCCTCCAGTGCTTGATTCTTGCCAGCGGCTCCTCGGCGGGATTACCGCAGCGCTCATATTCCAAAAATCCAGTGGGCTTTCCCATAGCTACTCTCTCCCTCCCCTTGTATTCGCATAAAACGCTTCAATTTTCGCCTGCTCCGGATCCAGGCCCTTCTCCTCAAAAAGGGCTATGGAACGCAGCATTTTATCGTAATCGTGGGGCAGTATTTTCTTAAAGCAATGGGCTTTCGCATCTAAATTCGCCAGAATTTCCTTGCCCTTTACCGATCCGGTCATGGCTGCGTGCTCTTCAATCATGGCCCTTATCTCTTCAACATCCTTCTTGTCCCTTACCGGTTCAAGGCTTACCATTTCTTTATTAACCCGCATATACAGCGTACTGTCCTCATCCCAAACATAGGCGATTCCTCCGGACATGCCGGCAGCAAAGTTTTTGCCGGTGCCGCCAAGGACCACCACACGGCCGCCGGTCATGTATTCGCAGCCGTGGTCGCCTACGCCTTCCACAACGGCATAAGCGCCGGAGTTTCTGACGGCAAACCGTTCTCCGGCCACGCCGCTTATAAACGCCTTGCCGGAGGTAGCGCCATACAGGGCCACATTGCCTATGATAATATTTTCATGAGCCTTATATTTTGCGGTTTTTGGCGAAAATACGGCGAGCTTTCCTCCGGAGAGGCCTTTGCCGAAATAATCGTTGCTGTCCCCTTCCAGCGTTATGGTCAGCCCTTTGGGAATAAAGGCCCCAAAGGATTGGCCGCCGCCGCCCTGGCAATTTATGGTAAAGGTATCCTCGGGCAATGCCTGGCCGTGATAACGGGTAATATCAGACCCCAGAATAGTCCCCAGGGTACGGTCCGTACTGGACACTTTCACCGCCACCGATTTTTTTTTGCCCTTTTCCAGGGCGGCTCCCAACTCTTTTAAAAGCGCTTTCATATCCATGGTCTCTTCCAGTTTAAAATCATAAATATCGGCGCTATCAAAATGGGTCTTAACCTTAGCCTCCTGGTAAGGATTGTGTAAAATAGCGGGCATATCCACCGTAGCGGCCCTTTCATTTACGGCCTTTTCCCGTACCTTCAGGAGATCGCTGCGGCCCACCAGCTCCTCAACAGTCCTTACGCCAAGCTTTGCCATATGTTCCCGCAATTCTTCCGCGATAAAGCGCATAAAATTTACCACATATTCCGGCTTACCCTTAAAGCGCCGGCGCAGTTCCGGGTTTTGGGTAGCAACCCCCACGGGGCAGGTATCCAAATCACATACCCGCATCATCACGCAGCCCATAGTCACCAGGGGAGCCGTGGCAAAACCGAATTCCTCCGCCCCCAGCATACAGGCAATAGCTACATCCCGGCCGCTCATCAGCTTGCCGTCGGTCTCGATGACCACCCTTGAGCGCAGGCCGTTCTGGATAAGGGTCTGGTGAGTTTCGGCCAGGCCCAGCTCCCAGGGCAGACCCGCATGGTGGATGGAGCTTTGGGGCGCCGCTCCCGTACCGCCGTCATAGCCGGAGATCAGCACCACCTGGGCGCCGGCTTTAGCCACGCCGGAGGCAATGGTGCCTACCCCTGCCTCGGAAACCA
This sequence comes from Clostridia bacterium, assembly GCA_018436095.1. GTDB lineage: Bacteria > Bacillota > Peptococcia > DRI-13 > UBA5745 > WRMS01. Next base: position 119,376 of record JAHDMJ010000013.1, on the reverse strand, counting down.
GCTTGACGGATATTCTGGCAAACCTGTTGGCATTTTTAAGGTCGTAGATCAACTGGGCCAAGTCTTCAATGGAATAGATATCATGGTGGGGCGGCGGCGATATCAAGGTAACCCCGGGAGTAGAATAGCGGGTTTTGGCAATCCAGGGATAGACCTTCTTGCCGGGCAGATGGCCTCCTTCGCCGGGCTTGGCCCCCTGGGCCATTTTGATTTGAATTTCCCGGGCGCTGACTAAATATTCGCTGGTTACTCCAAAGCGGCCCGAGGCCACCTGCTTAATAGATGAGCACTTATCGGAATGGAGCCTTTCCGGCATTTCTCCGCCTTCGCCGCTGTTGGACTTTGCCCCAAGGCTGTTCATGGCCACAGCCAAACACTCATGGGCCTCCTGGGATATGGAGCCATAGCTCATGGCTCCTGTCTTAAACCGCTTGACAATGGAGTCAACGCTTTCCACCTCCGCAAGAGGGATGGGCTCATCCAGATATTTCATTGCCAGCAAGCCCCGGAGGGTATGGGGCAGAGTCTCGTCATCCACCAGCTTGCTGTATTGCTTAAACAACCCATAATCCCCCCGCTTGGCGGCCTCCTGAAGCAGATGGATGGTCCGGGGGTTGTACATGTGGTCTTCCTGGCCGGCCCGGGATTTGTGCAGGCCCCTGCTGTCCAGGGTATCGTCAACGCCCAGGCCCAGGGGATCAAAAGCTTTTGTGTGGTTGTTATCCACCAGGGTTTCGATCTCTTTTAAGCCAATACCGCCTACCCGGGATATGGTATTGGTGAAATATTCGTCCACAACACCTTTATCTATACCAATAGCCTCAAAAATCTGAGCCGACTGGTAAGACTGGATAGTGGATACGCCCATCTTGGAAGCGATTTTGACTATTCCATGGAGGATAGCATTGTTATAGTCGTCTACAGCCGTATGAAAATCCTTGTCCAGCAGCTCTTCCTCAATCAGCTCCCCAATGGTCTCCTGGGCAAGATAAGGGTTGATGGCCCGGGCGCCGTAGCCCAAAAGAGTGGCAAAATGATGGACGTCCCGAGGCTCGGCGCTTTCCAGAATAATCGATATAGCCGTACGCTTCTTCGTGCGGACAAGGTACTGCTCCATAGCGGATACGGCCAGCAGGGAAGGAATGGCCAGATGGTTTTCGTCAACGCCCCTGTCCGACATGATTATAATATTGGCCCCGCCCCGGTAAGCCCTGTCTGCCGCCATAAATAAATGGTCAAGGGCTCTCTTTAAGGGTGTGTTTTTGTAATAAATCATGGATATGGTTTCCACATGGAAGCCCGGCTTCTTCATATCCTTTATTTTCATCAGGTCCACAGAGGTCAAAATCGGGTTTCTGATCTGGACTACCCGGCAGTTTTCCGGCTTTTCCTCCAGCAGGTTGCCGTCGTCCCCGATATATACGGTGGTATCGGTAACGATTTCCTCCCTGATGGCGTCAAGGGGCGGATTGGTTACCTGGGCAAAAAGCTGCTTAAAGTAGTTAAACAAAGGCTGCTCATGGCCGGAAAGCACGGCAAGAGGTATATCAATACCCATGGCTGCCGTAGGCTCGGAGCCGTTTTTAGCCAAGGGCAAAATTCTCCGGTGCACCTCTTCATAGGTGTAGCCGAAGGCCTTTTGCAGCTTAATCCGCTGCTCCTTTGGGCTTACTTCCACCTTGCGGTTGGGAATCACCAGATCCCTGAGCCTTACCATATAACGATCCAGCCATTCTCCGTAAGGCTTTGCCGAGGCGTAAGTCTCCTTAAGCTCCTTGTCGTCTACAATACGGCCCTTTACGGTATCCACCAGCAGCATTTTTCCGGGCTGCAGCCTGGACTTTTTCACAATATGGGCCGGATCGATATCCAGCACTCCCACCTCTGAGGCAAGGATGAGCTGGTCTTTGTCCGTTACATAATAGCGGGAGGGCCGCAGACCATTGCGGTCCAATACGGCCCCCACACTGTCCCCGTCAGAGAATAGAATGGAAGCGGGGCCGTCCCAGGGCTCCATAAGTATTGCGTAATATTGATAGAGATCCCGCTTGATTTTGCTGATATTTTCGTCATGGGTCCAAGGCTCCGGAATAGTGATCATCACGGCCAGGGGAAGCTCCATGCCGCTCATCATCAGAAACTCCAAAGTGTTGTCAAGCATAGCAGAGTCTGAACCCTCAATATTAATAACGGGGAATACCTTGTCCAGCTCCTTTTGCACAACCTGGCAGGACATGGTTTCCTCACGGGCCAGCATCCGGTCGGCATTGCCTCTGATGGTGTTGATTTCACCGTTATGGCAGATAATGCGGTTGGGATGGGCTCTCTGCCAGGAAGGAGTAGTGTTTGTTGAAAAACGGGAATGCACCGTAGCAATGGCCGTCTCATAATCTTCATCCTGCAGGTCCCGGTAAAAACGGCGAAGCTGCCCTACCATGAACATGCCCTTATATACAATAGTCCTGCTGGAAAAAGAGGGCACATAGGTATTATCGTTGGATTGTTCGAATATCCGGCGCACCACATAAAGCTTTCTGTCGAAAGCCAAGCCTTTCTCTGCATTAGCCGGGCGCTTTACAAAGGCCTGCTCAATACAGGGCATTTTGTCCAAGGCTTTTTGACCAAGTATGCCCGGCTCTACAGGCACCCGGCGCCAGCCCAAAAATTCCATTCCTTCCCTTTCCACAATTAGCTCCAGCATTTTTTTGGCCTGATTGCGCTTAAGGGTATCTTGAGGGAAAAAGAACATACCTATGCCGTAATCCCGCTCTCCGCCAATAGAAAAATCACATTTCTCCGTGGCCTTTTTAAAGAACTTATGAGATATCTGCAGCAATATGCCGACGCCGTCTCCCGTCTTGCCCTCCGCATCCAACCCTGCCCGATGCTCCAGTTTTTCCACAATCTTCAAAGCATCGTCAAGGGTCTGATAGGTTTTAATGCCTTTGATGTTTACCACAGCGCCAATGCCGCAGGCATCGTGCTCAAATGCGGCGTCATATAAGCTTTGCTGCCGTATTCTTTCTCTTTCCTTCTTTTCTACCATGGTACAAGGCCCCTTTCTTATGGGCGTCCGCCCCATAACAATAAAAATAAGCAATAAAAAAACAAGCATGCGCCTGCCTCTTGGCAGGAACACCCTTGTTCGCCTTTGAACAACCCTATTTACCTTTGTACCAGAAGTATACGGTTTTTTAGGTCTTTCTGTCAAGGCGTTTCAGGTTAAGCCGGCGAGTATACATTTGCTTTTGAGCAGCGGCACAAAATTAAACCATACGGAGGGCACTGGAAAGCCGCTTCCCATCCGGCCGGGTGTACAAAATAGAAAAGCTTCTTTTCGCAGCAGTGTTTTCACACTATCTGCAAAAAGAAGCTTCCCAAAAAGACTCTGTTTTTTCTTGTTATCTTAATTAATACTGCAGAACCGCTCCGTCATTATATTGCTGGGCTGGCCGCCACTCCGGGGCTAACTGCTACTCTTCGTCCAACCCGGAACCGCGCTGCAGCTCATTGACGCTCACCGGCGGCAGCTTTGACCTGATGGCTTCCCGGCCGCTGCGGATGGTCTTGAGGGAGGATTCCAGCTCTTTTTGGAGCATGGCCATCACCTCTTCGGAATAGCTATAAGCGCCGGTGATTAAGCCCTTGGCCTCTTGTTTGGCGTTGTTGATAATTTGCTCGCCCTGGGCGATAGCCTGCTTCACGATCTCGCTTTCACCAACAATACGCTGGCATTTTACCTTGGCGCCTTCAATGAGGCCCTCGCCTTCCCGGGCCGCGTCGGCAACGATTCGCTCTTTTTCCCGGATAATATATTCGGCATCCCGGATGGACTGAGGCAAATAGGCGCGAAACTTATCTAAATAATTGTAGAGAACCTCCTCATGGATGACAACTTTACCCGTCATGGGAATACGGCCGCTCCCCTCAATAATTGCTTCAAACTCCTCCAGAAGATCCAGAATATCCATGCTGCGCACCTTTCCTTTCCAACTACTCTGTCGGTTCACTAATAACATAATAGCTGATTTTCGTATCACCATAAACTTTGCTTTTGTTCAAATACAACTTGCCTTGTCTTTCCGGCAGCTCCTGGCGGGCTGCACTTTCCAAAACCAGGATACCCCGGGGACAAAGCAGCTCTTCCCGGGATAATAAGGCGAGAATCTCTTCTTCATAGCCTTTTTGATAAGGGGGATCGGCTAAAATAATATCATATTCTTCCGCTCCCTGCATATCCCTCCTGCTGCCGGCCTGCAGCCAGCTTATGGCGTCCTGCTGCTGCAGCCGAATCGACTGCGAAAGCTGCCAGCCGCAGGCAGCCAGGTTCTCTTTAATCAAGCTTGCGGCCCGGCCGTCTTTTTCCACGAAGGTAACGGCACCGGCTCCCCTGCTTAAAGCTTCTATCCCCAGGGCGCCGCTGCCGGCAAACAAATCCAAAACCCTGCTATCCGGCAAGCGGAGCATCAAACTGCTGAATATGGCTTCCTTAACCCGGTCCTGAGTAGGCCGAATCCGCCTGTCCTTCAAACACTGGAGCCGGCGGCCCCGGGCACTGCCGGCTATTACTCTCATATCGCTATCACCTGTGCTTTTTTTCTGTCATTAACGATTATTATACTATAAATTTTTACCGGGGTAAAATACTTTTCCACAAATTTACGATTGGTGCAAGGTTTCCTCAAATATTTGATAATTGGCTATTGTTTTTCATTTTAGCCGATGCTATAGTTAATTTGTTCGACAATGTTCGACATTCATATTTTGTTGATTGTTTTTCAATAAAAGGCAGGTGGTCGTGTTGGATTATGCCGATTTGTACAAAAGAGATTTTAATACCGTGTACAAGCTCTGCTTAGCTCATTTTCGCAGGCCGGATTTTGCATTGGATATCACCCAGGACGCTTTCGTGCAAGCTTATGTCAAGTTCTCTCAATTGAGAGACCCGACGAAGTTTCTTCCCTGGGTAAGCACCATTGCCATGAACCTTGGCAGAACCGCTATTGTTAACGAGCGGGAGCGCTACAATGAATTGCCAAAATTTGAAGGCTCAGAAATGGCTTGGGAAGCTTTTTATACCGATGACGCCGAGGAAATCATGGGCGCAAATAATATAAGACGCTGGATTCTAACTTTACCTTGGGAAGATCAAGAAATTTTACTCTTGAAATATTACTATTCAATGTCCGATGCAGAAATTGCCGAAGTCATGGAAAAGCCTATCGGAACAGTAAAGATCAGGCTGCACCGCTGTAAGCATCTCCTCTATGAATCAATAAAAGCCGAAGAAGAGGGCCGGGCCCCCGGTCCCAACCGTTCCAATAACCGCTAAACTTTTTTGCTTACGAAAGAGGACGCCGCCGCTCAACAGCCGGTGACGTCCTAAAATTTGCGCCCAAATATGCTTAAAAAAATGCTCTTAATTGATTTTCACGATTACAATGCCTTCCACCATGGCCACGGCTCCTTCTTTAGGCCAGACAGGCATGGACTTTACCTGGGGCCAGGCCATGATTTCTTTTTTTTGTTCGTCATTGTCCCTGATCAAATTCAATTGGCGGCCTAAGTAATTTTTATAAAAACCGTTATAATTATAGTAATGATGCACCAGATTGCCGTTGATGCCCACCAGGCCTTTGACAATGTCTTGGGTATGGTAGGGATATAAGGACATATTTTCATTGGGAAAGGCCCCGATGACGCAGACAGGAGTATCCGTCCGGTAATCCGGCAGCCCTTCGATCCGGTCCAATATCCGCAGCTCCGTAGCGTAGGTGATTTCGTATTTGAGATGAAGATGGAGATAGCTGATATTAACCGTCAGAAAGAAAAAATAGAACATAGCCGCCGCCGATCCCAACAGCAGCCAGCGGGAAAGACTTTGAAAAAAGGTGATGGCATGGCCTTTTGAAGGCAGACCGGCTGCTTCGGCTTTTCCGGTCCCCCTGGCTCCCGGATAAGCCAACTCATAAAACATCAGGGGCATCAGCCAAAACAAAGCATACTGGGGCTGCATCAGGCTGTGCAAAAAGGCGTCGGGGGCCATAAAGTAAATCAAGTTATAGGCTAAGGGCAGGGCGCTCAAAAAAAGCAGACAGAGCACCAGCCGGCTTAGTTCTGCTGCCGGGCTGCCTGACCGCCGGTCTTTGGCAACAGCTTTCCCGCTTTTGCGGAAGGAGCGGCCAGCCGCCAGGGCCAGCCAAATCAGGCTCAAGGCCAGCAGCAGGGTATAGACAATTTTGATCACGAAAGGGCTGGTAAAAAACTGATCCCCATAAAAGTAACGAAAGAAATTTGTATAGGCTTTTTCAGCAAAGTCCAGTAAAGCGGCAGCCCCTAGGGGGGCAAGGCCCATACCCGCTATTCCCTGATAACTGGAGAGCTCCGCCGCCAAAAACCGCAAAGCCCATTGCAGAATCAGGGAATACAGCAGATAGCCCAGCCCGCCCATTGCCAGATAGCGCAAGGTCAGGGCCAGGATTCCTTTCAGGTTTTTCTCACCCTTTAAGCAATCGCTGACCAGCGTCAGCAGGCACAGCACCGCCGTTACGCCCAAGTAAGCCTGATAATTGCCTAAAGCCAAGGCCAGCAGAAAAGCGCCGGGTAAAAGGCCCCAATTGCTGCGGCGGCAAAGCCACACCGCCCAGACGCTGAAAAGCAGGGTCAGCATATAGAGGTCCATATAATATAGGTAAGAAAAATAAGAGGCCATGGTAGGAAAAGCCACCAATATGGCGGCGGCGGCCAGCACGCCGGATTTCTGCCGGATACCCAGCAGGCTGCAGATCAGGGCGCAGGAGATAGCCAGAAAAATCAGGCAAACTAAGCCGCCGGCCCAAGGAATGCTGTAATAAGAAGTAAGGCCCTTTGAGAGAATGTCCAGCCAGCGGCCGCTGGAAATCATGCTGTTGTAGTGATAGAGCTCCGAAAGGTCGTCGCCGTTGGGCAGTTTATTGACCAGAAAAAACATATGGGTGATCAGGCCAATGATGAAGGCAGAGACGGCAGCCCAGCGGCAATAAGGCGGTATACGGCCATAGATTTTTTTTACGGCCTCTTCCGGCAGCGGAAGCTTGGAAGCCTGAACCGCCGGGCTATGTTTTTCTGTTTTATCCGGCATTGGTCCCTCCTTCCTCTCCCGCTTCTTCCGGAAATACAAAAAATCGCTGGCCCAGATAATTGAGGCCGGTAAACATTGCCATGCCCGTCAGCATGGCCAATTGATCCAGCAGCCGGGCAGAAAGGCCCAGACCCAAGGCGGCCAAAGCCAGCCGGCACAAAGGCTTGGCTATTAAATAAGCCAGGCCGTAGCATACTGCAATATTGGCGGCAAAACGCAAACCGGAACGGACATAGCCGGCCTGACTGCCGAAAGTAAAGTGCCTGTTCAAAAAATAAGACACGATACTGCAAAGAAAATAGGACAGAGCGCTGGAGCCCCAGTAGCCCAGGCCCAAAAATTGATAAAAGCCGAACATGGTGACCATGCCCAGCCCGGTATTGAACAGCCCCACCAACAAAAACCGGCCCAGCTTACGGTCGAAGATCATGATCCTCTCCTTTTCCTGCGGTTTTTTCAATGATATAAGAAGGCCGGGCTTTGACCTCGTCATAGATCTTGCCGATATAGTGGCCGATAATCCCCAAGCTGATGGACAAGGCGCTGGCGATAAAAAGCAGCAGCAGAATTACGGTGGTAAAGCCCGCCACCGCTTGACCGGTAGCGAAATTATATAGGGTTTGCAGGCCCAGCAGCAAAAACAGCAACAGCATAATAATGCCCAGAAACGTGGTGAATTGCAGAGGAAAGGCAGTAAAAGAGCTGATACTGTCCAGGGCATAGCGAAAAAGCTTGGTCAGGCTCCAATTCGTTTTGCCGGAAGCCCGGGGCGCTACGGCAAACTCGATCTGGGTCTGGGGAAAACCGTAGTATACCGACAGACCCCGGAAAAAACGGGTTTTCTCCGGCAGCTTCACCAGAATATCTACGATTTTGCGGTCCAACAGCTTATAATCGGAAGCCCGGCGGAAATCGATTTTTGTAAAACGGCCGATGATACGATAAAAAAGCCCGGCGCAGACCCGGTTGAACCAGCCCTCTTGCCCTCTGGTTTCTTTGACGGCCTGTACAATCATCGCTCCCCCTTGCCATAGCCTGTACATCTCCGGCAACAGTGCCGGCGGATGCTGTAAATCGGCGTCCATTACGGCGCAGCAACGGCCTCTGCTGGCTTCCAGGCCCGCCAAAATAGCCGCCTCTTTGCCGAAATTCCGGGAAAGCTTCAGGCCTCTGATCCTCTCGTCGGCAGCCGCCGCCCTTTCGATGGCGGCAAAGGTACCGTCACTGGAGCCGTCGTCTACCAGCAGAATCTCATAATTGACAGCGGCTTGGCTGAGGATCTCTTTGACCGCCGCCGCCACCAGGGGAATATTTTTTTCTTCGTTGTGGGCCGGAACAATTACCGACAGCATCGGCACACTCCTTATCTCTTGGTTTATCTCTTTAAATTACCTCTTTGGCTTCCCGTTCTTCAGGATTGCACGTTCTGATTTTACCATCAATGAGCCAAACCGGCAACCTGAAGAGTTGGGCAAGGTTGATTAGTTCACTTTTGCTTGTCCCGGACATACTCGATTGCTTCCTTGCCGGTTATCTGCTCCACATCTATGGCAATAATGGCGGCGCGGCTGCAGCCTTCCACCTTTTTATGAACAACCTCTTTAGGCAGACTGCCCGAATATTTTTCAGCCAATGCTTTAAAAGCAGCCAGCCTCTCATCCCCTTCGGCAATTCTGGCTTTGCCGAAAACCACTACGCTGCGGAAGTAGCTGGTATACTCTTCGGCAACAATCGTGTCTTCATCCACCACCGCAAAAGACACCTTATCATGCCTGGCGATGGCGTCTATTTTATGCCCTTCCTTTGCCGAATGAAAATAAATTTTGCCATCGAAGCAGACGAAGCTCAAAGGAACGGCATAAGGATAATCCTCATCACCCAAACAGGCTAAAATGCCGTTTGTACATCTTGCCATTACCTCCGCCGTAGCCTGGGGCGATAATAATTGTTTAATTCTTCTCATTTCCCGAAACATATTTAATTCCTCCTACTATTCTCTTCAAGATAAAAAGCTTGGGTACCCTTAAAGGGAGCCAAGCTTTTTCATTAGGCTGACAGACCTTCTTCTAATATAAATAACAGGCCGCACTATGATTGTCAACACCCGCTTTAAACTCATATAAAGCCCATATAAAATCCACAGTTTGCAAAAGTAACCATTTGCAAAATAATCTATAAGTTGGTATAATAAAACCGAAATACAGGAGATCGTGGTGTAGAGGTAGCACTCAGGTAAGTGGCGCCTGATTACGCAGGTTCGAATCCTGCCGTCTCCAAAAGCATAACGCATCCAATCGGATGCGTTATATTTTTGTCTTTTAAATTAGTGTTTTATGGTATTGCAGGCAATGATTTGTCGATAATTTTATAAAGGATTTCCCGCTGTTTTGTCAAATTATTCCAGGTATGAAATGAAAGGAGATCCGCCATGATGACTAATAAAAAAGTGGCTTACGCCTTCGTTTTTTTTCTGCTGGCAGCGGGGACAAGCCTGGCTACCCATACGCAAAGCAAAGCCCTGGCCGCCATGTCCCAGCCGGCCAATCCTTATCTTTTGCAGGATTTTCAACTGGCAGAACCTATGCTGGCGGCAGAGCCGGAAACCAGCGACGGAGCCAAGCACGAAGAATTAGGCTGGCTGAGAGCGGAAGCGGAAGAAGACGGCATCCGCCTGACTGTAGAAGCTACCGGCGAAAACCGTATTTTGCCTTATCCTGAAACCGGCAGTCCCGGCCGGGATATTTTTCCCTGGGTGGTGCTGCCTTGGCAGCTTACCTTCAGTCCCGACGGCAACTATCTGCTTTTCACTACCATGGAAGGCTACCCCGATCAGTATGCCGACTATTTCCGTTTATGGGTGCTGGACCTGGAAGGCCATGAGCAAGCTTCCTGGGGCGGCAACAGTATTGTCAGAGCCTGGTGGCTGGATAATCAAACCATTGCCTATTGGGACTTCAGCGACGAACTATTATCTGAGGGCCAGCTTTATCTTTGGAAGCTAGCCGGCTATAACGAATGAAAATCTAACAAGCCGGCAGCGTGGGACTAACTATCGGTCAGATAATTAACCTTGCCAGTCCCCTTTCACTGCCGGCCCATTGCATATTGTAACCTTAAGGGTGTTTTTTATCCTTGACAAAGCTTGCCAAACCTACCTTAAGAATGCCATATTTTCATCGTAATTTCTTCCAGATAAACCACCGCATAGTACATTAAAGCCGTCAAAATGCAGAGGATAAAGATGCTGGCCATCACCAGATCCAATTTAAATACCTGGCCGCCATAAACAATTAAATAGCCTAAACCGGCCCGGGAAACCAAGAACTCCCCGACGATTACGCCTACCCAAGCCAGGCCGATATTAATTTTCAAAGCGGATATCAAATTAGGCACGTTAGAAGGAAAAACCACCTTCAAAAAAATTTGCCGCCGGCTGGCGCCGAAGGAGCGCAGCAAATGGATCTTACCCTGATCCGTTTGGATGAATCCATTATATAAATTGATAATGGTCACCACTACGGTCACCAATACCGTAACAGCAATGATAGCTTTTGGTCCTGCCCCGGCCCAGACAATCAGGATGGGGCCTAAAGCAATTTTCGGCAAGGCATTGAGCACTACCAGATAGGGATCGAGAATTTTAGCGGCTAAAGGGAACCACCAAAGAGCGATAGCCGCCCCTAAGCCAATAATGGTGGCTAAAGCAAAGCCGATTAAGGTTTCCGACGTGGTTACTGCAATGTGCAAGCCAAGGGAACCTTCCCGAACCAGGTTTTCCAAGGAGTTCCATACCCGGCTGGGCTGACTCATAATAAAGGGATCAATCCACTTCATTTGTCCCGCCAGCTCCCACAGGATCAGAAAGGCCAGCAGCAACGATATCTGCCAGAGCCTTTTCTTTTTTTCGGTTTTTTTAATGCTATCCAGATAGCGCTGGTGTCCCGGCGATATTTTTTTTTGCTCACTCACTGGACATCCAACTCCTTCCATATGCGATTGAAATAGTGACCGAATTCCGGCGCATCCCGGCGGGCCATGGGGGAAACGCTGTCCGTTGAAAGCACCACGTCATGACAGTTTTTAATAACAGCGGGCCGCTTTGACAGTACAACCACTCTGTCGGACATGGAAATGCCTTCGCCGATATCATGGGTCACCAATATCGAGGTTTTTTGTTCTCTTTGGATAATCATGCGCACCTCATCGGCTACCGTAAGGCGGGTCTGATAATCCAAAGCGGAAAAAGGTTCATCCAGCAGAAGAATTTGCGGCTCCACCGCCAAAGTCCTGATCAGGGCCGCCCTTTGACGCATACCGCCGGATAATTGATTGGGATAGCGGTCGATAAAATCCCCCAGCCCGTATTTTTCAAGCAAAGCTACGGCCTTGCGGCGGTCTTCCAAAGTGGGCTGCCGCTTCACTTCAATACCGATCAGCACGTTGCCCAATATGGTGCGCCAGGGAAAGAGCTGATCCCGCTGAGGCATCCAGGCAATACGGGGATCCGGCTCCGTGATTTCCTGATCATCAATGGTAACCCGACCGGCGGAAGGCCGCAGCATTCCGCCGATCAGGGATAATAATGTAGATTTTCCACAGCCTGAGGGCCCGATGATGCTGAGGAACTCTCCGTCCTTGATATCCAGGCTGACTTCCTGAATGGCCTGAATCTCGCCTTCCGGAGTATGATAATTAAAGCCTACCCCCTCCAGCTTTAACATGGCTACTTTCCTCCCAGCTCTGCAACGGCCTTATCCGCATATTGATTGGTCACTAATGCGTCATAGGGTGCTCTTTTGTCTAGTTGGCCGGCCTCCGCCATGATATCCTGGAGAAGCTCAAAGGCTTCCTCCGTGAATACCGGCGTGGCGGCCCAGGAGCCCTGATCCCGGTAGCGGTTGATGGAGGATATCAATAAAGCGTTATCCGTATCGGGGAAAGAGGCTTTGATTGCTTCTGCAATCTCTTCTGCCGGGGCCGTTTGGATCCAGGCCTGGGCCTTGGCCAGGGATGAGGTAAACCTTTGGATGATCTCTTCGTTTTCGGCTATATATTCCTTAGTGGCGCTGAAGCCCGTATAGGGCAGGGCGCCGGATTCCTTGCCCAGTGAACAAACGATGTAGCCTTGACCCGTTTGCTCCAATTGGGAAGCCACCGGCTCAAAGAGATTGACATAGTCGCCGGTGCCGCCGGTGAAAGCGCCGCCCATCAGAGCAAACTGAATATTGGTCAGCACTTCCACATCCTGCTGCGGCACGATACCATTTTTCTTCATGGTGTATTCCAGCACCATCTCCGGCATACCGCCGATTCTGCCGCCGATTACCGTTTTACCTTTCAGGTTTTCCCATTTGAAATCAGGCTCAGGCTGGCGGCCCACCAAAAAGGAGCCGTCGCTATTGGTTAGCTGGGCAAAATTGACGATGTAATTTTCCCGGCCTTCATTGTAAACGTAAATAGTAGCTTCGGGACCCATGAGTCCGATATCCGCCTCTCCGGCCACCAGGGCCGTCATGACTTTGTCGGCTCCGGCGCCGTTGGTCAACTCGACGGTAATGTTGTCCTCGGCGAAAAAGCCTTTATTGATGGCGGCATACATGGGCGCATAAAAAATCGAATGGGTTACTTCGTTGAGACGGATTTTCACCGGTTCCGCCGGAGCCGCCGGTTCCGTGACGGCCGCTTCTGTGGCAGCGGGCCCTTCGGTGGCTGCCGGTTCTGTGGGTTTGGGACCGCCGGCGGTATTGCCGCAGCCGCCCAAAATGGCCAGCCCCATTAATACAACAAAAAAAATACTAAGATACTTTGTTTTCATTTAAACATTCCCCCTTCGCCTTACTTGGGTTTTCAATCTTACATTGGCCAGTTTATTCCGGCGGGGAAAAACTGTGCCTGCACCAGGAAAATATTAGCGAAGGTTGTTGTCCCGGCGGGCGGTGGCCGTGGAGGAGCGAAGCGGAGCCAGGCGGCGGCGGGGAAGGAGCTGGCGGAGCCGGGAAAAGGCAGCCAGGTGATGGCAGTAAGCAGCAAGGTGGTGGAAGTAAGCAGCCAGGTGATGGCAGTAAGCAGCCAGGTGGTGGCAGTAAGATTTAGGAAAGAAGTTGTCACGGGTTGACCCCTAAATCTCGGCCTCGAAACAAATTTGGCCCGAAAATGGGGTAAAAACCCTATTCTCAGGCCAAATCACATACTACAAACTTGCAATTTTGCTCAAAACGCTATAATTATGTAAACAAACTTGCAATTTTGTTCAAAATCATTGTCTCACCGGTGACAACGTTCCCGTTGGTGGCAGCAGCCTTCTTCTTCCCTGCCGTCTCGTTACAGCAGGCTGGCGGCTGCCTCATCCAGCAAAACGGTGACGTCGGGATGAAGGGTTAAGAAGCTGGCCGGCACTTCCGTGGTGACCACACGGTCGAAAAGCTTCTTAACTACAGGGGCTTTGTTTTCGCCGGTAATCAACAGCAGGATTGACCTGGCTTTCATGATAGTCCCCATTCCCATGGTCAGGGCCTGGGTGGGTACCTGTTCGATGCTTTCAAAAAAACGGGCGTTGGCTTCTATGGTACTGGCAGTCAGCCCTGTGAGATGGGTTGGCAATTGCAATTCCTCTGCCGGTTCATTAAAGCCGATATGGCCGTTGACGCCAATGCCCAGTACCTGGATATCTACGCCGCCGGCTTGATTCAGCATTGCCTCATAGGCAGCGCATTCTGCCGCCGGATCTGCACACTCGCCATTGGGCAGATGAATGTTTTCCTGCTTAATATTGATGTGCGAGAAAAGATTATCCCGCATAAAGTAATCATAGCTTTGATCGTTGGCCTTTTTTATAGGATAGTATTCGTCCAGATTGAATGTACGGATCATTGAAAAGTCCAGGCCGTCCCTTTTATGCATCTCCACCAGCCTCTTGTACATGCCCACAGGTGTGGAGCCGGTGGCCAGGCCCAAAACAGCCCGGGGGTTTGACTTGACAACCTTAGCTACCATGGCTGCCCCTAAAAGAGATACTTCGTCGTAATTTTTGCAAATAATTCTATCCACATTTCCATCGCCCTTCTCTATAGCCTTTAATAGAAAATATGTTAGCACAGCCGAAAATATTGGTCAATATTTTCCGCGGCCATGACATATTTTTTGGCAGCAATAGCACAGGGCAGTGGGCTCGGTTCAAAAATGTGCAACCTTTGTGGAGGACAAAAGGAACTGCCGCCAAATGATATGCTCCCTTCCAGGTAGACAAGCCTCTTTAAGGCAGAAACATAAAATTATCTATTTTGAGTTAACTGTCCTACTTTTACCAGCTTATTTACCTTTAAGCATCTACTTCATTTTCTGCTGTTCCAGCCCAGCGATCTACTAGCGGAGCTAACTTAGTAATAGTAGGAGCCATAACAGGGCCCGTAGCGATCATGCCCAGAATAGTTCCGGCGCCAATGACTCCGCCCATAAACCAGCCCAGCACTGTCATGATGACGTCGCAACCGACACGCTCCCACTTCAGGGGAATCTTTAGCCTCTCGGATACGATTTGGTTAAAGCCGTCGGTAGGACCGCAGCCCAAGCGGGCAGATTGGTAAATGCCCAGGCCTAGTCCCAGCGCCAAAACACCCAGCACTAAGAAAAGGGATCGTATTGCTACGCTAGGGTCATTGCCCATAATACTGTTAATCAGGGCAATAAACAGGTTATTAAAAGTACCTAGCAGAAAGGTGTAAATAATCGTTCCCAAATGAATCATTTTCCGGCCAAAAAACAATAAAAAAACAAAGAATGCGATATTATAGATATTCATTGCCATACCAAAAGAACCAAGACCCAGCTTACCCTGGAGGCCTTGAACCAGCACACTGACAGGGTCGCTGCCCAACACCGCACAGATATAGGCGGCGCAACCGAAACCGGCCACTACCGTGCCGCTCAAAATCACCAAACAACGGACAATGATATTCCGGGCAGTCCATACACGATGGGACATGTATTTTCCCCTCCTTTACGTTTGCCGGGAGCAGAAAAAATATGCACCCGGCAATTGATCACATTCCAGGCTGAGTTCTTTTACTTTTGGCTCTTCCACTCGTTAAGCAAAGCAGCGGAATCCACTACCAGGCCCAGATGCAGGGAGATCATTTGCAGCGTAGGCAACTCCAGATGTTCGGAGCCGCGGGTCAGGTCCTGGGGCACAACTACGCGGAAATCCCGGTTAGCAGCGTCAAAGGCAGTATTGACTACGCAGCAGTCAGTCATGCAGCCTGTCAAAATGACCCGGCGAATGCCCAGATTACGCAGGAGCAGCTCCAAGTCGGTAGGATAGAATCCGGATAAGCGTTTTTTGGTGGTAACCATGTAATCCCCATCTTGAACATCGATAGACATCTTATTCCAACGGCTGCCCTCAATGGCGTGCTCGGCAATATTGGGGATTTCGCCCACAGTCACAGGGAAAACCATACGCCAAGCGGAAGGATACAGCTTTTCGTCTGCTCCACCCTTACGCAGAACGGAACAAATATGAATTATAGGCAGGTTCAGAGCCCGGGCTTCACTCATGAACCGGTTCAGCGGTTCGACTATCTCACGGCCACGGGGAGAGGGGCAAGGACACTCAGGATCCAAAGACAGGTGTCCTTCATGCATGTCTATAGTGATAACAGCGGTGTCACGACGGTCTAGAAATACCCTCTTCAGTTCCTGCGGGACTTCTTTTTGCACGTTGTTAAAATATGCTTTCATCATTTTATTCCCCCTTCTTCTTATCTGGCATATTTTGTTAACCCAGGCTATGATATCATAGGGGAATATTGCTTGTAATCGTAAATAATGAACAAAAAAAATTATTATTTTTTGTGCAAGCTTGCTGTATCGCCTATTTATGTGGCTTCAATCTGCTGGAGCACACCCTTGAGATTTTTTTGCAGATTATTTTTGGCAGTAGCGGTATATTTTCAAGCAATTATAAAGCTCGTTGCGGTCTTCTGCGTCCTCCAGGCTAGTACCCAAAAGCTCCTGAATTCTAGTAAGGCGATAAGCCAGGCTGTTTCGATGGATCTGCAGCTTTTGAGCAGTCTGTACGGCATTGCAATTCGTCTGCAGATACATCTCTAATGTAGGCAGGAGGTTTTTGTTGTTTTTTTGCTCATACTCTAAAAGGGGGCGAAGCCGATACTCCGTAAACCGAATAATTTGCTCCTGATTCGGTACATCCATCAAAAGCTGATAGATGCCCAGCTCGGAAAAACAAATCACCTTACGGGATTCCCGGCACATAGCGGAGGCTTTTTTAGCTTCTTGCAAACTTCGATAAAATTGCAGGGGCTCACTGTAAATCCGCCCAATAGCAAAATGAACCTCCAACCCCGGATACCAACTGTCAATGTCGCAACACAGGCGGGAGGCCAGTTGAACGAGGGAACCAGCCTGCTCCGGCTCTATTGGAATCAAAAAGAAGGTGCTTTTGTAGCGGTTTAGATACATCGTCTTGGGGAATTTAGCCTTTAGCTCCTGCACCAACATGTCGGCACTCTGCTGCCGGGAAACGGCTCCACCCAGGGAAGAAAGGGCTTCAGGGCAGATTTCTGCATATTCCGCCAATACTACTGCATGATTGCCTGCCAGCCGGTGCTTCTTAATAAAGGCTTGCAACGCATCTGACGGCATATTTCCGTCCAGAAACAACAGTTCTTCCAAAAGAGAGTTCACCGCCTCCTCCTGATGCCTCTCCATGAGCAGGAAGCTGGAAATATCCCGGATGATATTGGCGATCCGAATCTCCCAGTGAGCCGTAAATACCGGGAAGTTTAACTTTTCTGCATAGGCTAATGTTTCCGGAAAAACCCTGGGAATACGTTCAGGGGAAAGAAGAATCACCAGGCAACCGGCATTGCCTTCCGCTGCCTGATTCAGGATGCTGTTGAGAAATGTATAGGTGCAGTCTAAGCCAATGCCTGTCATCAGGATAACATCACCCCCTACCAACCATTCCCGGATGTCGGGGGTCTGGGCGATATTGGGCCAAGAAACTCTGCGGTAAAGCCCTTTATATCCGGCAACTAAAGTGATATCCTGAAAGGATTCCAGGCTCATCAAATCTCTTACACAGGCCATGAAAAAACTCCTTTCTTAGGAAACAACTGTCGGGCATTTCACCTCTATTAAATCTCATATCATTACAATTGGCAAGCATGTAGTATAACAGATACAAAATGAAAGACCACCCGTTATTTAAATAAATAACAAAGGTGGTCTTTCCCACAAAACAAGTCTTGGTCTATTGATTATTTTAGCTTATTGAGCCCGTTTTAACAGCAGCTCCCAGCGGTGGTCAACTTCCTTCTGAATGTCGGCGATTAAGTGTTCGTTGCCTTTCTTGAACAAATGTTTAAACCGGCCTTGGGTCTTCAGGAAATCTTCGATGGGCCGCTTGTTTTTCGGCTGGTAGTTGATCTTCCAAACGTCGTTTTCTACTTCAAACAGGGGCCAGAAGCAAGTCTCTACTGCCATTTTGCAGATCTCGGCAATATCCTCGGCCTCATAGCGCCAGCCTCTGGGGCAGGGAGCCAAGACATTGAGGAAAGCGGCGCCGGGGGTGTAGAGGGCTTTTTCGGCCTTCTCATGGAGGTCCTTCAGGTTGCCGATAAAGGTGGTCTGAGCCACATAAGGCACATGATGGGCAGCGATAACCTCAGCCAGATCCTTACGGTTCTGGGTTTTGCCGCTGCTGGCTTTACCGGTGGCGCTGGTGGTGGTGTCGGCATAAAGAGGAGTAGCAGAAGACCGCTGAATACCGGTATTCATGTAAGCCTCATTGTCGTAGCAGACATAAACCATGTCATGGTTTCTTTCCATGGCGCCGGACAGGGACTGGAAGCCGATGTCGTAAGTACCGCCGTCGCCGCCGAAGGCGATGAACTTGTAGTTTTCCGGTACTTTGCCCTTGGCAGCCAAGGATTTGTGGGCTGCCTCAACACCGCTGATGGTGGCGGCAGCATTTTCGAAAGCATTGTGAATGAAGGAATCCTTCCAGGATGTATAAGGATACATACAGGTGGAAACTTCCAGACAGCAGGTAGCGCTGCAAATAACAGCTTTATCTTCAGGTTTGATTGCCCGCAGCACGCCTCTTACGGCGATAGGAGCACCACAGCCGGCGCACATCCGGTGACCGGATGCTAAACGGTCCGGCCGTTCCATAACTTCTTTAAAATTATATGCCATGTTCATCCACCTCCTAATCTCTGAGGGCCAGATACTGGTAATGTTCCGGAGACTTGCCGGTCTTTACCATCTCTGCCAGTTTATCATAGACGCTCTTCAGATCGTCTACTTTGACGTCCCGGCCGCCGATACCGTAAATGTAATTGGTCACCAGAACATCGCCTAGCTTGCCGAACATAGCGGCTTTCACCTCGGCGCCCATGGGGCCGCCGTTGGCGCTGAAGCTCTCGGTTTTGTCCATGATAGCCACAGCCTTTACCCCTTTGAGGGCGGCAACAATTTCCTCGGCGGGGAAGGGACGGAATACCCGGACCTTGATGACGCCGGCTTTAACTCCGGCAGCTCTCAGCTCGTCGCAGGCTTCTTTAGCCGTACCGGCAGAGGAGCCGATGATGATCATGGCCAGTTCTGCATCTTCCATGCAGTATTCTTCGATCATGCCGTATTTGCGGCCGGTCATGGCCTCAAATTCCTTGGCCACTTCCAGAATGGCTGCCCGGGCATTTTCCATAGCTACGGCCTGGGCCTTTTTATGCTCCATATAGTACTGGGGAATATCGTAGGGGCCCACAGCCAGAGTCTGATCAGGATTCAGCAGGTAATGCTCCGGTTTGTACTCACCCATGAAGGCTTTAACCTTTTCGGTCTCGATGAGCTCCATCCGCTCTACGGCGTGGGAGGTAATGAAACCGTCCTGGCAGCACATTACCGGCAACTGCACCGAGGGATGCTCGCCGATCTTCATGCACTGGAAGAAGTTGTCGTAAGCTTCCTGGGCATTCTCGGCGTAAATCTGCAGCCAGCCGCTGTCCCGGGCGCCCATGGAATCGGAATGGTCGTTGTTGATGTTGATGGGGCCGGAAAGAGCCCGGTTGACCACTGCCATGGTGATGGGCAGACGATTGGAAGCAGCCACGTAAAGCATCTCGAACATGAGAGCCAGGCCGCAGGAGGAAGTAGCCGTAACGGTTCTGCCGCCGGCAGACTGGGAACCGATGCAGGCGGACATAGCGCTGTGCTCGGATTCCACCGGTACAAATACGGTATCCATCTCGCCATTGGCAATAAACTGGGAGATGAACTGGGGAATCTCTGTGGACGGTGTGATGGGAAAAGCCGGCATCACATCGGGATTAATTTGTTTAATAGCAATGGATACTGCTTCATTGCCTGACAATCTGTCTTGGATAGCCATGTGAACCCTCCTATTCTTCTTCGCCGCCAAAGACTATAGCGTCAAAGGGGCAAACCTTTGCACAAATGCCGCAGCCTTTGCAGTGATCGTAGTCAAATTCCAGGCGCTTACCATCTTTCACCGGGATGGAGCTGTCGGGACACATAGGAGCGCACAGCAGGCACTGCTTGCATTTGTCCCAAACCATTTTAGGGGTGATGGTTCTCCAGTCTCCGGTTTTGAATTCGACGGAATTGCCGGAAGCAAAGATCATACCGCCGGGGGTCAGATCCTGCCATTTATTTTCAATGGTGATATTTTTCATCTTATTTTGATCCGTCATAAACCTTTACCTCCTCCAGGGCCATGCTCAAGGCCTTCATATTGCCTTCCACAACTTCCGGCTTCGTTGCAAACTTATGCTTGAAGGAAGCTTGCATATTATCCAGGAAAAGCTGCTCGTCCATAACGCCGCTGGCCCGTACTACCGCTGCCAGCATAGGGGTGTTGGGGATATTTTTGCCGATGGTAGCTAAAGAAACCTTCTTGGCGTCCAGGGTGTAGACCTTGCCCTTATATCCATTGAGCTTAGGCAGAATCTCCTCGGGACTTTTGGCTGTATTGATAACGATGGCCCCTTCCGGTTTCAAGCCGGCAGTGACATTGACGGAGTCCAGTAAGGTCTCGTCCACCACCGCCACAAAGTCAGGCTCATAAATGTTGGAATGAACCCGAAGCGGCTCGTTGCTTAAACGGTTGTAAGCGGTGATCGGCGCCCCCATTCTCTCCGGACCGTACTCAGGAAAGCCCTGAATATACATGCCGGTGCTGAAGGCTACGTCGGCCAGCAATAAAGAAGCAGTCTTAGCCCCTTGGCCGCCTCTGCCGTGCCAACGTATTTCAGTCAGTTTTTTCATGCATATAACCCCTCTCTTATTAAAATTAATACCTAATAACAAGCATTCATTACAGTCTAGATTATATCATGGCCCCAAAGCAATATGCAAGCAATTGGCGAAAAAATACACAAGGGAAAAACGTATATATTACCTGCCTTTTTTAAGCCATGCCTTACGCGGATAAAAAAGAGATAAAAGAATTTTCAGGCAACATTTATCTACTTTGTGATTTTTTTCATAAGCTGTATTAAATTTCCTGTCCTGCTTTAAAAGCGGCCAGATTCATGGCTAAAAGCTTCGGTTTCAGGCTCTCTTCCAAAGCCTCGGTCCAATACTCTTTCGGGAACGACAGCTCATTGGCCAATATGCCTAAAAGCACCACGTTGGCTGCCCGGGCGTCGCCCTTTTCCCTGCCTATGGCAGAAG
This sequence comes from Clostridia bacterium, assembly GCA_018436095.1. Classification (GTDB taxonomy): domain Bacteria; phylum Bacillota; class Peptococcia; order DRI-13; family UBA5745; genus WRMS01. Next base: position 98,540 of record JAHDMJ010000013.1, on the reverse strand, counting down.
CATTAATAGCTTTAACCCGTATGCCTCTGCCGGTCATCTCTTCCACAGGCCCTTCAGGATACTGAGCAGCGCCGGTGATTACCGGCATGGGCAGCATCTGCTGTTGGTTGACGATCATCAGCCCGTCCTTCTTCAAATAAGGCAGATAGCGGAGGGCTTCCAGTTCTTCAAAAGCCATAATAATGTCGGCGGTGCCTTTGGCCACCAGGGGCGAATAGACCTTCTCGCCAAAGCGCACATGGGTAACTACACTGCCGCCTCGCTGAGACATGCCGTGGATTTCCGATTGTTTGACGTCCAAACCGGCCTTCGTGGCCACCAGGCCCAGGATCTTGCTGGCCAGCACCGTACCCTGGCCGCCGACGCCGGCAATCAATATGCTTGCATTTTTACTCATTGGTTTTTGCCTCCTCAGCGGCTTTTTGGCTGGCGGCCTTAATGGCCTTTGTGGGACAAACCCGGGGACAAAGACCGCAGCCCACACAAACCAAAGGATCGATTTTGGCTTTGCCCTCCGTTACCGATATGGCGGGACAACCCAGCTTCAGGCAGGCTTTGCAGCCGATGCATTTTTCCTGATCCACATAAAAAGGCGGATTTTTTAGCCGGATATGCAAAGCGCAGGGCCGGCGGGCAATAATCACGGACACCTCCGGCGCCGCCAGTTCTTCCTTTAATACTTCCCGGCAGGTCTTCAAGTCGAAGGGATCCACTACCCGGATGCGGCGGATGCCGATGCTTTCCGCCAGCTTGGCAATATCGATGGCCGGCGATGCCATACCCCTGATGTCTTTGCCGGAGCCGGGATTGTCCTGATGGCCGGTCATGGCGGTGATGCTGTTATCCAGGACGATGATGGTGGAACGGCCCTGATTGTAAACGATATCAATAAGACCGGTGATGCCGGAATGGAAAAAGGTAGAGTCGCCGATAACGGCTACGCATTTTTCGGCAAATTCATCTCCCCGGGCCAGCTCCATGCCGAAAGCCCCGGTAATGGATGCCCCCATGCAGACGGTGGTATCCAGGCAGCCAAAAGGCGGCGCCGAGCCTAAAGCGTAGCAGCCGATATCCCCGGACACATGAAGATTCATGGCTTTTAATGTGTAGAACATCCCTCTGTGGGAGCAACCGGGACACAAAATCGGCGGCCGCATGGGCAGCTTTTGACCGGAAGCATATTCAGATTGGACGGCGGCAGCTACCGGCACCGGCAGGCCGGCTTCAGCCAGCACGGTCCGCAGCACCTCTTCGCTGAGTTCCCCTTGGCGGGGGGTGATGTCTTTGCCCCGGCAGCAAACACCCATGGCTTTAATCTGGGTTTCCAGCACCGGTTCCAGCTCTTCCACTACGATGACCTGGTCCACCGAGGCCGCAAAATCCTTGATCAATTTTTCATTCAGGGGCCAAAGCAGCCCCAGTTTAAGAAAAGAAGCCTCCGGCAATATTTCCTTCAAATACTGGTAGCTGATGCCGGCGGTAATGAAACCAATGCGGCCGGCGTCGCCACTGCCTTTTTCTATGCGGTTGAGCTCTGTGGCGCCGGCAAACTCCGTCAGGGCCAGCCGCCGCTCCTCCACTACCTTATGGCGGCCCACAGCATTGGCCGGCGTCATCACGTATTTGGGAGGGTTTTTCTCATAATCCTTTACGACTATATCCGCCGGTTCTTCCAGAGCCACCAGGCCCTTGGAATGATTAACCCTCGTCGTAGTCCGCAGGATAACCGGCGTGTCAAAGGTCTCGCTGATTTCATAAGCCTTCTTGGTAAAGGCCTTAGCTTCGGCGCTGTCGCCGGGCTCCAATACAGGGATTTTGGCCAGAAGGCCGTAATACCGGTTGTCCTGTTCATTCTGGGAACTGTGCATGGCCGGGTCGTCGGCAGAAACCAGTACCATGCCGCCGCCTACGCCGGTATAGCTAAAGGTCAGCAACGGGTCCGCCGCCACATTGACGCCTACATGCTTCATGGAAGCCAGCGATCTGGCTCCGGCTATGGAAGCGCCTACAGCCACTTCCATGGCCACTTTTTCGTTGGGCGACCACTGGGCGTGTATCCGCTCATATTGGCTAATATTTTCTAAAATTTCCGTACTGGGAGTGCCGGGGTAAGCCGCGGCAACTTTTACCCCCGCCTCATAAGCCCCCCGGGCAATGGCCTCATTGCCGGAAAGCAATTCATACTTTGTCATGCTGTTTAATAAACCTCCCTGCCCCGTCAAAACTGGGTTAAAACTATTTGTTAAGAATCATATCATTTTTAGGAATAGCTGTCCACAGCCAAAGTTATGGGTAGAAGGTCAAGCAAGTCTTTTGCCCGCTTAGCCTCCATTAGCAGGAAAATGCTCTTTGGCAGGAAAGTGCCTCTCAGAAAGTGACCTATGACCCGTGACAGAGGCGCCAATGTACAAAAATTGAACTATTATGGCTTTTTTGCCCACAACTTCGATTTTTATACAGTTTTGGCTTATAAACGCTCTTTTGGGCAGGCGCGGTTCCTAATAAGAACATAATACCTCGGTTTTTGTACATTCGAAGTTTTGTACTCCCTGCTCCAGAGCAACCGCAGCCCCCGTTTTCGTACATTCAACCACAACTTTGGCCACAGCCTCAGTCAGCAGTTGCCTTCATATACGTAAGTCAAATAACGCCGGGCCGTTGCCGCTAAAGCATAGACCTTTTCCACCGGCGTGGGCCCCCGGTCTTTCATTTGCCAATGGGGAAAAAACCGGCTGACGTGATAGGGGATTGCTTTATCAATAGACGCCAACCAGGCCGCCATTGCCATCATTTCCGCCTCACTGTCGTTTTCCCCCGGCACAATCAGGGTGGTAACCTCCACATGACAAGTGGTGGCAGCCCTCTTGATGGTTGCCTTTACCGCCTCCAGATCGCCTCCCAGCTTGGCGTAATACTCCGGTGTGAAACCCTTCAAATCGATATTCATGGCCTGTATATAGGGCAGCAGTTCTTCCAGGGGCTGCCGGCAAACATAGCCGTTGCTGACCAGCACGTTTTTTAACCCTGCCGCCGTCGCCAGCTTGGCGCAGTCCAGGACAAACTCATAGCCCACCAAAGGCTCGTTGTAGGTGTAGGCCAGGCCTATATTGCCCCGGTTCTTTTCGGCCAGGGCCGCCGCCACCAGCTCCTCCGGCTTTATCCGGTCCGCCGCCGCTCTCTGCCCCGGCTTGCCGGGTTGCATGTCACCGGCTCCGGTACCGTTAAAGGCGCCGGCACCGGCCATGGCAATATGGCTGTTTTGGCAAAAGGGACAGCGAAGATTGCAGCCAAAACTGCCGGCAGACAAAATACGGCTGCCGGGATAAAAATGATACAGCGGCTTTTTTTCTATGGGATCCAAGGCTAAAGCCGTGATCACCCCATAGCTGTCGCTGGCCACTCGGCCTTGGCGGTTGCTTCTGGCCCCGCATTTACCCGTATCCCCCGGCTGCAGCCGGCAATGGTGGGGACAAATCCGGCAAACTGCGGCATTCCCGGCTATCCCTTGGCTATTTTGATCAACCATGGCCCCCTCCTTACGGTGAAAGCATCAAAAAACATCTTTGCAAACAAGATTTGCCTGTATACTATCAGGTAAAAAAGGCGGTGCGCCATGAGCCGTCCGCCGGGCAGCAACAGTGCTGACGGCGGCAGTGATCTCCCGCCTGTGCAAAAATTGCGTTTGTGTGAAAATCGGCGGGGCCGGGTGAGCAAAAATTGCGTTTGTGTGTGAAATGCAGAGAGGGAATCCATACATAAACGAAAGAATTGAACAAATTTGACCTAAAATGGGCTTAAATTCCTTCCGAGAGGGGTTGCAAATCACTCACAAACGAAAAAATTGCACAAGCGGCTGCCCAAAACCGCATACAAACGAAAAATTTGCACATTCACTGCCCCCAGCGCGGAATCGCCCGGATTTGCACAGAAGGCCGGCTCTACCTCGCCATTGGGCACTACTCCGCCATGGGGGCTCTACCCCCTGGGGTCACTGCCTGCAACATGGCGATGCGGCCGGGCCAATCGGCGGCTGCATTACTTATGCCGGATCACCTCAAAGCGTTCCATCTTGTAAGGTTGACCCTCCTTGATGCCTGCTTTTTGCAGGGCGATCTCCACTTGCCTGGCCGGAGTATCTACACCGGGTAAGTCCGGCAAAAGCAGCCCCCGCCGCAAACCCTGGCTGACGATAACGCCATAGCGGCGCACATCCAGCTGGGCCATGGTCTCAATTGGCTCAGGCTCGCCTAAAACATCCACATTGATAACTAGCTGAGACAGCTCCTGTTCTTCTACGGGATCAAAGCGGGGATCTTCAGCACAGGCGCTGACCGCATTATGCAGAATTTCCTCAAGGAGCGTAGGCCGGGTGGGCCCGATAGTACCGATGCAGCCCCGGAGCCGACCGTTTTTCTTCAGGGAAACAAAAGTACCGGCCCGGCTCCCTTCCATCTCCGCAGTCAAAGCAGCCGCCAAGGCCGGCGGCAAGTCGCCCCTGCCCCGCAGCCGCTTTCGCTGTCCCACATACTGCTCTATAGCATATCTGGCGGTACGGACATAGACGTCCTCTTGCTCCCGGATTGCTGCCAGTGCCCCTTGCTCTTCTTCCTCATAAATAGAGAGAAATTGCCTGCTGGGGTCAAGCCGGCTTGGATCAGAAGGACTTGCAGCAGAAGGGCTTGCAGCAGAAGGGCTTGAATCGGACGGGTCCCCTTCAAAAAGGCAAAGGCCATAGCCTACGCCGAAGGGGCCTTCATAGGAAAGACGGCGGGCCTTCACCCGGCGGCCGTCAAAGGCTCCCGCCATAATTACGAAGCTGCGCAGACCGCATTCCCCGGCGGCCTCACAAAAGTCGGGGTCAAAACGCAGCAGCTCCAAAAAATCCGCCCTTTCCAGAGCTGTCATGAGACGGCGGTCAAACTCCGCACCTTCCGGAGCAAAACCGTAGGGTCCGTCACTTTTTAAACGATGGGATAAATCACCGCTGGCAATGATGGCTGCCGAGCGGTTCAGCTCCCCGGCAACTGCAGCGATATACTGGCCCAGCCGGTAATGCTCTGGGGCCGATAAGCCGGATACCCCAATGCGCACCACCTGAAAATCCGCATAAGCCTGCTGAAAAAACCGCAAAGGTACAACGCTGCCGTGGTCCAGGCTTCTCTCCCTTTCTCCCAGGGTGCCGGCGGGCAAACCCGCTCTTGATGCCAGAGCTTCCAGAGCACCTACAAACTCCTGATCGTAAATCACCTTTGTTTCGGGCCCCTTGGCTCCGAAAGCTCTCATATCGCCTTTGGCGCCGGCCCCGGGTGAGATATGAAAATAGTCGGCATACATAGTGGCATGGGGAGACAGCAGCACCACGGTTTCCGGCTGCATAAGGGCCATATGCCGGGCGGCTTCCTCATAGGCAGCTACCGTGTCCTTGATCAGCTTCTCCTGGCCTTTGCCCACCTCCGGCAAAATCAGAGGCGGATGGGGTACGGCATATGCGGATACAACAGTCATGGTCCTCCCCCTTTCTTCAGCATCATCTAGGATTTTCGTTTGTGAATATATATATAAGAAGAAACTAAGGTCGTCAGCGGTATAGCCGCCAAAAGTCCCACGCTGCCGGCCAGGGATTGCAGCACTTCCACTACAATCATTTCTTTATTGAACAACTCCAGCAGGGAATTGCTATAAACAATGAGAATCAGCACCAAGGAAAGGGAGCTGCCGATATAGGCCAGCACCAGCGTATTCATCATGGTGCCCAGCATATCCTGGCCGATATTCAGCCCGGATTGCATCAGAGAAGCAAAAGTGGGATTCTCCGCTGAATCATGGACTTCCTGTAAGGAAGCGGCGATGGATACCGCAACGTCCATGACGGCACCCAAAGCGCCAAGCAGAATGCCGGCAAATAAAATAGCTTTTAGATCTATGGGATTAGCCGGATTGACATAGGCCAGGTATATGGACTCTTCACTGACGTAGCCCGACAGCTTTAAGAAAATATCCGCCAGCCCAAACACAAGGGCGGCGGCAGCCAAGCCGCCAAATAAGCCGATGCCTGCCGACAGGCTTTTGCGATTGAAGCCGTTGACCAGGGTCAAGGTCATTACCGTAATAAAGGCCATCAGAATGAAAGAGGCGGCATAAATATTCTTGCCTGAAAGAATTGCCGGAATAAATACGAGAAAAATACTCAAGCAGGTGAAGCCTAAGGCCAAAACGGAATGAAAGCCTTTTTTGCGGCCGTAAAGCAAAAGCAGCACAATAAAGACAGCGGCCAGAACAATCAACGCATCGGAACGGAGATACTCATGCATCAGCCAATGGGTTTCCTGGCCGTCGTCATAGCCGTAGAGAAGGAGCTTATCTCCCGCTTCCACCTCTTTATAGCCCACTGCCATAAAACTGTCGTTGATCTGCTGGGCCTGAAGCTGCATACCCTTATGTTCACCCCGGATTACGGTGGCCTCAAAATCGATAGTCACTGTAACCCGCTCCACACTGCCCATGTCCTGCCGGTCTTCCTCACGGCTAATAACCTTATCTACTTTTGCCGCCAGGATCTCCGCACCATCGTCCCGGGCAAAAAACTTCTGCTCGCCTACAGCCACCTTATTGCCGATGACAATAAACAAAACCGAAAAGAGAACCATAGCAAAATAGCCCAAGAGGGCCGTTAATTTTTCTTTTTTTATGTTGATCAATTTTCTCCCCTTCTTCGCCTTATTATTCTTCAATAATTAATCATAACACAAAAAACGGGGAAAATCTTCTGGATTATTTGGCGGAATAAAGCTCAAGAGGGCAGTCCGGCTTTTTTCTGGCGGCGGTTTTTCCACTCCGCCGTAAGCCAAAGCGCAAGGGGAATAAGCAACTGAAAAGTCACCGTATACATGGGATAATATTTTATAAACATTATCAATTCCCCCATATTCCTGACTGCTAAAAGGCTGATGGCAAACAGCAGCAAGCCCATGGGAGCGGCTATTTTTTCCGGTTCCGGCAAACTGGATATCCTGGCTACTCCATTGGCTGCCATGCCCAGGCAAACAGCGATTTTCGTCAGGCAGGTCAGGATCATGTAAGTGGATATGCTTTCCTCAATTCTGGTAAGAAATCCGCCGATGTGCAGCGTTTGCACCGCCGTAAAGGTGGGATAATAAACAATATCCATCAGGGGCTCCCCTAAAATCAGGGTATTGCGCAAGGTGACATAAATCATGATGGGCATGGCTAAAAGCAATCCCTTCAGCAAAACGGAGATATAGCGGCCATCGCATTTTACGGTAGAGACAATGGGCAAGAGAATCACCGTTTCTAAAAAGGGAAAGGACATAATCTGCGTCGTGCCTATGGCCATGTCTTTGACGGAATGGCGCAAAACCGGCTGCAAATATTCCGGATCGATCATTTTTAAAGAAAGTATGGCCGTCAACAAAGCTAATAGGAAAATGTAGACCACAAGGCTGACCGACCATTTGCCCAGTACACTCAAGCCTCCCCGGATCAAATACAGTCCGATCAACAGCAAAATCATAGGAAAGAGGAGATAAGGCGGATCCGTCAAGGTATTGCCAATAATGAATTCGTATAAGGAGCGGAAGGTCAAGGCGCCGGAATGCAGGGAAAACCAGACCATCAGCAGAGTAGCCACCGTGCCAAAAGCTTTTCCCCATAATTTAAAAATAATATCAAAAAAACCCTGCTCCGGATTTAAAGAGAGAATGCGGCCGTACATCATCAATATGGGAATACATAGAATTGCAGCCCCTATTACAGCCAGCCAGCTATCCTTGCCGGTAATAGAATTAACGCCAATCATTACGTTATTGCCAAATATAAATAACGCAATCAGGGAAATAGCCTGATGTCTGGTGATCTGCTTAGTAGCCAAAACTGCCATACCTTCCTTTCAACATCCCTTAGGATTGGATATAGGGCAAAAACATGCGCAATGCGGTAGACAAGCGGAAGCTTTCCGGCAAGGCCAGAAAGAGAATGATCAGCAGCAGGCTGCATAAAGCTACCGTCAAGTAAAGGATATCGTTTGTTCTGCCCCGGCTCTTTCTTTCCGGCATAAAGTCAAAAATCAGGATTACCAGATAAAAGACAATCAATACGACGTATTCCATAATCGTCTCCTTATTATGAGGCTTTGTAGGCGCCGGTTCCCGCAATATGAAGCTCCATATTGATCTCGATAGGCAACTGAGGCAACAGCCGGTCCCAATCCCCTTTTATTTCCTGCCAGAGACGGCCATCCATTTTGTAAACCTCATAGCCGGCATCGATAGCGTCTACTTTCAGCTCCCGGCAAATGTATTCCGCCGTAGTCAGCAGGTATTCCTTCATGAAAGCCGTAGCGTCCTGCTGCAAGCTTTCTATAGCATCCCTTTGGGACATGTCCAGCCCGGGCGGAGCCTGAATCAGCAGGCCCGTGGCTTTAACGTCAAAACAAAGCGTCAGCCCGCCTCCTGTCTCTTTCATATGGCGTTCACTTTTGATTCTGCTGACCCGAAAGGTAGCGTAGCCGCCTCCTTGAGATACGGGAAAAGCAAAGGTCTGCTGCATCCCTTTTTCCCTCAAGACCAATAAAGCATTTAAGTTCTCCTGAGGCAAAAAACCCACCAGCCGGTCTCCGTTAAAAAGTCCTATTCCGGAAACCCCTAAAACCGGCTCTTCTTGGCCGGCAGAATCCCCTTCGGTTTCTGCCCCGGCCTTTTCCTCACCGCTCCCCTGATCCTGCGCATCTTTAGCCTTTTCACCGGAACCATTGACACCGAAAGCCATTAACACTATATTTTTTCCTTCTATATGGATAGCATTATAAACACGGTAAAGCATTGTGTCCCGAACCTGAAACACCTCTTTTTCCGGCGGATTGACAATAGCCTCAATAGCAAAGGCGGCTATGGCCATATCCTCCCCTTTAGCCTCCAAAACCTCCTTGGCTGTTTCGGCAGTAGACAGCACTACCATACTGGTTTCCCGCAGCCCGCTGTCCCGCATAAACCAATCCAATATACTGGCGACACCCTCTTCTTCGGCAATTTGCCGGCTGATAACGATGGTTTGCAGGTTACCGAAATACAACTCTTTGGTCAGCCTCCCCTTAGCATTTTCCATGGCGGCAGGTATGGTTTGCCCGCTAAACTCCGCCACCTGAAAGGCTAAAGCTCCTTCCGGGTCTGTTTCCGTCAGGTTCAGCAGTTCTAACGCTACATTATAGCCTTCTTCATTCCTATCTATAGCAATACCGGCTACGATCTCCAATCTGTTGAGATCCAGGTAGTTGGTGCAGCCGGAAAGCAATAAAGCTAAAACAGCAAATAAGATCAGTCGCCCCGCTGCTTTCATCTCACCACTGCCTCCTTGTCTCGCCTTTACGGACGCTGTCTTTGGCGATATTTCTGGGCCGCCGGGCCATCCGCCATAAAGGAGCCCTCAGCAGCAGGTCTTTCTGGTCCTGGTAATTCATGTTGATATTTATCTCAATCTGGGTTACGCCAAAAGATCTGAGATTGAGGAGATGAACCCACCAAAAAGCTATGCCCAGAGTAAGACCGGGCAAGCCCATAATAGAGGCGGCCACCAGCAAGGAGTAACGAACCACCAAAATTGACGTATTCATTTTTGGCACCAATAACCCGGTGATGCCGGTGAGAGCCACCATAATGATCAGTACCGAAGAGACCAGCCGGGCCTGCACTGCAGCCTGCCCCAAAACCAAGCCGCCCACGATACTCATGGCCGAGCCGATAACTGTGGGCATCCTGATTCCCGCTTCCCGCAACAAATCAAAAACCAGCAGCATGGAGAAAATCTCCAAAGCCATGGGAAAGGGGATGTTTTGCCGCTCCCGGGCAATGCTGATCAATAAAGGCGTAGGCAGCATCTCGTGATTAAAAGCCGACACTGCCAAATAAAAGGCGGGCACCGTTACCGCCAGGATAAAACCACATATCCGCAGAACCCGGGAAAAGGTGGCATAATAAAAAGGCAGGTAATAGTCTTCGCTGTTGACAAAGTTCTCCATAAATAAGTAAGGCAGCGTCAGCACCGTGGGAGCGCCGTCTACAAAAATAGCGATCCTGCCCTCCAGCAGCTTTCCCGTTACCACATCAGGCCTTTCCGTGGTGCCGATGGTGCGAAAAGGAGAATAGCCCTCATCCCGGATAAACTCCTGAATGTAGTTGGAATCCAGAATGCCGTCAATGTCGATAATAGCCAGACGTTCCTCCAACTCTTTGAGGATATCGGGTTTTACCAGGCTGTCCAGATAACACAGGCAAATGCTGGTTCTGGTTCGCTTGCCTAAAGTACGGAATTGCATTTTTAAATCATTGGTCCGCAGGCGGCGGTGCAAAAAAGCCAGGTTATTGATGAGGGATTCGCCAAAGCCTTCCTTGGGCCCCACCAGGGTTTTCTCATTTTCCGGCTCGTCGGTTCCCCTTAAAGGAAAGCCTTGGGTGCTGTAGATCAGGGCGTCCTTGCTGCCGGGGATCAACACGACTACGTCGCCGTAAGTAGCGGCCTCCACAATCTCAGAATACTTCTGAGCTTTCATGCCGTTGTGATTGCAGACAATCTGGGTGAGAATGGTATCGGTAAGATTCTTATCATAATTAATGCCCTGGGAGCTGGTCAAAGGCTTAATAATGGCTTCTCCAACATACTCGTTGTCAATCATGCCGGCGCAATAAACCAGGCCGAATTCCAGCTTCTCATTGTGCTGGTTTCTTATGCGGCGCAGCACCATAGGGTCCACTTTTTCAAACAGACCCTCCAGGATAGCCATTTCTTCCGCCAAATCGCCGGAAAGCTCTATGCTGTCCAGGTTCTGGTTCAGTTCTTTTATTTTCTCTTCCAGTCTTCTCTTGCGGGCAAAAAATTTAAAGTCCATAAGCCCTCCCTACGCATATGCTAAACATTGGTATTATGGGCTTATTTTTCCGGTTGTATACGCCGAAAAAAAGCGCCCCCTTTGGAGCGCCTTGAATGTCCTGCTTTAGGAATATATGATTAAAACCATGTGCCTCGTAAAATATCTCTTGCCGAGGGCGACAGGGCAATCAGGTCAGAGGCATCTATATACCTGATATCAAATTTTCGGTTTAAGGCTGCGAAATGCTGTAAACCAAAAGCGATGCGTTTAAGATAAGAATAGACGCCAACCGCACCCGTCGGGAAAGTGTTAGCCCGCTCCCCATAAAGCCAGCGCAGCTCCGGCAAGTCGGCGAAGACTTCCTCCTTTGTGGTACCGTAGGGTTTTACATGTGCCGGGACAGCGCCTTCCTCCAGCAGTTGCCCTATCTTTTTGCCGTTCATGGCCGCCGCCATAGCGGAGCGGCACAGCCCCACCGCTTTCACATAAGGCCCGCCCAATGCCAGGGCTTTATATACCTGATCCTCTGTGACAAAACCGCCCGTCACGGCGATTGCCGGCACAATGAGTCCTTCCGTCTCCATTCGCTTGCAAATTGGAATAAGAGCTGCCTCGATTAAAACGGCAGGATAGCCCCACTCATTCATCATCTTACAGGGGCTATAGCCGGATCCTCCGCCGGCGCCATCAAATGTTACCATATCCGCTTGGCAGGCAGCCGCAATCCGCAGCACCCGCTCCATGTCAACCGGATCAAAACCGGCCATCTTAAAGTATACATTTTTTAGGCCCATTTCCCGCAAATCAGCCACACGCTTTGTCAGGTACTCTTCTGTCCACATGGGCAGACGGCTATAGTAGAAGAAGTTTGGACAGGCGCCTTTGGCATAGGCTTCTTGAATCTTCGGATCACTGGGATTTGGGTGGACAATCCCGCCGGCTTTTTGCTTTGCTATCGCTTCATCCAGAGTTTTGATCCGCACAGCCGGTTGAGTCCCTTTTGCCGACTGGCCGAATTTGAACTCAAGGGCAGTTGCCTTCGCTTTTGAAATAGCATACTCCGGCAGGCCCTGGGCATCATCCTCCGTGTTGCATTGAAGAATGATCTGCCCATAACCCCGGTCATATTTACGGAAAGTGTCCAGTATTTCATTGAGCATATCGAATCTGACAATCTTACCGTTATCGCAGGCCAGATTGGGGTCTTTACCCGGTGAGCTTTCACCAATGACACAATTAACACCCGCCATAGCAGCACCGGCAAAGTAATCTTGCCAATTCAGTTTTATCAAGGCCGGAAGAATAACCGGCATTGCCAGTTTTACCGGGTTTTCTTTGCCTATGGACTGCTCCAGATTTACATTAAAGATGGTCGCTTCATCTTCATCAGCTTCTGTGCCCGCAGCTCCAAAAACCCGCCCATTGATGTTGAAATGAGAATAGCCGATCGGCATCTCCTTTTCGGAGGCGATTTGATTATTGCCGGTGTTTGTAGGATAAACCGCCATTTCGCCGCGCATAGCAGACAGGCCGATTTCACAGGTTCCCAAACATTCCTCCGTACAGAATGAGCACATTCCAGACGGCGACAGATGCCTTCCCCGCATGCCGGTGTTATTAAATGCCGATGATAAATGAGAATGGTGAGACATGATGAGCCCCCCTTATTTTTCTTCTATTTTAATTCTACCATTATATACGCCAATGGGGTTAATGGAAATTTGATATACTGGCACTATAATTTGGCGAAATCAGGAAAAAGCTTGCCCCCGGCTCAAAGGGACAGGCTTTTCTCTTTTATCAGAAACTGAGAGGAAATTAGGGGATCTTACTTATCACTGCCTCTATCATTTATGGCAGACAGAATTTTTTCCTTCGTTAGGGGAATGCCGGTGACTCTGACTCCAATGGCTTTGCTTACCGCATTCATAACGGCAGGAGTCATAGGCACCGTGGCCACTTCGGATATACCCTTAGCGCCGTAAGGACCTAAAGGCTCCGGGTTTTCAACAAGAATCAAGTCATACAAAGGCGTTTCGTCTATGCGGGGCATTCCCAGATCCTTATAGTGATTCTGCAAGGGTATTCCTTCAGCGGAGCAAAAGCTTTCCGTCAAGGCCCAGCCGATTCCCATAGAGCAACTGCCCTGAATTTGTCCTTCAATAATATGGGGATTAATGGCCCGGCCCACATCGTGGCAAGCCACCACCTTCAGCACCTTTACCTCACCGGTTTCCTTGTCAACTTCAACGATTACGCCCTGGGTGGTGTAGGCATAGGAAGGATAATTGCGGTACCGGTCACCGGCGGCCTTTCTGCCTTCATTATCATGCAAGGCGTAGGTTTTAGGCGCGGTGAAGGTGTATTCTGCGGAGCAAGTTTCTCCGGGCTGCCAGGGCTTTTCGGCAAGTTTTTGCTTTATTGCTTTGCAAGCCTCCACTACCGCTCTGCCGCTGCATAACGTCTGCCGCTCGCTGACCGCTTGACCATGCCTGATGGTGCGGGCCGTATCCCCGCTAATTACTGTGATTTTGTCCGGCTCTGCGTCCAACGCTTCTGCACAAAGCTGCAGCATAGCGGTACGGAAACCCTGGCCCATATCGACGCCGGAAACCCTAAGCTCCCAGGAACCATCTTCGAGAAGAGTGATTATGGCGCCGCCGTCATCCGTTACCCCCTTGCCTACACCAACGTTCTTATATCCGCTGGCCATGCCCCAGCCTAAAACCTTGGAGCCCTTGGGATACTTGCCTTCATATTCTTTCAGTGCTTTCTCCAGCCCTTCTTTGCACAAACGCACCGTATCCAAAATTCCCACGCTATAATCAACGTGCTGTCCGGTAAAGGTCACATCTCCGGGTTTAACGCCGTTTTTCATTCTTACTTCAAAAGGATCCAGCCCAAGGCGCTGAGCCCCGATATCCAGAGCTACCTCTACCGCAATTGCTGCCTGGTTGATTCCAAAGCCTCGAAAAGCGCCGCCCAAGACGTTGTTGGTCTTCAATGCTTTGCCAAGGACCCGGCCGCTGGGTATGCGGTAGGGACCGCAGGAAAAAATCATGCTCTGCTCCAGCACCCCCGGCGTCAGATTCATGTAAGGGCCGCCATCCATCAGGAAAAAAGCGTCCACGTATTGGATAACGCCATCCTTGCTCAAACCAACTTCATAATCAATTTTAAAAGGGTGGCGCTTAGTGGTACGGCGCAGGGATTCCCGGCGATTTAAGACCAGCCGCACCGGCCTTTTTAAATGCCAGGCGGCTACGGCAGCCATGGGCTCCATATAGGGATCGCATTTTTTACCGAAGCCCCCTCCCAGAGGCGGCGCTATAACACGAACATGCTCCGGCGCCACTGCTAAAACCTTAGCGATCATTTCTTGCAATTCATAAGGCGATTGGGTGGAGCAATAAAGGGCAATACCCTCTCCCTCAGGCAGGGCGATGGCTGCCTCCGTCTCCATGCAGGCATGCTCCTGCCAGGGAATATCGTAATTCACTTTTACTATTTCAAGATTTTCCGCTTTTTTGGCTTCCTCCACATCGCCGGTTTCATAAAAAGTGGTTTTAAACAAGGACTCATTCTCTACGGCCTTCTCCATGGTATAAATGCCGGGGAGCTTTTCATAGGCCACTTTAACTTTGCCCGCCGCCGCCCTGGCCTGCTCTTCCGTCTCAGCCACCACCAAGGCCACTCCATCACCGATAAAGGCAACCCTATCCTGGCAGAATACGGGCTGGTCGGGAATCAACTGGCCAAAACCATTTTGACCGGGCACATCCTTGCAGGTAAAGATACGCACTACCCCGGGCATCCCGGCAGCCTCCCCCGTATCAATATCCAATATCTTGCCGCAAGGGATAGCCGTCCAGACCACGGCCCCCTGGAGCATTCCTGCAAATTCATAATCGCCGGTAAATTGCAGCCTGCCCTGGGCCTTTGCCAAGCCTTCCATGTCCCAGAGTGATTGGCCCATTACTTTCCCGGCGGGAGCTTCCATATCCGCCCCCGTCGTGCCCATAACAATTTCCGTCTTTTCCATGAAGTATTCCGGCGCCGCATCAGGATTTTCGTTCAGCCGCTTTGCCGCCAGATGTATGGCCTCAATGATTTTGACATATCCGGTGCAGCGGCAATAATTGTGCTTCAGAGCCTCATTGATTTGACCAGCGGTAGGATTTTTGTGCCGGTCAAGGAGGGCTTTGATGGCCATCACCATGCCGGGAGTACAATAGCCGCATTGCACAGCTCCCACGTCTAATAAAGCTTTTTGAATGGGATGGGCCACACCCTCGGGAGAAAGCCCCTCAATCGTCAGTACCTTTGCTCCCTCTAAATTCTTCAAAAGGGTTATGCAGGAACGCCTGGCTTCATCATTGATCAATACCGTGCAAGCGCCGCAGTGGCCGGTACTGCAGGCCTCCTTCGTGCCTTTTAAGCACTCTTTATTGCGGAGATATTTTAAAAGGGTGGTTCCAGGGCCATACCCGGCAGCAACCAATTTGCCGTTCAATTCAAAATTCACCGTATTCAATGTGAGCCCCTCCTTGCTTCATGCAGCTTACTATTAAGGCAGCTTCGGTGATACCAGTTTACTATCCGGGGAGACAGTTTGTGTTTCGGGAAGGCAGTCTGCTATTCATAAGACAATTTAAATCCTGGCAGACAATCTCGTATCCCCGGAAACAAGTTTGAGTATGTTACAGTTATAACACAATCTTGTTTCCCAGTCAACAAGTTTTGCAAAACCAGACGCCTGCTTTGACCTGCCGATAGATTGGAGCGGCCGGCTGGAGTGGTTTGGAGTGACCCCTGGCGGCGGCACCCCGCACGGCAGTGACCCCTGGCGGCGGCACCCCGCACGGCAGTGACCCTCAATTGTGCAAAATTGCAGGTTTGTACTCTAGCGACGGCGGTTTTGTGCAAAATTGCAGGTTTGTGCTCTGGCGGCGGCGGTTTTGTGCAAAATTGCAGGTTTGTAAGAGCTTTCATCTGTACAAATCCGGCTTTTAGTCTATTTAGGGCTAAAAACGGCCATAAAGCAGGGGATTTGACTTAACAAACTTGCAATTTTGCTCCTTTTTGAGCAAAGAGAGTGACAAACCTGCAATTTTGCACATTTTCCAACAAAGGGGTCAGGTCAAGCCATGCACCCCCAAAGCTGTAATTTACAGAGTCCAATACCGCCAATCATGATAGCGACACATTAAATGAATGATGGCTTCGGCAGTACAGGAAGAGGATAAAAGAGGCGGGTATCCTGGGATATCGGACAGTCATCTTTATTGTCTAGCGCCTCATTGTGCCGCCGGAGCAGGTGTGCTAATATGTATTCAATCAATGCAAACCATTAACTTAATCCTTGTGCGAGGTCAGAAATGATATGAGCAAAGACTTAAACAAAAACACAAATCAAGACGCCGAGCTTTTGCAGCAATTGCTTTGGTATACCCACAATTCCGATACCCTCAGTGTGCTGGACTCCAGCGTGGATCTGCCGGATATCGATAACTCCGGTCTTAATTGTATCGACTGCATCGGCAGGCTTGATTATCCAAATGTCACCGCTATTGCGGAAGAGTTGTTTATGACCCGGGGCGCCATCAGCAAAATCGTTAAAAAACTGATTGGCAACGGCTATGTCATACCTTATCAGCTCCCGGACAATAAGCAAAAGATTTTCTACCGCCTCACCGACAGCGGCATAAAGCTTTATGAAATGCACCGTCTAAGGCACAGGAAATGGGAGCAGCGGGAGCTTGGCTTTTTTAAACAATTCGATGAAAAGAAGCTGAACCGCATCATTGCTTTTATGAAGGAATACAACAGCTATTTGCAGCATTGTATTGAGGAATATAGCGACGCTGAGAACAACACTGCGGCGGCGAATAAAACTGATGAGGATGAAGCGTAGCATAAAATATGGCATTGAATATTAGCCTGGCTACTTTGGCGTAAAAAACTTTCCTAAAAAAACAGGGACTTATTCGCGGCCAGCGAACAAGTCCCTTAAACTTTTCTCTACAGCTTTTGCACATCCAGCTTATCCAAGCCGTATTGCTTGATGATGTTGACCAGCTTCTCAGGATAACCGCTGTCCGTGGCATAGCCGCAGCGCTTGAGGGCATAAGCGCCGCTGGCGCTGTGATGCATCACGTCCCGGTAAGGCTGGTACCGCTCCATCCTTAAGAGCAGGTCGTTGTGGTCATCCCAGCTTTCCTGAATATTGTGGTAGGCCCGGAAATTGGCGTCGATGCGGTAAGTAGTGCCGTAATACTCCTCCCAGGTGTTTGACACCACGCTGCCGGCGGTGCTGCTGCCCTTGATGCCAAAGAGGTTGTTGGAGAAGAGGCCGGTGTATTTGTCTACCGGCACGCTTTGACCCCAGCCGGTCTCCAGAATAGCTTGGGCCACCTGTAAAGCGGCGGACATGCCGTTTTGCTTCTGAGTAGCCAAGGCCATGGGCGTAACGGTGTTGATGAACTGATCTTTAGCCACCACCGGCTGAGCCCCGTAGATCTGCCCCAAATAGATTTTTACGGTGATCATTTCCGAGACTACGGTGGAGCCGTCGGCTAATTTGCCTATGGCCTGCAGATTTCTTTCCCCTTCATTGACAGACTCCGGCGTCCAGACAACTTCTTCGGCGGCGGTAGCTGCCGTGCCCAGGGTTTTTTGGGAGCCGTTAAAGGGATTGCTGACAATATAGGACACTTCCTGTAAGGGCACGTTGGCCATAGAGGAAAGCTTGACTTCACCGGTGATTACCTGGCCGGGACCCACACCCTTCAGAATAATACCGGGCTGGGCAGGCACAGTAACGGTCTGGCTGTTGCTGGTATAGGTTTGGCCGTTGGTAGCGGTGACCACCACGTACACATCCCAGGTACCGGCCATATCGGGACCGGGGAACCAGCTATGATCGCCATAGGGCTTTTCCGCCAATAGCACGGTTGCGCCGCTGGCCGTATTTCTGGCCCAATACTGGGTATTGGTGACGTCAAAATTGCGGCTGACGGATAATGCCACAGGAATTTTGCCCACATTTTCGGCTTTGAAGCTTTTCAACGTCACTTTAGGCGTCGTATCTGCCGGCGGCACATTGGCCTGAATCTCCACAGGAGCACTGGCATATTCGTTGCCGGCGGCATCCAGAGCAATAGCCTTTACCGTAATGGTGCCGGTTTGGCCCGCCGGCGGATTATGGGTATAGCTGAGTACCGGATCCTGTTTCATTGAACGGCTGCTGGTGCCGTCGCTCAATACGCCGAACTCATATTCCACTGCCGTGGCCTTAAAATTGACGCTGGTGTTCATGGTGATGGCGCCGCTCATGACCTGGCCCTGGGTCAAGCCCTGCAAAACTACTCTCGGCTCTACAGCCAGATTGACATTTACCGCTGCACCGGCCAAGAAATTGCCGGCATTATCTACTACTGCCGCTGCCAGAATACCCGGGCCCCGCTCTTCTAAATCCGGCACCCATAGGGCGCTGCCGCCGGCGTCGGCAGACCTGGCGGTGATCTTGCCTTCACCGGTCAAAGGATCGAGAAACAGATATCTGACTTGGGCGGCACCCTGGGGAACACCGCCGCCATAATTGAGGGATAAGGGTACAGCATCGCTGACGGTGCCGCCGGCGGTGACGCCGTTGATGGTGATATCAAAAAAGCGGCTTTTCTCCGCAGTGGCGGCTGTATCCACCAGCACCTGCCGGTTATCGTTATCCCAGGCTACCTGAATACCCAGGGCATTGCCTACCAGTCTTAAGGGCACATAGGTGCGGTCGCTGATAATTCGGGGAGCTACGTCGCACACGTCATAGCTGGCGCCGCCATCATAAGCCACTAAACGGTTGTCGATCCACAACTTGACGGAAGTCCCCGTATCCTTTGTGACCGTCACGGTCCGCTGCTCCGGCTCCCATACTACCTGAGCTCCCAGGGACTCCATCAACACCCGGATGGGCACCAAAGTCCTGCCTTGAGTAAGCAGAGCCTGGTCATCGGTTTGCAGCTTTTGCCCGTTAATCAATAAAGGCACCGGCTGTATATCATCGGCTGCCACCGGCTTAGGCGCTGCGGTCAATATAGGGCCAAGCCCTAGGAAAAGGGCTAAAAGCCCCGCTGTAATCTTCTTTTTTATTCTTGTTTCCTGCAATTACTTCTCCTCCATTCTTTTACCTGTCTGTTTGCACCATAATTTAGGTTTGCCCGTTCATTCTATAGCCAGCTTGTCATAACGATTTGTTATTTAAGCTCCAGGGCCTCTTTGATAAGTTTTTCCGCCGCCTGGCCATCCACAGGCACGCAAAATACAACGTAAGTCTCCTTGTCCATCAACACAGCTTGCTGCAAATAGCCGACTTCCTCAGGAGCATAAGAAGCATACACATCCTGCTGGTCCTGGCAGCGGGCTGCCAAAGCATCCTTCAGGCGCACAGCAGCCTCTGTGTCAACAGCCTGAAAGATGATGATCTCCTCGGCGGTAGCGCCGCTGCTGACATAGTTTTTTTGAGAGGCCACATCGGCAGCATCGATACCCAGCATGGTGTAGACTATCTCAGGCTCCAGTTCTTCCAATTGATCCCTGTATTCCAGTTCCGTATGAAGCCGCTCACCTAAAGCTGCCACATCCAAAGTAAAAGGCTGGGCAGGATTGCCGCCGGCGGAATCGCCGCTGCCGGCAGGGGCAGAAGAGCCGCATGCCGTCAAAAAAAGCGTAAATACCGTCAATAATGCCAAGGCGCCCAATAAGCCCCGGCTTTTTTTCTTCAATACTGCTGTCTTCATTCTCATGATCTGCCTCCCTATTCTGCCATTACCTATAACCTGACTTTTGCATAGTCCCGCAGCGTATGACGCTTTAAGAAATCCAGCCAAACCTTACAATATTCTTTATTCAAATGAACACCATCATGGCCTGCCTCCTCCGGCAAACAACCCTGGTCGTCTGTGAACCATTCTGTGGCGTCCAGGTATTGGAGGCCTTTTTGCCAGGCCATTTCTTGGATCAGATTGTTGAACTCGGCGATGCGCTGGTTCGTAAATACGTTATCCCCGGCGTCCTTTTCTGCGGATACGGGCAATATAGACTGCACATAAAACACCGCTTCCGGCTGCAAAGCCCGGATCTGATCAATAGCTTCGCCATAGGCTTCGATAAAAGACGAGGGATAAGCCCAGCCCAGCTCGTTCAGACCGATTTTAATATAGATTTTGCCAAACTGCTGCTGCTCCAAGGCCTGGAGCACAGTAAGCTTGCCGCCGCCGGTCCGGGGCACAATGGGCTTAGTCAGCAGCGTTTTGACATTGATGCCCTTTTCCGTATAAAAGGTGGCTTCAGTCAAGCCGGAATACAGCATTAAGCCCATGACCCTGGAATCACCGATAAATAAGGCGTCCCGAAAATATCTCTCCTCCACCCGGTCTGTGGCCGGCACGTGATAGGAAGCCGACTGACGCAGCTCTCCCGCCTCTGCGCCGGAAGGTATGGCCCCTGCAGCCTCTTGGGAAGAGGGCTCCAATAAATCAGGGGTCATCACCGGCTCTGAAGAATGAACGATAACCGTATCTCCCTGCACTTTGCCGGCCAAGGCCATGTCGCCGGCTGCTGCCTCAGCTCCCTGATTAAGGGTCCTTCTATCCCCACCGCCGGTAAATAAAAGAAAAAGCAATAGGCCGCCACCGATGAAAGCAGTGAGCATATTGCGCTTTTTTGTCCTTTTTGTTGCCGCATGTCTCATCTCCGCAATTCTCCCCTGAAAAACTCTACATACTATTATACTCTTTTATTTCTTAGATTCCATCGGCTTAAGAAAAGTTCCTTTATTGTTTACAATTCAGCTTTTTTTATTTACAAAGATGAAAAGTTAGGAAATTAAAAAAGACTTCCGGATTGGACTAGCCTGTGACAGCTTTAATAATAACACCGGCCTGCGGAGCGATATTCCGCAGGCCTTTTTGTC
Source organism: Clostridia bacterium (assembly GCA_018436095.1). Taxonomy (GTDB): domain Bacteria; phylum Bacillota; class Peptococcia; order DRI-13; family UBA5745; genus WRMS01. Next base: position 77,694 of record JAHDMJ010000013.1, on the reverse strand, counting down.
CCAAAGCTGTTTTCCGGAAAGCAGGACATATATAGAATATTACTCTTATACCTCTAGCCGCATATAGGAGGAGTCTAAAAAGCATCCGGTATCCATTGAATTTGGTTGGGCCCTTTCCCTCCTTCATTAACCAAAAGGCCCAACACGTCAAAACGGCAAGGACTATTTACTTTACCCTTATGCTGAAGGTAATAGGCTGCTAGCCGCCTTAGTTTTTGCTGTTTACGGTAGCCCACCGACTCGGCCGGTGTGCCCCAGTCTATGCTGCTGCGGCTGCGCACCTCCACTATTACCAAAACTTCTCCCATCTCACCGATGATATCGATTTCACCTAAAGGGCAGCGGAAGTTTCTTTCCAGAATACGCATCCCTCTGGCCTGAAGCCAATTGGCCGCTTCAGCCTCACCTTTTTTGCCCAATGCCAGCCGCTGATCCGGCTTTACCCCTGAGTGCTTCTTCTTTTTCTCCATAAGCAGCCCCCCAGCCGGCGCCCGCAGTCAACAGCAGCCAATGACAGTTAACCTTTTCTCTCATTACATACCATATTATACCATAACCATTTCATTTCACAAATTACTTTTCCGGCATTACCCGCACCTCAAGCTTGGTGATGCGCAGTTCAGCCATTTCGACAACCGTTACCCTTAGGGTTCTATATAAAAAGCTTTCCCCTAGCTTGGGAAAATCCTTCAACATTTCGATAGCCCAACCGCCTATGGTTACAAAATGATCCTCGAACTCACTGTCATCCATATCCAGTCTCTCCAAAAGGTCATAGATGCTCATGCTGCCATCGACCTCGAAGAGATTTTCGCCGATTTCCACAAGTTCGTTGCGTATTTCGTCGCTTTCGTCCCAAATATCCCCTACAAGCTGTTCCAGGATATCCTCCATTGTTATAATACCCAGTGTCCCGCCGTAATCGTCAATAACCACAGCCATGTGGGTTTTTCGGCCCTGCATCTCTTCCAATATAACCGGCAGGGTTTTGGATTTATGGACATAGCATGCTTCCGTAAGCAATTCCCGGATATGAGGGGGTTTCCTGTCCAGCAGGGCTTTCCAGAGGTGATTCAAAAACAGCACCCCTATGATATTGTCCATGCTTCCATCGCAAACAGGTATGCGGGAATAGGGTGATTCCTCCGCGATCTGCAGAATTTCATCCACACTATCATTGATATCGATGGAAAGGATGTCGACACGGTGAGTCGTAATCTCCTCTGCTGTAATTTCGGCAAACTCAATTGCCGACTGCAAGAGCTCTCTCCGCACCTCATTGATAATCCCCTCTTCTTCAACAGTTTCAATGATTGTAATGAGTTCGTCCTCGGTCATGGCAGTTTTTTCACTTTTACCTCCCCAAATTTGCGAAACTCTTTCAACAGCTGCCATTACAACCACTACCAAAGGCCCGGTTATCATCATAAGAAGCCGCAGAAGGGGCGACGCCGTTAACACAAAGCTGTCCGCATACTTTTTAGCAATTTGTTTTGGCAGGATTTCACCGAATATCAGAATCAGTACGGTCATGATTCCTGTTGCGTATGCGACTCCGACTTCACCCACAAGGGACAGTGCGATAAGCGTTGCCACCGACGAAGCCCCAATATTTACAAGATTGTTGCCCATCAGTATTGTGCACAGCGCTCTCTCATATTGCTCGCTGATGGCCTGGGCCCACCTCTCCCGAAGGCCGCCGGCCTCGCTTGCCTTTTTTAGGCGAAGCTTATTTGCCGAAGCATAGGCAATTTCGGAGGAGGAAAAGAAAGCCGAACATAAAATCAAAAATACAATAGCGATATATGGCCAATAGTCTTCCATTCTAATCATATCCCCCGCTCTTCATAGTCTTTTGATCTGATGCATAGCGGCCTGTGCTGGTGGCTTCTTCTTTGCGGATGACAAACAACATCTTTGTAATATGCTGGCGGCTGTCAATTTGCAAAACAGTTGCTGTCAGCCGGCCAAGCGAGAAGGAACTGCCCTGGCGGGGTATGCTGTTAATGTTCTCCTGTGCCCAGGCGCCGGTTGTTTTCGCTTTTGCGTCCTCGCAGAATTCACTGTTGCCGAGATCCATTCTATCCAGCGCATCCAAAAAGCTCATATCACCCGAAACCTCATAACGTCCGTCGGCGAGAACCTTGAAGTCTTCCCGCACAACGTCGTTTTCATCCCATATTTCGCCCACAAGCTCCTCAAGGATGTCCTCCATCGTGACAATGCCCATGGCGCCTCCATAATCGTCGGTCACCACCGCCATATGCAGACGGTTGCCGCTCATTTCCCTAAACAGGTCGTCGATGCCTTTGCTTTTTGGAACGAAATACGGCTTGTGCATCAGTTCCCTGGTCAATAGGCGGTCCCCCTGTTTTAAATATTCCTTAATAAAACTGGGGACACTGAGAATGCCGATTATATTATCAATCGTTCCCTCATAAACAGGCAAGCGGGTGTATTTATTTTTTTTGATAATTTCAATGATTTCCTCGCAGCTCATGTCGATGTCAATACCTACGACATAAATACGGGCAGTCAGAATCTCCTGCACTGTGGTATCGTCAAACTCCAACGCCGAATACAACAACCTGCTGCGATTTTTGTCCATGATGCCGTCTTCTGCCGCAGATTCAATAATATCGTATAACTCATCCTCTGTGACTGTCGGAATAGACACCTCGCCAAAAGCCTTGGAAAACAATTTCCCAAACAGTCCAAAAAAAGCTGAAACCGGCACCAGCGCCCTCATCAAAAAGCGCAGTGATCCCGCCAGCGCATATGCCACCTGCTCCGCTTTATGGCTTGCGAAACTTTTAGGAAGCATTTCGGAAACGAGAAATACTACAATTGTTACAGCAATTGTAGTATATGCCACAACACCGGCTCCCCACAATCTCGTTACGAGAAGGGTGGAAATCGACGCTGCGCCAATATGCATAATATTATTGCCAACAAGGATCGTTGATAGTGCTTGATCAAAATTCCCCAGGATATAAAGCGCATTTTGGGCATGTTTATCACCGTCATTCGCCCTGCTTTTAATCCGTGTTCCACTGGAAGACACAAAGGCTGTTTCGGCAGCGGCAAAATATCCGCCCCCCAAAATCAATAAAATCAAAGCAAAAAATAATAGCCAACTGTCGCTATCCATAGTTGGAGCTTCCACATCCTTTCCGAGCTTGGTTTCTTGGCAGAACGATCCGTTAGCTGGCAATTGTTTCTGCGCATAGTAAGTCGATTCCTAAATCCTCGTTGAGATGGCTTTCTTCTCTTACCTCTCTTACTTCTTTTTCTTCTTTTTCTTCTTTTTCCTCTTTTCCCCTTTGGCAAGTGCAGGGATCAACGTGAATAATGATGTGGTCTATATTCGGTATCTTGTCGCAAATAGCAAACCGCACCGCCTCCGCAATTTCGTGTCCTTCCTGTATGGTAAGGCCCGCATCCAGGCGAATGGCCATATCAATCCAGAGATTCGGCCCCGTATAGCGGGCTTTTACATAGGGAAGCTCCCTGGTCTCGGGAAAAGAGGTTGCGGCCGCCTGGATCTGCTCCAGCACCTCGCTGTCCGGCGAAGCGTCCATCAATCCGTGGAAGGCCTTTAAAAGAATCTCTATCGCCACCTTAAAAATAAGAAGGGCCACAACACCGCCCGCTATCGGATCAAGGTAACGCAGCCAGCCAACGCCGATATGAGCCCCCAGCATACTGCCGCCGATTCCTATCAATGTGCCAATGGAAGAGTAGGCGTCAGACCGGTGATCCCATGCATTGGCCTTAATGGATTCACTGTTGAGCTGTTTCCCAATCTTTATCGTAGCCCGGTACATCATTTCCTTCACAACAATCGATAAAATGGCAGCGGCAAATGCCAAAAAGGAGGGCGTAGAAATATCTCCGCCGGCAATGTTTACAATAATGGAATAGCCGATCTGGATCGCGGCATAGATCAATGTAAAGCCCACAAAGGCGGATGTAATATATTCAATCTTTCCATGGCCGAAATGATGGCTTCTGTCATGGGGCTTTTGCGCTATCTTCACACCCAGCAGCACAACTGCCGTGGCAATCACATCCGATGCGGAATGCATGGCATCCGCCACCATCGCCTGGCTGCGGCCAAAAATGCCCGCACAAAATTTGATTGCGCACAGCAGAATATTGCCAACCAAACAAATATTGGTGATACGCTCTCCCTTTTTGTAATCGATCTTGTCGGTTACTTGCTGCAAATCAGATGCTTCTCTAGTCATACAAATTCCTCCACCTATTCATTTTTACAGCTGAATACCAGTCCAACGCCCCCTGCGAAACCGGCGCTGGAGCAGAAACAAGCGCAAACACTGGTCAATGAGCAGCCCGCTCCATGCTCCGGGTAAACCGAAGCCCATGGGGTAGCAGGCAACCCAGGATACAATGGGACGCAAAATCATGAGGCTGGTCATTGTCAACATGGCGGAATAAAAGGTGTCTCCGGCTCCTTTTAAGGAATAATCCAATGTAATCCGACTGGTTTGCACCAGACAGATAACGGCTACCATCAAAATGACATTGGATGCCATCAGAATAACATAAGGATCCCGTGTAAAGAGTCCGGCGATTGGCATGCGGAAAATTGCCATCACTGCCCCGAACAGAATAGAACTTGCCAGGGAGCACCTCATTGTCCCACGATTGTAAATAATAGAAAGATCAATTCGTTTTGCCCCCATATATTCTCCGACCAATGAGGAGGCGGCAACACCGAACCCATCGCCCAGCGCCTGAGACATATTAAGCATATTCATGCAAATTTGATGGGCCGCCATTTCAAAGGTCCCCAATTCTGCAATGATTTTTACATAAGTAAACATGCCTACTCGCTGAAACACCTGATCGGCGGCAGCGCTGGAGCTTACCTTAAAGATGCTTTTGAGTGTGGGGCCATGGGGCTTCCAGGAGCAGGCAAATCGAAGATACAAAAAGCTGTCACTGCTCCAAACAGATTCCATCGACATAATTAACGCCACAATGTTGCCGATTGCCGTGGCAATTGCTGCGCCCTGTATCTCTAAACGGGGAAAGCCCCAGACGCCAAAGATCAACAGATAATTAAACAGTATCTTTACAATGTTGGCCACCAGATTGGTACGCATGGTGATTTTATTGTTGCCGACACCCCGTTGAGCCGCATTGATGGTCAGACTGACGGAAGCAAAGACATTGCCTGCCAGCGTTATCTGAAAGTAGCTTACCGCATACTTTATGTAATCATTTTTAGCTCCTGCAAAAAATAGCAAAGGCTCCGCAAACAAAATCGCAAGCGTATTCATTACCAGTGCGATTACAAAGGATACCCAAAGGGCATTCTTAAAGGCAAGGTTTGCTCTTAAACGGTCTTTTTCACCCTTACGGCGGGCCACAACTGCAGTAACGCCATAGTTCAGGGATGTGATAAGAGCCAATGCGATAAACTTAGGTTGGGTGGTAATTCCAATGGCCGAAAGATGCGCCGGGCCAAGTGTTCCTACCATGATGCTATCTATGATAGCCATCATCGCCGCAAGCACCATTTCTACAGAGGAAGGCCCGGCGCGTTTCAGGATATTTTTGTAAATTACGCATGTGTCTGGTAAAGGCTCATTGGTTTCTAAACCCTTAGATAGGCTGCCTGCACCAAAAAAATGGTTATATAAAGGATATGCAACATCTTTCGCTGACCTCATTTTTCAATAAGCGCAGCAGTAACTACAATTTCTACCAGCTTTCGTTTGTCATTTACCGAAGCTTCCAAACAGGCGCGAACAGGCTCGTAACCAGGCTCTACCCAAGTGTCCCATGCCTTGTTCATCTCTGCGAACATGGATGCGTGCTCAATATAAATAACAGCAGATATTATATGCCGTTTATCCGAGCCGTACTGGTTGAGTAACCCTTCGATTTTTTCCAGCACCTCCTGGGTTTGTTCCTGCATGCTGTTTCCGGGCGTACCGGTTTGCCCGCACAAGTAGAGTATTCCGTTGTGAACCACCGCTTTGCTCATTCGCCCGTTTCCCTCATACCGTTTCATATGTCTGTTCCTCCTTGCTCAGTTGATTGATTTTTCTATCGTAATGACAGGCAACGTAATGGCCGGGCAGCGTCTCTTTCATTTGCGGGGTTGACTGAAAGCACTTTTCTTCGGAATACAGGCAGCGTGGAGCGAAGCGGCAGCCTTCGCCCGGGTTTATGGGAGACGCTATTTCTCCTTTGAGAAGAATCCGTTGGCGTTTTGCACCATATTTGGCTTGAGGAATTGCAGAAAGCAGGGCTTTGGTATAAGGGTGCAATTGCGTTTTGAACAGATTTTTGGAGCTGGTCATCTCCACCATCATACCCAGATACATCACTAAAATATGATTCGAGATATGCTTTACCACACTCAGGTCATGAGTGATAAAAATATAGGTTAACCCCCGCTGATCCTGCAAATCCTTCATTAGGTTGAGTATCTGAGCCTGAATGGAAACGTCCAGAGCGGAAACGGGCTCATCGCACACAATCAGTTTTGGGTCAAGGGCTAAAGCGCGGGCGATGCCAATACGCTGGCGCCGGCCTCCATCCAGCTCATGGGGATATGCATAAGTGGTCCGCTGGGCCAATCCCACCGTGTCCATCAGCGCTTTTACCTTTTCATTGATCTCCTCTTTACTTTTGCATTTCTCATAAATCTTAAGAGGCTCCCCGATGGTTGTACTCACGCTTTTGCGGGGATTAATGGAGGAAAAAGGATCCTGGAAAATCATTTGCATATCTTTGCGGAGTTCTTTTATCTTTTGCTTGGATACCGAGGTGATATCCTGTCCTTCAAAAATAATCTGTCCGGCTGTGGGCTCCAGCAGATGGATCAAGGTTCTTCCCAAGGTGGATTTACCACAGCCCGACTCCCCCACAACACCAAGGGTTTTGCCCCGTTCAATACCAAAAGTAACGCCGTCCACTGCGTGGAGCAACCCCCGTTTGGTATCAAAATATTTTTTAAGCTCTTTTGCCTCTAACAAGTAGGTCATATGCTTCCTCCTCTCTGTGCAGGTACTGGCCACACCGCACAAAGTGGCCGGGGGTAACCTCGATCAGTTGCCGCTCTTCGCTTTCGCATTCTTTGCGGCGGCAGGAGCAGCGGGGATGGAATTTGCAGCCGCAGGGCAGATTTGAAGGATCGGGCATTAAGCCTTTTATGGCGTTCAGGCGGTCCACTTCTTCCTCCACATCGGGCAGAGAACCGAACAAACCTACCGTGTAGGGGTGCAAAGGATTCGTATACACATCCTTTATGGTGCCTATTTCCATAATATAGCCTGCGTACATGATGATAACCCGATCGCAGACTTCCGCCACAACTCCCAGATCATGGGTGATCATGATTACCGAAGTGTTGTATTTCTCTTTTAACCCATTAAGGAGGTCCAAAACCTGGGCCTGAATCGTCACATCCAGTGCAGTAGTGGGTTCGTCGGCAATCAGCAATCCCGGATTGCAACTGAGGGCAATGGCAATCATAACCCGCTGTTTCATTCCACCGGAAAATTGATGAGGGTAATCCGAGAAGCGATCGCCGGATATCCCAACCAGTTCCAGCATATCCTTCGCCTTATTGCCGGCCTCCTCCCGGGAGCATTTCTCGTGCAGGCGCAGAACCTCCATAATTTGATCGCCCACCGTAATCACGGGATTGAGGGACGTCATGGGATCCTGAAAGATCATAGAGATCTCTTTTCCCCTTATTTTTTGCATATCCTTGGCAGATTTAGCAAGCAGATTTGTTCCGCGAAGCAAAATTTCACCGCTGACGATCCGGCCGGGAGGCTCTGGAACTAATCCCAAAATCCCCAGAGCAGTGGTTGTTTTTCCCGCCCCGGTTTCTCCCACCAAGCCAATAGTCTCGCCGGCATTTAAAGAAAAGCTGATACCGTTAACTGCTCTGACAACTTCAAAGTCAGTTGCATACTCAATGAACAGATCCTTTACTTCCAGCAATTTTTCACTCATTAGACTACCTCACCTTGCCTTAATTCTTGAGTCGCGGATCAAGTGCATCCCGCAGTCCGTCGCCGAGCACATTAAGGGCGTAGACCGCTAACATAATGGCCAATCCCGGAATAACCGTCATATACCAATGAGTACGGATATAGACGCGGCCGGCCGACAGCATAGCCCCCCATTCAGGAAGGGGCGCCTGAATGCCAAAGCCCAGATAGCTCAGGGAGGATCCCAGAATAATGGCGCTGGCGACTCCCAAGGTTGCCTGTACAATAATCTGCGAAAGGCAATTGGGCAGAATATCCGTTGTAATAATGCGCAGGTTGCTTGAACCAATGGACCGGGCCGCTTCCACGAATTCCTGCTCCTTGACAGTGAGCACCGCCGCCCGCACAACACGGGCAAACCGAGGCACATTGGAAACACCCACGGCAATCATCAAGTTTCGCATGCCCGCCCCCAGTGAGGCGGCGATGGCAATAGCCAGCAGCATGTCCGGTATTGCCATAAAAACATCAATGGTGCGCATGATAATATTATCCATATGGGAAAAATAGGCTGCCACCGCACCTAGAATACCGCCTGCCATCAGGGCAATGCCAACCGAAATAAGCCCTACCTGCATAGAAATCCGGCTGCCGTAAATAACGCGGCTGAGAATATCCCTGCCAAAGTTATCAGTGCCGAAGGGGTACTCCTTACAGGGGAAAATCATTGCTGCCTTGATATTCTGATCGTCGTAGCCGTAAGGAGCAACCCAGGGTGCGAATATGGCGATTAGTATCATTAAAATCAGAATAATAAGCCCTACTATGGCCAGTCTGTTTTTGCGCAGCCTCCGCCACGTATCAGAAAACCAGCCATTTTTCCTTTTTGAATGGGGGTTCTGTGTTATGTTTAACTGGGGGTTCTGTATCATGTTAGGCCACCTTCTTTCGGTGCCGTTTAGTTTCAAAAATTGTTTTCAGCCGCGGATCAATAAAGGTATACATAATGTCGACCGCCAGGTTGAGAATACATCCGGTAAAAGCAATCAGCAGAACCGATCCCTGTACTGCGGCATAGTTTCGAGCATTGATTGCATCAATCATGTATTTCCCAATTCCCGGAATCGAAAAGATTGATTCGATAATGACAGAACCTGCCAGCATTTTGCTAAACTGCACCCCAATAACCGTAACCACTGGTATCATAGCGTTTTTCAGCGCATGCCCCATAATGACCCTGGATTCTTTTTGCCCTTTTGAGCGAGCGGTCCGGATATAATCCTGGCGAAGCACATCCAGCATACTGGATCTGGTGGAACGCATAATGTTGGCCGATATTTGAATTCCCAGGGCAGAAATAGGCATGATCATATGCTTCACACTGGAAAAACCTGAGGCGGGAAAGAAATTAAAGTGCACGGAAAAGATCAGGATCAGCATCAGACCTTGCCAAAACATCGGCATGGAAACGCCAAACAACGCCCCAATGGTAGCGATTGTATCCCAAAAAGAATACTGCCTTGTTGCCGATACAATCCCCAGGAACACTCCCAGCACGGTGGCCAGAATAATGCCCCAGGTGGCCATGGTCAGGGTTTGAGGAATACGCTGCATCAATTCACTGACCACAGGCTTGCGGGACTGAAAAGAAAGTCCAAGGTCTCCTCTGGCTACGTTTCCCACATAGCGTACCAACCGTTCTATATAAGTCCCATTAATCCCCATTTCCACCCGGTATGCCTCCAGAGCCGCCTCGGGGGTTCCTTCGCCCAGCGCCATAACAGCCGGGTCGCCGGGGGCAAAATATAGAATAGTAAAAATGATTATGGTTACGCCCAATAAAACCGGTATAACCATTAATAACCGCTTAACAATGTATTTGAGCAATCCAATTCCTCCTTTTGGATATGGCCCTACCTCACTGTATACCGCCGGAAAGGAAGGGCGGGCGAAATCACCCGCCCCCTCTTCTATTCAAAATATACGGTTTTCAGGATAGGCGTCTGAGAAGAACCGTCTGCAAAGCCCTTGACGTTGGGTGCGTGGGCATAGAGTCTTTCCCGGACAACCAGAGGGATAACGGGGTACTCTTCATACAGGATTTCCTGGGCCTGACGCTGCAGGGCCAAGCGTTTGGTTTCGTCAAGCTCAGCGGAAGCGGCGTCCACCAGGGCATCATATTCGGGATTGCTGTATCCCATAATATTCAGGGTGGGCGGCGTGTCACTGTGGAACACCCGCAGGGCATAATCGATATCGCCGGTGGCCGGCCAGATGCTCCAGGTATACAATTCATGGGTGCGGGCCACAGTCAGCGTTTCGCTGACAGAAGCCACATCCAAGGCGTTGATCTGCAGATTGACATTTATATCTTTTAAAGCATTTTGCAGGTATTCGGATATGGCCATACGCTCGGTGGAGGTATTGCAGGTGATGTGGCAGCTAAAGCCGTCGGGATAACCTGCCTCGGCCAAAAGCGCTTTTGCTCCTTCCACATCATAAGGAGAAAGGGGGATATCGCTCACCGCACCGGGAACGCTTTTTTCAATAAACCCAACCGGGAGGTCGCCGGTACCACTGTACGAAATTAACCATACATCCTCACGGTCAAAAGCCATACTGATGGCTTTGCGAATCTTCGGGTTATCAAAGGGAGGTTTTTGGCAGTTGAACCCTAAGATAATCGTATCGTTGGCAAACCAACGGGACATCACCATATTTTCTGCTTCTTCAATACGGGGAATATCGTTGGCGGAAATGTCATAGGCAATATCACAGCCGCCGGTTTCCAGTTCGATAACCCGGTTGGTAGCCTCAGAAATCACCTTGAATTCAATATGTTTTACGCCGGGCGCTTCACCCCAGTAGTCTTCAAGAGCATTCAGCTTCTGGCTGCTGCCGCTAACCCACTCTCCCCACGTAAAAGGGCCGGTTCCCAGGCTTCCCTTGGTAAAATCGCCGTTAGCCGCTTTATAACCCTCTTCGCTGAAGATAGCGGAAGGAAGGTAGGAAAGGTTTGTAACCAGGGGGCTGTAAGGTTCTTTGGTCACCAGTTTAACGGTATAGTCATCAATCACACTGCTTTTTTCAAAGTCGATCTTGTCCACTACGGTGCTTTGAGGGCCATTTTGAACGGTCGAAAGGGAAAAAAGCACGTCGCTTGCCTTCATCTCGCCGCCGCAATGGAATTTCACGCCCTGACGCAGATCGATGATCAATGTTACATCGTCTTCCCATCTGTAATCGGCAGCCAGCAGGGACTCCAACTTATTGTCGTAAGTAAGGAAAAACAGGCTTTCGTATACCTGGGCTTTGACCCGGGAAAGGCTGGTAGAGTTGTTTCCATGAGGATTTAGGTCCCCTGAATCGGCGGCTACCGCTACCACCAGGGTATCCTTGCTGTCCTCGCTGCCGGCAGAGACTGACGAATTTCCGCATCCGGAGGCAAATACCAATGCCAATACCAAAAGAGACACAAGAATAAACCTCAGCTTTGTGTTCAAAACAATGCCCTCCTTCATCTTCCTTTTTCAGCTGTTATTTAACCATATACTGTGACGCTTCCGCTGCCAGCCTGGCAGCGGCGGCATCTAACCTGTTGCTGATATCTTCGCAGATTGCTTGATCCTGGCTCAGGGTCTTTTCACAGCTTTCCAGCATTCTGCGTACTTCGCTGGGGGCCGGGCTGCCAATTTGGGTTTTGGTTTTAACACATTTAGCAGGGTCCAGCGCTTCCAGCAGTTCATCCTTGGTCATGGTAACCTTTTTGCCGGTAATCCGTTGCGAGGCCTCCGCCACCAGCTCGGGCGTAATCTGATCCGCCAGGATATTGCGTTCGATGGCGGTGGTAATAAGGCTGCCCACAATTTGATGGGCTTCCCGGAAGGCCAGGTTGTGATTCAGCGTAAGAGCGTCGGCCAATTCGGTGGCAGAACAATAATTGATGCGGGTATCGTTTAGCATGCGATCTGTGTTTACAATTAGAGTTTCCAATGTCTCGCCAAAGAGGGCCATCGTTGCCTCAGCGGCCTTGGCAGCGTTATCGGCAAAGCTGCCCTTGTCGGTAGTGCTCACATCGCTGGTATGGGTATAGGGGGAGCCTTTCAGGCAGCCCAGCACCGCCATCAATTCACCGTAGACTTTGGCAGCCTGGGATTTGGCATGCTCTAAGGTGAGGGGATTTTTCTTTTGCGGCATGATACTGCTGGTTCCGGCCAGGGCGTCGGCCACTTCGATAAATCCGAATTCAAAGGAGTTCCAGGTGTAGAGGTCCTGGGCAATCCGGCTGACCAGGGTCAGCAGGTTGGCCAGCGCAGCCAGATATTCCACCAGATAGTCCCGTGCTGCAATAGCGTCGATGGAATGCTCAGCCAGCGAATCAAATCCCAGCAGGTCGGAGGTATATTGCCGGTCGATGGGAAAGCCAATTCCTGCGGCCGCACCCGCTCCCAGCGGGCAGGTGTTGATGTGCTTGTATGCGGCATGTAAGCGTTCAAAATCCCGTTCCAATGCTTTAGCCATGGCCGACATATAGTGCCCGAAGGTAATGGGTTGCGCCGGCTGAGAATGGGTAAAGGCCGGCATAACCGTTTCAGCATGCTCTTTGCTCAGCTCAATGACGGTTTTACGGAATTCCAACAATTGTTTCATATTGTTCAGACACAGCCGGCGAATGCGCATTTTTGAGCAGGTGCCCTTCAGATCATTGCGGCTTCTGGCCGTATGCATTCTGCCGCCAATATCCATACCCAGTTCTTGAATAAGCACAACTTCAATGTTGTAATGAATATCTCCCCGGGAGGTATCGGCATGAAAGCTATCAGCTCCCGCCTCTTTCAGTTTGATCAACCCTTTTACAATTGCTTTTGCCTTATCCTCATCGATAATCCCTGTTTTCCCCAGCATAATGGCATGGGCAATATCCACTTCAATCATGTCGGTAAAGATAAGGCGAATGCTTTCCGGTGTCAGGGCAGGCTTGGAAATATATTTGAGCATTGCTTCCGATTCCTTGCCTTTTAGTCGTTCTCTTGTGTTGACCATAATGCTTCCTCCTATTATTTGATGTCTCTCACCTATATGCCCTTTCAGGGCGCTACCTGGGAAATGGAATTTCTTCACTGCCCAGCATTAAGCCGTATACATCCGTGCGCCTGTCTCTGAAAGCCGTATTCATTGGCCCCTTATTAAGCCGCCGTGCATGTTCAAACTGCACTTCTGCTGCCACCATGCCTTCTTTCTGTGCCTCCAATGGCCCTGCAAGCAATCTTCCATTTATATTGCATACCAGGCTTTGCCCGGCAAATTGAACACCGCGCTCAGTGCCAGTCCTGCTTGCCGCCGCTACGAATACATGGTTAGAATTGGCTCCTGCCATCGCTTGTATTACGCCCATGGTACTCGGATTTGCAGGTGAGTGATCCAGCCAATCAGAAGAGCAGCAAATTACGTCGGCCCCTTTGAGGGCCAGTAAACGAAAACTCTCCGGGAACCACATATCGTAACAGATCAGCATACCAATTCTGCCAATTGGTGTATGAAAAACGGGATGTCCTTTATCCCCTGGTTCAAAATACAGCTTTTACATAGCCTGTATTGCACAGCTCAGGCATCACCAGCAAATTGGCGCCCTTGGCAGATGCAGCCTGTATTAGAGAAAGAGTACGGTCTATATTGAACTGCTTTTTTCCAAACAAAGGATTGGTTTGTATACTACAGAGCTTAATGATATCTTGCATTATTTAAAGCTGACCAAATGAAAGATATCAATTGGTTAATTCCGAAAACAGGTACTCCGGTTATGTCCTGAACATAGCCTGCAAAAGGCCCCATATTAGTGCATTCAAGAACTATAGCGCCAGTCTCCGGGTGGTCTCTCATCTGCTCTATTGACATAATTTCTATATCTTTGCGTAAAAGCTCTACATCTGCTACTAAACCGTCGTCACAATAGATTTTTGGAAAATAAGCATCCAATGTCATTCCTTTTACAATGACCGGTACATCCGATGAAGACCAGCCCACTTTGCGGAAATGCTCCTCGGTCATGTTATGTGCACGTTCAGTGAAAATTGCGATTTCTCTGTCCTTGTTCAGCATGGAATGAATCCAGGGAACCATTATAAGCGAGGAGGTGAAAACAGGTATATTTACTGAATCTGCCAGTTCCCGCTGAAAAGGCGCTAAAAATCCACAGCTGGTTGTGATCGCCCTAACGCCTTCCTTTTCTAGTTCTTTTGCACCTTGAATAAATAGTTCCAGAAGCTCTTCTGCCGGTTTTTTTCCCATAACTTTGCTCAGATAGGCATTCTTGATTATTTTATACCTCACAGGAAACGGGTAGCTCAAGGCATTGCCGATATCCCCTACCAATCTGGGGAATACGGTATCGAGCATTAATATGCCAATATCTTCTCCGTAATTGGTTCTTCCGCCAGTCACTTTCACATAGAAACCTCCTCTTTCATTCTTATGACCATACTGTTGTTTCCCCCTTTGCCCACACTGTATTTTCTGATTTTTTCCATATCAACCTCGATGCCGAGGCCGGGGCCGTCGGGCACCATGAGGTAACCATCCTCATAACGGAAGGGCTTGGTTAAAATATCGTCTTTATACCAGTGGCCGGCCACCTTGGTTTGCTCCATGCCGTCAATGTGAGTAACGGGGAAGACGGACGCTAATGTGGCAGTCCGTGCGGTGCAAGCTACATGCAGATTAGCAGCATTTCCCACTCCAAATTCACCCGAGCCGTTGACATTACAGCGTATTCCAGCATATTGAGCAATTTTTGCAATAGTGTTGGCTTTGTAAATCCCCCCCGCCTTTGTGACATAAATAGAGAGATAATCTGCGGCGCTTAATCTTATAATATCCAGCGCGTCGGCGATGGTCCAGCAGGATTCGTCTGCGCAAATTGGCAGATGAAGCAGCTTTGTCACCAGCCTCATTTGCTCCAGTCCCTCCACCGGCTGCTCGATATATTCCAAATTGAACTCCCGATCCATACGCCCCACCCATTTAACTGCTTCCTTGGCCGTAGGATAGGCTTGGTTTGCGTCCAAAAAAATCCGAATGTCAGGACCCAAAGCGCTGCGAAGCTTTCTCACCAGTTCATAATCCCGTTTAAAGTCAAGGCCTCCCTTTACCTTAATATCCTTAATCCCCTCGCTAACAGCCTCCAGCGCTTCTTCTACCGCAGCGTCAATCTCCATAATCCCCAAACTGTGTGCCACAGGAATCCCGTCACGGCATTTCCCGCCAAGCATCATGTAAACCGGCTGATCCAGCGCCTTGCCAGCAATGTCATAAATAGCTTCTTCCAGGCCTGTTTTTGCATAGTTGTAGCCGCGGATGGCCAGGTCCATCTTTCGGTGGATATTTTCGATGTCAAAGGGATCCATGCCGTAAATAGCGGGAAAAAGATGCTTTTCGATAACCACCCGGGTGGTATTACCGGATTCCCCAAAATATCTGCCAAAATCGCCGCCCCATTCCGGCATGGCGGTGGCCTCACCAAAGCCAACAATACCGTTATCAGCCGTTAGTTTTACAATGATGTACCCGGATCCAACGTCGGCAGTACTGGTAGCCCATGTATGCAGCCTGCGCGTTGGAATGGAAATTTCGAATAGCTCACATTCTAATAGCCTCACAATGCATCCCTTTCTTTCACAATAAAGTCCTTAATCGCAAAGTGGTTGAACCACTTTTTCTATATTATATATTCGATTTTACAGATTTGCAATATAATTTTAAATAATATTATAATTAGTTGAACCAAAATCAAAGCATTGCTCTAACTATAGAGTAAAAAAACTTATATATTGCAAATTGGATTAAAATTGGTTTATAATTAATATCAGCCGTGAACCAATTTTGAGGTGAGTAAGGAATGAACATTAGAACCGGTGAACTTCAGGGAAGTGTTATATACGATCTGCTCAATTTCATTAAGGAAGGCGACTTCCAGGAAGGAGACCGCCTGCCCTCGGAACGGGTTATGGCTGAAATCCTTGGAATCAGCCGCAATACGCTGCGCCAATCCACCAGTGTGCTGCAAACATTAGAAATTATTGAAATTCGCCGGGGCAGCGGAATGTATGTAAAAAAGGCGGATTTTTTTCTGGATAAAGATAATCCTCACTGGTTGGCCCAGCACCAAACGGAAGTTTTCGATATGCTGGTGGTACGGGAGTGTCTTGAAAACAAAGCCCTGGAGCTGATTCCCAAAGAGGATTACCCCGAGGTGCTGGACAAACTGAAAAAATGCATTGGCAAAGTGGATATTTTACAATGTACTTACGATGATTTGCTGGCCCACGATTTGGAGTTTCACAACATCATTCGCCGCGCTTCCAAAAACAACCTGCTCTTTAACCTTTGTGCAGAAATAACTGGTACGATCTACGATGAACGTACGGTGCTTTTTTCCAAATCAGACCAGATCATTCGTTCTTTATCGGAACACAACACCATTATTGATGCCTTTGAAACCGGTGATCTAGAAAAGATCAAACAGAGCAGCACCAACCATTTTCTCAGTACAAGGCGGGCGGTGGAAACGATGATCCAAAGCAATATGTTAGATGATGCCCAGCAAAAGGAGGATTTATGATGAACGAAACTCTTTTGCAGCAACTAAAGTATCTTGAGGACTACCGCTTGGATGCACTGGTGGCGATGACAGGGGAGAGCTTTCGGTATACAATCGGAACCCAGGCTCCCTCCCAATCCACAGTTCGTACCAGGCATGCCATTGGCTACACCACCCGCCTGCACACACAGCGGGCTGTGGTGGTGGATATTGACCGGGAGTATGTACAGAACAATAGCTGGCTGTCCCCCTCGCAGATAATTTCTTATAACGAATTTGTTCAAAAACCGGTTGCGCTGCTGGCGGAATGTCTGCAACGGGAAATGCCCGACATAAAAAGGCTGGCCATCGAGATGGACTTTTTGCCGGCCTGCGATTATATTTTGTTAAAAAAAATGATGCCCCGCGTCGAGATTGTCGATGCAACGCCATTGTTTATGCAGATGCGTGAAATCAAGACAGCGGGCGAGCTGGAGCTGATCGAAGCCTTTGCCCGCAGCGCGGAAAGCGTAATCGATTACACCTTTCGCCAATTTCGCCTGGGAATGAGCGAGTACAATATTGGGGAAATTCTTGCCAACGGATTTCATAGGATCGGCGGAGATAAGCTGACCATGACGACAGTGGCTTCCGGGGAAAAGAGCTGCATGCTCAATTCCGAACCGGGGGACAGGATCATTCAAAGCGGAGACGTAGTGCGGGTTGATTTAATCGGCATTAAAAACGGCTATTACTGCGATATTTGCCGCACCTTTGTAGCGGGACAAGCCCAGGAATCGCACCACAATATCTGGCGCAACCTGGTGGACATTCATGATAGTATCGTCGCTCAATTGAAGCCTGGAGCGTCAACTTTGGCTATTTACCAAAATTATGCGCAAGCTCTGAAGGCTCAAGGCTATACGCCCATCAATTTTGTAGCACATGGCGTGGGACTTTCACTCCATGAACAACCCTATATCTACCAGTACAAAGATATTGAGCTAAAGGAAAAAATGGCTCTATGTATCGAACCAATCTGTATTGTACCGGGGAAATACGGCTTCCAATTGGAAAATGCGCTAACCATCACAAAGGATGGCTGCCGTTTGCTGACCGGAACCTCGGGAGCCTATAAAACCCTGCCTGTACTGGGAGGCGGCCTGTGATGCCTCGAAGCTAACCTATTCGGCAAGCTTGTTGGCGCCAGTTTCAGGAGCCGTGAAAATAAAACACAAAAAAGGAGGGTGCTCTTCCTTAACCTTGTTTAGGTTCTTTTTGAGTCCCTCCCTGATACGATAAAAGTGCAAAAATCAATCGCAATAGCGGTTGTATATCTGCACTTATTTTTATATCCCTTATTATTAACTTTTTGGCCAGTCAGCTTCAGCCAAAGAGCTGTATCTGCTCTTCTTCCTTTGCTTTCCTAAAAAAGCTTAAAAAAGACTGGCGGTGAATGGGGCAAAAGCCTTTTTCGATGACGATTTTGCGGTGAGCCTCTGTGGGGTAGCCTTTATTTTGGCAGAAACCATAGTCCGGATACTGCCGGTGCCACTCCTCCATCAACCGGTCCCGGTGGGTCTTCGCCAAAATAGAGGCGGCACTGATGCAGGCTATCTTAGCATCGCCTTTAATGACGGCCTCTTGGGGCAGATCCAGAGGCAGGCGCAAGGCATCCAGCAGCAGATAGTCGGGGGGTACCGGCAGGGCTGCTATGGCTCTGATCATCGCCAGCTTCGTGGCTCCCAGAATATTATGCTTATCTATCTCTTCGGGACTGGCTTCGCCGATAGCCCAGGCTGCCGCAGTGGCCTTAATTTCTTGCTCCAGCCGCAAGCGGTTGGCTAAACTGACCTGCTTGGAATCATTAAGTCCGGTCAAAAACCAGTCCGGTTTCAGGATCACTGCCGCGGCCACAACCGGCCCGGCTAAAGGTCCCCGGCCGGCTTCATCCAGACCGGCAATAGCCTGAAAGCCCTCTGCCCGCAAAGCCGCTTCTCTTTCGGCCAGCCCGGCCAAACGCTGTCTTTCCAGGCGCTCTTTTTCCAACTGCTTCTTTTCCAACTGACGCTTAAGAGCTTTTTCCTGCTTAAGTTTTGCTTCCTGCTTCGATGTCGCTTTCTTGTCCTTTGCCATTCTTTCCATCCCTATCATAATACGGGCAGGTTAATCGCCGCTGCAGCGCCGCAATGCTCCTTAGGCTCTTCCCAAGTAATCCGGCCCAATTTGCCGGCCCGCAGCTCATCCAGCAGGATGACGGCCGTCTTGTCCCTTTCGACAATGCCGCCTTTACGTAAAAGGCCCCGGCGCCTGCCGATAGCCTCCAATATGGCCAAAGACAGCAGATCAGGCTGCTGCCGCCCCTCTTCTTCATCATCAGCCGGCAACCGGTCCAGAGCCAGCATAGCCTGCTCCTCCTGCCAGCTTTCCAAGAGCTCCGCCACATCGGCTTCCAGTCCCGATTCCTCCACGCCGTAGCGCTGTTTCAGCCGGCCCGGCCGCTGGGTGCGCAACCAGGCAATGAGCCATAAAGCCAATTCCTGCTGGGAGTAGGCATTATCGCCGATAGCCCCGGTGACTGCCAGCTTTCTGGCGCCTTCTTTATCTGTCAGATTGGGCCATAAAATACCCGGCATATCCAGCAGCTCTAAATCTTGCTCCAGGCGAATCCACTGCTTACCCTTGGTCACTCCCGGCCGGTCGCCGGTTTCTGCCCGGGCCTTACCGGCAAATAAATTGATCATCGTGGATTTGCCTACGTTGGGAATACCGGTGATCATAGCCCGGATCACCCGATTGCTGATGCCCCGGCTCTGACGCCTGGCCAGAATCTCTTTGGCCTGGCTCCTCATAGCCTCTGTAACCGCTTTGATCTCACCCTTGGGATTAGAACCCTTGAAATCACAGGCTACAGCCGCCAAGCCTTGCCGCCGGAAATGGCTCAGCCAGGTCTTGCTAAACTCCTCCTCCGCCAAGTCGGCCTTGGCCAGCACCAATACCCGGGGCTTTTCCCCAATGATCTCATTAATCAGGGGATTGCGGCTGCTTTGGGGCAAACGGGCATCCAGAATCTCCACCACCACATCCACCAATTTTAAGTTGTCTGTCATAAGCCGCCGGGTTTTGGCCATATGACCGGGAAACCATTGAATCGTCATGTTCTGCCCTTTCATTTCCATTATATACCATATTATATCCATGCTATTTTGCAAGAAAAACCGGCAGCATCCATATAACCCGACACCCTGCAAAATTAGCAGTTAGCATGCAAAAAAAGAAAAAAGCTGTCTCGAAAGACAGCTTCCCAATATCCCTACTAGGATCTTTCCTTGATCCTGGCTGCTTTGCCGGAAAGGTTCCGCAAATAAAAGAGCTTTGCCCGGCGTACTTTACCTTTACGCAGCACCTCGATCTTCTGAATCCTGGGCATATGCACGGGGAAGCAACGCTCCACGCCCACACCATAGGAAACCCGACGAACGGTGAAAGTCTCATTAATGCCGCTGCCCCGGCGCTTGATCACAACGCCTTCAAAAGCCTGTACTCTTTCTTTAGCGCCTTCAACAACCTTAACGTGTACCTTGACGGTATCGCCAGGCCGGA
This sequence comes from Clostridia bacterium, assembly GCA_018436095.1. GTDB lineage: Bacteria > Bacillota > Peptococcia > DRI-13 > UBA5745 > WRMS01. Next base: position 57,534 of record JAHDMJ010000013.1, on the reverse strand, counting down.
ATTCCGGTACGTCATTGCGCAGCTGGCCAACTTCAATACTTCTCAATAAATCCATAACTATCTATCCTCCTCCCTGCATAGATGTTCATGCCTTGCCTATCAAATCAAGACAGCGGACCATCCGTTCTTGCCAACAGGCGAATACTGATGTATTTTATCATAGAAAGCTGAACAGCACAAGCCTTTTTCTCGGACTGATCATCTCTTTTTCCCGGCCCTGATCGTATCGGGTTCTTCTCAGCCCTCAACCCGGCTGTACAAAATAGCCTTCCCCGATTTCCCCACAGCTTCCACAGCCCCCAAATGCCGCAGCACATTTAACGCCAAGCCGGCTTTGGCCGGGCTGGTTTTTGCTGCTTTACTGAAATCCTTAGCGGTAAAGTCCCGGATTAAGGCAGGAGGAATCAGCTTTTGGTAATCCCCGCCGCCGGCGATATGCACTTCATGGCCAATCGCCAGGGGTATGCGGTCGCAACGGCTGGAACCCCGTTTTTTTGCCTGATCCCAACCGTTCAAATAGCGGTATTCTTCCACATCTACCAGGACTATCCGCAGATTCAAATTGGGATGGGAAAGCATAGTTTTAATCTTGTAAAGCTCGTGAAAACAGTCGTAAGCACTGCCCAACTTAGGTGATTTCCGCTTTTTCGTGGCCTCACCTGTTTCCTGGTCCAGCCAGATCAGCCATTTCACCCGGGGCAGGGGATAAACGATAGTCACCCGATGGCGGTCTAAGAAACTGGCCAGTTTTTTTCTCAGCTTGTCAAAGCTGCGGGTCTGAATTTCCCAAACCTCTCCCTCTTTAAAGATATCGGCCACAAAAGAGTCCAGGCGCTGCTCATGGTATTCTTCATTTGGCTCAATATAATGCTTCAAAATGGCATGAAGGGTTTTTTCTCCCAAGGTGCCTATGCCTTTTCTTTCCCGGTATTGATGGAGGATTTTATCCCGGGCCAGGTCAAAGGCTTCCTTTTGCTGCCCGGCCAAGGACTCCCCGGATTCTTCCTCAAAATCATTCCTGAAATTCTCTTTAATATTCTGACCCAAAACATTCTGCTGCAAACCCAAACTCTTCCCGCCCTTTCTCTTCCTCAACCTTTTCTACAGTCGAAAAATTTTCTACTGAGACGTTATAAGCAGCGCACCAATCCGTCGATGGCCCCAAAAAGGTGAGGCTTTAATTCCTGGATATCCAAGGGCTCGCCGTAAATAATTGCCTGATAGCAAGTACCTACAATTAATTCGATGATCATGAAAAGGGCAATTTTGGGGTTTTTCATGACAATACCGCTTTTCTCCAGGAGGAAAATAATTTTGTCCAGGGCTTTGGCGGGGATATCCTCGGAAATGGCTTGAGAAACAGGGGCGGAGATATTCGCTAATAGATGAGGGGGTATCTCCTTCATCGGTTTTGTGGTAATGCTGGAAAAAAGCTGAAAGGACAAATCCCGGTGGATAAAGCGAATGAGACGGCTGTCCCGGGCAAAGGCATCAATCAGCCAATCCGCAAAGCGGGTCAGCAGAGAAAGGATATCCCAATCCCCCGACGAGGGGAAGCACTCCGCCCAGGCCTCTTCCAGTAAAGCATCGGCATAAACCTGAACCAACCGCTGGAGCAGATGCTGCTTATCCTGAAAGTATAAATAGAAGGTCCCCTTAGCCAGGCCGGCCCTTTTTACTATTTGGTCGATGGTGGTTTGCTCCGTGCCTTTTTCCACAAACAAGGCAAAGGCGGCTTCCAAAAGCTGCTCCTCCGTATGGGCCTTTTTTTCTTTGATCTTAACCATGCTGCCTCCTCAAATCCTCCCGAATCATCTCATCCCGAATTCTTCAGCCTTGCTTTTTATATAGAGGCAAACCCTCCCGCAAAGCGCCGCCGCTGATTTCCGTCATTTTTCCTGTTTGCAAACCGGTTTCCACAGGGATGGGTTTTAAGAAAAAACCTCTCCTGGTAAAAACGCAGGCCTCACCTTGGATTTCTTCCACCAAATCCTTGGGTACCCCGAAACAATTCTCTTTTTGGGCCAGAATGAATTCCACTTCCGCATTCATGCCGATCAGCAGCCCCTCATCAACTTTCTCAAAGCCAACCTTCACCGGAAAAAACACCTCATCGCCGGTTACCGCCGAAAACTCTCCGGCGCCATCCCGTTCAGCGGCAGAAGCCACCCAAAGCACCTGGCCGGCATATTCCCGGCCTGAACCGGCAATCCGAATCAAGCAGGGAAGGCCCGGTGTTAAGCCTGCCATATCCGATTCTTCTACCCTGGCCCGCACCAGCAAGTTTTGATCATCTTCAACAACAAACAAAAGGCCAGAGGCAGGGACCCCCACTTTAGCAGCCATATAGGTAATGCGTCCGGCAACCGGCGCCACAACGCGGGCGTCCCGCAGCCGCAGCTTCTTCTCCTCTAAAGCCACCCGCTGCAGTTCCAAAGCGATGGCCGCCGGATCCGTGTTGCGGGCTGTGGCGTCTTGTAAGGTAGCCGCCGCATTTTCCTGGCGTATCTTAGCAGACTCCAGATTCTCCCTGGCCTGGGCCAGATTATCCTTGGCCGCCTGTACCGCATCGGCATAAGCGGCCTCCGTTTTATGATAAGCTTCTTCCGCCTGAGCTAAAGCTTCCCGGGAAACAGCCTCCGCCGCCGCTAAAGCCTGGTAACTTTCCCAGGTGCGCCGGGCATAATCCAGATTGGCCCTGGCCGCCACCACCGCCGCTTCATTGCCCTGCTGGGCCAGCAGGGCGTCAAGCTCCCGCTGGGCGGTTTGCAGGGATAAGGCGGCGCTGGCCTGGGTGTTGCGGGCATTGGTTACCCCATTAGCCAAAGTACGCTGTTCACTGCTGAGATTAGCCTCGGCATTTTGAATGCTCAACTCTCCCCGGCGGATCTCCAATTCCAGGGTTTCCGTGTCCAGCACTGCCAGCAAGTCGCCGGCAGCCACCCGACGGCCTTCCTCCACCAACAGCTCCCGCACCTTCAAGCTGGAAGGGGCATAGATCTCCCTCTTTTCTCCGGCTTCCACCATGCCTTCAGCCTGCACCGACTGCCGCAGGTTAATCTGCTGCAGGGTGTAGGCAGCAGGGGGAAGGGAACGGTAAGCATTGAAAAGAACGCTGAATAAGATGAGCATTGCCGCTCCTATAGTGATTACCGCCGCTCTGCGTATAGTTTTGGGGGAAAGGCCGGCCTTTGCCCTCTGCCATTTTGCCATTAGCTCCTGAATGTTCACCTGCATGCCTCCTGTTTTTATTCTACGCTTTTCAGGGACTCCACCATGTCGATATTGCGAATATCCTTTGTCATTACGGTATTAACAAAAAGGGTAAACAAAAAGGTCAGGGCAGCCGCAAAAAGGTAACTGGGTAAAGCGATACTTTTACCAAACATCACCCGGTCAATTTCCGCCGTCCGGATGATGTATTGATGAAGCAAAACTCCGGCGCCTAATCCTAAAGCTACGCCGATAATGGTATTAACAACGTTTTCTCGAAAAATATAGGCGGCGGCTTCCTCTTCATAAAAGCCCAGAACCCGCAAAGTGGCCAATTCCCGCTTGCGTTCATCAATATTGATGCCCGTAAGGCAAAAGAGAACCACAAAGGAAAGCAAGGCGCCGGAAATAATCAAAACGAGAACCACCACGTTAAGGGAACCGATCATATCCTGATAAAAATCTTTGACCCGGTCATTATAGGCTAGTGCGGTGACGCCGCCAAAATCCAGAATATCTAGTCCCAGCTCATCCTGGCGGCTTTGGCTGAGAGCCGGGGTGCGGCAAAGCAGGGTATTATAATGAATTTTTCGATCAAAAACATAGCCGTACTGCTCCGGCGTCATATAAAGGAAATGCTCCACATAGTTCTCTGCAACAGCCGCCACGGGAACCTGATAGATTTTATCATCCTCATCTTCCAAAGTAATGGTATCGCCGGCTTTGACCCCTAGCAGAGAGGCCAGCTTTTCTGTAATCACCACGCCTTTATCCGTTGGGTTGACGGTTTTTTCGCTGCCCGGTTCCGCTAAACGGATAAATTGGCCTAAATTTTCCGGGTCCTGGGGCACCACCAGGGTGGTTTCGTGAGAGCCCTCCTTCTGACGAAAGCTCACTTCAATATTTTCCCGGCGCTGGTATTGCCAGGCTTCTATTTCTTTTTCTGCCGTTAAAAAGCGCTCCAGGGCCGAACGCTCAGAGCCTTTAGCCTCGTCGGCAATGGTGATACGCAGGCTGAAATGATAGATCCGTTCAAACTGGTTGACGGTAATGGACCTAATGGAGTCCCGCAGGCCGAAGCCCGTAAGAATAATGGCGGTACAGCCGATAATGCCCACCACCGTCATGGCAAAACGCTTTTTGTAGCGGAGAATATTCCGGGCGGTGACTTTGGCGGAAAAGCTGAGAGAGCGCCATATGGTTTTGATGTTTTCCAAAAAGACCCGCTTGCCTCTCTGCGGCGCTTTCGGCCGCATTAATTGAGCAGGGCTCTGTTTGTATAAGGAAAAAGAAACGAAGAAAGCCGGCAACACCACACTGGCAATACAGATCAGAAAGGCCTGGGCGCAAAGGCCCCCATAAAGGCGAACCTGAATGGGCGGCAAAAGATACATGATCCGGTAGCCGAAGTTAAAAACAATAACGGGCAGCAGGCGGTAGCCTATGGCAATACCTAAAATAGTGCCGGGAACGGCTACGGCTAAGGCATAAACCAGATATTTCCCCATGACGGTTTTTGTATCGTAACCCAGGGAAACCATGGCGGCGGCAGTGGCCCGGTCATCCTCAATAATCCGCACCATGCTGGTGAAGGCCACCAGAGCCGCCACCAGAAAGAAAACCAAGGGAAAGGTATAGCTTAAAGAATTGATCCGCCCGCTGTCTTGTTCAAAGCTGCCAAAGCCCATGGTTTTTTCCAGGCCCAGAACATAGCACTTGCCCTCGGGGAAGTTTACCAAAGCTTTTTGGCCTTGGAGTATAGCCTTTTCCGCCAGATCCAGAGAGGTTTCTGCGGTTCTTTTCCCTGCTTCTAAAGCATTGCGGCTGTCAGCTAAAGCATCAGCCGCCAACTCCAATTCTCGTTGGGCGGCCCCAAGACCTGCCTGCCGGCCATAGTCTTCAGCCTGAATATTCAGCTCCTCCTGCAAAAGCAGCAGTTCTTGTTCCTCCAGCTGACGCTGAGCAGCCAGGAGAGATTTTTTTTGTTCTTCTAAAGCAGTAAGGAAAGCCTGATTGGAAGCCCCGGCAGCGTCTTCCGCTGCCGCCGCCGTTGCAGCTATGGCTAAGGCTAGGTTTTTTTCTCTTTGCCTTAAAGCGGCTAAACCTGCCTCCAGGCTGCGGCGGGCCTCATCCAATTCCCGGCGTCCCTCCCGGAGCATCTTCCGGCCTTGGTCTAAACCTTGCTTCAATTGATACTTTTGTTGACTAAGTTCCGCCGCCTGCTCTTGCCAGTCCCTTTCTCCCCGGACCAGAGCTTCTTCCTGCTGCCGCAGCTCTTCCCGGGAAGCCCGGAGAGCCCGGCGGCTTTCCTCGATTTCCCTAGCTCCCTGGGCCACTAAGACCCGGCGCCGCTTTTGGACCATTTCGTCTCCCAGCTCCTGGAGCCGGTCTTCCACAGCCCCGGACATATCCTTGAACTGTTGATCAAAGCGGGAGTAGCGGCGGGGGTTAGTTAAAGTAATTTGGGCCTCCGTATAGACGCCGGAAGTAAAATCCTCTGCCGGCAAATAAGCAAAGGCGTCTAAGGTACCGCTGCCCTTACTGGAAGAGCCTAAATTGGGCAAGAGATAAAGAGGAGAATCCACCAAGCCCGCAATGGTATAGGTCTTTCGGGTTAAAAAATCGGTAACAGGCCCGTCATCGCCGGTAAAGATCGTCAGCTCATCGCCGACGCCGCATTGAGCCATTAAAGCGAAGCGGTAATCCACCAGACATTCTCCGGGCATTAAGGTCAAACGGCCTTTCTGCAGGCTGGGAGCAGCCAGCATATGCTCAGCATTTTCCGGCAGGGAGTGAAAACGGAAAAGGTAGCTGGCATCCCCGATCTGGGCAAAAAGGTCGGCGGAATAAGCCGGCTCTACCCGTTCCACCCCCGCCACCCCTCGAAAAGCCTCCACATTATCTTTAGTCAGCCCTAAATTGCTGACTATCTGAATATCGTACATACCCTGGCTGTCAAAATAACGGTCAAAAGTCAAATTCATATCCGGAGAGGTGGAGCGCAGCCCCACAAAGAAAGCGGAGCCCAAGGCCGTGATCAGCAGCAGCATCAGGGAACGCCGTTTGTTACCCCAAATAGCCCGCCAGCAATTTTTCCAATATGCCTTTTTTCTGCCTGCTGCCGTCATTGCTTCCACTGCCAAACTCCTATATTAATATTGTTTTTCACTATTACGAAAGTGCGGGCCATTAATCCCCATTAGACGAAGGACGCTAATTCACTAATTTTATTACTGATTCTGCTGCCAAAGGCGAAGGCACTTGGAGGCAAATTGTAGAATTAGCCCCTGAGGAAATGGGGCTTTAATGGCTGGAACGCCAGGGATGGCGTGGAAAGCACTGCTGAGACAGGAGGTCGAATCAGTGCGGGCCATTAATCCCCATTGGGCGAAGGGCGCTAATTCACAATTTGCCGACAGTGCAAGAGCCTTTGGCAGCAGAATCACCACTCGATTTCCTCCACCGGCACCGGCGCAGGATTCAACTCCACCTTCGAAACCAGGCCGCCCCGAATGTGGATTACCCTGTCGGCCGCCGGGGCGATAGCCAGGTTGTGGGTGATGATAACCACGGTTTTTTTCAAGCGCCGGCAGGTATCCTGTAAAAGGGAGAGCACCTTGCGGCCCGTGGCAAAATCCAAGGCGCCGGTAGGCTCGTCACAAAGCAGAAGCTTGGGGTTTTTGGCAATGGCCCTGGCAATGGATACCCTTTGCTGCTCACCGCCGGAAAGCTGGGCGGGAAAATTATCCATGCGGTCAGCCAGCCCCACTGCCTGTAAAGTCTCCACCGGGTCCAGGGGCTGCCGGCAGATTTGCAAAGCTAACTCCACATTTTCTAAAGCTGTTAAATTGGGTACTAAATTATAAAATTGAAAGACAAAACCGATATCATTGCGGCGGTAAGTTGTCAGCTCTTTCTGGCTATAACCGCTGATAACCTGCCCGTCTACAATGACCTGGCCGGCAGTGGGTGTATCCATGCCCCCCAATATATTGAGGACCGTAGATTTACCGGCGCCGGAGGGACCCACTACGGCGGCAAACTCACCTTCCTCAATAGTCAGATTAATTCCCGCCGCTGCCGTTACCTCAACCTCGCCTATCCGGTAAATCTTCGTTAAATTCTCTATCGTCACAAAGGATTTGCTTTCCAAGGCTGCGCCTTCCCTTCCGCGAAATGACCAATAGTCATTTTCATTGTAAAAGAAAAATGACTATTGGTCAATGGTGCAAAAATGAAATTTTACTGAATAGGAATACTATTGCCTATTCCTCAAAGTTCTATTTTCCGTATCCAATGAAGCTTGTGAAGATAGGGAAATTACGTTACAATAGTATTCGTGTCTTAGCGGCACACCGATAAGCAAAGTGAAAGGAGAAAGAAATGAAGCAAAAAAGTATTGTTGCTTTGCTGGTTGCACTCTTTATTTTTTCCATAAGCGCTTGCAGCAGTGAAGCAGCCAGCGCTTTGGAAGTTTACAATAGCGCCCTGGCGAAAAATGAGGAGTTGACCTCTTTAGACCTTAGCATGAAGCTGGATATGGACATGGTGGTAGGCGAGGAGAAAGTAACCATCACTTCCGATTCAGCCATTAAAATGGAAAATCCCGCCGGTTCAAATTTAAAAATGGACATGAAAATGGATATGAGCCTTAGCGGCATTGGCGATGGGGCAGCAACTCCCGAACAAATAACCATGCAGACTTATTATAGCGACGGTTTTTACTACATGGATATGATGGGTATGAAGGTCAAACAGGCCATGGATCTGGAAACCATTAATGCTCAGGCCGAAAACATGACAGGTATGGAGCCTTTACCGGAGGAGATTCTGAAGGATATTAAGCTGGAACAATCCGGTGACTATCAAATCCTTAGTTTCACCGGCAACGGCGAAATAATGACCGAATATATCATGAGCTATATGGGCCAGATGAAGGATTTCGTCAACATGAGCGATTCCCAAAGCATTGCCATTAAAGAGGTTTCCGGTGTTTTTTATGTTAACAAAGAGGGTTACATCGACCGCCAGGAAATGAACATCACCATGAACGTTACCGTTGAAGGTGAAAGCGCAGATATGGATATGAAGCTGGATATGATCTATAACCAGCCCGGCAAACAGGTAACCGTCCAATTGCCTGATGATTTGGACCAGTATCAGGAAATACCTGTCCAATAACCAGGCAACCAAGCCTCTTCCAAGGCTCTCCGGCATAGGCCGGGGGGCCTTGTTTTCATTTAGCCCCTTCGTTATATGACTTCGTAAACTCAATAAACTTAGCGGCATCACTATAAATGTGGCGGTTCTTTTTCCAAATCAGGCAGATATCCATAAGAATAGGTTCTTCTAAAGGCACCCCTGCGATATCCGGCTCCATATCGGCAATCTCCTGAAATAAGAAGGCTCCCGCCCGTCCTGCCGCCACAAAATGTTTGATCGTATAGAGCTGACTGGAGGAAAGCAACACATTGGGCTCAATATCCAGGCTTTTAAAACGGCTCAGCAAAATAGCGTTTTGAGAGGAATCACTCTTAAATAAAATAATGGGCTCCTGCCGCAAGTCCTGGAGGCCCACACTGTCCCGGCAGGCCAGGGGGTGGCCGGCCCTGACGCAAAATACCAGGCGGGTGCTGAAAATATCCAGCTTGTGGAGCTCATGATCTACGGCCTCATCCACAATGGCCATAGCTAAGTCCAGCTCCTCGCTTTTCACCAATTTATTGGTGATCCGGGAACCCTGTTCCACCATTTCCAACTTGATTTCCGGATATTTCTCGTGGAAAGCGTCGAACATAGCGGGAAAAAGAAAGGTGCCGATCATGGGGGGTACGCCGATGCGGATCAAGTTTTTGCCGCTGCCCAGGTCCTTCATCTGAGCTTCCAAAGTATCCACCTGCTCCAAAAGAAGATTGGACCGCTCCAAAAAGAATTCTCCTTCCCGGGTCAGCACCAGCCGTTTATTGATCCGGTGAAAGAGATTGACGCCAAACTCCTCCTCCAGCTCCTTGATTGAACTGGATACGGAGGGCTGGGTAATATGCAGGCTCTCGGCAGCCCGGGTCACGTTTTTATACCGGCATACCGCCTGAAAATGCCGGATTTGCGATATCTTCATCTGCTTCTCCTTCCATCATAGATAAAATCTATTATATTAGAAAAAATATGTATTTTACAGATCAGATTTTCAGAATTATGATGGAAGCAATAGATTTATAGGAGGTATCGATCATGGATTACGCGGCGGAAGCCCTGAAAATGCATGCCCAATGGAAAGGCAAGCTGGAGATTGTGTCCAAGGCTAAAGTAACAAATAAAGAGCAGCTCAGCATCGCCTATACCCCGGGAGTAGCCCAGCCTTGCCTGGAGATTCAAAAAAATGTAGACTTAAGCTACGAGCTGACCGGCCGGGGCAATATGGTAGCCGTAGTCACCGACGGCACTGCCGTCCTGGGCCTGGGGGATATCGGCCCCGAAGCCGGCATGCCGGTGATGGAAGGCAAATGCGTCCTCTTTAAGGAGTTTGGCGGCGTCAACGCCATTCCTCTCTGCATCCGTTCCAAGGATGTGGACGACATTGTCAATACGGTAGCTCTTTTGGCCGGCAGCTTCGGCGGCATTAATTTGGAGGATATCTCCGCTCCCCGCTGCTTTGAAATTGAGCGCAAGCTTAAAGAGCGCTGCGATATTCCCATCTTCCACGACGACCAGCACGGCACCGCCGTAGTAACCCTGGCTGCCCTGATCAATGCCCTGAAGGTGGTAGGCAAAGATATCCGGGATATCAGCGTAGTCACCAGCGGCGCCGGGGCCGCCGGTGTAGCCATCATTAAGCTGCTGATGGCTGTGGGCCTGAAAGACGTAGTGATGTGCGACCGGGCCGGGGCCATCTATGCCGGCCGGGAAGGGCTGAATGCGGAGAAGCAGGAAATGGCCGCCATCTCCAATAAGTTGATGAAAAAAGGCAGCATCGCCGAAGTCCTGGCAGGAGCCGACGTATTTATCGGTGTTTCCGGCCCCGGCACCATCACTAAGGATATGGTTAAAACCATGGCCAAAGACGCCATTCTCTTTCCTATGGCTAATCCGACTCCGGAGATTTTTCCCGAGGAAGCCAAGGAAGCCGGCGCCGCCGTAGTAGGCACAGGCCGCAGCGATTTTCCCAATCAGATCAACAACGTATTGGCCTTTCCCGGCATCTTCCGGGGCGCCTTGGACGTACGGGCCAGCGATATCAATGATGAGATGAAAATCGCCGCCGCTGAGGCAATAGCGAGCCTGGTATCCGACGCAGAGCTCAGCGCTGATTACATCATGCCTGCCGCCTTTGATCCCCGGGTCAAGGATGCGGTGGCCGGCGCCGTAGCCCGGGCCGCTATCAAAAGCGGCGTGGCCAGAGTTCAGCCGGTTGAATAAATTCTCCATTGAAGAATAAAGCAAACTGTGATAGGATATAAATACAAATAGGAACTGCTGCTTTTGTTGGGGCGGCAGTCCCTCAATTACTGGGGTTGGCCGCCTGCTAGCAGGCGGCTATTTTTTCTTGTTGTTTTTCAACAACAACAAGGCTAATGTTAGGAGAATCAGACAGAAGTTAAACAACTCCAGCCATGTTACTGCCATGCCATTTTTTTCCTGAAAAGAAAGCATTATCATTAATTTACTTACAATAATTTCTATATTCTTCTCTGGTCATGGAATAGCAAACCACATCATGGACCCGGCCATCGTAAATCCCTTTGGCTTGCCGCAGAGTTCCTTCATAAACAAAGCCGCATTTTTCAATAACCCGCCGGGACTGTCTTACTTCTATATTCCATTAATACAATATTTCGCCAGTTGCCATAACGGTCCAGTCCTATCTTTTCCCGATATCCTACCATGCGAAATCCGCATTTTTCATGCAATCGGATACTGGCTTCATTATCCTGCAGAATTGCTGACTGTAGTGTCCAAATACCGTTTTTTTCAGCGCTGTCTATGAGAGCTTTCATTAGTATTGTGGCAATACCCTTGCCTCTTTGAGCTTCATCAACATAAATACTAACCTCAGCTACACCTGAGTACACGCACCGCCCCGAAACCGGCGCCAGAGCTGCCCAGCCAATTATATTATCATCCATCACGATCACTAATCTGCTGTGTTTATGATGAGCTGCTTCCCAATCGCTATACTGGGGACATTCTGTTTGAAATGTTGCCAGGTTTGTATTTATTCCTTGCAAATATATTTTGCTTATACTGTCCCAGTCACTATACTGTATCGCCCTAACTAGATATGGCATTTTTAACATCACCTCGCTATAGTAAGCATTATACTATTAATCTACCTTTTGGGGCGCCTGGCCACACTGGCCAAAGTGCAGCCCGTTGAATAAATTCTCCATTGAAGAATAAAGCAAACTATGATAGGATATAAATACAAATAGGAACTGCTGCTTTTGTCCGGCGGTAGTCCCTCAGTTATTGAGATCGGCCGCTTGCTTGCAGGCGGCTATTTTTTCTTGTTCTTTTTCAACAACAACGAGGCTAATGTTAGGAGAATCAGGCAGAAGTTAAACAACTCCAGCCATGTTACTGCCATACCATATCACCCCCCTCCTATTATTCGATAATAGGAGGGAAAGCCGCCAAGCAACAGTTCCTATAGCTACATTATACCATTTTTTTCCTGAAAAGAAAGCAGCATAATTGATTTACTTACAATAATTTCTATATTCTTCTCTGGTCATGGAATAGCAAACCACGTCATGAACCCGGCCATCGTAAATCCCTTTGGCTTGCCGCAGAGTTCCTTCATAAACAAAGCCGCATTTTTCAATAACCCGCCGGGACTGTTCATTAAAGGGAAAATGATAGATGCTCACCAGATTAAGCAGCAGGGTATTAAAGCCGTAGTTCAGCACGGCTCCCACAGCCTCGGCCATGTAGCCCCGGCCCCAATAATGACGGTTCAGGGCATAGCCCATGGCTTTGGCCCGGTTATTGTCCCGCCGCTCGTCCTTCGTTAATCCGATAGAGCCGATAACCTTATCCTCAGACCTGTCCACAATGGCCAGCTCCCCGGAATTGCCCAGAAAATTTTGCAGTACTTCCCGGGTTTCTTCAATATCCTCATGGGGCCGCCAGCCTGCTGCCGGTCCCACCTCCGGCTGCCGGGCATATTCAAATAAATCTTCAAGATCCCTCTGCTCAAAAGGCCGCAGCAAAAGCCGCTCCGTCTGCAACAAAACCATGGCTATTCCTCCTCATTCCACCAGGCCGGCCCCAAAAGCCGGTCGATAATGATGGCGGCGGCACTGCGCACCGAAAGGTGGTTATATGGCCCTCTGCCCAAAACGGGAGCCAGCACATAATCCGCTTCTTCCATGATTTCCGCCGCTAAGCCATAGCCTGTACCAAAAAGCAGCAAATAATTACAGTCGCTATTTTCCCACAGCTTTTGCCGCAGCCCCCTATAAGAAATACTGCGGGGAAATGTACGGGCGTCGGTGACGATAGTGTAAACGGGACCGCCGTATTGAGCCTTAATCTCCTCCACTGCCACCTTCAGGGAATCCACCAGGGCCAGCCGGGCCAAAGCCTCTTTGCGGTCGGGGTTGTACTCTGCCCCATAGCCCTCCTGCCAATAGGCCAGCAGCTCGGTTACTAGCTGTCTTTGGCTGGGGTGAGGATGAATGATGAAATATTTATTTAAATCATAAGTAGCTGCCGCCCGGGAAATATCGTGGATATCCAGATTGGTCACCGAAGTGGCTACCATCTCGCTGTTTTTATTATAAATAGGATAATGAACCAGACCTAAAAAAATTCGATTTTCTTTTGTCATACGCCCTCTTATATACCTTTTTATATGCCTTCTTCCCGGCAGATTTCCTCCAGAAATTTTTGATCCTCCCGGCTTAAATCAGCAGCTTCCAGCAGCTCCCGCCGCCGCAGCCAGGTTCGCCGCAAGGCTTCTTTACGCCGCCAGCGGCGGATTTCTTCGTGATTGCCGGAAAGCAACACCTCCGGCACCTCCATGCCCCGAAACTCCCGGGGCCGGGTATAATGGGGATGCTCCAGCAGCCCGTCGGAAAAAGAATCGGCCTCATGGGAAGCCGCCTCACCCAAGACGCCGGGAATCAGCCGGCAGAGGCTGTCGATAACCACCATAGCCGGCAGCTCTCCCCCGGTCAGCACATAGTCGCCGATGGAAATCTCTTCATCGGCTAAAGTCCTGATCCGCTCATCAAAGCCCTCATAATGGCCGCAGATAAAGATCAACTCCTGCTCCCGGGCCAGCCTGGCCGCCGTCTGCTGGGTAAAGGGCGCTCCCTGAGGACTCATGAGGATTACCTTGCCCCCGTAAGCCTCCTTAGGCCCCCGCACCGCCTCCAAAGCCGCAAAGATAGGCTCCGGTTTAAGCAGCATGCCGGCGCCGCCGCCAAAGGGTATGTCATCCACATTTTTATGTTTGGATAAAGCGTAATCCCGGAAGTTCACCGTCTCAAAGGTCAGAAGGCCCTGCTCCCTGGCCCGTTTAAGAATGCTGGCGCTCAAAGGCCCCTCAAACATTTCCGGGAATATAGTCAATATCGTTATTTTCATTGGTACAGCTCCAGCAAGCCCGCCGGCAATTCCACTTCCATACGGCCCTGGTCCAGATCCACGGATTTAATTACCGTTTTCAAGGCCGGGACCAAGATCTCCCGTTTGCCTTCCTTGACTACGTAGATGTCATTGCTGCCGGGCTGCAGCACTTCGGTGAGAGTGCCGTAGCAAACATCCTTTTCCCATACGGACAGGCCCTCCAGCTGATAAATGTAATACCTGCCTTCGGGCAGCGGCGGCAAATCCTTTTCTGGCACCTGCAAGTAGTAATTCTTCAGCTTCTCCGCCTGGGTGAGATCAGACGTTTCTTTAAACGTCAGCATAGCCATATCTTTATGGTAGCGAATACCGGTAATAGTCAAAAGCTGCCCTTTTTCTCCCCTCTCGTCAGGGCTGGCGTAGACCTGTTCCACCCCTTCAAATCTTTCCAGGCTGTCGCTGAAGACCTTTACCTTAACCTCGCCTTTTATGCCGTGAGTATTGACGATTTTGCCGATTGATATATACATGGCCTCACCATATCCTTAAAAAAATTTACAACCGGGAAGGCAGTCACCTTTCCCGGCTGTTTCGTTGATCAATCTTCATCCCGGGGGATAATATCCACCGCAATTTTTTTCTTTTCTTCCTGGCCTGCCGCAGCTTTTACCAGGGTGCGAATGGATTTGGCGATCCGGCCCTGTTTGCCGATCACTTTTCCCATATCTTCCGACAAGACTTTCAGCTCAATGACAATGGCCTCTTCGTCTTCCCGCTGGGTCACCAGCACCTGATCGGGATGTTCAACCAGTGCCTTGGCCAGGTATTCCACCAGATCCTTCATTTTATCCTCCTTATCCTTCAGATACGCGTTAGCTGCATCTTTTGCCGGGGGGATTAGACGGATTTGGTGATTACACCGGCTTTCACCAGCAGAGCCTTAACGGTATCGGAGGGCTGAGCGCCGGTACCTACCCAATATTTGGCCCGTTCCTCATTGATATTGATCACAACAGGGTTTTTCGTGGGATCGTAGTAACCGATCTCCTCAATAAAACGGCCGTCTCTGGGATAGCGGGAATCAGCCACTACCACCCGGTAAAAAGGGGCTTTTTTTGCACCCATCCTTCTCAAGCGAATTCTTGTTGCCATTTGCTTCACCTCCTTATTTTAGTTTCATTTATCAATATTTATACTTTAATCAGAAAGGCAGTTTAAAACCTTTTTTACCCTTGCCCATCTGGCCAAACTGCTTGATCAGCTTCTGGCTTTGCTCAAACTGCTTGATCAGCCGGTTGACGTCGGCTATGCTGGTGCCGCTGCCGGCGGCGATGCGCTTGCGGCGGCTGCCGTTGATGATCTGGGGCCGGCGGCGTTCTTCCGGGGTCATGGAGCGGATGATGGCTTCCGTATGAGCCATATCCTTCTCGTCCACCTGCATATCCTTCAGCCCTTTGATCTTGCCGGCTCCCGGCAGCATTCCTAAAATCTGATCCAAGGGTCCCATGTTTTTCATCTGCTGCATCTGCTCCAGAAAGTCATCCAGCGTCATCTCTGCTTTGCGCATCCGCTGTTCCATTTCCTGAGCTTTTTTCAGGTCCACATTGGCCTGGGCTTTATCGATCAGGGTCAGAATATCCCCCATGCCCAATATCCGGGAAGCCATCCGGTCGGGATAAAAAGGCTCCAAAGCATCGGTCTTTTCGCCCATACCCACGAATTTGATGGGCTTGCCGGTAACGGCTTTGACGGATAAGGCGGCACCGCCCCGGGTATCGCCGTCCAGCTTGGTCAGAATCACGCCGGTAAGCTCCAGCCGCTCATTGAAGGTCTCAGTGACCTTCACCGCATCCTGACCGGTCATGGCGTCCACCACCAGCAAAATCTCCTGAGTTTTTACCGCGGCACAAATGGCCTCCAGCTCTTCCATCAATTGATCGTCAATATGGAGCCGGCCGGCGGTATCGATAATCAGCATGTCCATGGCCTGGCGCTCCGCCTCGGCGTAAGCACCTTTAGCAATATCCACGGGGCTGGTCTGATCACCCAGGGAAAACACCGGTACCTCCAGTTGCTGTCCTAAAACCTGCAACTGCTTGATGGCTGCCGGCCTATAGATATCACAGGCTGCCAGCATGGGCCGCCGTCCTTGCTTTTTAAAGTAACGGGCCAGCTTGGCGCTGGAAGTGGTTTTACCGGAGCCCTGCAAACCCACCATCAGGATCACCGTAGGCCCCCGGCCTGCATTGGTAATCTGGGAAGGGTTATTGCCCATCAGTGCCGTCAATTCCTCGTTGACGATCTTGATGACCTGCTGGCCGGGAGTGAGGCTCTCCATAACCTCAGCGCCCACGGAACGCTCCTTCACCGTGGCCACAAAGCTTTTGACCACTTTAAAGTTGACGTCGGCCTCCAAAAGGGCCATCCGTACTTCCCGCATGGCCTCATCTACATCCTGGGGGGAAAGCTTGCCCTTGCCCCGCAGTTTTTTAAATACATTTTGCAGTCTGTCTGCTAAACTTTCAAATGCCATAAAATCTCCTCTTGGCTGAACATCTGCGCCCTTAGTGCCTACGGATAGCAGGTTGAGATCGTAGCTCCCTCTGCGTGCTACGTATTTAAGGATATCTCTTCAACCTGTACCAAAATTTCAAGTTTAAAGTGTCCCAAACATTATCTTTCGGCTGTATTCAACTGCCCTTAGCCGTATTTAGTGTTTTTGCTAGGTGCTCTTCACTATTTTGAAGAAACAGCCCACTTTAACCATGAAATTTTGCCTAAAGTTCATACCTATGCTTCCCGCAGACGGCTGATCAGGGCTGCCAATGCCTCCCTGGCCTCTGTCTTCAAGCCTTCGCCGTTTGCTGCCAGCCAGTCTTCAAAGCCGCCGGCCAGTTCTTCCTTGGCCGTCTCCTGCCGCTCATTGGCGGCAATCAGGCCCAGGGCCTTCTCATAGCGCTCCAGCTTCTCGTCGGTACGGCTGACTAAATCATATACTGCATTACGGGATACCTGAGCAAACTGGCTGATTTCCCCCAGGGAAAGATCCTGCTGGTAATACCACTCATAAATATCCCTTTGCTTCTCCGTCAATAGGGGACCGTAAAAGTCCAGTAAAAAAGCCCGCCGGGCCACGTCTTTCATAATGCCTCCTGTGTTAATCCGCCTATTCCGGCGGCAATCAATATGCCGCTTAACACATCGACAAAAGTCATTTTACATGGGGCCGCAGGCTTTGTCAAGGATTTTTCCTTGGCATCAAGTATTTTTACTGTACAGCCAGTTTTTTTCTGGTAGCAGCAGCAGCGCAACGGCAATGGCAGCATATCCGCGATGATGCGCAAAAGCTGTTCGGTGCTAGACACATCATTTATTTATGTGTACGAATTGCAACTGCTGCCAATTGCGGAAAAGCTTGAGGCCGCTGAAAAAGCCGCAGTCCGTATAGTGGCTAAAATCGGGTTCACTGTTGCCAACTGCACAAAAATCGAGGTTGTGTGACGGCAGGCAGGGGATTTTACTGTTTTTTCGCTTTCAGATGCACAAAAATCGAGGTTGTGTAACGGATTAGAGGGCAGTTTTTCGTAATCTAAGCCAATTTGAAGGAACTAGTGCGACACAACTTCGATTTTTGTGCAGTTAGCCTCTGCTTTTAGCCTAAATTTGATGTCCGCTGTGACACAACTTCGATTTTTGTGCACCTCGCCCGATTTGCCGCCGACTTTTTCAGTGTCCTCGAAAAGCTCCCCTATTTTTCGCAAATTTGGAGTTGGTAACAGGCTTTTTTGGTGTTTTCAGCTTCCCGGTCGTCCCAACCACTGCTAGCCTCGTTTTGCACAAATTTGTAGGTTTGTAACGATTAGCTGAGGCTAACTGTGCAAAATTGCAGCTTTGTAACCCCTGCTGACCGCCTCTTACTCAAAAATGTATACTTTATAAGGGGGTTTTCTCCTTAAATAGTGCTCTTCTTCATCTCTCCCCCTAGATGCAGTCCAGAAGCCTTCCAAAAAGAGAATCGATGAATGACAAACCTGCAAAATTGAGCAGTTAGCTGCATCAAACCACTACAAACCTGCAAAATTGCACAGCCAGCTCCTGTTAAGACCTCGCTAACTCCTCACTAAATCCTCGCTAATTCCCCGCCCTCCCATAAAATAGGCGCACAACAAAAAACCGGCAGGCAGCGAACCCCTCGCTGTCTGCCACACATATCGTTCTGTCTTATCACGGCGCAGAGAGTTCGACAAACGCCTCCGTCACATTCCGGCCAAAAGCTCCTCCGCCTTTTGCTGCACCTCAAAAAGAATCTTCTCCTTATCCAAAGTCAAAAATTCTTTTTTGCGCAGCACCAGCCGGCCATCGATCATCACCGTATCCACATTGGCAGGACCGGCGCTATAGGCTAGCTGGGAGATAGGATCGATGAGAGGCCGCATGTTGGGCTGATCCAGGTCCACTAAAATGATGTCAGCCTTTTGGCCCACGGCCAAAGTGCCGCATTCCGGAAAACCGATGGCTTTAGCGCCGATAGGGCAGGCCATCTGCAGCACCTGGGCTGCCGGCATCAGGGTGGGGTTGTGGCGCTCCCCTTTGTGAATCAAGGCCGCCTCCCGGATTTCTTCCCACAAATCCAGATTGTTGTTGCTGGCGGCGCCGTCGGTACCCAGAGCCACCGGCACACCGGCAGCCATCAGCGCCGGTATTTGACCGATGCCGCTGCCCAGCTTTAAATTACTTTGGGGATTGTGGACCACGCTGACTTGTTTGTCTTTCAGAATCCGGCGGTCATCCTCTGTCAGCCAGACGCAGTGGACGGCCAAAACCGGCACCCGGGGTCCCTGATCGAACAGGCCAAGGGAATTCAGCCGTTCCACCGGGGTCATGCCGTATTTGGCCAGGCTTTCGTTAAACTCCGTCCTGGTTTCCGCCACATGGATATTCAAGCCCACCTGCAGTTCCGCCGCCTTAGCCAGAATTTCCTGCAAATACTCGTCGGAGCAGGTATAGGGAGCATGGGGGGCCAGCCAAAACTTAATCCGGCCCTCCCCGGCATTCTGCCATTTCTTAAAAAGTGCCTCGGCCTCCGCCAGGCGGCCGGCGCCGCTGCCGGGGCCGGCCGCATCGGTAAGCCCCCGGCCCAGATTGGCCCGGATGCCGCTGTCCAGCATAACCTGGGCTACCTCATCCATAAAGAAATAGGAATCACAGCAGCAGGTGGTACCGGAGCCGATCATTTCCAGAACGGCGCTGGCAGCCCCGATGGCGGCGGCCCGGCCGTCCAGCTTATCTTCCAGAGGGAAAATCCGCTTAAAAAGCCAGTCCTCCAGGGACATGTCGTCGCCGGCCCCCCGGAAAAGGTTCATCACGCTATGGCTATGAGCATTGACCAGACCCGGCATAGCAATGAAGCCTTGAGCCGGGATCATCGTCAGCTCCCCGTATTTCGTCGTCAAAGCCGGCAGCTCCAAAGACAGATCCTCACCGATAGCTACAATTCTGTCCGCCGCCACCGCAATATCCCCGGTAAACCAGAGCTTCGAAAAACCGGGCTTTCCCTCCTCATCCCCCAGCTCTCCTGCCAAGGAGGCCATAGGGACGATCAGGGCTCCTTTAATCAGCCAACCCATAGTCTATTCCTCCCCTTCCCCTATTTCAAAGAGCCGCTGGCTGAAGCCGGCAGCGTCAAAAGGCTGCAAATCCCCAATCCCCTCGCCCCAGCCGGTAAACTTCACCGGCAGGCCGTATTCATGCTGGATACCCAGCACTACGCCGCCCTTGGCGGTGCCGTCCAGCTTCGTCAAAACCACACCGGTAACGCCTGCAGCCTCCTTAAACAGCTTGGCCTGGGAAAGGGCATTCTGCCCCGTAGTGGCATCCAGCACCAGCAGTACTTCCCCGGGCTGGCCGGGATGTTCCCGCTCAATAATCCGCCGCAGCTTCTTCAGCTCTTCCATGAGATTGCTCTTGTTTTGCAGGCGGCCGGCAGTATCCACCAAAAGCACGTCCACCTTGCGGGAATGGGCGGCAGCCATGGCGTCATAAACTACGGAACCGGGATCGGCTCCCTCATGGTGGCGGATCAGCTCCACACCTGCCCTGCCGCACCAAACCTCCAACTGGTCAATGGCCGCTGCCCGGAAAGTATCCGCCGCCGCCACCAGCACTTTTTGGCCCTGACTCTTTAATTGGTTGGCCAGCTTGCCGATGGTGGTGGTTTTGCCTACGCCGTTGACCCCCAGAAATAAAACTACCGTCAAGCCTTGAGGCTCAAGCTGCAACTGGTGCTCCCCCGCCTCCAAAAGCTCGGTAATCTGCTGCCGGAAGCAACCGGCGCAAGCTTCCACGGAGTCAAGGCCCTGTTTCTTGGCCTCCCGGCGCAAATTCTCCACCAAATCCATAGCTGTTACAGCCCCTACATCCGCCAGGATCAATTGTTCTTCCAATTCCTCAAAAAAACTCTCATCAATCTTCGTCAAGCCCATGGCCTGGCCGATTTTTTTAAATAGATTGCCAAACAAGCCCACTTATTCATCCTCCATTCCTGTACTGATACCGGATTTTAGTCCGATTCCATTCGTACGCTTAATACCTTGGATACCCCGGAAAACTCCTGGGCGGAAATACCGTAAATCACATCGCCGATGGCCATGGTGCCCCGGCGGTGAGTAATAATGATAAATTGGCCGCCGTTCTCACTGTACTCTTTGATTAAAGCGGCAAACCGGTCCACATTGGCCTCGTCCAGATTGGATTCAATTTCATCCAATATGCTGAAAGGACTGGGCCGCACCCGCAGCATAGCCATCAAAAGGGAAATAGCCGACAGGGCCTTTTCGCCGCCGGACAGCAGGGATAAATGCTGCAGCTTCTTGCCGGGAGGCTGGGCAATGATATCCACGCCGGTTTCCAGCAGATTGCCGGGTTGAGTCAGCACCAGGCTGGCCCGGCCTCCGGCAAAGAGCCGCTGAAACACGGCATTGAACTGCTCGTTGACCTCATCAAAGGTTTCTTTGAATTTATTAGCCACCAAGGCGTCCATTTCCTGGATCACCGTCTCCAAATCCGCTTTGCCCCGCAGCAGGTCCTCGGTCTGCTCCGTCAAAAAGGCCAGCCTTTCCAGCAGCTTTTCATATTCGGTCACCGCAGCCAGATTGACCTCCGGCATGGCTTCAATCTGTTCCCGGATCTCTTTCACCCGCTGCTGGCCTTTGCGTTTTTCCTGAATCGGCTCGATGGTTTCTAAAGCCACTTCCCAATCCAAAGCAAATTGCTGGGCCAGGCGGCCGGTCCATTCCTCCAAATTGGCGGAAAGCCGGCCCTCCTGAACCTGTAGCTGCTGCCGCCGCTCCTGCTTCGCCTCCAGCTCCTGGCTGATGGCCTTCTGGCTTTCATCCAGGCTGGCGGCTTCCGCTTGCAGCTTCTGCCGGTTCTCCTGAAGCTGCTTCTTATCTATTTCCAAAGCGGACAGTTTTTCATCCAGGGCCAGAATGCTTTTGCGATGCTGCTCCGCTCCCTGCCGGTACTGGCGGCTGCGGCTCAGGCAAAGGCCGGCATTTTCTTTCTGGGCTGTAATCATGCTTTGGACCTGTTCCATCCGGTTGCGGATGAAACGGCCCTCTTTATCAAAGGAATTCAGCTTTTCTTCATCACCGGCCAAGCCGATCCTCAGCTCCGTCAGCCGCCTTTGGCGGTTGGCCCGCTGGCTTTGCAGAAGCTGGATATCCTGCTTCAATATCTCCATTTTCTGACGGTTGGCGGCGATATCTTCGGCCAGATACTGGCGCTCCAAGGTCAGGCCTTCCAGCAAAGCCAGGATCCTGGCCTGTTCCTGCTCGCCCTCTTCATGCTGGCGGCCCAGCATCTCCAGTTCCTCAGCCAGCCGTTTTTCTTCCTGCCGGCTGTGGCTAAGGCTGTTTTCTATGCCCGCCAGCTCCACGCCTCTTTGCTGCTGCTCTTCCTTTAATGCCTCCAACTGCTCTTTGGCAGCAGTCCAAAGACGGCGCAATTCTTCTTCTTCCTTTTCCCCTTCCACCAGGTCCTTGGACAGCTGACGAATATCCCGGTCCAGCTCCTCCAACTGCCGCCGCCGGCTAATAAAACCGCCGCCGCTGAGACGAACGCTGCCGCCGGTCAGGGAGCCGCCGGCATTAACCACCTGGCCGTCCAGGGTCACCATCCGGTAGCGGAAGCCGTTTTCACGGGCTCTGGCCACTGCATTGGACAATTCATCCACCAGCCAGATGCGGCCCAGCAGAAACTCCATAGCCGGCAGGAAGCGGTCTTCAAAATCCACCAAGTCCACCATCCGGCCAATAATGCCCTTGCCTTTGGGAAAAGCGCCGCTATCCAGAGAGCGGTTTTTCACCGTATCCAGGGGTAAAAAGGTTACCCGGCCTTTATCAAAATTCTTCAGCCAGCGGATGGCATCCTGGGCGCTGCGCTCCGTTTCGGTAATCACGTTTTGAGCTTGTCCGCCCAAAGCAATCTCCACCGCCAGCTCGTATTCCTTATCTACCCGCAGGCTTTGGGCCACAGTGCCCAGAATCCCCGGCAGCCTTTCTTTGCTGCGCCGCTGCAAAATCTCCCGCACGCCTTGAGCATAGCCCTGGCCTTCTTTTTCCATCTCATCTAGCAGCTTATATTTGGAGTGAGCCTGACCCCGCTCTGCTGCCAAAGCCCGGTTAGCCTGCTGCTTGGCCCGCAACTGGCCGGCAATTTCCTCCACCTTGGCCTGGGCTTCATAGATATTCTTTTCCCGCTGGATTTTTTCCGCCATGTGGGAATTGCGCCGGGCTTCCAAAGAAGCAATCTGCTCTTCAATTCTTTGGTTCTCCTGAGCCAGCCGCCGCCTGGTTTCCGCCAGCCGCTCCTTCTGCTTTTCGGCGGAAGTCAACTGCTCTTTATAGCCAACCTCCTGGTTTTGCAGGCTGCTGTCTTTGCGCAGCAGCTCAAAGTGGTCCTCTTCACCTTTTTCCAGGGCCTGGCCTTTGGCCTCGCCCTCGGCTTCAGCCTCTTTTTGCTGGTCTTCTTCCTCCGCTACCAAAGCTCTGGCCCGGCTGACCTGCTCTGCTAAGACGGCCTCCTGATCCTTGCGGGATTGCCATTCTGCCGACAAGCCCTGCCACTCCTCCTGCAGCTTTGCCCCTTCACTTTCCAGCTCTTTGGCCTGTTTCTGCAGATCTTCACTGCGCTGAAGCTCCGTGCGGCATTCGCTTTCCAGCCGCTCCCGCTCCAGGCTCTGGCGGTAAATCTCTTCCTGCAGCTTATTGATCTGCTCGTTTAACTGATCCAAAGCCAGGCGGATACTTTCCTCCTGACCCTGAGCCGTCAAAAAGCCGGTGCGCTGGCTTAAAATAGCCTCGGAAAGCGCCTCCAGCTCTTGCTGCAGGCTTTGCAGCTTATCCTTAGCCTGGCGGATTTCTCCTACCATCATCCCCATTTCCAGGCCGTCTAATTCTTCCTTTAATAGCTTGTATTCTTTGGCTTCTTCGGCTTGCTTGGCCAAAGGCGCCTCCTGAGCCTGCAGCTCCAGCAGCAGGTCCTCGATGCGCAAAAGGTGCTGGCCCGTCTCCTCCAGCTTTCTCACCGCTTCTTTTTTGCGGTAGCGGTATTTGATAATACCGGCGGCATCCTCCAGAATCATCCGTTTTTCTTCCGGACGGGAAAGCAGTATTTCCTCCACCCGGCCCTGGCCGATCATGGAAAAGCCCTCCCGGCCAATACCCGTATCCATAAACAGCTCATGGATATCCCGCAGCCGGCAGGGAACCTTATTGATCAAATATTCGCTCTCTCCTGAGCGGTAAAGCCGGCGGGTTACGGTAACCTCTTGAAAATCCAGGGGGAAAGCGTGATCGCTGTTGTCGATGGTCAGTGAAACCTCCGCCATGCCCAGGGATTTCCGCTTTTCGCTGCCGGCAAAGATCACATCCTCCATCTTGCCGCCCCGCAAGGATTTGGCGCTTTGCTCCCCCAGCACCCAGCGGATAGCGTCGGCCACATTGGACTTGCCGCTGCCGTTGGGTCCTACCACAAGAGTAACCCCGGGCTGAAACTCCAGGGCGGTTTTATCGGCAAAAGATTTGAAGCCGTATAGCTCCAGCCTTTTTAGGAACATAGAATAAATTCCTCTTTCCCCGTTTTTATCGTTATTGCAGCTGCCGGCAGCTACTGCGGCTGCTTGGCCTCTCTCGTCCTAGACGGAGCCTTGGTCAGCCGCCGCAAAGCCAGCTTGGCCGCCTGCTTCTGGGCTTCCTGCTTCGTATTGCCCCAGCCCCGGCCGATTTCCTTCCCATCCAGATAAGCCGCTGCCAAAAACAGCTTCCGGTGGTCCGGCCCTTTTTCTTCCAATATCTCATAGGACAGCTTCCTGTCATTGCTCTTCTGAACCCAGGCTTGCAGCTGTCCTTTATAATCCTCATCCACATCATCGGTAATCAAATGGCGGCTGGCCTCCAGGGAACGGAAAACGAAATCCTCCAGAGCCGGCAAAGTAGCGCCGCACAAATACAGAGCCCCTAAAAGGGCTTCAAAAGCATCGGCCAAAACCGAAGGCTGGCCGGAGCCGCCGGCAGCGGCAATGCCTTTGCCCAGCTTCAGGTGCTGCCCCAGGCCCATAACGGAAGCGGCGGCAGCCAGGGATTTTTCGCAAACCAAAGAAGCCCGCAGCTTCGTCAATTCTCCCTCCTGGGCTTGGACATTATCTAAATATAATTTTTGAGCCGTCAAAAAACCCAGGACGGCGTCGCCTAAAAACTCCAGCCTTTGGTTGCTGTCTAAATAAGGGTCACCGTCTGAGGCCACGGGATTTTCCATACAATATGAAGGATGGCGGAAGGCCTGGTCAATAAGCGCATCTTGTATACGAATACCTGCCAGCCGGTCCAGCCCAAGCCCTGCAACTATATCATGGGTTTCCATTACGTTTCCTTCCCGGCTTGCGCCTGCAAAAAACGATTAAAAATGATTAAAAACGATTGTTTTTGCCATTTATGAAAAACGCCTCCGGCACTGGTATACGGTGTCCGAAGGCATATAGAAGCTTTAAGGCCCATTAGTTGATGCGATCTTTAATGTACTCCGTGATATCGCCAACTGTGCGAATTTTCTCGGCATCCTCGTCAGGGATCTCAATATCAAATTCCTCTTCCAATGCCATAATCAGTTCAACAACATCCAAGGAATCCGCATTTAAATCATCAAAACTTGTACTATCCGTCAAATCTGCCGGCTCCACACTCAATTGGGCAGACAAAATACCTTTAATCTTATCGGACAGGCTCACAGGGTCACCCCCTTCCGCTTCATGATGCCAAACTTGACTTCATTAAGGATATCAAGTTGCTTTCCATCGGTCAAGACTTTTCCCTAATATTTTTTTCAATATCTTTTCTATTTGGAGTCAGGCTGTAAAACCAGCCGCTGAACCGCAGCGGTTTAATGACTGGAACGCCAGGGATGGGGTGGAAAGCACCGCTGAGACAGGATGCCGAATCAGTGCGGGCTATTAAACCGCAAGATGAAGCGTTGCTGGTTACAGCCTGACGACTCTAAACGAGTCTTTTTCCGCAGAATTCCTTAGAATTTATGCGCCGCCAGCTTAACCATCAAGCCCGATTCGATCCACTCCTCGGTTCTTAAAATTGCCGCCCGGATGGCCTTGGCCTTGGAACTGCCGTGGCAGACGATGCTGAGGCCATTGATGCCTAAAAGGGGAGCGCCGCCAATCTCCTCGTAATCCAGCTTTTTCTTGACTTCTTTTAAAGCCGGCTTCAAGAGCAGGGCCCCCAGCTTGCTGCGGCTGTCGGCGTAAAAGGCTTCCTTCATCATGGTAAATAAAGCGTCGGCGGTGCCTTCCATGGTCTTTAAAGCCACATTACCGGCAAAACCGTCAGTAACCACTACGTCGGCCTTGCCGCTGAAAATATCCCTGCTTTCAATATTGCCGCAAAAGCCCAGTCCTTCTTCCACCGCCAAAAGCTGGTGAGCCTTTTGGGTGCGCTCGTCGCCCTTCTCCGCTTCTTCGCCGTTGCTCAGCAGAAAGACCCGGGGATTTTTGGTCCCTAAGGCAATCTCCGCATAAATCTTGCCCATCCAGGCAAATTGCAGCAGGTTCTCCGGGGTGGAATCCAGGTTGGCGCCGATATCCAGCACCACCCGGGGCCCTGCCAGGGTCGGTATGCAGCCGCAAATAGCCGGACGGTCCACTCCCGGCAAACGGCCCAGACCAAACAAGGCAGCCACCATTTGAGCGCCGGTGCTGCCCGCCGATACTACGGCTTCAGCCCGGCCTGCCTTGACCAGCTTAGTGGCCACGGTAATAGAGGCATCCTTCTTTTTACGGTAAGCCATAGCCGGATGCTCATCCATTTCGATGACCTGGCTGCAATGGACAATTTCCGCCCTTGACTCCGACTCCGCCTGGGGCCAGTGCTGCAAAAGGGCTTCCCTGTCCCCCGCTAAAAGCAGCTCCAGCTTTGGCGAAGCAGCCAAAGCCTGCCGGGCCCCTGCCAGAATCTCAGCCGGCCCGTGATCCCCTCCCATAACGTCCAACGCTATTCTCATTCTCATTACCCCTATCTAGTGTACTGCAACTCCAAAAAGTACTTGGTTATAAGAAAAAACCCTCCCGGTTCATTGAGCCAATGCCGGGTAAGGCAAGCCTCAAAAGAATCCTTCCGCAAAGCTGTCTACCGAAAGCCCTGAGGATAC
This sequence comes from Clostridia bacterium, assembly GCA_018436095.1. Classification (GTDB taxonomy): domain Bacteria; phylum Bacillota; class Peptococcia; order DRI-13; family UBA5745; genus WRMS01. The sequence continues at coordinate 31,038 of JAHDMJ010000013.1, read as the reverse complement.
AAGGAGAGTCCATCCATTAAAACATTATTGATTGTCGTTGCCATAACATCCCCTGCTGCCGGGAAAACTAAAACCTTAGTCCTCTTTCTTAGCCGGCGCAATGGTGATATTTTCGTTGTAATAGCCGCATGAAGGACAAATCCGATGAGGCATTTTGAACTCATGGCATTTGGGGCACTCCACATAATTGGGAGCTTCCATTTTCATTGCCTCGGCGCGGCTTCTCCGTACCCTGGCTTTGGAATGACGATGCTGTTGTACACCCATGATCCACACCTCCTTTAATAAAACCGTCTTATTTATGGAATAAATCTTTTAGTGCTGCTAACCGGGGATCGATTTCTTCCTTGGGGCAGGAGCAATCGCCTTCGTTTAAGTCCTTGCCGCACTGCAAGCATAAACCCTTGCAATTCTCCCGGCAAAGCACCTGCATAGGAATAGAAGTGAGCCATATCTGAGCGGCAATATCCCCTAAATCAATAAAGGGATCCACTTCCGCAAACTCCTCGTAGCCGTAATCTTCTTCAACGTCTACCGCAAGTTCTTGCTCCACAGGAGACAGGCAACGGCTGCAAGCCAGCCGGACTTTGGCCTCCAAGCGGCCGGCAAGACGAAAATCATTGCCGCCGTTAGTCAGCGTGCCCTTAACGTGGATGGGTGTCAGCAAAACATAATCCTCTTCTCCCCCTGCCGGGGAAAGAAGGAAATCAAAGGCTTCCACAGCCCCCGGCTCTTGTTTTAGCCGGCCGATTTCTATTTTCATTGCGTACCCTGCCTTAAAGCTTTTTGATAAAATACCAAAAGTCATTATATCAGCAGGCCTACCCTTTGTCAATGACCGAGCCGGGAATTACCGAATTATCGCGGCACAAGATAGCACCTTAAGGTAGAAGTGTGCAAAATTGCAGGTTTGCCGCTGTTCAACAAGGCTAACTGTGCAAAATTGCAGGTTTGTCAACACAAAAATAGGCCTCGACTTTGAAATTATAACCCCAAAAGTTTGTTTATACCATAAAGCTGGAATTTCAAACAAAAAAGTGTATAAATGAGGAATACAAACCTGCAATTTTGCACAAATAGGGCCGAGACCGGGTACAAAGTTGAAATTTTGCACAAAACTCGCTCACTTTGAAAACTCAGGCCAGCATCGTTGTTTTGGAAGCTTCGTAAAGCTGGCCTCCTTTGCCGCTTGTATTGATCCACTGGGCGGCATATTTGACGAAGACTTTAAGGGCCGGAGACATATTGACATTTTTCGGTATGGCCAGATGAATTCGTCTTTTGATTGTAGGCGTCAGGTTCAAGATGGAAATCTGGTTGCTGTCATAGCCCATGGTTAAAGCAACCTTGGAGGAAAGCACAGAAATCCCGATATCTTCCACAGTCAAATCCATGATCATTTTTACGGAAGAACAAGTCATCAGCACATTAGGCTTAAAACCCGCCATATGGCAGGCTTTCTCAAAATCGTGATGATGGCCTGAGGTAGGCGGCGTAATAATAAAGTTTTCGTTTCTCAATTCCGTCAGGTCTACGGATTTCCGGAAAGCCAAAGGATGGTGTTTGCTGGTTAGCAACACCATATTGTCAACGTATAAAGGAAAATATTGAAACGACGAATCGTTATCTTCGTGCTGGAGAATAGCTACATCCAGCTTAGAGGAGCTGATCATATCGAGGAGCTCTTCATCCTGACTCTCGATGAGGCTCATCTTGACGCCGGGAAATTCCTTATTGAAATCCGCCAGCAGCTTAGGTATGGAATAATGGGCAACAACAGGGATAATGCCCACGGCAAGATAACCCTTATCAATGGACACATACTCTTGGATGCACTGCTGGGCTACGCTCACTTCTTTCATGATGCGCATAGCGTGCTCCACAAACTCCTTCCCGGCAGCAGAAAGATAAACAGACCGGGTGGTTCTTATAAATAAATGCACCCCCAGTTCCTTCTCCAGATTGCTTATCTGTTGAGAAAGAGAGGACTGGGCTACATTAATCTCTTCAGCGGCGCGGGTAAAACTATGATGCCTTGCGACAGCCAGAACGTATTCCAACTGATGTAACTGCATAATATCCCCCCTATATCCACGAATAGAATTACAACTCCAGTTCAAACGAATAACACCTATTGCCTTTTCGCTGACTATAGGGCAAATTCCTCTTTAGGGCTGTGAAAAAATTTACAAAGTAAAGCAGCCCCGATTATTCCCGGAAAAATTCCCTGATTGCCCTGTATTTCTTTGACGGCCAGTACTGCTGCCGCCTCCCGGTTGTCTATATAAACGGGGAGGTTAAAATGCCTTTCCAGCTTCTCCCGGTGAGAATCGTTCTGCAGCCGGGGCCGGGCCTGCCCGATAATACTGCCGCTGTTTTTGTCAATGGCGTCGGGAATTGCTATGCCGATACCCTGAAGCCGGTCATTAAACAATTCCAATGGCACCGTTTCCGCCAAGCTTTTGATAATAAATATAATTTCCATGACTATGGCATCCGGATCTTTCCCAGGCTCTATAGATAATGAACTATGGAAGGCAACCTTTCCCTGATCACTGACTAAGCCCACGGCTACCTCTGTTTCTTTGATGTCAACACCAACGTACATCGTACCCCCCCTTTGCAACCCCTTGGTTCCATAGACCCTTTATGGCAGATTATGCTCAATAAAGGCCGGGCCTTTCAGATAGGGGGTGCCCCTTCATGAAACTCATTTTGAGACACCCCCTTTATATCAGTTATCCGGTCTATTACTTAGCTGCGCCACTTACTTAGCCGTCTCTTACTGCCGCCGCTTACTTAGCCGCCTGTTCCTTTTCCTTCTTCTCTTTGATGGCCCGCCAAACCTTTTCATAAGACAAAGGCAGGGAAGCAACGTTAACTCCTATAGCATCATAAATGGCGTTTCTTACCGCACCCATGGTGGGATTGTTGGAGCCTTCGCCAATTTCTTTCAGGCCCCAGGGTGTGGCCGGTTCGTCGTTGCTGGGAATCAGGTCATTGGTGAAGTCAGGCATGTCTAAAGCCGTAATGATCCGGTAGCCGCCTACGTCGGGATTTATAATTTTGCCGTCTTTGTTAAATACAACCTCTTCCATGATGGTTTCGCTGATGCCCATGCCAAAGGCGCCATGGACCTGGCCTTTCATCAGGGCCGGGTTGATGATCTGGCCGGCGTCGTGAACGTCCCAGGCGTGTATAACGTCAACCTCACCGGTTTCCTCATCAACCTGCACCTCGGCAGCCTGGGTACAGAAGCTGTAAGAAGGGGAGGTGGCCACGGGAGCCCCTTTATGGTATCCGCCTAGTCTCGGCACGGTATAAACCCCGGTGCCTACCAAGGGTCCTTTAATGATGAAGTACTTCTTGGCGGCTTCTTCAAAGGTTATGGGCTCAACCTTGGGACGGGATTTGGAGAAAATAATCCCCTCTTCGCATTCCAGATCCTCCGGCGGCAGATGCATCATAAAGCCTGCGGTTTCGAGGATTTTAGCTTTGATTTCTTCCCCTGCCCGCTTGCAGGCCCAGCCGCAATAGGCTGTCTGGCGGCTGGAGTAAGCGCCAAAGTCCAGGGGCGCCGTTTCCGTATCGCCGGTGACGATTTTCATATTCTCATAGCGATACCCCATAGCCTCGGCAGTCATCTGACACAAGACCGTATCGGAGCCCTGGCCGATATCGATGGCATTGGCATAGAGAGTGGCGGAAGTACCGTCTTCATTCACCCGAACCATACAGGAAGAGGAAGGATAATCGTTTCGGTATATGGGATAGCCGGCGCCGGTAACGAAAGAGCCTGTGGCCATGCCGATGCCTCTTCCCTTAGGCAGGCCCTTCTCCTTCTTGGCTTTCCAATCGGTTATGGTCTCGATCTTCTCCAGGGCCTCCGTCAGGTGGCAGGATTGTATGCCCATGCCGTTGCAGGTATTGGTGTTTGGCTGCCGGGCATTCCTTTTGCGGATTTCAATGGGGTCAATGCCTAAATCTCTGGCCACATTATCCAGGTGGCTCTCAAAGGCATATTTGGGCTGAGGAGCGCCGTGGCCCCTTTGGGCGCCGCAGGCCGGCAGGTTAGTATACATCCGCATCAGGTCAAACTGGTAGTTCTCGAAATCATAAGTCAAAGGCAGCAGGCCTCCGGCGTAATAAGCCGTAGCTATGCCCAGACTGGTATAAGCGCCGCCGTCCAGGACAAAATTGGCCTTGGCCGCCAGGATCTTGCCTTCTTTGGTTACGCCGGTGGTGATTTCGTAATGGCCCTGGTGACGGCCCCGGTTATGGGCAAACATTTCCGCCCGGTCATAGAACATCTTTACCGGCCGGCCCGTAAGCTTCGACAATACGGCTCCGTTGAATTCCAGGCCCGTGGGCTCAAGCTTGCCGCCGAAGCCGCCGCCTACCAGAGGCCGGATTACCCTGACGTCGCCCATTTTCAATCCGAATTCCCGGGCGATGTAGTATTGGAAGTAATGGACCGACTGGGTGCTGGAATATACCGTAAGCTTATTGTCCTTCCAGATGGAAATGGCCGAATGGGGTTCAATGGGGCATTGGTAGGTTCTTTGGCCTTCAAAAACGTCGGTTCTTACATGGTATGCTTCCTCAAGGGCTTTATCCACATCGCCAAATAGCTGATGGATCTCCGTATTGATGTTTCGGGGATATTCATCATGAATCTGGGGCATATCCTCGTTCATTGCCGTCCGGTAATTCAGTACCGCCGGCAGCACTTCATATTCCACTTTTATGGCTTTCAGGGCCTTATAGCAGGTTTCTTCGTCCACACAAGCAACGGCAGCCACTTTATCGCCCACAAAACGCACCTTATCTATGCACAGTACATTCTCATCCCAGCGGGCCGGGCTGATGCCGTATTTCAGGCTGGGTACGTCCTTATGGGTAATCACCTTGATCACACCCGGTATTTTTTCCGCCGCCGAGGTGTCGATGCTGAGGATCTTGGCATGGGCATGGGGGCTGGTCAGCATTTTGCCGTAAAGCATGTTGGGAAACTTCAAATCGCCGCAGTATTTCCCGGCGCCGGTAGCCTTGGAAACGCCGTCAATCCTGGGCTTACTCTGGCCGATTTGCGTATACTCTTTTTTCTTATATAGAGTATTTTCTTTAGGATAGCGAATACCTTCCATTTATACTACCTCCTTTAATTCATTACCTCTTGTCCCGATGCGGCCATAATGGCTTTAATAATGTTGATATAGCCGGTGCAGCGGCAGAGGTTGCCGGAAATGCCTGCCCGTACTTCTTCTTCCGTAGGCTTAGGGTTTTCTGTCAATAGCGCTTTTGCCGACAGAATCATGCCCGCCGAGCAATAGCCACATTGAATGGCGCCGTATTCCAAAAACTTTTCCTGGATATTGTCTAAATTAGCGGTGGAGGCTACGCCCTCAATAGTGGTAACCTTCATGCCGTCGGCTTCAATGGCCAGAATCAGGCAGGAATTAACGGGCTTGCCCTCTAAAAGTACCGTACAGGAACCGCAGTCGCCCAGCTCACAGCCTTTTTTAGTTCCCGTCAGGTCAAGCTCTTCCCGCAGGAAGTTGACCAGCAAAGTATTGGCCTTGACTACCTTGGTATACTCAATGCCGTTAACATTAATTGTTACGAGATAACGCTTAATGCCATTATTATCAACGATGAAATTCGACATATTCTCACTCCTTTCTCAGACGTGGCCCTGATCAATAGCTTTGCACAATGCCCGTTTCGTATAAATTCGCACCAGATCCCGGCGGTATTCCTCAGAAGCCCTGAAATCCGTAATCGGCTTACACTCTGCGGCAGCGATTTTGCCCGCTTCCTCCAGCAGCTCATCGCTGATCTTTTTGCCAATGAGAAACTCTTCGGTTTTCTTCGCCCGCATAGGCACAGGAGCCACTGCTCCCAAGGCTACGCGAGCGTCCTTAATTGTTTCGTTCTCAACCTGCACCGCTGCTGCAACGCCTACCACCGCTAAAGCTCCCGCTCTGCGCAAAGCAAATTTGAAATAGGTGCTGCCGGTCATGGCCTGATCGGGAATGATGATTTCCGTAATAATCTCACTTTTCTCAAGCAAGCACTTGCTGGGTCCGCAGAACACATCTTCTACAGGCAGCTGGCGCTGGCCATTGGGACCTTCGATAGTTGCAGTGGCATTAAGAGCCATCAGAATAGGCGGCATATCGGCAGAGGGAACGGCACTGACCAGATTGCCGCCTACGGTGCCGCTGTGGCGTACCTGGTTGGCCGCCATTGTGTGAGCCGCATTGGATACAGAGGGATATTTTTGCTGTACAACCTCGGAAAACACGATGTCGTTGATGGTGGAGGCCGCGCCGATAACAACGCCCTTGCCCTGCACATATTCGATCTTTCTTAGTCCGGGAATTTTCTTGATGGACACCAGGATTTGCGGTGATAGCAGCCCATGCTTCATCTTGGGCAGCAAGTCGGTGCCGCCGCTGATCACCTTGGCGCAGTCAATATTCTCCGCTAATAGCTGACAGGCTTCCGCTACGCTGGCAGGTACATAATAATCAAAATCCGGTAGATACATGGTTTAGCCCCCTTTAATGTATTTTTATTTCGCCTGCATAATATCTTTGAGCTTACCCCAGGAGGCTTCAAAGATTTCTTTCGGCATTTCTTTGAGATCCTTGGCGATTTTCGGCTTGAATTCCATGGCTGACAAAACATCTTTTTCCAAATCGATGCCCGGCGCAATTTCAATCAAGGTCATTTCGCCATCATCCAAAGTAAAGACAGCCCGCTCGGTAACATAAACCACTTGCCTGCCTGCTTTATAGGCATAAGGCCCGCTAAAGGTAACATGGTCCACTTGATTCACAAATTTTTTGATATTGCCTTCTTTAATAATGTGGAGCCGGCCCTCTTTCACTTCGTACTCAGCCCCAACGGTCATGGTACCCACGAAAACCACCTTTTTGGCGCTGCTGGAGATATTGATAAAACCGCCGGGACCCACCACCTTTGGTCCAAACTTGCTGACATTGAGGTTACCCTCTTTATCGGTTTGAGCCAGGCCCAGAACACAGGCGTCCAGGCCGCCGCCGTCATAGAAGTCAAACATATAGGGGTGGTCTATTGTGGCTTCGGAATTATAGGTGGCCGGGAAATCCAGACCGCCGGCAGGCATGCCGCCGAAGTTGCCTAACTCCGTACTCATGGTCAGCATTTCCATGACGCCCTCTTCCGCCGCCACGCTGGCCACACCGTCGGGCATGCCGATGCCCAAATTCAGAGTGGAGTTGGCCTTCAGCTCCATAGCCGCTCTTCTGGCGATAATCTTCCGCTCATCAAGGGGCAGAGGCGCCACATTGTCTATGGGTACCTTGCTGTCGCCGCAAAGGGCAGGATTATAGAAGGTCTTCTTTGTCTGCATATGGTTTTCCGGCTGGGCCACCACAACGTAATCCACCAGGACGCCGGGCACTTTTACCCGCTTGGGATGGAGGGTAAAGGGCTTAGCCAGGTATTCCACCTGGGCAATCACTATGCCGCCATTGTTTTTTGCCGCCGTTGCCAGAGAAAGGGCCTCCAGAAACAGGGCCTCCCTATCCATGGTCATATTGCCTCTTTCGTCGGCAGTGGAGCCCCGGATTACCGCCACATCAATAGGAAAGGTCTTATAATACAGGTATTCTTCGCCTTCAAACTCGATCAGCTTTACTTTTTCATCCTTTGTTATCTCGGAGACCTTACCGCCCTGCAGACGGGGGTCAACAAAGGTTCCTAAACCGACCTTTGTGATTACGCCCACTTTTTTACCGGCCATCTGCCGCCACAGATGAGTCATAACCCCCTGAGGCAGCAAGTGGCATTCTACTTTATTGTCGGCAACCAATTGTCCTAATTTGGGGGCCTCGCCGATATGGCCTGCTATTACCTTTTTGACGAGCCCTTCATAACCAAAATGATTCATGCCTCTGGTTTTGTGGTCGCCGCAGCCGCAGCTATGGGTCATGGTCAGGTTTTTGGGAAATCCGCTTTCTAAAAACCTGGCCTCAATAGCCGCCGCCACCTCTTCAGGGAATCCGCATAAGCCGGCGGTAGTCCACGCTATTGTAGAACCATCCTTGATCAGCTCAGCCGACTGTTTTGCCGAAATAACCTTTGACATATCCTCTCTCCCCTCAACTCTTATTCAATACCTTAACCTGCTTTGATAGACTTAGCTTTTTCTAAGGTCACGAAAGCGCTTGGCTTTCAGGTCAAATACCGGCAGAGTGCCCGGGGCCACTATCTCCACATCCATATTGATCATAAAAGCGCCCCGCAGTTCCTCCGCCACTTGCCTGCGGATACTTTCCCAGCAGCCGGGGTCCGCATCTTTATTGGGCTCCAGCCGCACTACGATTTTATCCTTTTCTCCATCCCGCAAAGCCATATACTCATAATTATCGGAACAGCAGTCCAGTCCCCGCAGCACGTTTTCAATTCCCGTTACGGAAACACATACCCCTTTTACCTTGATAATATCGCCTACCCGTCCCGTATAACCTTTTAGCCGGCTCAAGGTCCTTCCGCAGGCACATTTGGTTTCCGAGTCAATACCGGCAACAATATCGCCGGTTTCAAATCTGATTACGGGATGAGTTTTCTGCATCAAATCGGTGACTACCAATTTCCCCGGTTCCCCGGGGGGAACAGCTTCATTCGTCTCCGGATCAAGTACTTCAAAATACAGCAAATCTTCGTTTAGGTGAGCTGTGCCTTCTTCACAGGTCCAGGAAATATAATTGGTCTCCTGAGTGCCGGAGAAATCAAATACTTTGCAGCCCCAGGCCTTTTCCAGCCGTACTCCTGTATTGCTCACCGAAGCCGAACCGCATTCGCCGGTAGTCAGCACCAGCCTGATCCCAAGGCTTGCGGGATCAATACCGTTTTCTGCGGCCACAGCCGCCAAGTGCAGAAGATAAGTGGGCGTTCCCATTAACACCGTTACCTTGAACTTTTTGATCATGCGCAAGCGCAGCATGCTGTCCCAGGCCCCGCCGGGAACCACTAAAGAGCCGATAAAATGTTCGCAGGCGTCATAAACCCCATGTAAGCCGACGAAGGGTAAAAAGCCGAAGGCCGCATGAACCACATCTTCTTTTCGGACCCCCGCCGCCCACAGGCCCCGGACGCCTCCTTCACAGAAAACGCCAAAGTAGTCCTCTTTCGTAAAGGGGATCAGCACCGGCTCACCGGTGGTGCCCGAGGTCATGGCAATTCTGGAAATCGATCCGCTGCCGGGAACCCGCATCATGCCGTAGGGCGGCTCTGTTTCCTGACTTATACGGATTTCTTCTTTTTTTAATATAGGGATCTGTCTGATGTCCTCCATGGTTTTCAACCGTTTCGGCAAGAAGCCGGCTTTTTGCCATTTTTGGCGGTAAAACCCGCTTTTCTCCCATAGGTAGCCTACCTGCTCCACCAGCCTGTCGAATTGAAGCTTTTGCAGTTCCTCCCTGGGCATCAACTCCGCCACAGACCAATATTTGCAATGGATATTCGTTGTTTCTTTAATCTTGGGCATCCTCATTTTTACGCCTCACAGGTTTCACCAATAGTTTGGTGGATTAAAACAATCCTAAGGGACGGGCCAGCACCATCATGGCCAAGGTCATGACAAGGGTCCACAACACACAGACAGGCACACCGGCTTTGAAATAGTCCCCCATTTTATAATGTCCTGACGAATAGGTGATCAAAGGAACGGGGTCAAGGGGCAGTAAGAAGGCCGCCGATACGGTGAAGCCCATGGGAATAACCAGAAAAGCGGGATTCATCCCCAAACTGGTGGCAAAAGCCGCCAGGGTAGGCACCATAACCGACACGATAGCGGGATTAACGGGCACCAGTAAATGAATTAATATAGTGAATATTACGACAAAAAGTATTACGGTTAGGGAAGAGGCTCCTTGAATGCCGCTCAAAGCCGTTGTGGCTACCCAAGTGGCGGCTCCTGAGTTCCATAAAGTGGTGCCCAGGGAGCTGGAAGCGCCGATTAGCAGTATAGTATCCCAGCCAACCCTGTTTTTGGCAGTATCCCAATTCAGCAGATTGATGCCGGGGACAAAGAAAAGGGCTGCCCCAAGGGTGGCGGATATGGGCAAGGGAATTTTATGGATGGTTTCGGTAAACCAAGTGATCAGCATAAGAAGCATAATAATCATAAATTTTATTTCATTTTTTGATACAGGGCCCAATTCCTTGTATTCCTTATGCACATCTTCCATGCCCACCAGTTTTTCCATTTCGGGAGGGAACACCATGGTGATAAGCTTCCAGGCCAGGGGAATTGTTAAAATAACTACGGGAATTCCTACGGAGGACCATTGAACAAAGCCTATGTCGATCTCGGAGGTGGATTTCAGCAAAGACAAAGTTAACACATTCAATGAAGAGCCCGCCGGCGTGGCTACGCCGCCGATCAATGATGCGAAAGGAATACCGATCATCAGCGTTTTCGCAAAATTGCTGGAGCCCAGCTTGCAATTATTTTTGTCCAGAAGAGCAAGACCGATGGGGGCGAAGGCTGCTGCTGCCGGCACATCGGAAATACAGGTGGATAGCACCGCCGTTGCCGCCATAAGAAAAAACGCCGCTTTTTTGGGATTGCCTTCCGACATCATGGTTATTTTCATCGATATCCGCTTACTCAAACCGCTGGCCGACAAAGCGGCAGCCAGGAAAAAGGAGGATAAAACAAAGAGAACTGTGGGAGTAGCAAAGTTCTGAACTGCCGGTCCCATTTTCTCCGTGCCGATGATATGCTGTAAAAACAAGAGCACAAGGGATGAAACCGCAATAGGTAAAATCTCGACTACCCAGGCAATAACCGCCACCACCATAAGGGCAATGGACTTCTGGCCGATGGGAGTCAGTCCTTCAGGCGTAGGCAATGCCGTTATAGCAAAATAGATAAAAAACGTAGCTATCAACCAAATACCTTTTTTCAATACCGGAGACATCATCGACTTCTCTTTAGATTCAGCTTTTAGATTCATAGGCTTTTCCTCCAAGTTTTTTTATCCGACGGAATAAGGCAAAATGGAACGCTACCTTCAACTCACCTCCTTATTTTTTCATAACGGACCAGATTAAATCCTGCTTCGTTATTAATTGTGAATTTTGTAACTAATTCGATTAAAAAAAATACCCGCACTTTATTTTTACTTTGCTTGTAATAACAATAACATGGGTAAATCCATAAGTGAAATATACATTTGCGATAGGATTAATAGGCGATTCGAATAAAAAAAATTTCACTGCCGCCGCTGACTTTTAAAAATTCAAAAAGCGCTGAAAGCCTCTTGTTTTTTGAAGACTTGCCAGCGCTTTTCCTTCTCATCCGGGGATTGTCTGTGACTACTCTGCATCAAGAGTTTTCAGGGGTATGGTCAAGAAGTCCCTGTCCGTAGCGGGATAGGTCTTGGCGTCCTTGTCGTCATAATGCCACCACTCGCTCTTTATGGTGGTGAAACCGCACTCAACCATGACCTTCGTTAAATAATCCATATTATCTTTGGCGGCCTGACTGCGGGGCGGCTGGCCGGGACCGGGATTGTAGGCCCGGTGGGCGGTGGCGTCAAACGTATCGATGGCCGAGGGCATTTCCAGAGGATTGCCCTCACTATCCAGCAGCGTCACATCCACTGCCGCTCCCCGGTTGTGATTGGAAGGGCTGCGGTGGGGATTGGCCAAATAGGCGCTACTGCCGACCAGTTCAAACATTTTCAACTGCACGGAAAAAGGCCGGTAAGCATCGGTAATCAATAGCTGATAGCCGTCAGCAGCCAGAATTTCCTGGGCTTTTTTTAATTTCTCTGCCGTGCCCTTCTGCAGGAGGCATAAATCCAGGGGATAGAGAACCTGTCCTGTAAAATTATCTTCGCTGGCATAGAGCATGTTTACCTGAATACCCGGAATCACCAGCCGCACATCCACCAATTCATCCTGATAGGCTTTGCCCCCTTCAACAAAGGCCACAGGCTGGGGAAAGGCATAGAGCACGGGAGGCTCCGGCGGAACTGCTTCTTTTGCGCCCTGCTCCCCTTGCTCGCCTTGACCCTCTGCATTTTCCTGCTCTGCCATTTTCTGATTCTCATCAGAATTTGCATCGAGGCCGTCCCCTGTTTGCTCCTTTGCCTGGGCCTGCCCCAGGCTCCCGAACAGGAGTACCTTCACCTGGCCGCTATAGACCACGGTGGCCAAGGCTACTATACCAAGCAGCACAATGAGAATCAAGCCTGGCCGGATTTTTCGCTTGCGGCGGGGCCTTTCCTTTATATAATAAGCGGCAGGTTTCATTTTTTAATACCCCTCGTCCTTTTCTTCTTCACTTGCTATTTTAGCGTAGCACTTTCCCCCTGTAAAGAATAAGATAGGATACCGGCATGGATGGTACCTCTATCCCGGATAAACAAAAAAAGAAAGGACGCATGTCTAAATGAAAGCCTTGAACGCATATGTGGAAACCTTCGGGACCATATTTGCCAACGGCCGCCCCGGCCGCCCCGGGAAATACCCCATCGACTGCACCCCCGTAAGAACCTGCAGGCCAGCTCCCTGCAACCTTCCCAGGCCCGTCTTAGGGGTCTCCACCTGTGGTGAGGGTAACCGTGTTTACGGTCACTCCAACTTCACCAATTTCCCCAGTAATTGTGGCGGCGGCTGCGGCTCCTACGGCTGCGGCAGGTCTTCGTGCAGCGGCTGCGGCCGCTGCCGCCGCTCCTGCCGGTCATGCCGGGGCTGCGGCTCCTCCCACTGCTCTTGCAGGTCTTTACCCATTTGCGGCACGTCTTGTGGCACCTCCTGTGGCACATCCTGCTGCCCCCGGCCACTGCCGACCTGTGGCCCCTGCTTTGATGGCGTCACCCAAATTTACTGCAACCATAGAGGTTGCCGTACTGTAGGCTATTCCTCTTTTTCCGCAGGTTGCTGCAATCCTTGCTCCTCCTGCGATTGGCGCCATTCCTGCTGTCAGCCTTTCTGCTCCCCCTCTTGCTCCCTGCCCTGTCAGCCCCTGTGCCTGCCTGCATGCACTCCCCGCCGCACCGTGGTGTATCGGCCTTTGCCCGCTCCCATGGCAGCCTACGGCGAAAGTTCCCAGCAGGATTGGAATCAGTGGGACTACGACGAAGTGCAAGGTGAAGTGATCGAGTAAAGGCAAAGGTATTGCCTTTACCTGTCACTGAGCGGTGGTGTAGCGACATGACAACAATTCGGCCGTCCCCCAGGCTTACAAACCTGAAGGGAGACGGCCTTTTTATATTTTCACCTTTTTATTCGTTGACAGAATAATAGTTTGATATTAAAATATTTTATAGTTAAAATAAATATGGGATTATCATCCAGAAAGGTTTAGCGATGAATACGCAGCACAAGGCTGAACTAAACCATTTTTTCGTTACGGTTTTCAACAATATCCTGACCTGGGAGGAGCAAACCTTAGCTTCTTGCGGGGCGCCGGGACTCAGCGTGAAAGAGTTTCATGTATTGGAAGCCATTGACCGTTTGCAGGCCAAAAGCAAAAACACCATGACCAACGTGGCCAGAGCTTTATCCATCAGCGTGGGAGCTTTGACTACCGCCATCAGCGTTCTGGTCAGAAAAGGCTACGTCAGCCGGCAGCAAAGCCAGGAGGACAGGCGGATCATCAATATTTTTCTGACGGACAAGGGCCAGGCCGCCAATGAGCTGCACCACAGATTTCATGAAGAGATGATTGAGGAAGTGGTCTCCGGCCTGGACGGCCCTCAACTGGATATGCTGATTTTATCCCTCAAGCATCTGAGCCGCTTTTTTATGAACAAAATGACAGCAAAAACAGAAAAAGAATAGGAGAGTATCATGAACATTGCCATTATAACAGACAGCACCTGCGATTTATCCACCAGTGCCGAAGCCGCTTATCAAATCGATATCGTGCCTTTGATGGTGACCTTTGGCGAAAAAGCCTACCGGGACGGCATCGATCTGACCAACAGCGAGTTTTACCTGCGGCTGGCCAAGGCCGAAATACTGCCCACCACTTCCCAGCCTACGCCGGCGGCATTTCAGGAGGTTTTCCGCCGCCGCCTGGACGAGGGCAAAGACATCGTAGGCATCTTTATTTCCGCCGGCCTTAGCGGCACTTATCAATCTGCCATGATCGCCAGAAGCAGCTTTATTAATGAAGAGCAAAGCAGGATCCATCTGATAGACAGCCAGCAGGCCACCGGCAGCCTGGGCATTTTGGTTCACCAGGCCTGCAAAATGCGGGATCAGGGGGCCGGCGCCAAAGAAATTGCCGACAGCATCAATGAGCTGGTGCCCCGTACCAGGCTTTATGCCTTATTTGATACCCTGAAATATCTCAAAATGGGCGGACGCTTGTCCGCCGCCGCCGCCGCTGCCGGCGGTCTGCTCAATATCTCGCCGGTCTGCTCTCTTGTCAACGGCAAACTGGTACCGATAGCCAAGATCCGTAAGCGGCAAAATGTTTTCCACCAATGGCTGCGGGAGAAGCTGCTGACGGACATTCCCGACCCCCAATACAGCGGCGCTTTCCTGCACAGTGACGCGCCGGCCCTGGCCGCTGCTTTGCAGGAAGAGTTTAAATACCTGCTGTCCCCCGACAAAACCCTGACCCTCTCTCTCGGCGCCGTCGTCGGCACCCATACCGGGCCCAATGCCCAAGGCATTGCCTATATCGCCAAAGCAAAGTAGGAAAAGGCCGGATCAGCGTATACTCATTTGGCTTGCCAGGGAAACAACACATTTCTGCTTGGGTGTCTCAGATCAGCCTGAAAAGGGGCCGGTGAGACACCCTTTTGTCATTTAAGCAAAAGGCATTGGACCATGGATTTAGTGCCGGAGGGGGCGGCGAGGGGCGTGACCGGAGGAGGGCGGCGATACTATGGCCTGCGCCTGCCTGCGGTTGGCAACACTCAAAAATGCAAGTTTGTACCTTAGCGGAAGCGATTATTGTGCAAAATTGCAAGTTTGTAAAGGCTTTTATCTATAAAAATCCGGCTTTCAGCCCATTCTAGGCCCCTAAAAGGCCAAGGAGCAGTGATCTGACCCAACAAACCTGCAATTTTGCACATTTGGGGGCCAAACGGGGTGACAAACCTGCAATTTTGCACATTTTCCAGCAGCGCCGCCAAGGGACACAACCGCCAACCCGAACTTCTTTTTCCATGACAAAGAGGCCGGCTCAAATCAAGCCCCAAACCTGTCTATAGCCGCCGGCTTATGAAACCAGCATGCTATGGCAGCTTTTGAGTTGCTTTTGAGAAGACCCCTTTGTCTGCCGGATTCTTTCTAGTACTAGAAGTACGGATTCTCAGATAATAATGAAGATGATGCCGCCGCTGCCCTCGTTGACAATGCGTTTCATGGCCTCTCTCAGCTTATGCTGGATGCTTTCAGGCATGCCGGTCAGCTTGCTGCTGATTCCTTCGCCTACCAGATCATGAAGGGATTTGCCGAAAATATCGTAACTCCAAATCTGGGAGGGATTTTCCTGGAATTTATCGGTGATGTAGCGGGCCAAATCGGCGCACTGCCTCTCCGTACCCATCAACGGTGTGATTTCCGTATTGATATCGGTACGAATCATATGGATAGCCGGGGCGCTGGCTTTCAGCTTAACGCCGAACAGGCCTCCCTGCTTGATCAGCTCCGGCTCTTCCAGAGTCATCTCATCCATTAAAGGATTGACTACGGCATAGCCGGAATCCCGGACAATGGCTAAAGCGTCTTTTACTTTATCATAGTCCTTCTTGATGGTGGCATAAGACATCAAGAGCTGCAATACATCCTGATTGCCGTCTACGGCAAAGCCGGTGACTTCCTTAAGAACCTGATACCACAAGCCGTCCTGCACCGTCACGCTGATGGAAGCCATACCGGTGCCCAGATCCATATCCTCCAGCACCACTTCTTCCACCACCGTATTTTCGCTGAGCATTTCGATGGCTTTGTCAATATCCCGCAAGCGGCTTACCGGCTCAATGGCATCGGTAACGGAGGTTTCCATCTGCACCCGCAGCCAGTAATCCTCCGGCAGCACCTCGACCCACTTAGGCAGATTGACATTGACTTCCGTCACGGGGAATTCAAAAAGGGCTTCCTCCAGGATTTTCGTAATGCCTTCCGTGTCCAGGCCGGAAATATCCATGGCCATTACCGGCACTTCATAGCGCAGCTCCATGCTTTGAGCCAGCTCCAAAGTCTCCAGTTCTTCGGGCTTGGAAGTGTTAAGAACCACTACGAAAGGCCGGGAAAGCTGCTTCAGCTCTTCAATAACCCGGGCTTCCGGTTCCTCATAGTTCTCCCTGGGGATATCGGTAATGGAACCGTCCGTGGTCACCACCACACCGATGGTGGAGTGATCGGCAATTACTTTTCTAGTACCTATCTCCGCTGCTTCCTGGAAAGGCATAGGATCATCGGACCAAGGCGTATGCACCATTCTGGGGCCGCTTTCATCCTCGTAACCTTTAGCCCCTTCCACGCTATAACCTACGCAGTCCACCACCCGCATTCTCACCGTCAGGCCTTCTTTAATTTCCACCTCCACCGCTTCATTGGGAATAAACTTCGGTTCGGTGGTCATGATGGCCCGGCCGGCGGCACTTTGGGGCAACTCATCGATGGTACGCTGGCGGTCATATTCGTCGGTAATATTGGGAATTACCAATAAATCCATGACCTTTTTTATGAAAGTGGATTTTCCTGCCCTTACCGGGCCCACGACCCCTAAGTAGATATCGCCGCCAGTTCTCTGCGCAATATCCTGAAAAACATTCTCCACGCCAATCCCTCCTATGTCTTATTGCAGCTGGAGCCTGCCGACACAAAGCCTCAATGTTGCCATCCTCCTATTTCGGAATGTGTTAACGGGCTCACTTCGCCAAGCGGCACTGATTTGCTATAAACTATATGGGACAGGTGGAGGGAATATACCTAAAATTTAAACTTGGATGATGTTTTTCTTGTCCTGATCCTGCCTAAGCCTGATTATCTTCCCGGTGCTTGCCGGTTTGTCCGATTTCTTCAAAGGCCGCGGCCGCTTCCGCCGCCTCGGCTGTTTCGTCCAATTGGGCCGCCTTTTCCTGTAACTCTATCTGGAGAGAATTAGCCTTTGCTTTTTCCGCCTCATCATTTTTTTTCAGTTGCTTTCTGATGCGGCTGATGCTGCCGGGATGGGCTCCTACGGCCATAGCCATAACCACTTCGGAAAAAGAAGCGTCCTTGGGCAGATTTTTTTGGGCGATTTGACCTTCAAAAGCCCGGATCCTGTCCTCTAAGGTGCCTAAGGTATTGATCTCCAGGTCGTTAAAAGTATCCAGAAGATTTCTGCTCAAATAAAGCATGAAATAATAGCAAAGCTGGTTATCTCTTTGCAGCAGAGCCAAGGCCTCTTTAACCGGCACAAAGCTAAGCACCGTCTTGCTCAGCGTATAAGCCGTAATGTGCCGGGTTTCATCGGTGAGGCCGGCCACGCCGATAAGGGAACCGGCGTCGAAAATGCCCAAAGCTTTATAGCGTCCGTCCTCCGTATTGCGCACGCTCATCATCAGGCCTTTGCGCACAACCCAAATATAGCCGCCCCGGCCAAAAGACAAGGTGCAAAAGTTTTTCTTCTTGATTTCCATGGTATGAAAAGGCAGTTCTTCCAGCAGCCGGCTACATAGTTCTTTTTTGTCCATAGGCTCCTCCTCTTCCGGGATTTTCTTTTATTTTTGTTAACATCCTGGTGTCTTTCGTCAATGTTATGTACAGGCATATATAATTCTATGCAAAAAAGCCGACTCCTTCCTGCTCTGCTTATGCCAGAAAACATAAAAATTTTTTTATTTTCTAACCTAAGTTATAAAAAGCCCTATTTAACGCTTTTTACCGCCCCGGGCCCGCATTGTCATAAAAAATGAATTATGTTACCATAGCCTCATGCTGATGCTTGGCCGTCAGGAATATACCCAGAAGGGAAAGATCAAAATGCCTGTTGCTCTGAGACACATTCAGCCTATTGCCGTAATCTTATTTGCCGGCTTGCGCCTGTCAAATTACTTCATTAATAATTCCTTACTGGAATATCTCAGCGCCGGAGTCTTGCTGTTTATCATCGTCCAAGCCATGCCTAAGCTGGATAAAAGCAGCCGTTGGGTGGTATCGGGCCTCTTTTTATTTGGCGCCGTCCTGCTATTAGCTAGCGGGGCCAGCCTCCGGCTGTGGACTGTGGCTTTCTTAAAGAACGCCAACGTGGCCACTATGCTGATTTGCGTACCGCTGATGTCCCTGCCTTTTTTTTATGAAGATTATCAAAGCGAGCTCAAAGTGGTGGCCCAGACAAAAATGCAATCCATGCTGGGCTTTTGCCTGCTGACCTCCCTGTGCACCCATTTGCTGGGCGTACTGATCAGCGTCGGGGCCATCGCCATCATCTATGAACTGCTAAGCCCTCATGCCAAGCTTTACAAGTCCGAAGATACTTTTCTGGCCACCATTATGAGAAGCTATTCCTCCTCGGGCTTTTGGTCCCCGGCCTGGGCCTCTATGGTGCTGATCAATTCTCAATTGCAAGTGTCCTGGCTTTCTCTGATTCCCATCGGCCTGGCCTTTTCCGCTATTTTTATGGGCTTGGATTTAAGTTTTATCGCCGTAAAAATCAAACGCAATCCGGAAAGATATCCCCGGCTCCAGGCAGAAGAAGGAGCTGTGGTCAACTGGCGCAAGATATATACCATGCTGCTGCTGGCCGTTGCCCTCATCGGCTCCATTATCCTGGGCAACATCGTGACGCCCTGGGATCTGCTGATTATTATTTCCATCGTCGCCATCATCTTCCCTTTGGCCACCGGCCTGCTGCAAAAGCACATGCCGGCATACAAAAAAGGGATGGCCAATTTCTATGGCAAATCCCTCATTAAAGTACAAAGCCAATGCGCCCTTTTTACCGCCGCCGGCTTTCTCGGCAAAGCCCTGGATGCCGCAGGAATAGGTGCTGTGCTGCCCCGTTTTCTGCCGGACTGGCTTACCTCTTATCCGGTATTGATGATCGCAGCCATCATGCTGCTGCTGATCCTGCCGGCTATGGTAGGCATCCACCCCGTAGCTACCGGCACGGCTCTTCTCAGCGCCGTGACCCCCGCCGCTTTGGGCCTGGATCTGATGTCCTTTACCCTGACCATCCTCACCGGCTGGCTTTTGGCCACCTTCCTCTCCCCGCTGACTTCCACCTCTCTCATTCTCAGCGGCTGCTGCGGCCGGCCTTCCTGGAGCCTGCTTAATCTCAACAAGGTTTTCGGCCCTGTGGCGCTAATCCTTTTCAGCATCCTGATCGCTGTGGCCGGGCCCCTTTTAGGCTGATCCCAAACACTTCTGTTCCCTTCATCTCCTGCGAAAAGTGATGAGCTTCAGCATCAAAAAGGTGACGGGCATACCGATGGCCGCCGCCAGGAAAAAGGCCAGTAGCTTGCTGAAGCCGGCCCAATAATAGACCACAAACACGATAATATTTTGAATGGCGAAATTGGGCAAATAAGACAAGCAGAAACTGCCGTATCTTTTGAGGGAAAGATTTGCCTTAAACGTAAACCGGCTGTTGAGCAAATAGGAAACCGTCAGGCTGCTGAGATAGCCCAGGACGAAGGCAGGGCTTACCGGCAAAACCAGGGAGTAGAGAAGAGAAAACACAATACCGTTTACAGCGTTGGCCAGACCGATGATAAAGAAAATAAGAAACTGGCGGCTTAAGAAATACTGCAGCCAGCCTTGTTTGGCGGTTGGCGGCAGGCTGCCCCAGGGCAGCAGCTTCTCTCCCGCCACCAGATAGCTCTTTTTCGCTATAGCCGCCATGGGACTGTCCGACAAAGAGTCTGAATAAAAACCTTCTATTTCCCTGTGAGGATAGTCCGCCTTAAACCGGCGGACTTTTTCTTCGCCATAGCAATTCTTACCCTGATAGCGGCCGGTCCGGGGATCCACCGGCGAGGCGATAAGGTTTACCACCCCCAGCCGGCGGCAGGCTTCTTCCAGCAGAAAAGCCGGTGAGGCCGAAATAATCAAATCGTCGGGCCGCTGCCAGACTTTGTAGAAATGCTTGATTTTCTTAATATTGCGGCGCCAGAAATCATAGACGAAATTCTCCATATCCGGCAGCCCCTGAAAAAACACGTAAAACCGCTCTTTACACTGGGTTTTGCCGATGCGGCCCAGGGCATAAAGCAGCAAGGCCCAGGCCTGCCGGGGCCAATACCTGGCCAAAGACCAGCGGTTATACAGACAATACCAGTAAAAATCCTTCGTACTGTCCCCATCGTAGATGGTATAGTCAAAATCATAAACGTTCAACGCTCTGCCCTCTTCCAAGTCTTTTACACAAAATATAACAACACAAATACCAGGAGGGCAAAAAGCAGCAGCAAGCCGCAAAGAACCTTGTCCCGCAGCACTACCTCCACCGGATCGCCGTCGGAATCCGTTTCGATATTCAAGCTGTACTTCAGGCAAATCAAGATAGCCAGAGGCACCGTCCAAAGCATTCCCCCGCCTCTTTCCCCTTCTCCCCAAGCCAGGCTATGGCCGCCGCCGGCCCACAGGGAATAAAAAGCCACTGTCAGAGTGAGGCACATGTTCATGCTTTTTTCCAAAAAGCCCTGACTGTACTTTTTCAATACCTGCCGGGTTTCTTTCTGCCGTATTAATTCCCCCCGGCGCTTGCCCAGGCCCATATAAAAAGACATGGTCAGCACCGTCAGATACAGCCAGCCGGAAACGGCAATTCCGGTGAGAGCAGCCCCATAAACCAGCCGCAGCAAAAAGCCCGCCGCCAATATGGATATATCCAATAAGACCACATGCTTCAGCCTCCAGCTATAAGCCAGATTCATCAGCAAATAAGACAGCAAAAACAGCCAGGAAAAGAAATTAGCCGGGCCGGCCAGGGCCTGGCAGGCTAAGCCAAGCAGCAGCAGCACCGCTGCCAATATGGCGGCCTTATTCACCGGCACGGCTCCGGAAGCAATGGGCCGGCGGCATTTTTCGCTATGCTGGCGGTCTTTTTCCGCATCCTGAATATCGTTATAGATATAAACCACCGAGCTGATCAAGCAATAGGCCAAAAAGCCGGTAAAGGTCTGCCGGACCAAAGCCCATTGCAATAAGCTGCCGCTAAAAAACAGGGGCAGAAAAATAAAGAAATTTTTTGAATAGTGGTGGGGCCGCATCAATTTGATATAGGGCTTCACTTGTGCAAACATAAAAACTTCCTATCCTAAAAATTTATTCGGGCGAAAGTGAGCAAGACTAACCCGGATTTAGCCCGGATAATAAATCACGCCGAATTGGATCAATTGCCGGATGCCGGCCAGGTTCCCCCAGGCCATCGCCGCCACCAGCGCCAGGCCTAAGACCCGCCGCAGCCGGGGCTTTTTAGCCAGCAGCTTCATCCATCCCCCATAAAGCAAGGAGAGCAGCGCCCAGGAAAAATACAGCGTATAAAGAATCATACCGTTTTCTTTGGCGCCCCAGCCCATTCCCACCAAAAGACAAAAGGAAAAAAGCAGCCAAGCCAGGCAAATCTGGAAATATTGCTCTTTTCTATGCAATAGAAAGGCCGCCGCCGCCAAAATAAATAAAACAGGACCTAGCCAGATCAGCCCTTGTTCGGGAGTTAACTGCCAGGAGATTTGACCGAAAACATTGGGGGTGGCATAAGCCTCCGGCGCCGTCAGACAGTTGGCGAGAAAGCCCCAATATTGCCGAAGTTTTTCCTGCAAAGGCAGACCAGTGCCGGCAAAACGCAAAAGCCGGGGCAAGGAAATTCCCGCCTCCCACAACAAAGGCAGCTGGCCAAAAACCGTCAGGATAGCCAGGAAGATTAAACCTGTCCGCATCATAACCGCCAAGCCTTGCCGGCGATTCTTGCCTTTTAGGGTAAAAAGCAGAAAGAAGCCGCTGGTCAGCATGCTGCCGGCAGCGCCGGTAAAGCAAAGAGGCTGCCAGAGCCAGGGCTCCCTCGCCCCCGCTTTGCCGGAAAGGTTTTCCCGGCAGAGGGAATAAACGAAGAGTAAAAGCCAAAACAGGGCGAAGACGTATTGTTCCAGATTCAGGACAAACAAGAGCACCGGATAACTGGTAAAGTATAAGCCTAGAAAAATCAGTTGATCCAAACCCCTGAGCTTCAGCAGCCGGGAAACCAGGATCAGGGAAAAGGCCAACACTATGGCCTGCAAGGAGGCTAAAGCCAAGGCATAAGCCGGCAAAGCACCGCCGAAGCAAGCGGCGATCCAGGAAGCGGCAATACCAAAGGGCAGGGCAAAAAGGCCAAAGAGAGGCTGCCGCAAGTCATTTTCCGGCCCGTTGATATTAACATAAACATCAGTCTGCAGATGAATACCCGTATCGCTGGTAAAGACGGTGTCATATTTGTTAGCCTGGCCCGCCGCCGCCGGCTGATAAAACAAATTTGTCCGGCTGTAGGCCGAAAAAATCAGCAATAAGGACAGCGCCGCCGCCAAAAGCCAAAAGCCCTTCTCTACTCCTGTCATCCGCCGGATAAAAGGAAGGCCATAATGCCTAAAGGTCTTGACCAGCCAGTAAAAAACCACCCATAGAGCTGCTGCCGCCAAGGCCGTAAGCAAAAGCTTAGCCATCGGCAGCAATCCCTGCCATAAGGCCTCGTCAATGCTGCGGTAACGGGATAGGGTATCCAGTAAAAGCCGGGACAGCTTTTCGAAGCGGAAATAAAAATAGGACATAAAGATTTTACCCCCGCTACAGGCAAAAGGCAAGGCAATAGCCCCTGTCAGCCAGGAAAATGGCTTAAACAGGTTTTCTGCCAGCCCCCGGCGGAAGGCAAGCCAAATAAAAAGCAAAAAAGACAAGGCCACACCGAGAACCCCGGCAATAACAGGGCCCCTCAATGTGGCTAAAACCGTCATCGTAACAGCAGACAATATAAACAACAAACGAAAGAAAACCACGCCATCAATCCTTTTTTTGATGTTGATCTTATCGTTATATTATATATGATGAAATCGCACTGAATCAAGTCATACAGAACACTTTTCCTGTTCCGGCTTTTTTCTGAACGTTCAAAGCCTGGAATATGCGGCATGGAACTTAAAACCTGCCAAATGTTCGGACGATGAAGCAAATTCCCCGGCAGCGGCTGCCGCCAGTTTGAATTTTCCAACCTCCTGCCGCATCAGGGCGGCCTGTGCAGACATCTCCTCACTGGTGGCGGAGTTTTCTTCCGCGGTGGCGGCGTTGGTCTGGACGACGGCGGAAATCTGGGAAAGACCATCCCTCATTTGCTCAATTGCGGCAACCTGCTCGGCGGACGCCTCCTCAATTTTAATCATAACATCCATAACATGCTGGGCATTCATTCCCAATGCCTGCAAAACCTGCGCCGTCTCGGATGTGATCTGTGTCCCGCGGGATACTGTGGCAACGGAGTTTTGAATTAATTTACTGGTTTCCTTGGCAGCGTCTGCAGACTTTGCCGCAAGGCTCCCAACCTCATCAGCCACAACGGCGAAGCCCTTTCCGGCGGCGCCTGCACGGGCTGCTTCGATGGCGGCGTTAAGCGCCAGAATATTGGTCTGGAAGGCGATATCCTCAATGACCTTTGTAATGTGGGCGATTTGATTGGAGGCAGCATTGATATCAGCCATTGCGCCGTCAAGCTGTCTCATATGCTCATTGCCGTTCTTTACGCCTTCTCCGGCCTGTTCGGTCTGCTTTCTTGCTATTTTTATATGAGCGGAGTTTTCCTCCGCCTGCTTTGCAATGGTTTCCGAAGTAGCAGTAAGTTCCTCGACGGAGGCGGCCTGCTCCGTCGAACCTGTCGCAAGGGCTTGCGCACCGCTGGATACCTGATCGGAGCCCGTGGCTACCTGTCCGGCAATCGTATTGATCTGCAGCATCGTATTGTTGAGCGTAAAAACCGTATCCTCCATTGTCTGTTTTAGGATTGCATAATCTCCGGGATATTCTAAATCCACCCGAAGCCTCAGATCCCCTTGGGATATTTTGGTAAACTTCTCAATAACGTCCGAAACAATTTTGCTTTGCAGTAGATTGACTTCTTGGATAAGCATTGCCATTTGGCCAAGCTCATCGTGGCCCTTGTAGTTAATTGCGGCATGCATATTGCCCTTGGCCATTTCTCCGTAAGCGCCTACAATTTCGTTGACAGGGGTAAGGATGGATTTTCTGATATTTCTTGAGATGATAATCGTCCAGATAACGGATATAACCAGAAAGATAAGTGATAATGTATAGGCCATAGCTGCGCTGGCTTGGGCTTCTTTGGCCTGCTGCCCGGATCGCGCAGTTGACGAATCGGTGAGCTCAACCGCGATCTTTTCTTCCTCCTCACAAATGGGAAGATATTGATTATAATACAGGTCAAGGGCCTTTTGCTTATTTGTTTCTGATGGCGTTAAAAGCAAGCTTTCTATTTCTTGCCGGATAGGGGCGCCCTTATCCAATAATGATTCTAAATTTTTTATTTGTTCGTCACGGTCGTGGTTTCTCTGGGTATTTGCATATTCCTCAAAAGTATGCTTAAGCGCCTCTCTGTCTATATGAACCTGATCCAAGTTGTTTTGTACGCTCTGGATATCATCGGCAAGGAAAGCTTGCAGAAGGTCTCTTTCCACCGACAGCAGATAGTGCTGCATGGCCCCGGTCTGGGCAATGTTGGGTGTTGTGTATTGTGAATAATACCCTATCTGCGTATTCATTCCCGTGATGCTGTAAAAGGATATCGCCGCAGATAAAATCATAAAAACAAGTATGCTCCCAAACCCGAGGAGAAGCTTTTTGCTGATTGAAAAATTTTTCATATAACTTGCCTCCGAATATTGTATTTCATGTTCTGCTTAGGAATTTTTGCTTCTCAGCCTTGCTTTATGATATTGTCAAGAAAAATGCGTGCAATTGCAGGATCAAACTGAGCACCGGAATTCCTTTCAATTTCCTGCAAAGCTTCCTCTTGACTCATGCGCTGCCGGTACACGCGATCATTCATCATCGCATCGAATGCATCCGCTACGGTTAGAATTCGGCTGAGCAACGGGATATCTTCTCCTTTGAACCCATAGGGATAGCCTTTCCCGTCCCACCTTTCGTGGTGGGAGAGAACGAAATCCGCTATCATTGCAAGCTCAGGGGTGGCCTGCACGATCCGATAACCTATTTCAGGATGACGCTTCATTTCCTCCCATTCCTCAGCAGTGAGAGCTGCCGGCTTTTTCAGAATATGCGGGTCAATGCCCACCTTTCCAATATCATGCAAGAGAGCCAACAAGGAGAGCTCAGACATCTCAATGGACGAAATCCCCAGCGCTCTTCCAATTAAGTGGCAATACTCCTCCAGCCTTTTGGAATGCTCCGCTGTTTCATTGCTGTTTTCATAAAGGGCAGCCAGCAAGGTATTGATAATCGCATTTCGATAGCTCTTGCCATTGAGCAGCTTGTGGCGAAGCATGGACTCTTCGGCTTCCTGCAGAATGTCTGAGATGCTGCTATCTAAAGATTTTTTCACGGAGCATCCAAGAGACAAACTGTATTGCAGGTTGCTTACATGGCAGGGAATCGGGGCATCCATGATATTCCGGACAATCTTCTCCGCTTTCTCAAGATCCGTCCGAGGCATAAAAATGACGAATTCATCTCCACCCCAACGGGCGATCAAATGGTCCGGCTCACAATTCTCCCGCAGCAGGGCAGCCACATTTTTCAGCAGAGTATCTCCGTTTTTGTAGCCAAAGGCGTCGTTAATAATCTTCAGACCGTTGATATCGCCCATAAGGACAGCAATCGGCAGATTTTCGGGAAGATCGAATCGGGCGATTGCCTCCTCTAAATAATGCCTGTTGTAAAGGCCTGTCAGGGCGTCGTGGGAGCTTAGAAATTCAATATGCCGGCTATACTCCTTTTCTGCACTGATATCGCGGAATGTCATGACAATCCCCATGATTTTTCCATACGCCGTTTTGATCGGCGCTATACTGCCGGCGATGGAAAAATAGTTGCCCTGACGATTGACTAGCTCCGTATCCTTGGCAAATCTTACAATGCAGCCGGTTGCCAGCACCGCTTGTATGGAGTCTGCCGCAGGCAAGCCGTCCTCTTCACTTCTCAATATGAACACATCGGTAAAAGGCCTGCCAATTACCAGGCCTTGATCCCACCCGGTCAATTCCTGCGCCATAGCATTTAATCCGGTAATTCTGCCATGATTGTCTGTTGTGACCACGCCTTCTCCGATGGATTGCAGCGTCGTCTTGAGCCATTCTTTTTCTTGCTGCAGTTCTTCCCGGTAGCGCTCCCGGTCTGTCACATCAAAAAGTACGGTACAGAGTAATCTGTGTCCTTCCTCAAAAACTGCGGAGGGATAGACATCAAAAAACCGTATTTCTCCATTTTTCAGCCGGTATGGGGCAGCTGCATAGAGAATTCTGCTCATGAATTCTACCCGCATCTTATCAGCCTGCTGCTCCGGCGGCAAAAGATTGAATTCCTGAACCCTATGCCCCAGCATTTCCTCTTTGGAATACCCCAAATAATCGCACAGGGAGGAATTCACCCGTATGATTTCTCCGTTGACGGTATCAATGGTCATTTTGAATGCACTGTGATCTTCAAACATGGCCTGCATGCGCTGGGTAAAAATCTCATTTTCATGCTGTATTCGTTTCATCTCCGAGGCGTCCCTGCTCAGCAGCAGGACATAGCGGATTTCCTTTCCATCTGTGACCGGTACCATCTCAGTCTGCCAGAGCCCTGTTCCGGATTCAGCGTCATATTCCTGTTCAAAATTGACGGTCTTACCGCTCCCAACGCATTGTGCCAGGTGATCTATTATGCTTTGGCAGGTCTTCCCGTCAACTACCTGCGCAAGTTCCATACCCCGAATGTCTTTATGCCCTGTGAGGTCTTTATGCACCGTATTATTTTGAAGATAGCGGTAGGTCCCGTTTCTGTATTCGAGAAGGCTGACCGCCTCCTGCATACGATTAAATAAATAATCAAATGCTTCCAACAGCTCTGCTGCGCGGCCGTGATAAATTTTCTGCTCCAACAAGATTCCTCACCCTTCCCAGTCGACACACGTTCATATATTTGGTTTCGCACATAAATGCGATATTATTTTGTTCATTATAACAGAGCTTGCTAGATATATTCTGAACATCTAAAATAGAGGGGTTTGCTTCTATGTGAGAAGCAAACCCCTCTATTTTAGATGTTCCAGGGAATCACGCCGGAACGGATATCATAATTCCTTTACGCAGTCGAACAATTTCTGCATGGACATATTTGGCGTAATTCCCAGCTCCAATCGATATAATTCTTTAATTTTGTTGTAGTGGGCAACAATTGACGCTTTATCTTTTTTCATAAGATATAGTTTCAGCAGCATTTCGTTCAATTCATCATCACAGGGGATGATGGCCAGGGCTTTTCGCAGGATGTTCTCTGCAGCCGGATAGTCTGATGCATGTATATAGTATCCGGCAAATTCAGAAACTACTCTACGATACCTCTTTGCATATTCTTCCGCTTTGCTCTGAGCCCAGTGATACGCATTGTCCTCCAGGTAATTCCCCTTATATAAGCCGATTATTTTTTTGAACCCTGCAATGGATGCGGCAGAAACCGTAATTTCGGTATCTGTCAGCGCTTCAAACTCAGAGACGTCGATATATACATCCGAAAGCTCCAGCTTATAGCTGCCATTGATAAATGAGAAATCAAATTTGATATTTACCGACGACAATGTTTTTTTTACATTATAGACAGTGGTATATAGATTTGTTTTGAGCTGTTTTTCCACATCACATTCGGGCCAAATGGCCTCCATGATTTTCCACTTCGATACCACGCTATTTAAATTTTGCAGCATAAAGGCAAAGAGCTCCTTCGTCTTTGCGGTACGCCATTTAATCGCTTCCCTGCATTCCGCTCCGTATACCGATAATCTTCCAAAGCAATAGATGCGGCCTTTGTCCGCAGGCATTTGAGAAACAACCGCCAACGGCTTCACTTTTTTCAGCCTTGTTATAACCTCTGCAATATCGTCTGGAGAAAACGGTTTGAGTATGTAATCAATGGCGTTGACCCGAAAGGCTTCGAGAGCATATCTGTCATAGGCGGTAACGAATACGATCTCAATATTGCTGCCTGCATCCATGATTTTTTCCGCAAGCTCCAGTCCTGACATATCAGACATTTCGATATCGAGAAAAGCGACGTCCGGCTTCAGGCTTCGCATTTCGGCAAGGGCGTCCGCCCCATTCGTAAAAGCCCCGACCACACAGACCTGGCCGGTCTTTTCAAGGAATATCCTCAGAATATCGAGTGCGGGCTTTTCATCATCAACAATCATTGCATGAAACATATAGTACGGCGCCTCCTTATGCGACAGCATCCAATATTGTTATTGTTACAGCCGTTCCTTCGCCTTCTGCGCTTTGAATATCAAGCTGCGCGTTCCTCCAGCTTTCGATACGCCTGGTTACATTGGAAAAGCCCACTCCCTCGCTTGCCGATGTGATATTTTTTAGCTGGTTGAGTTGTTCCGGCCCCATCCCAATTCCTGTGTCGCTGACCTTTATGATAACATATCCCTGACCTTTTTCCGCGGATATCAGGATGGTTCCGCCATCGTCTTTTTTGCACAGACCATGCTTGATGGCGTTTTCCACCAAAGGCTGGATGCAAAACGAAAGCACCTCCATTTTGAGCAGCTCCGGTTCAATATGATATGCAACGCTGATTTTCTCGCCGAAACGAGCCTTTTCTATTTCAACATAGGCCTGAATCAATTCAAGTTCTCTCTCTAAAGGTATCATTATCGATTGATTATCAATATCAAACGTAAGCCTGAGATATTTGCTGAAATCGACAAGCAGGCTCGCTGCCCTTTCGCTGTCCGTGTAGCAAAAGGAGGAGATGGTGTTGATTGTGTTATACAAAAAGTGGGGCTTAATCTGTGCCTGCAGAAAAGCCAGTTCATTTTTGGCCGCTTCTTCGTGGGAATTGACAATTGCTGCGAGGTTATCGTGATAATGCTGTATCAAAATTTTAGACAGTGAATAGGAGGCCACAAGCATAACACATATATCATATATCAACAGAACCATATGGCTGTCCATCTTTTCTGTGATGAATTGTTTAACACTAAACAGCATCACGCATAAGATACTAACAAGAAAAACCCAACGGGTTATCGTCTTATTTGAAAAGACCGTGGAAACAAATATTGTAGCCATGAAAGCACATACTACAACGATTGAAGTATCATGGATCATGACGAGGTAGAAGGAGATGATCACAAAAAGAAAACTACACAAATATTCCTTTGAACGAATCGGAATCCTTTTAGAGCTAACGAATAAATCCGCTGATATAACTATAATGCAGTTAATGATTGTGGGCACAATGATAAAATCCTTCAAATACCTCTTAGGAATATCTACCGGGTACTGTTGGGCTGCAAAATACCAAACAATACGTGCCAGGGTAATTAGAGCAATACAAACATAGCCGGTCTTTACAATATACCGGCACCATTTGATGGAATCTATGGGTGTTTTAGTCATGGAACATTTTCTCCCTTGCACTTTACCCTTTTCTCCCCCTTCTCCTTGATTTTACAGCATGATCAGAGCAAAGTATACCTATATAAAACAATAAAAAGCGTGAGGCAGCCTCACGCTTTTTATTGTTTTATATATCAGCCCTTAACCATAGATTTTCCCAATTCATAGGCTTTTCGACAGTCCTCTGGAAAAACTTTTTTCCTACGTTCTTTCCGCTCTGCTTCATTAAAACTCGCCATATGATATTTGCTATAATCATTTACCTGCAGCGTTTCCGTTGCTGCAATGGTTTGCTCATATCCAAAACGGCTAAACATCATTTTATATTTTTCAAACAAGGCATTGTATCCAATTTTATCAGTCATACTCTCCGGAACATTCATCGTATAGATAAATGCCGATTTTTTTATGCTGCCATTATAAAAAGTCTGAGAATAATCATCATATGAGAGATATTGAAATAGGAATCGTTCCAAAAAAGCCTTTGTCATAGCAGACACATCACTGAAGTATATTGGTGAACCAAGAATCAGACCATCACAGCTATGTATTGTTTCAAGCACCGGTCTAAGCTCATCGTTTAGAGTACAGCGGCCCAGGCTTTTGCCATTTTTAACCTTACAGGCCATGCAGCCAGTACAGCCTTTATAGGTTAAATCATAAAGATTGATCAGCTCCGTCTCTGCGCCTTCGCTTTGTGCGCCTTCCAACGCTTTATTTAATAGGATATGCGTATTCCAGTTTTTGCGAGGGCTTCCGTTTACAGCTACAATTTTCATTGGCTAGCCACCTTTACGAGAGATTTGAAGTAAAACAAATAGCTTTTTCAATATTATTTATTATATAATGCAAGAAACAAAACAACAATTACGCACATTTTTGTTCCTTAATATGCATAATGGAGGACTTATGGAAAACATAACATGCTCAGAGGGATTGACCAAAGAAAAGGGTGGGGAATGTCCCATTCTCTATGCATTAAAGTTGATCGGTCAAAAATGGAGACTCCCTATTTTATGGGAGCTTGTGAATTATGACGTACTGCACTACAATGAACTGAAGCGTCATATTCCCGGGATTACAAATACGGCGTTGACAAGATGCTTACGGGAACTTGAGGGATTTGGTCTGGTTAATCGGCTTGCATATAGTACCATCCCGCCATCTGTAGAATATAGCTTAACAGATCGAGGCAAAGCGTTGCTGCCAACATTAATTGAGTTATATCGCTGGAGCGAGGAGCAAATGAAATTTAATACGGTATCTGTAACCTGAGTTCCTGCAGAATTAAACCATACATCGAGAAAAGATGCCAATGATCAGGTTTGTCATGCCAAGCTTGACTCGGAATTCGCTTTTGTACGATCTGCAGGCTTTGTCCTCTGGTGGTGCGGACATTTCCTGTGCAAAAATGCAGGTTTGT
>JAHDMJ010000012.1 GCA_018436095.1 Clostridia bacterium | reverse complement strand
CTCGGTTTGTAGCGTCGTTTGGCAGTGACTGTGCAAAATTGCAAGTTTGTTTACATAGTTATGGCCTTTTGTGCAAAATTGCAGCTTTGTAGTATGTGATTTGGCCTAAAAATAGGTTTTCACCCCATTTTCGGATCAAATCTGTTCCAAAAAGGAAGATTTACGGGTTACAAACCTGCATTTTTGCTCAGTTAGCCCAAGCGAACGACGACAAACCTGCAATTTTGAGCAGTTAGCTCTAGCAAACAAGATGGGTTGATGAAATGCATTTGCACACAACCGTAAATTTTGCTCAGCGGGCTGCCCCTAAATGCTCACACCCGAAATTTTTGAGCATTTTCAACACCCGCTTCCTCCTGTACCGCTTCCTGTGCCGCCGTCTCCTGCGCCATTTCCTCCTGTGCCGCTTCGGGCTCGGCAGTCTTTGAATCAGCCGCCGTCAGCCCCCGTTGGGGAAGCTTAAACTCCGACAGGAATAGACCAAAAAGAGTCAGCAGCATGCCGGCAAGCATCCGGGAGGTAACAGGCTCATGGAGCACTGCCGCCGAAGTGACCAAGGTCAGCACCGGCACTAAATAAATAAATACAGAGGTTTTCACCGCCCCTAAACTCCGCAGGGCAAAGTTCCAGGTGGCAAAGCAGATAGCCGAGGCGCAAACCCCCAGAAACAACAGGTTGAAAAGGTTTAGGGGAGCCAAAAGCAGCATGGGCTCCGGCCGGAAATCCAATAAATACAGCAAGGGCAGCATAATTAATATGCCGTAGCCAAATACACGCCTGGTAGACTGAACCGTGCCGTAGCCGTAAGTGCCGATTTTTTTGCTCAACAGGGAGTAAACCGCCCAAATTGACGCTGCCCCCAAAGCCATCAGATCTCCCAGCGGATTGATGCTCAAAGCCGTATCCCCCAAGCTGATAAGGCCGATACCGATGATAGCCGCCAGGAAGCCAATGTAAAACTGAAGACCCGGTTTTTCGGCTTTCAGGAATATACAAGACAGTAAGCCCGTAAAAAAAGGCGAGGCAGAAATAATTACGCCCACATTGCCCGCCGTCGTATACGATAGGGCTGTATTTTCCAGCAGGTAATAAAGGGCCACGCCGCAAAGCCCCGCCGCTGCAAAAACCAGCTCATGGCTTTTATCCCTGATGGCCAGCCTTTGGGGCTTTGCCAAAAGCAAAACAAAAAAGGCGATGCAGAGCCGGGTGAACATAATCTCTACAGGGGTAAAGGAGCGCAGCAGTATTTTTGTGGACGTAAAGGTGGTACCCCAGACGGATACGGTAAAAGCCGCTGCCAAATAACCTGTGGAAATTTTATTTTGCACAATTTTTCCTCCCAATTCATTCTATTAACCTTGTTGATTCTGATTGATTCTAAGCTCTTATATTGTTGAAAAAAATGCCATTCCGCATCTTCTTGACAGCTATAGGGTTTTTTGCTACG
Organism: Clostridia bacterium; assembly: GCA_018436095.1. Classification (GTDB taxonomy): domain Bacteria; phylum Bacillota; class Peptococcia; order DRI-13; family UBA5745; genus WRMS01. Next base: position 68,549 of record JAHDMJ010000012.1, on the reverse strand, counting down.
ATAGCACGGTTGTCAGCAAAGAAAATTGTAGGATGGAGAGATTTCATGACGGAAAAAGCACATGTAGACCCTTCTGCCCTGGGACTTTTTGGTTTGGCTATTGTAACCATGGTAGCCTCCAGTCAAAAGCTGGGTATTACCACCGGTGTTTCCTATCTGATTCCCTGGGCCGTATTTTTAGGCGGGCTGGCCCAATTGGTTGCCGGCATTCTGGATTATAAAAAGCTGAACGTTTTCGGCGCCACCGCTTTTTGTGCCTACGGCTTTTTTTGGATAGCCATGGCTGCTTCCTGGCTCACTAATTTGGGCGCTTTCGGCGAAGCTCTGCAGCAAGGCGTGGACCCCCGTCAAATGGGTTTTGCCTTTGTCAGCTATTTGATTCTCTCAGCTTTTTTAACCATCGGCGCTATAGAAACCAATAAAGTATTGTTCACTATCTTTTGCTTTATTGATGTTTTATTTATCGGTTTAGCCGTAAGCACTTTTGTTGGCCCGGAATCCTCTCTGTATCATACTTTTCATAACCTGGCCGCTTCGTCGGAACTGATTATTGCTTTGCTTTCCTTCTACGGCTGCGGCGCTAATGTCCTAAATAACCATTTTGGCTACACCTTTTTGCCGGTAGGCAAACCCTTCGGCATATTTAAGCGTTAATTTGATTTTATTTGCTTTTGGTGTAATTTTCTTGTGGAATGCCCATACTATCCCTAGAGGTGATAGATATGTACAAGCGGATTCCTACTCATATCGGCATTATTCCTGACGGCAACCGCCGCTGGGCGCAAAAGCAAGGCCTGGACAAAAAGGACGGTTATTCTTACGGTATATCTCCCGGCTTTTCTTTATACGAAATGATGATGGCTTTGGGCATCAAGGAAGCTACATTTTATGGTTTTACTAAAGATAATAATAAAAGGGCTCCGGAGCAGCGGGATGCTTTTACGAAGGCCTGTGTTGAAGCGGTGGTGACCTTAGCCGGCAAAGATGCCAACCTGCTGGTCATCGGCAATACGGACTCGCCGGCCTTCCCCAAGGAGTTGCTGCCTTACGCCAATCAAAGAGTCCGCTTCGGCCAGGGCCTAATCAATTTGAACTTTTTAGTGAATTATGATTGGCAATGGGATCTGGGCAACGCTTTAAGCTGCGGACGAATCGCCTCTTATGATATTCCCCGAATCGATTTGATTATCCGCTGGGGCGGCTGCCGGCGGCTTAGCGGCTTTTTGCCGGTACAGTCCGTTTACTCCGATATTTATATCGTTGAGGACTATTGGCCGGATTTTGATCCCGCCCACTTTCACGCCGCTATGGATTGGTACCAAAACTGCGACGTTACTCTGGGAGGCTAAGTCCGGCATGGCCGGCAGCGGCTCGCCAGCATAAATCCCCCGGAATCCTGATGGTTCCGGGGGATTTCCTTGTTTATGCGCTTAAAAGCTTAAAACTATGGTCTTTAGGCTCTTCATTTGACAAGGGCGGAAATCTGCTTAAATGTATCTGTGGCTGCTTTTCGTAAAAGCTCAAAAAGAATGCTCTCGCTGGTAGCCAGCAGGGCACCTTCTTTTTCAGCCCGGCGTAAAGCTATTTCACGGTCATAAGGCTGGCGGGAACCCACACAATCGGCAACCAGCACCACGTTGTATCCGGCAGCAATGAGGTCAATAACCGTTTGCAGTACGCATACATGGGCCTCGGTGCCGAACACAATCAGGTTTTTCTTGCCCAGAGACCGGACACGCCGGGCTATTTCCTCTGTATCCCAGGCGCTGAACGTAACCTTGTCGCTGGGGGTATACTGGCCCAAAACCTCCTGAAGCTGCGGGGGCAGATCCCCTAAGCCTTTGGGATACTGGCGTACCGCCACCACAGGAATCTCCAAAATCTGCAGTCCCTTGACCAGCCTTGCGGTCAAAGCCAGCGTCTCCTCAGCCTTATTTATTGCCGGCAGGAGCCTTTCCTGGACGTCAATCAGCAGTGCCGCCGTATCTTCTCGCAAAATTCTCATGCCTTTGCCTCCATTATTGTAAAAAAGCTCTATAGCATATTCTATTTATTTTGTGAAATACTGTCAACCTTATCGCTAAATCAGCTTGCCTCTTTATCAAAACACCCGGTTTTTTATAGGATTGTCCAGCTTTTTTCCTTGATTTATTAAGTCAAAATGATAAACTAGTGTGTAAAGTGTTTAAAGCAAAGGAATGTGACAAACGTTGAATATCAGAATGGCCGGCATTGATTATTCTATAGCGCATCTGGATATCCGGCAGATTTTCTCCTTCGGCAAACAACAGCAAAAAGAGATTTATGCCTTTTTAAAATCCCAGCCTGAGATTTTAGGCTCCGTATTGATTGCCACCTGTAACAGGACGGAGCTTTATTTGTCTTGCGCGGAAAACAGCACCCTCCATCCCTTTGAGGTATTATGCAAGGCTTGCGGCAGGGACTTTGCGGAGTGGCAGGATAAATGCAAGCTGCGTTTAGAGGAAGAGGTTTTCACCCATCTCAATCGCTTGTCTTGCGGCGCCGCCTCCCAGATTTGGGGAGAAGACCAGATTATTACCCAGGTGAAAGAGGCCATCGCCGCCGCCCGGGAAGAGCAGGCTGCCGACAGTATATTAGAGGTGCTTTTTCGCAATACCATCGCTTCCGGCAAAGCCATTAAGACCAATCTCACCTTTACCCGGACAGAGCAATCTGCCGCCACCAAGGTCTTGGATGTTTTAAAAGCCCGGGAGAGCCGGCCCCGCCGCATCCTGATTATCGGCAACGGAGAAATGGCTCAATTAGCAGCCCGCAGCTTTTTGGCTGAGGGCTTTGACGTAACCATGACCCTGCGGCAATACAAATACGGCGTAGTTCCCATCCCTGAGGGAGCCGCCGTGATCCCTTACCATCAGCGCTACGAGAAAATGACAGAATGCGACGTATTGGTCAGCGCCACCAGCAGCCCTCATTGCACCGTAGAAAAAGAGCTATTCGCTCCTTTGTCCCCAAGGCCCTCTTTGCTTTTTGACCTGGCAGTACCCCGGGATATTGATCCGGCCATTGCCGATTTGCCAGGGGTTCGTTATTACGACATCGATTTGCTGGGCCATGCCCCTTTTCTCAAAAAGCAAAAAGCGTTATTGGCGCAAATCGACGAAATGGGCCAGAAATATTACGGGGATTTTTGCAAATGGTATCGCATCCGGCAAGAAAAAGCCGTTTCAGAAAAAGCCGTTTAACGGAGAAAGGCCGGCTATTAAGGCAGCCGATTAGTTGAACAATGGAGCATTATGATTTGCCCGGCAGATCCCACTTTCCTCTCTTTGCCGATATCCGGGGCAAAAAAGCTGTCATGGTTGGCGGCGGTCCTATTGCCGCCCGCAGGTTGAAAGCTCTGTGCAGCTTTGCCTTTCAGATCCGAGCCGTGGCCCCTGCTTTCCTGCCGGAAATCGAAGCTATGGCCGCTAAAGGCCTCATTACTTTGGAGCGCCGCCCCTTTCAGCCCTCGGATGTGGAGGGGGCTTTTCTGGTGGTAGCCGCCACCGATCACCGGGCGGTAAACCATCAGGTAGGCCGGCTGGCCAAAGAGGCGGGAGCTTTTGTATCCGTAGCCGACTGCAAGGAAGAAAGCAGCTTTTATTTTCCCGGCTTAGCTTTCGGAGAGAATCTGACCGCGGCCGTGGCAGGCGATGGCAATAATCATCAGGCGGTAAAGACAGCCGCCGCCAAAATAAGAGAAGTTTTGACAACCAATACGGAATCCAGGGAGGACAATTCCCATGACCCTCAGTGCTAAACAAAAACCGCAGTTCCGTCTGCGTATCGGCAGCCGGGACAGTAAGCTGGCTGTGGCTCAGAGCCGGCTGGTTATGGCGGCCATCCAAAAGCTTCACCCCCAGGCGGAGCTGGAATTAATCACAATGAAGACCACCGGCGACCTGATTCTGGACAGGCCTTTAGATCAGATCGGCGGCAAAGGCTTATTTGTAAAAGAACTGGACCAGGCCTTGCTGGATGGCCGGGCGGATTTGACGGTGCACAGCCTGAAGGATCTGCCGGCAGAAGAAAATCCGGCGCTGCCCTTGGTGGCCTTCAGCCAGCGGGAGGATCCCCGGGACTGCCTGATCTTGCCGGCCGGGGTGGAAGCCCTGGATCTGGCGAAGCCCATCGGCTGTTCCAGCCTGCGCCGCCAGTTGCAGCTTAAAGCCCTCTATCCCGGCTGCCGTTTGGAGCCGGTACGGGGCAATGTCCAGACCCGGCTGCGCAAGCTGGATGAAGGCCAGTTCGGCGCCTTGGTTCTGGCCGCGGCAGGCTTGATCCGCCTGGGCCTGCAAGAACGGATTTGCCGTTATTATGAGCCGGAGGAAATGCTGCCTGCCGCCTGCCAAGGTATCATTGCCGTACAGGCGAGGCGGGATGTAATCGAAGAGCTGGACAACCGCTATGGCGGACCCGGCAGCTTCTTCCAAGGCTTTTCCGATCCCTCCGTATATTGGACTGTCCAGGCGGAACGTGCTTTCATCCGCACCCTTGAAGGAGGCTGCAGCTCTCCTACCGCCGCCTATGCCACAATCTCCGGCCATCAGATGACTTTGCGGGGCCTTTATTGGGATGAAGCCACTGATCGCTGGCAGATTGACAGTTCCCAAGGCCCCCGGGAAGAGGCAGCCAGGCTGGGTCATGAACTGGCCCTATCGATGAAAGGAGCTTCCTATGGGAAAAACCGGTAAAGTATATTTGGTGGGAGCCGGCCCCGGCAATCCGGATCTTTTGACGGTCAAAGCCAAGGAATTAATCGAAGGAGCCGAAGCAGTGGTTTATGACCGGCTGATCGGCGAGGCAATTATTGCCCTGCTGCCGGAAACCGCCCTGAAAATCAACGTAGGCAAAGAAGCCGGCTACCATCCGGTGCCTCAGGAAGAAATTAACCGTATTTTAGTAGAGGAAGCCCGGAAAGGCCGTGACGTGGTTCGCCTTAAGGGCGGCGACAGCTTCGTTTTCGGCCGGGGCGGCGAGGAATTAGAAGAACTGATCCAGGCCGGCATCACCTTTGAAGTGGTGCCGGGCATTACCTCCGCTATTGCCGCCGCCGCTTATGCCGGTATTCCGGTAACCCACCGGGATTACGCCTCCTCTTTGCACATCATCACCGGCCACCGCAAAAAAGACGGCAAGCTGGATCTGGATTACGACAGTCTGGTAGGCCTGGAGGGCACATTGATCTTTTTAATGTCCCTTTCTTCCCTTGACCAATTGATCAAAGGGCTGTTGGCCGCCGGCATGAGTCCGTCTATGGACTGCGCTCTCATCGAAAACGGCACCCGGCCTTATCAGCGGAAGGTTTTGGGCTCTCTGTCCAATATCGAAGATCTGGCCGCCGCCCAAGCCATCGTTTCTCCCGCCCTCTTTATCGTAGGCCGGGTCTGCTCCCTGGCCACTCAGTTCGATTGGTTTGACCGGCTGCCTTTAAAAGGCCGCCGTATTCTGGCGGTACAGCACCAAAAAACCGGCCGCCGTCTGGCCGCCGCACTATCCCGCTTAGGAGCCGAAGTCAGGCTGCTGCCTTTAATGGAAACAAAAGTTCTGGACTTCGCTTTGCCGGATTTAACGCCTTATACCACACTGGTCTTTACCAGCGCCAACGGTGTGGACGCTTATTTTCAACAGCTTTTGGCAGCCGGCCAGGATTGCCGCTTTTTAGCCGGCAAAAAACTGGCGGCAGTAGGCAGTCAAACGGGAGAGGCCTTCCTAAAATACGGCCTGTATCCCGACTTTGTTCCCTCGCTTTTCCAAGGAGAAACCCTGGCCCGGGAAATGCTGGCAAACAATCTCCTTACCCCTTCGGACCGGCTGCTGCTGCTCCAGGCAAAGGAAGCCTCCCCCGGCTTGGGCAAAGCCCTTGACGAAGGCGGCATTCCTTACGATTCCCTGGCTATCTATGAGACCTTCTATAATCATCAGGACTTACCCGCTGATTTGAAAAGCTATGATTGGATCACCTTTACCGCCGCCAGTTGCGTGGAGGGCTTGGCCCGCTGTGCAGCGGAAGCAGGGGCTCCTGCAGCGGACTTCACCGGCCTGCCGGCTCTCTGCATCGGCCCCACTACGGCGGAAAAAGCCCGGCAATTGGGCATGAAGGTAACCCTGCCGCCGGAAGCTACCATTTCTTCGATGGCCGATACGCTGGTATCCATTTATTCGTCAGCCAATGCCTAAGGCAATTCCTATGCCAATGCCCAAGGCAATTCCTGTGCCAATGCCCAAATTCTCCGCATCAATGCATCTGCTAAGGCAGACAACGTAACAGACAACATAAAGGAAGGTACATCATGCTGATACGCAACCGCCGCCTCCGCTCAAGCCTGGCCTTGCGCCAAATGATCCGGGAAACCAGAATAAGCCCGGAGTCTCTTGTGCTGCCCATTTTTCTTAAAGAAGGCCAAGGAATTAAAAGCGAAATCTCTTCTTTGCAGGGCCAGTATCATTACAGCCCGGACCGGGTGGGCGAAGGTATTCAAAAAGCTTTGGATGCCGGTGTTTCCCGGTTTTTACTTTTCGGCATTCCCAAACTTAAAGACCCTGTGGGCAGCCAGGCCTACGCCGAAGAAGGTATCGTGCAGCAAGGCCTGCGGTCCATCAAGAAGGATTTTCGCGATAAGGCCTACCTGATTACAGATATTTGCCTTTGCGAGTATACGGACCACGGCCATTGCGGCGTCTTAAAAGGTGAGAATCCCGAAAATACCGTGGTAGACAATGATCCTACTTTGGAGCTCTTAGCCCGGACGGCAGTATCTCACGCCTGTTGCGGTGCCGATATGGTAGCCCCCTCGGATATGATGGACGGCCGGGTTTTCGCCCTGCGGCAAGCTTTGGATGGGGCAGGCTTTACCAACATGCCTCTGATGGCTTATGCAGTCAAATACGCCTCAGCCTTTTACGGCCCTTTCCGGGAAGCTGCCGGCTCCGCCCCCAGCTTCGGCGACCGCAAAACCTATCAGATGGACCCTCACAACCGCCGGGAAGGGCTGAAAGAAGCTTTCTCCGATGAGGCGGAAGGAGCCGATATTCTGATGGTCAAGCCGGCCCTGGCCTACCTTGATGTAATCAGCGCCGTCAGGGACAATACCAACCTGCCGGTGGCCGCTTATAGCGTCAGCGGCGAATACGCTATGACCAAGGCAGCGGCGGCAGCCGGCCTCATCGATGAATACGGCGTTATGTGCGAAAGCGCCCTGGCCGTTTACCGGGCCGGCGCCGGTATATTGCTGACCTATTATGCCGAAGAAATCGCCAAAGCCATCCGGAAAGGAGACATTGGATAAGATGAATGATCAAATAAGCCAAGGTCTGTTTCAACGGGCCCAAAAAGTTCTGCCCGGCGGCGTCAACAGCCCCGTCCGGGCCTTCGGCGCCGTAGGCGGCACCCCCCGTTTCATTCAGCGGGCTGAGGCTGCCCGCATCTGGGACGTGGACGGCAACGAATACATCGACTGTATCGGCTCTTGGGGGCCCATGCTTCTGGGCCATAACCATCCCGTTATCCGGGAGGCCGTAATCCAGGCAGCCGCCAAAGGTCTCAGCTTTGGCGCCGCCACCGCCGCAGAAGTTGAGATGGCAGAATTGATTTGCTCTATGGTAAAGCCCGTGGAAATGGTGCGCATGGTCAACAGCGGCACGGAAGCGGTGATGAGCGCTTTGCGGGCGGCCCGGGGCTATACGGGCCGGGAGAAAATCATCAAATTCAACGGTTGTTACCATGGTCATTCCGACAGTATGCTGGTGAAGGCCGGCTCTGGGGCTTTGTCATTCGGCAATCCCGATAGCGGCGGCGTCACTCAAGGGGCGGCCAAGGATACCCTGCTGGCGGAATACAACGACCTGGCTTCCGTCAAAGACTTATTTGCTGCTAATCCTCAGGAAATTGCAGCCGTTATCATTGAACCGGTGGCGGCCAATATGGGTGTCGTGCCTCCCCAGGCCGGCTTTTTGGCAGATCTGCGGGAGCTTTGCCACCGGGAAGAGGCTTTGCTGATCTTTGATGAAGTAATCACCGGCTTCCGGCTGGCTGCCGACGGTGCTCAAGGCTTTTTCGGCGTAGAAGCCGATCTGGTGACCTACGGCAAAATCATCGGCGCCGGTATGCCGGTAGGCGCTTACGGTGGCCGCCGGGATATCATGAGCAAGGTAGCGCCCTTAGGTAAGGTCTACCAGGCCGGCACCTTATCCGGCAATCCCGTAGCTATGGCCGCAGGGCTGGCCTGCCTGAGGCAGCTGGCGGATAATCCTTCTATCTACACAAACATCAATAAGATGGGCGCCGAATTGGCCGCCGGTCTGCGGCAGGCCGCCGGCAGCAAATACACCGTCAATCAGATCGGCTCCTTAGTCTGCCTCTTTTTTACCGAAGAAGCGGTGACCGGCTTTGCCGGCGCCAAAACCAGTGATACCGGCCTTTATGCCAAGTTCTTTCATCACATGCTGGACAACGGCGTTTATTTGGCTCCGGCTCAGTTTGAAGCCATGTTTGTCAGCCAGGCCCACAGCCCTCAAGACATGGAGCACATAATAAATACCGCCGCTGCATTTTTCAACAGCGGCGGCAAGAATTGATTTGACATGGCGAGCAGGGTAAAATGACGGCAGGAGTCAAGGCGGTAAGCCCTGGCTCCTGTTTTATTTTTGCGTTCGTATGTAAGAGGGCGCCGGCCATTTGAGCAAAATTGCAGGTTTGTTAGCGTTCACAGAAGCTAACTGAGCAAAATTGCAGGTTTGTTAGCACTTACAGAGCCAACTGTGCAAAATTGCAGGTTTAAAGTGTCCGGCCAACGCCTTTAAGATAAGAGTGGCTGATTTTTCCCCATATCTAGTGTTGCGGCAAGGAAGCAAACCATATTCTATTGGGACAATCCACTTTAAACTTGAAACCTTGCTCAAAAGCTGCCGGGACAGCGGATACAAACTTGCAATTTTGCTCAGTTAGCCTTGGCAAACAGCGACAAACTTGCATTTTTGCACAAAAAGGGAGCGGCACATCGAGGGCAACTGAAAAAGTCGGTAGCAAATCCGGCGAGGTGCACAAAAATCGAAGTTGTGTCGCAGCGGACATCAAATCCAGGCAAAAGCAGGGGCTAACTGCACAAAAATCGAAGTTGTGTTGCACTATTTCCTTTAAATTGGCTTAGATTATAAAAAACTGTCCTATAATCCGTCACACAACCTCGATTTTTGTGCATCTGAAAACGAAAAACAAGTAAAATCCCCTGCTTGCCATCACACAACCTCGATTTTTGAACAGTTGGCAACAGTGAATCCGATTTTAGTCACCATAAGGACTGCGACTTTTTCAGTGCCCTCTGAAACATCGGCTAATTGATGATAATCAAAGAAAAGTACCCTGCGCCGGCGCCGTCTAAAGCGTCGGTTTCTTCTTTTTCCAGAGCGGCCAGGTTGGGGAAAACCCGCTGCAGGGGCAAACCGCAGTTTTGCACCAGGGAGGCTTTTTCCCCTAAACCCCGGTCAGCCAAAACCCGGCAAACCTCAGGCAAGCTCCGGCCCGGCTTCATCAGGATTTTGCTGCCCGGTAAATCCAGGCTTTCCTCCCAGCCCTCATAACCGGCCGGTATAATATGAACCGGCAATTCCTTTTGGGTCAGGCTTCTGTTGACCACCGCCGCCGCCGCGCAAAAACTGGGCACTCCCGCCACCATCCTGGTTTGAAAGCCCCGTTCCTCTATTTTCTGGGCGATGTAGCTATAGGTGGAATAAATCGATACATCTCCCAGATTGAGCATGGCTACATCCTGGCCCTGCCGCAAATAACCGGCGATTACATCGGTGTTGGCCTTGTGGTTTTCCTGAAGCTTTTGCGGATCCTTCGTCATCAGAAAGGGCAGCTCCACGATGGTTTTCCCCGCCATATCCACTGCCTGGGCAGCAATATCCAGGGCTAAAGTGCCGCCGCTTTTCGTCTGGGGTACGGCAATTACCGGGCATTGCCGAATGGTATTCACCGCTTTTAGCGTCATCAGCTCAGGTTCCCCCGGCCCTACCCCTACTCCATATAATATACCTGCCATTCTCTGCTCCTCCAATATTATTTGGCCTCTGAGGAGGCTCCTTCATTGCACCTACCGGGGCCCTCCGCAAGGCTCTCTCCCTCAACCTACTTGGGCCTCCAAGGAGCCCTCTCTCGCACCCTGGTTGGAACTCCATGTGGCCCTCTCTCGCACCCTATTGGGCCTCTTGGGTATGACGGACAAAAATCTGCCGGATAGCAGGATATTGTCCCATGCCTTTCAATACGCATTCCACCTCATAACCGGCCTCTTCAAAAGCGGTCTTCCAGGAATCCTCTTCATTCCCGGCCATATCGTTGACGGCATGATCACCGGCCACGATCATCAAAGGCAGCAGCACAACCTTCTTTATACCCTGGCAAGCTTTTACCGCCGCCACAACCTCTTCCAAGTCCGGCTCCGCTTCTACCGTACCGATAAAATGCCGCTGATAACCGGCCTGCCGGAAACACCGCTCCAGCTTGCCATAGGCGCTGTTGGCCGGATGCTCTGTACCATGGCCCATCCAGACAATGGCCACATCCTCCGCTTCATGATCCTTCGTCTCCGCCGCCAAAGCCTCCACTACCTGAGCATAATCTTCGTCACTATCCAAAAGAGGAGCTCCCAATTTGATTTGCTCAAAGCGGTCACGATAAGGCTCCACCTGGTCTCTCATCTTTTCGTATTCAAAACCGTCCATCACATGGGTGGGCTGGACAATCAAATCCGTCACACCCTCGGCAACCAGCTTGTCCATAGCGGCAGCTACGTCGTCGATGCTGACTCCTTCGCCTTGCAGCTTCCGAATGATCAGGCCGCTGGTGAAAGCCCGCCGGCTCAGGCGGTCCGGGCAAGCGGCGGCAATGGCCTTTTCGATGGCTTCAATGGTGTCCTTTCTCGTTTGGTGATGGCTGGTGCCGAAGCTTACTGCCAGGATGGCCTTTTTCGCTGTCATCTGTATCCTCCGTTCATTATTGCCCTAAAGTTGCGTGCTAATAAAAAAACCGCTCTTAAAAGAGCGGCTGTTTATCACTAAGGACCCTTGGCCGGGAAAGTCAGTTCTCACCAGGCTGCCGGTCAAAAGCTGCCGGCTGCCAACAGAAGGCGCCGGCTTAAGCAGATTCCGTCTCTCGCAGAATTTCTTTGCTTTTTCTCAACAGCAGGTCTTCCGGCTTGAGCGTCTTCACCATATCCGCCTTCCCGGTTTCCCAGTGGCTTCCTGGATATGATTCTTCTCTTACGGCGGCGGGACCGCGCAGGCTTTGCACCTGACTTCCCTTTTAATCCGGCGGGGTCTTCTTGACGGGAACGGCCCCAATGCGGAACTTGATGAGAATATATATTTAGTTTCAACAAAAAGCAACATAACTATACCACGGGCTTTTTGACAAGTCAATCAGGCATTCCTAACATTTATTCCGGCCATTTATTTCGCCGCAACGCCCTGTACGAAGGCAAATTCCCCCTCCTTGATCGTCTCGATGACGGCAGGCTTATTCAGCGGATTGTGGGTAGCGGGATCGATGCTAAGCAAACCGGTCAATACCGGCACGTCTTTGGCATTGCTCATATATTCCGCCAATACAACGGGATCCGTACTCTCGGTGCTTTCGATGGCGTTGATGATCAGTCTGAAGGCATCCACTGCCATTACAGGGTTGGGCATAGTGGGATCACCCTTGTATCTTTCTCTATACTCATTCAGCCAGGTTTCGATGATGGGGTCCTCCAGGCTGACAAGGTTGACATAGTAGCCGCCCTCGGTGGCTGCGCCCCCTAAATCGATGAGTTCCTGGCTGGCCCAGGCGTCGCCGCCCATGAATATGCAGGTCATGCCCATCTCCCGGGCCTGCTTCATGGCCAGTCCGGCCTCCTTCTGACTGGTAGGAATAAACAGCATATCCGGGTGGACGTCACGAATTTTGCCCAGTTGAGCCCGGTAATCCAGCTCTTCCGAACGGAAGGCCTCCTCCGCTATGATCTGGCCGCCCAGCTCCGTGAATTTCTCCTTGAAGAACTCCGTCAGGCCCTGGGAAGAGTCCGAGCCAATGTCTGACAAGATGGCGGCAGTTTTCACTTTGAGGATATCCAAAGCGAAGGTGGCCGCAACCTCCCCCTGGTAGGAATCGATAAAGCAGGCCCGGAAGGTGTATTTCCTGGCGGCTCCTTCATCATCCAGAGTTACCTTGACATTGGTGGGGGTGGTACCGATCATCGGTATTTTGGCGTCTTCAACAATGGGGGCGGCAGCAATGGCCGGCCCGCTGGCGCCGGGGCCGATAATAGCGACTACGCCCTCCGATATAAGGCGCTTCACCACATTGACGGCATCAGCCTGATCATCCTTGTTGTCATAAACGATGTACTCAATCTGTTTGCCTAATACGCCGCCGGCAGCATTGACTCTTTCAACCTCCATCAGCAGCGCATTTTTCTCGGACTGGCCCCACAAGGCGGAGGGACCGCTAAGGGCTGCCTGATGGCCGATTTTAATTGTTTCTGCCGGCTGGGCCGGACCGGCAGCCGCCGTACCGCAGGCGGTCAACGAGAGAACGAAGAAGGTAATAAGAAGCATGGACAATGATTTTTTCATGTAAACATCCTCCTTTATTTAATTTCCTTCATAACAGGCCAGGGCCACCTCACGCATAACGGCCTCCGTCTTTTTTACATCGGTGTCGTTAGCGGCAAAGCACAGAATGAAAGGTTCTTCCGTAAGAAACAACCCTACATCGTGGGTAGTGCCCCGATCCTCTCCCGTTTTGTGGGCGATGGTCACATCACCGGGAATAAGATAGGGCAGTTTATGGTTCATTTGCTGGCGGCTTAAAATATCCAGCATGGCGGCGCTGGCCTCCGGCGATACAATACGGCCCTCATACAACCCCTCAAGCAGCACTCCCATCTCCCGGGGTGTAAAATAGTTTTGCTTGCCCTGCTTCTCGGCGGCCTCGTCGAAAAGCAGCCGGTTGAGGCGGGTGCGCTGCAGGCCAAGGCTTCGGGTCATGTCATTAATATTTTCCATGCCCAGCAGTTTGATCAGAAGATTGGTGGCGGTATTGTCGCTGAATATGATCATCAGCCGGCAGGCGTCCAGCAATGTAATCTCCAGCCCCTCCTGCAGATGCCGCAGCACGCCGCAGCCAGGCAGCTTATGCTCTTGCCGCAGCACGATCTTTTGATCAAAGGAAATACGGCTCCGGCCTGCCTGCCGGAAAGCCTCCACCAATATGGGCAGCTTGATCACGCTGGCGGCAATAAAGGCTTCGTCTCCATTTACACAAAAACTCTCCCCGGAGTTCAGCTTCTTATAATAGACGCCGATCTTTCCGGGGAGCTTGCCCACAGCTTCCTTGACAGTATCGTATAACATAGCATCCTCCAAATTTTAATGTTTAGAAAAATCATCCTTTTCCATTTTTTTACTATAGCACGTTCTCTTGTTCATTACAAGATTGGGTTGCGGCTTTTCTTGACAGATGAAAACCGTCGGTATATCATCATAGCTAGTCCTTAAGCCTTAAGAATAGGTATAGAAAATGAGAGATATTACGGATAATATGACAGGCCAAGCCATGGTAAATACCACAAAAAAATGGTATAGCGCCAATCAAAGATATTTGCGCTGCGGCTATACTACCGGCACCTGCGCCGCCGCCGCCGCCAAGGCAGCGGCCTGGCTGCTTTTGACCGGCCAAAAGCCGGAGCAAGTCACCATCAAAACCCCCAAGGGACCGGAAATCGCCATTGATGTGGCGGAGGCCCGCCGGCAAGCAGGGGAAGACGGTCTGGGCGCCGCCACCTGCGCCGTAAAAAAAGACAGCGGTGACGACCCCGATATTACCAACGGCATCCTGGTTTACGCTACGGTAACCCCCGAGCCCTCAGGTGCAATCCTCATCGACGGCGGCGTTGGCGTGGGCCGGGTGACGAAACCGGGCTTGGACCAGCCTGTGGGCATGGCAGCCATCAACAGCACTCCCCGCCAAATGATCGCCCAAGCCCTTCGGGAAGTCTGCGAAGCTGCCGGTTACAGCGGCGGCCTGTCGGCAGTTATCTCCATCCCCGCAGGTGAAGCTTTGGCTGCCCGCACTTTCAATCCCCGGCTGGGCATTAGCGGCGGCCTCTCCATATTAGGCACCAGCGGTATTGTGGAGCCCATGAGCGACAGCGCCCTCATCGATACCATCCGGGTAGAGCTGCGGGTATTGGCTGCTGCCGGCCGCAGCAGCGTTATTCTCACCCCCGGCAATTACGGCGAATCCTTTCTGCTGGACCGCCTGAATGGCCCTGAGGGCCCGGAGGCCGTTTTTACCAGCACCATTATCAAGTGCAGCAATTTCATCGGCGACAGCATAGCCGCCGCCGTGGAATGCGGTTTTCGCCGCATCTTGCTGGCGGGCCACATCGGCAAGCTGGTCAAATTGGCCATCGGCCTGATGAATACCCATTCCCGTTACGGCGACGGGCGGCTGGAAACCTTGGTCACCTGCGCTTTAAAGGCCGGCGGCGATTTGCCTCTTTTGCGGCAGATAGCCGATTGCGCCACTACGGAAGCGGCCTTGACCTTGCTTGAAGAAGCGGGGCTGATGGCGGCGGTGGCCTTGGACCTTAAAGAGCGTATCGCCTTTTATTTAAGCCGCCAAATACCTGCCGATGCAGAAATCGGCTTTATCTGCTTTACCGGCGCCGGTTCCTTCCGCCCGGTATTTGAAAGCGGCAACGTGGCCCAACTATTGGAAAACTGGCAGTAATACTATTCTGCGATTAAAATATTCCCTATTTTAATCCGGCAATCTTTGATTGCCGCTGCGCAAGGGGCGCAGGCAGAATGGCATATATACTGATCTGCGTGGGCTTTGCCCACTGCCGCACTTTTGCGGCAAATTAAAACGAAAGTTTTAATTGCGGATTAGTATATATCTGACAAAGATCGTCATAGAATCAATCATATCTACAATAATACTGGAGGCTGAATTATGCTATATTTTGTGGGAGCCGGGCCGGGAGCGCCGGACTTGATTACCTTACGGGGCAAAAACCTTCTGGAACAGGCGGATGTCATCATCTATGCCGGTTCCTTGGTTAATCCCGCTTTGCTGGACTACGCCAAAGAGGATTGCCGGGTATACAACAGCGCCGAAATGACTTTGGATGAAGTCATCGCAGCCATCACCGAGGCCCATGGCCAAGGCAAAACCATTGTCCGGCTTCATACCGGCGACCCCTGCCTCTACGGCGCTATCCGGGAGCAGATGGACAGGCTGAGGGCCTTAGGCATCTCTTATGAAAGCTGTCCCGGCGTGTCCAGCTTCTGTGGCGCTGCGGCAGCCCTCCAGGCCGAATACACTCTGCCGGGCATTTCCCAAAGCGTAATCATCACCCGCATGGCCGGCCGGACCCCTGTGCCCGCCAAGGAAAGCATCGCTTCCTTTGCCGCCCACGGGGCTACTATGGTTATCTTTTTGAGCACTTCCCTGCTGGAAGAGCTGAGCCGGGAGCTGATTCAAGGAGGCTACCGTCAGGATACGCCGGCAGCCATCGTCTACAAGGCCACCTGGCCCGAGGAGCTGGTGCTGCGGGGTACTGTGGGCACTTTGGCGGCAATGGCCTCAGCTCACGGCATTACCAATACGGCTTTGATTCTGGTGGGCGAGTTTTTAGGCGACGATTATGAGCTTTCCCGGCTTTATGCCGCCGATTTCACTACCGGTTTCCGGCAAGCCAAAGAGTAAAGCAACGAATAGGAAGGCTTCTATGAAAGAGACCATGGCTGTCATCGCCTTTACCGGCCAGGGCCGGCAATTGGCTCAAAAGCTGATAGCCGGCTTAAGGGAAAATCCGCCCGGCGGTTCAGGCTGCAATATTACCGGCTACGCAACTCAAGAGAAGACAGGGACCGCCGGGGATCAAAGCATCGGCGCCTTTACACCTTCTGCCGGTCTGACGCCTGCCCACAGCCTTATTAGCTTTACCAGCCTGAAAGAGCTGGTAAAGGAGCTATGGCCCCAAAGCCAGGCCTTGATTTTTATCGGCGCCTGCGGCATCGCCGTCAGGAGCATTGCACCTTATGTCAAAGATAAGACCCGGGATCCTGCCGTGCTGGTTTTGGACGAAAAAGGCCGCTTTGTCATCTCCCTTCTGTCGGGCCATATCGGCGGCGCCAACGAGCTCACCCTGGCAATAGCCGGTCTCATCGGCGCCCAGCCGGTGATCACCACCGCCACCGATATTAATCAGGTCTTTGCCGTTGATAGCTGGGCAATAAAGGCCGGACTGCATATTGTCAATCCTCAGGCCATCAAAGAGATTTCCGGCAGCCTGCTGGCCGGCCGGCCGGTGGGTTTCATCAGCCAATACCCGGTTAAAGGCCCGCTGCCTGCCGGTCTAGAGGATTTTTCCTCTTCTTCCGGCAACCAAAGCGGCTCTGGCAACCAAAGCTGCTCCGGCAGCCCAGCCAGGCCGGAGGCCGGTATCCGTATTGCTTCCGCCGTCGAGGCTGAGGCTGAGGCTGCCCCGGAAAATCCCGAGTCCTTCGATACCCCGGATACACCGTATATCCCGGGCCCCCCGGAAACCGCGGCTTCAGTGGATTCTCCGGAAAGCCCCCTTTTTCCTTTCACTTTACACCTGCAGCCCAAAAACCTGGTTCTGGGCTGCGGCTGCCGCCGGGGCGTCTCAGAAGCCCAAATCAGGGAGGCGGTATTTACCGTTTTACAACAGCATAATCTTTCCCCCCGGCGTCTGCGGCTGATCAGTTCCATCGATTTAAAAAGCGATGAGAAAGGGCTGCTGGATTTTGCGGCGGCAATGGAGCTGCCCCTGGTCTTTTTTTCTGCGGATCAACTGGCCCAAGCTCCCGGGGATTTCACGCCTTCGGCTTACGTCAAAGAGGTCACCGGCGTCGATAACGTCTGCGAACGCAGCGCCCTTTTGGGGGCCAGGCGTTTTGCGGAAGGCCGGGATAGCTTGGAAGGCAATGCTACAGGCAGGCTGCTGATTCCTAAAACATCTTTGAACGGCGTTACCGTAGCTGTTTATGAACAAGATTTCACCGTAATATTTCCTTAGGAGGGTTTTATGGGCAAGCTTTTTGTTACCGGTTTCGGGCCGGGAAATCCCGAAAACATGACTTACGCCTGTCGTCAGGCTTTGGAGGCGGCAGAGGTAATCGTGGGCTATTCCGGCTATGTGGATCTGGTAAAGCCCCTCTATCCATCGAAAACTTATATGGATACACCGATGATGGGCGAGGTGGAGCGCTGCAAAGAAGCCTTGGCCCAGGCCGCCGCCGGTTTCACCGTAGCCGTGGTATGCAGCGGCGACAGCGGCATCTACGGCATGGCCAGCCTGATCTATGAGTTGTCTGAGACGGCAGCCCCCGGCGAGAAGGCTGTGGAAATCATTGTGATTCCCGGTATCACTGCTGCCGCCAGCGGCGGCGCTTTATTGGGGGCCCCCCTGTCCCACGACTTTGTTACCATCAGTTTAAGCGATCTGCTGACGCCCTGGGAGCTTATCGAAAAACGTCTGGCTGCCGCCGCCACCGGAGATTTTGTTCTTTGCATTTATAATCCCGGCAGCATAAAACGTCACGATTATCTGCAAAAAGCCTGCGATATTCTGCTGCAGCAAAAAGCGCCGGATACGGTTTGCGGTTACGTAAAAAATATCGGCCGTCCCGGCGAGGAGGCTTTCGTCACCAGCCTGGCCCAGCTTCGCAATACAAAGGTAGATATGTTTACTACCGTTTTTATCGGCAACTCCCGCACCAGGGAAATTGGCGGCAAAATGGTGACGCCCAGGGGATATTTTCATGACTAGCATTTTGCTTTTTGGCGGCACTACCGAGGGCCGGCAGCTTTGTGATTTTTTGCGGCAAAAAGGTATTGAAGCTACGGTTTGCGTAGCCTCAGCCTATGGCGAGGAGCAGATTACCCCCGGCGCCAACCTGCAGATTCTGGCCCAGAGGCTGGACAAAGCCGCTATGGTTCAGTTGATCCGCCGGGAAAGGCCCCGGTTGGTCATTGACGCCACCCACCCCTACGCTACAGAAGTGAGCTGCAATATCCGGGAGGCTTGCCGCGAGGCTCAAGCTGAAGAAAACGATACTTCCGGGGCTTCCGTTTCCAATGCTTCCAATGCTTACGCCGCCTATGTCAGGGTCCTGCGGCAAAAAGCCGATACGGCCCTGGCAGGCTGCCGCTGCTACGGCGCCCTGGAAGAAATTATTGCTCATCTCAATCAAAGGGAGGAGAAAGCTTTTATCGCTTTAGGAGCAAAAGAAGCCGCCGCCCTTACCGGTGTTGAAAATTTTGACCGGCGCCTCTACCTTCGCATCCTGCCTGCTCTGGATAGCTTAGAAGGTTGTCTGCGCCTTGGCTATCCCGCTAAGCACCTTATCTGCATGCAGGGCCCCTTTTCCGAGGAGCTCAACCGGGCCATGTTCCGGGAAACCCAGGCCGCTATTTTGGTGACGAAGGAATCCGGGCCCAGCGGCGGCTTTCAGGAAAAAGTGGCGGCTGCCCAGGCCTTAGGTATGGAGATACTTTTATGGTCCCGCCCCGGCGAAGAAGAAGGCTGCAGCTTATCTGAAGTTATGGCCAGGATCGAGGAAACAGGATGAAACAGGTATTTATTATCGGCACCGGCCCTAATCCGGCCCAGGTCAGCGGCCGGGCTTTAGCCCACCTTCAAGAGGCGGAAGTATTGATCGGCGCTGCCCGTATGGTAGAGCCTTTCGCCTATTTGGGCAAAACCGTATATCCCGTTTATCAGCCGGATAAAGTGGCCCAGGTTATCAAAGAAAGCAGCCACAGCCGCTTTGCGGTGCCCGTATCCGGAGATGTAGGGTTTTTCAGCGCCGCCGCCGGCATTAACGAGGCTTTGCAGGAAGCAAACAGCCGGGAAATAAGCAGCCGGGAAATAAGCAACCGGGAAAGAGCCGGGCAGCAGCCGGGCCACCGGATGGAGGTTCATTTCATTCCCGGCCTTTCTTCCCTGGCCAGTTTTTTTGCCAAGCTGAAAATGTCCTGGCAGGATGCGGCTTTGCTTAGCCTCCACGGCGCCGCCGGCGATATTGCCGGCCAGGTTCGCCGCCACCGCAAAACCTTTTGCCTCACCGGCAATAACCTGCCGGAAATCGGGCAAACCCTGGTCAAGGCAGGCTACGGCTCTCTCCCCGTTTATATTGGCGAAAACCTGGACTACGAAAATGAGCAAATCACGAAAACCACGGCGGCAGCTTTAGCGGAGAGTTCGAGGGCCTCTTTGGCTGTCTTGTTGATTATCAACGAGGATTTTGACAGCCGGGTCAGAACGGGTATTGCCGACGAAGAGTTTTTCCGGGGAGATATCCCTATGACTAAGGCCGAAGTCCGGGCGGTAACCCTGGCTAAGCTGGCTGTCTCTCCCGGCGATATTTGCTATGATATCGGCGCCGGTACCGGCTCGGTGACCGTAGAAATGGCTTTAGCCGCTTATGGCGGCCAGATATTTGCCATAGAGCAAAAGGGTGAAGCCATCGCTTTAATTGAAGAAAACTGCCGCCGTTTTCACGTAGGCAATGTAACGCCGGTTTTAGGCCAGGCTCCCGCAGCTTTGGCTACATTGGAAGCCTTGGAAAAGCTGCCTGCCGCCGATGTGGTTTTTATCGGCGGCTCCGGCGGCCACATGAAAGAAATTCTGGAATACGTGACCGCCAGAAATCCCCGGGTGCGGATTGTCATCAATGCTATTGCCCTGGAAAACCTGGCCTCCTCCCTGGAGTTTCTCACGGCTTTAGGCTTGCCGGCCATAGAGGTGATCCAGGTCAGCGTAGCAAAAGCCAATAAAGTAGCGGAGCTGCATATGATGATGGCCCAAAACCCCATTTTTATCATCAGTGCCGGCGGCAAAAGGAGTGACAGCCATGCTTAAAACAGTTCCCCGGGTATTGGTGGCCGGCACCCATAGCGGCTGCGGCAAAACAACGGTAACCTGTGCTCTGCTGGCGGCGTTGAAAGCCAGGCAGCTAAGCGTGGGCGCCTTCAAATGCGGCCCCGACTATATTGATCCCATGTTTCACCGGGAGGCCATCGGTATTACCTCCCATAACCTGGATCCCTTTTTTTGCGAAGAAAACCTGCTGCGGCAGCTGCTAACTGCCGGCGCCGGCGGGGATATCAGCATTATTGAAGGTGTTATGGGCTATTACGACGGTATTGGCTTGACCCACCGGGCCAGTACTTTTGAGGTGGCCTCTATTACGGAGACCCCGGTCATTCTGGTGGTTAATGCTAAAGGCATGGGCAATTCCGTCTGCGCCCTCCTGAAAGGCTTTACCGAATACTTTGCCAACTCCCGGATCAAAGGCGTTATTTTTAACGGCATATCCGGCCCTATGTATAAAGCCCTCAGCGAAAGTATTGCTTCCTTTGACCTGATTCCCCTGGGCTATCTGCCCCACCGGCCGGAATTAGCCATTGAAAGCCGCCATCTTGGTCTGATCACTGCCGCTGAGATTCCCGATATCCGGGCTAAACTGGATAAACTGGCGGCTCTGGCCGCCGAGACTTTGGATATTGACGGTATTCTCCGGCTGGCAGCGACTGCTCCGGACGTCCGCAGCAATGAAGAATCAGCCGGGTTGAGCCGACAAAGCAGTCCGAGCAGACAAAGCAGTCCGAGCAGCCCAAGCAGCTTAAATAGCCCCAAGCCGGATGCACAGGCCCGCCCCCGGATTGCCGTGGCCAGTGATGAGGCCTTTTGCTTCATTTATGCCGAAAACATCGAGCTTTTGCAGGCTATGGGCTGCGACATTGCCTATTTCAGCCCTTTGCGGGATAAAGCCTTGCCCGCCGGCAGCAGCGGACTTTATCTTTGCGGCGGCTACCCGGAGCTTCATAGCCAGGCTTTATCCGCCAATACAGAGTTGCTGAGCCACCTGCGCCGGCAGATTCAATCCGGTTTGCCTACCATTGCCGAATGCGGCGGCTTCATGTACCTGCATGAGCAATTGGACGGCCAGCCCATGGCGGCGGTCATTGCCGGCAGCGCTTTTAAAACCGGCTCCTTGCAGCGCTTCGGCTATATCACACTTACCGCCGCTGCCGACAACCTGCTTTTGGCGGCCGGGGAAAGTGTCAGGGCCCACGAGTTCCATTATTGGGACAGCGACAATCCCGGCGCCGGCTTTCAGGCGGCCAAGGCCGGCAGCGCCAAAGCCTGGCCCTGCGTCCATGCTACGGAAACCTTCTACGCCGGTTTTCCCCATCTCTATTTCTATGCCAATCCTGGTATAGCCAAGCGCTTTGTCGAGGCCGCCGGCCATTACGCCGCAGGCCGATAGAGGGATCCAATCATGCCTGATTTGACGCCTTATGGCACCAATCCCCTAATGATTTTCCTGCTCCTGCCCACAGCCGCCCTGCTCTTTGGTTTTATTCTGGACATGCTTTTGGGGGACCCCCGCTCCCTGCCTCATCTGATTCGGGGAATCGGCGGCCTGATCGGGTATCTGGAAAGGCTGCTGCGCCGGGCTTTGCCCCGCTCATCCCGGGGGGAGCTTTGGGGCGGCGGTATACTGGTCCTTCTGGTGGTGCTGATCTGCGGCGGTTTGCCGGCTCTGCTTCTGGGCGGCCTCTACCGCCTCCGGCCCTGGGCCGGCCTTCTTTTGGAAAGCCTGATTTGCTGGCAGCTGCTGGCAACCCGCAGCCTGAAACAAGAAAGCATGAAGGTTTATGACGCTTTGGCGGCAAAGGATTTGACCGGGGCAAGACACGCCGTCTCCATGATCGTGGGCCGGGATACGGCTTCCCTGGACGAAGCCGGCGTAGCCCGGGCGGCTGTGGAGACTGTGGCGGAAAACACCGCCGACGGCAGCCTGGCGCCTTTGTTTTACATCATGCTGGGGGGAGCCCCTTTGGGCTGCGTATATAAAGCTATCAATACCATGGATTCCATGCTGGGCTACAAAAACCAGCGCTACCTCTACTTTGGCCGCATTGCCGCCAAGCTTGACGATTTCGCCAATTTTATTCCTGCCCGCCTGGCCGGTTTTCTCATGATTTTAAGCGCTTTTCTTCTTGGTTTTGACGGCAAAAACGCCTGGCGCATTTTCCTGCGGGACCGCAAAAATCACGCCAGCCCCAACTCCGCCCATACGGAGGCTGCCTGCGCCGGGGCTTTAGGGCTGCAATTGGCAGGTAATGCTTACTATTTTGGCCAGCTTTACGAAAAACCCACCATCGGCGACAACCTGCGGGCCATTGAGCCGGCAGATATTGTCCGGGCCAACCGTTTGCTATACGGTACGGCCTGGCTGATGCTGGGCCTGGCCCTGTTGGTCAGGGCCGGCTTCATTCTTTTTTGAATCTCTGCGGAATCCCAAGTCTTGCCTTAGATTCTGCATCTTCCCTATTAAAACTATGATCATGGATGTGAGCGTTTATGTTGCGTTACGAGCATGGCGGCGATATTTTTTCCCATCAAAAAATCGAACTGGACTATTCCGCCAACCTAAATCCCCTGGGCATGCCGGAACCGGTAAAGGAAGCCCTGCGGGCCCGGGTGGATGAGTTTGCCCATTATCCGGACCCTTACTGCCGGAAGCTCTGCCAGGACTTGGCCGAATATGAGGATATCGACAGGGACTATATTCTCTGCGGCAATGGCGCCGCCGACCTTATCGTCCGGCTTTGCCTGGCTTTAAAGCCCCAAAAAGCCCTGGTCTGCGCCCCTACGTTTTCGGAATATGAAAAAGCCGTAATTCAATCAGGAGGCAAGGTGGTTTACCACCGGCTTGAGGAAAATGAAGGCTTTCAGCTAACTCCCCGGATTTTGCAGGAACTGACTCCGGAGCTGGACATAGTCTTTTTGTGCAACCCCAACAACCCCACGGGACGGCTCATTGACTTTGAGCTTTTAAAAAACATCGCCGAAAAATGCCGGGAAAATCAGATTTTATTTGTTCTGGATGAGTGCTTTTTGGATTTTACCCGGGGCAAGTCTATAAAATCCTTGCTGCCCTCCAATCCTTACCTGGTGATCCTCAAAGCCTTTACGAAAATTTACGCTATGGCCGGCCTGCGGCTGGGCTATATGCTTTCCGCCAACCGCCAGGTTCTGCGGCAGATTGAAGGCTTCGGCCAGAGCTGGAGCGTTTCCGGCCCGGCTCAGGCCGCCGGTTCCGCCGCCCTCACCTGCCGGGGCTGGGTGGCAGCCAGCCGCCTGCTGACGGAAGAAGAACGCCAATACCTTGTAGGAGAGTTGCAGGCCCTCAATATTCAGGTCTTTCCCAGCGACGCCAATTTCCTGCTTTTTCGCAGCCTGCCCCAGCTTTATGAACGAATGCTCAAACGAGGCATTTTGATCCGGCGCTGCCACAATTTTCCGGGCCTTGAGGCCGGCTATTTTCGCACCGGCATCAAAACCCGGCAGGAAAACCAGCGGCTGACGGCAGCATTAAAGGAGGCATTAGCCGATGAGTAAAGCCAAGGTCATTATGGTGCAGGGCACCATGTCCAATGCGGGAAAAAGCCTGCTGGTGGCCGGCCTATGCCGGGTTTTCAGCCAGGACGGCTACAAAGTGGCGCCTTTCAAAGCCCAAAATATGGCCCTCAATTCCTTTATTACCAACGAAGGTCTGGAAATGGGCCGGGCCCAGGTGGTTCAGGCGGAAGCCTGCGGCATAGAACCCAGCGTACGCATGAATCCTATTTTGCTGAAGCCCGTAAGCGATATGGGCTCCCAGGTAATCGTAAACGGCGAAGTGCTGGGCAACATGAAGGCCGCCGAATATTATGCTTACAAAACGCAGCTAATTCCTCAGGTGATGGCCGCCTATGATTCTTTGGCCGCCGAAAACGATATTATTGTTATCGAAGGGGCCGGCAGCCCGGCAGAGATCAATCTGCGGGAAAACGATATCGTTAATATGGGTATGGCCAAAATGGCCAAGGCCCCGGTGCTTTTAGTAGGGGATATCGACCGGGGCGGCGTCTTTGCCCAGCTTTTGGGCACCATCAGCCTGCTGGAGCAGGATGAGCAAGCCATGATCAAGGCTACGGTGATCAATAAATTCCGGGGTGATCCGCAGATTTTGGAACCGGGTCTGCAGATCCTGCGGGAAAAAACCGGCAAGCCCGTGGCCGGGGTCCTCCCTTATCTCAATGTAGATATCGAAGATGAGGACAGCCTGTCCAGCCGTTTGGGCAACAACCGGCCTGGGGCAGCCAATGTCAGCTTTATCGACATTGCCGTTATCCGCTTACCCCATCTTTCCAATTTCACCGACTTCATGGCTTTGGAAGCCACTACCGGTCTGGGAGTTCGCTACGTCAGCCGCCTTACCGAGCTGGGCCGGCCGGATATGGTGATTTTGCCGGGCACGAAAAATACCATGCAGGATCTGAAATGGCTGCGTCAAGAGGGCTTGGAAGCCGCCATTAAAAAGCTGGCTGCCGGCGGCGCTATTGTTTTCGGTATTTGCGGCGGCTATCAAATGCTGGGCCGGCAGATCACCGACAGCGAAGGGGTGGAAGGCGGCGGTACCATGGAGGGTATGGGCTTATTACCCATAGCCACGGAATTCGCCGCCGAAAAACATCGTACCCGCATGAAAGGCCGTTTGGAAAAGGTGCAAGGAGCTTTAGCTGCTTTGAGCGGCGCTGAGGCGGAAGGCTACGAAATCCATATGGGACGCAGCTTCTACCTGGCCGGCGCCAGCGGCAACGGCGCCAGCGGCAACGGCGCCAGCGCCAGCGGCAACGGTGCCAGTGCCAGTGCCAGCGCCTCCGTCTCCGTCTCCGCCCAGGGCCAGCCTTTGCTGATGCTGGAAAACGGCCAGCCCGACGGCTGCCAGCAGGCCAACGTTTACGGCAGCTATCTCCACGGCTTTTTCGACAGCGAATCCTGCCGCCAGGGACTGCTGACGGCCCTGTGCAGCCATAAAGACATTCCGCTGCCCCAGGCTGCGGCCTTCAACATGGCCCAATATAAAAAACAGCAGTATGACCTTTTAGCTGAGGGCGTCCGCCGCAATATGGATATGGCTCTTATCTACCGGATTTTGGAGGAGGGAATCAAAGGATGAATAAGGAGATCAACAGCCGGCTGCTTCAACTGGAAAACGTGTTGCCCCAGGAAATTGAAAAGCGCAGCTTCGAGATCATCGAATCGGAGCTGGCCCAGCCCCTGGACCCGGAACTTGCGCCCATTATCAAGCGGGTGATTCATACCACCGCTGATTTTAGCTATGTGGATACTTTATGCTTTTCCGGCAACGCAAAAGAAATCGCACTAAAGGCTTTGCGGGCCGGGGCCCATATAGTCACCGATACCAATATGGCCAAGTCCGGCGTCAGCAAAGAGCGGCTGGCTGCCTTAGGGGGCCAGGTCCACTGCTTTATGGCCGATGAAGACGTAGCTTTGGCTGCCAAGGAAAAGGGCATCACCAGGGCTGCTGCCGCCGTAGAAAAAGCCATGGGGCTGGCTGAGTCCCTGCAAAAGCCGCTGATTTTTGCCGTGGGCAACGCCCCCACCGCCTTAGTGGAGCTCTACCGCCTTATTGCTGCCGGCAAGCTTAAACCGGCACTGATTATCGGCGTTCCTGTGGGCTTCGTCAATGTGGTTCAGGCCAAAGAACTGATCATGGAAGCCGGCGTTCCTTTCATCGTCAACAAAGGCAGAAAAGGCGGCAGCAATGTTGCCGCCGCCATATGCAACGCCTTGATCTATATGGCCTGAAATTAGATATACATAAAAATTGTGCCGATGACCATCAAAACAATACAAAAAGGAATGGAATACATCATGGTTTTGATGGGATCGATTTTGACGCCCAGCATACCGCCGACAATACCGCAAACAGCCAGGGCCATCAGGTCCACGGGAGGCAAAGCCTGACCGGCAATGGCAAAATGGGAGGCTGCCATAGCGGCATTGACGGGGGTAAGGCCCGTCTCCACCAGGGCCGGTCCCCAGAAGGATACAATAACATTTTGGGCCGTGGACTGAGAGCCGGTTACCATACCGATTAAGGTGATAGCGCCGGCGCCGCCGAATTTCAAGAGATTCGTGTTCAGCCCCTGTACGAAAGCTTTAATTGCCTCAATCTGGCCGGCGGCATAAAAACCGCCTAAAAACAAGCCGGCGCTGAATTGCACCTGGGCATTGGGCCGCACCTTTTTTAAACCGCCTTTAAAAATTTTCGGCAAATTATTGCGGACTTCCTTAAAAAAGATGGTGCTGATGATGATGCAGGTGATCATGGCCAGCACGATTACGTTGGAGAAGCCTTTGAGAATTTTAATGGTACCCAGCCATTGCAGGAATCCCTGGTCGCCTACGGTAATTTTGTTGAGGATCAGAGGTATGATGTCCATTTTATAAGGCGCCGGCAAAGAGCGGGCAAAGACAACAATCGCCAAAATAGTCAAAGGAATCAGTGTATACCAGCGGGCCTTCAAAATCTGGCTCGCTTTTTCTTTGGGTATCAAATCCTCGTTCATGGTCATATCTTTTTTAATGAACATTTTTAACATAACCAATAAAGCGATAATAGCGGTTATGCCGATAGTAAAATAGGAAATAGCCGTGACGGGATCCGGAGTTTCCAAGCCTAATAAGGCCGCTGACAAAAACAGGGACTGGGCAATGGGCGGCATGGGGGAGCCTAGGCTGGCGCCAATGATCAAAACCGCCGCTACCCGTTCGCCGGGCAGCCCTAATTCCGCCAAAGCCCCTACTGTAAGCAGGCCTACAACGGTAGAAGCAGCCATGGAATCTCCCAGCAGGGAACCGGCGATCATCAAAGCCATGAATACGGTGATGACCAACCCCTTGGGGCTGTGGCCAAACTTAGCCCGCAAGGAATTGACGATGGTCTCCATAGCCCCCAACTCTCCCTGCATATCGGCATAAATACAACCGCAGGCTCCCAGCAAAATCACCCACATCAGCCGGTCAACACCGTCAATCCAGGCCATAAGCCAAGTCAGGGGATTGTAGATCCCCCCCATAACCAGCGCCAAAATACCGGCGATAATAAGGGCAATACTAAGATTGCCTCCAATATAGGGTATTTTTTTAATCAACAGGATACAGAGAAGGACAATAATAGGAATGATAACTTTTAACATCTTACATACCCCCTACGTTTTCTTAGCCCTGCCGCCGCTGTTTTTAGGCCTGCCGTCCTATGCAGTGCAAGCTTGATGCCAAAGCTTTAGCTTAAGATAAAATATTTCAAAAAATTTAGAGGGCCTGCTTTTATTAAGTTGCTATCCCTTTTTTAAAAAAAGCCGGGATTGAAAAAAGCAACGGCATATCTCTTGGATAAGCCGTAAAATTCTAATCCCCTCTCTATTTCTAAAAACAATTTCTATCTTTTATAAATAATAGGAAATTTAACGCTGACTTTTAAAAAAATACCCTTGCAGGACTAGCCGCCTGCAAGGGTTTAATTGCACCCGGGCACAACCGGGCTGATATAGCGTTGGGTAACGGGATACAGTCTCAAGCTGGGGTGGTTGGGGTATGATTGGGGTGTGGTTCGGCTAACTGTGCAAAATTGCAGCTTTGTCGTCCTTCGCTTAGGCTAACTGCTCAATTTTGCAGCTTTGTTCCTTATTTGCTTGGCAAAATGCTCAATATTTCAAGTCTAGCGGTACCCAAATCCGCCTTTCGACTGTATATAGTGTGACAAGCTGGATGCCCCCCCTGTTTTAGGGGGCAATGCCCTTTACAAACTTGCATTTTTGCTCAAAAAGGCCGCTCCCACTTTACAAACCTGCAATTTTGCTCAAAAGGGCCGCTTCACTAACTATGCTGATAGTGAAAAATTTCTATCCTCGAAATTTTTCTATTGAGGCGTTATAATGAGCTATATAAGTTATAATACTCTTAACGGCTCCACTTGCCGGCCAACACCCGGCCCAGCCAGGGCTGATGCAGGCCGATGGCTTTGTGGGGACACATTTCCTGGCAGCAATAGCAGCGAATACACACCCCATAGTCGTAGACCGGATATTTGCCTTGCATTTTTAGTGCCTTATCTTTTAAAGGACAGCTTTCCACACAAATCCGGCAGCTTTTGCACCGTTCTTTCAAAATCACCGGCCGCTGTCTTAAGTTTTTTAGTATCCAGTCCACAGGCCCTACATTAAATTGCAGGCTGTCGCTGCGGTCAACCCGGAAACCGGACCGTCCGTATTTGTGAAAGGCTTCGGCGGCAGTAATATCGCCGTCAACGGTACGAATGACCGCCTGGCCGCCGGCAGCGTAAGCATTGGTGGGCACCAAGGCGGGGTCCAGATCGATCAGACGGCAAAACACCTGATCCAAAGCGTAGGGATCTGCAGAGGCCAAAATCACCTTCATGGGCACCGGGTCGCCGGAGCCGGGGCCGTTGCCTTCCATGGCCACTACGCCGTCCATGATATGAAGCCGGGGCTTTACCGCCGCCGCCAGCTTGGCCAGCATACCGGCAAAGCTCACCGCATCGGGATACTGGGTATGGCCGATGGCTTTTTGAAAGCCGCCGATGCAGCCATAAAGATTCTTTACGGCGCCGGTGATCCTTTCCAGGGCATGGGTTTTCATTTTCGGCAGATTAATAATAGCATCGGCTTCCCAGACGCCCTGGCAAATAGCGAAGCTGACTCCTTCCTGCTCCATGACCCTGGTCTGGCTAAAATCCGCAGCCTCAAGCCCCATTTCTTCCGCTGCCTGAGCCAAACCCGCTCCCCGGGCTACCGTCTCCATAGATTGGGCCCCCGGCGAATCGCCGTAGCTGATTTTTTCGCAGCCTTCTTCCCGCAGCAGCAGAGCCACCGCCTTCAGCACTGCCGGATGGGTGGTGACGGCAGCGGCCGGTTCCGCCCGCTTGAGTAAGTTGGGCTTCAGCAGCAGCTTTTCTGCCGGACTGACGAAGGCTGCCCATCCCCCCAGCAGAGAAACTGCCTGCTTTACTGCAGTATAAACTTCCTTTTCATCATAGCTCTCACATTTTACTAAGGCGACCACGGCGGATTCTGACATATCCTTCACTCCTGTCCTCTAAAGGAGGTAATTTCTTTGACTTCCCTATTAGAAAAAAAGCTAAAAAAGCTGGTGCAAAAAGAACACAAATTATTGGACAGCCGGGGCCGTCCTCCGAAAACCACCGGCATTAATCAGGCATTGGCTAAGGTTGAGGAAAAAGTTCCCGCCAAACTGCGGCAAGGGATTTACACGGCTTTTGAAAAATCCTTCCGTCTGATTTTTGAAAAAGGCACAGTCCTCATTGAAAAAACCTATCAAAGAAAAAAACTGCTGCACCGCCACAAATTCCTGCGTTACAGCTTGCGGCACAAGCCATCGGGAGCCAACTTCCGGGCCTTAAGGCGCCACGGCGGCGCCGGTCAAAACCTGGCCGCAGGCCTGGCGGCCCTTGAAGGCTCCGCCTTGGGCCTTGCCGGCTGGGGGTTGCCGGATATTCCCCTTTTTACGTCGATGATCCTGCGGGGCATCTACCGTGCCAGTCTCAGCTACGGCTACAATTATGACACCTTGCCGGAGAAATACTATCTGCTGCTGCTGATTGCCGGAGCCCTGTCCAAGGGCGAAGCCTACAAAATCTACAGCCAGGAAATTGACATCCTGGGCAGCCGCCTGAATCAACAGGATCAGCCCACCGTCCTGGCCACCGCCCCGGCCTCGGACCTGCCGGCAAGCTTTGCCGAGGAAATTACCGCCGGCAAGCTGGATCAGCAGATTAAAGACACCTCTGCCTTGCTGGCAGACGAAATGCTGGCGGCAAAATTCATTCAAGGGACTTTCATTATTGGCGCCGTAGGGGGTATCACCAATTTTGCCACTTACCGCAAAATCTTAGGTTTTGCCAAACTGAAGCTGGAAAAGCGTTTTCTCATTCAGGAAATCCTCCTGGCAAAGGAGCAGGGGCTCTAAAACATCTCTGCTTTTGAGAAATTTATATTATCGGAGCGATTATACCACATGACAAAGGAAAAACCCACCTCCTTCACCGAATCCCAAAGGCTGTGGATGCTGGAGGCCTTGGCGGAAGCCCGGCTGGCTCTGGAGCAAGGTGATGTGCCGGTAGGAGCCGTTATTGTGAAAGAAGGCAAGATCATCGGCCGGGGCCACAATCAGCGGGAAGCCTGCCATGACCCCAGCGGCCATGCTGAGATCATGGCTCTGCGGCAGGCCGGCCAGGCTATCGGAAGCTGGCGGCTGACCGGCGCTGAGATGTATGTGACCCTGGAGCCTTGCCCTATGTGCACTGCCGCCATCGTTCAGGCCAAACTCTTTCAGGTAGTTTACGGCCTGGATGATCCCAGGCTGGGGGCTTGCGGCTCCCTGCTGAATTTAGCCCAGTTCCCCGGCTTTGACCATGATGTGGCCATCCGCAGCGGCTTAATGATGGAAGAGTCTTTGGCATTGCTCCAGGATTTTTTTGCCGCCAAACGCAAAGACCGGGTGCAGTAAATCTGTTGCATTCGCACTGAACTTATATGCCGGCAAGCTTATTGATCAACAAGCTTGCCACATCAATTCATAAGATTTAACCGATAAAAGGAGGCTCTGCATTCATGAAACTATTTATCTCCAGTGATATTGAAGGCACCTGCGGTATCACCGCTTGGGAAGAAACATACCAAGAGAAAAACGTCTATTGGAGCGCCTATTTTCAGGAGCAAATGACCAAGGAAGTGGCGGCGGCCTGTGAAGGGGCCTTTAGCGCCGGCTTTACGGAAGTTTTGATTAAGGACGCCCACGACACGGCCCGCAACATTATTCCTAAGCTGCTGCCCAAAGGAGCGGAGCTGATCCGGGGCTGGGGCAGCGACGGCTGGTCGATGATGGAGGGGCTGCAACATGGCGCCGACGCCGCGGCTTTTACCGGCTACCATGCTGCTGCCGGCTGCCAGGGCAGCCCCCTGGCCCACTCCTTTTCTACTACAGTTGACACCTTGACCATCAATGGCGAAAGGGCCAGCGAATTCACCGTCAACAGCTATACTGCCGGCTTCCTGGGTGTTCCCGTAGTTTTCATCAGCGGTGATGCCGCCGTCTGCCGTCAGGCTAAAACAATGATTCCCAATATTACGGCAGTGCCGGTGCTGGACGGCAAAGACAATTCCACCACCAGCGGCCACCCGGAGCTGGCAGTATCGGCTATCCGGGAGGGTATGAAGCAGGCTCTGGCCGGCGATTGGCGCCGCTGCCTGGTTGCCATGCCCAAGGACTTTACAGTAACCGTCCGCTACACAACCCATTCCAAAGCTGCCTTTGCCGCCGTCTATCCCGGCGTTAAGCGGCTGGATAGCAGAACCGTGGATTTCAGTACTGAAGATTACAGGGAGGTCCTGCGCTTCATGCATTTCTGCGTATAACATTTCTACATATAATATTTAAGATTGGAGGCAATAAATTGAATGGCAACGTCTGGGTAGCTTTAGCTATGACCGCCTTTGCAGGCCTTTCCACCGGCATAGGCAGCGCTATTTCTCTTTTTACAAAGAAAACCAACGAAAAATTCTTATCCGTTAGTTTAGGTTTTTCCGCCGGCGTTATGATCTACGTATCGATGATCGAAATTTTTGTTAAAGCCCAGGATTCTCTTTCAGCCGCCTTGGGCCACAAACAGGGAGCGATAGCCACGGTGGTTGCCTTTTTCGCCGGCATGCTGCTGATCGGGATCATCGATAAGCTGATCCCCGAAAAAGATAATCCCCATGAGATACAAAATACGGAAGATCTGGCCCGAGCCTGCAAGCTGGCTCAGGAGTGCCAGATTCCTCAAACTCAAGATTCCGCCCGGCCGACAGACGAAAAAAACAAGCTGATGCGCACAGGCCTTTTTACTGCCCTGGCCATTGCCATCCACAACTTTCCCGAGGGCTTGGCTACCTTTGTCTCCGCCTTACAGGAGCCTTCTTTAGCCATTCCCATTGTTGTGGCCATCGCTATTCACAATATTCCGGAAGGTATCGCCGTATCCGTGCCCATCTATTATGCGACAAACGACAAGAAAAAAGCTTTCCTTTATTCCTTTGCTTCAGGCCTGTCGGAGCCCATTGGCGCTATTATCGGCTATTTGATTCTGCTGCCTTTCATGAACGATATGGTCTATGGCCTGTTGTTTGCAGGAGTGGCCGGCATCATGGTGTTTATCTCCCTGGATGAGCTGCTGCCGGCAGCCCGGGAATACGGCGAACACCATCTTTCCATTTATGGCCTGGTGGCCGGCATGATGGTGATGGCCGTAAGCTTGCTTTTGTTTGTTTGAAGCCGGCCGGCTTACAGGCCAGATCAGGCCGATTGCAGGCTGCCTCTTGACAGGGACAGCATCAGTAGGTATGATAAACACTGTCCATTCTTACGGCATGGGCGGGTCACAAATACCATATGGGGGAGTACCCAAGTGGCTGAAGGGTCCGGATTCGAAATCCGGTAGGTCGGTTTCGCCGGCGCAAGGGTTCAAATCCCTTCTCCTCCGCTTTGGAAGCAGGTGCGAAGTATTGAACAGTTTTATTGGACTGTCCAGTATTTCGCGCCTTTTTTATGTTCATTTCTTAAAATGTCAATTTATTGGCGTCTGCAGCCCCTTTGTTTTGAAAAAACATAATATAGTAAATTGGGATGTAGATAATCTTTCCTTTGATGGTGACCGTTCTTTCATTGGATAGTACGAAGGAGTCCTCAACCATATTCAATTTGCCGGAAATACTCTGTCCAAATAATCGGGACTATGCTTACCGGAGCACTTAAACATGCCTTTTTCTATAGAGTCAAATGTGATATTATGGATATAAATAACGCGTTCTTGAAAGGAATCCCTATATGGAAATCCGATTGATTAACCAACAGGATGACCTCCTTGCCATCAGCCATGTTTATGAGGCAAGCTGGAAAAGTGCATATAAAGATATAATTCCCCAGGCATACCTTGACGGCATTCCGGAAGGCCATTGGGTGCAAGCCCTCAAGAACCCCGCCTGGAATACATTAATCATGCTTGACGGCAATAAAATAATCGGGACTTCTTCTTATTGCGCCTCAAGATTTGCGGATATGAGCGGCTATGGTGAAATTATCTCCATTTATCTTTTGCCGGAGTACTTCGGCAAAGGCCACGGAAAATTATTGTTTCAAGCGGCAGTTGACGGCTTGATACAACTGGGATACACAGATATGTTTTTGTGGGTATTGGAAGCAAACGCCAAAGCCCGGCTTTTTTATGAACGTTTTGGCTTTGCCGCCGGCAATGCCTATTTAGATGACGACATTAGCGGCAAAAAACTACGTGAAATCCGATATATCTACCGCGGAGGGTGCAAATGAAGAGAACGCTTTTGCTAATGACACTAACAGCAGCCCTGTTGGGTGTTTTTTTGGCCGGCTGTGCTGATGAGGCGGTGTCAACTACTATCAGAGAATATAATATTGAGGAAGCCGCAGCTATAATTGACGAAGTGGAATGGTTAACCGCCTGGTTGTCCCAAGAAGATTCCATTTCACGCGGCAACGCCGGGAAATTGATCAACCTCTTTAACGAGACTCTGGATTATCAAGGCGAAAATATGTTGACCTTGGCAATGGCAGACGCCTCGGAATGGGAAGATTCAGAGGTTCAAACCATCTCTCTGGGCAACGAATATATCCCGCCAACAATTTACCACGAGGGTGTTACTATCGTTTCTGCCACCGAAGAAGAAAAGCGCCAAGCCTCCGATGATAAGGGCGAGGCCACGGCCTATCACAGCACGCTGACGATTCGCAAAGAGTATGCCGGCCCTGAGCCCAAATTGCAGGATTGGTATCTGGAATACGTTTTTAACAAACGAGGCCTGGACGGAGAATGGTCTTTTGTCTGCTTTAATGGTACATATAATGTAGATGTTGCCTTGCCCCTGAGGGAAAGCTTCGCTGCCGCTCCCGTGTTAGTACAGGAAAAGTTGCAGATTATCGATTAAAAAGGATAGCATTATGAAAGTCTATAGCTGGAAAACCCTCATTATAACAATACTCTTAGGCGGCGGTTATTTTGCCTATATCGTCTATCGTTTTGATGGTTTCCACGATCTTGTGCTGTTGGCCTGCCTGGCCTATCTTATTATAGAGGGGCTTTCCGTTTCATTTATAGAGTCCGCTTATCAAAAAGATATTCGGCGTTCCGCAAGAATGAAGCGGGTTTATCGAAAGCTTTTCGGAAAATTTGCCCCTCTTGCTCCATGGGCTCCCCTTATTTTATTCTTGCTGAGCTTTTGCGTGGCCAAGCTGCTGCCGGCCCGAAAAGGGTTGATATTGCTTTTACTCTTATCTGCTCTGGCTTTGGCAATTTATATTTCAATAATTTCCAGAAAGCATCTAAAAATTGAGGAACAGCAAGAGCAACGGGAGCAGGAACAAGAGCAGCAACAGGAACAGCGCTGACGGCGTTGCGCCCTCCCATGGGGTGCGGGCTGATTGTACAAAAATTGCGGTTGTATGAAAATCGGCGGAGCCGGGTAAGCAAAAATTGCGGTTGTATGTGAAATGCGAAGAGGATATTACCGCAGAACCGCAAAAATTGCACAGGATCGCCCTGAATTTGGCTAAATTGACCTTGAGCCAGGCCTGCAAATCACGTACAAACGGAAAAATTGTACAGGCAGAAACCGAAAATCACATACAAACGCAATTTTTGTACGGCTGCCTATGGGTATGCAAAATCTCTGTCCGCCGTCGTCAGGGGGTTGGTGCCCATCGGTGCCCGCCGCCCCCTTTCCGTTTTTTGACCTTTTGCTTATCTAAATGACATTATTGCCGCAAGAGGCCGCAAGAGGCCAGACGCCGCAAGAAGCGGCGCAATATTGTAGAAAGGAGCCCCTCCTTGCACAGAATTTTAATTGTGGAAGACGACAGGATAATTGCCCAGGCCATTTGCCGCCACATCAGCGCCTGGGGCTGTGAGGCCCGCTGTGTGGAAAACTTCGAAAACGTCCTGGGTGATTTTGCGGACTTTGATCCCCATTTGGTTCTCTTGGACATATCCCTGCCCTTTTTCAACGGCTACCACTGGTGCGGGGAGATTCGCAGGCTCTCCAAGGCCCCAATTATCTTTATCTCCTCAGCCTCGGACAATCTGAATATTGTCATGGCCATGAACATGGGCGGCGATGATTTCATTGCCAAGCCCTTTGATCTTGCCGTGCTCACTGCAAAGGTACAGGCCCTGCTCAGGCGGGCCTATGATTTTGTGATACCTGTAAAGCTTTTGGAAAGCAGCGGAGCGGTGCTCAATGTCGCCGACGCCAGTCTGACCTTTGATGGGCAAAAAACAGAGCTAACAAAAAACGAATTTAAAATTCTGCAGTTGCTGTTTGAAAATAAGGGCCGTATTGTCAGCCGCGGTGAGATGATGACACATCTCTGGGAGGGTGACAGCTTTGTGGATGAGAATACCCTTTCCGTGAATGTTAACCGTCTGCGCCGCAAACTGGAGGACACGGGACTGAGGGATTTTATTCTTACGAAAAAGGGTTTGGGCTATACCCTGGGGGATTGATAGGGAGACTGATATGAAGACTGATATAAAGAATGATATGGGGATTGACATGGGAATTGCTATGCTGCTTTCCTATCTGAAGCGCCAGGGCAAAGCAATGCTTTTGTTGGCCCTCTTTGCACTGGTCTTCGCCCTGGTCTTTTCCCTCTATCATTTGGAAACTGAGGCGGTTTTCTATGCTGCCCTCTTGTGCTCCTGTCTGGGACTTTTTGCCTTCGGCATCGGTTTTTGGCGCTATGTCCGCCGCCACCGCCAGCTTATGGAGGTGCTGGAACGGCTGAGCCTCGGGATTGACGGTCTGCCCCAGCCCTGTGACCAGGTGGAGGCCGATTACCAAACCATCCTGCAGCAGCTTTATGCCCGGGGCCTCCATGACCGCAGCCAGGCGGATAATCAGAGGCGGGATATGGAAGACTATTACACCCTCTGGGCCCATCAGATCAAAACGCCTTTGGCGGCAATGCGGCTGCTGCTTTCGGAAGGCGGCGGCCAGAACAACAACCTCCTGCTGGCGGAGCTGTTCAAAACCGAGCAGTACGTGGAGATGGTGTTACAATATATTCGTCTGCGCAGCGAATCCAGCGATATTCTTTTGCAAACCTGCAGCCTGGATGAGATGATCAAGGGCTGCCTGCGCAAATATGCCCGGCTTTTCGTCCTCAAGGATTTGGAGTTTTCCTTCCGGGAGACAGGGTTAAACGTATTGACAGACCAAAAGTGGCTTTCCTTTGCCATCGAACAAGTATTTTCCAATTCCCTCAAGTATACTCCCAGCGGAAGA
This sequence comes from Clostridia bacterium, assembly GCA_018436095.1. Classification (GTDB taxonomy): domain Bacteria; phylum Bacillota; class Peptococcia; order DRI-13; family UBA5745; genus WRMS01. Next base: position 32,188 of record JAHDMJ010000012.1, on the reverse strand, counting down.
ATCAGCATTTATGCAGAGGATTCCTGCCTGTTCATCGAAGACACAGGCATCGGCATCCGGACCGAAGACTTGCCCCGGGTCTGTGAAAAAGGTTATACCGGAGCCGGCGGCCGGACGGATAAAAATTCTACAGGTATCGGCCTTTTTCTTTGCAAAAGTATTCTCACAAAGTTGGGCCACAGCTTTACCATCGAATCTGAGGTGGGCCGGGGAACCCGTGTGAAAATCGGCCTTCAACGGGAAATTACCACATATGAATAGTCTCCGGTATAAAGCCAAATAATCTTTCTTACAAAAATGTAAGAATAAAAGCCGAAACGTAAGCCAATAAAATGGCAGAAGTTTCGGCTTCTCGCTAGAATGACCTTAAGACATTTAGCGGAGGTTTCCTATGACATTATTGCTTGAAGTAAAAAACTTAAAAAAAATCTATGCCACCCGTTTTGGCAACGTGCAGGTACAAGCCCTGGCCAACGTAAATTTCAGCGCCGAAGCCGGCGAATATATTGCCATCATGGGTGAAAGCGGTTCGGGCAAAACCACCCTGCTCAACATTCTTGCCAGCCTTGATAAGCCTACGGGGGGTGAGGTCCTGCTGGACGGACAAAGCACTTTTCAAATTCCCGAGGGCCGGCTGGCTGCCTTCCGCCGGGACAAGCTGGGTTTTGTGTTCCAGGATTTTAACCTTCTGGATACCTTTTCTCTAAAAGACAATATCCTGCTGCCCCTGGTGCTTTCGGGTATGGAATATAAGGAAATGCTGGGGCGCCTTGGGCCCATCGCTCAAAAGCTGGGACTTACCGATATTCTGGAGAAATTCCCCTATGAAGTCTCCGGCGGGCAGAAGCAGCGCTGTGCTGTGGCCCGGGCCCTCATTACCAGCCCCCGCCTGATTCTGGCCGATGAGCCTACAGGCGCTCTCGACTCCCACTCAGCCGACGGGCTCCTGGCCCTGTTTCGGGAGATTAACGCCGCCGGCCAGACGGTTCTTATGGTCACCCATAGCGTCAAAGCCGCCAGCAATGCGGGCCGGGTTCTCTTTCTGCGGGACGGTGAGATTTTTCATCAGCTCTACCGGGGCCGGCGCAGCAACGAGGAAATGTTCGGCTTGATTTCCGACACCCTTACAGCCATGGCCACAGGCGGTGAGCGCCATGCGTAAAACTGCCTTTTATCCCCGGCTGGCGGCTCAGAATATTCGGCGCAATAAGCAGTTTTATTTTCCCTTTCTGCTTACTTGCATTACCACGACGGCGCTATTTTATATCCTCTGCTTTCTGACTTTTAACCAGGGTATGAATGTGATGTACGGCGGCTCGATTTTGCAGTCTCTGCTAGGCTTAGGCTGTGTGGTTATCGCCCTGTTTTCCACAGTCTTTCTGTTTTACACCAACAGCTTTCTCATGAAGCGCCGCCAAAAGGAGCTGGGACTATACAATATCCTTGGTATGGGCAAGAGCCATATTATCAGATTTCTCTTTTTTGAAACCCTTTTCTCCTTCCTGATCAGCCTTCTTTTAGGGCTGGCCCTGGGCATCCTGTTTTCCAAGCTCATGCTTCTGCTGCTCTGCCGGCTGGTGAGCTTCGGAGTTCCCTTTGGTTTTGAGCTTTCCACCCAAGGTCTCATCTATAGCAGCGCTCTATTTTCGGGAATTTTTCTGCTGATTCTCCTGTCAAACTTCCTGCGCATCCAGCTTTCCAAACCCATTGAGCTGCTGCAGGGCGGCAATGTGGGAGAGCGGGAACCGAAAACAAAATGGCTGCCAGCCATTCTGGGCCTTCTCTCTCTGGCCGGCGGCTACTGGCTGGCCTTAACTACGGAGGACCCTGTCCAAGCCATGGCCCTGTTTTTCGTGGCCGTACTGCTGGTGATTATCGGCACCTATCTCTTGTTTACCGCCAGCAGCATCGCCATCCTCAAGGGCTTAAAAGGCCGTGCCGGCTATTACTATAAAACCCGCCACTTCATCCCTGTTTCCGGCATGATTTACCGCATGAAGCAAAACGCTGTGGGGCTGGCCAACATTTGCATTCTCGTAACCATGGTGCTGGTTATGGTATCCGGCACCATCTGCCTCTATCTCGGCGCCGAGGACTCCCTCTCGACCCGCTTTCCCAGAGAGATTACCCTGAGTGTAGGAAACCCCACCGGAAACGCCCGGCAGGTTTTGACTGAGGCCGCCGGCCAGGCGGTGGCCGGCAGCGGCCTGGAAATGGAAAATATTCAGGACTACCTCTCTTTGGGCCTGTACTGTACCCGGCAGGGTGATGCCTTCACCATCCTTAACCCCAATGAAAGCGACTTTATCTATACGGTCTTTCTCTCCGCATCGGAGTATGAGGGCCTTAGCGGTCAATCCGCCAGTTTGACAGCCGGCGAAGCCCTGGGTCTTGTAAACATGCAGCCTCTGGGAGAGAGCTTCAGCTTTCTTAACAAGGAATATAAAATCGTCCGCCGGCTTCAGGACTTCTCCGCCACCCGGCAGGTAAGCCTGGCCACAAGAGATTTCTGCTTGTTCGTCGTAACCGACCAGGCTTTTGCGGAAATTTTGGACGATATAAGCGAAAGGAGAGATTCTCCCGTTTGGCATCTGGCCTTTGACATAGAGGGAAGCCCGGAGCAGAAGCTGGCCTGCCGCCAGGCCGTGGACGACGCCATCGCTAAGGCGCTTAATCAAGGAGCTGAGCACAACTCCGGCAGCTATGATTACGCAAGAATAGAAAGCCGGGAGTCCAACCGGCAAGAGACCTACGCCCTCTACGGCGGCTTTTTGTTCCTGGGCCTGTTTTTGGGCCTGGTCTTCCTCATTGCCACGGTCCTGATCATCTATTACAAACAGCTTTCCGAAGGCTATGAGGACAAAGAACGTTTTGAGATCATGCAAAAGGTGGGACTGAGCCGCCGGGAAATCAAACAGGCCATCCACAGCCAGATTCTCATTGTGTTCTTCTTGCCCCTGGCCATGGCGGTAATTCATATCGCCTTTGCCTTTAAGATGATCACAAAGCTTTTGCTTCTTTTAAATCTATCCAATACCGCCCTCTTCGCCTATTGTACCCTGGGCACCATCGCCCTGTTTGCCCTGATTTATGGTCTGGTCTACATCCTGACTGCCAGGGTTTACTATAAGCTGGTGAGCTAATTAAAAGAGCGCCGAAGACTTAAACAGTCTGAGGTGCTCTTTTTTTCTTGCTAAACATGTGGATCATAGTGTAAAATATTCATTATTCTTACTCCATAACAATTTCATAGCAATTATTACTATTTTAAAATCGCGTAAAGGATTGATGCAATGAGAAAAAAAGACAGATATGCAATACCGACAGTTTACTGGATGACAGCAATTGTTTGTCTTTCCTTTGTAGTTATGGCTTTTATTTTCGACTCCCCGGCTCAAATACTTGCCGGATACTACAAGATCCACACATCCAGAAGCGTTCTTGTGACGGACTATATCGGCCTTGGGGGCTTGGGCGCGGCACTGCTTAATGCCGGGGTTTCCGGCCTGTTTTTCCTGACTTTGCTTATTCTGCACAGGCAAGATCCAAAGGGCGTAATCGTTGCATCACTATGGACGACCATCGGTTTTTCGCTGTTCGGCAAAAACCTGGCCAATACGCTGCCCATACTCCTCGGCGTTTTACTGTATGGGAAGGTCAAAAACATCAAGTTCAAGGATTTATTCGTACCGGCTATGCTCAGCGGGACCATTGCCCCTTTGGTCACTGAAATCGCCTTTCTCCAGGATGATTTCAGCCTGTTCAGGATTATAGCAGCAATTATTGTCGGCCTGCTGATCGGATTTATCTTTCCCGTGGTGACTGATGAAGTAAAGCGGGTCAATAAGGGCTTTTGCCTTTACAATTGTGGTACTGCCGGCGGCTTCATTGCCACATTTTGTGTCGGGCTCCTCCGCAGCGTGGGCATCGAAATTATTCCGGAAAGCATCTGGGATATGTCACATACCCCCTTGCTTGGTACTTATGTATATATACTGGCTCTGGCCCTGATTCTTTTCGGCATAATAAAAGACAAGCCAAAAAACGCCTTTAGAAAATATAAGCAGCTTCTTAATGAAACAGATCCTGATAAGCACGACTACTTAATCCAATACGGATATACCAGCTACATCAACATGGGTACGATGATCATAATTGTAACTACTGTACTGCTGTTTATGAACATCCCCATAAACGGCCCGATGCTTGGGGGCATATTTACCGTAGCAGGCTTTGCCTTGTCCGGCAAAAACCCCAGAAGCACCATAACCATTTTGATCGGCAGCATCATTGCCAGCCATCTGAATTATCTGGAGCCAACATCGCCGGCCAATTCATTTGCCATACTGTTTTCCACAGGCCTTGCTCCCATCGCCGCCAAATTCGGCATGGCCTCCGGGATCTTTGTGGGCTTTGCCCATGTATCCATCGCCATATTCGTCGGGCAGCTTAACGGCGGCCTTAACCTTTACAACAACGGTTTTGCAGGCGGCTTTAGCGCAATTACAATCGTACCGATTATTGTGTTTTTTAAAGAGCTGTTAAATAAACATAATCTTGCTATCTTTGGTAAAAAAGCCGAAGAGTAATTGGTTGTGGGTTTATGCCGTTGCGCGTGCCTTTGCTCGTTGTGTCGCCTCATATCTTATGGTAAAATAGGCCAATAATCGACAGGCCTGCCAGATTAGAGGAAGCACAATGCGCCAAACGACAAACAGACGGCAAAAATATTATTTTTCGGCTAAACTCAAGGCTGCCCTTAGCCAAATATCACAATATCCTCTAACCGTTGTCGAGGCGCCCAGCGGCTTCGGAAAAACCACGGCCATCAGGGAATATCTGCGAAGCGAGTATCCCCAGGCAGTCTGCCAATGGTATACTTGCCTGGGAGAAGCCGCCCCTGTGGCCTGGAACGGAATCTGCGGACTCTTTGCCACAATAAACGCCGCAATTTCCGACGGCATGAAAAATCTGAAAGCGCCCACAAAAGAAACGCTTTCCTATGTAGCCGGCTATCTGAAAAGCCTGAAGTGCCGGGGAAAAACCTTTTTAATCATCGACAACTACCAGTTGATCAACTTCGACATGCACCGTGAACTGATCAGCGTTTTTTCCATGCACGAAAACCCGGACCTGCACATCATATTTATTACGCAGCAATTGAATTACCGGCAGCCCCTCTCCGTACATAACAACAACATTCATAAGGTTGACGCCTCCTCCCTCTTCTTTGACAAGGCGGGCATCTCCAGCCTGTTTCGCATGGAGGGCCTGCGGCTCACCGCAAACGCGCTGGATAGCATCTTCCGGTGTACGGAAGGCTGGATATCTGCGGTCCGCCTGCAGATGATCAACTATAAAGAAACCGGCTCCTTTGTCTTTTCGACAGGCATTGAACAATTGGTGGAAAGGGCTGTTTGGAGCCGGCTGCTGCCTGAAGAAAAAGACTTCCTGCTAATGGTGTCGGTCTTTGACAGCTTTACGGCCCATCAGGCAGCCGCAATGCTGGATGATCAAATTTTACCCGGCGGTATTGAAGCCGAACTGAAAAACAGCGATTTCATCCGGTTTCTGCCGGACAAACGCCTTTTTATCATACACGGTATCTTACTGGATTATCTGCGCAACCGGTTTTATTGCCATCAGCCAAAAGAATACCAAAACCAAATATTTTATAAAGCCGGCAGAGCCTGCGCCGCTGCAGAACAGTACTGCCTGGCTGCAAAATATTTCTATCAGATCAGAAATTTTGAAGCGATCTTCTCCTTGCCCTTTACCTGCCAATATTTAGACACACAAAAAGAAAACTGTGAGGAAGAGCTTTTCGTGGCTATTGTCCGGGAATGCCCCGAAGAGGTGCTATGCCAATACCCGGCCGCCACCCTTGTCTTTGCCCATTATGCGCTGCTCAACGGACAATACGGATTATACGAAAAGCTGTGCACGCTGCTGGGCCTGCTGATCCGGGAAAAAGGAGATTTGCCCCAGGCTGAAAGGAAAAGATTAACCGCTGAACTCATCTTGCTGGAATCCCTCGGCAAATTCAATGACTTGGCTAAAATGCGGGAAGGATACGCGGCGGCCAGTGAGGTTTTAGGGGACTCCCCGGATACCGTCGAAAACAGCATGCCCTGGTTTTCTGTATTTCCTACGGCTTTTGGCATGTTTTGGCGGGAATCCGGTAAGCTGGACGAAATGCTGGATACCGCCGATGAGCTGAAACCCTTCTACCGTAAATTCAGCCGGGGACAGGGCGCCGGCCTCAGCCACCTTATTCGGGCAGAAGCCATGCTGCTGCGGGGAGATGATAACGAGGCGGAAATTTGTTGCCATAAAGCCATTTATGAAGCCCGTACTTACCGGCAGGCCAGTATCTCTATTTATGCCGAGCTCTGCCTGGCCAGAATTTTTATCCTGCGGGGCGATGCGGAAAATTTCTCCGCCGTCCTGAAAAAAATCCAGAGTTATGCAGCAGATCATTCGGAGCTTACCACAGGCCGTATGGCGGATATGTGTCTGTCGATTATCAGCCTCCTGCTGGGAATCAAGGATTATGTTGCACCATGGCTTTATGACATAGAGAGCATCCAAAAATCACTGTATGTCCCGGCCCTTCCCTTTGCGGAGATCCTGTATTTCAAGCTGCTGCTCATCGACAGGCGTTACAATGAGTTGTATGCCGTCAGCCAGCTTGCCTTAGATGCCCTTCGGAATCCGGACGCCAAAATCAAATATATGATGCCGCAGATGTACTATCTCATCTTCATTGCGGTTGCAAAGCATAGCAACGGCAATCATTTGGAAGCCGGCCGGTATCTAAAAGAAGCCCTGGACATTGCTCTGCCGGATCAGATTTATCTGCCCTTCACCGAACACGAATCTATAGAAGGTCTGCTTTCCTCTTTAAATCCCCGCAGTTTTAGCGAAGAAACACTGCCTGCCGGGCAAAGCAATTCCACCGGGTTTGCCGCTTTACTTGCACTCTATAGACGTCAGGCAAAGGGCAGCAGCGTGATCAAAAAGGCTCTGCTCCAGCAAAAATCCTCTCTGACGCCCCGGGAGAGGGAAGTAGCCCTGCTTGCCAGAGACAGAATGAGCGCAAAGGAGATGGCGGCAAAGTTGTATATATCGGAAAAAACCGTCAATACGATCCTTAGAAACATATATGGCAAGCTGGAAATTCACTCAAAAAACGACCTGATCTACAAAGATTTTTAATTAAATTATACAGAAAACCCTAAAATACTTAATAATTAAGTATACGCAAAAAAACAATCCGCTGTATGATTGCATACGGTGGATTTTTTATGTTTCATATATGAATACTTGGAGGGCTGAAAATGAAAAACTGGTTTGATAATTTGGAACTGAGGGAGAGGAATTCACAATGAAACTAAGCATAAAAATACCTGCCTTTGCCATTGCCATCATTATTGCTTCAGTGCTGATCACCGCAGCAGTAAGCATAGTCGAAAATGCCTCTTATAACAATAGCGTAGGCTATGAGCGGGTCAATTCAGCTTCCGATGATTTAAAAGAACATGTTCAGCAGATGCTTGAGCGTTCCCAGCAAAATGCGGTTGCCATTTCTCAAAGCTATCCTTTGATAAACGCCATGTCTAATAAGAACTTCAACCAGATAAAAAATGCTCTCGACGACCTGAATCAATATTTAAAAGCGGATACCATCAGTATTACGGATACGGAGGGCAATATCATAATCCGCCAGCATGAACCGGCCAAATTTGGCGACAACATCCTGAAGCAATCCAACGTCCAGCAGGCTCTTAAGGGGAATATTCTGACCACATTGGAGCCCGGGGCTTTAGTCAAGCTCTCCTGCCGCACAGGTGCGCCCATCCGCAATGAAAACGGTCAAATCATCGGAACCGTCGTCACCGGCTACACCTTTGAAAATCCGGCTGTTATCGATGATCTGAAGGCCCTGCACCATACCGAACTGAGCATATTCTCGGGAACTGAAGCAATTTCCAGCACAATTATGGAAAACGGCCAGCGGATGATTGGAACCCAGCTTGACGAAACCATCGCAAAGACCGTTTTGGAAGAGGGACAGCCTTATGCCGGCGACGCCAATATTTCCGGCCAAGCCTATATTACCAAATACGACCCGCTATTGGACGCTGAGGGCAAAATTGTCGGCTCAATTTTCGTAGGGCTGTCAAAAGAAGATTTGACAAAAGCAACAAGGGCTACCATTCTGCACTTGAGTTTAACCTCCCTGGCGATTATTGCAATCTGCGCTTTTCTTCTGATGGGTTTCGTAAATAGGAATATTAAAAAACCCATGGCTATGCTGACGGAGGTATCCCACAAGCTGGCCCGGGGGCACCTGGATGTGGATATCAGCGCCGCCGCCGGCAAAAAGGACGAAATCGCCATGCTGACCGGCGCCATGGCTCAGATGGTATCACAGCTCAAGGCTTATATTTCGGATATTTCCTACGTCCTTTCCTCCATGTCGGAAAATGATTTCACGGCCAAAAGCGCCGTGGAATATATGGGCGACTTTGCTCCCATCAAATCTTCTCTATACAAGATCTCCTCCTCTCTTAATCAGACATTGCTGGTGATCAATTCGGCAGCCAATCAGGTCAGCTCCGGCGCTGCTCTGGTGGCAAGCGGAGCTCAGGAACTGGCAGCGGGTTCCTCAGAGCAGGCGGCCTCCATTGAGAAATTGAATGGCTCCGTGGAGAGCATCTCGGCACAAGCGGCGGAAAATTCGGAAACTGTGGACACAGCAGTAGGCTATTTCAACCAGGCCGAGGACAGCTTCAATACGGGAATCGAACAGATGGAGCAGCTCACCGGAGCAATGACAGAGATAGCCTCCTCTTCCGGCCGGATTGCCAACATCACAAAAACCATTGAAGACATCGCCTTCCAAACCAATATTTTAGCATTGAACGCCTCCATTGAATCGGCCCGGGCCGGAGCTGCCGGCAAAGGCTTTGCCGTCGTGGCTGATGAAGTCCGCAACCTTGCGGCCAAGTCTGCTGAAGCCGCCAAACAGACGGGAGAGCTCATCCAGGCCTCTGTGTCCAACGTGGCAAAGGGTACGGAAATGACCGCTCAAACAGCACAGATTCTTCAGGATGTTGGAGCAATCAACGCTAAGGTAAACGCAAGCCTCAAAAAGATCAACCAATCCTCAGCCGAACAGGCCGGAGCAATTGCCCAAATCAGGCAAGGCCTCTCCCAAGTCTCCGCCGTAATTCAGACCAATGCCGCCACTGCCGAAGAAAACTCCGCCGCCAGCGAAGAAATGTCGGCACAAGCCGCCACATTGCAGGGCGAGGTTGAGAAATTCAAGCTGGATACGGCCACGCAAGAAAAGGGTAAATCCGTCCGAGCATCCTTGCACTAAATGCCGCAGCAGAGACCGCCCGCGCAGTCGCCCGTGCAGTCGTTCTCGCAGTCGCCCGTGCAGTCGCCCGTGCAGTCGCCCGCGCAGGTGCCGTCGGAAAAGAATTTTTTTTGGAAACCGCTGATTTGACAAAAGACCAGGGACTGTCCTCAAACGAGACAATCCCCGGTCTTTTTTCGGTGGGTCCGGACAGCGGCATTAACATGAAGCAATATGAAGCAGCACGGGGCGGCATCGAGCCGGTTGCGGTCTGCTAAGCTTGTTCGATTTATCCGGCTTCATGGTGCATTACCGGCGCTTAGGGGCAGTTTGCTCAAAATTGCAAGTTTGTCGCCATTTGCCGAGGCTAACTGTGCAAAATTGCAAGTTTGTAACCGCCGTTCCGGCCATTTTTGAGCATAATTTTAAGATTAAAGTGTGTTGTCCCAACAGAATATGGTTTGCTTTCCTCCCACAACACTAGATATAGGAAAAAAATCAGCTACTCTTATCTTAAAAGCGTTGTTCGGACACTTTAAACCTGCAATTTTGCACAGTTAGCCTATGCGAACGATGACAAACCTGCAATTTTGCTCATTTTCCAAGCCGGCCAGCGACAAACTTGCAGTTTTGAGCAAGGGATCCATGGGACCACTGCCGCACCGTTGCTGTGCTGGCCTTCAAACCGCTATGCGGCAGTACCCTGTATTCTGACTCACTCTATGCTGAAGGTGACCTCAACGCTGCCGCTGCCGAGAGCATCCGTCAGTCCGGCGACGTCAGTAATGTATCCAACGGGAACGTAGCGGTAAGAGTTTGAAAATGAGGTGTAAAACAGCACCAGGCTGTTGCCTGACCAAAGATAGATATCTCCGGCATTGATCGTGGCAGGTATTTCCGTCCCGGCGGAGGGCAAATCAAAAGTCAGGTCGGCGACCTTTTCCTGGGATGAAAAATCATCCATTTTTAAGGTAAAAGGCATTTCCCGGATAATGGCCCGTGCCGACTCATTATCATGCAGAACCGCCGTAAAATTATCACTCCCGATTTTAATATTTACCCTTGGCATAGAATCACCTTGCTGAGGCGTAGAATTGCCTTCCCGAGGTTCCGTTGCAGCCAGGCCGGTGGCCGATTCGGTGGCCGATTCGGTGGCCGATTCGGTGGCCGATTCGGTGGCCGATTCGGTGGCTGGGTCGGTGGCTGGCTCAGTGGCCGGTGCTGTGGCCGGCTCGGAAGGTTTAGCGGTACTGGCGGCAGGCTCCGGCGGCGGGGTATTTGGTGTGGAACTGCCTGAACAGCCGGCCAAAGCAACCACCCATATGACAGAAAGTAATATCGATATTATTTTTTCATTTTTGTTCTTCAACCCCCTTCCGGTATTAAAGCGTTTTTCCTAACTCATAGGCCTGACCCAGGGCCGGATTTCCTTCGATGTCGCCAACATCTGTCACACCAATGCTCCGTACAACACTCTTCAGGCTTGTTTTGTCAAAGCAATCAATCCAGCCCTGCAGGCCCTTGATGGCGCCGTCCATGGCCCTTTCTTCTTCCTCCGCTGCGCTTGCCAGCAGATAAATGTCACGGAAAGCATAGTCGGCAGGAAATAACGGATTGGAACGGTCCAGCATAGCTTTCATCTGCCCGCTCATCTCATAAAAATAAATGGGCGTGGCAAAGGCGATCACCTCAGCAGTCAGCATTTTCCGGGCGATGACATCAGCATCGTCATGAATGACACAACGTTGCGTTTCTTGGCAGACCAGACAGCCGGTGCAGAAGCCAATGGTTTTATCATGGAGGCAAACCATTTCTACGCTGTGCCCTGCCTCTTTTGCACCTTTTGCAAACTCTATTGCCAAGGTCTCGGAATTGCCGCCCTTGCGGAGGCTGGTGGAGATAATCAAAACTTTTTTACTCATTATTTTCCTCCTGAGAACTATGGATTTTTTTAATAAATTTAGCCGGCACACCGCCCACAATGGTGTTTGCCGCAACATCCATTGTTACCACCGCTCCGGCGGCAACAATGGCCCCGTCTCCAATGGTTACGCCGGGAAGAATGGTAGCATTAGAGCCGATCCATACATTCTTGCCAATCACGATGGGTGCAGGGTGCAGGGTACTTCGTCTTTCCGGCAGGGGGTCATGGTTGAGGGTAGCCAGAACTACATTATGGCCGATCAAAGCCCCGTCTCCGATGATGATGCCGCCTTGGTCTTGAAATTTACAACCTCCGTTGATAAACACATTTTTACCTATGGTAATGTTTTTACCGCAATCGCTGTAAAACGGCGGGAACATGGCAAAGGATTGGTCCAGAGGTTTGCCAATCAGCAGGGACATGAGGCTGCGCACCTCCGCCGGAGTACGATAAGTATTATTAATCTCTGCCGTAATCCGCAGGGCTTCCTGGCTTACCTCATGCATAAAGAGATGGGCTTCCGAGCCGCCGGTAACGGCCAGACCACGATTGAGCTGGTCTAAAAATTCATCTATATTCATTCTTGTTGTGCTCCTTCAATCGTTTCTCTAATTATATAGCGGCGCAATATCAATATCAAATACTTATAAACAATACCTTCCCATAGTTTACAGGAATATTTGAAAAGGCTATACTGAGCATACTGAGCTGTACTGGGCATACTGGCCTGCGTAACCGGGAAACCTGGGAAAACTGCCATCTATCCGGGACTTTCTCTTCAAAAATCGAACTTGTGCAAGATTGTGTGGTGGAATATAGGGGAGTTTTTAATGATTTGCAGAAAATAACCCGCACAACTTCGATTTTTGAACAGTTAGCGCCGTAAAACAGGCTTGAAGCGTTCAAGCTCACCACACAACCTCGTTTTTGGGAGCAGCCGGGCACAACCCAACCCAACCCAACCTAACCCCAATCCAGGCCGAATTCATGGCCCCATGGATTCGCCACTTTTTTCTTATCTATATGACATGATTTAGGTGTCAAAAGTCATGTTTTATGAATTATGGCGAATGAGCACACTATATATGCTGCTCTGAATTGGGATAAAGCTTCATATGTAGTATAGCTGCTGTTGATGATTCACACCTTTTGACACCCGAATCGTGACATTGGTACTGCCGGAGCACTGCCGGCACTACCCGCTGCCCCAGCATCGCTGCCCCTGGCCATACCTAGGGAAGCAGCGGCCACTGATGCCGGCAGCCAGGGAACAGCCGTTGAAGAGCAACAGACAAAAAACAGGGCAGCAGGAGTTTACACAAAACCTGCAAATCGAAAAAAGGAGGCGTGAACGATGGAATTTCGGGTTTTACGCTATTTTTTGGCAGTGGCAAGGGAAGAAAGCATTACAGGTGCGGCAAAAGTGCTGAATGTCACTCAGCCTACTCTCTCAAAACAACTGATGGAATTAGAAGAAGAGTTGGGCAAACAACTGCTGATTCGCGGCAATCGGAGAATCACCCTCACGGAAGAGGGAATGCTGCTGCGGAAGCGGGCTCAGGAAATCTTGGATCTGATGGATAAAGCCCAATCGGAAATCAGCAATACCGATGAATCCATTCACGGAGATATTTATATCGGCAGCGGCGAAACAGATAGCATGCGGCTGATTGCCAAGTTAGCAAAAAAGCTGCAAACAAGGTATCCCCATATTCAATATCATCTGTATAGCGGAAATGCCGAAGATGTCACAGAACGCTTAGATAAAGGGCTTTTGGATTTCGGCATTCTTATCGGGTCGGCAAATATTCAGAAGTATGACTATCTGCGACTGACCACCACAGACACCTGGGGCTTGCTGATGAAAAAGGACAGTCCCCTGGCTGCATTGCCTAACATCCGTCCGCAAAACCTGCGGGGCATACCGCTGCTTTGCTCCAGACAGGCTCTTGCCGGCAATGAATTATCAGGCTGGTTCCGGGAGGGTTTTGAAAAGTTGAATATTGTGGCCACCTATAATCTCATTTACAATGCCGCTCTCATGGTGGAGGAAGGGATTGGCTATGCCCTGTGCTTGGACAAACTGGTAAATACAACAAGCTCCAGCGGCTTATGCTTTAAGCCCCTGGAGCCACAATTGGAAGCCCATTTGTATGTTGTGTGGAAAAAATATCAGGTATTTTCTAAGGCGGCAGAAAAATTCTTAAAGGAACTGCAAGAGGCAGTTAGTGCAGATGCATAAAAATACCTGTTGCAGAAAGTCGATTTTAGGGTTAAAATATATCTCGCTATTAATTCCTCGGTACCGAGTATCTTTGCACCCAGCTTCTTGGTGCAAAGTAAAAAAGAGGTGTAGGATATGGAAATGCAGCAAGAGCATACCCTGGCTACTCATTTGAGAGCATGCTCACATTTTCTTTATTACCAAACCGGCGGCAAAGCCGGGCAGCGGCGAATTCTGGTGACGCTTTTGAGGTGGCCCGATCTCACCCAGAAGGAACTTCAGGACATACTGGACATAAGCTCCGGCTCTTTAAGTGAAATTCTCCAAAAGATGGAAGATGCGGCCTTGGTGGCGCGAAAAAAGAGCCGGGATGATAAGCGGCAGGTGAAGCTGGAGCTTACCCCCGAGGGCAAAGCCATGGCTCTCCAGGTGAAAGAGCATTATCTCCGCACCCTTGAGCGAATGTTTGAATGCTTAAACCAGGAGGAAAAGGGGTCCCTTGGCCAAATTTTAGCCAAGCTGGCAGCCCATTTGGATTCTCTCAAAGCCGACCCCCTTTTTGCGGCGGGGGCTACTGATGTCTGCGGGGAATTATCAAGCCGCAGAGGAAATTATTAAGATCATAAAAAATACGTTTGGCGAGGAACCAAAACCCCGCCGTTAAAAGAGGAGCAGAGTTAACGTAATGTGGAAAATCCTATTAAAAAGTTTAAGGGAGTTTAAAAGGCCTTCGATTTTGGCGCCGGCTTACGTGTCCATGGAGGTTGTGATCGAGTGTATCATTCCCTTTATTACTGCTTACCTGGTCAATCAAATCAGGGCAGGCTGCGGCATTGGCGTCATTTTGCGGTACGGGCTGCTTCTGTTGGTAATGGCGGCCTTTTCCCTGGCTTTCGGCAGGATGGCAGGCATAGCCTGTGCCACGGCGGCCAGCGGTTTTTCCCGCAATCTTCGCAAGGATATGTTTTACAGCATCCAGTCCTTCTCCTTCGGCAATATCGACCGTTTCTCCTCCTCCTCCCTGGTAACCAGGCTGACCACTGATGTGAACAACGTGCAAATGGCCTACATGATGATTATCCGCACAGCCATCAGAAGCCCTCTGATGCTGATTTTCGCTATTGTCATGGCCTTTATCATGGGCGGCCGGCTGGCCTTCATTTTTGTGGCGGTGGTGCCTTTCCTGGCTCTGGGTCTCTACCTGATTATCCGCAAGGCTTTTCCCATCTTCAAAAGGGTCTTCCGCAGGTACGATGCCCTAAACGGCTCCATCCAGGAGAATATCCAGGGCATACGCGTAGTGAAATCCTTCGTGCGGGAGGATTATGAAAAGCAGAAGTTTGAAAAGGCCGCCGAAGAGGTGCGCCAGGAATTCACCAGGGCAGAAAAGATTCTGGCCTTCAACGCGCCTATGATGCAGTTTTGCCTGTATGTCAATATGGTGTTCATCCTGACCTTCGGCTCCTATGTGATCATCACTACCCAGGGTCTGAATTTCAATGTGGGCCAGCTTTCCTCCCTGATGGTATACAGTTTTCAGATACTGATGAGCCTGATGATGCTCTCCATGGTTTTCGTGATGATTACCATCGCCGATGAGTCCACCCGGCGCATTGCCGAGGTGCTGCAGGAGAAAAGCACGCTGACTAATCCTGCAAACCCCGTGACTGAGGTGAAAGACGGCTCCATTGATTTTGTGGATGTGGGCTTTCGTTATTCCGATAAAGCAGAGCTGATGGTGCTGCAAAACATCAATTTGCATATCAATTCCGGGGAAACTATCGGTATTTTAGGCGGCACGGGAGCCTCAAAAACCTCGCTGGTTCAATTGATCCCCCGTCTCTACGACGTTACGGAAGGATCAGTACAGGTAGGAGGACTGGATGTGCGGGCCTATGATATTGAAGCCCTGCGCAACCAGGTTGCCGTGGTGCTGCAGAATAATCTTCTGTTTTCCGGCACCATTAAAGAAAACCTGCGCTGGGGCAATCCCCAGGCCAGCGACGAAGAACTGCAGGAGGCTTGCCGGCTGGCCCAGGCCGACGATTTCATTTCCCGGTTTCCTCTGGGCTACGATACCTATATCGAGCAGGGCGGCACCAACGTCTCCGGCGGCCAAAAGCAGCGGCTTTGCATCGCCCGGGCTCTTTTAAAGAAGCCGAAAATCCTCATTCTGGACGATTCCACCAGCGCCGTGGATACCCAGACCGACGCCAGGATCCGCCAGGCTTTTCGGGAGTTTATTCCCGAAACTACCAAGCTGATTATTGCCCAGCGCATCGCCTCAGTACAGGATGCCGACCGGATTGTGCTGATGGACAAGGGTAGAATTGTGGCAGTGGGCACCCATGAGGAGCTTTTGGCAACCAGCGAAATTTACCGGGAAGTCTACGATTCTCAAAACAAGGCAGGTGGCAAACAGTGAAGCAAGGCCCTATATTTAAAAAAGATACGTTAAAACGGCTTTTAAAAATGCTGTTTGAGTTTTACCCGCTGGCATTGCCCCTGGTGCTTTTCTGCATCTTGTTTACCGCGGCCGTCTCCTCTATTCCCTCTGTTTTCATGCAGAAGGTTATCGCCGTACTGGAGCAAAACCAGGGAGGCAATTGGGCTCAGGTGGGGCCGCAGATTTTCCGGTTAGTGGCCGTACTTGCGGGGCTTTATGTCCTTTCTCTGGCCTCTTCTCTCGCTTATACCCAGGCCATGGCCGTAATTACTCAAGGCTCCCTCAAGAAGATGCGGCAACGGCTGTTTCACAAAATGCAGGGCCTGCCCATCCGTTATTTTGACAGTCATCCCCACGGCGACATCATGAGCCATTACACCAACGATATCGATACCCTGAGACAGCTAATATCTCAAAGCATGCCTCAGCTTTTGTCCGCAGCGGTAACGGTGCTGACCCTTTTGAGCATTATGCTCTACTTTAGCCTCTGGATGACCCTGGTGGTGCTCAGCGGCATGGCCCTGATGCTGGTTGTGGTCAAGAAGCTGGGCGGCAGTTCCGCCAAGTATTTTATGCGCCAGCAAGTCTCCCTGGGCAAAACCGAGGGCTATATTCAGGAGATGATGAACGGTCAAAAGGTGGTAAAGGTGTTTTGCCATGAGGATGAGGCTAAGGCGGGCTTTGACGCCATCAATGACCAGCTCTTCCGGGATGCGGAGCAGGCTAACACTTTTGCCAATATCCTGCCCCCCGTGGTCGTCAACATCGGCAACCTGATCTATGTCACGGTGGCCATGGCCGGCGGCATCTTCCTCCTGACCAAGGTCAACAATCTGAGCATTTCCGGCCTGGCCTTCAGCATCAGCGTGATAGTGCCTTTTCTCAACATAACCCGTCAATTTTCAGGAAATATCAACCAGGTATCCCAGCAGGTGAACGCGGTAATCATGGGCCTGGCCGGAGCCAACCGTATCTTTACGGTTCTTGATGAGGCTGCCGAGGAGGATCAGGGATTTATCACTCTGGTCAACGTCCGGGAAGAAGACGGCCTGCTGACGGAATGCCAGGAGCGCACAGGGCTTTGGGCCTGGAAGCAGCCTCTGGAGGACGGTACAGTACGTTATACCCGGCTGGCCGGCGATGTGCGGCTGCAAGAGGTGGATTTCGGCTATGAGAAAGACAAGCCGGTGCTCCACAACATTACACTGTTTGCAGAGCCGGGGCAAAAAGTGGCTTTTGTGGGCGCTACCGGTGCGGGCAAGACTACCATTACCAACCTGTTGAACCGCTTTTACGATATTGCCGACGGCAAGATACGCTACGACGGCATCAACATCAACAAAATCAGAAAATCCGATCTGCGCCGGGCTGTGGGCATAGTGCTCCAGGATACGAATCTGTTTAGCGGCACCGTCATGGACAATATCCGCTACGGCAGGCTGGCGGCCAGCGATGAGGAATGCATAGCGGCGGCCCGGCTTACCGGCGCCCATGATTTCATTACCAGGCTGCCGGAAGGCTATCAAACGGTGCTTACCGGCAATGGCGGCAACCTCTCCCAGGGCCAGCGGCAGTTGATTGCCATCGCCCGGGCGGCAGTAGCCGATCCGCCGGTGATGATTTTGGATGAAGCCACTTCTTCCATCGACACCCGTACCGAGGCCATCGTCCAGCGGGGCATGGACGCCCTTATGAAAGGGCGGACGGTGTTTGTCATCGCCCACCGCCTCTCTACCGTTCAGAATTCCGATGTGATCATGGTTCTTGAGCAGGGCCGGATCATTGAACGGGGCAGCCATCAGCGCCTCATCGAAGAAAAGGGCAAGTACTATCAGCTTTATACCGGCGCTTTTGAGCTTGAATAATGAAAAGAGGGTTGTCCCACCGGGGCAGCCCTTTTTTGATTCCCATTATAGGAATAATCCCTGGATTTTTGCAGTTTTGCTTTTACCCCATTCCCGTTGCATGGTACACTGTATTTATAGAAATAAGATTGGACGATAGCAAGGCATGGGAAAGAGGTGAAATTGATGCCCAGTATTTTTTTGAGCCATACCAGCACCGACAAACCTTTTGTCGAAAAACTGGCACAAGATTTGAAAAAAATCGGCATTAATGTTTGGTTTGATAAATGGGCCATTAATGTAGGCGATTCGATCACCTGGAAGATCGAAGAAGGCATTCGGGAAAATGAATTTTTAGGAATAATTCTTTCGCCGGAAGCCCTGCAATCGGAATGGGTTAAAGTTGAGCTCAGCGCCGCTTGGGTAAAGCAGATGCAAAGAAAAAAAGTAACGGTTCTGCCCATTTTGTACCGCAACTGCCATATCCCCTTGCTTCTTGCCGACCGCAAATATGCGGATTTCCGGGAGGATTACCAAGCTGGATTTGCGGAATTGGCAAATGTTCTGGGAATTAAGAGAGCTTATATTCTCACGGAAGATAATTGGAGAAGATTTGTGGGCAGCGGTAATCCAGATTGGAAGAAATTCAGAGAAAAAGAATTCGAAAAATTAGTGACGATTTTGGTGGATCGAGCCATCGAATACAACTGGTCAAGCTGGGTAGGCTCCAGTAAGAATCCTTTTTCAATAACGCTTTCCGCCTTCGTTGACCGGGGCAAATCCCTCTCTGTCTCCATTAAACTGAATGGCAAGACCTGCGCATATATGGCTCATTTCGGCTCGGAGATCAATACGAATGAATTAAAATCCGCTGATTTTTCCATTTATGTAGGCAATACCATTAATGAGTGCGAGGAGTTCGTCTGGCGGAATATGGAGGATTTTAAAAAGAATTTCGGCACACCCCCGGGAAAAGCCTATCATTCGATTGCCAAGCACCTTAGCCCCAATAAATATGGGGATTTTGCCAGGCAAATAATGAAGGATCTGCGCTGGTACAAGGGCGATAATATATAAGATTTATGAACAACCGGAGTACATTAACTGAAGGGCCGCATTGAACCCCTCGGCACCATATAACCTAAAGGCCAGTACAAATGCAAAGATTGAAATGATCAGGGCAATGCCGGCACCAAAACTGACTCCAGCCAGAATTTTTGCCCAATACACCATACTCCTGCCATGTCTGCTGCATAGGATTAGTTGGTCTGTTCTCCTGCTGTGTTCAGAATTTCAAGTTTTACTCCACCGAGCACCATCTTTTGTCTATATTTAGTGTCTTAGGCAGATTAAAACGCCTATTTTAACAGAGCGAACCACATAATACTTCAAAATTTGTACACCCGGCTGAGACTAAGGCGGCTTTTTCAGTGCCCTCGGCAATAAACCTCGCCTTAAATCGCAATAGGAACGCCCTCTCCATAAGCAGATATCTGGCTGCCCTTTATGGTTTTGCGGACCACAATCTGCCGGTCAATCCGCTCCTTCAATTCACTGACGTGAGAGATAATACCTACCAGGCGGTTGCCTGCCGCCAGCCCCGCCAGGGTCTGGATCGCCTGCTCCAGGGATTCGCCGTCTAAGGCGCCAAATCCTTCGTCAATGAATAGCGTATCAATCTCCACACCGCCGGCATAGCTTTGGATCACATCGGACAGCCCTAAAGCCAGGGCCAGGGAGGCCTTAAAGGCTTCGCCGCCGGACAGGGATTTAACGGGACGGACCCGGCCGGTATAATGATCCAGCACATCAATTTCCAGTCCGGCCTGGGAACGCAAATCCGCTCCCTCTTGCCGGCGCAGCAATTCAAAGCGGCCATTGGTCATGATCTTTAACCGTTTGTTGGCTTCAATAAGAATTTGATTAAAATAGGCGGCCTGTACGTACTGTTCAAAGGCCAGCTTTTGTTTGCCCGGCAACTCGCCGCTGGCCGTCTTTGAAAGATTGCTAAGCAGCAGATATTCCTGTTGATAGAGAGCCGCTTCCCGGATTGCTTTACCGAGGGCCAGGGCAATGGGCTCATTGGTTCCCAACCGTACCGCCACTATGCCCCCGGCTTCTTCCGCCTGGCTTTTTTCCTGTTCCAGGCTTTGTCTGAACGCTTCAAGCTCTTCCGTATCCTGAAGCTGCTTATTTGCCGTTTCTGCCCTTAGCCTTTGCAGCTCCTGCTCTACGGCGTGAACCTCCTGCCGGTATTGGCCGATGCGGTCTTTTAACTCTCTGATTTCTGTTTCTGATTTTAATGCCCTATGGTAAGCCTCTTCATCGGCAAGTCCCGCTTCACCGGCAAAACCCTCTTGAGAGAGCTTTGCCGTATAAGCTGCCAAGGCTTGATCTTTGCTCTGGGTCGTATTCGTTAACCTCGCTCTTTGATCACTGAGCAAAGTCTGATTGCTTTCCAGTTTGCTTTTAAGCCCCTGATATGCTTCTTCCGCCTGCCGGAAAGCTTTTTTCAATGAATTTAGCTGCTCTGTCCAGGCTTCTATAGATATCAATGCTTGCCGGCGGTTCTCGTACTCCAGAGAAGCTTTCAGCGCTTTCAGTTCTCCCATCTTGGCGGCAATAGCTGCAACAATACCGCTGTATTGCTGCTCTTGCCGGCCCATCTCTTCCTCCGCCTCCTGCTGGGAGCTTTCTAAAAGGACCAGCGCCGCTTTGCTCTGCTTTTTGCGGGCAAGCTGCTCTTTTAGCCGGAGTTGGCGGCGGCTTTGGGCCTCCTGCTTTTTCGCCCATGCTGCCAACGCCGATTCAATTAAAGCGGCAATGTTCTGCCCCCCGGCATTCGGCTCAAGGCCCTGAAGCCCATTCTGCTCAATATCAGGGAAACAGGCCGTCATGGCACGGTCAAACTGCTCCTGGGCCACCTTGATTTCCGCCAGCTTTGCCGCCGCCTGCCGGCTGGCCTCTTCCATCCTTTGCCGGGCCGAATCGGCTTTTTCTTTTAATTGCCTCAGTTGCGCCTCGCTGGGAGCCTGGACGTCGGGCCGGGCCTTGGCCGGGTGAACCGTAGAGCCGCAGACAGGGCAAGGCTGCCCTTCTTCCAAGGCTGCCGCCAATATACCTGCCTGTCCCCGGAAAAAAGCCCCTTCCTTCTCGAGATAAATCTCATTATCCAACCGGAACTTCTCTTGTGCGTCAATAAACTGCTGCTGCAGTACAGCCCCTTCCTCCTGCCATTGGCGGAGCCGGAATAAGGCGGCTTGAAGGTCGAGAAGCCCTGCTTGGTCAGCCTGTAACTGCCGACCTTCCTGCTCACAGGCAGCCGCCGCTACCTCCGTATCTGCAAAGCCCTCCAATTCTTTATTAAGAAGGCTCTTTTGCTCCGCAAACTCAGCCTTTTGCCGGCGTAATTTGCCCAAAGCCGCCGCGGCCTCTTCTTGCTGCTTGGCCAGCAGGGCCAGCTCACTTTCGAGAGCCTGAGCCGCGTCATACTGAGGCAGCAAATTGGTCAGCCGTTCAATAGCGGCGGCCAGCTTTTCCCGCTGAGGCTCCCTTGCCTGCTCAGCTTCCCAGGCGGCTTTTACTCCTTCCATATCTTTAATCTGCGCCCTAATTTCCCTATCCAGGACCGTGATGCTCCGGGCCAGCTTCTCCTCCTCTGCCTGCTCCCGCAAACAGGCGGTCTCCAGAGGTAAAATCGTATATAGCGCCGTTTCTGCATCCTGCAGCATCCTCTTTTGTTTATTGTGTTCTTCCTGCCCCTGGGCCAGCAGCTTCTGTTTCTATTCCGCCACAGCCAGGCCGGCAAAGGCATGATTGATATATTGAGCCTGGGCAATCCGGGCAATCTGCCCGGCCAGCTTGCTGTCCAGCTCATTGCCTTGCTGTTTTAGACTTTGCCGCAGCTTGGCGTCCTCTGCGATTAATTCCTGCAAATCCTTCAAAATATCCCCGGCATTATGGATACCGGCTCCCCTTATCTTGGCAGCCAGTTCCCCTCCCTGCTCACCTTCAGGGCAAGCAATACCGGATATATATTGGAGGATGCTCTGTTCAAGGCCCTCACAGCGCCTTTTCCCGTCCCGCTCCCGCTCCTTCAATAACCGCTGCACAGTCTGGTAGAGATCGGTATTGAATACCCGCCGGAAAATCTCCCCCCGCTCCTTGCTGTCCGCCAGCAAAAGCTGGAGAAATTCTCCCTGGGCAATCATGGCGATTTGCTTAAACTGGCGGTAATTGATGCCTAAAAGCTCGATGACTTTGGCCGTAACCTCCCGGTAGCCGGTAATAACGCTGCCATCAGGCATTTGTAGTGTAGCATCGGCATTTTCCGTGGTTACGCCGCCGCCGCTTTTTTTGGGCCGTTCATAGCGGGGATTGCGCAGGATGAAATAGGTCTTGTTTTTATGCAGAAAGATCAGCTCAACATAGGTTTTTGCGTTGGCCTCCGCAAAATCACTGCGCAGGGTATCGGCAGTCCTGGTGCTGCCGCTGGCCTCGCCGAATAAGGCAAAGGCAATAGCATCAAAGATGGTGGTTTTGCCTGCGCCGGTATCGCCGGTGATCAGAAACAAGCCCCTGCCCCCAAAAGAAGCCAGATCCAGCTCCGTCCTGCCGGCATAGGGGCAGAAAGCGCTGACTACTATTTTTACCGGTTTCATGCTTCGCCTCCCGCCTCTTCAAAAATCCGCTCCATCACTTGGACTTGTTCCGCGGTCAACTGATTATTGTTTTGCAGACAATAAAAAGCAGCAAACAAATCCATGGGGCTTTGGGCCAACCTTTCGGCGGCAGAACCGCCGGCTAAGAAAGCAGCTTGTCCCCGGCGGCTATTTTCAAAATCCAGTATCATCAAATTAGTATAAACCTCACGCAACCGGCCGATGGCGTCATAAATCTCCGCCTCATCCGTCAAAGTGATATGAATATAATCCGCCGCAGCCGCTCCCTCTTCCCGGCCGATACGCAGCAGCTCAGCAATGGGCCCTTTAATCTCCCGCAGGTCACGGAGAGGAACAAGGGGCCGCTGGTTGACGGTAAGCTGGCCTTTGGGCCCCAGCTCCAGAATCGTGACTGATTTTTGGTGCCGTGCTTCGGAAAAAGAGTATTTCAGCGGTGAGCCGGCATAGCGTATACCAGGCCGCCCAATGGACTGGGGCCGGTGCAGATGGCCCAGGGCAACGTAATCGAAAGGGTCAAAGGCCGATGCATCCACATGGTCCAGGCCCCCCACCGACAGGGTCTCCGAGTCGGATTGCTGAGGCTGCTGGCTGCCGTTTACCACAAACTGATGGGCCAGCAAAATATTGCGCTCCCCCTCATCAATGGCTGCGGTGGCGACAACTGCCCGCAGGGCCTCGTCGTAAGAATTTATTGGCGGCGCCTCAGGCAAGTCCCCGGGTAAGTCCCCGGGTAAATCCTCGGGTAAATCCCTTGATTTTTCAAAAAACGGCCTCACCATAGCGGGCTTCAAAAAGGGCAGCAGATAAATATTGACGGCGCCATACTCATCCTGCAGCTCCACTTTTTGCAGCACTCCGTCAAAAACGCCGGCAATGTGAAGCCCGTTTTTCGCCAAGAGCCGGCTGCCAAAGCTTAAACGCCGGGGAGAGTCGTGATTGCCGCTGATCATGAAAACCGGTTGCCCCAGAGCCGTCAAGGCCGTTAAAAACCAATCAAGGAGCTCTACGGCTTCAACAGTAGGCTGGCTTTTATCATAGACATCACCGGCAATCAGGATTCCCTCAGGCTTTTCCTCAACCGTTATCCCCAATATCTGCTCCAGGATGTATTTCTGATCTTCAAGCATATTGAATTCGTTGATGCGCTTACCGATATGGAGATCGGCAATATGGAGCAGCTTCATCCTATGTTCCCCCGGATTACGATTATTTTGGCAATTTGTTCTGTAATGAATTGCCGCTATCCTCGATTTTAGCATATAACGGGGTTGAATAAAATGGCGCACTACTGTATTGTTTCATATAAGGAAGCATTCTGCTGACTATTGCTATCGAGCTGGCAATCGCCCTGATCTTTGGTTTTCGGGAGAAGAGGCTGTTCCGCTTTATTATTTTCGTTAACGCAGTGACGCAAATCGGGCTTAATCTGGCCCTGAACATGATCAATTACCATTCCGGTCATATGATGTTTACCATTTATTACGTTCCCCTGGAAATTGCCGTATTTATTGCGGAAGGGCTTCTCTATAACAGTATCTGCCGAAGCACAGCCAAGAGAAAATTGCCGGCTGGAAGCCCTGGACCTATGCCTTTGCCGCCAATACCGCTTCTTACGCTTTAGGCTTAGCTTTAGCCCACCGGATACCCGGTATTTTTTGATAAGCCGGGCAGCCATTAATTTTATAAAAAACTTTAAAAACATTACAGGAGGCGATTACCCATGCAACACCGAATGAAGACTCATCTGCTGACAAAGTATGCGATAGATCAACTGCTAATCCACAGCGCCGCCGGCAGCCTTTCCACGCTGAACAGCGACGGCTCCCCTTACGTTATCCCCGTACACTACCTCTACCATAACGGCGCCGTTTATATCCACGGCCTGCCGAAAGGCCAAAAACTGGACAATATTAAAGCCGATTCCCGGGTGAGCATGGCCGTTTATGAAATGGAGGGCCTGCTCCTTGATCCCGAGGGCAAGCCCTGCGACACCAACACGAAATACCAAAGCGTCATCCTCTCCGGCAAAGCCGCTTTATTGGAAGACGTTGAGCAAAAAAGAGCTATTCTCTCGGAAATCGTCAAAAAATACACACCCCATCTGGCCGCCGCTCCCTTGCCGGAAAACATGGTTAAGGGGACGGCGGTCATTGAGGTGCAAATCCTTGAAATGACGGGAAAATATTACGATTGAGGTGAAGATGATGGAACTGGTATTATTAATTATTGGGGCCGCTATTTCTTACTTTATTTTATATCTGGTTGTCAAGGCTGCCGTAAAAGACGCCATTTTAGAGACAAAGGGGACGAAGTATGATCAAGATGAGCAGGAGCAAGACACTATTGCAAAAATTAAGTGTCCGGCTTGCGGGCAAAACTACGAAATGGATTATCCGAAATGCCCCTTTTGCGGCCATCAGTAGAAAATATATTGACTTAGATTAAGTTCTAAAAATTGAGCCTCTATCCCTGTCCAGGTTTTTTGAGGTCAGATTAATCAGCAGC
Source organism: Clostridia bacterium (assembly GCA_018436095.1). Classification (GTDB taxonomy): domain Bacteria; phylum Bacillota; class Peptococcia; order DRI-13; family UBA5745; genus WRMS01. The sequence goes on along the minus strand of JAHDMJ010000012.1, from coordinate 7,196 downwards.
TCCTCAACTGCCGAAATGCTTGCTGCGCAGCAAATGACGGCTGCCGTTATCCCTGCTCCGAAAGCATAGAACAGAAAAGGAAAACAGAACAAGATTATACCGGTGGCTTTATTGGCATAGGTATGCAAAAAAGCAAGCTGGCGGTATTTTGCCAGGCCAATAATGACCGACGCCAAACGCACTGCGGCAATAGCAAGGATCCAGCGGATAATGCTCAGGGGAAGATTGATGATCGGTATAAAGACTGCCAAGACAACACTAATAAACAGCAAATCCGCAACGCTGTCGAATATCTGTCCGAATTTGCTGCAGGCGGCCATTTTTCTCGCCATATATCCGTCTAAAACATCACTGATGCCGCAAATCAGATAGAAGAAAAAAAACAGGGGTGAGAACGGTTTTATCACCAGCAGGCTGACTGAGGCAAATATCCTGGCCATGGTGATGTAATTCGGAACTTTCCTGATAGTCTCACCCCCTCCCCCGCGGTAATTAATGCCGCATTATAAGGCCTAAAAACGAACTAATCTTAATGGCAATGACTTTGCTTTGTCAAGGAAATTGCATAAAAAGCCGAAAAGCCATGACCATGGCCACCGGCAAACTTACTTTATTATTTAAGGACGTGCCATCACCATGCTTATTGGAGGGTTTCAAAAGCTATCCTTACTGGATTATCCCGACAGAACCTGCTGTACGGTTTTTACAATGGGCTGCAATTATAGATGCCCATTCTGCCATAATGCCTCCATGATACAAGGAGAGATGCAAGGGGAGATTCAACCGGGGCAAACCATCCCTCCGGAGGAAATACTGGCCTTTTTGAAAAAACGCCGGGGCCTCTTAGACGGCGTATGCATCACCGGCGGCGAACCGCTTCTGCAAAGAGGGCTGGAAGCATTTATTCAGGAGATAAAAGCTCTTGGCTTTGCCGTTAAACTGGATACCAACGGCAGCTATCCCGAAAGGCTGCGCCAGCTTATCCATAGCAAATCGGTAGATTATGTGGCAATGGATGTAAAAAATACGCCTGATAAGTATGGCCGGACCATCGGAGTAAGCGGCTTTGACGTCAGCCCCGTTAATGAAAGTATTTCTATTTTGCTTTCCAATACCCTGCCCTATGAGTTTAGAACCACTGTGGTCCGGGAATTTCACACCGGAGAAGACTTAGTTGCCATTGCCCGGTGGCTCAAGGGAGCTGAACATTACTATTTGCAAAGCTACGTAGATTCCGCTGACGTTTTGACGCCTGGCCTAAGCAGTTATACGAAAGAAGAAATGCATTTATTTCTTGAACTGGTTCGTCCAATCCTCCCCTCTTCAGAGCTGCGGGGAATTTAGACAAATCTATATATAGTGTAACACTTTTAAAAATATCACAATATATGGTGTTTATGCGTTGACTCTCCATAATTTTCAAGCTATAATAAGCTTACTTAAAAATGAGGTATGGGGAGATGTTCGCATGTATCAGGTAATGAAAAGAGACGGTCATGTCACCGAATTCGATTTATCAAAGATAAGCAAAGCAATTACAAAGGCTTTTGAGGCTCAAAACAAGCAATACCATCCGCAAACCATTGATTTTCTGGCCTTGAAGGTAACGGCCGACTTTGAATCAAAAATCGCCGCCGGCAAAATTTCCGTAGAAGATATTCAGGACAGCGTGGAAACCGTACTGATCAAAAGCGGCTATGCCGATGTGGCGAAGGCCTTTATTTTATACCGCAAGCAGCATGAGAAAATGCGCAATATGAAGTCCACCATTTTGGATTTTAAGGATACGGTAAACAGCTACCTCAATATAACCGACTGGCGGGTAAAAGAAAACTCCACGGTTACCTATTCTGTAGGCGGGTTGATTTTAAGCAATTCCGGCGCCATTACCGCCAATTACTGGCTTAGCGAAATTTACGACTCCGAAATCGCCCAGGCCCACCGCGATGCGGACCTTCACCTTCATGATTTATCCATGCTTACCGGCTACTGCGCCGGCTGGAGCCTAAAGCAACTCATTCAGGAAGGCTTAGGCGGCATCCCCGGCAAAATCACTTCCGCCCCCGCCAGCCATCTGGCCACCCTGTGCAACCAGATGGTGAATTTCCTCGGCATTATGCAAAATGAATGGGCGGGAGCCCAGGCTTTCTCCTCCTTTGACACCTACCTTGCGCCTTTTGTCAAAGTGGACAACCTGTCTTATGACGCCGTCAAAAAATGCATTGAAAGCTTTATCTACGGCGTCAATACTCCCTCCCGCTGGGGCACCCAGGCTCCCTTCTCCAATATCACCTTGGATTGGGTAGTGCCCAATGACCTGGCGGAGCTGCCGGCCATTGTGGGCGGCAGGGAGATGGATTTTAAATATAAAGACTGCAAAAAAGAGATGGATATGGTTAACAAGGCCTTCATCGAAATCATGATCGAGGGCGACGCCAACGGCCGGGGCTTCCAATATCCCATCCCTACCTATTCCATCACCAGGGATTTTGATTGGAGCGACACGGAAAACAACCGGCTCTTATTTGAGATGACCGCCAAATACGGCACCCCCTATTTTTCCAACTATATCAACAGCGAAATGGAGCCCAGCGATGTACGCAGCATGTGCTGCCGTTTGCGTTTGGACTTGCGGGAACTGCGCAAAAAATCCGGCGGCTTTTTTGGCAGCGGCGAAAGTACCGGTTCGATCGGTGTAGTGACCATTAATCTCCCCCGCATTGCTTATCTGGCCCGGAATAAGGCGGATTTCTATGCCCGTCTGGATAAGATGATGGATGTTGCGGCCAGAAGCCTCAAAATCAAGAGAAACGTAGTATCCAAGCTGCTGGAAGAAGGGCTGTACCCTTATACAAAACGCTATTTAGGCACCTTTGACAATCATTTTTCCACCATTGGACTTATTGGCATGAACGAGGCTTTATTAAACGCCAGATGGCTGAGAAAGGATATCTCCCAGCCGGCGGCCAACGCTTTTGCCAAAGAGGTACTCAACCATATGAGGGAGCGCCTTGCCGATTATCAGGAGGAATACGGCGATCTTTACAATCTGGAGGCAACTCCGGCGGAAAGCACCACTTACCGCCTTGCCAAGCATGATATAAAGCGCTATCCGGATATTATTACGGCTGCCAAAGACGGGGAAACGCCTTATTACACCAACTCCTCCCATCTGCCGGTGGGCTTTACGGATGATATCTTTGAAGCCTTGGATATTCAGGACGGTCTCCAGAGCTTGTATACCTCCGGCACAGTATTCCATGCTTTTTTAGGCGAAAAGCTGCCGGGCTGGAAAGCGGCGGCCACACTGGTCCGGAAGATTGCCGAGAAGTATACGCTGCCCTATTACACCCTCTCTCCTACCTATTCCGTCTGCAAAAACCACGGCTACATCAACGGCGAAAAGTACGTTTGCGACCAATGCGGAGAAGCCACCGAGGTGTACAGCCGTATTACCGGCTATTACCGCCCGGTGAAAAATTGGAATGAAGGAAAAACTCAGGAGTTTAAAGACCGTAAGCTGTATCAAATAGAAAAAGCCCCTGCTTCGCCCCAAAGCCCGGACTGGCAGGCAGATAGCATACCAATGCTATTCACCAGCCAAACCTGCCCCAACTGCCAGATTGCCAAGGCCTTCCTGGACCAGGCCAATGTAGTCTATGAGACTGTGCCGGCAGAGGAAAACCTGAAATTAGTTGAGCAATATGGCATAAAAAGCACCCCTACGCTGGTTGTTCAGGAGGGGAAGGCGGGATACACGTTATATGTAAACGCTTCCGATATCCGGCGTTTTGCCCAGTCTTATGAAGAGCAAGTTCAAAAACGATAGGCAATATCCCTTTATAAAACAACACCGGGCAGCTTTTACCCGGTGTTGTTTTTATCTCTATGACAACTTGTTTCCTGCTATTGACTGTTCTGTATGGCCATGATAACGTTAACTTTAACAATGGGGTTGTATTAATTATAACTCCATTCCCTATTATGGAACAATTAAAAAGATAGCGTCTATTGGCATCTATACATATCAAATGTTGGAAAGGGGCAGCAAAATGGAAATAGCAACGGCAAAAATGACCGATCTTGAGGGCGTAATGGATTTGCATAAGAGGTACCATATAAGCTCTATTAATCCCGACGATAAGGCTGATGGTTTTGTGACGACGAATTTTACACCGGAGCAGCTTCAGGCCCTTGTGGAAAAAGAATGCGGCATAACGATCGCAAAAGATGGCGGACGCATTATCAGCTATGCCATGGCAGCCTCCTGGCAATTCTGGTCGGAATGGCCCTTATTTGCTCATATGATCCAAAAGCTTCCCGAGCATTTCCTTGAGGGGCAAGGGCTGACCGTGGATAATTCCTACCAATACGGGCCAATTTGCGTGGATAAATCCTACCGCGGCAGCGGTGTGTTTGAAAAGGTTTTTAATGCCTCTCTGGACAGTATGGCCGGCCGCTATCCGATTATGGTTACATTCATCAATCAGATAAATCCCCGCTCTTACAAAGCCCACACACAGAAGGTGAACATGAATACCGTGGGTACTTTTCAATTTAATAATAACGATTATTATATGTTGGCCTGCCCTACAAAAACTAAATAGGAACCGAATCGGAAATGAACCTCCCTCTTTAGGCAGATTGCTCCTCCTTAGTCTTATGCATATGGGCCAAGTCGTAACCCGAGGGGCTTTGAAAAATCCGCAGATCAAATTCCGGAATAACGGCCAGAACATGATCAAAAATATCGGCTTGGATTGCTTCATACTCAGCCCATTTCGTGGTATTGGCAAATACATAAATCTCTACGGGCAGCCCATGCTCACTGGGATCAAGGTTGCGTACGAGCCGGAACATATCCCGGTGCACCCGGGGATGATTTTGCAGATAAATATCGATATAAGTACGGAATATGCCAATGTTGGTCGGCTTCCTTCCGTTAACCATGCTTGCGCTGCCGTGGATGCCATGTGTATTATGTGTATGGTTGTACTGGCAAATTTCCTTTGTTGTACGCTCCAAATACTCCCGAATGAGTTCTATCTTTTTATACCGCTCCAGCATCTGCTCATCACAAAATTTGATGCTGGCCATATCAATATTTACCGCCCGTTTGATTCTTCTGCCGCCTGTCTCCTGCATGCTCCTCCAGTTTTTGAAGGACTCGGAAACCAAGGCATAGGTGGGAATAGTTGAAACGGTATTATCCCAGTTTTGCACTTTTACGGTGTGGAGTGTAATCTCCGTTACAGCGCCGTCGGCATTATGTTTTGACATTTCAATCCAATCGCCTATCCGTACCATATCGTTTCCCGTCAACTGGATACTTGCTACAAAGCCCAGAATGGTATTTTGAAAAACCAATAAAAGAACGGCTGTAGCTGCGCCGATCCCTCCCAGCAAAAGCAGCGGCGAACGGTTCGTCAAGGTGCTGATAATAATAATAATACTGATAATATAAGCTGCAATTTTTAAAACCTGCAAATAGCCTCTGATGGGCTTTGTTTTGGAGGACTCATACCTTCTGTAAATATCATTAACGGCGTCCAAAAATTTATCAAAGGCCAGCACTAAAGCATAGACGATCAGGCATACAGACATACGCTGCAGCCAAACCTGGGCAGATAGAGACAATGGAGCCGCAGCATAAACTACAAGGGCGGGAACCACAAGAATCATATGCTCAAAAACCCTATGTTGAAAGAATGTATCATCCCATTTTGTTCTGCTTTTTGCTATAACCATTTTTAAAAGCTTCAGCAGCAGCTTTTTAGCAATAAAATAAGCTAGGAAACTGACCGCCATGATTACAACAATAATGGCCGCGTTGGCGATATATGAGGCAATTGTCTCGCTTAGACCGCCCTCTGACAGTAGCTCTTCAATCCATTCAGGCATTTATTTCTCCCCCTCCTGTTTAAAAATACAAATAAAGGCAAAGGGCTTCTGCCAAAGCTCTTCACCTTTAAAGTTTAGATTCTAAAGTAATAGATATACCAAATCATTACCGTTTATTATATACTAACTTTAGCATAAATATCAACAGAGGCCGTAATAAAAGCTTAATAAAAAAGCACAAAGGGCCGGCAAGGAAATTAACAGGAGGGCTTCATACATGAACCGTTATGAATGGCTGGATGAATATTTATTGGCAAAGCCCGGCGCAGGCAAGGATTTCAAAGAGGAATGGCAGTGGTGGCGCTATCAGGTGGGCGGCAAGCTTTTTGCCGCTCTCATGCATCCTTCGGAGAAATACGCCCCCGCTTATGCCGGCAAAGACCTGATCAATCTTAAATGTGATCCTTTAATGGCGGAATTTCTGCGCCAGGAGTATCCCGAGGTGCTGCCCGGTTTCTATACCGACAAACGCAGCTGGAATGCAGTAAATCTTGAGGGAAGCTTACCGGAGGATGAACTGAAGCAAATGTGCGACGCTTCTTATCAGCTTGTCTTTGAGAAGCTGACAAAAAAGCTGCAAAAGGAAATTCTGGAGAAGGCCCAATGACCCGCCGCCTGCTGATTGACGCCGACGGCTGCCCTGTAGTGGATGAAGCGGTGGCAGTGGCCCAATCTTTTCATCTCGAATGCCTGATTCTTTGCGATACCGCTCACCATTTCAATAAGGCTGGCGCCCAAACCCTGGTTTTCTCTCAACGCGCCGACAGTGTGGATTTTGCCCTGGCCAATCTTGTCCGGACCGGTGATATTGTGGTGACGCAGGATTACGGCCTTGCCGCCATGTGCCTGGCCCGGGCAGCCCGGGCCTTGAATCAGGATGGCGTAGAGTATACGGCGGATAACATCGACAGCCTTTTGCTGGCCCGTCATACGGCCAGGAAGATCCGCAGCGGCGGCGGACGGCTAAAAGGGCCAAAAAAGCGCACTCCGGAACAGGATGAAAGGTTTAAAGCCGCGCTGACGGCAATGCTTAATTAAATCACCTAAAAGGAGGGCTAACGCCCTCCTTTTAGTTTATCTTTTAATCCTAAATTCCCGCAAAATTAAACCATACAGATACATTGAGAAAAGCCGCTAATGATCAGATTTGTCATGCCAAGCTAGATCCGGAATTCGCTTTTGTCCGGTCTGCAGGCTTTGTCCTCTGGTGGTGCGGACGTTTTCTGTGCAAAAATGCAGGTTTGGATCCAGTAAGGGTGCTAGTTGAGCAAAAATGCAGGTTTGTAGACACCCCT
>JAHDMJ010000006.1 GCA_018436095.1 Clostridia bacterium | reverse complement strand
TCGAGAAAAGATGCCAATGATCAGGTTTGTCATGCCAAGCTTGACTCGGAATTCGCTTTTGTACGATCTGCAGGCTTTGTCCTCTGGTGGTGCGGACATTTCCTGTGCAAAAATGCAGGTTTGTATCCAGTAAGGGCGCCAGTTGAGCAAAAATGCAAGTTTGTAGACACCCCTTAGAGTTATAGCGGCCCCCAAAACAGTTGAAAAGGTATGCCTCGACTATATCTAGTGTCCTGGCAGAAACAAGTTCGCTACCAAACTGCTGAAAAGTGCTTAAAGCGTTCTCCTATTTCCTCTGATAGGGTCTCTAGACGTAGACAAACTTGCAATTTTGCACCGAGGGGGACCTATAATAAGTCAACCACCCCCTGCCGGTGGCGAGTAATGTATCCATCTCTTTACCGATTAGGCTAATTAAGCAAAAATACTCGTTTAACCATATCATCCGGCAATAAAAAAAGAAAAACGCCTCAACTCCTGAGAGTTATCAGCGTTTTCTATTGTATTCTGGTGGGCCCACCTGGGATCGAACCAGGGACCGACCGGTTATGAGCCGGCTGCTCTACCGCTGAGCTATAGGCCCGAATTTTTCTGGTGGGCAAAAGCTTTGCCCGCCATCAACCCGTTTCGTGTATGGTCCCGCTCATCCTTCGGTAAATGACTGGTGTGAATTTCCCTTGGCGTTGTTGTCGTCGGTCACCGTAGACACCGCTACGCCTCCCTCCTCCGCCTAGCCGAATGAAAATTCATTCTGCGTCATTTATCCAAAAATGATCGGAACCGTACACCAGTATAACATAGGCAGAGCAGGATTTCAATCCAAATAATCCTTTAATTTCCGGCTGCGGCTGGGATGTTTCAGCTTTCTTAAAGCCTTGGCTTCAATCTGCCGGATTCTCTCCCTGGTGACGCCAAACTCTTGGCCTACTTCTTCTAAAGTTCTGGCCCTGCCGTCGTCTAAGCCAAAACGGAGCCGCAGTACTTTTTCTTCTCTGGGAGCCAGGGTTTTGAGGACTTCCTCTAATTGCTCTTTCAAAAGCAGGAAAGAAGCGGCTTCCGCCGGCGCCGGAGCGTCGTCGTCCTCAATGAAATCCCCCAAATGGCTGTCCTCTTCTTCACCGATAGGCGTCTCCAAAGAAACGGGCTCTTGGGCAATTTTCTGGATCTCTCTGACTCTTTCTACGGGAATATCCATTTCAGCGGCAATTTCCTCGGGGCTGGGGTCCCGGCCCAGCTCCTGCAAAAGCTGGCGGTTGACCCGGATCAATTTGTTGATGGTTTCTACCATATGAACAGGGATGCGGATAGTCCTGGCCTGATCGGCAATGGCTCTGGTAATGGCCTGGCGAATCCACCAGGTAGCATAGGTGCTGAATTTAAAACCCTTGCGAAAATCAAATTTCTCAACGGCTTTAATAAGGCCCAAATTGCCTTCCTGAATCAGATCCAGGAAAAGCATACCTCTGCCCACATAACGCTTGGCTATACTGACTACCAGGCGCAGGTTGGCCTCTACCAGCCTTTTTTTGGCTATTTCGTCCCCTTCCTCCATCCGCATAGCAAGAACTACTTCTTCTTCCGCAGACAGCAAAGGCACCCGGCCAATCTCCTTCAAGTACATTCTGACGGGGTCGTCAATGCCGATACCCTCGGGTACGCTCAGGTCGATGTCCACTTCCGCCTCTGCCGCTACAGCCTCATCTATATCCGCCTGATTATCCGGATCGTCAAGGGGCACCACATCCACAACCTCATCGGCCTGGATTTCGATGTTCAAATTGGCGAGCATCTCATACACTTCATCTATTTGCTCAGGCGTCATCTCAATATTTTGCAGAGCGTCCATGATCTCTGCATAGGTCAGAATGCCGCGCTTTTTGCCTTTTTGAATCAGCTCCTTGACCCTATCTATGCGATTCTGCTCAGGATCTTTCTCATTTTTCAAGTGGGTATTCCCCCCTCTCAGGGTTTTAATTTCTGCTTCTCTATATTCAGTCCGGACAAGGCTATCATGATTTCTTTGGCGGCGCTGTTATCTCCGGACCTCTCTGCTGCCGCTAGTTTTGCCATTTTATCTTTGATTTGACGTTCTACTTTTTGGCGCCTTAACGTCAGCAGGCTGTCTTGAAATACCCTTTCCTCATCGCCGGGGGGGCTTTCTTGAAGCAATATCCCCGTCAGCCACTGGCGTTCTTCCTGGCGGTCAATGAGGGCTACTAAGTCTTCCTCCTTCAACGTAACGTATCCGGCCATAATCAAAGCCGACAGGGTCTGGTAAAGGCTCCTGGCCTGGGGATTGCCAAAAAGAGATGCTCCCCCCGCTTCTTCAATGGCCTCTTGCCTCCGCACGTCCCGCAAAAAACAGCGGATAATAATACCCTGGGCCAGCTCCTCCGAGCTTTGGCTCTTTAGCTCCGGTGACCGGGCCGGCGCCGTCTTGTCTTTCTTTTGGCCGCCGGTAAAATATCGCCGTACTTCGTCTTTAATGGCCGGTTCCGGAAAATGCAGGGTATCGGCCATCATCGTAATATAACCTTGGCGGGCCACAGGACTCTTGATTTTGGCCAACTCCGGCAAAGAAGCTTGGATAATCGCTACTTTACCTGCCATCTCTTCTTTATCAAATTTTTCCATATTTAGCTGAAATTTATACTCGAATAAGGAAAAAGCTTTTTCTGCCAGTTGAATAAAGGCTTCTTTTCCTTTAATCTTCAAAAAATCATCGGGATCTTTGCCTTCGGGAATCCGCATAACCCCTACCCGGCAACCCTGTTGATCGAGAATATCCAGACCCCTCAGGGTGGCTGCTTCCCCCGCACTATCGCCATCATAACAAATCAGCGTGCGGTAGGTGTACCGGGTCAACAGCTTGACTTGCTCCACCGTAAGGGAAGTCCCCAGGGAAGCCACTGCATTGGCTACACCTTGCTGGCGGGCTGCAATGACATCCATATAGCCTTCCATGATAATCACCTGGTCTTGCTGCCGGATGGCATTTTTCGCCAGGGAAAGCCCATAGAGCCCTTTGCCTTTATGAAACAGGGGAGTCTCCTGGGAATTTAAGTATTTGGGCTGGCCTTCACCGATAATCCGGCCTCCAAAACCGATAACCTGATCCCGCTCATCCAGAATGGGAAACATCACCCGTCCCCTGAACTTGTCCACTAAGGTACCCCGGCTGGACGTAACGGAAAGCCCTAACAAAAGCAGTTCTTGCTCGCTTACGCCTTTGGCCGTAAGCTCTTTCGTCAAAAAATCCCATTGATCGGGAGCATAGCCTAAATGAAACTGACCGATAGTTTCTGAACTAAGTCCCCGCCGGGAAAAATATTCCCGGCCGGGGGTACCGATCTTAGACTTTAGCGCCTGTTCGTAAAGCTCCATGGCCCACTGGTTGATCTGGCGGAGCCGCTTGATTCTGGACTCCTGCTCCTTCTGAGCCGGTGTAGTTTCTTTCTCCGGCAAAGCAATGCCGTAGCGGAGGGCCAGCTTCTCCGCCGCTTCCTGAAAGGCCAGGCCTTCTTGCTCCATCAGGAAAGTAAAAACATTGCCTCCCTTGCCGCAGCCGAAGCAGTGGAAAATCTGCTTTGCCGGTGATACTACAAAGGAGGGCGTCTTTTCTTGGTGGAAGGGACAAAGCCCCGTATAATTCTGGCCCTGTTTCTTCAGGGTGACGTAGCCGGCCACAATTTCCACAATATCCGCCTGCTGCCGCAAGCTTTCTATTATATCCTCGGGAATGCGCCCGTTCACTACTTTCACCGCCTCAGTCGATTTCTACATTTCGATATCAATATGGGTTTTTCCTGCTATTTCACAAAGATTTAACAATCATGCTCGTCTGACTAAGGCGAAAAAACCCGTAAAATCCCTGTAAGCTTAACGTTTATGTAATTCTTGAGGGTTTGCACAATTGCGCCCGGGGTTTACGCAATTTGTGAGTTGCCTTTTGCGTAATTTCTGATTACCGCTGGCGCAATTCCTGGGTGGCTTTAGCCACTTCATAGATCCTGCGGGCCATGGCAATCATGCTTTTTTCTGCGCCCTTATTGCCTTCAGCGGGATCGGTCAAGCCCACACCGCCGTGGCCGGTACCGACTTCCGGATGGGTATTGCCCACAATAGTCATGCCATAGACCAGCATAGCGTCCCGGACGGCCGACATGGCCTGCTCTTCGCCGCCGTACTCACTGTGACCTACAGCCATGGCGCCGCCCACGATATTGCACAGGGCGAATTGGGCCCGCAAATGTCTTAATTTATCAAAAAAGGCCTTGAGCTGAGCGCTCATGGTGCCGAAATAAACGGGAGTGCCAAAAATAATGCCGTCCGCCTTTTGCACCAGCTCGGAAACATCTGCCATTGCCGTGCCTTCAAGGCAGATACCGGCACAAGGCTTGCTGCAGCTAGTGCAGAAAGGAGTATCGCAAGTATCTAATACTTCGCTGACATTAATAAATTTTGTCTCCGCACCCAGGCGCGCCGCTTCCGCCAGGCCCAGATTCAACATATAAGCTGTATTACCCTTATTATTCGGACTACCGGAAATTCCTAAAATTAGCATGACCATCTCTCCCCTTTTTGAATTCTCTTAATGTAATTAGCTGTTGTCCCAAAAAATCCTGCTAAAAAAATAAAAAAGATACGTATTCATTTTAATGGTAAATGAAATCTGGAAAAAATGAAAAGCTGGGTGTCCGTTATGGACACCCAACCGCTATCGTATGAAACTGAGGCTTGTTCCTGAGGCTTGAGTTTGTTCAGACCGTCTCGTAGCTTACCCGGATGGCCATGGCCTCCAGCTCTTTGATGATGTTGTCGATATCCGCTTCCCGGCTGAAGCGCAATACCAGCTTGGCCAAATCCTTATCGTTGACGTCGGCGGTAACATGAGAAATATTGCCGCCGTTGTTGCCGATAATGGTGGCCACCCGGCCCAATATGCCGGGAGGATTGCCTTGAATATAAGCTTGCAGCCGGTAGCCAGGCACTCTCAGGCCCATGATATCGATAAAAGCGTCAAAGATTGTGGTCTCCGTAATGATGCCCACCAGCTTGCCGTTTCTCAATACGGGAATGGCGCCGATTTTATGGTTGCGCATCAGCACCGCCGCTTCCTCCAGCAGTTCCTCGGCGTCGATGGTAACCAGCTTGCGCTTGGGCAGGATATCTCCCACTTTGGTTTTCATCAGGATATAATTCAGTTCGTGGGCGCTTAAGCTGGTAGCCTGCGAGGGCATGGCCTTCTGCAGCTCTTTATCGGTGATGATGCCCACTAATTTGCCTTCTTTATCCAGCACCGGCAGGCGCCGGAAGCGGTTGTCCTCCAATAGCTGGATGGCCTCAGTCACCGGCATATCCAAGGTAGCCGTCACCGGATGAGGCGTCATTCTTTCGCTTACCCGCATAGACCATACCTCCTAAATTAATGATACCGGATTCATACCCGGCTCAAACAACATCAGCCGCCTAAATAGGCTTTTTTGACTTCCGCACTGGCGGCCAGCTCTGCCGCCGGGCCTTCCAAAGTGATTTTGCCTGTTTCCAGCACATAGGCGTAATCGGCAATGGACAAGGCCATATTGGCATTTTGCTCCACCAATAAAACAGTGATGCCTGCCTGGTTCAGTTCTTTGATGATGGTAAAAATCTCCCGTACCAATAGAGGGGCCAGGCCCATGGAGGGCTCATCCAAAAGCAGCATTTTCGGGTTGGACATCATGCCCCTGCCGATGGCCAGCATCTGCTGCTCGCCGCCGCTTAAGGTGCCGGCCAACTGGCTCACCCGTTCTTTCAGCCGGGGAAATTTCTCAAAGACCCTTGCTTCCGTTTCTTTAAGCCAAGCTTTATCCTTCTGCAAAAATCCGCCCATTTCCAGGTTTTCCTTGACGCTCATATCTGCAAAGATCCGCCGGCCCTCCGGCACATGAATCAGACCCTGCTCCACAATCTGCCGGCAAGTAGCCTCCTTGATGGACCGGCCGTCATAGGAAATCTCTCCTTCTCTGGCCCGCAGTATACCGGAGATCGTCTTGAGAATTGTGCTTTTGCCGGCGCCGTTGGCGCCGATCAGCGTCACAATGGAGCCCTGATCTACTTTTAATGATATGCCTTTTATGGCATGGATAGCCCCGTAATAAACATGAAGATCCTTAATCTCAAGCATAGGATACCTCCTCGCCCAGATAAGCTTCAATGACCTTAGGATTGCTCTTGATTTCTTCAGGAACGCCTTGAGCGATGATCCTGCCGTATTCCAGCACGTAAATGCGCTGGCAGCAGCCCATAACCAGAGACATATCATGCTCGATCAACAGTATGGTCAAATCGAATTTGTCCCGAATCTCCTGAATCAGCTCCATCAGCTCCGTCGTTTCCTGGGGATTCATGCCTGCCGCCGGTTCATCCAGCAACAAAAACTTAGGCTTTGAAGCCAGGGCCCGAACAATCTCCAGGCGGCGCTGCTCACCGTAAGGCAGGCTTTTGGCAATCTCCTGCTTTTTGTGATCCAGATTGAAAATCTTCAGCAGGTCTTCGGCTTTTTGGGCCATGCTGCTTTCTTCCTGATAAAAGCCTCCCGCTCTGAGAATGGCCGAAGCCAAGCCGTACTTAACGTGGCTGTGGTAAGCAATTCTCACGTTATCCAACACCGTCAGATTGCCGAAAAGCCGGATGTTCTGAAAGGTTCTGGCCAGACCCAGCCGGTTGATGGCTGAGGGCTTGCGGCCGGCCAAGTTCTCACCGTCAAACAGGATTGCCCCTTCCGTGGTGGGATATACTCCCGTCAACAAATTGAAGATAGTGGTTTTGCCGGCGCCGTTAGGACCGATAAGGCCCACCAGCTCTCCTTTTTCGATTTTCATCTTGACGTTGGTTACGGCGGACAAACCGCCAAAAACCTTGGAAACATTATTTACTTCCAAGAGAGCCATGGCCGGACCTCCTTCCCAGCTTCCGGAATAGCTCCAGGCTGGCTTCTTTGCTGCCCATCAAGCCCTGGGGCCGGAATATCATGATCAGGATAAGCAGTAAGGCGTATAAAATCATGCGAATGGCGCTGAACTGCTGCAGCACCACGTTAATTAAAGTAAGCACCACCGCGGCCAAAATAGAACCGGTAACGCTGCCCAAGCCGCCCAGCACCACCATCACCAGATAGTCGATGGATTTCATGAAGCCGAAGGTTCCCGGCTGCAGGCCATAAAAGTAATGGGCGTAAATACCGCCGCCCAAGCCGGCGAAAAAGGCTCCGACGCTAAAAGCCAGGACTTTGTAATGAGTAATATCGATGCCCATCAGTTCGGCGGCAACCTCGTCTTCCCGCACCGATATGCAAGCCCGGCCATAAGAGGACCACAGCAGGTTGCGGATCACCACCACGGTGATAACTGCGGCAAAAAAGACCCAGGTCCAATTCATAAGGCGGGGTATGCCGAACAAGCCGGCGGCGCCGCCAACGTACTTGGTATTGAGCAATACCACCCGGATCACCTCGCCAAAACCCAGGGTAGCAATGGCCAGATAATCTCCCTTGAGGCGCAGTGTGGGCAGGCCGATAAGGGCGCCGGAAACTGCCGCCAAAACCGCCCCGCAGAAGATAGAAACAGGAAAATACATCCCCCATTTTACGGTCATCACAGCGGAAAAATAAGCGCCTACGGCCATAAAACCCGCATGGCCCAAAGTTAACTGGCCGGTGAAGCCGGTGATCAAATTTAAGCTGACAGCCATGATCACGCTTATGCAAATAGTGATCAGGTTAACCTGGTGAAAGGTCCGTAAAACGCCAAGGCTGATCAAGGCCTGAATCACCCCGTACAAAAGGAGGACGCCCAGCAGGATGGCCAGATTTTTTTTGGATAGCAATTTTTTCATCGGCCCCTCCTAAACCTTCTCCCGGACATTTGTACCTAAAATGCCCGAGGGTTTGACTAAAAGAATAAGGATCAGAATAGCGAAGGCCACCGCATCCCGGTAAGTGGATTGACCGTAAGCAATGACAAAAGTCTCAATGAGCCCCATCAGCATACCGCCCAAAGCGGCCCCGGGAATGATGCCGATGCCGCCCAGCACCGCCGCCACGAAAGCTTTAAGTCCGGGGGTCATGCCCATTAAAGGATTGACGGCGCTGTAATAAATGCCCACCAGTACCCCCGCCGCCCCGGCCAGGGCCGAGCCCAAAGCGAAGGTGGCGGAGATGGTGTAATCAATATTGATACCCATCAGCATGGCGGCTTCCCGGTCAAAGGCCACCGCCCGCATGGCTTTGCCCGTTTTCGTCTTTCTGACGATAAATTGCAGCAGCACCACCAAAAACAGGGTAACGCCGTAAATCAATAATTCCTTACCGGTAATAAATACTTTGCCGCCAAAAAACTCGATACGCAGGGCCGGCAAAACATTGGGGAAAGCCCGGGATTGGGCGCCCACAAAAAATACCATGACATATTCCAAAAAGAAGGACATGCCGATGGCCGTAATCAATGCCGCAATTCTGGTGGCACCCCGCAAAGGCTTGTAGGCGATCCTTTCGATCAGCACACCCAAGACGGTACAAGCTGCCATCGAGATCAACAGAGCGCTCAGAAAGCCTAAATGAAAATAGGAGACGGAAAAATAAGCAATAAAGGCTCCCATCATATAAATGTCGCCGTGAGCGAAATTAATCAATTTTATAATGCCGTAAACCATGGTGTAGCCCAAGGCAATCAAGGCATAAATACTGCCCAGGGATACGCCGTTAATCAGTTGCTGAAGGAATACGTAAAACTGCTCCATGCTACCTGCGACCCTTTCCAGTTTCTAGTTGCATAAATTGATAAAACCATAAAATTTGTGCAACCGGACACTATACATAATTTTCCTGCCCCATTACGTTATACAAACAGGAATTTCCCGTAGGAAATTCCTGTTTACCGTCATAACACAACCAGAAAAGGGCGGGCAGAACCCGCCCTTTTTCTATTCGGCTTACTGAACCTTGTCCACTAATTTGTACTGGCCGTCGGCGGTATAACCGATTACCATGGCGCTCTTAATGGGATCGTGGTTTTCACCCATGGCAAAACTGCCGGTAACGCCTTCAAAATTGGTAGTGGCCGCCATAGCCTTGTTGATCTCTACGGGATCAGTGGTGCCGGCTCTTTCGATGGCGTCAGCCACGAAATACATCAAGTCATAGCCCAAAGCGGCAAAGGAAGGAGGCGTATCTGTGTGCAACTCTGTATACTTCTTTACAAAGTTCTGATTCTTCTCCGTGGTGTCGCCGGGGAAATAGTGGTTGATAAAGAATGCTTTTTGCAGAGCGTCAGCGCCGGCAGTCTTGATCAGATGATCCAGGTTGTCCCAGCCGTCGCCGCCCAGCAGATAACCGTCATAGCCAAGCTCTTGGGCCTGTTTGGCGATCAGGGCATCGGGCTCATAGTAATTGGGGCAGAAGATCAGCTCGGCGCCGGAAGATTTGATCTTGGTCAAAGCAGCTTTAAAGTCCAGGTCGCCTTCCATGAAGGTGCTGCTTTCCACGATTTGGCCGCCTTTTTCCTCGAAGGTTTTCTTAAAGGCTTCTGCCATATAAATGCTGTAATCGTCGGACTGGTTTACCAGCATAGCCGCAGTCTTCACTGCCAAGGTATCGGCAGCATAGTTGGCCGCCAGGGTGCCCTGATAAGGATCGATGAAGCAGATACGGTAAACGAAGTCGTTGACGGAACCGTCTTCATTGACCGTGATGCCGGCGGAAGTACCGGTACCGGTAACCATAGGCACCTGGAACTGCTTGGCCACGTCAACGGAAGCCATAACCCGGCCGCTGGTAACAGGACCCATCATCGCAATAACCTTATCCTCGCCCATGAGACGGGTGCTGATGTTGACAGCTTCGGCATTGTCGCCCTTGTTGTCATACTCTTTCAGCACGATCTGCTTGCCCAAAACACCGCCGGCAGCATTGATCTCATCCAAAGCGATCTTGAGGCCGTTGATCTTGCTCTGGCCATAGGCGGCCAAACCACCGGAAAGCTCGAAATTGACACCCAGCAAAATGGTGTCGCCTTCCCCGCCGCCGGCTGTTCCGCCGGCATTACCGCCAGCCCCGCTGGAATTGCCGCAGCCTGCCAGAAGACCGAATACGAAAGTCATCACTAACAATGCGGCTAACACTTTACGCATGTTCATTACCCGTTTCCCCCTATTTATCATTTTAAATATTACTACCAGGTTTTCATTTTATCTTTTTGCCAGAAGCTTGTCAATAATTGCGGCTAAGAGAGTCAGGGCCTGTTCATGAAAAAACTGGCGGGCGCCCCGGCACCGCATTCGGCAGAACAGGGCCCAGTGCACAAAACCAAGGCTGACTGCTCAAAAAACGAGGTTGACTGCTCAAAAAACGGGGCTGACTGCTCAAAATCGAGGTTGTGCGATGATTTTGAGGGTTTCGAACCTGTTTTGCAGAGGCTAACTGCTTAAAATGAAGGCTGACTGCTCAAAAATCGAGGTTGTGTATTAAATTTAAGTGGAAATATGCATAACTCGGTATAGTGATTCTATATATCCGCATATCCAATCAAAGAACTGCATATATCCTGACAAAATCCATGCACAAGTTCGTTTTTTGAGCACCGCACCCCACCGCACTGACAAAATCCATGCACAACTTCGTTTTTTGCACACCGGAACCAGGGGCCACTGCCGCGCCACATCCTTCGCAGTCTATGCCCCTGCAGTCTACGCCCCTGCAGCTCCGCCCCATTCCCCCGTCTATTCTACCGTAACGCTTTTGGCAAGATTTCTGGGCTTATCGATATCGCAGCCCCGCTGCAAGGCCATGTAGTAAGCAAACAATTGCATGGGGATAATGGCCAGAAGCGGCGCAAAGCGGTCGTCCACCGGGGGCAGCTCCCAAACCTCGGCCACAGCCCGGAGTTCCGGTGTGGGACTTGAACCCACAGCCACCACAGTGCCCCCCCGGACCCTGGCTTCCTGGATATTGCTGGCCATTTTGTCCATAACGTGATGCTGGGTGGTCATGGCCATCACCAAAGTGCCCTCTTCGATCAGGGCCAGAGGGCCGTGTTTCAGCTCGCCGGCGCTGTAAGCCTCGGAATGAATATAGGAAATTTCTTTTTGCTTGAGAGCCGCTTCCATGGCCAGATAGAAATCCAGCAGACGGCCGATGAAAAAGATTTTTTTGCAGTTAAACTGCCGGCTGGCAAAATACTGGATGTGTTCTTTCTGCTCCAGAAGGGCCTCGGCCTTTTGGGGCAAAGCCGCCAGCTCCGCCAAGCCTGCCTTTAATTCCTCATCGGACAGCCGTCCCCGCAAATGAGCCAAGTCCAGGGCCAAGATCATCAGCACCAGCACCTGGGCGGAATAAGCCTTGGTGGAGGCTACGGCTATCTCCGGTCCCGCCACCGTATACAATAGCTGGTGGGCCTCCCTGGCAATGGTGCTGCCGATAACGTTGCACAAAGCCGCTACTTTGCTGCCGCTGGCCTTTGCCAGCCGCAGAGCCGCTATGGTATCCGCCGTCTCTCCCGATTGGCTGATGACGACGAAGGCTTCATTTTTTTCAATAATGGGATCTTTGTACCGGAATTCACTGGCCATATCGCATTCCGATTGCAGCCGGGCCAGGCGGCTGACCAGGCTCTGCCCCATCAGTCCCGCATGGTAAGCGGTACCGCAGCCGATCAGCGTTAGCTTATCCAGAGCCTGGGCCTCCGAGGGGCTAAAGGGCATCATCTCCCGGCGGATGGCCATTTTCTCCAGATCCACATAATGGTTCAGCGTATCAGCCAGCACTTTTGGCTGCTGATAAATTTCTTTCAGCATGAAATGGGCGTAGCCGTCTTTTTCGGCGGCTTCCATATCCCAATCGATGTGGCTGCTTTCCTTCTTGATAAAATTGCCCATCTCATCATAGAACCGGATGGCGGCCGGCTCCACTACGGCGATTTCCATTTCCTCCAGGAAGTAGATATCCCGGCTGTATTCCAGAATAGCGGGAATATCGCTGGCGATCAAATTTCCTTCTTTGCTTTCCCCTACGATGAGGGGGCTGCCCTTGCGGGTGCAATAAATGGTATCCGGCCGGTGCTGGTCGATAACGCCCAAGGCAAAGGAACCTTCCAGCATAGGCAGCACCCGGTAGAGGGTATTCAGCATATCATCTTTATAATAGTAGGCAAAAAGCTGAACCACCACTTCTGTGTCCGTCTCGGAAATAAAGCGGATGCCCTTTTGCTCCAGGCCCCGGCGCAGCACATAGCTATTTTCAATAATGCCGTTATGAACAATAGCGATCTGGTGATTAACGTCCACATGAGGGTGGGCATTGATATCCGAAGGCTCGCCATGGGTGGCCCATCGTGTATGGCCGATACCGGTACGGCCTTTTAACGGGTTGTCCTCCACTAAATTTTTTAAGTTTTTTAAGCGTCCTTTAGCTTTACGGACACCGATCCTGCCTTTTTCCATAACCGCAATACCGGCAGAATCATAGCCGCGGTATTCCAGCCGGGTCAATCCCTTCAAAATAAACTCCACACAATCTTTTTGACCGGTGTAACCTACAATTCCGCACATAATATCCCAACCTTCGTTTTGGCATTTTCCACTAATATATGTCTATTTGTAAAATACATTCAAGCTTAGCTGCCCGTAGATCCGGGCCTTTTCTCTTTTATGATGGCTTTGCTGATGATAGCGTTCCATCACTGCCAGATCAGCCGGATCGGCTTTGCCTTCCAGCAGGAAACGGTCAATCGCCTCATAAGTAATCCCCATTTCCTTTTCGTCGGTCTGGCCCTCATAAAGGCCGGCGGAGGGCTCCTTTGCGATAATGGAGGCAGGGACCTCCAGGTAACGTAAAAATTCATAAATCTCCGTCACCGTCAGGTCGCCGATGGGGTTAAAATCGTAAGCGCCGTCGCCCCATTTTGTAAAATAGCCCATATAAAGCTCACTGCGGTTGCCGGTGCCGGCCACCAGGCTTTTGCGGCTATGGGCCAAGGCATACAAGGCATTCATCCGCAGCCGGGGCGCCATATTGGCCACTGCCGCCGCCGTCAGCTCTCCTGCTTTTTCCACAGCGGCCAGCAGCGAATCTCTGGCTGCCGTCAAATCCACCGTTACCATGGGAATATCATATTGCTTGGCTACCGTCAAGGCATCCTCCATGTCGCTGCCGTAATTGCGGGTGCTGCCGCAAGGCATCATCACCCCCAGGACATTGCTGCAAGCCAAACGGCAGAGTATGCTTACGAGAACACTATCCTTGCCGCCGCTGCTGCCGAAAACAATGCCTTCAGCGCCGGCGTCGGCCAGAACCTGCTGGATGAAGGCTATACGTTCCTGCTTCTCCTGTTCGTAATTCCTCATCTTACTCTTCTCCTTAACCTGTGTTGACAGGCATAATAATTTTTTCGGATATTATACCATTTTTCAATCAGACTCAAAAGTCTTATCGCCGCGAAAACCGCATATATTGACTTCAGAGGTTTAATATAGTCAGGATGAATGCTATGCGATTTATGGCCTTTTTTATGTTTAAGCCCTTTTGCCGGAAAAAAAGCAAAACACCCCTGTTATTTTCCTTGCTCCTTATTTTAGCGATAACAGCCGGGTTCTTTGCCCTGCCGGATTTTTGGCGTTTTCATCCCTTCTACCCCTCTACCGCCAGCCATACCTGGAAGAGCGGGGAACTTTCCGGCAGCGGCGAATTTCTGCCGGCAGGCCAAGGCTATTCTATTCTTATTGATTTGGACCAACTGGTGCTTACCTTGTACAAAGACGGTGAGAAATTTAAGTCCTGGCCGGTTTCCGGCGGCAAAAAAGAAACGCCCTCACCCACCGGTCAATGGCAAGTGGCAGGTATTTCCCGCTGGGGCGAAGGCTTCGGCGGAAGCTGGCTTGCTCTTAATGTTCCCTGGGGTAAATATGGTATTCATGGTACTGTGGAACCTTGGTTTTTGGGCAAAAAGAATGTGTCCCACGGCTGCATCCGCATGAAAAACGGCGATGTGGCCCAATTAAAAAAATATGTAACCGTAGGAACTCCTGTTTTTATTAAGCAAGACAACGCTCCCTTCCGCATTTTAAGGGATGGACGTATCGGCAGCGATGTAATGCAGCTCCAGGAAATGCTGAAAATCCTGGGTTATTACAACGGAGGAGCCGACGGCCGTTTTGGCCGGGGCACTTTGACGGCCCTTCACCGTTTCCAAAAAGCCGAAAACCTTAAAGTTGACGGCGTCATGGGCTTGGAAAGCTGGCAACTGCTCTGCCGGCGGTCTGAAGAGGCCAAATTCCGGCAAGCCGTGGAAGGCCTGATCAAAAAGCGGGGCAAAAAACACATCCATCCGGCAAGGCCGCCAAAACAAGATGCCGGATCTGCCGCCGCCGGCGATGGGGCAAAACCACTGCCGTAAACCGCCTCTGCCCGTCAATTCTAAGTCTGGTTCCGGAGCGAAAGCATAGCCTTGGCCGCCGCCACAAACTCCCGAAATATGGGGTGAGACCGGTTGGGCCGGCTTTTAAATTCGGGATGGTACTGGACGCCCACAAAGAAGGGGCTGGCTGCTTCAGACAGTTCCACCGCTTCCACCAGCCGCCCGTCGGGGGACAAGCCGGTAATCATCATTCCCGCCGCCTCATATTGGGAGCGGAGAGCGCTGCTGAATTCATAGC
Source organism: Clostridia bacterium (assembly GCA_018436095.1). Lineage (GTDB taxonomy): Bacteria > Bacillota > Peptococcia > DRI-13 > UBA5745 > WRMS01. The sequence goes on along the minus strand of JAHDMJ010000006.1, from coordinate 50,967 downwards.
GGTGGCGGTGGCGCTCGCTGATCTCCCGGCAGCCGTAGATTTCTTCCATACGGGAGCCGGCCATGATCTGACAGGGATAGGCCCCCAAGCGCAGGGTGCCGCCGATTTCCATGACGCCCTGCTGATCCGGCATCAGGTCGATAACGGGATAGGGAGTATCCTGTTTAAACTCTGCGGAATGGGCTTCCCCAAAGCCCAAAACGTGGCGGGCAAACTCAATCACCGCAATCTGCATGCCCAGACAAATACCGAAATAGGGAATTTTTTGCTCTCTGGCATATTGAGCCGCCAGGATCATGCCTTCGATACCCCGTTCCCCAAAACCGCCGGGAACTAAAATACCGTGGAGTCCCGCCAGAAGCTCCCCTCCCTCCCGGGACAGGCGGCAGCCCTGATGGCCTCCCGCTTCCGGACCGGCAACATCCGCCAGTTTTTCGGCGTCAATCCAGCGGATCTCCACCTTTACCTGATTTTCGCCGCCGGCATGGGCCAGAGCCTCCACTACCGACAGATAAGCATCGTGAAGCTGGATGTATTTGCCTACCAGGCCTATGGTTACCGCGGTTTGGGGCGCCGCCAGCCGGGCCAGCATAGCCTGCCATTCGTTCAAATCTGCAGGGCTGTCCGCCAGCCCCAGCCGCCGGCAGACGATGTCCGCCAGGCCCTTTTCCTCAAACATTATGGGCACCTGATACAAAACAGGCAGCGTCAGATTTTCAATGACACACTCCTTCGGCACATTGCAGAAGGAAGCGATTTTATCCAGCACCGGCTGGCTTATGGGCTGGTCGGAGCGGCAGACCAAAATATCCGGCATGATGCCCAGCTTTTGCAGCTCCTTCACCGAATGCTGGGTGGGCTTGGATTTATGCTCCTTGGCGCTTTTTAAATAGGGCACCAGGGTCACATGGATAAAAAGACAGTTTTCCTTGCCTACCTCCTGGGAAATTTGACGAATAGCTTCCAAAAAAGGCTGGCTTTCGATATCCCCCACAGTGCCGCCGATTTCTGTAATCACCACATCGGCGCCGGTTTTTTCTCCCACCCGGTAAACGAAGTTCTTGATCTCGTCTGTAATATGGGGGATTACCTGGATGGTCGTTCCTCCCAAAAGGCCCCGCCGTTCTTTGTCCAGCACATTGCTGTAAACGCGGCCGGTGGTCAGGTTGGAATAGCGATTCAAGTCTTCATCGATGAACCGCTCGTAATGGCCCAGATCCAGATCCGTTTCCGCCCCGTCTTCCGTGACGAAAACCTCTCCATGCTGATAAGGGCTCATGGTTCCCGGATCCACATTGATGTAAGGATCCAGCTTTTGGGCAGTGATCTTCAGGCCCCTGGCTTTCAGGAGGCGGCCCAGGGAGGCGGCGGTAATGCCCTTACCCAAGCCGGAAACCACACCGCCGGTGACAAAGACATATTTGGTCATATTTCCACGACCCCTTCAAAAAGTTTCTTTGTTTCTCCCGTCATATATACAGTGCCGTGGTCGGCATAACGAACCACCAGGTCCCCGCCTTTTAATTTGACGGTGATATCTTCGTCGTAATCACAATAGCCGTTGAGGACGGCGGCCACTGCCGCGGCGCAGGCGCCGGTGCCGCAGGCCCAGGTTTCGCCGCTGCCCCGCTCCCAGACCCGCATCCGCAGGTTGTGGCGGTCTTTGACGGAGACAAACTCCGTATTGACCCTTTCCGGAAATAAAGGACTCGCCTCAAACAAAGGCCCGATTTTGGCGATATCTAAATCCTCCAGGCTATCCCGGAAGACTACGCAATGGGGATTGCCCAGGGACAGGCAGGTCACCTTGACAGGCTCAGCCAGCCCCTGTATCTCAACTTCCCTGCCCACGACAGGCTCCTGCTCCAAAGCCAGGGGAGCCGCCAGGGGTACCAGGGACGGCGTTAAAATTGCGGCGCCCATATTCACCTGAGCGGTGCTGACTTTGCCGTTGGTCAAAAAGACCCGCAGCTCGCGAAGGCCTCCCAAAGTCTCGATGGTCATGCTCAGTTTATTGACAATGCCGTTGTCATAAAGGTATTTGGCCACGCTGCGAATAGCATTGCCGGCGCTGACCCCTTCGCTGCCGTCGGTGTTGAACATGCGCATTCTGGCGTCAGCCTTGTCCGAAGGCAGAATCAGCACCACGCCGTCGCCCCCCACACCGTAGCGGCGGTTGGATATCCAGAGGCTCAGGGACTCGGGGCTTAATACCAGGTCTTCCGTCAGGCAATCGAAGAAAATATTGTCGTTGCCGCAGCCCTGCATTTTCACAAAATTTAGGGGCACCGGCTCCCGCCGCATAGCGTTGATATCCACCAACTCCGTGGAGCTTTGGCTGTAGCGGCTCATCAGGCTGTCGGCCAGGGCATTGGCCGTATCAATAGAGGTCAGGCAGGGAATGGACCGCTCCACCGTCCGGCGGCGGATCTTGACGCTGTCCCGGGTGGGAATACGGCCTTTGGTGGAAGTGGAAATCACGTAATCCACCTTACCGCTGTCGATGAGGGTAGCCACATTATCCCCGGATTCATAAATCTTGTGAACCGTCTCCACCGCCATACCGGCTTTGGCAATAGCCGCCGCCGTACCTCTGGTGGCATAGAGCTTAAAGCCCATTTCATAGAATTTCCGGGCCACCTCCGCAATCTCGCCGTGATCCGTCTCCCGGACGGACATCAGCACCCCGCCCTGCTTTTTCATGCTGTAGCCGGCAGCCACCAGCCCTTTATACAAAGCTTCTTCAATGGTTTTGCCGATACCCAGCACTTCGCCGGTGGACTTCATTTCCGGCCCCAACTGGGTATCCACATCCGACAGCTTCTCAAAGGAGAACACCGGCACCTTTACCGCTACGTAGGGCATGGTTTTGTACAAACCGGTGCCGAAACCCATATCGGCAAGCTTTTCTCCCAGCATGGCCCTGGTGGCCAAATCCACCATGGGCACTCCCGTTACCTTTGTAATATAAGGAATGGTCCGGGAAGACCGGGGATTGACTTCAATGACATAGACCTTATTGGCGCAAACCACATACTGAATATTGACCAGACCTTTAGTGTTTAAGGCCAAGGCCAGCTTGCGGGTACACTCCAGAATCCGCTCCGTCACCTGGCCGCTTAAATTCCAGGCGGGATAGACGGCAATGGAATCGCCGCTGTGGACGCCGGCCCGCTCAATATGCTCCATAATGCCGGGGATCAAAATATCTTCGCCGTCACAGATGGCGTCAACTTCAATTTCCGTGCCCATCATATATTTGTCGATGAGCACCGGATTCTCAATATTTTGCGCCAAAATGATGGCCATATACTCTTCCACGTCTTCCCGGCAGAAAGCGATGATCATATTTTGGCCGCCTAAAACGTAGGAAGGCCTCAAAAGCACGGGATAGCCCAATTCCTCGGCTATGGTCAACGCTTCCGCCGTACTGGTGACGCTGGCCCCTTTGGGCCGCTCCATGTTCAATTCCTCCAGCAAAGCGTCAAAGCGCTCCCTATCCTCGGCGGCATCAATGCTGTCGCCGGAAGTGCCCAGGATGCGAACCCCCGCCTTTTCCATATGCTTCGTCAGCTTAATGGCAGTCTGGCCGCCAAAGGCCACCACTACGCCGTAGGGCTGCTCCGTATGGATGACCTGCATAACATCCTCCGGCGTCAGAGGCTCAAAATACAGCCGGTCCGCCGTATCAAAATCCGTGGATACCGTTTCCGGATTGTTGTTGATGATGATGACCTCAAAACCCAGCTTCTGCAAAATCCAGGCACAATGAACGGAAGCGTAGTCGAACTCGATACCCTGGCCGATACGGATGGGGCCGGAGCCGAAAACGATGACCCGTTTTTTGCTTTCATCCCCCTCCTGGCACCGGCCTTGAGTCTCCCCCGCCCTCCGGCGCCGGGTAAAAGCCAAAGCTTCGTTTTCGCCGGCCATATCGCTGTCCGGTCCGGGGCGGTTGTAATCGCTGTAGAAATAGGGCGTCTCCGCCGCAAATTCTCCGGCGCAGGTGTCTACCATTTTGAAAGCCGCATAGATGGGCCGGCGAATGGCCAGGCCCGTCAGCCTTTTGATTGCGCCGTCGGTGTAGCCCATTTTCTTGGCGGTCAGGTAAAGCTCATCCTCAAGATAAGCCACGCCGTCTTCCAGAATTATGTCGCCGCCGGAGGTCGCTGCCTCTGTGCCGTTGCCTGCTCCGGCCTCTGCGCCAACACCTATGCCGGCTTCTGCACCGGCCTCTGCGCTGATGCGGGCCTTCGCCGCCTCCTTGAGGTCCATGAGGCGCTGCTCCATTTTGGCCAGATTGCCCAGCTTGCTGATAAACCAGGGATCGATCATGGTAACAGCGTGTATTTCTTTCGGGTCCACCCCCCGCAGCAGGGCTTCAAAAACCACGAAAAGCCTTTGGTCGTCGCACTGATGGAGCATAGCCCTGATATCTTCTGTCATTTCTGAAGCCAGCTTGGGCAGCCGCAGGGTATCCAGGGAAAGCTCCGCTCCCCGCACCGCCTTCATGATTGCCTGCTCAAAATTGCTGCCGATGGCCATGACTTCGCCGGTGGCCTTCATTTGGGTGCCCAGCTGCCGTTTGGCATATACGAATTTGTCGAAGGGCCATTTGGGGAATTTCAGCACCACATAGTCAATGGCCGGTTCAAAGCAGGCGCAGGTTTTGCCTGTCACCGCATTGGTAATCTCATCCAGGGTATAGCCCATGGCAATCTTCGCCGTCACCTTGGCAATGGGGTAGCCGGTGGCCTTGGAAGCCAAGGCGGAAGACCGGGATACCCGGGGATTTACCTCGATGACCGCATATTCGAAGCTGGTGGGATGGAGAGCGAACTGGCAATTGCAGCCGCCCTTGATATTTAAGGCCGTGATGATTTCCATAGCCGCCTTGCGCAGCATCTGGAATTCTTTATCGGACAGGGTCAGAGCCGGCGCCGCTACAATGCTGTCGCCGGTATGCACGCCTACGGGATCCAGGTTTTCCATGGAACAAATGGTAATCACATTGCCGGCGCCGTCCCGCATAACCTCAAACTCAATTTCCTTCCAACCGGAAATGCACTTTTCCACCAAAATCTGAGTAATCGGCGACTGGCGCAAGCCTCCCTCGGCAATCCGGACCAGCGCCTCCCGGTCGCCGGCAATGCCGCCGCCGCTGCCCCCCATGGTGAAAGCGGGCCGGACGATGACGGGATAAGAAATCTCCTCGGCAAAGGCCAAAGCATCGGCTACGGTTTCCACTACCTTGGAGGGAATCACCGGCTGGCCGATGGATTCCATGGTATCCTTGAATAGCTGACGGTCTTCCGCCTTGTCGATGGCTAACGGATCCACACCTAAAAGCCTGACGCCATGCTTATCTAAAAAGCCCTTTTTCGCCAGCTTCATAGCCAAATTAAGGCCGGTCTGCCCTCCCAGGTTGGCCAGAAGGCTGTCCGGTTTTTCTTTGAGGATGATCCGCTCCACTGTCTCAATGGTTAGAGGTTCGATATAAATAGCATCGGCCATGGTCGCATCGGTCATAATAGTGGCAGGATTGGAATTGACCAGCACTACTTTCAGCCCTTCTTCTTTCAGGGCCCGGCAGGCCTGGGTACCGGCGTAATCAAATTCGGCGGCCTGGCCGATAACGATGGGACCGGACCCGATAACTAAAACCTTTTTAATACGTGGATCCAATGCCATCTTAGTTTTCTCCTTTCATCAATGCCACGAAATCGTCGAAGAGATAGCGGGTATCCAGAGGTCCCGAGCAAGCCTCCGGGTGAAACTGAACGGAAAATACCGGCTTGCCTATGTACTGCAAGCCTTCACAGGTACCGTCGTTGGCGTTGACGAAGCTTAGTTCCGCTCCGTCAGGCAACTGGTCCAGACTCACCGTATAGCCATGATTTTGGCTGCTGATCAGCACATGACCTTTTTTGATATCCCGCACCGGCTGGTTGGCCCCCCGGTGGCCGTATTTCATTTTTTCCGTCTTGCCGCCCATGGCCAGAGCCAAAAGCTGGTGCCCTAAGCAAATACCGAAAACAGGCAGGTTCTGCTCCGTCAGTATCTTTAACTCCCTGATGATGGCCGTATTCTCCGCCGGGTCCCCGGGGCCGTTGGACAGCATGACGCCGTCGGGCTTAAGAGCCAAAATCTCTGCGGCGCTATAAGAATAAGGCACCGTCACCACCCGCAGGCCCCGGGCCAAAAGCTGCCGCTTGATATTGCCTTTGGCGCCGAAATCCCAGAGGACTACGGTCAGCGGCTTCCCGTGTTTACCCAGCTCTTCCGGTTTCTTTAGTTCTTCTGGTTCTTCCACCTTTTCCGGTTTTTCGAGTTTTTCCAACTTTTCCGGCTTTTCTCCGGCCCGGACCTCATCGGTTTCAGGCTCTGTAACCACCGCCACCGAGGCTACTGCATCCTTAACCCGGTAGGACTGCAAAGCGGCAAACTCCGGATCGCCTTGAGTCAAAGGCCGGCTGCCAATGTAACCGTTGATAACCCCTTTTTCCCGGATGATTCTGGTCAAAGCCCGGGTATCGATATCCCACAAGCCCACAATACCCTTATCTTTTAAAAAGGTGTCAAGATCCCCCTGGCTTCTGAAATTAGAGGGCTCCTGGCACCATTCTTTGACGATATAGGCTTTAAGCCTGGGGTAATTGCTTTCAAAATCCTCCGGTATTACTCCGTAGTTGCCAATGAGAGGAAAGGTCTGTACGACGATCTGGCCGAAATAGCTGGGGTCGGTTATTGTCTCCAGATAGCCGGTCATGCCCGTTGTAAATACGACTTCTCCCCTAACCTCCCCGGCAGCTCCGAAGGGCCGGCCTTGAAACACCTGGCCGTCGGCCAAAGTCAAATATATCCGTTTAGTCATCTGCTTTCCTCCCTAAAAATGAAATTGCTCCTTCTCAACACTTTGATTTATCCTTTTGCTCAGCGTCCTCCTCCAATGCTACGGGATAATCGCCGTTAAAACAGCCTACGCAAAAAGGCAAAGCACAATCGCCGCAGGCTTCCTGCAGCCCTTCCAGGCTAATGTAGCCTAAGCTGTCGGCTCCAATACGCTGTCTCAGCTCCTCTTGACTGATTTGGTTGGCGATAAGATTTTTTTCGTCGCCGATATCCGTGCCGAAATGGCAGGTGTATTTAAAAGGCGGTGAGGATATCCGCAGATGGACTTCTGCCGCTCCCGCTTCTTTTAAGCTTCTGATGATTTTAGCGCTGGTGGTGCCCCGAACGATGGAATCGTCTACCAGCACGATTTTTTTGCCGCTGATATTTGTCTTTAACGGGTTTAGTTTCAAACGCACCGCCGCTTCCCTTTGCTTTTGGGAGGGAAAAATGAAACTCCTGCCGATATAGCGGTTTTTCAAAAAACCGCTGACAAAAGGAATACCGCTGGCGGCGCTGTAGCCTTGGGCTGCCTCCAGCCCGCTGTCCGGTACGCCGCAAACCACGTCGGCCTCCACAGGATATTCCCGGGCCAGAACTTGTCCCGCCCGGAAACGGGCTTTATATACGCTAAGCCCGTCGATAACGGAGTCGGGCCGGGCAAAATAGACATATTCAAAAATACAAAGGCCTTGACGCTCTTTTTTCAGCACCTGACTGCTGATCATCTGCTGCTCCCGGTCAATGACCAGCATTTCGCCGGGCTGAACATCCCGTAAAAACTCAAAACCGGCGCTTTCCAGGGCACAGCTTTCTGAAGATATCGCCAGGCCAAGGCTGCCCTCGCCTATGCACAAGGGCCGGAAACCCCAGCCGTCTCTGAGAGCAATGAGCTTGCCCTGGCTGGAAAGCACCACCAGGGAGAAAGCTCCCCGCAGCCGGGCCGCGGCCTTAGCCACCGCCTCCTCTATATCGGTACAGGACAAGGCCTCATAAGCGATCAAGGTGGCAATGACTTCACTATCTGTGGTTGCGGTAAAATCGCAGCCTCCTTTTTCCAGTTCCGCCTTGATTTCCATGCCGTTGACAATATTGCCGTTGTGGGCTACGGCCAGACGGCCCCGCAGGTATTCGATAACGATGGGCTGGGCATTTTCGCTGCAACTGGCGCCGGTAGTGGAGTATCTCACATGACCGATGGCCATGGCGGCGTCAGGCAGTTTTTTCAATGCTTCATCATTAAATATCTCACTGGCCAAACCCTGGTCCTTATAGCAGCGGATGGACCTGTCCACCAAAACGGCAATGCCGGCGCTTTCCTGGCCCCGGTGCTGCAGAGCCAGAAGGGCATTATATGTAAGGCCAGCCCCCTCGGGTTCCGTGAGACTGACGCCAAAAACACCGCATTCTTCTCCTAGTTTTCTGCTTTTTTTATCCATGCTGCGCCTCCCCAAGCCCGTGGTTTTTTCTATCAGGTTTCTATCTGAAATATTATATCACAGGTTTTTCGCAAGACGAATGGGAATTTGCAAATTTATGCAGGTATACATACTAAGATATCTTGGGTTAATACTCTGCCGGGTTGGAACTCCGCCACTTGGCACTTTGCTGATTTGGCGTCTCGCTGGGTTGGCGCTCTGCCAGGTTGAGACCTGCAGGGTCTTCTGTGACGGCATTCCTGTGCAAACCTGCAGCTTTGTTACCCTTCGCAAAGGCTAACTGCTCAATTTTGCTAGGTTTATCGGGGGGAGGCACTAAAAAGTTGCTTCCCATCCAACCGCGTGTACAAAAATTGAGGTTTTTGCTGGCCGTCTCCTTTAAGATAGTGGATTCAAATTATCATTGACACTAAATAGCAGGAAAAAATAGTGCTTATCAATGTAAAACTGGAGATTTTGCGCAGTTAGTCCTGGCCAATAAACATAAAACCTCAAATTTTGTACATTTCAGCCCTACGACGGTCAGCTTGCCCGACTTTTTCAGTGCCCGGTTTGCCGCCCAGTCTCCTTGGAAAATGAGCAAAATTATAGGTTTAAAGGAGGGTACTGAAAAGTCGCCGGCAAATCAGGTAAGGTGCACAGAAATCGAAGCTGTGTTGCAGCAGACATCAAATTTAGGCTAAAAGCAGAGGCTAACTGCACAAAAATCGAGGTTGTGTTTTACTATTTCCTTTAAATTGGCTCAGATTACGAAAAACTGCCCTATAATCCGTCACACAACTTCGATTTTTGTGCATCTGGAAGCGAAAACAGGTAAAATCCCCTGCTTACCGTCACACAACCTCGATTTTTGAGCAGTTGGCAACAGCGAATCCGATTTTAGCCACTATACGGACATAACCCTGCGACTTTTTCAGCAGCCTCGGTTTAAAGTGTTTGAAACACGCTTTTATGGGCCTGATCAGCATTTTTTAGCTGTATCTAGTGTCGCAAACAGAATCAAAGCCATATTCTAGAGAGTCAACACACTTTAAACTTGAATTTTTGGCCCAAAGCAACTCTTTGATCGCTGCAAACTTGAAATTTTGAGCACTGGGGCGGTGCCTGCCGGTATCAAGTGCAAATCTGCAATTTGCAGGTTTTGCACATCTCTGTGGGCTGCATCGCGACACCGCAACGCCTACCACCGCCCGCCGCCGCCGCCTGAGAAATCAACACTTTTCGGCCCGCCATCCCGCAGACCTTGCCTCACTGCCAAGCACCGATACCTCAGCACTTAAGGCAGATCATTCTTTTTCATAGGTTCGCAATATATCCTTAGCCACCTTTTGCCGGGGCTGCCGCAAGTCCATAGCCTGCTTTTCAATGTAGCGATGGGCCTGGGTCTCCGTCATGCCCAGGTATTGGATCAACACCAGCTTAGCCCGGTTGATCAGGCGGATATCCTGAATTTTTTGCTGCAGCAAGCGGTTTTCCCGCTTCAAGTTGTGCCAGCGGCGCCCGTAAGCCTGGGCCAGCCGCAGAGCCTGGAGGAAGAATTGATCGCCGTAGGCCTTGGGCACTACGAAAACGCCGCTGTCGGCCATATCGGCGGCAAGATTTTCTTCCGTTTCCCATTCCGTCAGCAAAAGTACGCCGGCGTCATAGGTTTCAGCCACTGAGGCCGCAAAGGTAAAAGGATTTTCATCGGCGAGAGGCGGACAAACAAGCACCAGGTCAAAATCAGCCTCCGCCAGCTTGCGGCGGGCCTGATTGCCGCCGCTAATCAAAAGCAGCCGCTCATAACCCTGCCCTTGCAGCAAACGGGCCGCCTCCTGCCCTTCTTTGGGGGCGCCGGATACAATCAATACTTGCTCCACAACTCTCACCTCCTTTTTGGCGGACATCTGCGCCCTTAGTATCTACGGATAGCGGATACATCTGCGCCCTAAGCTTCTACGGATAGCAGATTAAATCCGCAGGATTGAGTCCGCAGGACATCCGCACCCTAAGCATCTTCGGATAGCGGATACATCCGCGCCCTAAGCATCTTCGGATAGCGGAACATCCGCGCCTGTTGCCTCCATCCTTTCGGTTCCGCCATCCTGCCGGCTAATCAAATATACGGAAAATACTGCATCTCTTCCCAGAGCAACTGGTCCGGCGCCTGGCGGCAGGCCTGCCACTCCTCCTCTTTGGCTTTAAGGTAAGGGCGCACCAATGTCTCCGGCAAGACTTGACGGATAAAGCTGCTTTCTGCAGCCAGGGCCAAGGCCTCGCCCAGGGTTGCCGGCAGCTTCAGCAAACCGGCGGACTGGCTGTCGTTTAACAGATAGAGATTGTCTCCCCGGGGGGCGGCTAAAGGAAGCTGCCGCTGTATGCCCTCCAGGCCGGCTTCCGCAACTAAAGCGAAAGCCAGATAAGGATTGGCCGCCGGGTCCGGGGAACGCAGTTCCATCCGGCTCAACTCCCCTGCCGCCGCCGGGATACGAATAAGCTGAGAGCGGTTTTTTTGGCCCCAGGAGACATAGCCCGGCGCCTCAAAAGCCCCGAATCGCCGGTAGGAATTGGTCAGGGGATTGAGAAAGACGGTAATCTCTCTAATCCGCTCCAGTATGCCGGCCAAAAAGCTCTCGACAATTTGCCGGTCTGCCGGGTCGGCGGAGGCAAAGAGATTTTTGCCCTGCCGCAGCAAAGACAAATTAATATGGAGGCCGCTGCCGCTATAGCCGGGCAGAGGCTTCGGCATAAAACAGGCATGGAGGCCGTTTTGAGCTGCCAGAGCCTTCACCAGGGAGCGGAAGGTCATCAAGTCATCGGCTGCCTGACAGCATTCCTGATATTTGAAGCCAATCTCGTTTTGCCCCGGCCCCTGCTCGTGATGGGAGCTTTCCGGCTGCAGCCCCATATCTTCCAGAGTCAGGCAAATCTCCCGCCGCAGGTTTTCTCCCCGGTCAAGGGGCTCTATATCACAATAGCCGCCCCGGTCCTGGGGCATCTTCGTAGGCTCTCCCTTGTCATCCAGGTTAAATAAATAGAACTCGCATTCCGGCCCGATTTGGCAACGAAAGCCTGCTTTCTCCAGTCTTTTGGCTGTTTGGTACAGGATGCTGCGGCTATCGTTTTCATAGGGCCTGCCGTCGGGATAACAAATCCGGCAATGCAGGCGGACCACCCGTCCCCGGGAGGGCCGCCAGGGCAGTACTGCCAAAGTCGAAGGATCGGGGTAAAGGAACAAGTCGGAAGCCTCCGAGCCTTGAAAGCCTTGCAGGGCAGAACCGTCAAAGGATATACCCTCGCTGAAGGCCCTCTCTAATTCTTCCGGCATAATGGACAAGTTTTTGATACGGCCAAAGATATCGCAGAACATCAGACGGATAAACTTGACATTGTTTTCCCGGACGAACTGGATTACTTCCGCCTCCGTATACTTCACAATCAGTCACCTCCTGAAAATTATTAATGCAATTCTAAAATGTTAATGTACATTCTGAGCACCGCTAATGCGCTATTTCCTGACCTGCCCTTTGAGCAGGTACTGCTCCCGGCTGGGCCCCACGGAAATGTAGGTAATCGGGCAGCCTACGGCCTTTTCCAAATACTCTACATAATCTCTGGCCTCTGCCGGCAGGTCTGCAAAATTGCGGCAGGCGCCGATGTCCTTTCGCCAGCCCGGCAAATAAACCAGCACCGGTTCCGCTTCCTCCAGGGCCGGACCCCAGGGGAATTCTTCCGTCTTGCCTGCTTTTGTGGAATAGGCTACGCAGACAGGAATCTTCTCCATATAAGACAAAACGTCCAGCTTGGTCAAGGCAAGTTGGTCTGCTCCCTGGAACCTGACGCCGTAGCGGGAGGCGACGCAATCGAAGGGCCCTACCCGCCGGGGCCGGCCTGTGGCGGCGCCGTATTCGCCGCCGGCTTCCCGCAGAGCCTCTCCCTCAGGGCCAAAAAGCTCGCAAGTAAAAGGTCCGCCGCCTACGGCGCTGGAATAAGCTTTCATGATACCCACCACCTGATCCAGCCGCCGGCCGGGAATGCCGGCGCCGATGGGAGCGTATGCGGCAATAGTCGAGGAAGATGAAGTATAGGGATAGATGCCAAAGTCGATATCCCGCAAGGCCCCCAATTGGGCCTCGAACATAATTTTTTTGCCTTCTGCCGCCGCCTGATCCAAAAAAGCGCCGGTATCGCAAATAAACGGCTTCAGCCCTTCGCCAAACCGGTTCAGCCAATCCATGAGCTCTTCCACTGTCATGGCCGGCTTCTGATAAACGCCGGTAATCATCAGGTTTTTCCATTCCAGAAATTCCTTTACCGTCTTTTCCAGAGCTTCCGGATACAGAAGTTCACCCATGCGGATGCCTTTACGGAGATATTTATCACTGTATACGGGACCAATGCCCCGGCGGGTGGAACCGTATTTGCCTCCCAGCCGGTCTTCTTCGTATATATCCTGGAGCTTATGGTAAGGCAGGCAAATCGTCGCCTGATGGCTGATCTTCAGATTATCCGGGCTGATCTCCACCCCTTTTTCCTTTAAGCTTGCCAGCTCATGGCAAAGGTGCTCCAAATCGATGACCATGCCGCCGCCCATGACATTGACCACCTCCTGGCGCAAAATGCCGGAAGGCAGCAGGTTGAGGATAAATTTGCCCTTTTCGTTGACTACGGTATGGCCGGCGTTGTTCCCCCCCTGATACCGCACCACTATGTCATATTCCTGAGACAAAAGGTCCACCATGCGGCCTTTGCCTTCGTCGCCCCAGTTGATTCCCACTATAGCTGTCAATTGGCCTTGCCTGGGTTCTGCTGTTTTTTTATCCATATCTATTCCTCCTGCCCTTCTCCGCTTCCGTATAGTTTCACCATAACAACCTGATGGCAATAGGTTTTTAATCACAGTAATGATTTCATCGCAACAATCTTTGTTTCTAATAGGTTTGCCTTTTTTTGACGGCTCTACTCTCCGGCATGTTTGACGCCCATCCCTCCATAAACCTCTCTATCTCATGGGTCCAGGCGGTAACCGGGAGGATTACCGGCTTTTGATAATCCGTTGCTTCTTTTAAAGAATATACCAATTAGTGCAAGTCTTCAATAGAATATATATCATGATGGAGAGCCGGGAAAATGGCGCCGGCTATAGCACAGCCCGACGGAATACGGATCTGTCCTTCTTTTGTTTCACTAAGGCCTACCCTCCTTGCCAAAAACAAAGGCGTCTGTAGAGAGGCAGCTTTTCTGCCCCTTTACAGACGCCTTTGTCTGAGGTTTTTATGCGACTATCTCCTATTAGAATACTTGGTCTGCCGGCCCTTGTCAACGTGGCGCAGCCGATATATGGTGTATACATACAAGAGAAGAACATGAGTTCGCAAAGGTTTGTATACATAGAATTTTCTGTTGACAGTCCAAGGTGTTGGCGTTTATAATCATTCTATCAATCAGCAAAGGCGCTGGGAAGCTTGTGAGGCTTCTCAGCCCTTTTTTTATTGCTAAAATCAGCGGTCGTATTCTGGCGTAAAGCATTATATTTAGGAGGAATCTTCATGAGCAGTATATCGGATTTTTTCGGCAGCGACGTTTTCAGTGACAGCGTAATGCAGCGGCGGCTTCCCGCCAAAACCTACCGCTCCCTGGCCCATACCATGACCACAGGCAGTCCTCTGGACCCGGCGGCGGCAGATATCATCGCCAGCGCCATGAAGGATTGGGCCTTGGAAAAAGGAGCCACTCATTTTACCCATTGGTTCCAGCCCATGACCGGCATTACGGCGGAAAAGCATGACAGCTTTATCTCCCTGACCCCCGAAGGCCAATTGATGATGACTTTTTCCGGCAAGGAACTGATCAAAGGTGAGCCTGACGCTTCCAGCTTCCCCTCCGGCGGCCTGCGCAATACCTTTGAAGCCCGGGGTTATACGGCCTGGGATCCTACCTCTTATGCCTTTATTAAGGACAATACCTTATGTATTCCCACAGCCTTCTGCTCTTATAGCGGCGAAGCTTTAGACAAAAAAACGCCTCTTTTGCGCTCTATGGAAGCTATCAATAACCAGGCCGTAAGGCTCCTCCACGCTTTAGGCAAAACGGAGATTACCAGGGTAACCACCACCGTGGGACCGGAGCAGGAATATTTTCTCATCGACCGGGAACTCTATCGCCAGAGAAAAGACTTATTCTTTACAGGCCGCACCTTATTTGGCGCCAAACCTGCCAAAGGCCAGGAAAAGGATGACCACTATTTCGGCGCTATCCGGCCCAAAGTCTCCGCCTTTATGAAGGAATTGGATGAAACCCTGTGGCGGCTGGGCATTCCCGCCAAAACCAGGCACAATGAGGTAGCTCCCAGTCAGCATGAGCTGGCCATTATCTATTCCACCACCAACATCGCTACGGATTACAACCAGCTAACCATGGAAATGATGAAAAAAATCGCCTGTAAGCACGGCCTGTTTTGTCTGCTCCATGAAAAGCCCTTTGCCGGCGTCAACGGCTCCGGCAAACACAACAACTGGTCTTTATCCACCAATACCGGCGTCAACCTGTTGGAGCCGGGAGACAATCCCCAGGATAACGCTCAGTTTCTGGTGGTATTGGCCGCCATCATTAAAGCCGTAGACACATACCAGGACCTGCTGCGCTGCTCCGTAGCCAGCGCCGGCAACGACCACCGGCTGGGCGCCAATGAAGCGCCGCCGGCCATCGTTTCCATGTTTCTGGGCGATGAGCTCAGCGCTATTTTGCAGGCTATTGCCGATGATAAAATCTATAAAGCCGACCATACCGATATGACCATCGGCGTTAAGGCCCTGCCTCCTATTCCCAAGGATACCACCGACAGGAACCGTACCTCTCCCTTTGCCTTTACCGGCAATAAATTTGAATTCCGCATGCCCGGTTCCTCCTTCTCCCTTTCCGGACCCAACTTTGTGATCAATACCATTGTGGCGGAGTCGATGAGGATTTTCGCCGACAGGCTGGAAAAAGACCAAGCGGCAGGCCGGGACCTCTCGGAAGCCCTCACCGCTTTGCTGAAGGATACTATCAGCCGGCATCAGCGGATCATCTTCAACGGCAATAACTATTCCGAGGAATGGGTTAAAGAGGCGGCAAAACGGGGCCTCTCCAATTTAACTTCCACCGTGGAGGCTCTTCCTGCCTTTGTCAGCAAAGAGAGCATTGATCTTTTTGTCCGCCATGGCGTCTTTACGGAAACCGAGATCCATTCCCGCTATGAAATCACTTTGGAAATTTACCATAAGACTGTGGCCATTGAGGCCCAAACCATGCTGGAGATGAGCCGCCGCCAAATCATGCCGGCTTTGGCCTCCTATCAGGAAATGCTGAGCCGTTCGGCCTTAAATAAAGCAAAACTGGCAGGCCTCCCCTGCGAAATGGAGCAACAATTGCTGCAAAAAATCGATGGAGTGGCAGCCGATCTCTACCGCAAAACGGAAAGTCTTGAATCGTTGCTGATCCAGGCCAAGGGCATTGCCGACGCCTTAGAGCAGGCCAAAGCCTTCCATGCCCAGGTATTGCCGGCCATGCAGGAGCTGCGGGCTACCGCCGATTGCCTGGAAACCTTGGTTGGTGAAGAATACTGGCCCTTCCCCACCTATGGCGAACTGTTGTTCAGTGTTTGAGTTTAGACATTTACCTGGAAATAAATGTTAGATCGGAGTGCATCAATGCAATCAGCTTCTCCCTTTACTTCTAAAATATATGAAAGAATCGTCGTTTTGGATTTCGGCGGGCAATACAATCAACTGATTGCCCGCTGCGTCAGGGAGGCCGGAGTTTTGGCGGAGATCCTGCCTTACGACGCTCCCCTGGCGGCAATTCAGGCCGGCCCCCACCGGCTGAAGGGCATTATTCTTACCGGTGGCCCTGATAGCGTTTATGTGGAAGACGCTCTCAACTGCGATCCGGAAATTTTCAATGCCGGAGTGCCGGTTTTAGGCATCTGCTACGGCATGCAGCTTATGGCACAGCTCTTGGGGGGCAAGGTAGGTCCTGCGGAAGTCAGCGAGTTTGGCCATACCGATATCGCTTTTGCCGGGCACCGGCTTTTTGCCGGCTTGTCCGAAGAAGAAACCGGGGAGCAAGGGGCCGGCCGCCATGTCTGGATGAATCACCGGGATGCAGTCTTGCAGCTGCCCCCGGGCTTTACCGCCATCGCCAAAACAGAAAACTGCCCCAATGCCGCTTTTGCTGACGAAAACCGCAAGCTTTACGGCTTGCAATTTCATCCTGAAGTACGCCATAGCCCCGGCGGCCGCCGCATCCTGCAAAATTTCTGCTATGAGATCTGCGGCTGTCAAGGGGATTGGCAGATGGCGGATCTGTCTCAAACCTTAGTGGCGGATATCCGCCGCCAAGCCGGCGGCAGCGCCGTTCTCTGCGGCCTTTCCGGCGGCGTGGATTCCTCGGTGGCCGCCGCCCTTGTTCACAAGGCCATCGGCGACCAGCTGACCTGCGTTTTTGTGGACCACGGCTTATTGCGAAAAAATGAGGCCGCCGAGGTTATGGCTTTCTACAAAGACACCCTGGGCATGAACATTATCAAGGTGGACGCATCGGAGCGCTTCCTCGGCAAGCTCCGGGGTATAACGGAACCGGAAGCCAAACGTAAGATCATCGGCGAAGAGTTTATCCGGGTTTTTGAAGAAGAAGCCCGCAAGCTGGGAGGCGCCGACTATCTGGTCCAAGGCACCATTTATCCCGACGTTATCGAAAGCGGCCACGGCAAATCCGCCGTCATCAAAAGCCACCACAATGTGGGAGGCCTGCCTCTGGATATTTCCTTTAAAGGCCTGATTGAGCCCCTGCGCTCCTTATTTAAAGATGAAGTCCGCCGCCTGGGCGAGACCTTAGGCATACCTAAGGCCCTGGTCTGGCGGCAGCCCTTTCCCGGCCCCGGCCTGGCCATCCGCATCATGGGGGAGATTACGCCGGAACGGCTGTTCATTGTCCGGGAAAGCGATTGGATCTTCCGGGAGGAAGTAGCCAAAGCCGGCCTTGCCGAAGCCGTCTGGCAATATTTTACCGTGTTTACCGGCGTGCAGACCGTAGGGGTCATGGGCGACGGCCGCACTTACGATTTTGTAGTGGCACTGCGGGCCGTCACCAGCAGCGACGCCATGACCGTGGAGTTTGCGGAATTGCCTTATGCCCTGCTGCGCAAAGTATCCCAGCGTATCATCAACGAGGTGGCCGGCTGCAACCGGGTGGTCTACGATATCACCAGCAAGCCCCCGGGCACCATTGAGTGGGAGTAAATAAAATTATCGGAGAGGAAAGACAATGAAAAAGCTGGAGCAACTTTACGAGGGTAAGGCCAAAAAGGTTTTTGCCACCGACCACGCTAACACAGTTATTATTGAATATAAGGACGACGCCACAGCCTTCAATGGTTTGAAAAAGGGCACCATCAGCGGCAAAGGCGTGGTGAACAATAAAATGTCCAACCACCTTTTTAAGCTTTTGGAGGAAAAGGGTATTCCCACCCATTATATTGAGCAGCTTTCGGACAGGGAAACGGCCGTAAAACGGGTGGAAATTCTGCCTCTTGAAGTGATTATCCGCAACCGGGCTGCCGGCAGCTTTTCCAAACGCATGGGTGTGGCGGAAGGTACGCCTTTGCATTGCGTTATCTTGGAATACAGCTATAAAGACGATGAGCTTGGCGATCCTTTTATCAATTCCTATTATGTTCGGGCTCTCCAACTGGCCAGCGATCAGGAAATGGAAAAGGTGAAGGAATACGCCTTCCGGATCAATGAAATCCTGTCAGCCTACTTTTTAAACCTTGGGGTGGAACTCATCGATTTCAAGCTGGAATTCGGCCGTTTTCAAGGAGAAATTGTGCTGGCCGACGAAATTTCTCCCGATACCTGCCGCCTTTGGGATGTGAAAACCGGCAAGAAGCTTGATAAGGACCGCTTCCGCCAGGATCTGGGCCAAGTGGAGGAAGCTTATCAGGAAATGGTCAAACGGCTGCTGGGCTGAGGCCGGGCCCAACGGGGTCCAGGTTCTCACCTCCAACTCCCAATGTACAAATTTGAGGTTTTATAGGCTTAATAGGAATTCCTTTCACCCAAAAGGGGTCCTGCCTGGCCTCAGGCTTCATTTAGCAATATACGTCTCCCCGGCCGGCAATAAATAATGGCCCTTGCCCATTTTAGCCTCCACATAGCCAAAGCCCCGCAAGGCATTCAACCGCAGCTTGATCTGATCCAAAGATAATACCAGCTCCTCTTCCAGGCGCAGGAACCGCTGCAAATCTCCCCGGCCGGTCAAGGCCATTCCGCTATTTTTAGCTCTCAGCAAAACCCGCAAAATCGCCTCACACTCTTCCTTCATCTGACGGCTGGAAAACTGGACAGCCCCAGGATGAAGGTTTTTATTTTGCGCCGACCTATTGTAGTCCGCTTCATTTTTTTCCTTTCCCGCCGGTTCCCGCCTCACCGTTGCCGTCCCTTTCTCCCCTGTTTCTGCCGCCGCCCTGACCTCCATCCCCAGCAGCTCACCTATAGCCGCGGCCTGGCCCTTGCCCAAAGCGTCAATGCTCAACAGATAATCCAGCATATTCTCCAGCTCCCGCACATTACCGGGCCAGGAATGCCGCTCCAGTAAGGCAATAGCCTCCGGCATTATCTGCATTTGCTGAACCGCTTTCTCCTGATCGTTCCCGTCCTGCCGGTTCTGATTGCTCTGTTGGTCCTGGCCGGCCTGGCGGCTCTGCCGGCCCTGGCGGGTCCGGCGGTTTTGGCGGCTTATGGCTTTATTCATCAGATATATAAAGAGAGGCACTATATCCTCTTTCCGCTGCCGTAAAGGCGGTATGGTCAAGGGCAGGGTATTGAGCCGGTAGTATAAATCCTGCCGGAAAAGGCCTTGGCGCTGCAGCTCGATCAAGTCCTGGTTGGTGGCGGCAATAATCCGCACATCTACCGGAATCGTCCTGTTGCCCCCCACCCGCAGGATTTCTTTTTCTTGCAGAGTTCTGAGAAGCTTAACCTGAATGCTGCGGGGTGTGTCGCCGATCTCGTCCAAAAACAAGGTGCCGCCGTGAGTCAGCTCAAAAAGCCCCTTCTTGCCGCCTTTCTTAGCCCCGGTGAAAGCCCCCTCCTCATAGCCGAACAACTCGCTTTCCAGCAAAGTCTCCGTCAAAGCTCCGCAATTAATCGCCAAAAAAGGCGCCGCCTTGCGGCTGGAGGCATTATGAATAGCCTGGGCCAAGAGCTCCTTGCCGGTGCCGCTTTCGCCGGTAATTAAAATATTGGCATTGCTTTTAGCAAAGCTCCAGGCCTTCTCTACTACCCTGCCCATGGCCTGGCTGCGATAAACAATATCGCGAAAGTGGTAACGGGCCTTATTGGCCTGACTCACCTGTTTCTGATAATCCCAGCCGATATTTTGCAGTTGTTCCATGCTTTCAATACTGATCAAATAGCATTTGCCCACTTGGAAGGAAGCCACTATTTCCGTGACGATGACATAAACCAAGCTGCCCTGGATATGAATAAATTTTTTCTCAGGATTATCCGGAAAAAAATCACCTCCGAGAAATTCCTTAGCCAGCCGGCCCGACAAATCTTTTTCCCCCAGTATATTTTGAGCGCTTTCATTAAAAATTAAAATTTCCTGGCTCTCATTGATCAGAAGTATACCGTTGTCTATATTCGCAATAACCGAGGACAGCTGGGCCTGGAGCAAGGAAACTTCCTGATGCTTTTTTGCCATCATCAGGCTGAGGCTGGCAAAGGACCGCAGATAACGGGTACCCACCATGGCGTCCATGCTTTGATCCTTTTTCAAGCATCGCAAAATATTTGCCACCGTCATGATATTGATCTGGCGATGGCCGATATCCACAACAACCGGTATTCCCGGCGGAACCAATTGGGGCTCGCCTACCGTAATCGCATATTGAAAAGAGCTGCCGTCCGGCCGCCGGGGGACCGGCGGGTTATCCTCCAGCCTGTTGGGACCCTCGGGACTATAGGGATAAAGCTTCATGGGATGGAAATTCATTGCATTCAGCTCATCCGCTACTTCAACGGCATTGAGATACATGTCGTTAACCAATAAAACATCAACGCCGGCTGGAATCTGCTGCAGCAGATGAAGTCTTACCAAATCCACGGAGCGCTCCTTGACCAGGTATTTCACTTCGGGATGCAGCATAGCAATAATACGGGAGGCAGTGGCCGGCGGCCCTACCACAAGGCAAAGATCGGCTTTCGGGTCAAACATCCGCAAGCTTTTATCCTTCACGGTATAGCCCCGAATTTCTATGGAATCACCAATAAGCTCCCGCAATTGAGAGCAATTGGATTCCGTAAGATTATCTCTGACGGTAAGCACCGCCAAAACCGGTAATTTATTCATTTCATCACTCTTATCAACCTAGGTTCTACCTAGGTTTTTATTCTATTATACTGAATATTTTTTTTATTGGCAAGGGCGGAGATATTACAGGTAAATTCTCGCATTTCCGCAGATTTTTTAGTATTTCTTACCTTTTTGGCGATAGGCATAAAACTTGCAAATCATACAATCAATACGATAAGAAAGGAGGTGATTCTATGACGCAGCCCGATTTTATGAAAGAAGCTTCATTAATAAAGGATGAAATCATTGATTTGCGCAGAAGAATTCACCAGCATCCGGAAATAGGGAGAACTGAAGTGGAAACCCAAAAGCTGGTGGAGGGATATTTACAAAAGCTGGGTATAAAAACAAAGAGAATAGCCGGCACCGGCGTTCTCGGTCTGCTCGAGGGAGGCTTACCCGGCTCTACCGTGGGATTAAGAGCCGATATGGACGCCTTAAGGATTCAGGAGAAGACCGGCGTGTCCTATGCTTCCAAATATCCGGGAATCATGCATGCCTGCGGTCATGACGCCCATACTGCAACCCTTTTGGGAGCGGCAAAAATCCTTGCTGCCTTCCGTAAAGAACTACCGGGAAATGTGAAATTTTTCTTTCAGCCCGATGAAGAAGGGGATGGCGGCGCCGCTCCCATGGTCGCTGATGGAGGATTGGAAAACCCTAAGGTAGACGCTATGTTCGGCGCCCACGTCACACCTGATATCCCTGTTGGCTATATTGGCACCCGCTCCGGCAAAAGTTATGCCGCCTCCAATCCTTTTGATATCACTATCCGTGGCTTTGGCAGCCACGGCGCCCGTCCTCACAAGGGTATCGACGCCATTGCCATTGCCTGTCAGGTGGTGGGCGCCTTGCAGCTTTATATCAGCCGGGAAACAGATCCCCTGGATTCCGCCGTCATCACTGTCGGCACCTTTCATGGCGGTTTCCAGCGCAACGTCATTTGTGACGAAGTAACTATCACCGGCATCATCCGCACCTTAGGCCCCGAAAAGCGTAAAAACACAGTGGAAGCCGTACGCCGCATCACGGAGGGTATTGTCCAGGCCTTCGGCGCCAAAGCGGATATTGTCATTCACGAAAGCTATCCCGGCGTAGTCAATGACCCGGCGATGACGAAGCTGGCCAGCGACTCCATTGCCGAGCTGTTAGGCGCAGATAAGCTGGTAGCCGTCGAAAATCCCAGTATGGGCACCGAAGACTTCGGTATCTTTCTGGAGCATGTCCCCGGTTGTTTTTATCAGGCAGGAGTGGCCAATCCGGCAAAAACCCCCACGGTCTCTCTACACAACAGCCAATTCAACATCGATGAGGACGCTCTGCCTATCCTGAGCGCCGTCCATGCCAAAGTGGCCTATGATTATTTGAGAGGAGCAAAACCATGAGTGTTGAGAAAAAAGAAAAGAAACGGGCCCGCGTTCCCCATACCTTTGTCCTTTTATTCTTTCTTGCTTTATTCGCCGCCATTTTGACCTGGGTGTTACCTCCCGGCCAATACCAATACGAAAGAGTTGACGTCAACGGCACCATGAGAAACCTGGTAGTGCCCGGTTCATATACCACTATTGATCCCAGCGAAGCAAAACAAGCCGGAATAATAGATTTCTTCGGCTCTTTCCACAAGGGTTTGATTGCCGCCGCCGACGTTGTCATGCTGATCTTTTTAGTTAACGGCGCCTTCGGCATGGTCATCAAGACCGGTGCTTTCAATGCCTTATTGGCCAACCTATTAAAAACTTTTAAAGGTAAAGATAAAATATTGGTGCCCATTATGTTTCTCGTCTTTGCTCTGGGCAGTTCTCTTTTTGGCATGCTAAATGAATATAATGGCTTTTATCCTATTTTTGTGGGGCTGGGTATAGCTTTGGGCTACGATCCCCTTTTCGGTATGGCTATCGTTGGCTTAGGCGCTTACACCGGCTTCATGAGCTCTATCATGAATCCCTATACCGTAGTCGTGGCTCAGAGCATTGCCGGCATACCCTTGTACAGTAATACCCCCTTTAGGATTGCCTGCTTTATTTTGTTTTGCTCCATCTCTATTTTTTGGTTATTGCGTTACGGCAGCAAGATAAAGAAGGACCCCTCCGCCAGCATAGTCGGCATCCATGACCTCAGCATCAAGCTAGACGGCGGCACCGACCAAAATGAGCTGATGGGCGTCGCCATGACCAGTAAGCACAAAATTATCCTGGGCGTGGTGCTGCTGGCTCTTGTTTGGATCATTTACGGTTCCGTCAAGCAAAGCTGGGGCATGATTCAGCTAACGGCAGTCTTTGTCTTTATGGGTATCCTGGCTGCTGTTATCGATGGCTGGAATGTTGACCGAATTGCTAAAGAATTTCTGGAAGGCGCCCGTTCCGTGGCCTTCGGCGCTTTGGTTACCGGTATTGCCAGGGCTACCCTGGTGCTGCTTCAGGAGGGAATGATCGTGGATACCATCATCAATGGCCTGGTATCCAACCTGGAGGGTTTGCCTCCTTTGCTGGCCGCCCAAGGCATGCTGGTTGTCCAGACACTCTTCAATTTTATCGTTCCTTCCGGTTCCGGCCAGGCAGCCACCACCATCCCTATTCTGGCTCCCATTGGCGACATTCTGGGCCTCACCAGAGAAACGGTAGTCCTGGCCTTCCAGTTCGGCGACGGCTTATCCAATATGCTGTGGCCCACCTGCGGCATCACCGTTATTTGCGGTCTTTCCGGTATTCCCTATGATAGATGGCTGCGGTTTTTTATCCCCCTTTTCGGCATTATGTTTGTAACGCAAATGATTATGCTGTCCATAGCCGTGATGCTGGGAATATAGTCTGCTATAAGGAGATGTCATTTTGCAACTAGTCTTAGTTATTTTCGGCATAGCGGCAATCGGGTACCTATTGGGCAGCATCCAAATAAAAGGCATTGGATTGGGCACGTCCATGGTACTTATGGTGGCTTTGGTTTTCGGCCATTTGGGCTTTGAAGTTCCCGGGGTCATCAAGGATTTTGGGCTGGTGATTTTTGTGGGCTCAGTCGGCCTGATTGCAGGTCCGGTTTTTTTCCAGAATTTCAAACAAAAAGCCTTTGCCTATATTATCTTGGGTGCAGTGATTATCGCCGCCGGAGTGTCCACAACCTGGGCAGTCTGCAGTCTTATGGACACGCCTGCCGGCTTGGGCGCAGGCATATTCAGCGGCGCTCTCACCAGCACGCCCGCTTTGGCAGCCGCTATGGAAGCCGCAGCCGATCCTCTTATTCCCGTAGGGTATGGTATTGCCTATCTTTTTGGTGTGATTGGCGTGGTCCTTTATGTTCAAGTTTGCCCGAAGATTTTGGGGAAAGACCTCCAAAAGGAAGCCGCCGAGTTTGCGGCCTTTTTAGGCGATAGCTCTAATGAAGCCAAAGAAATGCCCAGACATAAGCCATCGCCGGAAGCTGCCGGCCTGCCGGTAATAACCATCGTCTTATTGATGGGCCTCTTGCTGGGAAAAGTCAGTATTGCGCTGCCTGGCGGCATCCAATTCAGCCTTGGCACTACGGGGGGTCCGTTGTTTTTGGGCATTCTTGCAGGATATTTCCTGCAAAAAGCCCCCATTGCTTTACCTGATACAAAAACATTGGGCGCCTTGAGAGAGTTGGGTTTGATGCTGTTTTTGATCGGTGCGGGAGTAGACGCAGGCCAAGGTTTTCTGGAAGTTCTCCGGAATTACGGCTGGCAGCTGTTTGTACAAGGTTTGCTGATTACGCTGGTGCCGATGATTATCGGCTCTTTCGTGGCCATCAAGCTGCTGAAGCTGAATACCATCGCCGTATTGGGCGCCATCTGCGGCGGCATGACCAGCACCCCGGCTTTAGGCGCTCTGATCTCTTCTGCCAAGACGGATCAGGTAACCGTCGCTTATGCCGCAACTTATCCCATCGCCTTAATTCTCGTGGTGGCCGGCGCACAAATTTTGCTGGCCATCCTATAGGGAAGACGCCGGCAACCATTGAGGGGAATAAATAGGCAGGCATAATTAAATAAACCCCGGAGGCCTTGAAAGGTGGTATGCACCAACGGTCAAGGTCTCCGGGGTTTTCTGCGCTAAATTGTCCGGACAGCAACCGAACTATAGCTGTTTTTTCAAAAGGCTGATGAATTCGCTTTCCCGTACGGAATAGCAGCGGTTGGCATATTTGAGACTATAGACGGAGATGTATTCGCAGAAATCCTCGATGGGGCGCGTACATACGCCTAACCTCTGCTGTTCCTCCGACGAAATACCCGTAGTGTGGCAAATATAGTAACCGCTCAAAATGGCGTCCATACGGCCGGCCCGGTCCGAAACAATCAGGGAATTCTGGGAATTATTCAGCTTCATCCGCCCCACCAGGGTATCGTCGTAATCGATCTGGGCATCCCGTACAAAAGGATACCGCTCCAGATCCGCCACATAAATCTTTTCTTTTTTAGCAAGGGGATGCCGCAGGCTCATCAGGAGATGAACGGGCATTTTTTCTTTAACCAGGTCCAGGCTCAGGCCGTAACGCTCCGTAATATTGATATATTTAGGCACCATCCGCTCAAAAATAAGCATAATGCCCAGGGGAGTCTCTCTGGAAATGACTTGCTGCAAAATATCATTAAGCCCCGCTTCCTTATAAATATCGCTGGCGCCATGGTCGGTGGCAGCCTCCGGCCGGCGGAAGGCCAAAAAGCCTTGCATAACCACGGCAGAAGGGGAACTGACCACGTGCATGTGGCTATTGTCGTTTATCATTTGGGGAATACGGCGGATTTTCTGGAATTCCGCCACAATATGCTCCACAGAGTCCATAAAAAACAAGCCGTTGCGGTTTAGCTCCAGCCCGTTGGAAGAACGGGTAAACAGCTCAAACCCCAGCTCAGCTTCAACGTCTTTGACAATCTTGCTCAGGTGGGATTGGGAAATGTAGCAGGCTTTGGCGGCTTTATTGATCGAGCCGCAGCGGTATACCTCCAGAACATATTCCATGTGCTTGATATTCACCTTATCCCCCCTTTAGCGGTTCTTTTTCCGCTATACTGGTTTCGACTTTTTCCGAAACTTATCGCAATTGCCCATATCGGTAGCTGGATTTGGAATATCACAGTTCCGTTTCCTATGATACAATAGTTGATAAGAAAGCACAAGCAAAGGACTGAATTCAAGAACCTGAATAGTCGCAAATTTTTTATTTATGCTGAAATATTAGTTAAGTCCCTCGGTGTTCATAAGTGGCACCCCCTTCTCTGGTTTTAAGTTTAACGACTTTATTAAACCATATTTTGGGGTGCCCTTTATTTTTTCTTTAACAACTACAAAAATGGAGGATTGACTAGAATGAAAAAAATCGCAGCTTTGCTACTCACCGTTGTTTTCATTGCATCAGCAATGGCCGGTTGCGGCTCCCCCGCCGGGAACAGCACAGCCACCCAAGGCTCAACCGCACCGGAGGGTGCCGGCGCCGCCGTAAGAGACAGGTTGGTTGTGGCCATCCCCGAAACCCCCACCTATGTAGACCCTCAGATCCAGGCAGCCATCGGCTCCTACCGTGTCGTTACCCAGATTTTTGACCGTCTGGTCGAATTGGATGCGGACATGAACCTGGTGCCTACCCTGGCCGAATCCTGGGATATTAAGGATGCTACAACTACCGTATTCCACCTGCGCCAGGGCGTAAAATTCCATGACGGCAACACCATGACCGCTGAAGACGTCAAGTATTCACTGGAGCGCTGCATCGCCAGTTCCGGCGTTAACTACAACTACCTGATCATCAGCGAAGTCAATATCATCGATGAGTATACGGTAGAGATCGTCACCTCCGAGCCCTGCAGCGTCCTGCTTTACCGGCTCACTCTGGACGCCGCCTCCATCGTTTCCAAAGCTGCCGCTGAAAGCACTGCGGATTTCAACGCCGCTCCCGTAGGCTGCGGTCCCTTCAAGTTCGTCTCCTGGGAATTGGGCGGCGACATCACCCTGGCTGCCTTTGAAGATTACTGGGCAGGCGCCTCTCCCATCAAAACTCTGGTCTTCAAGACCATTCCTGAGAGCATCAGCAGAACTGTAGCTTTGGAGACCGGTGAAGTGGATATCGCTTACGACCTGGCCGCCACCGACTTCGCTACCGTAGAAGCAAATCCCAAGCTCAAGATGGCAACCACCACCTCCGGCACCGTTTGGTATGTGGGCGCCAACGTAAAAGATCCCATTCTTTCCAATAAGCAGGTTCGTCAAGCCATGGCCCATGCCATCAACAAGCAGGATTTCATCACCCTGACTTTCAACGGCAATGCAGAGGATGCCCGCAATACCATGATGAGCCCTTACCTCATGGGCTATGCTCCGGACCTGGTTACCTATGATTACGATGTAGAAAAGGCCAAAGCATTGCTGGCGGAAGCCGGTTATCCCAACGGCTTCTCCTGCACCCTCTATGTTCAGGACGCCCAGATTTACAAAGATGCTTCCGTAGCCCTGCAGGAAGCCATGCGGCAGATCGGCATCACCGTGGAGATTAAATCCATGGATGGCGCCACCTTTACCTCCGCTACCTCCAATGGCGAGCATCAGCTCTTCTTCATGTCCAAGACCTCCATCGATCCCGATTCCATGCTGCGGGCCATGTATTCCGAGGACTCCCTGGGCGCCTCCGGCAACCGTACCTTCTATGTAGTGCCGGAAATCGACGAAATGCTGGATGAAGCCCTGGCCACCACCGATAGCGAGCATGCCAAGGACCTGTATAAGCAGATTCAGGCCATTGTGGCTGAAGACGTACCCCTGTATCCTCTTGCCGTAGAATACCTCAATGTAGGTATGCAAGCCGACGTCAATGACTTTAAGCTCTATCCCGGCAAAACCCATTACATCTACGGTACCCATATAGGCGAATAACCCTTCCCGAATATTTCTCTTGTTTTTATGCGCCTTCCCTTCGGCTTTGGTCCGGGGGAAGGCGCTCACCCACCGTCCAAAACATCTGGAGATTAGCCCATGTATAAATTTATCCTGAAACGGCTATTCATGCTCATCCCTGTACTCTTAGGCGTCAGCTTCATCGTGTTCACCATCATGAGCCTTACGCCCGGCGATCCGGTCCAGCTCTACCTGGGAGATAATTACTCCCAGGAGGCACACGACCAGATTTCTGAAGAGTTGGGTTTGAATGATCCCTTCCTCATTCGCTATGCTAAATATATATTTAATGCGCTGCAAGGCGACCTGGGCAATACCTATTCCACCAAACGCCCGGTCACCACAGAAATCTTCGCCCGCTTCCCCGCTACGGTGCGGTTGGCCGGTGCGGCGCTGTTCTTTGCTATTGCGGTGGGCATGCCCCTGGGTATTGTTTCCGCCGTCAAGCAATATTCTTTAACGGATAACGCTTCCATGCTGGTAGCGTTATTGGGCGTATCCATGCCTAATTTCTGGCTGGGGATTATGCTGATTCTGCTGCTGGCCGCCAACCTGGGAATTTTCCCTGCCTCCGGAGACGTGGGCTTCAAATCCCTGGTTCTGCCGGCTATTACCCTCAGCGCCAACTCCCTGGCCACCATCACCCGGATGACCCGGTCTTCCATGCTGGAAATCATCCGGCAAGATTACATCCGCACGGCCCGGGCCAAGGGCCTGAGGGAAAGCGTGGTTGTATTCCGCCATGCGCTGCGCAACGCCATGATTCCCATCATCACCAGTGCCGGCCTGCAATTCGGCTTTGCCCTCGGCGGCGCCGTGCTGGTGGAAACCGTATTTTCCTGGCCGGGCATCGGCCGGCTGCTGGTGGACGCTATCAAGCTCAAGGATACGCCGCTGGTACTGGGGCTGGTGTTGGTCATGGCGGTCTCCTTCACGGTGATCAACCTCGTTATTGACATTTTATATGCCTTTTTTGACCCCCGGGTCAAAGCGCAGTACAAATAGGAGCCATGGTGAATTTCATGACAACAACAACAGTGAAAAGACGCAAGAAAAAGTCTCAATTCGTTATGGTTTGGGAACGTCTCAAGCAAAACCGGCTGGCAGTGGCAGGCCTGGTGATTCTCAGCATTATTGTGCTGGCCGCTGTATTTGCCAACCTGCTTTTTGACTACGAGGCCATGGCGGTGAGACAAAACGCTTCCATCCGTCTCAACCCTCCTTCCAGCGAGCACTGGCTGGGCACTGATGAAGTAGGCCGCGATATTTTGGCCCGCATCGTCTTCGGAGCCCGGGTTTCCCTGCCCGTAGCCTTTGCTACTATCCTGATCGCCGCCGTCATCGGCGGCCTGCTGGGCGCTATAGCCGGCTACGGCAGCCGCACCGCAGATAATGTTATCATGCGGATAATGGATATGTTTCTGGCCATCCCCAGCACCCTGCTGGCCATCGCCATCGTAGCCACACTGGGCTCCAGCATCCGCAATTTGCTGATCGCTATTGCGGTCTCCAATATTCCGCCCTTTGCCCGCATCATCCGTTCCTCGGTGATCACCATCCGCAACGAGGAATTCATTGAAGCAGCCCAAGCTATTGGCGCCAGTGACAAACGCATCATATTTAAGCACATTCTGCCCAATGCCATGGCCCCGATGATCGTGCAAGCTACCATGTGCATTGCCGGCTCTGTGCTCTCCATTGCCAGCCTAAGTTTTTTGGGGCTGGGCATTCAGCCCCCTACACCTGAATGGGGTTCCATGCTTAGCAACGGACGCCAGTATATTCGCGTTGCCTGGTGGGTCTGCACCTTCCCCGGCATCGCTATCATGCTGACCATTCTTTCCCTGAACCTGCTGGGCGACGGCCTGCGGGACGCATTGGACCCCAAGCTTAAGAACTGAGGATATACATATGGAAAACCTGTTGGAAATCAAAAACCTTACCGTAGAATACCACACCCAGGGCGAAATCGTCCGTGCGGTAAACGGCTTGAGCCTAAGCTTGCGCCAGGGTGAGAGCCTGGGCCTAGTGGGAGAAACAGGGGCGGGGAAAACCACCACCGCCCTGAGTATTTTGCAGCTGGTGGCCGATCCCCCAGGCAAAATTATGGGCGGAGAAATTTTCTTTGAGGGAGTAGATCTGCTCAAAACAAAAAAATCTCTCCTGCGCTCCGTGCGGGGCAACAAAATCTCCATGATCTTTCAAGATCCTATGACCAGCTTGAATCCCGTTTACTCCGTGGGCTTTCAAATTGCCGAGGTCATCCGGCTCCACGAAAGCTGCTCCCAGGAGGAAGCCCGCCGCAAGGCCGGGGAAATGCTGGAGATGGTGGGGATTCCCAAAGAACGCTATGATGAGTACCCTCATCAATTCTCCGGCGGCATGAAGCAGCGTGTAGTCATCGCCATGAGCGTGGCCTGCTCGCCCCGGATTATTCTTGCCGATGAGCCTACTACCGCTTTGGATGTGACCATTCAGGCCCAAGTGCTGGAACTGATGAACGATCTCAAGGAGAAGCTGCAAACCTCCATGCTGCTGATCACCCATGATCTGGGTGTGGTAGCCCAGGTCTGCGACCGGGTAGCCATCATGTATTCCGGAGAGATTGTGGAGCAGGGTACTATACCGGAGGTCTTTGACCATCCTGCCCACCCTTATACCATCGGCCTCTTTGGCTCCATCCCAACCCTGAGCATGTCCAGCACCAAGCTTACTCCCATCGATGGACAGATGCCGGACCCCACAGAGCTGCCGGCGGGCTGCTCCTTTAGCCCCCGCTGCCCTTATGCCCGGGCGGAATGCCACAAGGAAAAGCCCGGTATCACCCGCATTCCCGGAGAAGAGACCCACGAGCTGCGTTGTTTTGCCCTGGGCTGGGAGCTGCCTGACGAAGCCTTGATGGAGGTGATTAAACGTGGCCGATAATATTTTAGAAGTTAAGCATTTGAAAAAATATTTTAAAACCAACCGGGGCACTCTCCATGCCGTGGATGATGTCAATTTCTCCATCCGCAAGGGAGAAACCTTAGGCCTGGTGGGCGAATCCGGCTGCGGCAAAAGCACCATCGGCCGCCTGATTTTGGGGCTGCATTCCGCCACCAGCGGCGAGATTCTCTTTAACGGCCAGGATATCTGCAGGATGGACGCCCAGCAAATGCACTCTATGCGCCGCCAAATGCAGATTATCTTCCAGGATCCCTTTTCTTCCCTCAATCCCCGCATGTCCATCAGCGAAATCATCGGTGAACCCTTGATTATCCACAAGATAGTCTCCTCCAGGGCAGAGCTGGATAAGCGGGTTCTGGAGCTGATGGATGTGGTAGGCTTGAGCCAACGCTTGGAAAACTCCTATCCCCATGAGCTGGATGGCGGCCGCCGGCAACGGGTAGGTATTGCCCGTGCCCTGTCTCTGACGCCTCAATTTATTATGTGCGACGAGCCCGTCTCCTCCCTGGACGTTTCCATTCAAGCCCAGGTGCTGAACCTGCTCAAGGATTTGCAGGCGGAATTCGGACTCACTTATTTATTTATCACTCATGACCTTTCTGTGGTCAAATATTTTTCCGATAAGATTGCGGTTATGTATTTGGGGCAATTGGTAGAAACCGCCGATTCCGACGAGCTGTTCCGCAATACGCTTCACCCCTACTCCCAGGCGCTGCTTTCCGCCATTCCGGAGCCCCGGGCTCATCACAAGATGCAGCGGGTCAAGCTTACCGGCGAACTGACCAGCCCCATCAACCCGGAGCCGGGCTGCCGCTTTGCCAAACGCTGCCTGTATGCAGCTCCCTATTGCACCGGCCAGGATCCGGTGCTCCAGGATTTTGGCGGCAACCATTTTTGCGCCTGTTTCCGTGCAGAAGAGCTGCGGGAAGAAGCTGCCGGCGCCGCCGAATAACGAATTGCTGAATAATCAAACCAAACAATAGAACCAAACAATGAATTATGGAGGGATATCGAGCTATGGCAAATAAAACACGCTGGCTGGGCTGCGGCCCCTGGCATGAAGACAATGAAAGTGAGCTTATTTCTTGGACGGCACAGCCTCCTTATACAGGGCTTGTCAAAGGTGATTATTACCACGCCGAGCTGTATTATAGCGGCCGTTGGGGCGCCAAAGGCCACAAAGGCATGCTGGATGTTGCCGTAAAAGATGGCAATATCGTTTTTGCCGAGTTCAACGAAAACACTATGGATAATTACTATGTGCGGCATTTCCAGGGCCTGAGCAAGCGGCGCACAGAGTTTCAGTTCTTCCAGGATTTCCATGACAAACGCCGCAGCGTAGCCTACGGCACAGTTCTGGCCAACGGCTTTAAATATGTTGAAGATCAGATTCTGGAAAAGCAGGACCTGGCCGGAGATTTTGACCTGCTCCACGGCGCCTCTTTTTCCATGAAGAGCATGATCGGCCTCACCAAGGATGTGGACGCCCAGATCAAGGACCCCAACCATAAAAAGCAGCTATATTACGGCTATGTGGAAAATTTCGGCTATGGCCTTACCGGCTGGCTCCAGGTGGTGGTGGAAGACGGTAAAATCGTCCGTTGCTTCTACGACGAAATCTTTGCCGACCATACCGCCGAAATCGTCTATGATGATCTCAAGCAGTTCTACCGCCAGAGCAAATACGAGTCCTCCACTTATGAAGATCCCTTCCCCACAGGCTGGGACCGCCATGCCTGGCTGGTTTGCTTCAAAGAGCTCAGCGACCAATTAAACGCCAAGGTCTGCCAGACCCAGGATATGTTCGACATCGCCGGCCTGCCCTGTGTGGATGGCCCGGATATGGGCGTGGTTTGGGATAAACCCCGGGAAGACGAAGCTCCCCTGGTTTCTGACAGCGATGCTACAGCCCGCAGCGTGGAACGCCCCCGCTCCCCGGTCTGGAACAACTACTTGCGTATGGCTAAGGTCCTCCATGACGAAATGGTCAAGGACGGTATTCTGAAATAAAGGAGACAAAGAGCATGGTAACCATACCCCAATGGACTGTACAGCCCCCTAAAGGGTTAATTAAGGGCGATTATTACTGTATCGAAGAGCGGTTTCCGCCTTATTATACAGGCGTAGAAGGCCAGTTTCCCGCCGATCCCGGCCATCTGGGCATCGTAGAGGTAATCAAAAGCAACGACAAGCTGGTGTTCATCGAACTCAACGAGATCACTGCTGAAAGCTATTATAATCATCTGTATCAAGGCATTTCCAAGCGCCGCAGCAGCTATAGTTTCTGGCAATACACCAAGGAGCGCATGCAGAAGGCTAAGGCAACCCTGACCATGGGTATGGAATTGGTGGAAGCCCAGATGATGGAAAGACAGAGCCTGACCGGGGAATTTGACATGCTGGCCAGCGCTTCCGGCAGCGTAAAAAAACTGCTCAAAATTGCCGCCCAGCTCCAGGAAAAGCTGGATAAGCCCTCTGCGCAAACCATTTACAGCTACAGCGAGGATTATGGCTACGGCCTTACGGGTTGGCTCAAGGTGGTTGTGGAAAACGGAAAAATTATTAGTTGCCGCTTCGATGAGATTTTTGCCGATGAACCGGAGCAAATCGTCCATCCGGAGCTGAAACAGTATTACCGTCAGAGCAAATACGATTGCCCCACCTATGAGGACCCTTTCCCCCCCGGCTTTGACCGCCATGCCTTTTTGGTTGGCTACCGCACTCAGATGGATAACTTAAACCTCAAGGTTTGCGCCACTCAGGATATGTTGGACCTCACCGGCCTGCCCCATGCTGCAGGCAAGGATTTAGGCCCCCTGTGGGACGATCCCAGCCCGGAGAAAAAAGAATTAGATATGAGCGAACGGCCCATGTATCCCGCCTGGACCAATTATCTGCGCATGGCTAAAGTGGTTTTAGATGAGATGCAAAAGGATGGGGCTCTTGCCTAAAAATCCTACGGACTCAATCTGCCAAAAGGAGGAACTCATGGAAAACAAGACTTGGACTGGCAAAAAGCCTTTGGAAGGCGTAGAGCGTACCGTGGATGTGCTGGAAAAGCTCTCTTGGACTGTGCAGCCCCCTGCCGGCCTGATTAAAGGCGACTATTTCCGTGAAGAAAATTTCTTTGCCCCCCATTTTGCCACGGACCCGGGTTATCACGGTATTCTGGAAGTGGTGCGTGCGGAGGGACGGCTGGTCCATGTGGAATTCAACGAATACACCTCCCCGGCCTACTATGCCCGGATGTATCAGAATACGTCCAAGCGGCGCAGCGAATACTGCTTCTTCCAGGCTACTAAGGAGCGCACCGCCCAAACCCTTCATGTGCTGAATAACGGCTTTACCACTGTGGAGGGACAAATGCTGCGGGAAAACCGGCTGACCGGAGATTTTGATATGGCCACCGGCGCTTCCAACAGCGTCAAGCGTTCCCTGCTGCCCTTGGCTGCCAAGATCGACGCGCTGCTGGATAAACCCAATAGCAAATATTACTATGGCCTTTCCGAAAGATACGGGGATGGCATCACGGCCTGGCTGCAGGTAGTTGTGGAAAACGGCCGTATTCTGCGTTGCTTCTACAATGAGATCCTTGCGGATACCCCTGAAGAGATCGCCGATGAACGGCTGAAAAAATACTACCGCATGAGCAAGTACGACAGTGTTTCCTACGAATCGGACTATCCCGACGGCTTTAATTCCCTATTTGATCTCCTGGAGCAGCGGGTACTGCTCACTCAGAATCTCACCGACGTTTCCGGGTTACCCTGGACGGCAGATACGGAAAAACGCAAGCATTCCGCTGAATGGGACCGTTATCTGAGCCTGGCGGCGCGCATTCATGCAGAAGCCGTAAAGGATGTGCGCTTAGCGTGACCGGAGGCCAGCGCACCTTTCTGGCCTATGATACCTTGTGCCGGATCAAACTGGAGGCTCAAAGCCAGGAAAAGGTTGATTCCCTTTTGGATCGGAGCCAAAAGCTGGCTCTGAAGGTAGAAACCACCCTGAGCATGTATGATCCGGCGTCGGAGTTATCCCGCCTATGCGCCGGATATGTCCCGGGTAAAGATTATCCCCTATCTCCTATGTTAGCGGATTTTTTGGCTTTGAACCTTATGTTCTGCCGCCGTACCAAAGGCGCCTTCGACCCAACGGTAGGCCCGTTGATGCGGCTGTGGGATTTCCTTGCCGATGATCCCCGGGTACCCGCGGAGGAGGAAATCGCCAAGGTCCGGAACGCTGTGGGCTATCGGCATATTCATCTGGATGCCGACCGTTTGCTGGTACGCCTGGATGTACCCGGTATCGTCATTGATCCGGGGGCTTCCGGCAAAGGCTATGCCTTGGGGTTGGTTGCCGGCCTGCTGCGGCAGGAAGGGATTCAAAACGCCGTGCTGGACTTTGGAGGCAATCTCTACCTCATCGGCGGCCGGCGGGACGGTGAAGCTGCCGGGGGGACAGAGCATCCCTGGCGCATTGCCCTCATCGATCCGGCGGATAGGAATACTTACATAGGTACCGTCAGCCTGCGGGATATGGGTGTTGCCACTTCCTCCTGGTATGAGCATTCCTTCCGCAAAGACGGCCGCATTTATCACCACCTGCTGGACCCTTTTACCGGCCAGCCCAGGCCTCTCACCCTCCAAAGCGTATCCATCCTATCCTCAAATGGGGCCTATACGGATTTCCTTTCCACCGCCTTTTTCATGCTGGGCCCGGAATGCGGCGCTAAGCTGGTGGAGGAATTGGCCGGGGAATCCGGCGAATTTATCGGCTATGTGGCCGTCACGGAGGACCATAAAATCCTCCATTCCGCCAATGTAGATTTCACACCCAAAAAATAAATTGGTACGGAACAAATAGGGACTTCGCTGCTTCCCGCCAAGCTCCCGGCTTCGGCCTCTGGTTAGTTTTTTACTAATCAGGGGCCGAAACTGTTTGCTTATACTGTTACCAACTCTTTTAGCCGGATAAGCCTCCTAACATTATCAATTGGGCGCAAAAAAAGGCGAATTAAGCACATGAAAAACCAAAGTATTCAATAGCTGCTTTATTCTTATAGCTATATGAGCAAATCTGCATTACTCGCAGGGTACCGCGCCCATTTTTTATATGACAAGGAGGAAATCTGTATGCAATACGAAAACAGCCCATCCAAGTTCACCTGGTCAGGCCTTGGGGATATCGGTGAAGGCAGAAAAAGCCTTGGTCCGGATATGCCGGTATTAGTTTACCGTTTGTTCCAATACACCCTCAAGGATATCCTTTCCCGGGAATACGATGCCGAAACAGCCAGCAATCTGTATCGAGCCGCCGGATATCTGGCAGGCACACAGCTTGCCAAAAATCTTTTAGACCTCTCCGGCGACTTTGATTTTTTCATTGCCAATTTGACCAATAAGCTTCGGGAACTCAAAATCGGCATTCTGCGAATTGAAAATGCCGATTTGAATTCCCTTTCTTTTACCTTGACGGTTTCAGAGGATTTGGATTGCTCGGGCCTGCCTATCACCAATGAAACCGTGTGTGACTATGACGAGGGATTTATCGCCGGCATTCTGGAAGCATATAGCGGGCGCTCATTTACGGTCCGGGAGATCGACTGCTGGGCAACCGGCGACAGAACCTGCCGGTTTACCGCCGTTTTAAAATAGCATAGGAATTCTGGATGTCGATGAAGGGGGGTGATAAAAAGTGGATGATGAAAGCAAAAAAGCAATTGCCGCTATGGAAGAAGCCCTGGCAATATTGTTATCCGGCAAGCAATTTGAAGGATTCAAGCTGCAAACCTCTGCGCCCCAATTGCAGAAGCTGGCCGGACAGATAAATCAGTTGACGCAAAACTTCAACGAGATGAGCCGTCTGGCAACGGATCTTGCCGAAGGCAAGCTGGACGGCCCGCTGCCCTGCCGCCACAACTATTTGGCCGGCCCCTTGAAAGAACTTCACTCCCAGTTGAGGTATCTGGCCTGGAGTTTCCGGCAGCTTCACTCGGGATTTATCGTCAATAAACTAGAAAATACGGGAGAGCTTTTTGAGGCCTTTAACGGTATTGTAGATCAGGTAGCGGCAGCCTCCACCCAGGCAGCGGCGAAGACTTCGGCATCGGTGAATAGTTGGCGCCATCATCAGATTCTTCAAACCCTCAATCTTCTGCATATAATGGTGTTGGAGGTGGACGACGCCGGATGCTTGGTATATGCTAACCGCTCCGCAAAGGAAAAATTAGGCCCGTTGGAAAAAATCAATCCGGAGCATACGCAAAATAATGCATTGAAGCTCATCGCAAAGTTAAACCGGGAAGAGACAGTCTTTCCCGCTTGCCGGGAGATTTATGAGGACAAAAGTAAATTATGGTATCGAATTACTTCCGACAGGTTTAAACTTCCTAACGGACAAGCATTTTTCTTTAACACCGTCGAAGACATAACCGAATGGAAGCTAAAAGAACATCAGCTAAAACTCTCGGCAACAATGGACGCAATGACAGGAACCTACAACCGAAAGGAAGGATTGGCCCGGCTGGAATCAACTCTTTTGCAGCCTGCCCCGGCCTGCTCCCACTGTATATCTTTTATCGATATTGATTACCTAAAAACCATTAATGACGCCTATGGTCACAGTGAAGGCGATTATGCAATACAGAGTATTGCGAAAATACTTCTCACCTCTGTACGCGGCACAGATATCGTTTGCCGGTATGGCGGCGATGAATTTTTAATTATCTTCGAGAAATGTGAAGAGGAAGAAGCGAAAAAAATCATCCTGAGAATGTACGAAAAATTAAAAAAAATAAACGAGCAAAATCCCAAGCCTTACGCACTATCTTTCAGCTACGGCATTGCATCATTCTCAAATTGTTCCGGTACCGCTTATACGGTTCCCGGTCTGCTGAAATTGGCAGATAAAAAGATGTACCAATGCAAGCTAAAAAAAAACAAGGAACAGCAGCAACTTCACAAGATACTCTATATTTATAAGAATCCCCGATATGAAAAATCAGCAAAAACCCCATAAGCAAACCGGATTCTGACGCTTCCTCGCTTCCTTACCCTTGCTTGAAAGGGAGAATATGAAAAAATGATGGACAATTTTGAAGCCTTTGTATTGAAACTGGCAAACCGGCAATTGGTGGGCGCCCTGCGCAGAGGCTTGCTGTACTTGACGCCTCTGATCCTCATCGGATCGATAGTCCTGGCATTGCTCAATTTGCCTGTCCCGGCTTATCAGAATATTATACAGGCCATCTTTGGTGAAAGGTGGCGGGATATCGGTCTGGCAATCCATAAAGGCACCCTTCAGATCATGGCCCTTACGACGCTGATCACCGTATGCTATGCTTTTTCACAGGAAAAACCCTTTGTCAAATCCGGTGAGATCAATCCCGTTATTATCATTATTACGGCATTTGCTTCTTATATCGCTTTCACCAATAATCCGGATGGGATTATCGGTGCGTCGGAGGCCGGCTCTACCGGCATGTTTGGAGCCTTAATCATTTCAGGATTGGCCTGCAATCTTTTTTGCTTTTTTTACAAATGGCGGGACTATTTTTGGCATACAGACCTGCATAACTATAATGGAAGCCTGCTGACCCTGGCTTCCTTTCGGGCGGTTGTACCGGCCCTTCTTACGGTTACGATTTTCGCCGCAGGGGGGGTGCTGATAAAAGCCATAGGATTAGCCGGCGGCGGCGAATCCATGCTTGTAAAAGTACTCAGTAAATTATGGAATGGGCAAAACTACTTTTCTGCATTGGGCATTATCCTTATCACCCACATCCTATGGTTTTTAGGTATTCACGGCGGTAATGTGGTCATGGATGCAATGTCCGGCGCAACGCCGGTTGCAGCCTCATCTGCAAATGCAGGCATCATCACCAAAGAATTCTTTGACACCTATGTTTATCTTGGAGGCTGCGGCGCCACCTTGGGCCTGTTGATCGCATTATTATTAGTCGGAAGAAACAACAACGAAAGCAGATTGGCCAAAGCCTCAATCCTGCCCTGCATATTTAACATCAATGAAATCCTGGTTTTCGGACTGCCCATCATATTCAATCCCTATTTATTTATCCCCTTTGTACTTTCTCCTGTTGTCCTGAGCTTCACCTCTTGGGTATCCCTGAGCCTAGGTTGGGTACCGGCGCCAATGCAGGCAGTTCAATGGACAACTCCTATTTTTATGTCGGCTTACCTCAGTACCGGTTCCGTTGCCGGCATTATTTTGCAGGCTGTTAATCTGGCATTGGCCATGTTGATCTATATTCCTTTCATTCGTTTACAGCAAAGCCACCAGCAAAACATCCGTATTTCTGTGTTCAAAAGCTTAGGAAAACAGATTAAGTACGTAGAGGAGCAACAGGAAAAGAGTATTCTGAGCCGTCAGGATGATACCGGTTTTCTTGCCCGGGCTTTGATGGCTGAGATCAAAGAGGGATTGGCCAAGAATTGTGTCCCCCTTCACTTGGAATATCAGCCTAAAGTGGATAGCTGCGGCCGGGTCATGGGGGCCGAAGCGTTGCTGCGATGGACTCACCCTGTTTATGGGGATGTGTCGCCTTTGATCATTTTGGGTATATGTGACGAGGCCGATCTGACCAATGATCTTGGACGCTGGATTATGGCTCAAGCATTCAACGCTTTAAAATACTGGCATGAACAGGGCTTAAGCAACCTATCGCTTTCGGTGAATCTTAGTCCCCGGCAGCTAAAAAAAGACGCTTCCCTTGTACAGGCAATCTATTCCTACATTGACCAGACAGGCATTGAGCCTAGATATATGGAGTTGGAGCTTACCGAAAATACAACCATTGATTCCGGCGGCTCCTCCCGCAGCAGATTAGAGGAAATCAAGGACTTGGGCGTAAATATCTCCATCGATGATTTTGGTATGGGCCACAGTTCCCTGCTTTATATTCGCGATTATTACGTCAATGTTGTAAAGATCGACGCCTCCCTTGTTTGCGGGGTTGTCGATGACCGGCAGAGCCGGCAGATCGTAAGCTCCATCCTGTCTCTCTGTGACCAATTGAAGGTTAAGGCTGTGGCTGAAGGCGTAGAGACGCAAGAACAGCTTCAAGTGCTAAATAGCCTTGGTTGCCGGTATTTCCAAGGCTTCCATTTCAGCCGCTCCCTGGTTAACCATCAATTTCTTGAATATGTGAGACAGCATGGCATGGTGGATGCAGCCGTAAATGACCAGGAGCCCGGAATTGAAAAAAAACGCCGAGCCATGTATAATAAAGCATAACCTGACGAAAAGGAGCTTTCCTGATGATGAAACAAGACTTGATCCTGATCCTGGACTTAGGCAGCGAAGAAAATGTCCGTCTTGCCCGCTCTATCCGTACCTTGGGCGTATACAGTGAAATTTATCCCCATGATATTTCCCGCCGGTCAATAGAAGCCATGACAAACCTCCGGGGTATTATTATCAACGGCGGCAAAAACAACGTAGTGGACGGCCAGCCCATCGCCGTGGAGCCTTGGCTGTTCACCTTGGGCATTCCCCTTTTCCTGGTGGACTATCCCTGTACCGGCTCCATTTCCGACTCCGCTGCCCCTTCTCCCCTCTGCCGCCAGGCCGATTCCCTGCCGGCTGACGACAAGGATCTGGCCGCTCTGCTCTCTCCTTTCATCTTTGAGGATTGCAAAGCCGAGGCCAATTGGAACATGTCCAACTTCATTGCCGACCAGGTTGCCCTGATTCGTCAGCAAGTAGGGGACAAGCAGGTTCTGCTGGCTCTTTCCGGCGGCGTGGACTCTTCGGTGGTGGCCGCTTTGCTGATTAAAGCCATCGGCAAACAGCTTCATTGCGTCCATGTCAACCACGGCCTGATGCGTAAAGGCGAAAGCGAGCAAGTGGTAGAGGTTTTCCGCCAGCAATTGGGGGCCAATCTCGTTTATGTGGATGCTTCTGAGCGCTTCCTGGGCAAGCTGGCCGGCGTGGCCGATCCCGAAGAAAAGCGCAAAATCATCGGCAGCGAATTCATCCGGCTTTTTGAAGAAGAAGCCGTCAAACTGGGCAAGATGGACTTTCTGGCTCAGGGTACCATTTACCCCGACATTGCCGAAAGCGGCACCAAGACCGCGAAAGTCGTCAAAAGCCATCATAATGTGGGCGGCCTGCCGGAAGATATGAAATTCCAATTGGTGGAGCCCATTAAATTCTTATTTAAAGACGAAGTCCGGGCCTGCGGTCTGGAACTCGGCTTGCCGGAAACCATGGTTTTCCGCCAGCCCTTCCCCGGTCCCGGCTTAGGCGTGCGCTGCCTGGGGGCTATCACCGCCCATCGGCTCCATTCCCTGCGGGAGGCCGACGCCATTTTGCGGGAAGAATTTGCCGCCGCCGGCCTGGACCGCCAGATCTGGCAATACTTTACGGTGGTGCCCGATTTCAAATCCGTAGGCATGAAAGACGGTTACCGCACCTTTGAATATCCCGTTATTTTGAGAGCGGTCAATACGGTAGACGCTATGACGGCGGAGGTGCCCCAAATCGACTGGGCCCTGCTGCAAAAGATCACCAACCGGATTTTGGCGGAGGTGCCCGGGGTCAACCGGGTGCTCTACGACATTTCGCCGAAGCCGCCGGCAACCATTGAGTGGGAATAGAGGAGTAATATTAATGCAGTTTTATTTAAACGCGGTTATGGCAGAGCAAATATATCGTTGGGCAGCAACAAGTGATGAGGAAGTTTTACGAAAACGACCCGAGGATGCATTTATTAAGCAAATAAAAAAGGTTTCAAAAGAAATAAAGCTCAGGCTGTAAAAAGGCGATATAATTAAAAGTAAAAACAGCAAATCCCGGAGGTCCTGCATTTATGCAGCCTTCGGGATTTCTCTTTTAATCAGTCCAATGAACCTTAGCGATTCTGTTCCATTTTTTCGTTTGTATGCAGATTCTTACCGCCGCCTGTGCAGTTTTTTCGCTTGTGGGTGAATTGCAGCAACAGCTAAGCCGATTTCAGGCCAAATCGGTGCAAATTTTTCGATTGTATGTAGTTATTGGCCTTGCATTTTACCTGCAAACGCAATTTTTGCTCAAGCGAAGCTGCTAACCTACCTACAGCCGCAATTTCTGCACATTTTTCCGCCGCCGCAGGGCCAGAGCCGAACCAGCCTGCGGACGAAACCTGTTGACTGCCTGCTCTGCCGTCCAGCCCGGCGGCATCCCTACAGCCTCTCGCCTATAGCTCCTTTCGCCAAGCCCAGGCCCCCTTCTGCAAAGGATAAATAGAAATATTGCCATTGCATACATAGGCTAAGGCACAAACGACGACAAAGTAGGGCGTATAAGCGTAACCAAACACCTCCGCCCCCAGCAGTATGGGAGCGATCAAGGTGTTTGTTGCGCTGCCGAATAGAGCCGTATAGCCCAGCGCCCCGGCAAAAGCCGGAGGCAGCCCCAAAAGGCCGGCCAAGGCCACGCCCAGGGTACTGCCGATGGCAAACAACGGCGTAACTTCCCCGCCTTGAAAACCGGCGGCCAGGGTTACCACGGTGAAAATAAATTTCATAGCAAAATCCCAGGCAAATTCTTCTCCCCCTCCAAAACTGGCTCCGATCAGGTTTGTGCCGAGGCCGGAGTACCTGCCGCCCCAGCACAACAGGGAGAAAACACTTATAACAATACCGATAATAAAAATGCGCAGAATGGGGTTCGTCCAATATCTGGCTAATAATTCTTTCATTTTGTGCAGTGAGGCGGAAAACAGGCCGCCGCTGACGCCGAATATAACGCCTATAGTCAGCAACTTTATCGCAAGGGGTCCTGACAAAGACAGTTGGTCGGTCAGCATAAAGGAAAACCTTTCAAGGCCAAGGTATGACGAGGTAAAGCTTGCCGCAAAAGCGGCAACCAAAGCGGGCAGCACAGCCTGGTGCTCTATGCTGCCTACCGTGAGCACCTCTATAGCAAAAAAGGTCGCGCCGATAGGGGTACCGAACAAGCCGGCAAACCCGGCGGCCATGCCGGTAATCAGCAGTATTTTGGAGCTATTGGCAATAGGCAGACGTTTGCTTATACCGTGAGCCAAGGTGCCGCCAATTTGTATAGCCACCCCCTCCCGTCCGGCGCTGCCCCCGAAAAGGTGGGTAAGCCAAGTGCCCATAATCGTCAGCGGAATCAAACGCAGGGGAATATCTTTAGCTTTTCCATGACCGGCTTCAAAGATCAAAGCCATACCTTTGCGGCTTGAGCCGCCGATCTTTTGATTAACCCAAACAAGCATTGCGCCGATTAGGCCAAGAAAGGGAAGCAGCCAATAGGCGTATTCCATTCTTATTTCCGTGAAAAGCAACAGAATTTTGCCAAATATGGCAGTCAGAATTCCCACAGCAATACCGGTTGGTATTGCGACAAAGGCAAGCAGAATCACGTCTCTATAGGATAAAAATATTCGTTGCAACAATGGATTTTGGAACATTATTTCCACCTGCCATGTTCAGTTTTTTTCATCTGGATGTTCTTCTCATTAAAAAAGCCGATGCCGCTGCCATTGGCAGAAGTCATCAGCTTAAAAAGCGGTTTCGGCAAAGCCGGGGGAGAACCTCATTCCCAGAAGAAATTGTACCATGTGCCGGATTGTTTTGCAATTATTAAAGTTGTTTCAGCTAATTAATAAGCACTATTGCTTGGCAAATCCCCCATTTTCGGAAAAAACGCGATCAAACCGGTTATTTGCCGGAGCTCGTTCTATTCCGGGCAGCGGCTGAATTAGCCCCGCGATTGACAGGCAAAGTCACATCAAGTACAATGTAGGAATCTTCATCATAAAAGGACAATATACAACCATGAGCATTCTTACCGTATCCAACCTGACCCACGGCTTCGGCGACCGGGCTATTTTCAACAATATCTCCTTTCGCATGCTGAAAGGGGAGCACATCGGCCTCATCGGCGCCAACGGCGCCGGCAAATCCACCTTTATCAATATCATCACCGACAACCTCCAGCCTGACGAGGGCACCATTCAATGGGCCCGCCGTATCCGGGTAGGTTATCTGGATCAGCATACCACGCTGGAAGC
This sequence comes from Clostridia bacterium, assembly GCA_018436095.1. GTDB lineage: Bacteria > Bacillota > Peptococcia > DRI-13 > UBA5745 > WRMS01. The sequence goes on along the minus strand of JAHDMJ010000006.1, from coordinate 7,378 downwards.
GGGTAAAACCATCAAGGACATCCTGGACTCCGCTTTTGGGTATCTCTTTATTCAGGAGCAGGAGATGATTTCCCTCTACGAGCAAATGGGCGATATGGAAGAGGACGCTTTAAACCAGGCTATGGAGCGGGTAGGTGAAATCCAGGATCTCCTGAACCACAATGATTTCTATATGATCGACGCCAAAGTAAGTGAAGTGGCCAAAGCTCTGGGCCTAATCGATCTCGGTTTAGACAGGGACGTCACCGACTTAAGCGGCGGCCAGCGCACCAAGGTGCTCATTGCCAAGCTGCTGCTGGAAAAACCGGATATTCTGCTCCTTGACGAGCCCACCAACTACCTGGACGAAGAGCACATCGTCTGGCTGAAGCGTTATCTCCAGGAGTACGAAAATGCTTTCGTGCTGATTTCCCACGACATTCCTTTTCTCAACAGTGTAGTCAACTTAATTTACCACGTGGACAATTATGAGCTGACCCGCTATGTGGGCGATTACGACGAGTTTCTGGCGGCTTACGAAGCCCGCAAAAGTCAGTTGGAGTCCGCCTATAAACGCCAGCAGCAGGAGATCGAATCCCTCAAAGAATTCGTGGCCAAAAATAAGGCCAGGTACGCCACCCGCAATATGGCCATGTCCCGCCAAAAACAACTGGACAAAATGGAAGTTATTGAGCTGGCCAAGGAAAATCCCAAGCCGGTTTTCCAGTTTCGGGAGGCCCGCTCTCCGGGCCGGGTGATTTTTGAAACGAAAGACCTGGTCATCGGCTACGACAGCCCTCTCTCCCGTCCCCTCTCCCTTTCTATGGAGCGCAAGCAAAAAATCGCCCTCACCGGCGCCAACGGCATCGGCAAAACCACCTTGATGAAAAGCATTCTCGGCCTGATTCCCGCCTTGTCCGGTTCAGTAGATACAGGAGAATTTCTCAGTCAGGGCTATTTTGAGCAGGAGAGTGCCGAGGGCAACACCAAGACTTGCATCGAGGAATTGTGGCAGGAGTTCCCCGACTGGAACCAGGGAGAAATCAGGGCGGCACTGGCCAAATGCGGCCTCACTACCAAGCATATTGAAAGCAAGGTTATGGTTCTCAGCGGCGGCGAGCAGGCTAAGCTGCGGCTTTGCAAATTGGTAAACAGGCCCACCAATGTGCTGCTACTGGACGAACCTACCAATCACCTGGACGCCGATGCTAAAGAGGCTCTCAAAGAAGCCCTCCAGGCTTACAACGGCAGTATCTTAATGGTCTGCCACGAGCCGGAGTTTTACAGGGATGTTGTGGGCGACGTCTGGAACTGTGAGAAATGGACCACAAAAGTGGTCTGATCCTTCGGCCTCATCCTCCGGCCCATAATTCTGAACCATAGTAAAGAATGGAGTATACCCCCAATATTAACGGGATATGCTCCATTCTTTTTTTATTTTCTATTAAGCATCTTAGTATTTTCCCCGCTCCCTGCCGCGGTAAGCAATGATCTTGCCTGTTTGATTCCGCCTGCCGGCTGCATTGTGTTCATGATTAAGTTCGTCATTGAATTCATCATTGAATTCAGCATTGAGCTTGAACCGGCCTACTTCTTCCCGCAAAGCCGCAGCCTGGGCTGCCATTTCCTCGCTGGTGGCGGAGTTTTCTTCCGCCGTAGCCGCATTTGTCTGGACCACTGAGGAGACTTGAGACAGCCCCTGGTTGATTTGCTCAATGGCGCTAACCTGCCTGGTAGAAGCGTCTTCAATTTTTGTAAAGCTTTCCGCCACCTTTAGCGTGCTCATTCCTACCTCCTGAAGAAGTGCAGCCGTTTGTTCCGTTATTTGCGTACCCTTGGATACCCTATCTACGGAATTCTGAATAAGCTCCGCAGTCTGGCGGGCCGCCTCTGCGGATTTTGCCGCCAAATTACGGACCTCATCAGCCACCACCCCAAATCCCTTGCCGGCGGCTCCCGCCCGGGCCGCTTCAATGGTAGCGTTCAGCGCCAGGATATTGGTTTGGAAAGCAATATCCTCAATGATTTTGGTAATGCTGACAATCTGCCGGGAAGAAGCATCAATGTCCGCCATGGCTTCCGTAAGCTGCCCCATATGTTCATTGCCGATGCTGACGCCGGCGCTGGCCTGTTCCATGTATTGCGCCGCCGCTTCCACATTGGCTAAGTTTTGTTTGGCCTGCCTGGCTATCTCACTGGCTGAAGCATGGAGCTCTTCAAGGGAAGCGGCCTGTTCAGTGGAGCCTGCCGCCAGAGCCTGGGCTCCGCCGGCAACCTGACTGGCTCCGATGCTGACTTGCCCGGCGATAGCATTGATGTTTGCCATGATACGGTTGAGATTGGCTACGGTTTTTTCGATGGCAATCTTAAGGACAGCAAAATCATTGGGGTAATCCAAATCCACCTGAATCTGTAAATCCCCATCAGATATCTTCATTAATTTTTCAATCACATCTTCAATAAAACCGCTTTGCATTTTATTGGATTCCCGTATCAGTTTAGCCATTTGGCCCATTTCATCCTTGCTTTCATAGGAAACAGCGGTCTTAATATTACCCTTGGCGATTTCTTCATAGGCGCCGACTATTTCCCACACCGGATTGAGAATGGATTGCCGAATGGCAATGACTACGGCCACCGTCAAAAAAAGCGAAACCGCAGTGCAGAAGATAAACATGACCCAGGCCAGCCTCATCATAGCTTCCGCATCAATGCTTTGCTGATCGGCCTGCACTTTTTGTGTTGCCGAAAAATCAAGCAAAGACTCCGTGATCCGCTCTATTCTCGGCTGGTATTCCTGCCAATAGAGCCTGAGAGCTTGGCGGTGGGCCGCCTCCGTTCCTATGCGAATAAGCTCAGTGATCTCACCCCTTTTTGCGGCGGCTTCCGTTATCATATCGCTGAGACTTTTAAGGGCTTCCTCTTTATCTTCATTGCGCTGTGTATCTTTAAATGCGGCCAGAGCATCGGCTGTGGCCTGGCCGTAATTTTGGGCTAGGTTCAGAGATTCCTCTGTGTATTTAACATCTTCCGACAGCAGGGCCTCTAATAGCTTATTGAGGGTATTTTGCAGATTTACTTGCATAGCCCTGATCTGCTCGCTATTTGGCACAGTATAGTTTTCATATAACCTTACCTGCCCGCCTATACTGCCGATACTGAACATAAACAATGCTGCGGACACCATCAGTAAAATAAGCATAATCCCAAAACCAAGGACTAACTTTTTGCTGACGGATAAGTTTTTCATTATATTCATCATTTCCATCCTTCAAATTGAAATCATATGCTCATGGTTTGCCATTGAGCAAAGTCTAAGGCTTATCCTTACCTCACTTTAAAATATGTCGAAAAGCTTTAGAAGTTCCATCTCTCTGAAATTATGGCTGATTTAAATCATATCCCCGGAAAATGATGAACAAAAGCAAGAAAGGCACTATCCCTTGGGATAATACCTCTTTTGCTTTCCCTATTGGTTTGGAGGATGGTTCACTTCTATGGATTAAGGGAGGGGAGTAACGGGCTCATAATCATCAAAGAAGGTGTGCAGCCCGATCTCACTGATTTCTAAAGGGGGCCGGTCGTCTGCAATGGGTTTGAAGGCCGGCAGCTTGGTGCCGTGGGCCATAGCCCTGGCTAAGCACTCGGCAGCCCAGTCATAATGGGGCTCAAAATAGGCCCGGCGGGGGATGGCGCAGCGAATCAATTCATAAGGGGCCTTGATACGTTTGCTGGTATCCAGGGGATTTTCAGGATCGATCCTGCCCCTTTGCAGAGAGTCCATGGCTGTGGAGGCAAAGCCGCCTTCAATATAAGCCTGGGCAGACAAGCAGGTGGCGGGACCCTGAGTATGATCTAAATGGGGTACGCATTTGCCGGCATTGATGTAAACGGCGTAGCTGGAAGCGGGCTCTAAGATGTGAACGCCCCGTTTCTTGCAGGCATTGGCAAAATACTCTACCTGGCGCTGGCGGTCCTGGAGATAATAGTCGTTGACGCCTTCTACCAGCCCAACGGCCAAGGCTTCCAGATCCCGGCCATTCATGCCGCCATAGGTGATGTAGCCGTCGGTGCGGATAACCTTAGGCTGCATACGGTACCAAAGCTGTTTGTCTCTTACTGCCGAGAAGCCGCCCATGTTGACCAAACCGCATTTTTTAGAACTCATATGGCAGCAATCGGCATAGGAAAGCATTTCCCTGACAATCTCCGCACAAGATTTATCTTCGTAGCCTTCTTCGTGGTTTTTGATAATCCAGGCGTTTTCCGAGATACGGGCGATATCTAAGCAAAGCAAGGTACCTCTCTTATTGTACTTGTCAATAATGCGGCGGGTCTCTTTAATGTCTTTCATGGATACGCCCATACCGCCGTTGAGGTTATTGGGCACAACCAGGTCAACCAGGGGAATCTTCTCGGCATGCAGCTCAAAGTAGCGCTCCAATGCTGCCGTATCGATGCCGCCCTTAAATTGGCTGGTGGTGTCATTGGGATCAAAATAGGAAACTTCCACAAAGTCTACAGGCTCGGCGCCCCTCTGGAAGCTCCAGGCGCTGGTGGTGGTAAAGTGGGTATTGGAAGGAACTTTATCTCCCGGCTGCACCAGGCATTCATAAAGGGGTGCTTCGGCGCTGCGTCCCTGGTGAGAGGGCAGAATGTACGGCATGCCGGTGTAGTTTTGCGCTACCTCTTCAAAATACTCATAACTGCGGCAATAGAAGTAGGATTCGTCCCCTTCCATCATAGCAGACCACTGACGGTCGCTCATGGCGCCGGTACCGGAGTCGGTGACCATGTTAATGAACACGTATTTTGCAGGGAGCAAACGGCCGGAATAGCCGTGTTTTTTCATGATTTCTTGCCGCTGCTGGCGGGTGGTGGGAATAGTATATTCCACTACCTTAGTGCGGTAAGGCGGTGCTTTGTGAAATGGCAAGTCGGTTTTTACCATCATTTCCTGATCGCTGATTCTCATCTGCGCTTACCTCCTCAATAGCTATTTCTATTTATTTTAGCTGCTGTCTGTTTATTATGCATTGCCGGGTTTGGGCCTCTTCTTTTTACGGATGCTCAAACAAAGGCTCAAATTCGTCAAAGAACGTATGGGTGCCAAAGTCTCTGTCCTCTAATTGAGGTCTGGCGTCGCCCATATCATAGCGGCGGTAACCGGGTACCTTGTCGCCCCATTCCATAGCCTTGTATAAAGCTTCCGCACACCATTCGTATTGGGAATCAGTGTAGACCCGGCGGGGGAAGGCGCAGCGGATCAGTTCAAAAGGAGCTAACTGAATCTTGGCATAGTTGGTGGGATCATCAGGATCTAAGTGGCCCCGGTGCAGGGAGTCCATGGAGGTGAGGCCGATGCCGCCTTCAATATAAGCCTGGCTGGCAAGAGCGGTACCAGGACCCTGATGCTTGGGAATATGAGGCAGGCAATGCTCGGCTAAAATCCAAACGCCCAGGGTGCAGGCGGGATTATAGGTAGCGACGCCCAATCTCTTGCAGGCATTGGCAAAAACGTCACTCTGGCGCTGCTTGTCTTCCAGGTAATAATCATTGATACCTTCCATTAAGCCGATAGCCAAGGCTTCCAAATCCCGGCCGGCCAGGCCGCCGTAAGTCAAAAAGCCGTCTAAACGGATTAGCTTAGGCTGCAAGCGCATATAGTTCGTATAGTCCCTTACGGTGACGAAACCGCCCATATTGACCAAAGCGGCTTTTTTGGCGCTCATGTGGGATACGTCGGCATAAGACATCATTTCCTGAACAATCTGCAAGCAGGACATATGGCCGTAACCGGCCTCATGTTTTTTAATCATCCAGGCATTTTCCGAGATACGGGCAATATCCAGGGAGAATATGACGTCCCGCTTTTTATATTTGTCGATAACTTCCCGGACTTCTTTAATATTCTGCATAGAAACAGGCTGGCCGGCGCAGAGGTTGTTGGGAACGACCAGCTCGACAAAGCCAATTTTGTCGCCCTTCTCAATGAAGAGCTGCTTAAGGGCCTCGATATCCATATTGCCTTTAAACCAAGAGGGATCGTGCTCATCGTAATATTCTTTGCAGGTCATATCCACTGGCTCGGCGCCGTAGTAGTAGCAATGGGCCCGGGTGGTCGTAAAGTGCATGTTGGAAGGAACCACGTCCCCTTCTTTAACAAAGGCTTCATACAAAATAGCCTCGCCTGAACGGCCCTGATGGGTAGGTAGCGCGTATTCCATGCCGGAAAATTCCTGGAGGGCCTTTTTCAGCGGCTCCCAGCTTTTCGAGTTGAAATAAGATTCGTCGCCCAGCCACATGCCCGCCCACTGCCGGTCGCTCATGGCGCTGGTGCCGGAGTCGGTGGTCATGTTGACATACACGTATTTTGCCGGCAGATTGCAAGCTGAATACTGGACCTCTTTAATCAGTTGTTTACGCTGCTCTCTGGTGGTGGGTTCAGTGTACTCCACAACCTTGACCCGATAAGGCGGAACCTTATCAAATGGCAAATCCGTTGGCGCCAGCATTTCTTCCCTAGAGATTCTCATGAACAAATACCTCCATTCCCTTATTTTTAATTACACGGCTGATTACATCACGCAATTTCAATTTTAATTATATCAGAAAATTCCGTACTGTCAACAATTTTTTGTAAGACTAAAAATTTTTTATAATTAAAGAGGACAGGTTGATAGATGGAGCGGTGAATCCATGGGGTGTAAATCCAGGTTGAGTTGAGTTGGGTTGGGTCCGGCCACTCAAAAATCGAAGTTGTGCAACCATTTTTTCCTTAGATTATCAAAACTTACCTATTTTCCACCGTACAACTTCGATTTTTGAACACTCAACCCCTGAACAAGCCCCCTCCTATCCAGCCGCGTGTACAAAAAATGAGGTTTTACGTGTATTTTCCTCGGCTAACTGCCCAGAATTTCAAGTTTTACCGCACCAAGCACCGTCTTTTGCCTACATTTAGTGTCTTAGGCAGATTGAAACGCCTATTTTAACAGAGCGAATCACACAATACTTCAAAATTTGTACACCCAGCTAAGACTAAGGCAACTTTTTTAGTGGTCTCGGTTTGTAGCGTCGTTTGGCAGTGGTTGTGCAAAATTGCAAGTTTGTTTATATAGTTATGGCTTTTGTGCAAAATTGCAGGTTTGTAGTATGTGATTTGGCCTAAAAACAGGTTTTCACCCCATTTTCGGATCAAATTTGTTCCAAAAGGGAGATTTAAGGGTTACAAACCTGCAATTTTGCACAGTTAGCCGGTCAAGTCCAAATTTGTGTGTAAATTCGTTCGGCTGTAGTTTTTTCGAGTTGGTTAAGCTGCTTTGAGTAACTTGATCTGTTCCTGAGCAATTTTAAGGAGCTTCGGTTTAATGGCTTGAAGGGCATCCATGCACCTTTG
>JAHDMJ010000002.1 GCA_018436095.1 Clostridia bacterium | reverse complement strand
TATCCAAACTCTCACCTCCCTTTTCCCTACCGCCGCCGCCTCATCGTGTGTGGCACAGTAGATATCCAGTATCTTGCCGCCGTACCGCTCTACCACCCAATCCGCAGGCTTGTCCTCAACGATGCGCTGACCGTAGCCCTCAATCTCTATCACCGTCCCCGGTGTAAGTGTGGCCCAATCGGCCCCACATGTCCTGCCTGCTGTAGGCACCGTGCCCGATGCGGTAAGCTGCTGATAGTCTGTACCGATGCGGCTTGGGTGCTCGGCTGACCAGATGCCGCAGCAAATGGGACATGGACAGTACCCTGTTAAAGTGTAAATCTCGCCTGGCTTGTCCACCTCGTTAGCCGCTGCCGTATCGGCTACCCACAGCGGCTGCAATACCTGCGCTGCTATCGGCATAATCGCCTGATGCCCCTTGCCCGGCTGCTGCATCGGCGGTGCCGGATAGGCCGGTATCGTCACCGTGGCGGCGTGGATGGATGCGGCGCAGACTACGATGGTTGCGGTGGCCACGTAGGCGGCGATAGCGGCTTTGACAACGGCTTTTGCGGTGCGCAGGGGCTTCATACGACTTTAAGCTGCCTTGGTGCCGACGCCTTCTGCTTCCGGGGGAAGTAAGACAGTATTTCATCGTCGGGAATGTGCAGGATATCGGCCAGAGCATACATTTCCTCTGTGTCCCAATGGCGCTTACCTGCCATCCGGTCGGAGATATAGCCTATGCTATGGTTGGGTAGTCCAGCTTTTTTGAGCATCGCCGATAAGTCACGGTAAGATATCTCTTCGTCGTACAGCTTGCCTTTAAGCCTTTTAAGATGCTTTGTCACAGCCTTCCTCCTTTCTGCCCCGAAGTAGGGGCCTTTTTTTATGCTTTGTCAAAGATCATTGCTCTTACGCTGACTTACCAATGTACAACAATCGAAAGGTTTCACGCCCTTTTGGAGTAACAAGAGTCTGCGTTCCTGCCCACTCTGTTTTATCGTTGAAGCACTCCTTGACCTCGAACAGACCGCTATTTTTCTCTGCATAAGGAAGCAATTTGCCCCGCTTGTCACGGTAAAGGTATTTCTTTTCCAGGAGAAAAGTAATGAATTGCCGTTCCTTTACGCCCAACTGCTTGGCCGTTTCCCGAAGATTGGTTAAGAGGCCCCTGTCTACCAGTTCATCGAAATAATCCGCTTTGGGTTGCATGATCTGGTTGTCCACAACAAGAGCGGAATTAGCCACCTCCAAAGCTTTACGCTTGTCCCGCTCTTCTTTTAACGCTGTAGCGATCTTGATAATGGTTTCCGGGTTCAGCAGGGCCGCCTCCAGTGTCTCAGGGGTCATATATGCACCGTGTTTTCGGATGCTGGGTAGAACCTCATCAAATATCCATTGCTCAAATGCTTCGGCTCCAGGCAGCTCTGACTTTGCTGCCAGCCGGTAAATGTCACCTTCGGGAATGAAATTCATTTCCAGGTTTTGAATAGCCGGGGTGCCGTCTGCTTTTACACCGGTTTCTACCCCTAGGTGGCGTTTCACCACCCCCTTACAATGCTGTTTCATTGCCTTGGTAGTATCTTTGTATCCCAGAGCTGCTGCTACATCTTTTCCGCAAAACAGCACTTTGCCGTTTTCCTCAATTGTGCGAATCTCGCCAAATTCGCCATGCTTGAAAATCTGTAATTCGTTCATAAAGTCTCCTTTCTTACGCTCATTTTTGGTCTTGATTATTTTTGTTTTGTAGCCCATTTGGTGACGTTTGATTTAAAAAAATATTTGCCAAAGTGCCAACAGACACATCAAGGCCTCTTGATAATTCGTCAAGTTCCTGGATATCGGGAATCTTCTGCCCGTTGGTTATCTTATTAAGCCTTTGTCTTGGCCAGTTTAGCTTTTCCGCAAACTGGGATTCTGTGTCATAATGCTTGAAAATCAAACTACGAAACTCTCTAACCTTGGTAGCCACTTGTGCCCACCCCCTTTCCTTCGTTGCCCAGTTGGTGACTAAAACAAGTATAACAACAAGTATTTTCATTGTCAATCGTTTGGTGATTATTTTTTCATAATAAAATTTTTTGTCTTTACTTTGGTGACAAGATGCTTTATATTAAACTTAGTAATATTACTTGATTTGATAGGAGGCAGAGGAAATTGCACAGCTTCGGCGATAGGATTAAACAAATCAGACTCAACAAGGGAATGTCTCAACAAGAGATGGCAGATTTTCTCGGCACATCAAAGCAAGTGATTAGTAGATATGAAACAAGTCAGCGCACGCCAAAAATTACAATAGCAAACGAATACGCCCAAAAATTAGGAGTCGCATTAAACTTTCTTTTGGGGGAAGATGGCACTTCTGCTGAAGCAGAGAATGATTTTCCTAATAATGATGAAGATATTCGCAGAATTCATCGTGCGAGGGAAGCTATGTCAAACGAAGATAAAGCAAAAATGATGCGCATATTAGAAGCTAGTTTTGAGGATTATTTCGGAAATGATCAGAAATAAATATCGTAGAACTGCAATTAAGGCAGTCGCCTTCACCTGTTTAAATAAATTTCCATGCCACTCTCTGCCTGTTGATATCAAGAATATTGTGGCATCATTCTCAAATATACGCTTGGTTCCTTATAGCATGCAAATGCAGAGACGCAACCTGACCCTCAAGGAAATGATTGAGTTTGCGGAATCCAGGGACTCATGTGTAGATTTTTACAACAAAGATGGCGGAAAATATATAATTTATTACAATGATGTGGATTTTGCCCTATTGCGTTCTGGTCGATACCGTTGGAACATAGCCCATGAATTAGGCCATATATTGCTTGAACATCACAAGCGTTCCGATAAGTTGAGATTGTTTAGGGAAGGACTTCCTGAGCAGGAGTATATTCTTCTTGAAGAAGAAGCTGACTTGTTTGCATCTTATCTTTTAGTCCCGCATCCAGTCCTAAAAGCCTTAAACATAGCATCTGCGTTAGATATTTCTAGATACTGCGGGATATCACAAAAAGCCTCTTTGATTAGAGCAAAAGATTATCTAAAATGGTTCTCATCTACAAAATTTTATTCATCGGCAGAAAAAAGAATCCTAGTGCTATTTCAAGACTTTGTTGATGATGAGTTAGCTAAGTATTGTTCGAGATGTAAATATAAAACAATTAATAACCAAGCCATTCGTTGCCCTATTTGTTCAGCAAAACTCTCAAAATATAAGGGGGAAGATACTTTGATTTATCCATCTATCGAAATTGGTAAAGACGGTCGGGTAAAAAAATGTCTTTGTTGTGATAACCAAGAAATATCTTCTGATGCAGAATTTTGTAAAATATGTGGTTCTCCAGTAATTAATAGATGTACCAACTTGCACCCTTTTGATAGTTCGTGTGGCAGCATGGCTGAAGGAAATGCTCGTTATTGCATTATGTGCGGCTCAAGCACAACGTTCCTTGACAAGGGGCTCCTTAAACCCTGGCATAAGGAAAAAGAGGAGCTTTTAAAAGAGAAAAGTGCCACTCAACAGGGATTACTAGAAATGGAGGAACTAGAGGTCACCCCATTCTGACAAAGTAAAATAAAAAGCCCCTCCCGGTACCGCAAATACCGAAAAGGGGCAGAATCACAGGGGCCAGGCCCACATGATCCGTCGCAAAACAATTATATCATGCCTGGTCTGTCCCCGCTATAACGAAATCGAAAGGCGGGTATTTATTATGGGCAAGCGGACAAATACGGCGGCGTGGGTAGAAAGTCAGAATCGCTGGAGGATCAACGTGCAGAAAGACGGGGAAAGAAAATCCTTTTACTCCTCTGTCTCGGGCCGCAACGGCCAGCGTGAGGCTAACGCTAAAGCCGACGCTTGGTTAGATGACGATATCGCCGATGGGAATATTAAAAGCCGGGATTTATTTAAAAGCTACATCAAAAATCTAAAGGAAATTATCCGTGAAGATTCGGCCAGGAAGGAAGAAAGCTACGGCAATAAGTGGATACTCCCGGTTATTGGCAATAAGAAAATCATTAAAGTAAATGATGATGATTTACAAACCATTTTGGATAATGCCTATGTTGCTGGGCTATCAAAAAAGACGATCTCTAATATAAGGGCAACAGCTTTTAGCTTTATTCGATTTGCCCGAAGAAAAAAAGTAACAACCTATTATCCCGATGAGGTGAAAATTCGCAAAGATGCCAGAGTCGGCGAAAGGAAAATATTACAGCCCGAAGACCTGGTTACCTTGTTTACATCCGACGAAACCGTGTTTAAGGGTAAAGTCGTTACCGATCCATATATACACCTATACCGGTTTGCCGTCCTGACTGGGCTGCGGCCAGGAGAAATATACGGGCTTAAACGAGCAGACCGGAAGGGAACAAAACTATACATAAGACGATCAATTAACGAAAAAGGCGATGTGACCGAAGGCAAGAACGCTAACGCTATTAGAATGTTTCAGCTGACGCCCAGCGCAATCGCTGAATGGGACGCCCAAAAGAAGCTGACGCCATTTAACGAGCAGGCATTTTATGATGGACACCCCAAGGGACTACTGCGTTATTGGCAAAGGTATTGCGCCCACAATAATATCCCATATGTGACACTATATGAGATTCGGCACACCTTTGTCTCTATTGTAAAAGAGTTGCCTGAGAGCTGGCTGAAACCCCTCATTGGTCATTCCAAGGCCATGGATTCCTATGGCACCTATGGCCACGAAGTCAAGGGGGAGCGTGAGGCTACCGCAAACAAAATCGAACAGATTTTCAAGGATATTTTAAGCGCGTGATTTTAACTGTGCATTTTATCGTACACCACCGACTAACATTACCTGACCACACTTTTGACCACACTTTTGATTTTAAGGGCGTATTTTTATGTATTGCAGGATGAACAAGGCAACATCAAAACCGCACTAGCCAGCCAAGTCATAAACAGTATTATTCAAGCAAAATTTATAAAATGCGGTTCAAATCCGACTCGCACCTCTTAAGAAAACCCCGTCAGATATAGTCTGGCGGGGCTTTGGTTTTTATTTGACCACACTTTTGATTTTCAAATGCTAACTGCACAAAAATCGAGGTTGTGTTCCGGCAGGCAGCGGATTTGACCGTTTTTTGCTTCCAGATGCACAAAAATCGAAGTTGTGTGACGGATTAGAGGGTAGTTTTTCGTAATCTGAGCCAAATTTGAAGGAAATAGTGCAACACAACTTCGTTTTTTGTGCAGTTAGCCTCTGCTTTTAGTCTTAATTTGATGTTCGCTGCAACACAACTTCGTTTTTTGTGCGGCCGGGCACAACCCAATCCAATCCGAATTTACGTTCCCATGGATTCACCACTTTTTCTTAACTAAGTGACATTTCCACTCATTGAGTGGCTTTTTTGTTTGGAGAATAATTTAATTAGGGATCATAAGAGTATTTATGCTTAATTAGCCTAATCGGTAAAGAGATGGCCGCATAACTCCCCACCGGCAGCCACCGGCAGGGGGTGGTTGGCTTATTATAGGTCCCTCTCGGTGCAAAATTGCAAGTTTGTCTACGTCTAGAGACCCTAATCAGAGGAAATGTTAGAAAGCTTAAGCATTTTTTGCAGTTTGGTAGTGAACTCGTTTCTGCCAGGGCACTATATATAGTCGAGTCATACCTTTCCACCTGTTTTTTGAGCCGCCATAACTCTAAGGGGTGTCTACAAACTTGCATTTTTGCTCAACTGGCCCTTGAGCCAGTCCAAGAAAATGTCCGCACCAGCAGAGGGCAAAACCTGCAGAGGGGGCAAAACCTGCAGACCGGACAAAAGCGAATTCCGAGTCAAGCTTGGAAGACAAATCTGGTCATTGGCTGCTTTTCTCGATGTATGATTTAATTTTGCGGGAACTCAGGTCACATTTCACTGGCTACTGGCAGATCGGCGATACTGACCTGTCGCCACTGTACACCCCTTCCTACTGCTCAAATTTGTGCGGCGGCTGAATACAGGTCCCCTTGCTGCATCTCTCCCTGTTTAAAATATTCGATGATATCCTTGTGTCTTTTGTTCTTAACCTTGCCTTTTAATGTTACAGCGTAATTAACGGTAGACATACTATAATTCTCAATACGGAGACGTTGAAAAACCTTTTCGCTTAAATAGCTTTTTGCCATAGGCTCCGGCAATACAGTTATGCCCATGCCTGCTTTGGCGGCTCTAATCAGCACTTCCGTATTGATGCTTTCCAGTACGGGCGCTATGTCTAACTTAAGCTTATGCATTAATGCATCAAAGCAATCCCGCAGGGTACTTCCCTTTTCTCTTAATAAAAATGGCAGCCTAAGCAAATCCTGGCGTTTTATTTTGTCGCCGCCTATTAGTGCCTGTTCAATAGAAGCAGCACACACTAAAAAAAGCGAATACTCCGAAAGCAATTCTGCCTCAAAACCTTGATTTGACTCAAAGCCTTCTATAAAAGCAATATCGATTTCACCGCTTAGCAGTCTTCTTTGAATCTGCTGCACATTTTCCGAATAAATCTTCAAGGGAGTTTCGGGATACTTAGTTTTAAATTGGCTTACCGCATATGGTAACGAATTCATTGCTATGGTCAGGCTTGTTCCTATTCGCAAAGGAACTTCTCTGCCGCTATGCTTGCTGAAACCCTCCAAGGATTTAAAGTCTTTCAGCAACTGGTCGGCCTTGACCCGGAAGGCTTTGCCTTCTTCGTTTAAATACAGCTTCCCGTTAATTCTATCAAAGAATAAAAGGCCAATATCTGTTTCCAGCTCTCTGATGGTTTTTGAAATTGCAGGCTGGGATAAGTGGAGTTGCCTGGCCGCTTCTGTTATTGATATGCTTTCACATACTGCCAAAAAGATTTCTAATTGACGTATATTCACACTACCACCCCATAACTTTATAGTTATGGTTATAGTACCATATATATATTTTTATTCAAGAGAGAAAGCTGATATAATCATATTCGGTGTTTTTGGGAGGTTGCTATGAAAAAAAATTTGATCTTGCTTAAGGTCTATTTATTGGCAGGCGCATTCACCTTCTCCGGCGGTATGGCCATGCTGCCCGTTATTGAAAGGGAATTGTGTGAAAAACGCAGCTTGATTGATAAAGAAAGCCTATACGAATATGCGGCTTTATCGCAAACATTCCCGGGGGTTATCGCTCTTACCAATGCTTGTTTTGTGGGAAAGAAAATAAACGGCGCCAGCGGCATGTTTTTTGCCGGCGCCGGAGCGGTCTTGCCGGCATATGTCCTCATGTCGGCGGCCACATTGCTTTATCAGATGCTGCCTCAGGAAGGGCCGATGCTGAGTGCATTAGTTGCGATTCGGGCTACTTCAGCCTCTTTTTTATTTGCGGCGGCCTACACTATCGCCAGATACAATTTAAAAGCTAAGGCAAACATCATTATTGCGCTTATTTGTTTTATTTTCACCTTGCTTAATTTTGTCGGGGCGCCGGTTTTGATCGTCTTATCCGCACTTGTCGGAGTGCTGATTTATAGCGGAAAGGATAAAAAATGATATTGCAAATATTTTCTACCTTTTTAAAAATAGGCTTTTTAGGATTTGGCGGCGGTTATGCGATGCTGTCCTTAATTTTTGAAGAAGCCTCCAAATTTGGTATGACAGTCAGCCAATTTGCTGATTTGAACGCTTTAGACGTCTTGATACCCGGACCTATTGCCATTAACTCCGCAACGTATGTGGGACAGGTTTATGGCGGTTTTTTGGGGGCGCTGGCTTCAACCTTTGCCGTCAGTATTCCCTCCCTGGTCTTTGTACCGGCTTTCATGCAATATGAAGAAAAGATCAACAATAATGCATATTTAAAAGCAGCCTTAACCAGTGTCAAAGCTGCTTCGGTGGGGCTTATTTTTGCAGTAGCCATATCGATTATGCTGTCAACTGCATTCGACATGGCCAATCTTTTTGATTGGCAAAACGCACATTTTGATTTTCTGTCCCTGGCAATATTGATTGCTGCCTTTATCCTGCATATTCGCTGCAATATTAGTCCTATTGGGCTAACCTTACTAGCCGGCGCCATTGGCTGGTTATGTTATTTCATCTGAATACTTTAATTGCGCTTTCTTTTGCCTGTTTTTTCCGCTTGTTGTGATACATATCCCTATCTACTATTTCAATAATTTGCTCCAGGCTCAAATCCATCTCCGGTTTATAAGAAAATGTGCCTATGCTTGCGTTTATCAAATAAGGCTTAAAATTACTTTTATTCAAAGCCTCAAAACGCTGGGCAATTCTGCGGCAAACGCTGTTAATCTCAGCTTCCTCATCACTGTCGAACAATATCATGAATTCATCGCCGCCATAGCGGAAAATAAAGCCTTTAGACCTGATCTCTTCCTTTATTACTTTACAAACCTCAATAATAAACGAATCTCCTTCCAAATGCCCGAATTTGTCGTTTACTGTTTTTAAATTATCTATATCAATAAAACAAAGAGTAAAGCCCGATTTCTCTTGCTTAGCTCTCTCATACTTCTTTTTTACAAGCTCCATCCCTGATCTTCTGTTAAAAACACTGGTCAGACAATCGACATTGGCATGCATAGTCAATTCCTGCTCTATTCTCTTGATTTCCGCAATGTCCGCAACCCCCATTAAAATTGATTGCTCGCCGAAATAATCGATGAGCTCATAATTTACGATCAGACGCTTAACCGCTCCCGAGAAGGTTTTTTGTTCTACTATATAATTATTTACCGCCTTATTTGTTTTCAAGAGCTCACCTATTATATTTACATCAGACTCATTCTTATAAATATCTTTATGGTTAAGGTCAGCTAATTGCTCTTTTTTTATATCATAAAACAATAGCGCCCGGCGATTTGCATAACGGATTTTACCATCCTGAAAATTGCATATGATCAGCGGGAACGGATTTATTTCAAATAATTTAAGAAAGGTTCCTTTATCTTCTTTAAGCCTCTCTTCATTCAAAAAGTGTTTAATATGATATTTATAAAACATCATAAATACCACCAATGCCACTAACACAATAGATGTAGCATTTGCCTGTTTAATAAAAACCGTATTGTTCTGGTAGTAAAAAGAAAGGGCTGTCAGAAAAAAGGTATGAATAATAGCATAAACGCCCAATACCCATTTAGGATACATAGGGGCGACCATGGCAACCACAAAAACCACCATTATGTAAGCATCAATATTGCCTGTAAATCTCTGACTGTTTATAGATAAAATGGCGCCGGCCAGCAATGTCAAAAAAACATCAGAGATAACGACCGCTTTGGTAATCGAGGAAAATCGGTATTTTTGTGATTTTTCAAGAACACGGTAAAGAATGACATAAACCAGAGACAATACCAGGCCTATAAGGTGCACGAATATAAGGACTTGCCGGTAAAGCAGGTCAATGGTACCGTCCTTACTTAAAATCAGATCCAGAAAAAAGCTAAAGAAGCATACAAAAAATGTCACCCATTTAAATAATTTTGCCCGCTGCAGGCTGATGATGGTGTACTTCTTTATAAACTCATCGCTATTCTTAAAGTCCATATTTAAAGATAAACTATTTGAAATTTTATGGAAAATCCGCCTATAATATTTTATCACGTACCCATCAACCCATTTCCCGCTAAACTAATGAATTCTCCACGACAACGGCATATTACAGGCTGGCCACCGTTAATCATTATAACCCCTCTTAAACCATAAATAAATACCCCTAAAAACGCATCAAAAAGGAGCTGCAACCCGCAGCTCCTTAATTTATCTACTCTTCATCAACCAGGATTATTTTTCTTCCTTCTCTTTATCTTCCGGGACTTTGCAGCCTTCAGCAAACTCAGCGGAGCAGACGGCATCTTCAAATTGAAAATCATCGCCGTTATCAGAGACTATCTTTTTATCCTCAGCTTTAACCTTATCTTCAGCCATTTGTATCCCTCCCGTTTATATACTTATATTTATATTACCACACCTGAGATAACCTGTCAAAAATCTCTATTTATCCCGCTTAAATTGACATTTGCCGTGAAACGCTATACTATGGTTAGCAATAGCTAACATTCTGCAAAAATATAACCAGGGAGGTATTATATAATGGAATTTCGGCAACTGGAATTTTTCGTGGTGGCCTGCCACCATGGCAGCTTAAATAAAGCCGCCGAATGTCTCTACACCTCTCAGCCCAATGTCAGCAAAGTAATCAGGGCATTGGAAACGGAGCTGGGCCGGCGCCTTTTAGAACGGACGGGCCGGGGTGTTCGCCCCACCCCCTATGGAGAGCGGGTTTTGGAATATGCCCGCCATATTTTAAATGACGCGGCATTTATCAGCTCCCTGGCCGACCACAATCAAGGCCGCAAGTTCACTCTGTCTTCTTATCCCAGCAATATGATCGCCCGCCTGCTCATTGACTACTATAAAATCTGGGGTGATCAATATATCGTGGAGCACCGGGAAGGGGCGGCAGAGGAAATCAGCAATCATGTGTCCGAAGGCATATCTGAAATCGGCATCGTTTATGTAGCCCAAAAGCAACTGCAAACCTTCAAACATATTTTGTCTCACAAAAAATTGCAGTTTGAGCCTCTGGATGTGAAAGAAGCCTGTGTTTATGTGGGGCCCAAGCATCCCCTGTATTTTCATGAAAGTATTGAGCTCTCGGAATTGTCCCGGCTGCGCTTCGTCCGGGGAATCCGGGATTATTTTTCCATGGAACACCATTTGGCCCAGGTCAACGTGGGCGCCATCCCTACGGAGGGCCTCAATTACGCTATGTATACCAACAGCGACCACCTGATTATCGATCTGCTGCTCCATACGGATGTCTGCAGTATCGGCCTTAATTTTTTACCCTCCCAATACGAGCAATACGATATTAAGGCGCTGCCCATCAACAATTGCGAGCCCTTTTTGGTAATCGGCTATATATATCCCGAGCAGCATAGATTAAGCGAATCAGCCCAGTGGTTTATTAAAAATCTCAAAGATATCCTATAACGAGGCTTCTGCGGCACTCTCCTTACCTTTGCACTTTTTTCAGTCATCACATACCCTAACCTCGTTGAAACGCACAAAGGTAAGAAAATTTTTCTACAATCGAAAAATTTTCTACTGAGGCGTTATAACGGATTGTTATAACTCTGCTTTGTAAATCCGCATTAGTAAGCTTAGGCTAACCATGCTATACTTGACCAGGAATTCACCTATAATCTTGGTTTTGGAGGAGACATTATGGTAAAAACACGTTTATCTACCTTATTGCCGGCAGTAATAATGAGCCTGGCTTTGCTGGCGGGCTGCGGCAACGGGGCTAATCCAGGCAGCAGCGGTTCTACTAATCCGGGCACCGTTTCTCCTGCTGATGGTTCGGCCTCTCAGCCTGCTGCCAGGGAAGAATTGATTTTTGTAAACTACCGGGATATCCGGGATCTTAACCCCCATCTTTATGCCGGGGAAATGTATGCCCAGGAAATGCTCTATGAAACCTTGGTAAACATAACCGAAGACGGTTATGAAGGCTGTCTGGCTGAAGACTGGCAGGTCAGCCCCGACGGCAAGGTCTATACCTTCAATATCCGCAGCGGCGTCTACTTTTCCGACGGCGAGATTTGCGACGCTTATGCCATCAAAGCCAATTTCGACGCCATCATTGAAAATAAGGACCGCCATACCTGGCTGGAAATGATGAATCTGCTGGTGGGCGTTTCGGCTCCCGACGCCAATACCTTTGTGATTGAACTGTCCGAACCCTACTATCCCATGCTGACGGAATTAGGGGTCACCCGGCCCTTTGCCATGATTTCCCCCGCCGCTATGAAAGATGGCAGCACCAAGGACGGGGTAAATCAATATATCGGTACAGGCCCTTATGTCCTGAGCAATTTCGTTACCGATGAATTTGCCGTCTTTGAACGCAATGAGAATTATTGGGGTGAAAAACCGGCTATCGCCAAGATCACCGTTAAAGTCATTCCTGACAATCAAACCCGCATCCTGGCTCTGCAAAAGGGAGAAATTGATCTGATCTTCGGTAAAAACATGATCGACGCCGACGCAATCAACCAGTATAGGAACAGCGATAAGTTTTCCGTGGCCCTCTCTGCCCCTACCTCTACCCGTCAGATCGTTCTGAATACAACTAATGCTATTTTGGCCGATAAAGCAGTGCGCCAGGCTCTGCAACACGCCACCAACAAGCAAGCCATTTCCGACGGTATTTTTTATGGACTGGAGGAGCCGGCCGAAACCCTTTTTGCCGAAACCGTACCCTATTGCAGCATCGGCTTGAAGCCCTACGGCTACGACACTGCCGCCGCTGATGAAATGCTTACCGCCGCCGGCTGGATTGCGGGCAGCGACGGCATCCGGGTTAAAGGCAGCCAGCGGCTGGAACTCAAGCTGCTGTACAACAGCGACAGCGTCACTGAACGGACCATTTCGGAATATCTGCAGGGCGAATACAGCAAGATAGGCGTCTCCCTGAACATCCACGGCGAAGAAGAACAATCTTACCGGGATAATATGAAAACAGGCAATTTTGATATGGTGTTCAATATCTGCTGGGGTATGCCTTACGATCCTCAATCCTCTCTGGCCGCCATGCGGGCGCCGGTTTACGGCGACTATGCTGCCCAGCAGGGTTTAGAAGATAAAAAGGAAATCGACCAGGCCATCAGCGATATCCTGGTTTCCACCGACGAAGCCCAGCGTCAGGAGTTGTATAAGTTTGTTCTGACACGGCTCCACGAAGATGCAGTCTATATACCCTTGACCTACGAATGCAACAAGGCCATTTACCGCTCGGATTTGCAGGGAGTGGGCTTTACCCAAACCCAATATGAAGTTCCTTTTGCGGACATGTATTTTTAAAATTTTTCGACGGCGCAAGCCGCGGCCTGTGCGGAGTCGCCTTTTATACTATTTCCGGATTAAAAACCATCTATCTTGCCGGCCTTTTTTGAACAATACATCTGCGCCCAAATATCTGCGGATAGCAGAACATTTGCGCCCTGAGTATCATCGGATAGCGAATTGTATCCGTAGGATTGAGCTTGCAGAACCTGCGTTGCTCGTCAGTTAAATACCACTACGGGTATTCGCTCTCCTCACGACTTGTCTTGCTCAAAAAATTCTCGGCAATTTCAGACAGTTTTTAATCCGGCAACAGTATTGAGGGGCGGCTCTGCCTTTGTTTGGAGAGGATCATTAATGAAACAATATATAATCAAACGGCTGCTTACGGCCATACCGCTTTTATTATGCATTTCCTTTGTCTGCTTCGTCTTTATTAATCTGATTCCTTCGGACCCGGCGGAAGTGGCTCTGCGGGTACGCCAGGTTCCTATTATTACCGATGAGGCCATTGCGGAGGTCCGGGCGGAATTAGGTCTGGACAAGCCTTACCTGGTCCGCTATCTCACCTGGCTGGTCAACTGCCTGAAAGGCGATTTCGGCATCAGCTATGTCAATCCTTCCCGCACTGTAGCCGGGGAGCTCCTTCGCTGCCTGCCCGCCACCTTGCGGCTGGCCGGAGCTTCCTTCATCCTGGTCATTCTGCTCAGCTTGCCTATCGGCTTCTTCTGTGCCGTCTATAAGGACAGTTGGTTTGACAGAATCATGCGGGGAATTATCTTTATTACCACGGCCATGCCTGCTTACTGGGTGGGCCTCTTGCTGATGTGGAGCGTATCCATTAAGCTGGACCTGTTGCCCACCAGCGGCAGCGGCAGCTGGCGGCACCTGATCCTGCCGGCTTGCACCGTTTCTCTAAGCTACATCGCCACCTTTATCCGGCTGATCCGCAATAATATGCTGGAAAACATGAAGCAGGATTATGTGTTGTACGCCAATGTCCGGGGCTTGCCCCAAAAATCTATTTTAGTCAAGCATATCCTCAAAAACTCTATGCATACCTGCATCGTCGCTTTAGGCATGAGTATTCCCCAGTTGATTTCCGGCACCATTGTTGTGGAAAACGTCTTTGCCTGGCCGGGCCTGGGCACCTTGTGCATCAGCTCGATTTTCAACCGGGACTATCCGGTGATTCAAACTTATGTGCTCTTAATTGGCGTACTATTCGTTATGTTTAATCTGCTTTTTGATATTTTGCAATCCCTGGCCGATCCCCGGCTCAGAAAGGAGGCTGCCTGATGCTCCAGAGGTTCCTTCATCATAAAACCGCCGTAGCTACGGTAAGCCTGGTTCTTCTCGTGGCCCTCATCGGCATTTTTGCACCCTGGATTGCTCCCAACGATCCTCTTGCCACAGATATTATCAATAAGTTTGCGCCCTACAGCGCCGAATATCCCCTGGGTACCGATAACCTGGGCCGCTGCCTCCTTTCCAGGATGATCTATGGCATCCGCCCCACTTTAGGTCTGGCTGTGCTGACCATGCTGGGCACCATCTGCTTAGGCGCCTTGATGGGGCTTCTGGCCGGCTATTTCCGGGGCTGGATAGAAGAAGTGATCATGCGGGTTGTGGACGTGATGCTTTCTTTCCCCAGCCAGGTAATGGTCTTTGCCGTGGTTGCCCTATTGGGGGTCAGCGTACAGAATGTGATCATTGCCAATGTATTCATCAAGTGGGCCTGGTACGCCCGCATGATCCGCACCGGCGTAATGCAGCACCGCAATAGCAATTATGTGCTGTTTTCCCGCTGCATCGGCACGCCGGAAAGATTCGTTCTCCTGCGCCATCTGGTACCGTCCATTGCCTCAGATTTAGCGGTTTTGGCTTCCCTGGATGTAGGCTGGGCTATTATTAATATCTCTACCCTGTCCTTCTTGGGTCTTGGCGTCCAGGCGCCTACCCCTGAGTGGGGCGCCATGCTGAATGAAGCAAAGAACGTGATGACCAGCAACCCCACCCAGATGATTGTACCCGGCATCGCCATCGTTGTCCTGGTATCCGCTTTCAACCTGATGGGCGATGCTCTGCGGGATGTGCTGGACCCCAAGGAGGTAAGCGAATGAGCGTAATCGAGGTGCGGGACCTCTGTGTCTCGCTTAAGACAAAGAAAGGGCTGCATCCCATAGTTAAAAACGTCAGTTTTTCCGTCAATCAGGGTGAGTGCCTCGGCATCTTAGGGGAATCCGGCAGCGGCAAAAGCATGACCGTCAAAGCCTTTGCCGGCCTGCTGGACAAAAGCTTTCAGGTTTCCGGGCAAGCTGTATTTAATGGCCGGGATCTTCTAAAGGAAAGCAAAGAGTCCCTGCGGCGGCTGCGGGGCCGTCAAATCACTATGGTTTTGCAAAACCCCATGACCTGCTTCGACCCCCTCTACCGCATCGGCAACCAAATGGCTGAGACCTTTGCCGTTCACACCCAGTGGGATAAAGCCCAAATTCGCAGCCGGTCCCTGGACATCCTGGAGCGGATGCAAATCAAGGACCCGGCGGAAGTCTTGGAAAAGTATCCTCATCAGCTCTCCGGCGGCATGCTGCAGCGGATCATGATCGGCATTGCCATCGCTTTGGAGCCGGATCTGCTGATTGCCGATGAGCCTACCACCGCCATCGATGCCATCACTCAATTTGAAATCCTCCAGGAATTTCAAAAAATTAAATCCGGCCATCAAACAGCCATGCTCTTTATCACCCATGATTTAGGGGCTGTCTCAAAAGTAGCTGACCGTATCTTAGTCATGAGCAATGGGGAAATTGTGGATAAAGGAGAGTTTTCCCATATCCTCCATCACGCTATTGATCCCTATACAAAGCTTTTGGTGGAAAAACGCAGCGCCGTTATGGCCCGCTACCGTTTGGCCCTGCAAAAGGAGGCGTCTCAATGATCCCGATGATCGAAATGCAAAATATCTGCGTCAGCTTTCGCAGTGAACAACAAGAGAAAGTATTTGGAGCATCGAGAAAACAAGTGCTCTTTGACGTATCTTTGTCTCTGCCCAAAGGCTCCTGCCTCGGCATTTTAGGCGAATCCGGCAGCGGTAAATCCACCTTGGGCCGGGTGCTCTGCGGCCTGCTGAAACCGGAAAAAGGCCAGGTTTTATTGGACGGTATGTCCGTTTACCGCTCCAGACAGGGGAAAAGGGCTCTGCAGAATAGGCTCAGCGTTGTTTTTCAGGATTATACTACCTCCGCTAATCCCCGTTTTCTCATCCGGGACGTCATCGGCGAAGGTATCAGGGCCAGGCAGCGGCGGGAAGGCATTGCCCTGAATTACGAAAAAGAGGTTACCCGCCTTCTGGATCTGGTAGGCTTGGAGGCCTCCTTTGCCGGCCGTTTTCCCCACCAGCTTTCCGGCGGCCAGCTACAGCGGGTTTGCATTGCCCGGGCCGTGGCCTGTAAGCCGGAGCTGATTCTCTTTGACGAGGCGATTTCTTCCCTTGATACCCATACCCAGGTGCAAATCATGGATCTGCTGAAGGAATTAAAGGAACGGCTGGACTTAACCTATGCCTTTATTACTCATGATCTGACTGCCGTTACCTACATGTGCGACAACGTTTTATTCCTGTACCAGGGCCGGGTGACGGAGCAAATCGCTGTGGAGCGGCTTGCTGAAACCAAAGATGAATATGCCTTGCGCTTGCTTCATTCCATTATTGATTTTGAGGCCTGATGGCTTCAAGAAAGAAGAGACAACTCCACAAACGAAGGCCAAGTGCACAAACAAAGGCCAAGTGCACAAAAAATGAGATAATGCATTAAAGGCCATTAAACGAAAGATGGAATGTACATAAATTAGTATATTTATTCTTTATGTTCACCTATTCAATCAAAAATTTGCGTATATTGCCGCAATATCCATGCACTATCGAGAGCACTGAAAAAGTCGCCGGCAAATCAGGCGAGGTGCACAAAAATCGAGGTTGTGTCGCAGCGGACATCAAATTTAGGCTAAAAGCAGAGGCTAACTGCACAAAAATCGAGGTTGTGTTGTACTATGAGCTTTAAATTGGCTTAGATTACGAAAAAGCTGCCCTATAATCCGTACACAACTTCGATTTTTGTGCATCCGGAAGCAAAAAACGGGTCAAGTCCCCTGCCTGCCGTCACACAACCTCGATTTTTGTGCATCTGACCCAGCGAATCCGATTTTAGCCTCAATACGGACATAACCCCTGCGACTTTTTCAGCAGCCTCTGCACTATCTGGTTTTTTGCACATTTAGGGGGTCATTGCTGCCACTGCTGAATCCTCATAATAGATTCCTCTTGACAAAAATTAGTTTAGTGACTAAACTATAGTTATGGATAAAGAAATGAGAAACTCATTGAAAGAAAATCGTGAATTTTGCGAGGATAGAGGTAGCCGGAATCTGGGCCGCCTGTTTGTCCAGTTGCAGCGTCTGGAAAAAAATCCCCGGAGCTTTGGGGAGGCCGGCCCCCTTACCCCC
Source organism: Clostridia bacterium (assembly GCA_018436095.1). Classification (GTDB taxonomy): domain Bacteria; phylum Bacillota; class Peptococcia; order DRI-13; family UBA5745; genus WRMS01. The sequence goes on along the minus strand of JAHDMJ010000002.1, from coordinate 41,413 downwards.
AGCGAAATCCATACCATCGATGCCATCGGCTGCGGCAAAGCCATTCTGATGAGCGAGCTGGCCAGCCGTTTATCCATAACGAAGGGCGCCGTGACTCAAATGGTTAAGCGTTTGGAAAGCCGAAACCTTGTTCAGCGCACTGCCCACCCCGAAGATTCCCGGGCGGCTTTGCTTTCCCTGACTCCAAAAGGCGTTAGCGCTTACCGGGCCCATAGGCAGGATCATCTTCATTTTTACGATCAGCTAAGAGCCAAACTAACCCAGGAGGAAATCGAAATATTTGAGACGGCTGTAGAAAAGCTCTGTGAGTTGCTAAAATCTTAGGCTGTCCTATTTTTATTCATATAGTTTAGTGATTATACTAATTTTAGAAAAGAGGAGAAAAAATGAAAGTTAAAGCTACGGTATTATGCGAAAACTGCGTCTACAGCAATATAGGCGCTTTGGCCGAACACGGCTGGTCGGTTTTTCTGGAGACTGATCAGGGCAACTTCCTTTTTGACACCGGCCAGGGTTTGGCCTTAATCAACAATGCCCACTATTTCAAAAAGGATCTGTCCGGCATTCAAGGCATTATCCTCAGCCACCACCACATCGACCATACCGGCGGTTTGCTTGCCGCCGTCACCGCCGCCGGCAAGGTGAAGGTCTACAGCCACCCCGAATTATTCAAAGAAAGCTACATGACCCGGGGAGGCAAGGTCAAATACATCGGCATCCCCTTTGCCAAGCCTGCCTTGGAATCCCAGGGCGCCAGCTTCGTTTACAACACAGAGTTCAGCGAAGTCGTCCCCGGCATGTATCTTACCGGGGAGGTGCCCCGCAAAAACGATTTCGAAACCGGGGATTTGGACCAGGTCATTCCCTGCGGCTGCGGCTGCGAATCCGACTATGTACAGGATCCCCTGCCCGACGATCAGTCTTTGGTCATTAAGACGGAAAAAGGCCTTTTTGTGGTGCTGGGCTGCTCCCATGCCGGCATCATCAATATCCTGAACCATGCCATAGAAAAAACCGGTGAAAAGCGTATCCATACGGTGATCGGCGGCACCCATTTGGGACCTGCCTCGCCGGAACAGCGGGAAAAGAGCATCGAGGCTCTGAAGGGCTTTAATATCGAGCGGCTGGGGGTCTCTCACTGCACGGGAGATATTGCCGCCATGGGGCTGTCCCAGGAATTCAAAGAAAAATTCTTCTTCTGCCATGTAGGCACTGTGGTGGAAGGGGAATAGAATCTATACCTACTTGGTACTAGAGCCTTTTGTGCAAAATTTCAAGTTTGTACTCTGGCGAGAGGCCTTTTGTGCAAAATTTCAAGTTTGTAGTAGATGATTTGGCCTGAAAACAGGGTAAAAACCCTATTTTCAGGCCAAATTTGTTCCGAAACCGTGATTTAGGGGGTTACAAACCTGCAATTTTGCACAGTTAGCCTATGCGAACGACGACAAACCTGCAATTTTGCACATTTTGCTCCTGCTCTGCACAGATTAGCCGGATTAGAGCTGGCCAAACAACCTGGGCAGGAACAGGGATATTTGCGGAAACATTACCAGTAAAACTTGGGCAATTAAAAGAGCGCAAACTAGCCCAATGATCGCTTTAGTCAGATCTTTGACATGGATGCCGGTCAGCGCTGCGGCAGTGTAGAGATTTGTACCCACAGGCGGCGTTACAAAACCAATGGCCAGGTTTGCCACCATAATTACGCCAAAGTGCACCGGGCTCATGCCAATCCCATCGATGATCGGCAGCAAAATAGGCGCCAGTATCACAATAGCAGCCAAAGTCTCCATCAACATGCCAACAATGAGAAGCAGAATATTGATCAAAATAATAATCAATATCCCGGATGTGGTAACCGACAAAATACCACTGGCGATCATTGTGGGAACTTTCTGCATAGCCAGTACTCGTCCCAGCACCGTAGCAATGCCGACGATTAATAAAATCGGGGCATTCAGCGCCGCAGCCCGCAGAAAAATGCGCGGCAAATCCTTCAGCACAATGGTGCGGTAGACAAATATACTGACAATCAAAGCGTATACCACGGCAACGCCGGCTGCTTCCGTCGAGGTAAAAATGCTGCCGTAGATTCCTCCAAGAATAATCACCGGCGTCAGTAAAGCCCAAAAGCCCTCTTTAATACTTTGAAATACGCCCATTGTCGGGGTAAAGCTTGTTCCCGAAATCGGATGGCGTCTGCAAAAGAGATAAGCATAAATCATCAAGGCCAAACCGCATAAAATCCCTGGTAAAATACCTGCGGAAAACATTGTGCCGATGGATGAATTAGCCGCAAGAGCATACATCACCATAGGCAGGCTGGGCGGGATCAATACGCCTAGACCGCCTGAGGAAGCGGTTAGTCCGGTGACAAAACCCTTGTCGTAACCCTGCCTTTCCATCTCCGGAATCATGATGCTGCCTACCGCCGCAAAAGTGGCCTGCCCGGAGCCGGAAATTGCCCCGAACAGCATGCAGGTCAGCACCGTAGCCATTGGCACGCCGCCGGTAAACTTGCCTACCATTGCATTGGCCAGATTGAACAGGCGCTTTGAGATGCCGCCCTGCCCCATGATCTCGCCGGCTAAAATAAATAAGGGAACCGCAAGAACAGTGAAAGAATCCAACCCCTGTATCAAAGAACGCCCAATATAAGCCGGGGCAATACCGGAACCGGCCAGGCCGTTGACCAGCAATGCCAGGCCTATTGATCCCGCTACCGGAACACCTAAGGCCAACAGCGCAAAAAAGGCGATGAACAATATACCTACAGCCATACCTGACTCCTTTCCTATATGCCGGCGGTTTTCTTTTTATATAGCTCCAGGTAGAACCATTGCAGCATTCGAATGGCGGACAAGATCATCCCCACCGGCATGGCGGCATACACCGCCAGCATCGGCAGCCCCAGCACCGGACTTTTCTGGGGCTTGACCAATAATGTTTGACATACGCTGAGGCCTATTCCGCTCATGATCAATAAAAACGCTAAAAAAATCAGCATAGATAAAAGTTTCATCCTTCTGGCGGCTATCGGACCTAAATAACTTTCGATAACATCCATACGGATGTGCATACCTTTTTTTGTGGCGTAACTGGCGCCGATGAAAGTAAGCCAGATGAAGGCATAGCGTCCGGTTTCCTCGGTCCAGGCAGCCGGCACCTGCAGCACAAAACGGGCAATAACTTGCGCCACTACGACAAACACGAAATAGGCCATTAAAAAGACCAGCATCACCTCTTCCAGGTGGTCATCGATTCTGCCGATAATTTTCATCGAATCTCTCCCTTCGGGATAGCTGCTATTTTGTGGCAGCCAACAACTCATCCAATAAATCCTGCCCTACTTCTTTTGCGATTACCGGATAGGCAGCCTTGGCCTTTTCCCGAAATAGCTCCAGCTCCTGGGGCGTCAGCGTCACGACCTCAATGCCGGCGTCTTGCAGCGTTTTTAAATAATCCTTATATTCAGCGGCTCCAGCCTCACGCTGGAAGGCAACCGCCTTTTCGATAGCGTCATCCACAATCTTTTGCTGTTCGGCAGACAGGGAGTTGTAGAAATCCAGGTTCATTGTGGCCATGCCGACGGAAAAAAGATGATTCGTTAACGTCACCGCTTGCTGTACTTCATAGAAGCGTTGCGCCACAATCAGCTCCAAAGGGTTCTCCTGGGCGTCAACGGTTTTCTGCTGCAAAGCGGTATAAAGCTCGGAAAAAGGTATAGATGTGGGACCGGCGCCGAGGGCTTCCCAAATGGCAATATGAATCGGATTCTGCATCACCCTGATTTTTACGCCCTTCAAGTCGTCAGGCGTATGTACAGGTTTGTTGGCGCTTAGCACCCGGAAATGGACGGATTCATAAAAACCCAGCCCCTTAAAGCCGCTTTCTTCCATTAAATTCAGCATTTTATCACCAAATTCACCATCTAAAAGCTCATAGGCGGCCTGGTTATCGGCAAATAAAAAAGGTGTTGCAAATACGCCAAGCTTTGGTTCAAAGCCGGTTAATGCCGCTGTGTTGCATGCGGTAGCGATCAGATCACCGTTCTGCACAGCCTCCTGCAACTGCTGGTCACCACCTAGTTGGCCGTTGGCATAGATTTCAACGGTCATTTTTCCGCCGGAGGCCTCTTCTACTTCTTTCTTAAATACCTCCCAGGCCCGATGCATCAGCGTAGCCTCGGAACCGGCATGGCCCACCGTAATGTGCACCTTTTCCTGGGGGGCAACATTGGAGCCTTGCCCCTCCCGGGCTGCGGAGCCTCCGCAAGCGCCCAGAACAAATATGATCGCCAACATTAAACAAATCCCTATTCCTGCCTTTTTCATCTTTCCGTCCTCCTGTCTCATATTTGGCTATATTACAACCAGACCCCATAGTTCCTGACTTCAGGATTCACAATATTTTCCGTATAACGGCCTTGCAATACATCCAAGGCTTGTCCCGTCAATTTATTATGCAAGTCTTTCATTGCCGCCTCAGAGTACATGGCAACATGAGGTGTAAAAATAACATTTTCCATCTGCAGCAGCGGATGGTCCGCTCCAAGGGGCTCGCCTTCACAGACGTCCAGCCCGGCGCCGGCAATTTCTCCTTTTTTCAGCGCTTCCATCATATCCCCGGTATGGATTACCGGGCCTCTGGAGGTATTAATCAATATAGCTGTGTTTTTCATCCTTTTAAACTGGGGAGCTGCCAGCATATGCCTGGTTTGCGGCGTCAAAGGCGTATGCACGGATAGAATATCCGCCCTGTCCAGCACTTCGCCGATATCGGCATATAATGTTGTATGGGAATCGCTGATCTCTTTCACGTAAGGATCATACACTGCTACCTGCATACCGATTCCCCGGGCCATGGCCGCAAGTTCCCGGGCAATTCGCCCGTAACCCAGTAAAGCAAATACCTGTCCTTTTATTCGTTCCACCGGATAGCCGCTGCCCTGGCCGTAACCTCCGGCTCTGGCCCGGGCTGCGAAAGGAAAAAGCTGCCTGCGCAGGGCCAAGGCCAGGGCCAGGCTGTGGCTGGCTACTTCATGAGCGCAGTAATCCGGCACGTTGCATACGGCAATGCCCCTCTGAGTGGCGGCCTCCAAATCTACCGAATCGTAACCGATGCCGCAGCGGCCAATAAACTTGAGATTAGGCATTGCCTCAATAACATTGCGGGTAATCGGCACCGCCACCACCATCAGAGCAGCGGCATCCCGATTATTCTGAATAATTTCCTGGGGAGATGTGTAGTCATGAAAGGTAATTTCCATGCCTCTTCCTTCAAAGGCCCGCCGCTGTATCTCCATGGTCTCCTTTGACAGCCATTGTTTATCCACAAAGCAAATCTTCATTTGTATCCTTCCCTTTCCAAATGGCAACTAATAAGTTTTTAATTGGGCATCACTACACTTGACATACCTGTTTTGCTCTGTCAAAATTCCGAGTGTATCATTAATCTGCCCTTGCTGATTAAGGAGGCCGCCATGTCCGCCATTGACATCCATTCTCTTTGGATCAACCGCCAGTCTTTTATTGATTACCTCTCCACCGATCCATCCCTGACAACGATAGCTTGTTTAAAAGACACTTTCATTTTTGATCAAGGCCAAAAGAACCGTTATTTGTACTATATCGTCGAAGGCCTGGTCAAAATCACAATGACGAACATCAGAGGCGAAGAAAAGATGCTCAGCGTACTAAATCCGGGAGTATTCATCAACGAAAACAGCTTTTTTCTCAATATCGACAGCATGGCGTCAGCCCAAGCCATAACGAATACAAAGCTGATCCGGATCAGCCGCAGCGATTTCAAACGTATTGCCGCCGAGAATTCGGAGTTCACCCTATCGATGATTATATCCATGAGCATGAAAATCCGCATTCTTACGGCACAGGTGGAGTATTTGACCTTCTTCGACAACAAAACCCATCTGGCCATTGTAATTCAAGGCTTGATCAATGATTTTGGCCGCAAGGATAAATCCGGCGCTATTGTCGTCGATCTGCCGACTACAGATCAGGATTTAGCGAATTATCTAGGTATCCGCCGGGAGACAGTAACCAAAATCCTCAGTAAATTCAAAGCTGAGGGTATCCTTGAGAAAAAAAACAAGCGTCTGTATATTTATGATCACCAGAAGCTTTCCGATATGATAAACGGACTGGGCCTCTCCCGGTAGATCAAATTTGGCAAAGGCCCAGCAGCCGGTTCCAGCGGCGGTCAACCAACTCTTGTATCTCCAGGATATCACTTTCACTTAGATGGCGAAATTTTTTTAGCTGGTTGAGAAAATCTTTCACCGGCTTTGGCTGTTTTATATCCAAAGAAAGCTTGAATTTTCCGTGCTCCACCTCATACAGCGGATAAAAGCGGGTCTGCACCGAACGGCGGCAAATATCTATACTTTTGCATGGCTGGTAGCCCCAGCCGGTGGAACAGGCATTATATACATGAATGTAAGCCATACCGTCCCGAACCTGCATAGCCTTTTCCACTTTGGCGATCAAATCCGGGATATAAGCCGGCGAAGCTGTAGCCACGTAAGGAATATCGTGCATAGCCATAATCATTGGCGCATCCTTGCGGTGGGTCTTTTTACCCTTGTGAGCGGCGCCCACCGGTGTTGTGGAGGTCCAGGAGCCTTTTGTGGTAGAGCCGCTGCGCTGAAAGCCCGTATTCATGTATCCTTCATTGTCATAACAGATATAAATGATATTATCTCCCCGCTCGGCAGCTCCTGAGAGGGCTTGAAAACCGGCATCCACACTGGCTCCGTCGCCGGCAAAGGCCACCACATTTACATGACGGCCAATATGCTCATAATACTTCTTGATGCCGCCCAGCATGGATGCGGTATTATCCAGCAGCGGGAAAAACACCGGGATTTTTGTACCCATCCTGTCTTCCCAGCCCACCGTCTGCACACCGCCCATACAACCCGGGGGGATGGCCACAATGGTGTTTGGCCCCAGTACCTTGAGCACCGTACGCATGGTCAACTCCACGTTGCAGCCCTCACAGGAGGTAATGCCCGGAGCCACCATATCGGCATAAGCCAGCATTTTATCGGTTGCGCTCATCTTGATAGTCTTCATCTCTGCAGCCCTCATTCCTCTTCCCCCTTTACCAGCCAAATTGCCTGCTGAGGCGTGTTATACCGACCTTTACCTGCCGCAACAATATAGTCGATTGCTTTAGCCAAAAGCTCGATAGTCAGGTCCTCGCCTCCCAAGCCTCCAATAAAGGGCAACAACGGCATATTCAGTGCGCCGCCCATGGCGGACAGTACCTCCAAATAGGTGATGCCACAATGCCAGCCAAAGCTGACGTTGCGGTCCACCACGCCGGCAGCCTTACGGCCCTTCAAATACTGCTGGACAAGCTCCTTCGGGAAAGGCCGGATGCTGCGCAGCTTCAAAATCCCAACTTTAACACCCTTTTGGCGGGCGTAATCCACTGCTACCCGGGCCGTTCCGGTTAGAGAGCCCATGGTTATCAACACGTAATCCGCATCCTCAAGGCGGTAAGTATCTACCAAACCGCCGTAGCTGCGCCCAAATAATTGAGCAAACTCATCATTGACCTGCTGGATCACCTTCTTCGCATTATCCATAGCCTGCATATGGAGCTCCCGGTAATATTGCAGATAGGCCCCCGGCGTCAGCGGATCCACAGCCATAGGCCGCTCAGGGTCCAGCTTCACATGCTCCGGCAGGTATTTGGGCAAAAAGGCGTCTACTTTCTCCTGCTCACAGACCAGTACGCCTTCTGTCATGTGAGAAAGGTAAAAACCGTCAAAACAGATATTAACAGGCAATAGCACATCTTTATGCTCGGCAATTTTGAAAGCCTGCACATTCATGTCCAAAATCTCCTGATTATCTTCAACGTAAATTTGAATCCAGCCTGCGTCCCGCACGGACAGGGAATCCTGAGGCCCTCCCCAGATAGTCTGGGGGGAAATCATCTCCCTGTTGACAATATCCATAACGATAGGCAGCCGCATGGTGGAGGCCCGAAAATAAGGCTCGTACATCAAAGCCAGCCCTTGGGATGACGTAGCGGTAAAGGTGCGGCCGCCGGCTAAGGAAGCCCCTTCCAATATGCTCATGGCAGAATGTTCTGACTCCGGTTCCAAAATAGCACAGTCCAGGGCGCCGTCTGCTATGTACTGAGTGAAGTGCTCAACCAGGGGCGTCTGGGGAGTGATAGGGTAGGCCGCCACCACGTCGGGTCTGCACAGCAGGGCGCCCAAAGCAGCCGCATGATTGCCGTCTACAACTACAAGCTTCTCCATATTATTGATCCTCCTTCACATAGCTGATAGCTCCTCTGGGACATTCGTTGATGCAGACGCCGCAACCCTTGCAATACTCAAGGCTGATGAAAAAACCGTCTTTTTCGTCACGGATTACCGAATTGGTGGGACAATATTGGATACATAAACCGCATTTGATGCATTTTGCCTGATCAAGGAGCAGCGGATAGGTTTTCCAGGCCCCGGTATTGATATCGTTTAGCTCCTCGGCAACGGCACAAATATACTTTGTTTTGATCACGATTAGACCTCCCCTCTTCTGATCACCGTTACGTCGGAATAGCCCCGCAGCACAGCGTCCCTGTTTTTTTCGCCCCAAATTTCGCCGGCCCGGCCAGCCAGCTTTTCCACATCGGTCCAACCGGTGGCTTTGGCATAGGCTCCCAGCATCACCGTATTCGGCACTTTACGCCCCAACAATTCCTCGGATAAAGCCGTGGCGTCAATATAAGTAATGGTCGTGATCTGATCCGGAATATCTAAGCTATCAACAGACCTGGCATTGATCACTAACACGCAATCCTCTCTTGCTCCTTGGAATACGTCAGTGGCTCCCATAATTGTGGGATCCAGCACAATAATACAATGGGGAAAATAGACTTGATTTTTTTCGCGGATTTTTTTGTTATCAATCCGGACAAAAGCACTGACCGGACCGCCTTTTTTTTCGAAACCAAAATAAGGGAAGCAAGCGACAAATTTGCCCTCTTGCACTGCGGCATATACAATTACTTCAGCGGATTTGACAATTCCCTGACCGCCTCGTCCGTGGAGCCGTATCTCTTTCATAGTCACACTCCTAAACACTTATCTTCTATAGCAAGGTTCGGAATCTTTCGTCTAACGGATAAGAAAGCTTCCTCTGGCCCCTGATACCATCTGCCCGTTTTGACAAACCAATTCCCCGCCTTTAATGGTAGCCACAGGCCAACCCCGCAAGGTTCTACCGGTAAATAGTGAAAAATCAGAGCGGCTGCCCAGTGTTCCCGGATCAACTGCCTGTTCCCGGCAGGGGTCAACAATCACAATATCTGCATCGCTGCCGGGCAGCAGGGTGCCCTTGCGGGGATAAATCCCAAAAATCTTCGCCGGATTTAATGTCATCTTCGCTATAACCGTTTCCAATGGAATATTGCGGCGGATAGCGCCGTCCAGCACCGATACCAAGTGGGTTGCCATTGCCGGATAACCCGGTATTGCCCCTGCCATACCCTTTTCCACCTGTTTTTCTGCCCTTGTCATCGTTACGTTGTCGGTGCCGATTGTATCAACGGTACCCTCTACAAGCCCTCGCCACAGCGCCTCCCGGCTTGCCTGATCCCGGATAGGCGGCGCCATTTTGGCGTCAACGCTGCCGGCCGTACTGTCATCCAGGCTTAAATAAGGAGAAGTGGTCTCAATATGAATGCGGGGTCCTTTAATTGAACGGGCCGTCTCAATAGCATCCTTTGTGCCGATATGTACGGCGTAGAGGTTGACGCCCATTTTGCTGGCAAAATAGGCGGCCCGGATCAGTGCCTCCTCTTCGGCCATAGCCGGATGAGTTGCTCCCCACTGCCGCAGATCCAGCTCCGGCAACGCTGCCGCCTGTTCCAGTGCCGCATCCACCAGGGATGTATTCTCACAGTGGATACACAGCACCGGTTCCCCGGGCAGCATCTTTAAAGATTGCATAGCGGCAACGATAAACCCGTCGCTTTGATGAGGCAATAAACCGGGAATCCCGCACATATAGGACTTAAAGGAGGAAACTCCCTTTGTGCGGTACAGGCTTAGTTCCTCAAGGTGGACCTGCTCCCGCAAGGTCAGATGAGGGAAAAGGTCGGCTCCGCTATATTGGGCTACTTTGCCGGGCAGTTCTTCCAGGAATCTGCGGTAACTCTCCTTTTGGTTGAAAAAGCAGCCCATGGTTGTTACGCCGCCCAGAAGGGAGCTTCGGGATTCCGTGGCCAGCTCCTCCTCCAGCGGCGCAAACATCCCCAGATGAACATGGGGATCGATAATGCCCGGCAACACATAATTGCCGCCGGCATCCAGCAAACGTTCCGTCGGATAATGGGCGTCAGGCGCTATGATTGCCAGCACCTTGCCATCTTTTATGGCCAGACCCCCTTCGATAACGCCCGCCTCCGGCAATACAATACGGCCATTGGTGATCAATAAGTCCGCTTGATTCAGAGCTCTTGGGGCTGTCATCCCCTTATCCTTCCGAAAAGCCTGACCCAAACCTCTGGCAAAGGCCGCCCCCTCCGATTTTCCGGTTGCGTCTGCCCTTTGTATTTCCGGTCCCAAAGCCGCCTGCCGGGGAACCGGCGCCTCTTGGGACAAGGATCCGGCCGTCGCCGCTATCATTCCCGGGGCGGGTCCGGCAATGGCAATACCATATCGTTTGACCATATCCCGGGCAATGTCGGTCAACACATATTCACCCTCCAGGTGCAGCGTGGTTTTACCCCCTTCCACCAGATTCCAGATATCATCGGAAGATATCACTTGTCTCACCCAACCCCTCCTTTCTTATTATTGAATTTTGCAGCACTACATATGGGACCGCAAAGCAGCCATCTTGCCTGCAATATGCTCGCCCAAAAGCCCCAGCTCCGAGTTGATCAGCACCATATCAAAACCCTTATCCAGCCAATTGCCGGCAGCCTCCATATTCCCGGCAAAAATGCCGATAGGTTTACCGTATCTTCCGGCAGTTTCCTGTATACGCCCGATTTGCTCCACCATAATGGGATGGCCGGTTTGACCGAATACGCCTAAATTCATGGAAAGATCTCCCGGCCCGATAAACACCATATCCACAATATCCCGGGAAATCACAGCATCTAAATTATCCAATGCTTCCTTCGTCTCAATTTGAATAATAATCGCCGTATCCCGATTGGGCTCCTGGCCTTTTTTACCGATTTCAAGGCCATAAGAGGTGGCCCGGGAAGGGCCGATGCCTCTGCGGCCCTGAGGAGGATACAAACAGGCTTGCTCAACGATATCCATATCCTGGCCGGTGCGAATCTGAGGAATCAGCAAGGCGTCTGCCCCAATATCCAGGGCGCCGGACATATATTGATAGGAAATCATCGGTACCCGTACAACACCATAGGCAGGGACAGCACCCATGCTTTGCAGCATTTCCTGAAGGGTGGCCAGGTGAATAGGCGTATGCTCGGCATCGATGCATAAAAAATCAAAACCCAGCTTACCCACAAACTCGGTCATCACCGGATGAGGCGTACCGATAAACGTACCGGCAATTTTACGGCCGGAGCCCAGCACTTCTTTGAATGGCCGTTTATGCGTTAGCGGAGCCGGCGGCTCAAAGCCCTGTACGCCGTAGATGCCGCCGCTTTGGGATTTCGCTTGCTTAAGCGATGAAGCTTGAACTTGAGTTTGAGCTTGGGCCTGGAGCGGCGAGGCAGGCTGGGGCTGTGCCCCCGCGCCTTTGTTATCCCCCTGCCTGATAAGTTCGATCCCCAGCTTATCCGCTTCTTCCCGGGCCAGATCCGTCAACACCGCATCTGCCCCGCAGGCGAAAACCTTCTCTCCTTTAGTATGACAAGCGGCTATCTCCGCCGCCGTAATGTATGTAGGCATGGTAAAGCACTCCTTTTCGGCAACTTCTTATGCAGTCTGGAAGGGGCGGGCGATCACGTTGGTGCTTACGACCTTGCTGATTCTGGCTGCCGCCGCCTCTGCCGCATCTAAAGCCGCTCTAATGGAACCAATTTCACCTTTAAATACAACCGTAATCATACCGGCGCCGGGATTTTCTTTGCCCGCCAATTCAACATTTGCTGCTTTAAGCCCTGCATCGGCTGCCTCAATAGCGGCAACCAGGCCAATTACTTCAATATATCCCAGAGAAGTCATCTGTCTCCCTCCTATCCTAACTTCATTTTCAGCAGTCCGGCAACCTCCGGATTGGGCCGGGCCAGCACATTGGCTGCTACTAATTCCCCGTTTTGCTTGGCGGCAAGCACTCCCGCATCTACAGCAGCTTTGACCGCGCCGATTTCACCTTTCACGCCCACTGTCAGCATGGCGCCGCCGATTTGCTCCAGGCCCACCAGCTCTACGTTGGCGGTTTTGATCATCGCATCTGCCGCGGCAATAGCGGGAATAAAGCCGATTACTTCGATAAAGCCCCAGGAATCCATAATTTTACCTCCCCTTCTTTTTGTGTACTGTCCCGTTGAGAATTCGGTTTACTTCTTGTCTATTTTCCCAATTGCGGCGTTGTCGTCGCTCACCATAGCTGCCGGCTATGCCTCGTTCCTTCGCCTTGCACTTGAAAAAATATCCGGCGCAGTAATTCCAAATATCAACGGGGCAATACACTTAGATAATAGTCTTGATTTCTTCCGCCGGCCGGGCCAGCGTAAAACAGCCGATCAGATTGCCCAGACGCTTTACCCCATTGGCCCCGGCGTCCACTGCCGTGCGCACCGCTCCGATCTCGCCGGCAATCACTACGGTAACCATGCCGGCTCCAATAGCCACCCGCTTAACCAGCTTAACGTCCGCCGCTTTCAGCGCCGCATCCTCTGCCGCAAAGGCGGGAACATAGCCCTTAACCTCAATAAATCCTAATGATTCCATCAGATTTCCTCCTTTCTTATTTCGGGTCCAATATAGCGGACACCATACAATCAACGCCATATTCCTCTTGCCTTGTTGAATAGTTTTTGGAAACCAGCACTTCGCTGCCAATACCGGCGCCCAGCGTATCCACTGCCACAATGACATTCTCCGGTTTTTCTGCCGGCCGGCAGACCAGCAGCTTCTTTCCCGCCAAACCTGCCATCTTGATCTGGGCGGTCAGCGTTTCCGTCACAAGACATCGTATCATTTGCCATTTCTCCTTTCTGAAGGGTTCTTGTCACCAGGGGGGTAGTACTCTGTAGCCACTAAAAGTTGCCACAAAGCACTAGTTATAGTATCATGGATAAACGAAGGAGGTGGCCAGTTTGCATAACTCTTCACCTTGGGTGAAACCTCAGAAAAACGTTGTCCAAATCATGGCCGGTTTTTCCAGCCACTTGCGGCGGATCAGCCAAGGAGCCGTCATCTATGGCCAGGAAGACCAGGCTGAGCACTTGTACTACGTAGTGGAAGGAAAAATCAAAGTGTTCATTGTCAATGAAGACGGCAAGGAGCGCACTTTGGCTATCCATGAGCCCGGCACTTTTTTCGGCGAAACCTCCTTTTTCGATGATGATTTATACTTTGCATCAGCCATTGCCATGACAGACAGCCAAGTATTGCGCCTGGACCGCAAGACCACAACAAACTTACTGGCTCAAAACCCGGAAATTTTTATGTACATGCTAAACTCAATGGGCCGCAAAATCCGCCTGCTCACCTTTCAGGTGGAATGCATGTCGTTTTTAACGGTGGAAAAACGGGTTATCGCCTTGCTATTCAGCCTGTTTGAGGTCTATGGCAGCACCACCCCGGAAGGCGACGTCCTCAATTTTCAGATCACCGATAACGAGCTGGGCAATATGCTGGGGGTACGCCGGGAGGCCGTTACAAAAACCATGACCAAACTGCGCAGTTTGGGGCTTATCGTAAAATTACGCCACAAGCTGGTGATCCCTCACCGGGAAAAACTGCTGGAATATATGACCTCTGACGAATAGTTTTCTGGTGTATGGCCTCAGTTTTTCCAAAGGCTTTTGTTAAACAAATAAGCGGGCCTTTCTCCTCTGGCTATTTGCAGGGCCTGAGCCGCCACGCTTTTGCGCAGGATCAAAAAAGATTCCTCACTAAAATGGGCGGCATGAGGCGATAAGACAACCTGACTGAGGGAGCAAAGGGGATGCTCCGGCGAGATGGGCTCCTGCTCCATCACATCCAGGGCGGCCCCATAGATTTGACCCTCCTTTATCGCCTGGGCCAGGGCCAGGGTATCGATGACCGGACCCCGGGAAGTATTCACCAGCAGCGCCTGAGGCTTCATCTTGATAAAAGCCTCCCTATTGAAAAGATGCCGGGTTTCCTCAGTGAGGGGGCAATGGATGGATATAATATCCGCAAGCTCCATCAGTTCGTTGATTTCCACCTTCTCCGCCCCGGCGGCGGCGATGGCCTTTTCATCCAAAAAAGGATCATATACCAAAAATCTAACATTCCACGGCGTTAATAATTCTTTGAGCCGTCTGGCAATCGCACCGAAGCCTACCAGGCCTACGGTGCGATTTTGCATTCTCTTGGCCGGGTAACCTTTTGAAAAGCCCCAGTTCCCCCGGCGCAGCTCCGTAGTATAAAATGTCAGCTTGCGGGATAAATCCATAATCATGGCAAAGGCATGGTTAGCCACATCTTCCACACAGTAGGCAGGCTCATTGCATACCTGAATACCTAATTCGGTAGCCAAGGGTACATCGATGGTGTCAAGGCCAATGCCATAACGGGCAATGCCTTTAAGCTCCGGCAGGGCCCGCAGCACCCTTTCACTATAGGAACCGGCTACCGTACAATGTATCCGGCAATCCGCCAGATGTTCAATGATTTCATCTTCCGATTTGCAATTGCAGACTTTCAATTCAAAGCCGGCTTCGGCAAAAAAATGCTTTTCCATTGCAAAATCCACTTCCAGGCGGAAGCCGTCTGTTATACCGATTTTGACGGTCATCTATGTTCAACCCCTCTCATTAAGTCAAAAGCACCAGCGATACAGCCGGAATAAAGGTTACAATCAGCAGGGCCGCCAGCATCACCAGCAGGGGATAGCCTATTCTGCTGGTAATCTCCGTAATGGACAAACCGCTGATGCCGCTGGCCACATAAAGGTTAATGCCGATGGGCGGAGTGATAAAGCCGATGGCCAGATTGACAACCATAATCACGCCAAAGTGGATAGGATCCACACCAAAATTCTGTACGATAGGCAGCAATACCGGCGCTACAATCAGGATTGCAGCCACAGTGTCCATAACGGCGCCAACAAATAAAAGAAACAGGTTAATGATAATCATAATCACTACAACATTATCAGAGAATGCAGTGATCACACCGGAAATGATCATAGGAGCTTTTTCCAGGGTAAGGATACGGCCAAACAATGTGGCCATGCTGACAATAATCATCAAAGGACCGATCATGGCTGCGGACTGAATAAACAGGTCCGGCACTTCTTTTAGCGGTATCTGCTTGGTCACAAAGATGCTGATGATCAAAGCATAGATAACGGAGATGCAAGCCGCTTCTGTGGGTGTAAAATAGCCGCCATAGATACCGCCAAGAATAATTACCGGCATTAAAATCGACCATTTGCCATCCCAGATAGCCCGCCACAGCGTTTTTTCTTCCTGATCCCAATGAAGCTGCTGTTTTGTAATTTTGCAATAAAAAAAGCTATAAATCATCAGGCAGCCGCCAAAGACGAAACCGGGAAAAATGCCGGCCAAAAACAGATCGCTGATGGAGTTTTGCGTAACAACGCCATACATAACCATAGGAATACTGGGCGGTATCATGACGCCTAAGCCGCCGGCCGCCGCCACCAAAGCCGTGGTAAATTTCTTCTCGTAGCCGATATTCACCATCATGGGAATCATCAGGCCGCCGATAGCCGCCACCGTAGCGGGGCCGGAGCCGGAGATAGCGCCGAAGAACATGCAAGTGAGCACCGTAGCAATGGCATGGCCGCCGGTGATACGCCCCACCAGCTTATGAGCGATATCAAAGAGCTGCCGGGCAATGCCGCCCTTCGTCATCAACTCCCCGGCCAGCATAAACAGCGGTACGGCCAGGATAGGGAAATTATCAAGGGACGTAATGGCTGACTGGATAAAATAATCGGGCCTGATGCCGTTAAACAAGAAACCGTAAGCCATTGAGGTAATCCCTAACGTAACGCCGATGGGAACAGACAGCACCAATAAGAAAAAGAAGAGAGCAAATAAAATCAAAATAATCATTGGGCCGTCCTCCTTTCCCTGCCCTTCTTACGGAACAGCAGCAGATTTTTCTCAACAATACGGCATAAGGTCATCAGCATACCAACCGGCGCCGCTGCGTATAGCACCCACATCTCAATACCCATACCGCCGCTTTTTTGGCCAAAGCCGTAAAGCTTGGCCACAAATTTATAGCCGTAAATAATGATGTAGAAACACATTCCGGCAAATAATAAATCACAGATTATTCCGATAATACTTGCTGCCTTAGGGCTGATCACATTATTGATGAGATCCACATTCATATGTTTGCCGCGCTTCACGCCGAGGCTAACGCCCAGATAGGCCATCCAGACGAAGCAGTACCGGGCCAGCTCCTCGGTCCAAGGCAGCGATGCTTTTACCGTAAGCCTATTGCCTATCTGAATGGTTACGGCAGCTAAAACGATAACCATTAAAATACCGCAGATGATCTCCTCAATAATGTACCTGTGCTTTTTCATTATGCACCTCCGTTATGATACACCGGCAGGCAAAGCCTCTGCCGGGATAAGCCGGGCCGCACCGTTTAGGTGGCGGCCCGTAAATGTGAGAGGGAATCAATTTAAGTGCACAAGGGCGGCATCGATGATATCGCTGCCAATTTCGGCTTTCATCGCATCGTATACGACCATGGCAGCTTTGCGAAATTTGTCTTTCTCTTCATTGGCAAGAGGGAATATTTCCATACCGCTGTCGATAAGCTCCTGTTTGGCAGTCTCTTCTTCTTCCTGAGCCAAGCCATA
Source organism: Clostridia bacterium (assembly GCA_018436095.1). Lineage (GTDB taxonomy): Bacteria > Bacillota > Peptococcia > DRI-13 > UBA5745 > WRMS01. The sequence continues at coordinate 24,404 of JAHDMJ010000002.1, read as the reverse complement.
GTTATATTGCACAGCCTCGGCTCCCGCTTCCAGCACCGCTTTTTCCAGATCATCAGGCAGGCTGTCTACAAATACCTTGTTGATAATCAAAGGCACAACGGTAAGAATATGGCCGGTTTCGGTGCAGTAGGGCTGAACCTCATTGAATTTCTGGGAAAGAATCAAGCCATAAGGGTTCTCCTGCCCGTCTACCGTTTTCTGCTGCAATGCGGTGTACAGTTCACTGAAAGAGATAGGAGTGGGGCTGGCGCCATAAGCTTCCCAAGCCGCCACATGGTAATTGCTGCTCATGGTGCGAATCTTCATGCCTTTTAAATCCGCCATGGTTTTGACTTGTTTGGCAGTGGTAGTAAGATTCCGATAGCCCGCCTCTGCAAAGCCCAGGCAGACAAAGCCCTTTGCCTCCATATTTGTTTTCAGCACACCGCCAACAGCCGGGTCTTCAAAGACTTTATAGGCAGTCTCACGGTTAGGAAACAGAAAGGGCAGATCGAAGATACTCAGGCTTTTCTCAAATTGTGCAACCATCGCGCTGGAAATACCGGTCATGGTGATTGTGCCCATTTGTACACCCTCAATACATTCCCTGTCATTTCCCAGTGTGCCGTTGGGGTAGATTTCCACCGCAATACGGCCGCCGCTTTTGGCCTCAATCAACTCTTTAAACTTGACGAAAGTCAGATGTGAAGAGTGATTTTCTGAAGTGGTGTGGCCAACCTTAATGATGTATTCCGCCACAGCCGGGGATGCGGTTGCCGGGGAAGCCGGGCCTTCGGACCCCTGGGAGCCGCCGGCAGCAGTCACCTTGGTATCGCCGTTACCGCCACAACCGGTTAACACAATACATGCGGCCAATAAGAACACCATAGTTGTAAATATCCGCCAATGCTTCATGACCTGATACCCTCCTATCAATTTTAGGTGTTGAATTCATGTCCATTGTAGCACCGCATTTTTTTGGCGTATGTGTCGTTTTACACATAAAATCTTTTTTTTCGTAATATTTAATTATGTTTGAAAAATGTGTTTTTTTACACAGCTATCCTCCCCTTCTTCTGGCATAATCAGTTATGCAATTTTAAAAATCGGCTATGCCTTATAGAACAGAGAAAGCGGGGAGCAGAACATGACGAGAATTATCGTCCTGAATGTGGGAGGCACTTCAACGAAGGTTGCCCTCTATGACGGCAAAGAGATCAAAGCCCAGGCCAATCTGCCAATGCCCCAGCAGCTTGCCATTGAACTGGGAGATTTGTGGAATCAATATTCCCATCGCCGGCAAACACTGCTGAATTGGCTGGATAAGCAGCTCTTTTCCTCCTGTGATTGCAGCGCCATCGTTTCCCGGGGCGCACCGGTAAAGCCCATGGGCAGCGGTGTCTACCGTATTAATCAAGCCATGATCGCTGACGCCACCAGCCGCAAATACGGTAATCATCCCTGTAGTGTGGGCTGTAAGATCGCCTTCGATCTGGGAAAGGAATGGGGTGTTCCGGCATACACGGTAGATACGCCCAGTGTGGACGAGATGTGGGCCTATGCCCGCTATACCGGCCGGCCGGAAATGGAACGAAAAAGCTATTTTCAGGCGCTGAATCAAAAAGCGGTAGGCCGCAGGCTGGCCTCTGATCTTGGCAAGCCTTATGAAAGCCTGCGGGCTGTTATCACTCACATCGGCAGCGGACTATCCATCGCCGCCCACTGCGAGGGCAGCGTTATCGACGTTAATAACGGCCTGGATGGCGACGGCCCCATGGCGCCGGAACGGGCCGGCACAGTCCCGGCCGGAGCCCTTCTGGCTTTAGCTTGCAGCGGTAAATATGAATACCAGGAAATTTACCGGATGATCAACGGCCAGGGGGGATTATATGCTCATCTTGGCACAAAAAACTGCGTTGAAATCGAAAAACGCATTGAAAAGGGTGATGAAAAGGCCCGGGAGGTTTACTGTGCCATGGCCTATCAGATCGGTAAAGAGATCGGCGGCTGCGCCTGCGTCTTGGAGGGTAAAATCGATGCCTTGGCCTTTACCGGCGGCCTGGCCAACAGCCATTATTTGATGGCGGAAATCGCCCGCTGGGTCCATTGGATTGCGCCGCTTTACTATTATCCCGGTGAGGACGAGCTCCGGGCTTTGCATGAAGGCGGGGCTCTGGCCCTGGAAGGTAAAGTGCCTGTCCACGAATATGAATAGGAGGTGCCCGGATGATCCGAAATTTTGCAGAGTTATTGGAAATTGTGCAGCATATTTCCTCAAAAGTTGTGGCTGTGGCCGCGGCCCAGGATCCTGATGTGCTGGAGGTTGCCCACATGGCCGGCCAGCAGCGGCTGGCGGAATTTATTTTGATTGGCGATCAGAATAAAATCGAAGAATTGGCCCACCGGCATAACTACAGGCTTGATCATTGTCAAATCCTTCATGAGCCGGATATTAATCAAGCTGCCCGTAAATCAATTGAGCTGCTGCACAGCCGCCAGGCCCATCTGCCCATGAAAGGTTTACTGCCTACTGCTGTATTTATGCAGGCAGTCCTGGATAAAGAAAAGGGCATCCGCGGCTCACATTTGCTTAGCGAAATCAGCATCATTGAAAAGCCCGACAGGGAAGGCTTTTTGTTGATTACCGATTGCGCCATCAATATCGATCCGGATCTATCGGCGAAAAAGCAGATTATTGAAAATGCGGTTGTTTTAGCCCAGCGCATCGGTTACGATCAGCCTCACGTAGCCTGTATTACTTCTTTAGAGACGGTAAACCCGTCGATGCAAGACACATTAGACGCCGCTGTACTTAGCAAAATGGCCCAACGGGGACAGATAGCCGGCTGTATTGTTGACGGGCCCTTTGCCTTGGACAATGCCCTCTCTATGGAATCGGCAAAGCACAAGGGCTTGGATTCCCCCATAGCCGGCAATGCCGATATTCTGCTGATGTCCGATATCCGCATGGGCAACGTGCTGCATAAAGCCGTAACCTACATTGCCAAAAAGCCATTGGCTACAGCTATAATGGGCGCCAGGCAACCGGTCATCATGACCTCCCGCTCCGATTCGCCTCAGGACAAGCTGCTTTCCCTGGCTCTGGCTTGTGTACTATGCATTGATTGAATATAGGGAAAGACAAACCGAGTATGGAAAGAAGCAGCGATCCCTTGAGCCCCGCTGCTTCTTGCTGCATAATTTTTCTGCGTCAGTAAATTTTCCGGCAATTTTTTGGTATAATATATCTATGCTTACCTTCGAACAGATTAAAAACGACGCCTGCATTAATACCTATATCCGGATGGCCGACCAGGCCCTGGTGGCCCTGGGCTTTACAGAGCATAGCTTTGCCCATGTGGCCAAAGTAGCGGATACCGCCAAATACATTCTGGAAACCATGGGCTTTCCGGAACGGGATGTGGAACTTGCCCAAATTGCCGGCTACCTCCATGACATCGGCAATCTGGTAAACCGGGCGGACCATGCCCAAAGCGGCGCTTTAATGGCCTTTCATATCCTGAACAATATGAACGCCGACGCCGAAGATATCGCCCTTATCGTCTCTGCTATCGGCAATCACGACGAGGCCACGGCAGTGGTAGTAAACCCTATTGCCGCCGCCCTGATCCTGGCCGATAAAACCGACGTACGGCGCAGCCGGGTGCGCAATACCAACGCCGGCGTCACCGATATCCACGACCGGGTAAACTATTCGGTCATCGGCTCAGAAATCACTATCGATAAGGAGCGCACATATATCCAACTACAGTTAACCGTTGAAACCCAGTACAGTTCCGTCATGGATTACTTCGAAATCTTTCTGGTCCGGATGATCCTTTGCCGCAAAGCGGCAGAAGCCCTGGGGCTGCAGTTTAAGCTGGTCATCAACGATCAGGCTTTGCTATAGCAAAAATACCGGAATTCTGAGCCGCCTTTCCAACTATATGCTGCATTGTACAAAATTTCAGCCCTAAGATGAGCAGCCCGCCTTTTCAGCGGCCTCGGCGGCACAAATAGGTTCTCCCTGCTGTCCCCTTCGGGACATAAAAAGCCGGGCTTCCCGCCCGGCATAAAACTGACCAAATCTATTAATTTTTCCTAGGCTATTCCTTCTGAAAGGCCAGATATTTTTCGTAAGCCAAACGCACCAAAGCCTGATCCTGACTATAAGTGATCCTGTCCGCAGCCTCGCTGGTGGGATAAAAGCCGCCGTCCTGGAAGCCTTCCTCTTTATTGATGGTGTAATTCTCATCTTCGGCCTGCATAATGAACCAGTCTATCTTATTGCTGATAGGGGCCCGCCGGGAAATCGAAAAGAATTCGTAACGGGTCTCCCCGGCCGGCGCAACGATTTTTGCTTTTAGGCCAGCTTCGTGCTCCACCCTTTTGAGTGCTACCTCGCTGGCCAATTCGCCGTCTCTGATGACGCCCTTAGGCAACACCCATTCGCCTTTATCATTACGCAGTAAAAATACCTTATTGTCGACAAACACAACGCCACCGGCACAGTTTCTCTGTCGCATGGTACATTCCTCCCTCACCATAATTATTATTATCATTTTCTACATGGAAAGCAGTTCTCCTGCTGCCGAGAAAAAATGTCTAAACATTAAATCGAAAATTGATAATATCACCGTCAATAACCGTATATTCTTTGCCTTCCAACCGGAAAAGACCTTTTTCTTTGACTTTCGCCATGGAACCTAAAGACTTAATGTCCTCAAATTTAACAACTTCCGCCCGGATAAAGCCCCGCTCAATATCGGAGTGGATCTTGCCCGCCGCCGCTCTGGCGCTGGTACCTTCTTCGATGGTCCAGGCCCTGACTTCGTCTTCGCCGGCAGTCAAAAAGGAAATCAAACCCAAAAGTCCGTAGACCGCCCTGGCCAGTACAGCAATTCCCGGCTCGCTAAGGCCTAAGTCCTCCATAAACATCAGCTTGTCTTCTTCCGGCAGGCGGCTGATCTCCAACTCCATTTCGCCGCATAATTCCAGCAGGGGAATGTTTAATTGGGAACATAATGACCGTACAGCTTCTTTATTAGGATAGTCTTTCTTTTTAAACTGACTTTCATCCAGGTTTACCACAGCTAAACGGGGTTTTTCTGTCAAAAAGGCATAATTGCGTATTGCAATCCTTTCCTCTTCGGAAAGCTCCATCTCCCGCATGGTGCCGCCGCCTTCCAGCCAGGCAAAGCAGCGTTCCAGCCTGGCTAATTCATCGGCATTTTCTTTCGTCATTTTCTTACCTGTCTTGATGCGGTCTATCCGTTTTTCTACCAGCTCCAAATCGGCAAAAAGCATCTCCGTTTCCACAGCCTCCAAGTCCCGGGCCGGATCGATAGCGCCTTGTTCATGAATCACCGAATCCGATTCAAAAGCCCGCAGCACATGGATTAAAGCCTCGCAAGGCCGTACGTCGTTTAAAAACTTAGCGGCGCCGGATTTTTGTCCTTCGCCGGTAGCGGAAAAACCTGCCACATCCGTTAGCTCAATCTGGGCATAAGTGATTTTTTTCGGTTTAAACATCTGAGATAAAAAATCTATACGGCTATCGGGAACAAGGCCTACCCCCGTATTGGCGGCGCTTTTGCCCGCCGGGGCCTGGCTGCCCTCCTCTCTGCCTGTAAGTAAATTAAAAATTGTGGTTTTGCCTGTCTGGTTTAACCCTACCAGTCCGATTTTCATGAAGCCCCTCCTGATTTCAATACAATTAAGGGTAATCATATCATATTTCTATGGTTTTTTAAAATGATTTTCCAAATAACACTTGACGGAGGCCATGCCTATAGCCGAGAATAATAGATGAGCATTACGTTGAGGATTGGAGGAAAAATAATGAGGGTTTTATTGCTTAACGGCAGTCCCCGGGAAAAGGGCTGCACCTATACCGCTTTGGCGGAAGTGGCCAAAGCCATCAACGACGAAGGCATCGAGACCACCATATTCCATATTGGCAATAAGGCTGTCCAGGGCTGCATTGATTGCCGGGCCTGTAAAGACAGTCTCAGATGCATTTTTAATGACGATCACGTTAATGAGGCCATTACCCTGCTTACGAAAGCTGACGGCCTGGTGGTAGGCTCTCCTGTTTATTTTGCCGGACCCTGCGGCGCTTTATGCTCCTTCCTCGACCGGATGTTTTACCTTAAGCATCATCTATACGCTTATAAGCCAGCTGCGGCTGTGGTTAATTGCCGCCGGGGCGGCGCCAGCAGCGCCTTTGACCGTTTAAATAAGTATTTCACTATAGCCAATATGCCGGTGATCTCCTCCCAGTACTGGAATTCCACCCACGGCACCACTGTCCAGGAGGTATTGCAGGATCTGGAGGGTCTGCAGACCATGCGCACCCTGGGCCGCAATATGGCCTGGATGTTAAAAGGCTTGACTATTGCCGCCGAAGACATCGACCTGCCAAGGCCGGAGCAGCCCCGCCAAAGGACCAATTTCATTCGTTAACCTACAGAAGGAGTAAAGAATAATCATGACGCTGACAAAAACACCGGTCAAGGGTATGAAAGATATTTTGCCCGAAGAAATGGCCATCCGGGATTATGCCATCGGCTTAATCAAAGAAACCTATAAAACCTTTGGCTTCACCCCCATCGAGACCCCCTGCATGGAGCATATCGGCAACCTGACCAGCAAGCAGGGCGGTGAAAACGAGAGCTTGATCTTCAAAATCATGAAGCGGGGTGAAAAGCTTTCTCTGGAGCAGGCGGCCTCCCCCGACGATTTGGTGGACAATGGCCTGCGTTACGATCTCACCGTATCGCTGTGCAGGTTTTATGCCAATAATCTGGACAAGCTGCCCAACCCTTTTAAGGCCCTGCAGATTGGCAGCGTCTGGCGGGCCGACCGGCCTCAGAAAGGCCGCTTCCGCCAGTTTACTCAATGCGATATCGATATTCTGGGCGAAAGCTCTATGCTGGCGGAAATCGAGCTGATCACTGCCACCACTACCCTTTTAGGCAAGCTGGGTTTTCAAGATTTTACCCTGCGCCTGAATCACCGGCAGCTATTGAAAGCCATGGCTGCTTATAGCGGCTTTCCGGAGGACAGCAGCGAAAAGGTTTTTATTATCTTAGATAAAATGGATAAGATCGGTTTAGAAGGAGTCTCCGGCGAGCTTCTGGCTGCCGGTCTCCCCCAAACCGCCGTGGATGCCTACCTGGAGTTTTTCCAGCCCCGGGAAGGCAAAAGCTTGCTGGAGGTCTGCAGCGAAAAGCTGGCGGCCAAAGGCGGCGCCGGCGCTATGGCTGCCATCGGCGACCTCGGCATGATCATGAGCTGTGTGGAAGCCACAAAGGACAAAGAAAGCCAAGGCAATTTCAATTTGGTTTTTGATCCTACCCTCGTGCGGGGCATGGGCTATTACACAGGCCCTATCTTTGAAATCGCCATGAAAGAGTTCGGCAGCTCCGTAGGCGGCGGCGGCCGTTATGACCAATTGGTAGGCAACTTCACCAATCTGCAGGTGCCGGCCTGCGGCCTTTCCATCGGCTTTGAGCGGATCATTTCCATCCTGCTGGATCAAGGCTTTTCAGTGCCCTCCACCGGCAAAAAAATCGCATTTCTGGCGGAGAAAGGCTTAGCCGGCGAGGAGCTTTGCGCCATGCTGCTGGAGGCCGGCCGGGAGCGGCGGGCAGGCTCCACCGTGCTGGTCACCGCCAAGAATAAAAACAGCAAATTTCAGCGGGAGCAGCTGGAGAAAGAAGGCTACAGCGAGTTCCGCAATTTCCATAAGAAGAGCTGAGGGGATTAGCCTGTAGATTAGATTGCAACACCTTAATCACACCGTAGCACTACAGACAGGCCAGGCACAATCACATAAAAGCATCGCATATAGATCGCAAAATGCAGACAGGGGCTGCCGCAAATTGGTTTAATCAGAGCATATCAAAATGATATTCTCTCTTAAAACCGAAGAGCGGCAGCCCTTTTTTGTATCTTTCAGCGTTATCTCTATTGAGCGGAGTCCAGATTTAACTGGACGGTGGCGGAGGCCGTTCCCACAACAGGCACTCCATCTTTAAGCTCGGAGCCAACAGAAAAAGAGAGCATTGCGAACAGCAGCAATGCACAGACAGAGAAAGCTTTTCTCATTCTACTATCTTCTTCAGGTTCACCTATTTCTTATCCTAGATGGACAACTTTATTCGCTCCGTATGCTATCATAGGTATAGCTTACCATCCCATAATTTCCATTACAAGGCAAACATCCGTTGGGTAGGTTGTACAAAAAACGAGTTATTCTGGCTATGGTAAGCTTTACAAGGGAGCAAAATCCCGCAAAACTTCAAATTTTGTACAGTTTTGGCCTTAAATCACCTTTTTAATTGCAATCAATTCTTATTAAGAACATAATACTTCAAATTTTGTACACCCCACTCATGCTTGCCTTGCTCCACTGTCACCCTCTCCAGTCTCTGAACCACTCCCCCCTGCCCTGCGATATTTCCATCTAAAAAATTTGCTGCAACCCATACTTGAACTTTTCATTGGTTGACGGTATTATAAATATATGGAAAAATTTACAAGTCATTTTTCAGCCGTGATCCATTGGAATATACCATATATTGAAACCGTGCTTGGGGCTGATCTTGCCAAAAAGAGCTTAGCCGAATTTACTGTTTCCCAAAGCAAGTTTGTCTCCCAGAAAAGGGGCCAGGTCAGCCACTTATGCCAACTACCGCTGCCCGCTGGCGCAGTGGTATCATTAAATGGCAAGCTGATCGCTTCGCCTGAATTAATATTTCTCGAATTGGCCTGCAAATTGGATATTCAGAGGCTTATCCTTCTTGGCTTACAGCTTTGCTCCCATCCACCGGGCAAACCTAACGAAGCAATTACAACAAAAGAAAAACTTGAGATTTTTCTTGCAAAAACTCCGGGTCACCACGGGCACGTCAAGGCATTGCGGGCGGTAAAATATATAGAAGACGGCGCGGCATCCGTTATGGAGTCAATAGCTTATATGATCTTGGCTCTGCCCCATTCTTTAGGTGGTTATGGGCTCAATGGGGCCGTATTTAATCATGAAATCAAGCTTAGGGAAGCAGCCGGCAAGCGGCTTGGTCAAAATCGCTGCTTTGCGGATTTATACTATAAACCGGCAAAACTGGCTGTGGAATACGAAAGCTTTACCTTCCACAGCAGCCCGCGGAAACAAGGAAAAGATATTATACGGGCTGCAATTCTCTCCAGGCATGGTATCGAAGTAATGCGCCTGAGTACTATCCAACTCTATGATAAGGATGCTTGCATGGATTTTGCTTTTAATCTCGCATCCCGTCTTAGAAAACGCATCCATATCCGCACAGAGAAATTTGATGAAATGCACGAACTACTTCGGGCACTTTTGCCGCTGGGAGGTTCCACTATCGCATAAAAAATTAAAACCTTTCAAAGAAAAAAATAAGGGTAGCCGAAAAAGTGTTTTGTTGCTTTTTCGCCTACCCTTTTTAACTTTTAATTTTTCTTTTACAGCCAAGCTTACTTATAGCTCTGCAAGAAAGCCTTATAAGCTTTATAGGTATTATAGATGTCCCCTTTGCTGACAATCTCAAAGGGCGAATGCATGGACAGCATCGGTACGCCGCAATCGATAACCTGCATGCCCATGTTGGCCATGAAAGCAGCCACCGTGCCGCCGCCGCCTAAATCCACTTTGCCCAGCTCGCCGGTCTGCCAGGCGATTTCTTCACCGTCAAAAAGCTGGCGCAGAGCGGCAATAAACTCCGGATTGGCGTCATTGCCGCCGTTTTTGCCACGGGCGCCGGTATACTTCTCCAGCACCATGCCTTTGCCTATATAATTAGCATTCAAGGGGTCCTGGACATCTTTATAGTTGGGGTCCACAGCGGCGGCTACATCGGCGGAAAGCAGGTGGGACGCAGCATAGCAGCGCCGGGCCATCAGGTCATTATAGCTTTCTGTCGTGGCAGCGCAAAGCTCCGCCAGGAAATTGCCTAAATTGGCAGATTGGGCGCCGGTATTGCCCTGGCTGCCTACCTCCTCTTTGTCGGAGAAATAGAGCACCGCCGTTTTTTGGGGAATGCCTTCTATATCCAATAGAGCTTTCAAGGCTGCGTAAGAGCAGACCCGGTCATCCTGGCCGTAACCGCCGATAAGGCTGCGGTCAAAGCCCACATCCCGGGCGGGCTGGGCCGGCACCACTTCGATTTCGGCGGAAACAAAGTCCCGTTCCTCAATGCCGTAAGTCTCCTTCAATATCCGCATTAGATTGGCCTTGACTAGCTGGCCGCATTCCTTTTCGTCCTTTTCCCCTTCGTCTTTCTCGTTGTCTTCACCACCGGCTTTCTCAGCAGGCAAAGAGCCCAGCAGTACATTGAGCCCTTCACCGGTGATAGCCTCCGCCACTTTTTTCTCCATTTGCTTCTGGGCCAGATGGGGCAAAAGATCGGTGATCACAAAACAAGGCTCCCCTTCCTTCTCACCAATATTGATTTCCACCTTCCCGCCGTCTTTGAGAAAGACAACGCCGTGAAGGGCCAGGGGCAAGCAGACCCACTGGTACTTCTTGATGCCGCCATAATAATGGGTTTTAGCCAGCACCATATAAGTATCCTCATAAAAAGGCGTTTGTTTAAAATCCAAACGGGGCGAGTCGATATGGGAAGCTACGGCATTGACCCCCTGAGCCGCCGGCTCCTTGCCGATAATGGCCGCCAGCACCGCTTTGCCTCGTACATCCAGATAAACCTTATCTCCCGGCTGCAGCAAACAACTGCCGGCCTGGTTTTTTGCCCCGGTCAGAATCTTATCCAAAGGCTTAAACTGGTTTTTCTCTAAAAGAGCCACCGTATAAGCGGTGACCTCCCGTTCCGTTTTGCAGGAATCCAAAAAAGCCAGATAATCGCCGCAAAAGTCAAAGGCCGCCTTCTTTTCAACCGCTTCGGCCTTATGCCACCAAATATCGTATGCTTCATTACCTTTTGCCATATGTTCCTCCTTCTGCTGCTGTCTTGCCCACGACTGAACGCCGGCAGGCGATGAGCCGCCGGCATTCAGGATTTATTCTTTCCGAAAACAGCAAACTTATTTCAGCAAATCCATATCTGCCTGATTTGCTTTAGCATTCAAATTTCTATGCTTTCTGATTTTCTTCGCTGCTTAATTTGCCGCTTAATTTTCTTTGCAGCCAAAAACGATTTCCTCTGCCCGCTCATGCTTTTTGCTGCGGGTCATCAGACTGACTACCCCATCCCGGGCATTCATCGTCCCTTTTAACACCTCATAAATGTGCTCCGTAATCGGCATGGATACGCCCAGCTCTTTGGCCAGGGCATAGGCAGCCTCCGTGGTATAAACTCCTTCCACCACCATCCCCACCTTCTGCATGGCTTCCTGAGGCGGCAGCCCTTCGCCAATCATAATACCGCAGCGGCGGTTTCTGCTGTGCATGCTGGTGCAGGTGACAATCAGATCGCCGATACCTGCCAGGCCATAGAAGGTATCCTCTTTGGCTCCTAAAGCCACACCCAGGCGGCTGATTTCCGAGATTCCCCTCGTCATCATAGCGGCCTTTGTATTATCCCCGAAACCCAGGCCATCGGAAATGCCGGCGCCCAACGCGATAATATTCTTTAGTGCGCCTCCCAGCTCTACGCCCACCACATCGGTACTGGTGTACATACGCAAGCGGTCGCTCATAAAGGTATCCTGAATAGTCTCGGCTAACATCCTGTCCGTTGCCGCCGCCACCAAAGTCGTAGGCAGGCCGCGGCCCACCTCCTCAGCATGGGAGGGACCGGAAACAACCACATATTTAGCCATGCTTTCAGGCGGCAAAAATTCGGCAGCGATCTGGGACAACCGCTTTAGCGTGCCTTGCTCGATGCCTTTTGCCACATTAACGATGGTCATGGCAGGTTTCAGATAAGGCAGGGCTTCCGTCAGGGCGCTGCGGAAATTTTGGGCCGGCACTGCAAAAATGACGATCTCCGCATCTTCCAAGGCTTCCTGGCGGCTGTAAACCATGGTAAAGCTTGGGGGCAGGGCTACCCCCGGCAAATAACGGCGGTTTTCTCTATAGGTATCCATATCCCGCAGTTCTTCTTCAACGATGCCCCAGATTTTTACCGGGTAGCCTTTGGAGCTGAGGCTTACGCCCAGGGCCGTTCCCCAACTGCCCGCTCCTAAAATAGTAATCTTACTCATTGATCCTATCTCCTTCCGGCAAATTATAGTCCGTTATGATCGATTCTTTACTGGTTTCCTTGATTTGCACTGTCGATGAGACTGCGGATGTTGGCGTCGATGCGGCAGGCGATTTCCATATTGTTCATCGTATAAAGATGGATGCCTCGAACCCCGCTGGCCAAAAGATTAATGATCTGGTCAGTAGCATAAGCAATACCGGCATCCCGTAAGGCTTCCGGTGAATCGGCATAACGGTTGATCACCCGTACAAACCTTTTGGGCAGGCTGGCTCCGCAAAGAGTAACAATTTTTTCGATTTGATTTTTATTTACAATCGGCATGATTCCCGCCTGAATAGGCACCTGGATTCCCGCCGCCTCCACCTTTTCCCGGAAATCATAAAAGCAGTCGTTATCAAAAAACAATTGACTGATTAAATGGCTGGCTCCGGCAGCCACTTTCTCCTTCAAATGCTCAATATCTTCCTCCAGGCTATTGCATTCTCCATGACACTCCGGGTAGCAGGCGCCGGCTATGTTGATCTCCGGGTCCAACTCTTTAATATATGCCGTCAGCTCGCTGGCATAACGGAAAGCCGAGGGAGTGGTAACCTCCGGATTCCTATCGCCCCGAAGAGCCAAGACATTCCTGATGCCTTTAGTCTTCAGCTCCTCCAAAGTCTGGCGGATATCTTCCCGGGAAGCGCCTATACAAGTAAGATGAGCCACCGGCTCAAATTTATACTTTTCTTTAATAAATCCGGCTATTTCACCGGTTTTGCTCTTCTGAGTGTTGCTGCCGCCGGCGCCGTAAGTCACGCTGACAAAATCCGCCGGAATGTCCTGTATACCGGCCAGTGTAGTATATACGGTATCCAGAGCGCTGGTCTTCTTAGGCGGAAACACCTCCAAAGAATAGATCACCTTTTTCTGTTTGAACAGATCTGCAATATTCACGACTGTTGCCGCCTTTCCTATGAAAAAATTACACTATTACTACTTTACACTATCCCAGCCATAGCCGCAACAGGTATCTAAGATAGAAGCCGGATAGAAGCAGGACAGAAGCAGGCCCGGGCATAAATGTGACTGCCCGCTGCCGAAACCGATATAGACAAAACGGACACCGGTTTTACGGTGCCCGTGTCCTTTGCTGTCCTTAGAGGTTAGCTTAGGCTTACGCCCGCTGGTTTGACTGAAATCTCCTGCAGGCCGCAGCCTGCCCGCATAGCCTTCCTAGCTGCCCAGCAGCTCCTCCAGCAGTTGATTGGCCATGGCCGGATTGGCCTTGCCCTTGGAAGCCTTCATCACCTGGCCCACTAAAGCGGAAATGGCCTGCTTCTTGCCGCCCCGGTAATCCTCTACAATCTTGGGGTTGGCGTCGATAACCTGCTGGCACATGGCCTTGATGGCTCCCTGATCGCTGACCTGGCCCAGGTTTTGCTCCTCAACGATAGCTTTCGGTCCTTTGCCGGCAAACTCCGGCTGGAAGAGCATTTCCACCACCTTGGAAGCGGCGGAGCTGCTGATGGCTCCCTGGCTGGCCAGATTGGCCAATTCGGCCAGTTCTTTGCCGCCAAAGGGCACTTCCTCAGGCTGCAGGGCTTCTTCATTGAGCAGCCGGGTAATATCTCCCATGATAAAGTTGGCGCAGGCCTTTGCCGGGCCTTGGCATTCTGCCACTGCCTGGTCGAAGAGGTCGCTGAGCGCCTTTGATACCGTAAGGATATTGGCGTCGTAATCCGATAAACCGTATTGCTCTTTATAGCGCTGCTGTCTGGCCTTGGGCAGTTCCGGCAGGGTGGCCCGAATGGCCTCTACCTTCTCCGGGCTGATCACAATAGGCATGATATCCGGCTCGGGGAAGTAATAATACTCATCGGCGTGTTCTTTCACCCGCATGACGTAGTTGATCCCTTTGGCGTCGTCCCAGCGCAGGGTGGCCTGGAACAGGCTGCCCCCTTCTTCCAGCACCTGCTTTTGCCGCTTGATTTCATAGGCGGTAGCCGCCTTGGCAGCAGATAAAGAGTTGATGTTTTTCATCTCCGTCCGCACGCCAAAGGGCTCCCCTTCTTTATGAATGGAAACGTTGACGTCGCAGCGCAAAGAGCCCTCTTCCATCTTGCAGTTGGAAACGCCGGTATAAAGCAATACCTGCCGCAGGGTTTCCATATAGGCGTATACTTCCTCAGGGCTTGACAGATCCGGCTCGGAAACGATCTCAATCAGGCCGGTGGCCCCCCGGTTGTAATCCACTCTGGTACCGGTCAGGCCATGGATCAGTTTGCCCGCATCTTCCTCAATATGAATACGGGTGATGCCGATACGTTTCGTCTGGCCATTGACCTCGATATCTAAATAGCCGTCGTAGCAAATGGGCAAGTCAAGCTGAGAGGTCTGAAAGCTTTTGGGCAGGTCTGGATAAAAATAATGCTTGCGGTCCTGCCGGGAATAATTGTTGATTTTACAATTAAGGGCCAGTCCCGCTTTTATGCAGAACTCCACCACCTTCTCATTTAATAAAGGCAAAGCACCCGGCAACCCCAGACATACAGGGCAAACGTGAGTGTTTTCTTCACCGCCGAAGGCTGTGGTGCAGCCGCAGTAAATCTTGCTGGCCGTATCCAGCTCCGCATGAACCTCTAAGCCGATAACGGCTTTATAATCAGACATGGACCCCGCCTCCTTTTTGTCCCCGGCCCTCACCGTAATTATGCAGGCTCAGGGCTTCCACACCGTGGGCCGCCTGCAAAATCCGATCTTCCGACAATGTGGGGCCAATCAACTGTACACCCACAGGCATACCTTCTCTATCCGTGCCCCAAGGCAGGCTTATGGCCGGCAAGCCCGCCACGTTTACGGAGACAGTGCAAAGATCCATGGCATAGACCTTGGAAGGATCTTCAAAGGCCGTGCCCAAGGGCCAGGCAGTGACGGGGGTGGTTGGTGTAAGCAGAATATCGTATTGGCTGAAAGCCCGGCGAAAATCTTCCATGATCAGGGTTCTGGCCTTTTGGGCCCGAAGGTAATAAGCGTCAAAGTAACCGGCGCTTAAGGTATAGGTGCCTAAAAGAATCCGGCGCTTTACCTCGTCGCCGAAGGCTTCGCTGCGGGTACGGCGCAGCATATCGTCATAGCCGTCGTAGCTCTTGGCCCGGTAGCCGTATTTGACGCCGTCAAAGCGGCCCAGGTTGCTGCTGAATTCCGCCGAGGAAATGACGTAATAGGCGCTTAAAGCATATTCCAACTGAGGCAGGGAGCATTCTTCCACTATGGCTCCGGCTGTCTGCAAATCGGCAATCAATTTCTTGACATTTTCCCGGATCTCCGCCTGGATGCCAGGGCCCATATATTCTTTAGGCACACCTACCCGCAGACCTTTTAAGCCTTCGGCGCCTTTTAAACCGGCCAGATAATCCGGTACAGGGTTGGGCAGCGAACTGGCATCCCTGGGATCCCGGCCGGCAATCAGCGATAAGGTAAGAGCACAATCTTCCACCGTCTTATTGAGAGGACCTACCTGATCCAGAGAAGAAGCGAAAGCTACCACACCGTAGCGGGAAACCCGGCCGTAAGTAGGCTTTAATCCTACCACGCCGCAGAAGGCCGCCGGCTGCCTGACAGAACCGCCGGTATCGCTGCCCATGGTGAAGTAAGCCGTGTCCTCCGCCACTGCCGCTGCGGAACCGCCTGAAGAACCGCCGGCCACCCGTTTGGGATCCCGGG
The DNA here is from genome assembly GCA_018436095.1 of Clostridia bacterium. Taxonomy (GTDB): domain Bacteria; phylum Bacillota; class Peptococcia; order DRI-13; family UBA5745; genus WRMS01. The sequence goes on along the minus strand of JAHDMJ010000002.1, from coordinate 8,529 downwards.
GATTCTTGGTGGGACCGAAATAGGAAGTGTCCGTGGCGTTGCCTGCCGCAAACTCATCCATATTGACCTTGCCCAGAAGCACCGTGCCGGCGTCAGCCAGTTTTTCCGCTACAGTGGCCGTGTACGGCGGCACGAAGTTTTCCAGCATCCGGGAAGCGCAGGTGGTTTTCATCCCTCTGACGCAAAAATTGTCCTTCAAAGCCATAGGCAGGCCATCCACAGGGCTGAGGCTCCCGCCCTCCCGGCGCCTGGCATCGGCAGCCTCCGCCGCAGCCATAGCTTCGGCATTTACCGTAATATAAGCGTTGTTATTGCTGGCTGCGATTCTGTCCAGCATCAGCTTTGTCAGCTCGCTGCTGCTGGCTTCCCCTTTAGCCAACAAACCGGCTGCCTGAGTCAGCGTCAATGAAGCCAGCTCTTGTTTTTGCATATTATCCATCCGGTTCTCTCCTATTCCACGACTTTCGGTACCACAAAGCAAGCCTCGTCCCGCTCCGGTCCGTTAGCCAAAATTTCTTCTCTGGGATATGAGGGTTGCATTTCATCGTCCCGAAAAACATTTTCCATCTTGACCGCATGGGTAGTGGGCATAACGCCCTCTAAATCCATTTCGGAAAGCTTATCGGCAAACTCCACGATTTTACCCATTTCGTGAGCCAAACGCAAAGCCTCTGCCTCGGTCAGATCCAATTTTGCCAGGCCAGCAACCTTCAGAACCGTTTCTTTTGTGATTTCCATATCTTGTCCATTCCTTCCGCCACAACCGATTTACAGCTAATCTATAACTTAAATTTATGACATCCCTATTTTTTGAGGATCTTTTTTACTCTTTCCATGGCTTCCAGGGTATTTTCCTTCGTATTGAAGGAGGAAAGCCGGAAATAGTTTTTACCATTGGCGCCAAAGCCGCTGCCCGGGGTGCCTACGATATTGGCCTCCTTAAGCATCAGATCAAAGAAATCCCAGGACTCCATATCATTGGGGCATTTCAGCCAAATGTAAGGAGAGCAGTAGCCGCCGAAGAATACCATACCCAGCTCCTCAAAGGTCTTGGCCATGATTTTGCCGTTTTCTTTGTAGGAAGCAATAACATCCTTCACCTGTTTCATGCCCTCTTGCGAGAACACGGCGGCGGCGCCTTTTTGAGTGATGTAAGAAACGCCGTTGAATTTGGTGGTTTGGCGGCGCACCCACATGCGGTTGAGAGACAGGCCGTCATAGGTCAATTCCTCCGGCACTATAGTATAGCCGCAGCGGACGCCGGTAAAGCCGGCAGTCTTCGACAGGGAGCAGAATTCGATGGCGCATTCCCTGGCACCGGGAATTTCAAAAATGCTGTGAGGAATATCGGCGTCATCGATGAAAATCTCATAAGCAGCATCAAAGAGAATCAGAGCCTTTTTCTCCCGGGCAAAGTTTACCCATTGGGCAAGCTGGCTGCGGTTGTAAGCTGCACCTGTAGGATTGTTGGGGGAGCAGAGATAAAAGAGATCCCCTTCCGTATCCGCCTGAGGCATGGGCAGGAAACCGTTGGACTCCTCGGCATTCATGAAAAGGATCTTCCGGCCGTCCATCACGTTGGTGTCCACATAAACGGGATAAACGGGATCCGGTACTACTACGGTATTATCCAGAGCAAAGAGATCCAGGATATTGCCCAGGTCGCTTTTAGCGCCGTCGCCAATGAAGATGTCCGTCAGGCTTAATTCAACATTTTTCTCTTTGTAATAGCCCTGAATGGCTGTCCGCAAAAAATCATAGCCTTGTTCGGGGCCGTAGCCGTGGAAGGTTTCCTTCTTGCTCATATCTTCCACAGCACCGTGCAGGGCTTCAATGACCGCCGGACAAAGAGGATTCGTCACATCGCCGATACCCATGCGGATGATTTTGGCCGCCGGATTTTCCTTTTGGTAGGTAGCCACCCTGTGGGCAATGTCGGTAAACAGATAGCTGCTTTGCAGCTTGCCGTAGTTCGTATTTGCTTTCATCAATGATCACCGCTCCTCTTTTTCAATCTCTGTTCCGTTTAGCCTCTATTCCTGAAGTTTGCTCAAATCCCCTATATCCCTGGTTAAGTCTACTACTGCCTGAAGCAGCCCCAGCCGGTTGGCCCGCACTGCCGGTTCCTCGGCCATAACCATGACGCCTTCAAAGAAAGCATTGATGGGATCGGCCAGGTTAGATAAAGAAAGAATCACGCCGGCCAAGCCTTCCTTCTCCTTGACGCCGCCGATGGCTTTCTGAGTAGCCAGCACTTGGGCATGAAGGGCCATTTCCGCTTCTTCGGCAAACAGGGCCGGATTGATTTTGCCCCCTTCCCCTTTTTTAGCCAGGTTATTGGCCCGGGTGAAAACGGCCAACAGCTTCTGGAAGCCGGCATGCTGCCGCAGGCTGCTTAGGGCCTGGGCCCGTTCCTTCACCTGCTGAATCCGGGCAAAGGGCACCGCCATCACCGCATCCACCACGTCGTAGCGATGGCCTTCGTCACTGAGGATATTGCGGATACGGGCGGCAAAGAACTCTATAATCTTAGCCAATACCTTGGAGGCGGCAGCTTCATCGGCCAGCACATAGGTATATTGGCTCAAGGCCTGAATCACCAGATCCTCCAGGTTTAAAGGCAGATCCCGGGCCAGAATGGTCTGGCAAACACCCATGGCCGCCCGGCGCAGGGCGTAAGGATCCTGAGACCCGGTGGGCTCTATGCCCAAAGCAAAAATACCGGCAATGGTATCCATCTTATCGGCTATGGCTACAAAGGCCCCGGCCTGGCTGGCTGCCGGCTGGTCACCGGCAAAGCGGGGCTGGTAATGCTCCAGTATAGCCTGAGCCACCGCCGGCCTTTCACCGCATTCCAACGCATAGTAGCGGCCCATCACACCCTGAAGCTCCGTAAATTCAAAAACCATATTGGTAACTAAATCGGCCTTGGCCAAATGAGCGGCCCGCAAAGTGTCTTCTTTGACCTGGGGCTCAGCCTGCAATACGCCGGCAATCCAGGCGGCAAGACCCTCAATCCGGCGGACCTTATCCCCTACGGTGCCCAGCTTCTCCTGAAACACTACTTTCTCCAGCTTAGGCAGGTAGGCTTCCAAAGGCTGCTTGCGGTCTTCGTCCCAGAAGAACCGGGCGTCGGATAAACGGGCCGCCAGTACCTTTTCATTGCCCTCGGCCACCAAATCAAGCCTTCTGTCGCCGCCGTTGCGCAGGGTAACAAAACGGTTCAGCAGCTTGCCGGCTTTATCCCGCACCGGGAAATAGCGCTGATGCTCCCGCATGGGGGTAATCACCACTTCCTCGGGAATCTCCAGGTAGCTCTCTTTAAAATTGCCCATTAAAGCCGTGGGACATTCCAAAAGGTAAGTGACTTCGTCCAGTAACTCCTCGTCAGGCTCCACTACGCTTTGATTCTTTTCGGCAATGGCCTGAATCTGCCGCCATACTTCGGCTCTACGCTTAGCCTGGTCTACAATGACGGATTCCTGCTCTAATCTGCTCTCATATTCGGCGGCAGAAGCCAGCGGGAAAACGCCTTGGCTTAGAAAGCGGTGGCCCCGGCTTTCTCTGCCGGCTGCTACCTCCGCCAGAGTCAAGGGCAGGATTTCGCTGTCCAGCAAAGACACCACCCAGCGGATAGGCCGGGCAAATTTGAACTCCAGATCTCCCCAGCGCATAAACTTGGGAAAATTCAAAGCGGACACCATATTAACTAAAATCTCCGGCAATACCTGCACCGTCTTTTGGCCCTTAATCAGGCGGCTGGCATAGACGTAAGCATTGCCGTTCAATTCTTTTACCGACAGGTTGTCCAGGCTGACGCCCTGGCTGGCGGCAAAGCCCATTAAAGCCTTGGTGGGGTTGCCCTCTGCATCATAGGCTGCTTTCCGGGCCGGGCCTCTGACTTCCTCAGCCTGGTCTTCGCCCTGTTCGGCCAGGCCATCGATCAGCAAAGCCAGCCGCCGGGGCGTCCCCAAAGCCCGTACCTCTGCAAAACCAATCCGGTGCTGATTTAAAGCCCCTTCCACAATCTCTTTCATTTGCGCTAAAGCTTTATCAATAAAATGGGCCGGTATTTCCTCCGTGCCGATTTCCAGTAAGTACTTGGTCATTACTGCCGGTCCCCTTTCTCGTTAAACTCCTGCAAGGCCTGCTGCCGCTTGGCTTCATCCTTGATCAAAGGAAAGCCCAGATTGCCCCGCATATTAACATAACCTTGGGCGCAGGAGCGGGCCATGTTGCGGACCCGGGTAATGAAGCCGGTGCGCTCCGTAACGCTGATAGCCCCCCGGGCATCCAGAAGATTGAAGGTGTGGGAACATTTTAAGACGTAATCATAGGCCGGCTGCACCAGGCCTTTGGCCAGCACCGCCATGGCCTCTTTCTCATACATTTCAAAAAGATTAAAAAGCATCTCCACATTGGCTACTTCAAAATTGTAAGTGGAATAGTCCACCTCATTCTGGTGGTAGATATCGCCGTAAGTAACGTCTCCTACCCAATTGATATCGAAGATGCTGTCCTTCTTTTGAATATACATGCATAACCGCTCGATGCCGTAAGTGATCTCGCCGCTGACCGGCTTGCACTCCAGGCCGCCGCACTGCTGAAAATAAGTAAACTGCGTAACCTCCATGCCGTCCAGCCAGACTTCCCAGCCCAGACCGCCGGCGCCCAGAGAGGGGTTTTCCCAGTTGTCCTCCACAAAGCGAATATCATGATCCTCAGGTACAATGCCCAACTGCCGCAGGCTCTCCAGATAAAGCTCCTGGATATTGTCCGGGGAGGGCTTTAAAATCACCTGGTATTGAAAATAATGCTGAACCCGGTTGGGATTTTCCCCATAACGGCCGTCGGCGGGCCGGCGGGAAGGCTCCACATAAGCCACGTTCCAGGGTTCAGGCCCCAAAGCCCGCAAAAAAGTAGCGGGATTCATCGTCCCGGCGCCTTTTTCCATATCGTAGGGCTGGGCGATAATGCAGTCCTGCTGACCCCAAAACTTATTGAGAGTCAAAATCATATCTTGAAAATTCACCTGCGGACACTTCCTTTATCAGTAGCTTTGATGTATAAATACCAATTATCTGCGGTTTTATCACATCCACAATAGTATTATTATGCCATATTTGCCTTGGTTAATCAATGAGAAAGATAAGAAATGGAGTATCTCAAAGGGGCCGGGCAGCCTTTGTGAGATACTCCTTCTAAATCATCTAAATTGTACAGCTAAAAATTCGGTCCGGGTTTTCTATTCAGGCAAGATAAAAGGCAATCAAGCCGATAACGGCAAAAGTCAGGGTCATCACACAGCAGGCATTCATGGTTTTCATCACGTCCACATCTTTGTTTAGCGTGGCGCTGACCAGGCCGCAGGTAACAAAGGTGATCAGGGCCACCGGCGGGGCCAGTTGGCCGGCATTGGCCATGTAAGCGCCGCCTAAAGCTACATATACAGGATTCATGCCTTTGGCGACCAGGGCCGGTCCCATAAAGGTCAGTACCGAGGTTTGGGCGGTGGCCTGGGAACCCGTCAGCATCCCCACCAGCATCATGGCTATGGAGCCTCCGATAATCAGCAGATTGGAATCCATGCCCAGGGCAAAAGATTCAATCATTTTCAACTGGCCCCCGGCATAAAAGCCGCCCAGCATCAGGCCGCAGCAAAGCTGGATACCCACGCAGCTACGGCAACTGATCACGCCTTCCTTGATTACCTTGCCGATATTTTGGCGGACAGAAGCATAAACCAAACTAATCAGGGTAACCACAATCATGGAAAGCACGATAAGGTTGGAGAAGCCTTTTAAAATCGTAACGCTCTTTACGGCGTCTATAAAGCTGCCCAGCACCAGGGTGATAGGGTCTATGGCAAAGCCCAGGCGCAAAATGATCAGGCCAGCCAGAGTCAGCAGAGGAATCAGTGATTTCCAACCCTTTTTTAAAATCTGGCCGGCCTTTTCCTCGGGCAGCAAATCATCAGGCAATTTATCCATTTTAACAAAGCTTTTGCAGACAAAGACGGTACTAATAACCAAGCCGACTGCAGCAGCAATATAGCCTAAATTGGTCACCGGATCCGGCGGTTCTATACCTAAAAGGGCAGAGGACAGAAACAATGCCTGAGTGACCGGAGGCATCAGGGAGCCCCAACTGCTGCCAATGACTAAGGTGGCCGCAATCTGTACGGGGGTAAGGCCGATTTCATGCAGGGAATTGATGATGAGAATACCGATAACCGCCACAGCCGCCACAGCATCTCCCAGCAGGGACCCGGCGATAGTCAGGGCCATCATAATGCTGATGACCAGGCCTTTAGGCGATCTGCCGAACATGGCCCGGAGAAATTTCAGCACCGTATCCATGGCGCCGATTTCCACTTGAGTCTGAGCGTAAATACTGCCGAACAGAGCCATGAAAATAATCCAGGCCAGCCGGTCTACGCCGTCCAGCCAGGCCATTAACCAGGCAGCAGGATTGTAAATACCGCCCATTAATAAAGCTGCCAAACCTGTTATCAACAGGGCAATCTGAATATTTCCCCCAATCACCGGAATCTTCTTGATCAGAACAATTCCAAACAAGACTGCCAGAGGCACTGCAACAATAATCATGTAAAGCCCTCCCCGCAAAATGATTTCGGCAAATATAGATGCAGTTTTTATGCCAAAGAAAAATATTCTGCCCAGCCGCTTTTCGCTGGACCGATAAGTTGATTTCACTTCACCAAAAACCAGGTTGGTAAGTTAATCTCATCTTATCCAAGTTGATCTCAATTTATCTGATCAGCCAAATTCACCGGAATACTTGATTCTCCGGAATAAGGCTATCTGGCACAGGACTTGCGTATTAGATTAGGTGAACCCTATTGATTTATCATGAATAAGGAGGCTGTCTTAAGATGAAAATTACCCATATTGAAACTCGCTACCTGGAAGTTCCAATGGGAGGCACCTTTTATCCTCCCTGGGCTCCGGGCATGAGTTCCTCCATTCACCAGGTCCTGTACGTTAAGATCGACACGGATGAAGGGATCTCCGGCTATGCCGCCACTACAGCCTATGCGGCAAAAGCGGCGGCTGCCAATATTGACGTATTGGTCACTCCCTATCTGCTGGGTAAGGATCCCTTTGCCCTGGAAGACCACATCCGGGTATTGCGGATCGCCCATCAGCGGGCCATCTTTGCCTGGGTGGTGGAATGTGCCCTTTGGGATATTATCGGCAAGAAGTGCAGTCAACCCATCTATAAGCTGCTGGGGGGCTCGCGGAAAACCATGAAAGCCTATGCCTGCCTGGCAGAGATTCGTGATTTGGATACCCGCCGTAAAGATTTGCAGAAGATCAAGGACATGGGCTTCAAGGCCATGAAGATGCGAATTCACAGCGAAACCATTGCCCAGGATATTGAACAAGTGGAAATGGCCCGGCAGGTTCTGGGACCGGATATCGATATTATGTGCGATGCCAATCAGGCGGCTACCTGGGCCAGCAATGAGCCCGGCGTGGTCTGGGATTATGCCCGGGCTTTGCGCACAGCCAACGAATTGGAAAAGCTGGGCGTGCTGTGGCTGGAAGAACCCCTGCCCAAATTTGACTATAAAGGACTGGCCAGGCTCTGCCAGGACTCCATTTTGCCCATTGCCGGCGGCGAATCCAACCGGGGTGTCCATGAATTCGGGGCTCTCATTGAAAACCATTGCTACGATATCATTCAGGTGGATCCCACTTTCTCCGAAGGCATGCTCCAGCTAAAGAAGCTCCAAGGCATGTGCGAATACTATAACATCATTTTCCAGCCCCATAGCTGGACCAACGGCCTGGGTTTCGCCTACAGCCTCCATCTGGCGGCGGCCAGCAACTCAGCTCTTTATATTGAGTATCCTTACGACCCGCCGGTCTATGATCTGGCCAGTTTCTACGCCATCTTGAAAGACCCCATTACCGTAGACAGCGAGGGCTGCATTACTATTTCCGATAAGCCCGGCGTCGGCTATGAAATCAATGAAGAGGCCATCGAAAAATATACCGTTCGTTAATTTGGTGTTCAGGCCTTAATCAATGCTGAGTTCCCGCAAAATTAAACCATACATCGAAAAAAGATGCCAATGATCAGGTTTGTCTTGCCAAGCTTGACTCGGAATCGCTTTTGTCCGGTCTGCAGGCTTTGTCCTCTGGCGGTGCCGACATTTTCTGTGCAAAAATGCAGGTTTGTATGAGGGCACTGAAAAAGTCGGCGGTAAATCGGGCGAGGTGCACAAAAATCGAAGTTGTGTTGCAACGGACATCAAATTTTGGCTAAAAGCAGAGGCTAACTGCACAAAAATCGAAGTTGTGTTGCACTATTTCCTTCGAATTGGCTTAGATTACGAAGAACTGCGGTCAAGTCCGTCACACAACCTCGATTTTTGTGCATCTGGAAGCGGAAAACACCTAAAATCCCCTGCTGCCGTCACACAAGTTCGATTTTTGTGCAGTTGGCAACAGTGAATCGGATTTTAGCCACTATACGGACTGCGACTTTTTCAGCGGCCTC
>JAHDMJ010000009.1 GCA_018436095.1 Clostridia bacterium | reverse complement strand
CATGCCTGCCTGCATGGTCAGAGTGTTGCCTACAGAATCATAGGTATATTTCGTCACGTTATCAATGGCTGCTCCATCGTACATGGTGACGTATTCCAGACGGTGGCGGTTATCGTAGTCATATTCCGTCTTGGCCCAGGTATAAGAAGAGCCTATGGGGTTATTGGTTATCTCCTTACGCTTGATGTTGCCCGCCGGGTCATAGGTGTAACGCTGCAATTGGTAATGAATATTGCTGCCATTTTGCTCCAGGGCACTCTTTTCTTCCGTTAACCGGCCCAGATGATCGTAAGTATAGGTGATAGCAGTACCGGCAAAATCCGTGGCTGAAGCTTTCAAACCCAAAGCATTGTAAGTGGAAGTGGCGGCAGCTCCGTCAGCATTATATTGCTTCGTTACTCTGCCGGCAAAGTCATATTCCCATTTGGCCGAATAGGCTAAGCCCCGGTCGGCAGCCAGAGCTTGCCTATCGGTCAGCCGGTTGCCTATATAGTCGTAGGTGTAGGTATCCAGCCATTCCGTACTGCCCATAAATCTGCCGGATTGCACCATTCTGCCGGCTTTGTCGTAATACTCTGTGGTTACTATGGAAGGGGAATCTCCATCCCCATGAACGGTTTTCTGGACTCTTTTCAGAGCTGGATTGCCATAAGCTTCGTTGTAGGCATAAGTCTCTTTGTCCAGCAGAACCCCCTGATTATCCTTGGTTTCCGCACTAACCAGGCGGGAAAGCTCATCGTAGATATACGTTGTTTTACCATAGAGCGTTTGCTCACTAATCAGACGGCGCAGATGGTCATAATCCTTCAGCCGTAAAGCAGTGCCGCTGGCCACGTCTACCAGGGCTTTCTCTTTGCCGACGCTGGTGTATTCATACCGCAGCTGCGTTCCCTTTTCATCCGTTAAAGTCAAGGTATTAGCTGTATAATTACGGTCTAGACGAATGATAGTATTATCCGGATTGGTGATTAAAGTGATATCCCCTTTAGCGTTATAGCTAAATCCGGTGGTTTGGTTATTGGCGTCGGTTTTGCTGAGAGGCCAGCCCATATTGTTATATTGAGTTTTTGTTACAACAATACCGGCGCCAAAACCGGGCGTACCCTCTGCCAAGCTGCCATCGGCATTTTGCACACCGCTGATTTTTGTCTGGGTAAGATGTGCCCCATTGGGATAGGCATACTCCTCCAGCAGATAGTCTGTAAAATTGTCTTTATATTTTCTGATACTAGTCACATTGCCATAACCGTCATAAGTAAAGGCTGTTTTGCCTTTTCGAACATTATTGACCCATACTTCTTGTCCGATGACGTTTTTCTTCGTACCATCCAGTTCGTAACGTTCCTGAACGGTTGTAGCAGTATCCTGCTTATACGTTTTTGTTAATGGCTGGCTATAGGTAAGATCGTAAGTATAAGTGGTCTTGTATTCGCTATTTGACGTGTTCCCCTCGGCTAGGGGCGGCCAATAACCGGTGAGATTAGCGAATTCATCGTAAGTGGTAGCTGTAATCTCTTCCCGATAACCGGAGCTGTCATCATTATAATATTTACTGGTAACCTTTGTGGGCGTCTTATAATAATAATTGTACTCATAGGCATGATTAGCAGTAAGTCTGCCGCTGCCGGTATGTTCCTCCATCCTTGTCATTAAATGATCACGATTAAAATGAGAAGTGACCTTCCTTTGATCGGTAAAGGTTCCGGTTCCTGTATTTAACTCCACATAAGTGGCAGTGGCGTAATAGACGAAATTACTGGGGATGTTGCCTAAGTTTCGGTGAGTAGGATAACCGGTAAGGTTGTTGGGTGAATAGGTATAATTGGTATCCAAATAAAGCGGGCCATGGGTGGATTCCCGGATTCGTGTTATACGGCTGATAGTTTTCCAGCCGCCATAGGGGCCTACATTGTGTCGCACCGACTCGGTCGTAAAATTAGTAAAATAACCATTGGCGTGTTGCATAATCATAGGGGATAAAAAGCGGAATCTAACGGATTCACCATTATTATAATAGTCTACTGTAATATAATTATTGCTGGCAAAGAAATAGACTGTTTGGTTTCCCAACTGATCCTCAACTTGATTTAACATAAGAGATGTGGGATCAGTACTGATTTTTCGTTCAATATAATATTTTATAGCGCCTTGGGGCATTTGCACTGTCATTACATGGTTGTTGCCATTTTTCACACCGGAAATAGTGGTGATATTTCCCAAAGTATCTGTGATGGTTATTTTGGGCAGTCCATTTTGCGTTGTGTGAACTAAATTAATGGTATTGCCATAGCGGTCCCTTATGCCAATGAGCCGGCCGCTATAGGAGAAAAACTCTTTTTTGCCATCTTTATAGGTTAAGGTAAACCAGGATTGCTCTACTCCATTATGGTATTCGCCAACCGGGGCAAGCAACTGCAAATCCCTAAGGTTGTAGTCTAACAAGTTGGACTGGCCGGCGGCCAGCCATCTTATCTGATGCACGGTGCCGTCGCTGAGGTGCAAATACTGTTCCGGGCCGTATTCTTCAATAGAGGAAAACATAAATTTCCAACCCTGCCCCAGGCCATAACGATCATTGAAGTAAGTATTGTCTTCCATCTCTGTCCAGCGGTACATTCCACCGTCTTCTGCATTGCTGTAGATACTGTACCAGACATGGTAATAGAGATGAGCACCTGGTCCAAAGTAATTGTATATTGGTGTTGCCGCAGCTATTTTATCATTGATGTAATTAACGGCATCAGACTGATATTGAAAAATCTGGGGGCCTTGGACAGGCTGATCCAGACTGGACCATCTGATCCAAGTACCACCGTCATTTCTAACCTGATAGGCCTGATATTGATAAACGGCTGCCCATTGCCAACCAGCTGAATATTCATCCATGCCATATGCGCGAGAGAAACCGGCTTGGTTGGAAAGAAACTGATGACCGATAGAGAGGTCCAAACCATTACGGCCGGGAATTACCGCATCTACTTCCGTGTGCTTAAGAAAACCATCATTCATATTGACCTGGTTATAGTCCTGCCCTTCATAGGTAAAAGGAGCGCTGATGTATTGAGTGATCTCCTCCCGGGTAGCACTGGCGGCCGTTACCATAAGAGCCTCGCTGCCGGGCAAAAGCTCTTCTTGCTCCAAATTCATGGAAGAACCTTGCCGTTGCTGTGCTTCTTGCTCCAGATTGACTTTTCTTTCCCTAACCATAGCCAGGGCCTCGTTAAAGCTTATGCTTTTGCCGATGCCCGCTGTACTGTCAACAATGATCTGGGCCATGATTTCTTCTTGTTTTTTTTCTTCCTCTGCTTTTTTTGCTTGAGCTTCTTCATTTGCTGCTGCAATAAGAGCAGCAGCATTTTGTCGTATTGCTTCGGCTTGAACGGGATCTCGCAACTCCACTTCCAGAATTCGTCCGTTATTTAAAGCACGTTCCATCTGCCGAAAAGTAAGACGTTGGTTTTCCGCATAATCTACTAAAGCCTGCTCGTTTACTCCCCAATCCATAGCAAAAAGCCGGAAGTTTTCCCGGGAGATATCGCTGAGGTTGACGGGATAATTCGTCTTGTCAGCTTCTTGTACCAAAAGCTGGTTCATGGGTATCTGAAATGTGCGGCTTGCCACATAACCATGGATTATTTGGTCTAAAGGAAATCCTTCAAGAAGGTAACTTTTTAGTTCCTGATCAATTTCACCACCAATATGCTTTTGATGAAGAAAATTCCGATAAGCGGACATTTCGGCCATGAGCCGAGCTCCTTCTATGCCCGTCTTATGGTGTTGCAGGATTTCTGCCGCAGAGAGGCCAAACTCCTGCTTAATTTGGGCAAACAAAAGAGCATTTTCCAAAGAAAGCACAGCCTGCTGGAAGTCCATTAAAGATGCAGAATCAACTTTAAATTTTTGTTCGAGAAACGCCATATCCTGAGAACTAAAATTGGCAACATCTCCTTTGGCGATCAGCTCATCTAATTTTTCTTTTTCTTGAGCCTGCTGAGAGTTGAGAGGGGTTTCTTTCCCCTGGATTATATTGTTTTGGCTTAGCCCTGCAGCTCCCTGATCATCTATTACGCTTGTTACCGGTGAATAGACATATTCATCGGGATCATAGTATTTTTCTTTCTCTTTGACTAAAGCTTCATCCATATATTGTTGGAATAATGCTTTTTGATCAACAGATGAAGTATTTTCAAGAGCTATAGTTTCTCCAGAAATTTCACCGCTTGCGGGATCGGCAAAAGCCGCTGCCGGTAATATGCTGGTAAAAAGCATCAGGCTCAACACAATACTAAGTAATCTAAAGCTAACGTTATTCTTATTATTCATACCTATCCCTCTTTTCTTTTATTTGGGCTAGCTTAATGATGGCTAATTTGTGATTTGCCATTGCCCGCGGCCTCCCTTAAATCTGCATCTAGTGTTCCAGATATAGCATTGCTGGCTGGGCCTCTCCCTCCGGCTCCGCCAGCAGCCGGGCCCATAACAGCTGTTATCTCTGCTTCCCCGGTAGCTATAGCTTTAAATTTAGCAACGGTCACTGCTCCGCTATAGGTGAAGCCAGGGGCTAGATTTTTATTTAAGCGAAAGAGAATCTTATTTTCTTCAACTGCCAAAATTTCCAAGTCTGTCAGAGGAATTAATCCTATCGCTGTATCTGGAGTTGAAGTGCCGGCAGCTAAATCATCCAATATCACGATTTGTGGATCGTATTGCAAAGTAAAAATTATTTCCCGGATATTTTGGATTTGCTGTCCGCTCAATGTCAAATGATAGAGCCGATTCCCGGCAACCTCAATTGATGTGTTAGCTCCTTTAGGACCAACAATTAAGAAAACTTGAGCAGACAATTCTTCATAAACAGCTGTGACAATGTATTTTCCAGCAACAGCATCAGCAGCAACAGTAATTTTGCCTGTAGCGCTGTCAATGCTGATTCCTGAATAGACGTCACCCAGCCCATAAGTTATCTCTGCACTTTCTACTACTTGATCTTGGTAGTTATAAACCTTAGCTGCTGCATTAAGAGTTATTTCCTCGCCATCCAAAACGGCTTTATATCCATCCTCTTCAAATTTAATTTCTTTCAATCCGATGGATATATGTAATACAGCAGAAATGCTCATCTCCCCACAGAGAGCGCTAAGACCGTATTCCCCTGCCTCCATACTGGGAGCAATAACAACCGTTCCTGTAGCACTGTCCATACTGATTCCGTCATAAACATCATCTAGACTGTAAGTAATCTCCACGTTTTCTATCTGCTCACCCAAATAATTCAAGGCCCGGGCCTTCACTTGAAGAGTGGCCTCCTCTCCCAAAAGGATGAGGCTGTATCTGCCTTCATCAAATTTAATTTGTTTAATTATTGTTGCCAGTTGCTGATTAAGCAGGCAGGAAACAGGCTGGCTGCTGTCGGTATCCGTGCCATCTCCCAATTGTCCATGGCTGTTATCGCCCCATGACCAGACTGTACCATTTGCCTTGACGGCCCAACTGTAATTACTTCCGGTGCCAATCCCTTTGCAATCCTCCAGTGTCTCAATGTGAGTTGGTACCGTTTGCTGTATTGTCGTACCATCACCTAATTGCCCTTCGGCATTATTGCCCCAGGCCCAGACCGTACCGTCAGACCGCAATGCCAAGCTATGATTTTCTCCCGCAGTTATAGCCACGATATTGCTCAGGGAGGCTATTTTTACCGGAGTGGTGCGATTAATTAAAGTACCGTCTCCTAACTGACCGTTGCCGTTATATCCCCAAGCCCAAACCGTGCCGTCAGATTTTAAGGCCAGACAGTGATTGGCTCCGGTCGCTATGGCAACGATATTGTCTATACCGGATACTACTGCCGCCGTAGTACGGCTTGTAGTAGAACCATTACCTAACTGTCCGTAGCCGTTATAGCCCCAGGCACGCAAATAACCATCATGTCCTAAAGCCACGCTAAATTCGTTGCCTGCTGCAATAGCAGCAATTTCTGACAGTGACTGTATATTTACGGGAAGGTTACGGTCAACCTTGGTACCATCACCTAATTGACCATTGTTGTTTTGGCCCCAAGACCATACACTGCCATCACTTCTAAGAGCTAAGCTGTAATTGGCTCCTGCATTTATAGCCTTAATGTTAGTTAAGCCGGATATGGGGATTGGATCGCTTACATCCACTGTGGAGCCACTACCCAATTGGCCATTGCTGTTATTGCCCCAGGCCCAAACCTCACCACCGGCAGTTAGAGCCAAGCTGTGGTTGCCGCCGGCAGCTATGCCTTCCCATTCAACTGATGAGCCCAGCTGCTGGGGGGCATTTCGATTCAAGCTAGTACCATCTCCTAATTGTCCATGATTGTTCTGACCCCAGGACCATATAGAGCCATCTGCCCACAAAGCCAAACTATGATTAGCGCCGCCCTGTACTTCAGCAAGATATTGGGGGTTAGCTACAATTAGCGTTGCGTCTACATGCCAATCACCATATTCGGCTCGAATTTGGAAAGAACCAGCTTTTGCTCCGGCGGAAACCGTTATTTCTCCCGTAAAGGCATTGATGCTTATTCCTGGCGAAGCATCAATTAGGCTGTATAGGATTTCTCCTTCTCCCACAGGCAGGCCTAAAGAATTAACAATATGAGCTGTAGCCTTAATCTGTACATTTGCAGCCCGGCGGGTGGATATGCTGTATTCTGTTTTTTCGAATTTTAGGCCAACGGGATCAGGGTCCAACAAGGAATTGATATAGCAAGCAGTAGGTGTTCTTCTCTGATATGTGGTGCCATCACCAAGTTGCCCATAAGTATTGTGCCCCCAAGCCCAGATGCTGCCATCAGACCTTAGGGCTAAGCTATAGCCTGATCCGGCAGAAATATGTTCCACATTATTAAAATTTGGTACAGACCTGGGAATTCTTTGACTCATTTTTGTGCCATCACCCAATTGACCGTAGGTATTATCTCCCCAGGCCCATATCCTGCCATCGGTAGTTAGGGCTACACTAAAAGTAGAACCTGAATCAATTTCTGTCACTTCCTCAAGCACAGCTACCTGCACCCGTTCTTTGCGATGACTATTGGTTCCATCTCCCAGCTGCCCATAATCATTTCTGCCCCAGGCAGCGACCCGGCCATCGGGTCTTATGGCCAAACTGTGATTACCATGAACAGAAAGGCCTATGGACCTGGACAGAGAAAGAACTTGAACAGGCCTATTGCTTTGGGCAGTGGAGCCGTTGCCTAATTGCCCATAATAGTTGTAGCCCCAGGACCAGAGAGTGCCGTCGGATCTTCTCACCAGGCTATGAGAGCTACCTGCAGCTAGTAATTCCACATTGGTTAAGCTTGTTATACGAACAGGTGAAGTACGGTTGGTTGTGGTACCGTCACCTATTTGACCATAATTATTATATCCCCAAGCCCAGCAGGTACCGTCAGCCCTTACTGCTAAATTATGATTTCCACCAGCCCGAATTTGGCTCACGTTGGTAAGACCTTTTACTTGTACAGGAATATAACGGTCTGTTGTGGTACCATCCCCTAATTCACCCCTAATGTTTCTTCCCCAAGCCCAAACCGTACCGTTAGTAAGCAGTGCCAAACAATGATCTCCGCTAGTCGATATTTCCTTAATATTAGTTAAGCCTTTAACTTGCACAGGTAAATTGCTGGCAATGGTAATACCATTACCTAGCTGCCCGGCATAGTTTGCCCCCCAAGACCAGGCTGTGCCGTCATTCAGAAGAACCAGCGTATGGCCAAAACCTGTCGTGATTTGTACGATTTTTTTCCCTTGCAGTCCGGCATAGGGATCATCCGAAAGTGGGGAATAACCGCTGCTTTGGGAATTTTGGTAAGTATCTGAGGTCAGCCTGCTGCCGCTGGTACCCATGAGGGTGTTAGATAAGTTTAACTGTCGCCTGCCAGCTACCTTTCCATCTAAGCCCTCCAAATCATCCGCTGATTCAAAGAGCATTGCCTTAATATAGGAGGCTGAAATAGGGTCTATAAGCTCCAAAAACAAATTTTCGCTGGTAATGGTTTCTGATAATACTACAGTTTTTTCTGTGACTTCTTCCTGACTTACTGATTCTTCTTCCGATTTTTCTTCTGTATTATTTTCAATTTCTTCTTTCTCTGCCTCTTCATTTATTTCAGATAAACCATCCTCATCTGGTTGAACATCCTCATTTGCTCCTGAGTCTTCTTCCTCTGTAGCTTCCGGCAAAGGCTCCTCCTCTTGCAGGTCAGGTTCTTTCGTTGACTCTTTTATTTGTTGGTTAATTTCCACTTGTTTTTTTGAGTTTTCGAAATAGGCTGCTACTGCTGCGGCAGCCGTCACCTGGGCTGCTGCAATAGATGTCCCTGAAGCCGGCCCTATTTCTCCTTCAGGATAAACGCATATTACATCCCGGCCTACAGCAGCTATATCTACGTAATTTTCGTTGTAATTGGAAAAATGAGAGTATTCTCCATCGTTATTAATCGAACCAACAGAAACGATATTTTCTAAGCGATAAGCTGCCGGATATGTTGGCCGCTCAGCCATGTCAGCCCCGTTGTTGCCGGCAGCACAAACAAACAAGGCTTTACTTTCGCTTATTGTCTCATACAACGCTGGGCTTTCCTTCTCGCAGCCAAGGCTGAAATTGATCACATCGGTCCCTTTGACTTCGGCATAAGCGATAGCCCGCAAAACACTGCTGGTGTAAGCCGTGCCGTTATGGAAAACATTAAGGGGCATAATTTCCACCTTGCTACCATATTCTCCGGCCTTTTGTGCGATAATTCCTGCCATATGAGTACCATGAGCTGCGGCACCGGGCTGGTCTCCGTCATAGTGGGGGATACCGCCTGATATAAAATTCCAGCCATCAGTCATGTATTCTTTTAACAAAGGATGAGAATTGTCGGTTATTGTATCAATCAGGGCGACTAATATAGGCTTTGCAGAAAAATCTTTTTCAATGGTTTTTGTTGGGTGAATTTGCTCAACAGTGTTTTCAGCTTCATCTTCCGGCCCCTTTTTGCCGTCATCTACTTTTTCAAGTTCCTTATCTTCAACTCCATCCTCTGACTCAAAGGAGGATAGGTCATCATCCTTTGTACTCTCTGATTCCGCACTTTCATCATTAAGTGGAGCTTCCCCCTCAGCCGCCGCAAAGCTCAGTTCATAATCTGGCTGGATATATACTATATTTTGTTCTGTATTATATACATTTTTCAGCTCTTTTTTTGCTCTGTATAACCGCTTCTTGATACTAGCTGCTTTTACTCCGGATAGTGCGCCAATTATTTCCTCACTTATTCCTTCTATATATTTTTGCTTGATAATATTACTGGAATTCTCCGATAAATACTTTAATAAATGATTTACTAAATCGATATTCAATTCAATCTCTTCTTGCCGAATATCTTTTTCTATTGCCAATTTATCCATGAAAGATTCAATATTTATTTCATTTTGACAAAGAATGTGCCTTTCTATATTCATTTTCTTTAACAGGTCGTAAGCGTGATTTCTAGCTATAGTCAAAATATAAAACTTTGCTTTTTCGTCAGTTTTATCTTTGATTTTTGTTAGATTTTTACCGATTTTAAAAAAGACTTCCTGAAAAGCATCAAGATATAATTGGGAACCGACGATCTTTTTCAATAAGTTTTTTACTTCTGATGAATATTGAATATATAAGTTTTCTAATAAAGCTTTATCTTCATCATTCAAAGACTGGAGTTCTTTATTTGCAGATTTCATTTTAGATCACCACCTTATATTAACTTCATATTTACAATTTATTTATTGGAATATTTAGGATTATTATACAATAAATTTCCCAATTAACAATATCATTATTGAAAATATTGTTATTTCTTGTATTCTTTAATTGGAATTAATAAAAAAATTTCCATCTCAATGAAGAGATGGAATTAAACTGTCGCTTTTTATCAATATAGATAGCCCTACACCAGCCTGGCCAGCACCCGTTTGACAATCACCTTTATCACCGCCGCCATGGGCGCCGCCAAAAACATGCCGAAGACCCCAAAGAATTTGCCGGCGATCAGCAAAGCCAAGACGATAGCCAAAGGCGGCAGCCGCAGAGAGGCTCCCAATATTTTAGGCGTCAGGAAATCCCCTTCAAACTGCTGAATCAACACCACGATTACTACTGCCGCTGCAGCTTTCCAGGGCGCTTGCAGTAAGCCAAGGAGGATTACGGGCACCGAGCTGAAAAAAGCGCCGAAATAAGGAATCAGATTGCCCAATCCCGCCAGTACCGCCATAACCCCCGTATATTCCAGACCCAGGATTTTCAGCCCGATATAAGTTAATATGGCTACCACCAAAGAAGTAAAGAGATTGCCTTTGATAAAGGCCATGACAATTTGGCGTATTTCACCGCCAACGAAAACCAGATCCCCCTGAAAGCTTACGGAAAAAAGGTTTAAGACCCAGCCTTTGATCCTCTCCCACTCTTTCAGAAAGTAAAAAGCCAAGACCGGTGACAGCAAAAAATCCACCAAGTGGCCAAGACCGGCGCCAAAGCCCGATAGCATGGCGCTGATCCGGTCGGCTCCGGCTTCCTGAGCTTTATCCAACACCGACTGCCAGCTTTGCCAGCTAATTTGGATACCAAAGCGGCTGGCCAGCAAAGGCACCTGCTGCACCAACCTTTCCAGACGGTCAAAAATCTCCGGCAAAGCCCCGAGAAGCTGGCCAAACTCCTTTTGCATCAGAGGAGTCAGCAGAATAACCGCTAAAGTCAATATACCAAGAAGGGACAATAAAGCTAACAACGCTGCCGGACCGGGATTTCTGCCTTTTTTCTGGAACCAATCAGCTACCGGATATAGGCCGTAAGCCACTAAAAGGCCTAAAAGCACCGGCCGCAGCAGCGCCTTTAGAGGCCAGAGCAGCAGCAAAATACCCAGCAGCAACAGAAACCGCACCAGCCTTCCTCTGAAAGAATATTGAGGCTGATACAATATGGCAGAAGGCTTCACCAGAATCATGTCCGGCCCCCACTTTTCAATATCCTTATTCATCAGGAGGCTGCGGCCCTGAAGCACATCCTTCACCAGTCCGTCGGAGACCTCCAGACCCACAATTTCATGATCTTGCAGCAAGATATCGGAAGCCCGGCCGGGGCTTAGGCCCTCTGCCGAATAAATAGGCACCGCCGGTCTTGGCTCATGAGTAGCTTTTTCCGGTGATTTATCCAGAATCGCCGCCTCTGCCCCCGGTTTCAAAAACACCGCATCCTCGCCCAAGGTTTCTACCTGATCCCGGGAGATCATACGCCAGCGGCCTTCCAAGTCCATGAAAAATAGGCCTTCCGTCCGGTCAGCGCCGCCATACTGAAAGCCCATCATATAGCCGGCTTTTAATCCCGTTTCCTTATCATAGACCGGCAAATGATTAATTTTTCTGCTTTGTTTAATTTGCATATTCTCTCCTGTGCAGTAAATAGTCTTTTCTTTGGATGGCCTTTCTCTATTGTTATCATGTGCCCAAGCGTTAGAAATATGCAAAAAAAAATGACCGGAAGCCCAATGAAGCTCCGGTCATTTTTGATTTAGCAGCTATAAGTCGCAACGCATATGCAAATGAGGAATCCCATCCTCCACGTACTCTTCGGAAACAGCTTTGAACCCGAAGGAGCCATAGAATTCCTTCAAATAGGCCTGGGCGGAAATAGTGATGGCCCTTGCCTGCCATTCCCGCTGCAGCTCTCTTATAGCCAGGTCCAGCATTTTCTTTGCAATACCCTTGCCTCGCCACTCCTTGCGGAGGGCAAAGCGGCCAAAGCTTGGGGTGTCATAGGACACGCCTGCCGGCAAAAGCCGCAGGCAGCCGATCACTGTACCCTCAGCCGCCGCTATCATATGCCGGGCCAGGTTATCCTTGCCGTCGCAGTCCCGGTAAAGGCTGTTTTGTTCGATAAGAAAAACATCGGACCGCAAGGTCAATATTTCATATAATTCCTGGTTGGTTAATTCCTCAAAGGATTTTACGACTATTTCCATAGATTGCCCTGCTTCCTACTCCTGTTTTCCACTGAGAATAACGCCGCCCCCCAGAACCTGATCACCTGCATAATACACGGCGCTTTGGCCCGGGGTTACCGCCCGCTGAGCTTCGGAAAAGACCAGCCTGGCCCGGCCATGGGCTGCCGGATAGTAGACGGCTGGTGCCAAGAGGGCGCCGGAGCGCAGCTTCACCTTGACCTCCAGAGGCTCCGCCGGCAGACCACCGTCAATAAAGGTATTGTCTGCCGTAAAGACTTCTTGGGCATATAAGTCCTCTTCGGCGCCCAGGACCACCTGGTTTTTGACCGGATCCAATTCTAAGACAAATACGGGTCTGCCCAGGGCAATACCTAGATTCTTCCTCTGCCCTATGGTATAGCAAGCCAGTCCTTGATGGCGGCCCAGGACTTTTCCTGCCTGATCCACAAAATCACCGGGGGTAAGCCCTGCTTCCGAAAGCTGCCGGCAGTTTGGCAATCCGGCTTGACCGGCCGGGCCAGCTTGACTGGTTTGTTCCGCCTGCCGCCGCAAAAAACTCTGGTAATCGCCGTCAGGAATAAAACAGATTTCCTGGCTATCCCGTTTCTGGGCTACCGGTATGCCGGCCTGGGCGGCCAAAGCCCGCACCTCATCCTTCGTATATTCCCCTAAAGGAAAGATGGCTTTGCTGAGGATAGCCTGGTTTAACCGGTATAAGAAGTAGCTCTGGTCCTTTTTCGGATCCTTAGCCCGCCATAATTGGTATTGAGCAGAAGCCTCATCATAGAGGCAGCGGACATAATGGCCCGTAGCCACCTTATCTGCTCCCTGCTCCGCCGCCGCTTTCATTAAAGCGGCAAATTTGACGCCGGGATTGCAGGCCACACAAGGGTTAGGGGTCTGGCCTTTGCCGTAGGTGCCGCAAAAGTAATCCACCACTTGCTGCTGAAACAGCTCATGGCTTTTCACGATATCCACTTGAATGCCTAGTTTCTCGCCCACCAGCAAAGCGTCGGCAGCGGCGGTGCTGCCCTCAAAAAGCTCCAGGCAAAGGCCTCTCACTTCGTAACCTTGCTGCCGGAGAGTATAGGCTGTATAAGCGCTGTCCACGCCGCCGCTGAGGGCCACAATAACCTTTTTCACTCTATCGGCCTTTCGTTTCTTTTTGCGGCAGGGCCGGGCCTGTATCCTTACCAATGCCTGTAGGCCTGTAATAGCTGACGCCCTTCATTTCTGCCGGCAAATAATCCTGAGCCACCCAGCCGCCATAGCTATGGGGATACTTGTATTCCAGGCCGTGGCCAAAACCGGCGGCGCCGGGGTAGTGGCTATCCCGCAAATGAGGCGGCACGGCGCCGTATTTGCCTTTGCGCACATCCTCCTGGGCCTCCACAATGGCCGTAACGGCAGCATTGCTTTTGGGGGCGTTGCATAAATAGATTGCGGCATTGGCCATGATGATCCGTCCTTCGGGCATGCCCACCTGCTCAAAGGCCTGGGCAGCGCCGCTGACGATGGACATAGCCAAAGGATCCGCAGGCCCTACGTCTTCGGAGGCCAAAATCAGCATCCGCCGGAAAATAAACCGGGGGTCCTCCCCGGCCTCCAGCATCCGGGCCATGTAATGGATAGCCGCATCGGCGTCGGAGCCCCGCATGCTTTTAATAAAAGCGGAGGCCACATCGTAATGCTGATCACCGGTTTTATCGTAGACGATTGCCTTTTCCTGAATAGATTCCTCTGCCGTTTGCAAATCAATACGCCGGATACCGTCAGAACCGGGCAGCGTAGAGCGAACGGCCAGCTCCAAGCCATTGAGGGCCTGCCGGGCGTCGCCCCTGGCGGCGGCGGCAAAATGCCGCAAAGCCTCCGGGGTTATTTCCGTGCGGAAAAGGCCCAGGCCTTTTTCTTTATCGGCCAAAGCACGCTTCAGCAATAAGATGGTCTCTTCTTCCGTCAAGGGCTCCAGGCGGAAGATGCGGGAACGGGAAAGCAAGGCGGAATTAACGGAAAAATAGGGATTCTCCGTAGTGGCGCCAATCAGGACGATCTTGCCCTCTTCCACGCTGGGCAGCAGGGCATCCTGCTGAGATTTATTGAAACGGTGAATTTCGTCAATAAACACAATGGTGCCCTGGCCCTGATAAGTCAGCCGGTCCTGGGCCTCCTTCACCACCTGCCTAAGCTCCGCCACGCCGGAAGTAACGGCGTTAATACGGACAAAAGTTGCCTCCGTGGCTTGGGAAATCACCATGGCCAAAGTAGTTTTCCCCGTGCCGGGGGGACCGTAAAAAATCAGAGAGCCTAGCTGGTCCGTTTCGATGGCCCGCCTAAGCAGCATACCAGGGCCTAAAATATGGCTTTGCCCCACTACCTCATCTAATTTTTCCGGCCGCAGCCTGGCAGCCAGAGGCGTCTGTTTTTTCTTTTGTTCCTGGTTTAATCCGCTAAACAAATCATCCATGGCTTAGCACCTTCATTCCGCTCACCAATGCTCACTTGTTCACTGCTGCAAATGCTTACCGCTATAAAATACTTAAAACTACAAATTTCTAATGATATAAGAGGCCATTAAGAGACCTGCTGAGGCCGGTACAAAAATCATGCTGGCAGGGCCTTTACGGCCTTTAGGAGCCTCAGCGGTTTCCGGAACCTCACCCGCCATCTCCAGCGCCGCCTCTGCTGCTCCAGCCTGGCCACTACCCTGAGCCCCATCCTGAAGCCTATCATGATCCGGCAGAGGATTTTCCTTTGACCAAACCACCGGCAAGCCTTCGGCAAGCCCTTCTTCTTTCAAACTTCGGCGCAGCCGCCGGGCTAAAGGACAAGTGTGGGTCTGACTGATATCCCCTATAGCCAATTGGCTGGGATCCAGACGGTAACCGGCTCCCATGGAGGAAATGATGGGGATGCCTTCATCCTTGGCGGTGATGATCAGCCGGACCTTGGCGGCTAAATCATCGATGGCATCAGCAATGAAATCCGGCCGGCCCGCCGCCAGAATAGCCGGCAAGTTTTCGGCCGTCATTTTAAATGGGTATAATACCAGCTCCAGCTCCGGATTGATCTCTTTAAGCCGGGCGGCGCAAACGTCAATCTTGTTTTGGCCGACGGTACCGACTAAAGCCGGCAACTGCCGGTTACGGTTGCTGTCGATGATCTGGTCATATTCCACCAGGCTCAGCTTGCCAACGCCGGAACGGGCCAGGGCTTCCGCCGTAAAAGAGCCCACTCCGCCCAAGCCAAAAAGCAGAACGTGGGACTTCTCTAATTTTATTATTTTTTCGGGGCCGGCCAGCCGCCGGCTTCTTTCTTGCCAATCCACAAGCCTGTCCCTCTATTCGATTGAAATATATAGGCGGTAATCTTACTCCGCAGTATTATTACAATTGTGTACCATGCTCTATGTGCCTGCTTGCACCACCGGTCAGTGGAGGTGATGACCTTTTGGGCCAGAGCAGTGCCCCTCTCGGAACAGTGACAGACAGCGCATAGCAGTGACCCCCTCGGGTGTGCAAAATTTCAACTTTGTTGTTATTTGCCGCAGCTAACTGAGCAAAATTTCAAGTTTGTCGCCTCAGTTTACTGCTTTTGGGGCGTTTTCCTCCTGTTAATGGAATTTCATGCGAGAAACACATTGAAAATTGCATGATTCGTATAAAAATGCGTTTAATGTCCTTACAAACTTGCAATTTTGCTAAAAAGCCCCTCTCGCTAAGTACAAACTTGCATTTTTGCTCATTTGCAGTGGCCTCAGGGGTACTTACGTGCCAATCGCTGTCCATCACAGCATCCCGCGGCTCCCGGCCTGATGGATATCTAACCCATCGCTCACTATCTGCATTATATAGTAGAATGCTCAGAAAATAGGCTTTGGATTTTAATCAGATTATCAGAAAAATTTGGTAATAAAAACAAGTATAAAATTACCCCGCAATGTCGTGGAGGCCTTTGTTTTGAACCTGCTCTCGCAGGTGGGTGCCTTCCCGCTTGCTTGATCGCTCCTGCCCGTAGCAGGCATGCAAGTCACAAGCGGAGCTTCAGGCTCCCAATCAAAATGTGTTGGCTCAAAACACGGGGCCGGTCACGATCACCGCAGGGTTCTTATCTTACAATATAAATTGTATCATCGCTTCTCAGATAATTCAAGTATATGCGATTTCCAATTTAGCTATTCGCCGGCCAAGCCGGTAATAAACGGCTATAATAGGTTATATAATACGTTTGCCGCCGGCTGCCTGAAGCTTTTCTTGAGGCAGCCGGGTCCGGCATTTCCTGCTGTTTCTACTGTTTTTCCGGCAGCTTCACCGCAATATGGAGTTCCTCAAGCTGCTTGGCGTCCACGCCGGAAGGCGCAATGCTCATCAGGTCCATGGCGCTTTGGGTCTTGGGGAAGGCAATGACGTCACGGATGCTTTCCCGCTTCAGCATCAGCATTACCATACGGTCGATGCCGATGGCCAGTCCGCCGTGAGGAGGCACGCCGTATTCAAAAGCATCCAGCAAATAGCCAAACTTGCTGCGGCACTGTTCCGGCGTAAGGCCCAGGGCCTGGAACATTTGCTCCTGAACTTGCCGCTGGTGGATACGGATGCTGCCGCCGCCGATTTCCACGCCGTTGAGGACAATATCGTAAGCCTTGGCCCGCACCTGGCCCGGGTCTTTATCCAGCATAGCCATGTCCTCATCCATCGGCATGGTGAAGGGATGGTGCATGGCCATATAACGTTTTTCTTCCGGTGAATATTCGAATTGAGGGAATTCCACCACCCAAAGAAAATTGAATTGATCTTTGTCAATGAGGCCCAGGATCTCACCCAACCGCAGCCGCAAATGGCCCAAAGCCGCCGTCATCACCGGGAAGGTATCGGCCACAAAGAATAAGATGTCTCCCGGCTGGCCTTCCATCCGCTCTACTAAAGCTTTGGTCTGCTCCTCGGTCAGGAATTTGGTGATGGGGGATTTGTAGCTGCCATCCTCCTGGATGGTGATATAGGCCAGGCCTTTGGCTCCATAAATAGCGGTCAGCTTCGTCAGCTCGTCGATTTCCCGGCGGGAAAAACCGGCGCAGCCCTTGGCATTGATGCCTTTAACCCGGCCGCCCTTATCCAGAACGGCGGTGAAGGCCTTGAATTCGCTTTCGGCGATAATGTCCCCCACTTCTACCATTTCCAGGCCAAAACGGGTATCCGGCTTATCGGAGCCAAAACGCTCCATGGCTTCCCGCCAGGTCATCCGGGGAAAGGGTTGGGGCAGGTCAAGACCCAAGGTCTCTTTAAATACGGCAACTAACATGCCCTCTACCATTTGAATGACGTCCTCCTGCTCCACAAAGGACATCTCCATATCCAACTGGGTAAACTCCGGCTGGCGGTCGGCTCTCAGATCCTCATCCCGGAAGCAGTGGGCAATTTGGAAATAGCGGTCAATACCGGCCACCATCAAAATTTGCTTGTAAATCTGGGGAGACTGGGGCAAAGCGTAAAACTCGCCGGGACGCAAGCGGCTGGGTACCAGGAAGTCTCTGGCCCCTTCCGGAGAGCTGTTGATCAAGGTAGGCGTCTCCACCTCCAGGAAATCGTGAGCGGTAAAATAATTACGGATGCTTTGATTTACTTTACTGCGCAGAGCCAGACCCTTATAAAGCTGCGGCCGCCGCAGATCCAGATAACGGTGTTTCAGGCGGATGCTTTCATCCACGGTGATATCGTCCTCAATGTAGAAAGGCGGAGTTTTGGCGGCGCTGAAAATCCGCAAATCACTGGCTAAAACCTCAATTTCTCCCGTTTTCAGATTGGGATTGGCAGAACCCTCCGGACGCAGCCGCACTCTGCCGGTAATCGCCAAAACATACTCATTACGAATGGTCTCCGCCAGGTCAAAAAGCTCCGGACCGATGGCCGTAGGGTCAAAAACCACTTGAACCAGGCCTTCCCGGTCCCTCAGGTCCACAAAAATCACGCCGCCATGATCCCGGCGGCGGTGAGTCCAGCCCGTCAGAGTCACTTCCTTATCTACATCTTTGGCTGTCACCTGTCCGCAATAACAGCTCCGTTTTAGTCCCTGCATGGAATCGCTCATTCTTATTCCCTCGTCTTCCCTTAATAACATTTATCACTTGTCGTTAATTGCATTTTTTGTTGACTTTACCCGGTTATTTTATCCAACCTGGGCCAGCTTGTCAACTTTCCGCCGGATCAAATCCTCGATCCTTTCAATATATTGGATTAAATCTTTAGGATTATACAGGTTTTCCAAAGACCAGTCCCCCGGGTTCAGGAATTTGCTGCCGGAGCCTACTCCCATACCTAAAATGGTCTGCCTTTCTTCAATCATCAAAATGTTATAGAGGCATTGGCGTCCGGGCAGAGTATAGCCTACATTTTCACCGCCGGCTAAGCTATCTTTTTGCCTGTACAAATAATAGGGCTCATAGCCTCCTTCCCGAAGCAAGCGATAGCTTAAATCCGTCATCTCAAGACCAAGCTGCCGCCGGGGTAAGGTTTCCTGCCCTTCTTTGTAGGCCGAGCCTCTTTTGATAGCCAGGCCGTGCAAGGTGATATTGTCCGGTCTGAGCTCCAGCACCCCTCTAAGGCTGTCCTCCACCTCTGCCAAGCCTTCACCCGGCAGTCCCAGAATCAGATCGCTGTTGATCCGCCAGTCCGCCGCCGGCAAAAAGGCTTTTACCTTGGCAAAGGCTTCTTCAATGGCTTTCACCTCATGCTTGCGGCCTAAGGCATCCAAAGTGGCCTGACTCATGGTTTGGGGGTTGATGCAGATACGGTTTACGGGATAAGAAGCCAAAACCTCCAGCATTTCATGGCTGAGGGTCTCCGGCCTGCCGCTTTCCACCGTCCATTCCAGACCCGGCAGCAACGGAAAGGCTTCCTGCAAAGCCCCGAGAATCCGGTCCATATCTGCCGGCGCCATGGCCGTAGGCGTACCGCCGCCAAAATAGAGAGTCTCTACTTGCAGGCCAGAATCCCTGGCCCCTTGGCCCAGGGCCCGAATCTCCCGTTCCATGGCTTCGTGGCAGGCCGGCTGCCATTTGCGCCAGCGCTTTACATCATAGCCGGGAAAGGAGCAATAGCTGCAGCGGCTGGGGCAAAAGGGATAGCTGAGATAAAGGCTGATTTTCTTTCTGTCTCCGGCCAGGGAAGGCAAAAAAGGCCGCTGAGCAGTACCAACTTGCCAAAGCAAGGAGCTGCGCTGCTCCGTAATGCCGAAATCCCGGCTGAGAATCAAATGAATTTCCTCTTGGGACAAACCCTGATCCAGAAAGCGCTGCAGCATTTTTGTAGGCCTTACCCCCGTCAAAATCCCCCAAGGGTTCGGCGGAGCTTCAAGAATCTCCTGCAATAAGGGCTCTTGCTCCAGCAGCCGGTGGAAGGCCAGCCGCAGGACCCGCCGCCGGCGGTTTTCCGGGGTCTCCTCAAAAGCAAAGGGCCGCACCGGCTCCTCCCGGCTAAAGATTCTGCTGCCTTGGCGCCATTCCATGTTCAGGCTGCTTTTATCCCCTTGCCAAAAAGCCCTTAAACAAGGCTTGGCATCTCTGCCAAGCCCCATAGTTTCATCAAAGTTCCAGGCTCCGTCTTCCTCTTCCAGCAGATAACCGTAAGAGCGCAGGAGATCTGCCAGGACAGCCCCGTCGCCGGCATGATTAGAAAAAAAGGCCAAGGGTTTCAGTTCAGCCATGGATATCATCCCTGGTGGAGGAATCCGCCCGGACAAAAGGATTGGATTGCTTTTCCTTGCCTATGCTGGTAGCCGGGCCATGGCCGGTATAAACGGTAAACTCCGCCGGCAAATGATAAAGCTTACCTTGAATGGATAGTTCCAACTGGTCGAAATTGCCGCCGGGAAGATCTGTCCGGCCTACGGAGCCGTTAAATAAGGTATCGCCGGCAAAGAGGCAGCCGTTGTCTTCCGCCAGCAAGCTGACGCCGCCGGCGGTGTGGCCCGGCGTATGAATCACCCGCAGCCTGATGGCGCCGCAAATAATTTCGTCGCCTTCCTTGAGATGGCCGTCGGCCCGGGGGGCCTGGGTTCCGCCCATCGCATTCAAGAAACTGCGGCTGCTATTTTCCAGCATAGGGGCGTCGGCGGCATGAACCAGAACCTGAGCTTCCGGATAAGCCTCTTTCAGGGCCGGGATAGCGCCGATATGATCGCCGTGGCCATGGGTGGCCAGAATATATTTTGGCTTAACACCGATGGCTTTCAGCTTGCCGATAATGGTATCCGGCTCAAAACCGGGATCGATGACAATACCCTCTGCCTGACCCGGTTCGTATAATATATAACAGTTTGTTTCGTAAGAGCCTAAAACCAGATTAATGATTTCCATACGCTTTCCTCCTTAACGGTTTTTGCTGTCCATAACAATGGTTACCGGGCCGTCGTTGACCAGTTCCACTTCCATATGGGCCTGAAAAACTCCTGTGGCCACAGTTATGCCCTGCTTCCTGATACCTTCCACAAAGGCTTCATAATAAGCCTTCCCTTTATCCGGCGAAGCAGCCTGGCTAAAACCCGGCCGCCGCCCCCGCCGGGTATCGGCGTACAAGGTGAATTGAGAAACGGCCAAAACCTCTCCTTTGACATCGAGAAGGGATAGATTCATTTTGCCTTCATCATCCTCAAATATACGCAGAAAAGGCAATTTCTCCAGCAAATAGCTCAGATCTTCTTCTGTATCCTCCTCGCCGACGCCCAAAAGGATTAAAAGGCCGGGGCCGATGGCGCCAACCGTCTCTCCCTCTACCCTAACGGCAGAGGACTTTACTCTTTGGATTACCGCCCGCAAATAAATCCCTCCATTGCTAACCTTAGCCTATTCCCTCAAGCCTTCTTTGCCCGGCACTACCCGGTGGATTTCCGTTACGTCCTTTACTCTGGCTATCCGGTCAATGACGTACTGTAAATGATCCAAATTTTTGATTTCAACCTTCATGTTGGTTATGGCCATGCCGTTTTTCATGCCCCGGGAGTGGATGGCATGGATCGGCACCCGAATATCGGCTACGGCATTGAGAATGTCGCTGGTGAGGCGGTTTCTGTCCCGGGCCTCAATCTCCAGCTCGGCGGTGAAAGAGCCCAGCAGGCTGCTGTCCCAGGCCACCTCCACAATGCGGCCTTCTTCTTCATTTATGTGATGCTTTGCGTTAGGGCAATCCTGGCGGTGGATGGAAACGCCCCGGCCCCGGGTGATGTAGCCCACAATAGGATCGCCGGGCAAGGGGTTGCAGCAGCGGGACAAACGGATCATCACGTTGTCCACTCCCCGAACCACCACGCCGTTGGTAGCTTTACCAAAAGCCACTTCCTGCTTCTTGGCAGCTTTAGCCCCTTCTTCATTGGCTTTGGCCGCCAGCTCCGCATCGGTAAGAACGGGAATGGCGTTTTTAAAAAACTCCTCCCTGATCCGGTTAAATACGGGCTGCAAAGTGGTGCTGCCGTCGCCTAAAGCTACGAATAAATCGTCCATAGTATTGTAGCCAAAGCGCCGGGCAATTTCAATAAGGGCGTCGCCTTTCAGAAGTTCCCGGGACTCCTGGCCGAATTTAAGCAGAGACTGCTCCAGCAGCTCTTTGCCTTTTTCCAGGTTTTCGCCTCGCTTCTCTTTCTTGAACCAGGCCCTGATTTTGCTGCGGGCCTGAGAGGTACGCACGATATTAAGCCAATCCCGTTTGGGGCCGTTGGAAGTCTTGGAGGTGAGAATCTCTACAATATCGCCGTTTTTTAGCTCATAATCCAGCGTAACAATGCGGCCGTTGACCTTGCTGCCGATGCAGCGGTGACCTACGTCGGAATGAACCCGGTAAGCAAAATCCAAAGGGGTGGCCCCTACGGGCATCTCGATAACGTCCCCTTTAGGCGTAAAAACAAAAACGATATCCTGAAACATATCCAGCTTCAGCATTTCAAAATATTCTTCGGTATCCTTCGTCTCCGACTGCCATTCCAGGCTTTGCCGCAGCCATTCAAAATAGCGGTCATAGGATTTCTCTTCGCCTTCTTTGTATATCCAGTGAGCGGCAATGCCATACTCCGCAACTTGATGCATTTCCTCGGTGCGGATCTGGATCTCAAAGGGCTCTCCTTTTTCTCCCATAACCGTAGTATGGATGGATTGATACATGTTTTCTTTGGGCATAGCCACAAAATCTTTAAAACGGCCGGGAATGGGCTTCCAGATGGTATGAATGATGCCCAGGGCAGCATAACAATCCTGGACGGATTTAACGATAATCCGGATGGCAATCAGGTCGTATATCTCACTTACGTCCTTGTTTTGGGCCTCCATTTTTTTATAAATGCTGTAGCAGTGCTTGGGCCGGCCTTTGATCTCGGCGGCAATGCCCACTTCCTCCAGCTTTTTTTTCATGGTAGCAATAACATCGGCAATATAGTCTTCCCGCTCTACCCGCAGGCTGGCCAGGCTTTCCAGAATGTAATAATATTTATCCGGATCCAGATAACGCAGGGATAAATCCTCCAGCTCATTTTTGATGCTGAAGATACCCAGCCGGTGAGCTAAGGGCGCATAAATCTCCATAGTTTCCCTGGCGATCTCCTGCTGCTTGGCCGGACTATGGACGTCCAAAGTCCTCATGTTGTGAAGGCGGTCCGCCAGCTTAATCAAAATCACCCGGATATCCTTGGCCATAGCCAAAAACATTTTGCGGAAGCTTTCCGCCTGGCGCTCCGCCTTGGAGCGGCATTCCAGTTTGCCCAGCTTCGTCACACCGTCCACCATCAGGGCAATATCCGGTCCGAAATCCCGGCTGATATCTTCCACGGTGGTATCCGTATCCTCAACCACATCATGGAGCAGGCCGGCGCAGACGGAGGCTGCATCCATGCCCATATCCGCCAGGATACAGGCTACGGCCAGACAGTGGTTGATGTAGGGGGCTCCGGATTTGCGCACCTGATATTTATGGGCTTCGGAGGCATAATCATAAGCCTTTTGAATCTTTTCCGATTCCAAAGGATGGGGGTATTTCGACTTCAGCCAATTCATGGACTTCTGTTCATGGATGTAGGATTCCTGAATCATGATTACGCCTCCCTTCCGGTAATATTGGACGGTTAATGCCTGCCAGCAATTCAGCCGGGTCCGGTGAAAATGCCAAAGTTATATATTCCTCAAATAGTTGTCTGCTTTCCTGTCCCTCCTTATAAAGGGAAGAATGGTTCAGATCCAGCTTTGTTGGGGGCGGCGGGGCCAGATGGATGTAACGGGTGCCCCCTTCTTCCTCACGCAATAAAAGAGCAATCTCTTCCAGGATACCCAGGCAGTAAGCGGCAGATTTTGCCGTAAAGCCGGGATCCTGGCGCTGAGCCATGGCTTCGGCCAGCTCTTCGTCGGATAAAACCAAGGGATTGGCGGCGGCGGCCTGTTCTCTGAGATAGAGATAAAAGCTGCCTAAAACACCCCGGTCCGGGGATTCTTCTTTCAGCAGAAGCCGGTTTAACTCCTGGTCCTTCTGCTGATAAAGCAAATGTATTCGGGCAGGCTTGCCGTCTCTGCCCGCCCGGCCGGAAAGCTGATTGTACTCGGCCCGGGAAAAACAGAGATGGTAAAGAACCACATCCCGGATATCCGGAATATCAGCGCCTTCGCCGAAAGCGCTGGTGCTGACCAGCACCGAAATGTCACCGGCCAGAAAAGCCCCTTCGATAGACTGCCGCAGGGCCGGCAAAAGACCGCCATGGTAATAAGCTATTTTATTCTTCATCTGGGGCAGGCTGTCCTGCAAAAGTCCGGCCAATTCCTCTGCCAGGCGGCGGCTGTTGACATAAACGATTATCTTGCTTTCCGGCTGGATAATTTCCAGCAAATAAGCCAGCTTATCCTCTCTGCCTCTGGCGTCTGCCAGAAACAGGTTTTCCCGGCAATGTTCCTCGGCAACCAAGCGTCCTATCTTAAAATCCCGGAGGATTTTGGCGGCGCAAGCCTCATCAGCTGTGGCCGTAGTAGCAAGGAACAGGGGCCGGCCCAGGCTTCGCCAGGTGTTTGCCAGCTCCTTGTAGGCCTGGCGGTGGCTCATCCCCAGATGGTGGGCTTCATCCGCCACGAACAAGCCGATCCGCTCTGCCACTGGTTTAAATTTCTCCAAATGAGCTTGTAAAAATTCAGCGGTAGTGATAATCAGCCGAATATTTCCCTGATAAAGGTTCTTAAAGAAGTCTTTTTTTTGCCAATGATCCAAGCCTCCCCAGGCCAGGGCCGTATGGATACCCAGAGGTTCCAGGGTTTTGGCCATGCGGCGTTCCTGGTCTCTGGCCAAGGAGCGCAAAGGATAGATAAAGATGGCGATGGAACCTTGGTTGAGGGCTGCTGCGGCTGTTTGAAAAACCGCGGTTTTGCCACGGCCGGTGGCCATGACCAGCAGGGTGTTTTCTCCTGCTGCCAGAGCTTCCAAAGCTTCTATTTGTTTGGGCCGGTAAAAACCTTCCCCTAAAATCTCCTTTTGATAGCAGGTCCAGTCTTTGGCAGTGAGCCTGGGATTGAGGTCCTCGTCTTCCTGAAGCGGTTCATTTTCCCTGAGAGAGAGGCGGAAATCTCTCAGCAAAGCTTGAACTGTCCGGCGGCCCTGCCACTGGTTGATCTCCGGCTGGAATAATAAGTCGTAGATCTGCCCCGGCTGAGGATAGAAAATATTTTCCTCCATGGAAAAAGCAATAGCCACCAGGTCCTGAGATTTTTTGCGGTTGGGCCTTTTGTCGCCGGCCAAGCCGGCAGGACGAAAGAACAATTTGTAATGGCGCCGTTCCTGGCCCAGCGCCTTTAACTCCATTAGCTCCATGGCCCGCAGCACCAGCAGAGGCTGGGGATTTTCGGCGCCAAAGGGAGCTAAAAGCTCCAATTCTTCAAGGGCGGCCAAAGTTAATTGATCGAAAGACACGGTTAAATCCGCTGTTTGTACTTTGCCGTTTTGGCCTTCTCT
This sequence comes from Clostridia bacterium, assembly GCA_018436095.1. Taxonomy (GTDB): domain Bacteria; phylum Bacillota; class Peptococcia; order DRI-13; family UBA5745; genus WRMS01. The sequence goes on along the minus strand of JAHDMJ010000009.1, from coordinate 183,822 downwards.
AAGGAGCCAGCGGCTGGCGCTGTAATTTTCCAGCTTCTCCCGAAAAACCTCAAAGTTGTCCCGAGTTAATTGGAAGCCGCAGGCCAGCTCATGGCCGCCGAAGGCCAGCAGCATGCCGGCATGCTCGGTTAAAGCTTCATGGAGGTTGCAGCCCGGCAGGCTTCTGCCGCTGCCCCTGCCCACGCCCTCCTGGTCAAAAGAGATGAGAATTGCCGGGCGGCCAAAGCGTTCCAGCAGGCGGGCGGCGGTGATGCCGATAACCCCCATGTGCCAGTCTTCACCGGCTAAAACGAGTATAGGCTTGGCAGCCAAAGAAGGGTCTTTGTCCAGGCGGTCCAGAATTTCCTCCAGGATTCTGCCCTCCATTTCCTGACGGCTTTTATTGACCGCTTCCAGCTCACAGGCATAAGGCTGGGCCGTTATCATGTCCTGAGCCAAAAGCAGCTTTACTCCCAGGGAAGGGTCTCCCATGCGGCCGGCGGCATTGAGTCTTGGAGCCAGAGTAAAGGTAACATGACCGCCGCTGATGGTTTTTTCCTCCAAGCCGCTGGTTTTAAGCAAAGCTTTAATACCCGGCAAAGGGTTTTTATTAATCTGGGCCAGTCCTTCGGCAACCAGAATCCGATTATCTCCCGTCAGCGGCATACCGTCGGCCAAAGTACCGATGGCTGCCAATTGGGACAACTCCGGCAATTCATTCCGGCCACCCAGCCTTTTATACAAGCAGGCGGCCAAAGCAAAGGCTACGCCGGCTCCGGCTAAACCCCGGCTTTTTCCCGGCTCCGCCATCAGCTCCGGATTTATCGTCGCCGCGGCCTCCGGCAAAACCTGGGGGGGACGGTGATGATCGGTAATGATCAATGCCAATCCCAGATCTTTGGCATAGGCTGCTTCTTCCACGGCAGATATGCCGCAATCCACGGTAATCAAAAGCTCTGCTCCCCGTTCTTTGACGATGCGCAGGGCTTCCCTATTTAAGCCGTATCCTTCATCCAGACGGTGAGGAATATAATAATCCGCCTTGTTGCCCAAAGACGCTAAAGCTTTGATCAACAAGGCGGTAGCAGTCATTCCATCCGCATCATAGTCACCAAATATGCAGATTTTCTTTTCTTTTATAATGGCGTCCCTGATGATTTCTACGGCCTGGGCCATATCCGGCAGCCGCCAAAAATCCGATAAATTTTGCAGACCCTTGTGATTTAAGAATTCTTTCTGGGCTTCTTCTCCTTGATAACCCCTCAGGGCCAGCAGCTCCGCCGTCAGGGGCAATAGCCCCAAAGGCCCTGTAGGAGTCAATCCTAAGGCGGAAACATCTCCCTGTATCTGCCATTTCCTATGCTGGGTCATCGTTGGTCTCTATTGGTTGCTGGATTTTTTCCTGCAAAGCTTGCTCCTTTTCTTCGATGATGCTGTCCTTATCGGCCAAAAGCTTTTCCAGCTCCTCTTTCTCTTTCATCAGCCGGGTGTTTTGCCGGGTCAGCTCTTTGCGTTCCCGGTTGATGCCGATTTGCTTAATCAGGTTGATCAGAAAAAGCATGATGGCGCCGGCGGCCACAGCCCCCAGAATCACCAGCACCAGGGAAATGTTGGCTTCCCAAAACAGGAATTTAATAACGACAACCGTGGTATTTTGAATGGCAAATAAAGCTACGATAATGGCAAAGATTAAGGTTAAAACCAGGTATCCTTGCATGCTTATCTCCTCCGCTCCCTATCTTAATCAAAGAATAACATTTTTTCAATTTTACTACAAAACCCTGTATTGATAAAGCATTAAATTTAATGGCACAAATGGCTATTCTTTGATTAAAGAATAAAAGCTCTTTCCCGGGCCGCTCCAGGAGATCTGATGGCGTTCCGCCAAAGTGGCGGCAATATCGGCAAAGGTTTCCCGGGTTCCTAACTCAACACCTTTTTTAAGGCCGCCGCCGCAAGCTAAAATCGGCACATATTCCCGGTTATGATCCGTATCAGCGGTGGTGGGATCATTGCCGTGATCTGCCGTGATCATCAGCATGACCCCTTCCTCCTCACAGCGCTTGGCTAAGGGAGCCAGGAGCCGGTCAGCTTCTTCCAAAGCCTGGCCATAGCCCTGGGGGTTGTTGCGGTGGCCGTAAATCATGTCAAAGTCTACCAAATTGGTAAAGATCAGGCCATCCTGCAACTGGTCCAGCATCTGAAAGGTGGCGGCAATACCGTCGGCATTGGAAACTGTGGGCCGGTGGCCGGTGATGCCGTAGCCGGCATAGATATCCTTGATTTTGCCTACGGCCAATACTTGCTTGCCTGCTGCCGCCAGGCCTTCCAAGACGGTGGGGCCTATGGGCCGCAAAGAATAATCATGACGGTTGGCGGTGCGGGTAAAATTGCCGGGTTTACCGATAAAGGGCCGGGCAATCACCCGGCCTACGCCCAGGTCGTCCTTTAACAAATTTCTGGCGGTTTCACACCATTGGTATAGCTGGTGTAAAGGAACCACTTCCTCATGGGCCGCCAGCTGAAAAACGCTGTCCGCCGATGTATAAATGATGGGATAGCCCGTTTCCATATGGACGGCGCCCAGGCGCTCAATAATTTCTGTGCCGGAGGCCACCACATTGCCTAAGGTCAGACGGCCGATAGCTTCCTGATAATCCAGGATAAAATCATCGGGAAAGCCTTCGGGAAATGTGGGCAAGGGCTTGTCCAGCAGCAGGCCGGCAATCTCCCAATGGCCGGCTGTAGTATCCTTCCCCTTGGTTTGCGAAGCCATTTTGCCATAGGCCCCCAAAGCCGCCAGATCCTGCCGCAGGCCTTTGACCTCGGTGACCTTGCCCAAGCCTAAGCTTTCCATAAAGGGCATGGTTAAGCCGCCCACAGCCCCGGCGATATTGCCTAAGGTATTGCCGGGCTCCGGATCGTATTCCCCGGCGTCGGGCAGAGCTCCAACACCCACGCTGTCTAAAACAATTAAGATAGTTTTCATGTTATATCCTCCTCGTAAAATTCCGGATCAGGCCCGGGGATGGCTTTTTTTGTAAGCTTCTTTTAAGCGCTGGTCCGATAGATGGGTATACACCTGGGTGGTGGACACATCGGCATGACCTAAAAGCTCCTGAACAGAACGGAGGTCGGCGCCGCCAATCAGGAGGCTGGTGGCAAAGGAGTGGCGGAAGGTATGGGGGCTCACTGATTTTTCGATGCCTGCCTGCCGGGCCCGTTCCTTGATCATGGACCAAAACCATTGACGGCTAAGGCCTTTGCCCCGGCGGTTGAGAAACAGCGTGCGTTCAGAAGGCCGGGATACTAATTGGGGCCTGGCTGCAGCAAGATAATTTCGCACCGCTAAAATAGCTTTTTCGCCTACGGGTACCACCCTTTCCTTATTGCCCTTACCCAGACAACGCAAATAGCCTAAGTCCAGATCGATATCTTTCAATTGCAGGTTGACCAGTTCCGATATGCGCAGGCCGCTGGCATACAGCAGCTCCAGCACAGCCAGATCCCGAATAGCCGCCAAGTCTTTGGGGGGATTTAAGGTGTTGAGTATCACTTCAATCTCTTCGTTGGATAAAGCCTTTGGTAAGACAATATCCTTTCTGGGATTGTCCAAAAAAATTCCCGGATCGGCGTCTATCCATTTTTCTTTTTTTAAATAGCGCAGGAAACTGCGGATGGCTGCCAGTTTTCTGGATAAGGTAGCCGGACTTATTCCCTTGCTGCGCAGCTGATGGAAGTAGCCGGTCAATAAGGGCAGGTCAACCATAGACCATTGAGGGATTTCCTTTTGCTCCAGAAAAACTAAGAGGTTTCGCAGATCGCCCCGGTAACCCTTAGCCGTGCTCTCTGCCAAACCTATTTCAACAGTCAAATATTGAATAAACTCTTCAATAGCCTGCTCCATATCCATAAAGCAAAAACCTCCAAATGCATTAATTCCACGCAATTGGAAGTTTTCCTTTTTTCATGATGGAATTTCTCCTTTGGCCGTATCCGGTACCGCCTGAACTCTGAGGGGCTGAGTCAATACATCCTGCTGCAGCTGTTGAGTATCGGGATCGGTAATGGTTTGCTTAGCGGTGCCGCCCCATATGCTCAGTATAGAGAGTAATAAAATGACAGCAGCGAGGATAATCAGGCCGATTTTTAGTTTCTTGCGCCAATCTTGAACGACATAGATCTTCAATTGTAGTCCCTCCTTCCAGCACTAACCTATGACATAAGTGAAAAGAATAGAATATACCGGTATAAATTTTGCCTTTAGGCCAGTAAACTGAGCAGGAAAGGGCTTAAATATCCTTCCACCAAAGAAGTGACCAAAGCAAAGATAAAAAAGAAGAGAATCATGGGAAGGCGGTAGCTGAGGCCTTTGTATTTTTCCGTTTGCCGAAAAGCCTCTCCCGTTCCCATTAAAAGATCCAAAGACCAATCGCCGCACCAAACGGCTGCCATCAAGCACAGCGGTATAGCCAGCAGGGTATGGGGCAATACGCCAAGGAACAGCATAGGCCAGCCGCCTCCCAGACTGGTTTGCAGGATGACGCTGCAAGTATAGCCTAATCCAAACCCCCGGACAAACAAGGTAGCCATAATCAGGGGCAGCCCAATGATGGAAGTGCCGAAAAGCAGAAGCTGCAAAACAAGGGTTCCTTGCTTGGTCAGGCTTTGCCAAAAAACATGGCCGCTGCCGTCTCCGCCCAGGTATTGCATATAGCCTTTCAATGTGCTGTCAAGCCCGGCCAACTCGCTGCCGTTGAGTTTTCCCGCCCCCAAAAAACCCATAAACAAACCGGTGATCAGGCAAAGACAGGCTAAAAGCAGCAGCCAGGGCCGGCTGATATATTTGCCGTCAAATAAACGCCGCAATAAAAACATACGTTCTCCTCCCGCTCATATCATATTGTATGTGGGGAAAAGAACGTATATTACAAGAGTATTGTCCCCTTGAAATTTGGTGCAATAATACTAATGTGCAGTGAGACAATACTCTCGGACATGTTAAGAGCAGGAGTAAACATTTTGTACAATAATATTTTTACCAGACCTTCTTCCGTTTTACATACTGTTTACTCCTGCTCTTGTCTTTATTCCTGCTCTTCTGTCTTCTTTTCAGATAAACTCTCCGGCAGGTCTGCTTTTCAGCTAGCCATCAGGCCAATCCGCAGCCGGTCAGCCACCATAGCGATAAATTCGCTATTGGTAGGTTTGCCCTTTTCCAGATTGATGGTGTAGCCAAAATAACGGCTCATCAGTTCCACATTGCCTCTGTCCCAGGCCAGCTCGATGGCATGGCGGATAGCCCGCTCTACCCGGCTGGGGGTGGTGTTATACTTTTCGGCAATCATCGGATACAATTCTTTTGTCACTGCTCCCAAAAGATTGACTTCGCTGATTACCAGCAAAATAGCATCCCGCAAATATTGGTAACCTTTGATGTGGGCCGGTACTCCCATTTGGTGAATGATATTGGTAACTTCATAATCCATACTGCGCCGGGCGGGAGCCATAGCCGGCATAGCCGGTGATGCCGCCATAGGCTGCCGGGATGCGGGGCTGCTTTTAAGCTGCCGCAATCTGCTGCCCAAGGAGTCCAATTCAAAGGGCTTAAGCATCAGATAATTTATACCCAGATCCAGTACCCGCTGATTCATTGCATCATTACTGTAACCGGTAACGACGATAATGGCGGGTTTCTCATCAATATTCTTCTGGTTTAGGGCTTCCAGGACGCCGATGCCGTCAAGATGAGGCATAACGATATCCAAAATCACGGCGTCGGGAGCCAAAGCATTGATTTGCTGCAGGCCCTCTCTGCCATTGTAAGCTACGCCTACCACTTCGGCATAATCGGAGCTGCTTAGATAAGTACTTACCATCTCTACAAAATCCCTGCTGTCGTCTACGATTAAGACTCTAAGTTTGTCATTGCCCATGATTTTTCCTCCTTTGGTATTTTATGTAATCTATATTCGACAAAAGGGAAAATTTTCCTGCCTATAAACCACCATTGAAGGGAAAATTTGCAATAAATTTTGCAAAGAGAAACCCTGGGGTAAATTCCCCAGGGTTTCTGTTGCTTCGGGAAGGATACCAGACTCCTTCAGCATATTTTCGATAAACACCCCGTAACCGCGGCTGGGGTCATTAACAAAGACGTGAGTGACGGCGCCGACAATCCGGTTGTTTTGGATAATAGGGCTGCCGCTCATCCCTTGTATAATACCGCCTGTCTTTGCCAGCAGACTTTTGTCGGTGATCTCAATAATCATGTTTTTACCGTCGCTGCGGCCCGGCAAAAGCCTTAATATGGCAATATCATAAGCCTGGATTTCCTGGCCTGCCACAACCGTCAGGATTTTGGCAGGTCCTACCGAGATTTGATGGGAATAGGCTGCCGCCAGGGGAACAGGAAAAAGAGGATTTTCCAAAGGGGCCGACAGTTTGCCGTAAATACCGCAAGTATTGTTGATCTCTACGCTGCCGAAATCAGTATCTTCAATGAAGGATCCCACTTTCTCGCCTGGCGTACCGGCAGTTCCGGCATGAATTTCATCTATTTGCGCAGTAAGAATCCGGCCTTGAGATATACTGATGGGCTCCGCAGATTTACCGTTGGTAATTACATGGCCTAAGGCGCCATAAACGCTGGTTTCCGGATGAAAATACGTCAATGTGCCTACGCCTCCGGTATTGTCCCTGACAAATAAGCCGATACGGCGGCTTTTTGTTTCGGTGCAATACTCCGGCTTTACTCTTATTTCTATTGTTTTGCCGCTGCGGTTGACCTGAAAGAGGACTTCGTCCTTATCCTGACTGAACTTGGTAATCAGCTCTCTGACCTGATCATCACTTTCCGCCTTGGTTCCATCGATGGCCAAGATCATATCGCCGGCTTTAAAGCCGGCTTCCTTGGCGGGATAAACCACCTGATCGGCGGTGATAATAACCGGTGAGAAACCGACTACCATAACGCCCTCGGATCTTACTAAAACACCGATGGAATGGCCGCCGGGAACCAAATAAATGGTTTCTTTCGGCTTAACGGCCACATTTTTTAGCGGGAATAAGCCAAAACCGTCAAATTCCATTCTGCCGAGGCCCACAAGGTTTTTGTCGGCCATAGGTGAGACCAGCTTTCCCGCCTGCTGGGTGCTTCCGGCTGAAAACAATAGAAGGAAGAGAATTGAAACAAATACTGCCAACTGCTTTGGTTTTTGCAAGTGAACCTCCCGGCCCGGCATACCTTCCCAAAAGTTTTTTGGGGTGTTTACCTTCTTAAATTAACCAGGAAAGCTCATAATTATATTGCTTATTTTTTCTAAGTGCTTTGTGACTCCTAAAAATTGTCACAGATGCGCAGAATATTTTTCCAGGTGCAAGGCGGAGGATCGAGGCATAGCCGGCAGCTATGGTGAGAGACGACAACGCAGCAATTGGAAAAATAGGCAAGCAGATGTGAATTTTTAGGGGTTACAGAGCACTGAATTTACCTTTTTAGCATAGCCGCCGCATGGCGTTTTAAATCGTCGGAAGTGGTGTCGCCGCCCAACATTCTCATTAATTCCTGGACTCTGTCCTCACCGGTCAGCTCCTTAATGCCGGTTCTGGTTCTTCCTGCCCTTTCCTCCTTTGCCAAAAAGAAATGCTGGCCGGCTTTGGCAGCAATAATCGGCGAGTGCGTTACACAGATTACCTGCTGGCTGGCGCTGATGGAAAGGAGCTTATCGGCTACGGCTTGTACGGTGGCGCCGCCCACGCCGGAATCGATCTCGTCAAAGATCAAGGTCTCGCAGGTATCGGTGGCGGCCAAAATTCTTTTCATAGCCAAGGTAATCCGGGAGAGTTCACCGCCGGAAGCGATTTTGGCCAAAGGCAAATAAGGCTCGCCGGAATTGGTGGAAATAAGAAATTCAATGGCGTCAAAGCCTTTGGGCCCCGGCTGCTGCTTTTGAATATCCACTTTAAAATGGGCGGACTTCATGGCCAGGTCCAGAAATTCACTGTCAATTTGCTCTTCCAGATGTTTGGTAATCTCTTTTCTTTGACGGCTCAGTTCTTCTGCCAATTGGAAATAAAGCTTTTGTGCTTTAGCGGCTTCTTCCTGCCACTCTTCTTCTTTGGTCAGAAAATCTTCCATGGTCAAAAGCTCTTCCGCCGCTTTTTGGCGGTGCTTTAGGATAGCTTCCGTACCTTCACCATATTTTTTGCCAAGAGCTTTAATTTTATAAAGACGGTTTTCCGCCTCTTCCAGACGGGTGGGCGATAAATCCATCTGATCCTTATAGCGGTGGATTTCCCGGGATATCTCATCCAATATATATGAAGCCGGTTCCAGCCGGTCGTAAATGCCGGTAAGCTCAGGATCGTATTTGCCTAAATCCCGCAACTGATGTAGAGCCTTAGCCAATAAATCGTAGGCCGGCTCGCTTTCTTTTAAATCGAAAAGCAGAGAGTAAGCTTTATCCAAATGCTTCAGTATTTTTTGACTATGGGAAAGGCGCTGGATTTCGGCGGCCAGCTCCTCCTCTTCTCCCGGCTCAAGCTTGGCCTCGTCGATTTCTTTAAGTTGATATTCGAGAAAATCTTTTTTTGCCGCAAAAGCCTGCTGGTTTTCCCGGGCGCTGGCCAGCTTTTCTTCCAGAGTTCGCCAGCTTCCACAGGCTTCTTTCACCTGGTTTTTGAGGTGGGCCAAGGGACCGGCGCCGTAAGCATCCAAAATATCCATTTGTTTTTGACTTTGCATTAATTGCTGGTATTCATGCTGGCCATGAATGTCCAGAAGTCCTGCAGCAATTTGACGGTAAGCATTTAAACTTACAGTGCAGCCGTTGATGCGGCAGGGGTTTTTACCGCCGGCGTTCAATTCCCGGCTGAGAGTAAAAGAATCCTCTCCCTCTTCCGCCCAGCCCCCTTCAGCCAAAAGCTGATGAACGGGGTGTTCGGCGGCAAAAGAAAAAACTCCCTCAATATAGGCCTTTTCCGCACCGTGGCGGATCATTTCACTGGAGCTGCGGCCTCCCAGCAAAATGGCCACGGCGTCGATCAAAATGGACTTCCCTGCTCCGGTCTCACCGGTTAATACGGTAAAAGGCGACCCAAAGTCGATTTCCAATTGATCAATAATAGCAAATTGTTTAATCAGCAAACGTTCTAACATTCCACTCCTCCGACTTTCCCAGGGGTCAGTGTTCCATCAGATTCTGCATTTTTTGCATGAGGCTTTCCACATGATCCTTTGTTTTGGCAACGGCTAAAATCGTATCGTCACCGGCCACGGCTCCCAGAAACTCCTCCCATTCCGCCGCATCCAACAAGGAACAAACGCTGTTGGCATTGCCCGGCAGGGTATGAATAACCAGAATGTTTTCGCTGCAGGCAATGTTTAAGACGGCGTCCCGAAAAATCCGGCGCAGCCGGTTGCCATCCTGCATAGGCAATTGCCCCTTCGGCATGCTGTAAGCATAACCGTCTCCCCTGGCCACTTTGACTAGACGCAGTTCTTTGATATCCCGGGATACGGTAGCCTGGGTTACGTTGTACCCTTCGTTTTGCAGGACGGCCGCCAATTCATCCTGGGTCCGGATTGGCTCCTTGCTGATGATCTCCACGATCCTTTTTTGGCGTTTACCTTTCATTCCGATACCTCCCGATTATTTCCTTATTATTCGTAGCGAAATACCGTTTCGCTGCCCAGCTTCGTTTTGAGAAGTGAAAAAAAGTTTAACGGAGTTAAGCGGATAAATATAGCCTTATAAGGAGCAGCCGTTACCAGCACCTGATCTTTTTTAAACAAAGGCTGGCTGGTTTGGCCGTCTACAGTGAGCATCACTTCGCTGCTGGCGTCTTGCACTTCGATGGTACAATGCCTATCCGGCGGAATAATGGTAGGCCGGGCAGTGATGGTATGGGGACAGATCCAGGTCTGCACCATTACCTCCAAAGAAGGGTGAACCACAGGACCGCCGGCGGAAAGGGAGTAAGCCGTGGAGCCTGTGGGAGAAGCCAAGATGATACCGTCGCCTTTATAGCTGCCGGCAAAGTCTTTCTCCACCCAAAAATTGATTTCCAGGAGGCGGGATAAAGAGCCTTTGTGCACCACTACGTCATTTAAACCGCTGACCTCCCGAATCACTTTGCCTTCCCGTAAAACCTCGGCCTGCAGCATCATTCTTTCGTCTGTGCTGAACCGGCCTTTTAGTACCTGCTCCAAATCATTATAAAGATCGCCGGTTTCCACCTCGGTTAAAAAACCTAAATTGCCCATATTAACGCCCAGAATAGGAATGCCATAAGGAGCCGTAACCCTGGCGGCACTAAGCAGGGTACCGTCTCCGCCCATAGCAATAACCATATCTGGTTTGAGCTTGTCCAAATCAACCTCCGGCAAGGCCAGTTCCAAAGAATCACAGCTTTGATTGGCTACGGAATAGACTTCATAATTAAGTTTTTGCAGCCAGGCCGCCAACTGAGCTGTGAGATCCAGGGACTTTTTTAAACGATGGTTGGTCACCAAACCGATCCTACGCATAATGATTTTCCTTTCCCTTGCTTTCACCAACTAAAACGGTAAAAGCTTCCTTTACCAAAGCCGCTGTTTGAAAAAGGGCAGCGCCGGCGGTTTCCTGCTGCCGGCTTTCATCCGATTCCTCGCGGCCAAACCATAATAAATATTCAATATTGCCTTCCGGCCCTTTTATGGGAGAATAGGTTAAGCCATAAGCCCGGAGACCTTGCTGGGGCAATTGCCCCAGTACCTTGTCCAGAACGGTTTCATGGGCTGCGGGATTGCGGACAACGCCTTTCTTTCCTACCTGCTCCCGCCCTGCCTCAAACTGAGGTTTAATCAGGGCAATGCCTTCTCCCGCCGCCGTCAGCAGCGGCTGCAAAACCGGCAAGATCTTATCCAAGGAGATAAAAGAAACGTCGATGGTTACAAAATCGATTTTTTCGCCCAGTTCTTCTGAGGTCAAATAGCGGGCGTTGGTTTTTTCCCTGACGATGACCCTGGGGTCTTGCCGCAGCTTCCAGTCAAGCTGGCCATAGCCCACGTCCACGGCATAAACCTTAGCTGCTCCATTTTGCAAAGCGCAGTCCGTAAAACCGCCGGTGGAAGCGCCGATATCCAGCATGGTTTTTCCTGTTAAATCAATGGGGAAAACCTCAAGAGCTTTGGCCAGCTTGTAGCCCCCTCTGCTGACATAAGGCAGAGATTGGCCTTTAATCTGCAGAAAACAGCTTGTATCCACCTTTTCTCCGGCTTTATCGATGCGTTTTGTGCCGTCATAAACCTGGCCGGCCATGATCATGGCTCTGGCCTTTTCCCGGCTGGGGGCCAGTCCCTGCTCCACCAGCAACAAGTCCGCCCGTTCTTTTGTTTTGCTTTCCATGCTGTCAGTTTAGTCCTTCCCTTACTGCTGCGGCCAATCCTTCGGCGTTTAAATGGAGAAGCTCCCTCAGCTCCGCCTGGCTGCCTTGGGTAATAAATTCATCGGGTATACAAAGGCAGTTTACTCTGCCGTGGTAGCCGGATTCCGACAAAAGCCGGGTGACAGCCCAGCCCAGGCCGCCAACCGCCACATTTTCCTCTGCCGTTACCACCAAATTACACCACTTGGCTGCCGACCAGATGGTTTCCTTGTCAAGGGGCTTCAGAAAGCAAGGATCTAAAACGCCTACGGAATAACCTTCTGCTTCCAGCCGCCGGGCTGCCGCCAACCCTTCATATACCAAAGGACCTGCAGCTACGATCAGAGCCTGATAGCCCGGCCGCAAAAGCTGGGCCGAGCCCCAGGCAAGCTGGTGGCCGCTGACGATTTCTCTGCCTTTGCCTTTGCCCCGGGGATAGCGAAGGGCTACGGGGCCTGCTTTGTATTGGAAAGCTAGCTCCAGCATCTGGCTAAGCATAGCTTCATCCCTGGGTACCATAACGGTCATATGGGGAATATGGCTCAAATAAGACAAATCGAAGACGCCATGATGGGTGGGGCCATCCTCGCCTACGAGGCCGCTGCGGTCCAAAGCCAGGATTAAAGGAGCCTTCTGCAAAGCCGCATCCTGGAGCAATTGATCGTAGCCCCGCTGCAAGAAGCTGGAATAGACCGCCACCACCGGCCGGTAGCCGGAAAGGGCCAAAGCGGTGCCAAAGCTTACCGCCGTTTGCTCCGCTATACCCACATCGAAAAAGCGGTCAGGATACTGCCTGCGGAATTCTTCTAAGCCGGTGCCGTCGGACATGGCTGCCGTAATCCCGATGATTTCGGGATGAAGACCAGCCAACTCCAAGAGCGTTTTGGAAAATACGGAAGTATAAGTAGGAGCCTGGCTGGGATCGCTGCCGTTTGTTTTGCCGGTCTCCAAATCAAAAGGGGCAATGCCATGAAAGGCGGCGGCGTTTTCTACTGCCGGTTTATAGCCTCTGCCTTTTTCCGTCACCACGTGGAGCATTACGGGCCCCTTGATTTCTTTAACATGCTCCAGCATCTCAATAAGGCTGTGTAAATCGTGGCCGTCCACCGGACCGTAATATTGAAAGCCGAGTTCGCTGAAAACAACGCCGTTAACCATAATATAGCGCAAGCTTTCTTTCAGTGTTTCGATGATTTTGATCATGCCCTTGCCTAAAACCGGTACCTGGGACAAAGCCCGGCGCACTGCTTGCTTGCTGGCCGCATAGGCTGCCGAAGAACGGAGGCGGTTTAAATAATTGGAAATACCGCCGATATTGGGGGCGATGGACATGCGGTTGTCATTTAAAATGACCAGCACGTCGGTATTCAGTGCTCCCGCCAGATTCAGGGCTTCAAAGGCCGGCCCTCCCGTCATGGAACCGTCGCCGATAACGGCGATGACCTTATGATCCTCTTTTTTTAAATCTCTGGCTTTAGCAAAGCCTAGAGCAGCGGCGATGGAAGTGCTGCTATGGCCGGTATCATAGGTATCGCAAGGACTTTCCTCCCGTTTGGGAAAGCCGGAAAGACCGCCCATCTGCCGCAGGGTTTTAAAAGCCTCCCGGCGGCCGGTAAGGATTTTATGGGCATAAGATTGGTGACCTACGTCCCAGACCAAACGGTCCACATCCGTCTGGAAAACGTATTCCAAGGCTACCGTAAGCTCTATAACGCCCAGATTAGAAGACAGGTGGCCGCCGTTTTGGCTTACCACCGCTAAAATATACTCCCGCAGTTCCTGACTCAATACCTTCAGCTCAGGTATGCTTAATTTTTTTATATCCTGAAGGCCGTTGATACGCTCCAGATAGGTTTCACCCATTAACGCAGTCCGCTCCTTATGCTTCTTTTGCCATAGCTTCCGTTAAAATCTCTACTTCTTTGGCGGTGCGCTCAAGGCTCTGCTGACAAAAACGAACCAAAGCTACGCCCTCCTGGTAGCAGACTAAAGCTTCTTCCAGGCTTAATTCTCCCCGCTCCAGTTGCCGGACCAGGATTTCCAATCTGTTAATATTTTCTTCAAAAGATTTGCCATTACTAAATAAGGTTTCTTCTTGATTATGCATATTGTATTCCATATCCTCCCTATTCATACAGGATTTCTTCTACCCGGCAAGCCAGCCCGCCCCGGGCCAGGGTAACCTGAACCTTTTGCTTTTCGCTGACTTGGGCGGCATCACAAATAACATGACCTTCTTCATCCCGGCAAATGGCGTAGCCTCTACCTAAGGTAGCTAAAGGCGATAAAGCCTCCAACCGCACAATTTCATGCTTAAAACGGTTTTGTCTTTCCAGGAGAATTCTCTCCATGCGCTCCCGCATTTTTTCCTGGCCACGGGCCAGTCTTTCCCGGTGGGGATCCAAAAGGCGGTAAGGCTGGGTAAAAACATAGCTATTCTTCAGCCGGGCCAGCTTTTCCTGCCGTAAACCGACAAAGCGTATGAGGCCGCCGGTAAGGCGCTCCCGTTGCTGGATCAGCAGGAGCCGCAGCTCTTCTTTAATGGGTACGGCTAATTCCGCCGCCATGGAAGGTGTGGCCGCCCTTACATCCGCCGTCAAATCAGCGAGAGTCACGTCGGTTTCGTGCCCTACGGCTGAAATCAGCGGTTTGGAAAAACGGTGGATAGCCTCTACTATCTCTTCCCGGTTGAAAGCAGATAAATCCTCGGCGGAACCGCCGCCTCTGGCCAGGATCACCACATCCACGGCGGCTCTCTCCATAGCCCGCAGGCCCCGGACCACCGAATCCACCGCCTCCTTGCCCTGAACCGCAGCGGGATAAAGCAGAATGGGCATACCGGGATAACGGCGCCACAGCACCTTTCTGATGTCCTGGATAACGGCGCCGGTAGGCGAGGAAATGACGCCTACGGCCTTTGGTAAAGGAGGCAGCCGTTTTTTGGCGGCAGAGTCAAAATAGCCCCGGGCAGCCAGTTTCTTTTTTAGCTCTTCTAAAGCTAAAGCTTCAGAACCCAGGCCGGCGGCCTCGATTTCCTCCACATAAAACTGCAGCTGGGTCTCTCTGGGATATAAAGCCACATAACCTCGAAAAAAGCAATCCTGCCCGTCTGCCGGACGGAATTTTAATTTATCGGCATGACCCCGGAACATTACGGCCCGGATCACCGTATCTTTATCTTTTAAAGAAAAGTAGAGATGGCCCGAACTATGGCGTTTGAAATTGGTTATTTCCCCCCGTACCCAAAGGCCTTTTAGCAGGGGCTCCCTGTTTAGCGTGTTTTGAATCAGCCCGGAAAGCTGAGTTACCGTCAGAAAATTTTCTCTTATCATGATTGCAAACCCTCAGTGATATCGTTTATCGCCGGATACAGCCCGCCGCAAATAATAACCGTAGCTGAACAGCTACGGTTATTATACCAAAACTTTGGCGGCAATGTCTCATGTTTTTATTATTTTTTGGATAAATATTCATCAATAGCCCGGGCGGCCAATTTGCCGGCGCCCATGGCCAGAATGACGGTGGCAGCCCCGGTAACGATATCGCCGCCGGCATAGACGCCTTCCCTTGAGGTTTCGCCGGTTTCTTCATTGGCTTGAATGTTGCCTTTTTTCGTTAATAAAAGACCGGGCGTTGTGCTGGTAATCAAGGGGTTGGGGCCCTGGCCGATGGCCATGACCACGGTGTCGATGGGGATTTCTTCGATAGCGCCGGGGATGGCTACCGGTTTGCGGCGGCCGGAATCGTCGGCTTCACCCAGCTCATACTTCTGGCAGCGCATGGCGGTAAGGTTCATGTTTTCATCACCGAGCAGCTCAATGGGGCTTGTCAGCATCATGAACTTGACCCCTTCTTCCTCCGCATGCTCCACTTCCTCATGGCGGGCAGGCATTTCTGCCGCTGTACGCCGGTAGACGATCCAGCTTTCTTCCGCTCCCAGACGTAAAGCAGTCCTGGCCGCATCCATAGCCACGTTGCCGCCGCCGATGACGGCTACTTTTTTGCCGATCTTGGTGGGGGTCATGGTTTCGGGGAAACTGTAGGCCTTCATCAGGTTGCTGCGGGTCAGGAATTCGTTGGCGGAATATACGCCGGTGAGATTCTCACCCGGAATATCCATGAAGTAAGGCAGTCCGGCGCCGGTACCGATAAACACCGCGTCGTAGCCCATGTCAAACATATCATCCACCAAAAGGGTTTTACCGCCTACCACATTGGTTTCGATTTCCACGCCCAAGGCCTTAATATAATCGATTTCCTTCTGAACAATGGCTTTGGGCAGACGGAACTCGGGAATGCCGTACATCAGCACGCCGCCGGCCACATGAAGGCTTTCAAAAACCTTTACTTCATAGCCCATTTTGGCCAGGTCGCCGGCTACGGTGAGCCCTGCGGGACCGGCGCCGATGACGGCTACCTTTTTGCCCTTGGGGGTTGCCTTCTCCGGTCTCTTTACCCCTTGAGCCATTTCCCAATCAGCCACATAGCGCTCCAGGCGGCCAACGGCTACAGGCTCACCCTTAATGCCTCTGATGCATTTAGCCTCGCATTGGGATTCCTGGGGGCAGACCCGGCCGCAGATAGCCGGCAGGCTGTTTTTGTTTTTGAGATTGGCGGCGGCGCCGGCCATATCCTTCTGTTGGATTTTGCCGATGAAGCCGGGAATATCAACTTCTACCGGGCAACCCTTGACGCATTGAGGCTTGGCGCAAAGCAGACAGCGGCTGGCTTCTTCCAAAGCCATATCCTCCGTATAACCCAGAGCTACCTCACTGAAATTGCCGTTGCGAACCTGGGGGTCTTGGGCGGGCATAGCTACCCGGTTTACTTGTTTTGACACTGGCAGCCACCTCCGTTCAGTTTTGCTTCCAAAGCCTCCATAGCTTCTTTCTCTTTATCTTTGAACATAGCCGCTCTTTTCATGGCCAGGTCAAAGTCTATGGCATGGCCGTCAAACTCCGGCCCGTCTACGCAGGCAAATTTAGTCTGGCCGTCTACCGCCACCCGGCAGGCGCCGCACATGCCGGTGCCGTCAACCATGATGGGGTTCATGCTGACAATGGTCTTTGTGCCATAGGGCCGGGTCAGATTGGTCACTGCCCGCATCATTACCATAGGGCCGATAGCCCATACTCTGGCAATCTCCTCAGTCTTGAGCAAATCCTCCAGCAAAGTGGTAACGAAGCCCTTTTGACCGTAAGAGCCGTCGTCGGTGGCCACCAAAAGGCGGCTGCTGGCTTCCCGCATTCTGTCTTCCCAGAAAAGCAAGTCCTTGCTGCGGGCGCCGATAATGGAAATCACTTCATTGCCCGCCGCTTTTAAAGCCCGGGCAATGGGATAAATAGGGGCAACGCCTACGCCGCCGCCTACAACCACTACTTTGCCTAATTTCTCGATTTCCGATGGCTGCCCCAGAGGTCCTACCATATCGGTTACTTCATCGCCGGGCTCCAGCTTTGCCAAAGCTAAAGTAGAGGCGCCTACTGCCTGAAACACCATGGTGATGGTCTGCTTTTCCCGATCAAAATCAGCAATCGTCAAAGGTATACGTTCGTAACCCTCACCCTGCCGGACAATAAAAAACTGTCCCGGCTCGGCCTTGGCGGCAATTCTGGGGGCCTCGACAACGAAACCATAGACTTTATTGCCCAGATCTTCTTTTGAAATGATCTTGAACAATTACATCCCTCCTCAACAATTTAATGGCATGCTCCCTTTATTTACTGATGCAACGCCGATCAACGCCGTCCCTAAAGCGTTGTCGGTGCTGTATTCCGGAAGGGCGAAAACACAGGGAATTTTTCTCTCCAAACGGGTTTGCAGCAACTGGCGGATGTAGGCGTTGGAGGCCACTCCGCCCATAAAAACAATGAACTTCGGCAGCTCTTCAGGCTTCCGGCCAAGATAAGCGTCTACGGCTTTGACCAGGCTGCCGGCTATATAATGCTCAATGGTTCTGGCAATCTCCGCCGCTTCCTTGCCCCCGGCTATAGAACGCTTGGCCCAGGCTTCGCCGCCGCTAAGGCTGATAAAGCCCTGACGGCAATGAGTGGGAATACTCTCCAGGGGCTTGGCGGCGGGGCCTTTGGATAAGGCCAGATTTTCCAGATGGGGGCCGGCGGGAAAAGGCAGGCCCAATATCTGACCTGTCCGGTCAATCAGTTGACCGGCGGGTATATCTAAAGTGCCGGAAACCACAGAATAGTCAAAACAAAAAAATTGATCCTGAACCACCTGATGGACTAAGATCAATTCGGTGGTGCCTCCGGATAAATGAAAGGCTAAAAATGGACAAAGCTGCTGCCAATCCATAGTCTTGCCTTTGGCAAGGCAAAAAGCCCCTGTCCCTGATGAATCAAAGAAAGGTCTTAAATCTGCCGACCAGAGAGCTGCCATCAAATGACCCTCCTGGTGGGTCGTACTAATCAGAGGTACCGCTGCGGCTGCAGCTAAAGCCTGGGCCACAGCCTGGCCGGCCCGAAACACCGGCATATAGGATTCCTGGCGGCGGCAAGGCTTTGCACTGACGGCCACCGCCGCCAAACGGTCAGTCAAGGTAAAAGGCAGGGCAGCTTCCATCTCTTTAAAAAGCTCCGGAATATAAAGCATATGCTGATAAAAGGCTTCGGACTGCCGCAAGCCCTTCTCTCCCGCCTTTACCGGCAAAAGCCGGCGCTGCTGATGCAAAAGCCGGCCTTCTCCATCGGTCAGAGCTAAGGATGTGGTATAGCAACTAGTATCCAGCCCTAAAAAAACCTTTTTCATCAAGGGGTTGCCGCTTTCAGCTCTTCTGCTTTTCTGCCTAAAATGCCGTTAACGAATTTGGCTGCTTCCTGGCTGCCATACTTTTTGATCAGGTCTACGGCCTCATTGATAGCGATAGCCGGGGGCAGCTTTTCGTCATAGAGCATCTCATAAAGGCCCAGCCGCAAAATATTGCGTTCAGCTCCGCCCAGACGGCTGATCTCCCAGTCCACGGCAAAATCGCCGATGATCTTGTCCAGTTCCGCCTTGTGTTCCAAGATGCCGGAAGTAAGCCGCCGGGCATATTCGTCTTCTATCCCGGCTAAAAAAGCTTCCAGCTTGCCTTCATCAAAACCGGCCATCTCCCAGTCGACGGCAATGTAATCCAATTGCCGGAAAGGATCCCCTTTCTCAATTTCATAAGCAAATAAAGCCTTAATTACCAACTCCCGGGTATTGCGCCGTTTCATATTCAAAACCGGTCCTCCTATAATACGCCATTTTCAAACATCGTTATCTATTTAATGTTAATAATATAACCCCTTACCTCCATAAACGCAAGGGAAAATCTTGATCATTTGCTTATTTTCCCTCGGGAAAATTCCGGTAATTTTCCAACTCAAATAGGTAGAATTTCATCCAAAACAGTTCTCAGTCCGGGTTGCATTTTTCTCTTTCCTCTTGTTTTAACAACGCTATCGCCTGATCACGGTATTTTATTGCTTCTTCATTAAAACTAAGACCGTCAATCCAGACATTTACCGCCGTCAGATGATAGGAAGAAAATTCTTCGTTAAACAGTTTTTTCGTCTCTTTTTGAATGCAGCGGGCAATTTCCGGAATGGATCTGCCAAAGACCGCTACGATATGGATATCCACCAAGACGGCGTCATCTTTCAGCACCACCCGGATTCCCTTGGCCGGCTTCTTCACCCCTACTTTTTCGCTGAGACCGGCTATGGCGCTGCCGGAGAGTTTTTCCACGCCGGCAGTCTGCAAAACCAGAGCGCCGATTTTGCCGCCAATGAGCTCCGCCTTAATTTTTTGCTGTTCTTCTTCTTTAGCAGCATCCTTGCTCTCGATTTTTTCGCCGCCTGTCATGCCATCACCTCATTACTATTATTATACCATTTTCTTAGTTTTTTTACCAGATTAGCAGACAGGAAAGCCAGGCGGGAAAATGCATCTCCCGCCTGACTGCCCGGCTTGTCCGGCCGCACTTTATATTGCAGCTCTTTTATCCACTTGTATATGGCCTTGGGTAACCACCAGCACAATATCTGCCGGGTCCTCCGTGACCAATGCCGGCAGCTTGTTGCACATAATCATATCGGCAGGCCTGCCGGGCTTTAGCACAGCCGCTTCTTCCCCGGGCCGCAAAAGCCTGCGGGGATTCACGGTAATCAGCTTCAAAGCTTCACTTGAGTCTACGCCCTTTTCTACAAGATAACGCAAAGTGGAACCTACGATCCGCAGATATTCCGCCGGACCTGCCAGCCGGTCCTGGGCCAAAGAAATCCACTGGGCCTCGGGATGAGGATAGATATAGGCGTCGCTGGCCAGAGCCAGGAATACTCCTTGCCGGTAAAAAGCCAGAGTTTCCTCGGGACTGGTAGGCCGCTTGCTGGTGCCGGCTACCGGAGTCAATACCAGAGAAACACCTTTCTCCGCCATTAATTCCCCAATTTCCGGCGTCAAATGATGGCCGTGATGAATCACATCGCCGCCGGCTTCGATAAATAACCGGGCTGAGGCGTCGCCTTCAATATGAGCGCCTACAGCCTTGCCTTTGCCATGAAACAAATCAACAATATGGCTGAGCTTTTCACGGTCATAGGTTACGCCGCCGGCATGGGGCGCCGCATCTAACGGCGCATTGGCGCAGGTATAATTTAAAAACAAATTCTCCCCGGGAAATTCCGAAGCCTCCGCCATCAGTAAATAGTCCTCATCCGTTAACACATCTTCCGTAAAGGCGGCTCCCGGTCTGGTGGCGCTGGTTAATACCTTCGGCTCAAAGCCCAGCCAGCAGCAGCCATAAGCTATGGCCGAAGCCAGGGGTGTGGCTTTGAGGATCTCCTTATATTTCTCCATAGGCATGTCCAAAACCGGATGGCCCAAATGATGCTCGCCGGTGGCAACGATACCTGATTGCAAAGCCAGCAGCAGATTAGCGGCAGCTGCCATCTCCTGGGCTTTGCCTTGGGTATGATTGATTTCTGCAGTGGCATATTCCATCAGATGGGTATGACAATCCACCAGGCCCGGCAGCAAAAGCCGGCCTTGTCCATCTACTATGGTTTTTGCCTCAATATCCGGCGGAGGCGATCCCTGGCCCAAATTGGTGATCTTGCCGCCGCCGGCGGTAAGCCAGCCCCGGTCAATTACCCGGGCATCATCCAGCGTCCAGATTTCCACATTGTGTATCAGTAGCTCTTCCATAAGCTCCTCCTTGGATGGGGTCCGGGATTTACTTCAGCAGCAGGCCGCCCAAAACGGTAGCGATGAAACCGGCGGTCAGCACGCGGGCGATGATGCCGATTAAAGCAGGTTTTAAGGCTTCACTGGGCTCCATTTCACAAGACTGGGCCCAAATCATGGGGATTTGCCCGAAAATCACGGAAAGAGGAAAGCCGGAAGCGCCCATAACAAAAGAGCCGATAACCCATTTGGGATTGATGGCGGCGGCGGTGGCCTGGAGGTTGCTCATGGCCAGGGTAGGCGAAGCCATGATGCTGAGAATGCCCGTATCCGGATCGATATTCAGCGCAGTCATAGCGGAAATCAAAAAGTTATTGACATACTGCCAGATACCGATAAAATCCAAAAGTCCGATGATGCCAAATACTACGGCAAAAGCAGGCAGAACCAAATGCAGTAAGACGTTAATGCCTTCCTGGCCGGAAGCAAAAAGTCCGTTAAGGATAGGCGTATCGGGAGTAAAGACTGGCAGATCCTCGATCTCTACGGCTTTACAATCCCGCCAGAACAAACGGCCGATGGCCGGGCAAATTACCAGAGGAGCAAAAATGGCGATGGCTACTACGGCAAATACTCTGGCGCCGCAAAGGGTCAGGCAACCTAATCCCAGCATGAAAGTGGAAAAAGACTGTTGGGATTGCACCATAGTGAAAATTGCCAGCTTTTTTTCATCCTTGGTGGCGCCGGTTTTGACCAAAATTGGTCCGGAGATGCGGCCCGCCGCATTAATGTCCCCCAGAATATTGTAAATAGCCGGAATTAAGATTGCGCAGTTCACATTCAGCAGCTTGCCTACAGGCAAAAACAGCCGCATCATAGCATCGGTAAAGCCCAGCCGTTCCAGAAAGCGGCCCATGATAACGCTGATGATAATGGATGTGGACATGGTGCTTAAAAGTCCCACGTTGATGACGATGGGATGGGCATTGGATACCATGGCGTTAAAGCCCTCGTTAAGGCTGTTGGGTTTAAAGAAAAGACCCAGCAAACATAAGGCAAGAACCACCAAGCCTACCACTGTCATTTTTGGCATAGCCTTCTTCGTTTTATTTGGTGTTAACATAATTAAAAGACCCCCTTATTTTTATTAATCATTACACCCTTTTTAAATTCATTTACTACCGAAAAGCTTCCCTTTTCATAGCGGAAAACCGGATTTTCTGGCATTAATCACCCCCTCTGGCGTACTCTTTGCGGATGGCAAAACAAAACCGCCGGCATAAAGAAATCCGTCAGATCTTTCTAAAAAGATCAAACGCAATTTACTTTTAACCGGCGGCTATCCAACTCCCGGTAGGAAGCTATTCACCATCAGTTTTTTGTTGTGGGGGCATTGCCGACGCAAGCGAAGGTCCTACCCTTGTATCTCTGTTCCGTTAATTGCGGGGGCTTAAAAGCTCTCCCTCGGTGACAATGATGGTGGCGGCAATCTCCGTATGAGGATCGTAATCATTTAGAACCGTCAGCACCCTGATGTCCGGCATCTTTTCCTCAATAGCCTGCTTGAGCCTAACCTTGCACTCATCCAGCAAGGCCACATCCGTCAGCCTGGTTACAAAGCGCTGGGAATGATCCAGGGCTTGCAGGCCCGGTAACCTGGCATGCTCGCCAACAATCAGGATCTTATTTCCCAGGATGTCAATGCTTAAACGCTTGACGCCAAATTGAAATATGTCCAAATAGATACTGTCAAAAGATTTTAGCAGGTTACGCTTCAACTCGCTTATACTGCCGACCAAAAGACTGGCTCCTTTCATTTAAGCTAAATTTCACTAACCGGTATGTTAAGATTCTATAAATATTCCAAAACTCCTGCTTTTTATTTGGAAAATTGACATTCAATATATTGGAAAAGCTCAATTCGACAAAGGAATTAAAATGATATCCTCTTCACGGCAGCCTCCTAAACGGCAGAGGATATCGCTGATTTGCACCAACTCCTCATCCGTAAACGTAACGGTAGGCACTAAAGCGGTAAGACGGCTGCTTTCATCAATGCTCACCAGCACCGGCCCGAAACCTTTGGAAACCATAGCTTCCTCACAGGCCAGCTCTTTTTCCCGGCGGTTGTACTCTTCCCACAGGGATTGCCTGGCTCTGGCTCTTTCCGCTTCGGCAATAGTGGTATCCTGGGCCACGGCCTCCAGAAAGGTTGTCCTCTGGCTTCTGACCCGCCAGCGGTCGATGCGGTAAGCAGCCAGGCTGTCTTCTGCCGCTGCCGTTTCATTAAGCACCAACTTAGCCTCTGTCATGGGCTCCTCTTTTTGCTCCAGCCCCAAAGAAGCTGCCGGCTGTATCCCCTGCCCTTGAGAGCCGTCTGCGGCTTGCCCCTCATCTGCCGGGGCTGCGGTACCGTCTTCTCCTGCTGCTTTTGCCCCATCCCCGTCTTGCGCATCGCCGGCAGTTTGCTCCCCTTCCGCTCCTTGAGCGGCCGCCGGGGCAGCCTCCTGGACTGCCGCCGCCCTTTTCATTGCCGACATTTCCGCCTGCCGGGGATTGATCAGGCTGCTCAAAGACAAGCCGGCGGCAAACATTATGCAAATAGCGCCGAAACCCGCCACCATTTTTAATGTTCCAAAACGGATGAATACATTCATTAATTTCCTCCCCCTTCAGCCACATAAATCATTTCGGCGGGAACGTCAAACAAAGCGGCGGCAGCCTGGTAAATCTGCCAACGGACTACCGGATCGCCGGCGCCGGCGGCAGTGATCAGAACCCCCCCTACCTCCGGACCTAAGAGCTGCCGGGAAGAGGTGCCGCCAAAAGCCTGGCTTTCCTCTTGGCCGCTGCTTTTTTTCAGCATCAGAAAGACTTTAACCTCTCCGGCATCTTTAATGGTGGCAAGGATGGCTGCGGCTTGTTCTGCCAATAAAGCCCCTTCGCTGTTTACCGTACCGCTAAAACTTTGTCCGGCAGAGCTGCTTAAAACTGCCGGCCTGCTTTTATTGCCGCCGGACAAAAACGTGGGAGCCAACATCAGCAGGATGCCTAAACCCAGCATAGCCCAGATTGCGTATTGGTTTAGCTTTAATTTCTCTAATCCTTCCTTTAACCGCACCTTGACCAACCCTTCCCTTTGAAATTCGCTGTATTCCCGATTTACGTAAAAAAGAACTGCCCCAGAGGAGTCAATAAAATCGATAAAATGTAAAGTCCGGCAAACATCCGAAAATAGAGATGGACATTTTTATCCGGCGGAATTAAAAGCTCCAGAACCGCACTGACGCAGACTACGCCGATAATTTTGGCCGCCAGGGCGCTTAAATAAGTCATCATTTCTTCACCTCAATGGTCTTCGTCCTTAGATCACCGCATCATTATGGCTGTGTTGCCTGCCAGCAAAATCGCCGACAAGGTCAGGATTACCATAATGCCGATGGCTCCTAAAACCGTAAAAATCAGCATCATTACATTGCCCAGCTCATCCAATATGCCGGAGGTGCGGCTGTCGCCTAAAGGCTCCACCACTGCGCCTACCAGCTTTAGCAGCATGGCCTGCAGGAAGATGCCCACCAAAGGAATGATCAAAAGGGCTACGATGGCAATCATACCGATGAGACCGATGCTGTTTTTCAGGATGAGGGCGGCGCCGGCGGCAGTATCCAGCACATCGGCAAAGAGTTTGCCGGCCACAGGCACCAGATTGCCGGCCACATATTTCGCGGTACGCAGGCTGATGCCGTCAGCCACGGCGGCAAAACCGCCGGATACGGCCAGCACTGCCGTAAATATGGTCATGGACATACCCAGGCCCCATTGCACCGTTTGCTTGAGAAATTTGGCCAGCTTGCCCACGGACAAGCCTTCCGATAAAGAGTTAGCCAAAACCAGGGCCAGATAAATCATGATCATGGGAAACAGCAGGTAGTGGATCTGTCCCGTAATAAAGGACATGGAGCCCAAAACCAGGGGCTGCATAACCATAACGGTGCTGACCTGGCCCAGGCTCATCATGGCCGCCATTAATAGGGGCACCAGTACCTCCATGAAGCCGGCCATGCCTTCAATGGCCCCGGTGGCGCCTTTCAGGGCCAGGCCGGCGGAATGAAGCACTAAGGTCATGATCAGCAGCAAACTCACCAATTGGCCGGCTTTAGCCGGTCCCGGCCCGGCCACGGAGCGGTTTAGCTGTTCCAAAAGCACGCAGACCGCCGATAAGATTAAAACCTGCCCCAGCCAGCTGCCCTGGGCCTTGATTTGCTGTAAAAACAGGCCTTGCCCTAAATCTTTCAACGATTGCCAATTTAATCCCCGCTGACCGCTTTTAAGCTCCTGAAACCACCTGCTTAAAAAAGGCCCCACTCCTTGCTGCGCTAAGTAATCGTCAATCTGCTCCAAGGCTTCCGTAAAGCCGCCGATATCCGGGATAAACATATCCACCCCATCCCCGGAGGCAGCTGCCGGCAAATCCTCTGTCGGCACTCCCTCTGAAGTGATTTTCTCTGTTTCCGCCCCTGCCAGGGCCATTGGCTGAATCAGCAGGAAAACCATTACCAGCAGGATTAGTTTTATAGGCGTTAGGATAGAGGTTTTCATTTCCTTCCTCCATATATTGTACCGATGTTGTACCGATGGCCGGTTGCACTTCAGCCGGCATTATGGCAATAATGCCAGCAGCCCGTCCAGCACCGATGAAAAAATCGGCAGCGCTATTAACAAGATCAGTACCTTACCCCCTGCCTCCACCTTTTTGGCCAGGGCTCCTTCCCCCGCATCCTGGCAGATTTGGGCGGCAAACTCCGTTAAAAAGGCTATGGCCGTAGCTTTGAGCACAATATCAATATAGGCCAGACTGACTTGTCCTCTTTGGGCTAAGTCCCGCACACCCATGATCACCGTACTTAAAGGCTCCAGAATCAAAGTGATCAAAAGAATACCGCCGGCAAGGCTCACCAAAAGGCCAAACTCCTT
Organism: Clostridia bacterium; assembly: GCA_018436095.1. Lineage (GTDB taxonomy): Bacteria > Bacillota > Peptococcia > DRI-13 > UBA5745 > WRMS01. Next base: position 158,295 of record JAHDMJ010000009.1, on the reverse strand, counting down.
ATTTCTTTCCCGGACGAATAAGGCCAGCATTGTGGCCGTTATGCCAAGCATAACCAATTGCAATGCTTCCACCCTTATCCCCTCCCCATCACCCTAAAGAAAAAACGCTTTTTACCTGATTGAAAAGCTGAGACAGCACTTGTATAACCATAATGAAAGCGATAGCCACTCCCGCCAAGGTGACAATAAAAGCATATTCTTCCTTCCCGGCCTGCTTGAGCAGCGCATGGAGGATGGAGGTCAAAATACCAATGCCGGCTATTTGAAAGATCAGCTCAATGTTCATATGCTTATACCCTTTCCCTGTTGATTAGATTAAGAGAATGACCAAAACTACCGCTCCGGACAACCCCAGATATTGCCATAGCCTGCCTTCTTTTGTCTCCCTGGCAATGGCCCGTTCCAAACATTGAGCCAACTGCCGCCGGAACAAGGCAAACAGGGTTTGCTGGGTTTGCAGATCCGTACGGCCCAAGGCCTGGCCAAAATCCAAAAGGTAATCGGCCAGCGGTTCTCCCTGGGGAATGCTTTTCGCCATTGAAGCCACTCCTTTTTGCCAGGCTTCATCGGGCAGCCCCCAGGAAGAAGTTTCCCCATGGGACGCCGTCAGAAAAAGGCCGGCTACCACGGGATGATTAAGGGCATTGCCCGTTTCCTCAAAAGCCCTCTCCAGGGGATTTTGCTTGTAGCGAATCTCTGTTTCCAGAAGATCCGTAGCCAGGGCCAAGGCTTGCAGCAAGGCCACATAATTGCTATAGGTGCGGCTTTTCAAAAAGCCCAGCAGGCCGCCGGCAGTGATAATCATGGCAATACCCATATACTTCAGCATTCCGCTCACCCCCCGAGAAGCAATATTCTCTCAAATATACTATTGTCCAACAGTGCCTGCATACCGGGCCTGGCTTCTACTTCTTCCCGGCTGCGGCCATGAACCGTGGCAAAAACCGTAATGCCGCAGGCAATCGCTTCTTTTAAAGCCTCTATGTCTTCTTTTTTACCGATCTCATCCACCGCCAGTATCTGAGGCCCCATAGAACGGATCATCAGCATCATGCCTTGAGCTTTGGGACAGCCATCCAATACGTCGCTGCGGGGGCCTAAGTCAAATTGAGGAATGCCTCGCCAGGAACCGGCTAATTCCGACCGCTCGTCCACTACGCTGACATTATAGCCGGGGATGGAAATCCCTTTGACCTTGGTACCGCCGGAGGCCAGGCGGATCATCTCCCGCAGCAGGGTGGTTTTACCCCCCAAAGGCGGCGCAATAATCAGAGTCGATAGCCAGCGTTTATCCTTGACCAACAAATCTATCCAGGGTTCCAGGCATCCCGGCACCTCCCGGGCCAGCCGGAAATTCATAAAAGAAATCTCCCGCATGGTTTTGATTTTGCCTTTTTCCAATACCGCCCGGCCGCAAAAGCCTAACCGGTGACCGCCGGGCAAAGTGAGATAGCCGTTTTGCAATTCTTCCTCCAGCCGGTAAAGAGATCCTCCCGTCAGATGTTCAAAAAGCTTCCGCAGCTCTCCTTCGCTAAAAGCCCCTTGCCTGCCGGCAGGCAGCTCTTTTTGCCAGGCGGCCCCATCCCAAGCCAGCATCCGCTGCCCGTCGCTGATCATGATGGGCCGTCCGGAACGAAAGCGTATTTCCATGGTTTTTTCCTGTAAAAACTGATGTCCCATCGATAAAATATCCGCCAGTTCTTTCGGGAAATGAGCCGTCCAGCCTGTCATGATAAAACTCCTTTTTTTCTCGTCTTGGTTGTCCTTGTTTAAAACCAATATATGCCCTGTCCCTTGTTTTAGACCAGAAAGACACAAAATCGAATATGAGGGTCTGTCGCGCTATCGCTGCCGCTGGAGTTGTGCAAAAATGCAAGTTTGTATCCAATAAGAGCGGCAGTTGAGCAAAAATGCAGGTTTGTAGACACCCCCCTAGAGCTATGGCGGCCAAAAAACAGGTGGAAATGTATGCCTTGGCTGCATCTAGTGTCCTGGAAGAAGTAAATTCACTACCAAACTACTAGAAATGCTTCAAGCTTTCTCCTATTTCCTCTGATAGGGTCTCTAGACGAAGACAAACTTGCAATTTTGCACAGAATGGAACCACCATAAGCCACCCCTCCGCTGGTGGGTGGGGAGGGTTATGCCAACACTGTTGCATGGAAGTTTCCCGCTACCATAGAAAGAAGCCCTACTTTAAACCTGCAATTTTGTCTGCTGACCCCTTACATTACTTACATTTCAATCTCTCTATTTTTTGATATGGGTAATTTTTATCTGTGGTTCTATTTTTGACATAAGAATGCTCCCTTCCAGTTAGACAAGTGAAATAATAAATCACTTGGCAATTGGAAGGGAGCATATCATTTTTGATGAGACATCCTCTTGAAAAATATTCTACTATCTTTGTTTTCTTAATTCCGGAGGATTTGTTTATTCCTAGTCTTCGTCTTCCTCATCCTCGTCGTCCTCTTTACCGCCGCAGCCGCAGTCACAGTCTTCACCGCACTCACTGCTGGAAAAAATCACGGCGTCACAAGCGGAACACAGTACTTCCACTTCGTCATCGGACTCCCAAAGAACCTCGGGATCAAAATAATTGACCTTGCCGCAGGAAGGACATTTGATGCTGACAAATTCGTCTTCGTCATCCTCATCTTCGTCGTCATCATCGTCATCTTCGTCGTCATCATCGTCAAAGCCCAGGATGTCTTCTAATTCATCCAGATCTTCGTCCAAAGCCTCCACAAATTCTTCCAACTCATCCAGATCTTCTTCGATGTCGTCCATCTCGTCTATGATCTCTTCCAGAATACCGAGAATACCGTCGAACATCTTGCCTTCTTTTGAATCCTTGTCAAAACCCAGGCCGTCCATTAAACCGGATAAATAAGCTACCTTTTCCTTGATGCTCATAAAACACCCCTCTCTGTTTTGATTAGACATTTATTTTGCTTATCTTAACTCGTCTTTATGCTCTGCTGACGTAACTGCCGGTGCGGGTATCGATGATCAGCACATCACCTTCGTTGACAAAAAAGGGAACTTGTACGGTCAGGCCCGTCTCCAAAGTAGCGGGCTTGCTGCCGCCGGAGGCCGTATCGCCTTTAATGCCCGGCTCCGTGGCCACTACCTTTAGCTCCACTTGCTGGGGCAAAGCCATACCAATAACCTGACCCTGGTAAAAGAGGATACCGGTGGTCATATCTTCTTTCAAATACTTGGGGGCATCTTCCAGAAGGCTTTCCATGAGGGCAACCTGGTCATAGGTTTCCGTATCCATGAACATCCAATTGTCTCCATCTTTATATAAATATTGCATTTCCTTGCGTTCCACATGGGCCTTTTGGAATTTTTCTCCGGGCCGGAAGGTTTTTTCTACTGTGGAACCGGTTTTTAGATTGCGCAATTTACAGCGGACAAAAGCGGCGCCTTTGCCGGGCTTGACGTGCTGAAACTCCACTAAAGTAACTACATCGCCTTCATATTCGAAGGTCAGGCCGGTACGAAAATCTGACGTTGATATCATGGATGTCCTCCTTCTGTATTTCCCTTAAGCTTGTCACCTTATAGTTTACCAAATGATTGTTATTTCTTCCAGTGTTTTCGGGAATTTCGTTAAAAATTTTATGGAATTAAATGTTACTGTAATACTATCCTCAATACGCAAACCGCCCCAGCCCGGCAAATAGACGCCCGGCTCCACCGTCATCACCATGCCCGGCAATAAAGGTATATCCTCGGCTATAGGACTGAAGCGGGGATCTTCATGAATTTCCAGGCCAACGCTATGACCCAGGCCGTGACCAAAATAATCGCCGTAGCCTGCCTCAGCCAAATACTGCCGGGCCAGATTGTCGATACTGCGCACGTTGACGCCGGGCTCAATGGCTGCCAAAGCTTTCTCTTGGGCCGCCAAAACCAGACGGTAACGTTCTTCCTGTAGCCGGTGGCCCTTGCCCAAAATAAAGGTTCTCGTCATATCCGAATGGTAGCCGCCCACAATGGCGCCAAAATCCAGGGTAACCATATCCCCTTCTTTAAGCCGGTAGCCGGAAGGCTTGGCATGAGGCAAAGCCCCTTGAGGACCGGCGGCCACGATAGTATCAAAGGAAGGTTTTTCGCTGCCCAGCTTACTCATCTGATAATTTAGCTCCAAGGCCAGTTCTTTTTCACTGACGCCCGGCCTGATGCTGGGCAAGAGCAAAGTCAGAGCCTCATCGCCGATGGCGGCAGCCTTTTCCATCTGCAGCAGCTCCCAGGGGTCTTTGACCTGCCGCAGCAGACTACAGGGATCCTGCTGGGGGTATAAGCTTACGTCCTTGCCCAAGGTTAACTCCAGCCGCTGATAGACTTCCATCGTAATATAGCCGGAATCGAAAGCCAGTTCCTTAAGACCCAGCTTGACCATTTGGTCTTTTAGAGCAGCCGCCAGGCCGGTCTTGTTTTCCACTACCTGCCAGCCGGGAGACTCCTCTCTGGCCTGCTCTATATAACGAAAATCCGTGAACAAAAGTTTATCGCTGCCGGTGACTAAAATCCAGGTGGAATCACCCCGAAAGCCCGAGAGATACTGCAGGTTTTCCGGTTTGCTGACCAAGAAAGCCTCCCGGCCCTGTTTTTTTAATTCCTGGCGAAAATGGCCGAGTCTGTCCTGATATAAAGGTTCCATAAAATCATCCTTATCTGAGGCCCTGCTCTCTATTTTTATCTATGCTTGATCTAGTCTCTGCTGTGAAAAACCGCTTTTCTGCCGGCCAGCCTTTCCAAAAACCGCAAAAATTTGGTTCCGGCATATTCTTCCTGGGCCAGAGGCGACGTCAGCACTGTAGTACAGCCTGCCAGATTGCCTCCTAAAACGTCGGTAAAAACCTGATCGCCGATGGCCAGGACTTCAGAACCGGTTAGCTCCAGCTCCTTCATGGCCTTGCGGTACATGGCGGCAAAGGGTTTTTTGGCCGAGGCATAATAGCCAATCCCTAAAGACCAAGCCACCTCCCGGGCCCGAATCTCTCCGGCATTTGTAAATAAAATAATCATAATACCTGCCTGCCGGGCTTTATCAATCAGCTCCCTGGCCTCGCCGGTAACGCTGTTTTGACGCCAGGGCGATATGGTGTTATCCAAATCGATAAAAATACCCCGGATGCCCCGTTCATACCAATAAGAGAGATCCAGATCATTTAAGCAGTCAACAGTTAAATCCGGTTGAATAAGCTTCATGATTTCCCTTCCTTTGCCATCCAGTCATATTTCCTTAGTATACACGAAAAAAGAATATTAGGCCAGGCAATTTCTGCTTATTTTTTCATATGCTTTATAACTAACCGCTAAGGCGTTACAACAAATCCAATCGGAGGTGGAATAAAAATGGCATTGGGGGCAATCATCATAGGCTGCGCAGCTATCGTCAACGGCATGCTGCTGGCCGCCTACTATATCAACAGCAACAGCTTTCCCCAGCCCTTATCGGAGGTTGAAGAGCAGCTTTGGATAAAAGCCATGGAAAACGGGGATCCTGAGGCCCGCGATATTTTGATTGAGCATAATCTTCGTTTGGTAGCCCATATTGCTAAAAAATTCGAAGGCAAAAGTGAGGACCGGGATGACCTTATATCAATCGGTACCATCGGATTGATTAAGGCCGTACAGACATTTAATGAAAGCAAAGGCATTAAGCTAAGTACCTATGCCTCCCGCTGCATTGAAAATGAAATCCTCATGTTCTTCCGGGCCAACAGGCGAAACCGCAATGATATTTCCCTTTATGATTCCGTAGGCACCGACCGTGAAGGTAATTCCATCACTTTGTTGGAAGTCTTAGGCACAGACGGCGACATCGTCGTTGACGAGGTGGAAAACCGTCTGGAATTCCAAAATCTCCTGGAGCAGTTAAAGTATTTGACAAAACGGGAAAAGCAGGTAATAAGCTGGCGCTTCGGCCTGGAAGACGGTTTGCGGCGTACGCAAAAGGAAGTAGCGGAGGAATTGGGCATCTCCCGCTCTTATGTTTCCCGGATTGAGAAAAAAGCAGTCAAAAAATTGATCAAATGTATCCGGCAATAAACGATAGGGATTATCAATTTAATACAATATAATCTTAATTGAATACATCAATAGCCCTATCCGAAAAAGAACGTTGTATATTTTCTATACTTTTGAGACAACGATGAGGAACCCATGGGGAAGGTGGTATTGATGGCATTTAGCATATCGATCAGTTTTAACGGCAACTGCCGGCAGGCAGTTGCCTTTTACGCAAAGGTATTTGAACAAGATATTTCCTCCATATTGACTTACGGCGCAGGGGCTGCTTCTTTTCTTCCCGATGTTCAAGCGTCCCCTCAAATGAAATCCCGCATAATGTCTGCACCTCTATGCATAGCGGGCACAACTGTTGAGTTTTGCGATACCCCCTCCGCTTTCGGCTTTAATCAAGGCAATAATATATTTCTCACCGTATGCTATGAAGAGCCCCATGAAGCAAAGAAGATCTTTGATCGCTTAAGCGAAGATGGGGAAATCTATATTCCATTTTCAAAAATACAAGAAAATTATTATGGTATTCTGGAAGATAAATTTAATTTATGCTGGATAGTCAAAGCATGAAAATGGGCGCGGCAGTGTTTGCTTTACAAACGGGGAATATGGACTCTGATGATGAAGGTCTTTGTTTCCCTATCCGCAGTATAAATTATAAATCCGCCTAAATTTTGTACGATCTCCTGGATAATACTCAGGCCTAAACCATGCTCTTCTTTGTCCGCTTTCGTTGTCCTAGGAATTTCATTATCCATAAAGACTTTCCCATCATAGGAATTGATTGCTTCAAGGGTAACCCACTGCTCGTCATTTCTGGTGCTGATATAGATAAAACGTTCCGGCAAGGGCACTTGTTGGCAGGCTTCAACAGCGTTTTTGGTGATGTTGGAAAAAATCCTTATGGCATCCAGCTTGGATAATTCGGTATTGCGGGGCTCAAAGATGTTAAAGGAGAAGCGTATGCCCTTTTCTTCGCATATATTTGCGGTATCCTGCAGCATAGCGTCAAGAACAACGTTATCGGAATATTTCTTATGAATGTCCATCCGTTTTTGCATATCAATATAAAGGTCATCCATCAGCTGGATGGCCCGCTCATTCTCCCCGGCCTTGAGAAGCGCTCTTAAAGACACCATCATCGATTTATAATCATGCTTGAATATCCGAAAGCTTTCCGTGTATTTTTGGTAGGATTTATAATGGCGGAGCTGCTGTTCATACTGCTCCTCCAAGGTCTGGATTTTGTAGCGATATTCCAAAAGCTCCGTACTTTGGATAGATTGATAAACAGCATAGATCAGCATGCTAAGGGTAAGCAGAAAGCTTCCTATGGATATTTTTACTGCCCATATGCCGTGAGGGGATAAGTAGGGTCCCAAATACCGTATATCATAGGGGGACAGGCTCCGTCCCAAATTGATATTCGCTAAGTTTATTGCCGCCATAATTTCATATATCACAATGAGTTTTAGCTGAGCTTTATTATTCAGGAGCTTTTTGATTTTGGCGTCGGGAAAGATGGTCCTGCGCAAAGCCCAAAAAAGCAAAAGGGCCAGAGGTAAAGCAAATATCGTAATCAGATAATAGGGATCTGTTTCGGAGGAAAAGCTATGCCCTTGAAAAACCAAGGAGCCGGTCAAAGTAAATGCCCCCCGGAAGCTATAAACGCTTAGCACGCACAGTCCTCCGCCGTACAGTGCCTGCAGCCAGTTCATGCTTGTTGAAAAATAAAGACCTACGATCATGACCAGCATGACGGCGGGAAACCGTAATCCGCTCAACTCTTGCGTATCTAAAAATACATAAGAAGCCAGTACAATGGCCAAAATCAGCAAAATAAGAATTTGCCTGCTTTGCTGTACAGGAAACAGCTTTTGGTAGTAAAGCATAAAAATGAGATAATACATGAGAATCATTACAATGGCAATAATGTAACTCATGACTGCTCCTCTTGCTCAGCAGGATTTCTGGAGGTATAAAGATTCAACCGGGAAATATAATCGGAAAACGTTCTTTTTAATGATTGCATATAGGTAATGCCGATAGGAATTTCTTCGCCGTTTCTCAATCGTAAGCTCTGGCGCTGAAATTTTACAATGTAAGGCAAATGAACGAGAAATGAACGGTGTGTCCGCACAAAATCCTTTCCGGAGAGCTTGTCTTCCAATTGTTCCATACTGGCATAAAATTTCCCCGTTTTCCCTTCGCCGTAATGTACGGTAACAATTCTCTGCCAAATTTCGAAATAAGAGATTTGCTCCATGGGGATTACGCCTGTTTCACCATCAAATTCAAAAGTAAACTGTTCATGCTCTTTTTTTAATGCCAAATTTGCGGCTTTAAGGAAAACTTCCTCAAATTTATCAATGCTTGTTTCTTCTTTTAAGAGATAGTGAATGGCATTCACATCAAAAGCCTCATAAACGTATTCTTCGCAGCCGGTCAAAAAGACGATCTGGGCCTGGCATTTGCAATCCCGCAATTTTCGGGCCGTTGCCATGCCGTCTGTTTTATCCATCAAAATATCTAAATAGATAATATCGACTTGTTCCGTGGCGTCAGTATATTGAAAAAGCAAGGATTCTCCGCTGTTGAAGCTGGAAAGCTCAATTTCTATTTGGTTTTTTTTAGCGATTCGGAAAATGAGTTGCGCATACCGCTCAATGGCGTTATTGTTGTCATCACATAAGGCAACTCTTAACATAATTCATTTGCCCCTCCTTGCCTAAGAGTAATATCCGGAAATAGTAGTCCGATAAATAAGCGATCACCCTTATTATGCCGGAAGCTTTGCATATCTATGTCCATATTAATGCGATGAAAAATAGTTGTGAAAACGATATACTTATTTAGAATATATCCAATGTTCCTGTACATGGCGGTTTACGTATGGAATTGATGGTTTTATGCATTGAATTTATTTCGGCCAGCATTTTAGGGGTGGCTGATTTACATTTGCAGAGCTAACTGAGTTTGCAGGTTGGTTTGAGGGTGACACTGATAAATTGGCAAAAATTCAAATTTAAAACTACTTCCGCCAGTGCTTAAGGGATTGATCACTGTATTTAGTATATAGATCGATAGATCGTCCTAAGAGGCCGCCCACTTTAAACTCGCTTTTTTGGATAAGTAGTTTAAGTTAGTTTTTGGAAGACAAAAAAATAGAGGATACCAATCATTGGTGCCCTCCGCAAATATCTTGAGAATCTCAGTAAAAATTAGGAAAAGAGCATGTCGCAAAACGTTAATTGTAAACGTAGGACGATTTGCCCTTTTTATCGTGCCTTAACGAATTATGACCTTAACCATACTGCTGGAATCCCTGGCCGAATTAGTTGTAGTCTTCGCTCATATGGCAGGGGCACAGGCTACGGCAGGGGCACAGGCTACGGCAGGGGTGGGATCATCTGAAATCAAAGGTTGAGAAAACCTAATGAAATCAAAGCTTCTCGAGAATATAGTTAAACTGTCTGAATAAATCTCCTATTGGTTTGGCCCCAGTCTCAGGCACTGCATAGAAAGAAAACCCATGAAAAATCAAGGGCTTTCGCTTTTGTCGGAAATTTTTATTGGATTATCATGGAGGCGATAGAGCCAATAAACATTATTTTGGGATACAAAGGACAGTCATAGCAGTTTTTAAATTACTTTGTGTCCTTGATAACAAGAATTATTTTGATAGCACCAGCAGAGCTTTTATTAGTGGTTTATTCGCCAACTGCTGACGGTAAAAGGATACTTTTGTCTGCGTTTTTATAAGTCAGCCAATCCGGTTCATAGTCCTTATCTGCCTGGTTTCCCCAAAGTGTCCATCCTGGCCTGTGTCCTCTGGCAAATAGTTCAATAAAAGGGCCATTACTACAGCCTTCTATTATTTCAAAAATTTCATCTGGTTTGCGGGAATGCTCTCGTTTCTGGGTGCGGAATAGGTTGACCTGTGAACGGCCTGGGGCTAAAGTCCGGGCGTTGTTTCCTTTTATCCCAAACAGTAAAAGTTCTGTTACATTTCTGAAATAAAAACCTACTCCCCGGCCATCAGGCTGACCATCTTTACGAACCTTTTCCCACACAATGTTTGTTTTGTATTCAAATCCCCATGCCTTCATTACTTCAAGTCCTTCTGGCAGAAGGGCATTGGGTACCCATAGGTATAGATGAGCAGGCTCATCCACAATTGAGTTAACAGGCAAAGCGCAGATATCTTTTAAACTCATTGTAGGATACCTATTTAATCGCTTATGCTCTGGAGCCATTTTTCCTGTACGGTTTTGAAATTGCCACGGTGGATCAGCGAGTACTGTTTTGAATTTTTGATCATTGCAGAAGCTGCAAAGATCATAGTCTTTGTGGTAGTTAACATTTTGAGCGCTCATTCATCATCCCTCCAATCGGTGATGGCGTTGGGTAAAATACCAAAAACGAGTAGCGGACAGCCTCCATGCCGGCCTGATTGAATCCGGGGAATCAATTTTCCCATCCAAGTTGTGCTGGCACCGTATTTATGCAATATGCCAGCTTGTGCAAATACTTGATTGAGTCGCTCGCTTCTTGTAATAATAATACCACAAGCGATAACCCCGCACTCGTAAAATGTGCGAAAAGCATAAAGATCACGATCAAATGTTTGATCTTTGCTGTTCCATTCCATATCCAAAGCAACTTTGCCTTTTACATAATCGATGTTATGCCCGTCTATGTAATTTTTTATTGTGTGCTGAGTTTCTGAGGAGGGATTTCTGGTACGCAGTATAACTAATAAATCACCGGAAATCTTGACTTCTTGCCATCCAAGTGGCCTTAATATTTCGGATAATTTTTTAGGAATAGCAGATTCATTGCCACCGGACTTAATTAAATCAGACATCATTATATTCAAATTATCCAAGGCATCGACCGTCTCCGCAAATTCTTTATTGTATGCTTGAGTTAATATTTCAATAGCATGATTAAAGCTGTAAATTTCATATTTCATTCTAAGGGATTCTGGTAGCATTGTTTCCCAATTTGCCATATCAACACACTCCTTAAAGTTCTCTGCTATAGCATCTTATATATTTGATATAATTTGCTTAATTCTATCAAAACAACTGTACCATTGTCCGTACATCTATTTTTCATCACTCATATTTAGCTGATTATTCATGGTTTTTAATAAGCTAAAGATAATCTCTTTATTTTCCTCATTTAAACTCCTATAAACTGCGATCAACCCATTGTCCAGGCCAAAACCGCTTCAGGAGAAACTTTTTCCATGTTACTTCGGTCAATAAGTGTAGTCGATAGTTACGTCAAAAAATTCGGCGAGACGTCGCAAAGTCTCAAAATCCGGCTCCTTTTTACAGATATCACAAAACGCAAGATTCAACAAGAATAAAAAAAGATTTCTCACAAATGATTAAGCGAAGACTATATATTTTAACATATAGAGAGGAAATTACAACAGGCGGTGAGCAAAACCCCAGGACAAGAGCATGAATGAGAACTGAAGGAAAAGGTAAGGGACGGGAATTTTTTTAATCCAGAAACCCTTCCAATACCATAGGAGGATTACTTACATGTCCTGGTTATAGCCTTCCCAAAAAGCTACATACTCCTCTTTGCTGAAAGCGGGCCGGTGCCCCGCCATGATCTGCTTGGCTTCAACAGCCCCTGCCCAAAGCAAATCGATGACGGTCATGGCCATAGCTTTGGCAGGCATCACATAAGCCATCTCCGGATCGCAAATGGCAAAATCCTTACTGTGGGCCGTACCGGCATAACCGCCTGTAGAAACATGGATCAAGGGCATAAGGGAACTGACATCCCCTGCATCGGTAGAACCCATCAGCTCATAGCCCGTAAGGTTGTTCTCCTCACCCAAAAGCTGGGCGGAATTCCCGGCAAACAGGGTATTAAGCCGCTGGTTTTGAATCAAAGGCAAATAGCCGGGAACGTTGGTGATCTTCACTTCGGCGCCGATGGCATAAGCACTGCCTTTCAAGGCCCGGTCCACCTTTTGAGCCGCATCTACCACGGCGCTGATGCTGCGGCCCCGCACATAGGTTTCCATGCGGACGTCGGCAGGAACAATGTTTACTAGGTCGCCGCCCTTCGTAATGATGGGGTGGACCCGGATACGGTCGGCTTCCCGGAAGGTCTCCCGTTGGGAATTGATGGCCATCATGGCGAGAGACGCCGCATTCAGCGCGTTAATACCCATATGGGGCTCTGCCCCGGCATGAGCCTCCTTGCCGGTGAAGACAATCAGCTTGCCCAAAAAGCCGGAGCTGTCGCAATCCAATAGAAATTTCCGCTCCTCCACGCCGGCATGGGAATGGATCATCAGCCCCATATCCACATCATCCAGGATGCCCAGGCGGATAAACTCCTGCTTGCCGCCAAAGAAGCGGATTTTCCCTTCCTGCCGCAGCCTTTCCCGGAATTCCAGCTCTACGTATTCTTCGGCAGGTACGCCTACAAAGACAGCCTGCCCGTCCAGGTGCTCCATAAAAGGCACCAGCCCCATAGCCGCCCCCAGCATGGCGGCAATCTGGGAATTATGACCGCAGGAATGGGCTGCTCCCGTCTGTTTGTCGGCATCAGGATGCAAAGGGCAGACAACGGCGTCCAGTTCTCCCATAACCATCACCCGGGGGCCTTGGTTTTTTCCTGCCGCTGCCTTAACGCCGGTGAGGGCCAAGCCTTTTTGGCATTCCAGCCCAAGGCTTTCCAGGGTATCTGCCGTCAGGGCGGCAGTCTTATATTCTTTAAATCCCAGCTCGGGATTTTGGAAAATGGTTTGACCGATTTCGATGATGCGCTGGGCATTTTTGTCGATCTGCTCCAGCACTTTTATTTTTAGTTCTTCTTTATTCATATCGTCTCCTCCTCGCCCTCATTATACCTGCACGCAAACGAATCCTCTGTCCCATACGTTTGCTCATTATACCATGTGGAATTGAGAATTGACAGTCATAGCCTGTTAGTCTATCATTAATATGTTGCCTATATGTTTATGTTAAAAGGAGTTTATGCCAATGGAAAAACAGATCGTACAAGCTGCTGCGGGAAAGGCTCCCTTTGACCTGGCCATTTGCGGTCTGCGGCTGCTCAATGTTTTTACCGGTGAAGTCATCTTTCCCGCTGATATTGGTATTGTGGGAGATACCATCGCCTATGCCGGCCCCTTTGAGCCGGAGCACCGGGCAAAGAAAACCATAGACGCAAAAGGGCTCTTTGCCATCCCCGGCTTGGTGGACGGCCACATGCACCTGGAAAGCAGCATGATGACCCCCGCCCATTTTGCGGAAGCCATCATTCCTATGGGCACCACTACGGTGGTTGCCGATCCTCACGAAATCGGCAATGTCATGGGCAAGGAAGGCGTAAAAATGCTGATTGCCATGACCCGTGATCTGCCCTTGCGGGTTCATATTATGGCCCCCTCCACCATCCCCTCCCTGCCCGGCTATGAGACTTCCGGTGCGGATATCACAGGAGAGGATATTGCCGAACTGTTAAGCCTGCCCGAAATACACGGCGTAGGCGAGATCATGGATTTTCTGGGCGTTGTGGCAGGGGAACCCAAAATGATGGCCATTCTGGCTGCTGCCAAGAAGGTTAATGCTTTGATCGACGGCCATGTTCCCACTTTACGGGGCAAAGAATTGCAAGCCTTTACCGCTGCCGGTATTTTTATGGATCATACCTACATGGATGCGGATTTAGTCAGGGAAAAACTGGGCAACGGTATGCGGGTACAGATTCAGGAAAGATTTTTAACGGCTGAACTGATGGCCAGCCTTAACTCCTCACCGGCCCAGGACCGCATTATGCTGGTTACCGACGACGTGCCTATTTCCCGTCTGGCTTCCAAAGGCCACCTCGCCGCCATACTCAGGCAAGCCATAGACTTGGGCCTTGATCCCATCAAAGCTGTCCGCTACGCCACCCTCAATTCCGCCGAGGGATTAAGGCTTTATGATGTGGGCGCCTTGTCTCCGGGCCGCAAAGCCGATATTCTCCTGGTCTCCTCCCTTGAGAAACTGGAGGTGCAGCAAGTCTATATCGGCGGCCGCCTGATTGCCCAAGACCGTCAAATTCTTGAGCCGATCAGCGGTTTCCCCATCCCTGGCGCGGCTTACCATACCATGAAGCTGCCCCAGCTTACGGCGGCGGACTTTATTATCGCCGCCCCGGGAGAGCAGGCTACTGTCAATGCCATTGAGCAAGACGGTAAAACCTCCCGTACCCGGCGGGTTCGCCGAACCTGCACCGTGGAAAAGGGCGTGCTGCAGCAGGGAAATCTGGTGAAGATGGCTGTTTTTGAGCGCTATACCGGTAAGGCCGGCCGCAGTTTGGGCCTGCTGGCTAATCTGGAGAGCTTCCGGGGAGCATTGGCCACTACCTACGCTCACGATTGCCACAACCTGGTGGTTTTCAGTCAAAATGACAGCGATGGCCTTCTGGCTGCCAATACCCTGATCGCTGCCGGCGGCGGCGTAGCGGCGGCGCTGGAAGGCAAAGTCCTCTGCGCCATTCCCCTGCCTATTGCCGGTATCCTCTGTGAAGACGATATGGCTGCCTTGGCCGAAAAGTTTGCTGCCCTGGACCGGGCGGCTCAAACCATGGGACTGAATCATGCCGAAACCCTGACTTTTCTTACGTTGATGGCTTTGGCCGTCTCTCCCGAGATCAAGCTTACCGATAAAGGTCTTATCGATGTGGTGCGCAAGGAGTGGATAGCCTTAATTGAGGAGGATATGCATGAAGACACGGTTCAGGCTTAGCCCCGCCTTTTGGCTGGCTCTGCCCACCCTCTTGACTCTGGCGGTGCTCTTTGTTGCGCCTATGCTCTGGATTTTGGTGCGGACGCTGCAGGCCGACGGCGTAAGTAATTTTATCAAATTTTTGTCCGACAGTTTTTACCGGGATATACTCTGGAACACACTGAAAATCTCTCTCCAGGTAACCGTAATTTCATTGCTTTTGGGATATCCCACGGCCTATTTTTTGGCCCGGACTCCCTCAAGGATCAAAAGCATCCTGATGATCGTCGTTATTTTCCCCTTTCTGGTCAGTGCCGTAGTCCGTTCTTACGGCTGGATGGTCATTTTGGGCAATAAAGGCCTGCTCAATCAATTTCTGCAAGCTATCGGCCTGGTCAGCGCTCCTTTGAAGATTATGAATACCCCGGTGGCCGTAATTATCGGCCTGGTGCACTTGCTGGTGCCCTATATGATTTTGTCCATTACCAGCGTGCTTCAGGGTATCGACCGCAATGTAGAGTACGCCGCCGCCAGCCTGGGAGCCAATCCCTTGCAAACCTTTTTTAAGGTGGTGTTTCCTTTATCTACGCCGGGGATTATTGCCGGCAGCATTCTCGTCTTCACTTTAAGTATGACTTCCTACGTGACGCCCAAGCTTTTGGGCGGCGCCCGTTTTCGTATGATGAGCACCATGGTTTTTCAGGAGATCAACGTGAATTTCAATTGGGGCTTTGCTTCGGCCATCAGCTATATCCTGCTCTTTACCATCTTGATCATGCTGCTGCTTTATAATTATGCCACCGCCGGTATTGCCAAGCGGGTGGGAGGTGCCAAAAATGGATGATAAACCCGTAGGCCTTTTCCCAAAAATCATGGCTGCCCTTGTACTGCTTTTTTTGATGGCCCCTCTCATCGTAATTATTCTGGCTTCCTTCAGCCCTACGGCATTGGTGGTTTTCCCGCCTAAAGGCTTTTCCTTGGAGTGGTATCTGCGGATTTTCAGCTCCTCCACCAACTTTGTCAGCGGCTTTATCAACAGCATCCAAATTGCGGTAGCGGCCACCGCCGTCGATGTTTTCCTGGGCGTAACGGCCTCCCTGGCCGTCAGCCGCTACAGCTTTAAAGGCCGGGATGGCTTGGTGGCCTTTTTCACCTCGCCTATGTATGTGCCTTCCATTACCTTTGCTTTTGTGCTGCTGCAGATTTTTAGCGCCATTGGCTCCATACCGGGAGGTTTGCGGATTTTTCTGGGCCACCTGGTCATTGTCTTACCTTATATTCTGCGCAATACTTTGGCGGTGCTCTCCACTTTTAACTGGACCCTGGAAGATGCCGCCTCCAGCCTGGGGGCCAATCCTTTGCAGGTCTTCTTCAAGGTAACCCTGCCCCTGATTAAGCCCGGCGTCATTGCCGGCGCCCTCCTGTCCTTCCTTTACTCCTTTGATGAAGCCGTTCTGGGCAGCCTCTTAAGCTCTCCGAAGTTTATCACTTTGCCCATCCGGATTATGAATTATATGGAATTTTCCTTTGACCCCACCTTGGCGGCTATCTCCACAGTCTTAATTTTATTTTCCTTTACTGCCATTTTGCTGCTGGAGCGGTTTTTGGGGCTGGACATGTTTGTCAAGTAAACAAGAAAGGGGCCGACCATTATGGCCGTACTAACACTTACCCAACTTACGAAACAATATGGCAGCTTCACTGCCGTAGATCACATCGATCTTACTGTGGAGGATGGCGAAATGGTAGCCCTGCTGGGGGAAAGCGGCTGCGGCAAAACTACTACCCTGAGGATGATCGCCGGTTTTACCGCCCCCACTTCCGGCGAAGTGGCTTTGGACGGCCGGGTACTTAACGCCATCCCTTCTTATAAACGCAATGTGGGTATCTTTTTTCAAAACTATGCACTATTTCCTCACCTCACCTCCTACGACAATATCGCTTTCGGCCTCAAGCTGCAAAAACTGCCCCAAGCCGAAATTAAGACCCGGGTGGAAGAAATCCTCCGGCTGGTAAAGCTGGGGGAACTGGCCAAACGTTTCCCCAGGGAGCTGTCCGGCGGGCAGCAGCAGCGGGTAGCCCTGGCCCGGGCCTTAGTTACCCGGCCTCATGTGCTGCTTTTGGACGAGCCTCTCTCCAACCTTGACGCCAAGCTGCGGGCGGAGATGCAGGTAGAGATTAAACGCATTCAGAGAGAGCTTAATATCACTACGATTATTGTCACTCACGATCAAGAAGAGGCCGTGTCCCTGGCGGACCGGGTGGTGGTAATGCGCTGCGGCAAAATCCTGCAGACCGATACGCCGCAAAATATTTTTGACCGGCCCCACAACCCCTTTGTGGCGGAATTTATGGGTTATGCCAACTTTATTCCCGGCGTGGTAGAGGCAACCGCCGAGGGCCTGACCTCTATCCTTTGCGGCAACAAAAAATTGCCGGTACCGGTGCCGGCGGAGGCTTGTCCCTATCCTGCCGGCAGCGAAGTGCAGCTAGCTATCCGTCCTGAAAATATTATGCTGCTGACCGCTGAAGAAGCGGCCAAAGCCGGCGGCCTGGTGGGAGAGATTCAGTCAGTCACTTACAAAGGTATCAGCAGCCGCATTGAGGTATCCGGCCTTTTCGGCCAGACTGTTTACGTCAATGTAGCCGGTTATGACGGCCCTGATACAGGCTCTGTAGGCTTGGTTTTTCCGCCTCACCGCCTCATTGTTTATCCGAAGTAAACCCCTGTTGGGTTTGCAATAAATGTAAGGAGATTATAAAAATGAAAAAGTCTTTTTCTCGTAACACCGCACTGCTTTTAGCAGTGGCACTCCTCGTCTTTAGCCTTGCGGGCTGCGGCCAACCGGCTCCTGCTCCCGCTCCCACCACACCTACGGAAGCTGCTGGCGAAGGGACGAAAGACTTCAACGGCGCCGAGCTGGTAGTAGCCACCTGGGGCTGGACAGCCGCCAATGTGGCCGAATTGTCCAAGGGCTTTGAAGAGATGTACAATTGCAAGATCGTCATCGACGAAACCAGCGGCAATGCCGACCGTCTCAACAAAATCATGGCTCAGAAGAACAACCCCGAAATGGACATTGCTCTAATGTCCCAAAGCTTCGCCGTCATCGGCAACAAAGAAGGTCTTTTTGAAAAGCTGGACACCAACGTAGTAACCAACCTGGATAATCTCTACGACTTTGCCAAGGACGCCGAAGGTTACGGCCCTTGCTACTCTGTAGTGCGCTATGGCATTATTTATGACGCCGACGCCGTGGAAGCTCCCACTTCTTACCTGGATCTTTTCAGCGGCAAATATAATGGCGTCCTTTCCCTGCCCGACATGGCTTCCACTGCGGGCCCCTACCTTCTGGTAGCTTTAGCTGAAGCCCAGGGCGGCAGCCAGGAGAACGTAGATCCTGCCTTTAAGCTGCTGGCCGACAATAAAGATAATATCGCCCAGTTCTACAGCGCCAGTTCCGACGTTCAAACCGGCTTTACTACCGGCGAAATTGCCGTTTCCGTCTTCATGGACATGAATGTTCCCACCCTTCAGGCTGCCGGCGTTAACGCCCAATGGGTAGATCCTGCAGAAGGTTGCTTCTCGGCCGCCGCCTCCATCAACGTAATCAAAAATTGCCCCAATCCTGAGCTGGCCCAGCTTTACGTCAACTACATGCTTAGCGACGAGGTTCAGAGCATGGTAGCCGATAAGCTTTCCGAAGCTCCCACCAATAAAAACGCTACGATGCCTGAAGACAAAAAAGCCTATCTTGCCTTTGGTCCCGATGCGGTATCCTCTTTGAAATCCTTTGACCAGGATTACATCGACAGTCAAAAAGCTGCCTGGATTGAACGCTTCCAGCGGGAAGTGGCAAACTAATTTCCCAGATAAGAGGCTTTAAGACCGGCTTTTAAAAAAATAAGTAATAAAAAGCGCCTTTGCAGCCATAGCCGCAAAGGCGCTTTTTACAAAGATAGATTACTTCATGTTTTCTTCAGCGTATTTAACCATTTTCTTGGTCATGTAGCCGCCGACATAACCGTTCTGACGGGAAGTCAGGTTGCCTTTGTCAGCAGTGCTGTAGTTGGACAGGCCCAGCTCGGTAGCGGTTTCGTTCTTCATGTTCTTCAGAAGTTCAGAAGCGGAAGCTTTGGGCATTTTGGTGTTCATAGAATTGGTTTGCATGAGTGTTGCCTCCTTAGAATTATGAGTGTTTTTGTTACACCCATAGCATCTGCGAAATCCCATACAATATGCTTATAAGCTTTTGGCATTAATGTAAAATAATGCTTTGACATTTTATGAATCGCAACGGTCACAACCTTGACATCCGCTGCTGCCGGCGCCGGAATCTGTACAGTAAAAGCCGGTGGTACGGTATATAACATTGACATTTTTGCCGATTATGCGTTTAACAGACTCATTGCAAGTTGGGCAATGGCTGGCCGGCTCATCTTTGATGGATTGCTCCAAAGTAAAAATGCCGCATTTTGGGCAACGATAACTGTATTGCATTCTGTTCTCCTTCTTTCCTGATTCATAAAAATAATATAAATATTTTTTAAACCGAAAATAATTATAAAGGCGTAAGCCCCAGATGTCAAGTTTCTCACCTGACCGCCAGGACTTGGCCTATTTCTTTAAAAATGGCGGCGGCATCCCGGCCGCCCCGCAGGCCCTGGTTACTGCCTTCAATATTTTCTTCCACCATGACGGCAACCACATAAGCCGGCGCTTCCACCGGCAAATAACCGCAATACCAGGCCAATACCCGGTTATCCTTCCCCGCTTCGGCCGTACCTGTTTTTCCTCCTACCCGGTAGAGCTGGCCGTTTCCGCTTTTAGCCGTACCCTCCAGCGCCGTAAAACGCAGGCAATCCTGAAGAATAGCGGCGGTTTTCGTGCTGAATACCCGAACCAAACGTCTGTTCTTATCTAAAGGCAATTGAAAGCCGTTGCGGTCCACAGCATAAAGGACCTTAGCCGGCTCCTGGTCCAAGCCGCCCCGGGCAATGCAGGCATAAATCCTGGCCATTTGCAAGGGGCTGACCATAATACCCTGCTGACCGATGGCCGTATTCGCCAGTAAAATCGGCCCGGCTTCTTCATTAAAATAGGTATCCAGGTCAAAGCTGCCACAGATTTTTTTTAAAGCGGCTGCGCCTCCCCACTGTTGGATCATATTAATAAAATAACCGTTGCAGGATACTTCAAAAGCCTGGCGGAGATCAAGACGGCCGTGGTGGCCAAGGCAGCCGATGGTCACGCCATTTTCAAAGGCGTAGCTGCCCTTGCATTCGTATTGCAGGCTGCGCAGGTCGGCGCCTTGTTCGGCGGCATACTCCAAAGCGGCGGCGGCGGTGACTAATTTAAAAACAGAACCGGGATAAAAAGCTTTACGGCTAACCCTGTCGATAAGCTGGTCCCCATAGGCCAGATAATCTTTAATCCTGTTTTGCTCAAAATCCGGCCGGCTAACGGCAGCTAAAATTTCGCTGCCCTCCACGCTCATAATGACCAGCGCCCCTTTTTTCATGGTTCTGGCGGCAATCTCCTCCGCTTTCCTTTGAAGATCCCGGTCAATGGTGGTAATTAAATCATGGCGCTGCTGATCCGGCAGGTTTTCGCCGGCTTTGATGTATCCCGGCAGCAGAAAGCCGCTTACGTCCTTTACCCCGTCGATAGCGTATTCCGGTTGGGCGCCTTGCAGCAGTTCGTCATAGTCCTTTTCCAGGCCAAAAGCTCCCCTGCCGTCTTTCTCGTACAAATAGCCCACAAAATGCCGGGCCAGGGAGCCCTTGCCATAACGAAATTTCACAGGCAATACGGATAATCCGGGTATGGCCGCCTCCTCTATTTCTCTTAACAGCTCCTGATCATCCAGGTAGAAATATATTTTTTGCCGCTGAGCTATTGTTTTCAGCTCTGCCAAATCCGTTAAACTTAAAGCTTCCTGCAGCCGCTGGGCTATAGGCTGAGCTTGCAAAAGCTCCAGATTTAAATTTCGCGGAAAGACCACCAATCGGCTGGCCACGGCAGAAGCCGTCAGACTGTTGCCCCAGCGGTCCAGGATATCTCCCCGCAAATATTCTTCGGCGGCAAAACTGCCGTCGGAACGCTGGGCAGCGTACAAGGCCAGAGAATTGCCGCTATGGGAGCCGGTAAATAACTGGATATAGGCCAGTCGGCCCAACAGGGATAAAAAAACTAAACTAAATAAAAAAGCCATGCCATAAATTCTTTTTTTTCTATCCATGACAAAAAATCACCCCGGCAATAGTTTTGCCGGGGCTGAGACTTTTCAAACCTGCCGCACAGGATCTATTGCTTTACAAAAGAATTTCGCAATCCAGATCCTGCAAGATTTTTTTTACTTGCGGGGCGGCCTGGCCATCGCAAATTACCCTTAATGTACCCTGCTGTCTGTCTACGGTGGAGATAATGGCTAAATGGCTCATCCCTTCAACTATCTTTGTCACATAGGCAATCCTGTTTCTACTAGCTTTTGCGAAAAATTCTATAGAGTCGTTGTTCATTGCCGGCTTACCTACGCCCTTCTGATCATGGTCCAGGGTGCGGCGGCGCTGCTGAGAGGCAGAAAAAGCCGCTGCTGGGGATGGGGCGCTGCCGCCACCGGCCGGCCCTCCTCATCCGTCATTCCTGCCGCTTTTACGGTAAAATTGGGGCCTTGAGGCGGTACGAACTCCAAAAGGTCACCTTCGCGAAAGTGGTTCCGCTGCTCCAATAATACCCGGTTTTGTTCCCGGTCATAATCAAGAACCAAACCTACGAAATCATGGTTTTTCCCCGAGGAATTATCCCCTAAATTGATTTTAGCATCCTGACTGCCAGTTTCGTCGCCTAAGAAGAAACCTGTGGTATATTCCCGGTGACTGATCCGGTCCAGCTCCCGGAGCCACTCCCGGCGCAACTGCCAATTGCCGGGGTCGGCGGCATAAGTGTCAAGGGCTTCCCGGTAAATTTTGATCACGGAAGCCACATAGTGAACGCTTTTCATGCGTCCCTCAACCTTCAGACTGCAAACACCGGATTGATGCAATAGGGGTATTTGTTCCAATAGGCAAAGATCTTTCGAATTAAAAATGTAGCTGCCCCGCTCATCTTCCAAAAGGGGATAATACTCCCCCGGCCGTTTTTCTTCCACCAGACGGTAATTCCAGCGGCAGGGCTGGGCACAGGCTCCCTGATTGGCATCCCGGCCTGTCAGGTAATTGCTGATCAGACAGCGGCCGGAATAGGACATGCACATGGCCCCATGGACGAAAACCTCCAGCTCCAACCGGGGCAACTGCTCATGGATAGTCCGGATATCAGCGGCGGGCAGCTCCCGGGCCAGTACAACCCGGGAAGCCCCCAACTCCTGCCAAAAAGCGGCAGCCTGCCAATTGGTGGTATTGGCCTGGGTGCTGATATGTACCGGCATTTGGGGAATTGTCCGGCGAACCACTTGAAAGACGCCGGGATCGGATACGATCACCGCATCGGCATCCGCAGCGGCAACAGTCCGCAGGTAATCAGGCAACCCTGCCAGATCCTGATTGCGGGCATAAATATTGACGGTCACATAAACCTTGGCGCCGTGGCTGTGGGCAAAAGCGATACCCTCCTGCATTTCCTCGGGACTGAAGTTGTCGGAGAATGCCCGCAGGCCATAGGATTTACCTGCCAAATAAACGGCGTCGGCGCCAAAGAGAACTGCCGCTTTCAGCTTTTCCAAGCTGCCGGCAGGAGCTAATAATTCCATGGGAACTCCTTTTGCTGCTGAAAATTTTGACTTTATTTCTTGTTGCGGTTGGCTCTGGCCTGAGCCACGGCCTGATTATGCTCGTTTAAGGTTTTTGAGAAATAATGGCCGCCGGTACCGTCTTCCCTGGCCACAAAATAGAAATACTCCGTATCTGCCGGAGCCATAGCAGACTCCAGAGAGACTTTGCCGGGAGAACCTACAGGGCCCGGGGGCAAGCCTTGATAAATATAGGTATTGTAAGGAAAATCTATTTGCGTATCCGAGGTAAGCAGCGGAAACTTCGGCTCCTCGAAATAATACTGGACGGTGGAGCAGGATTGCAGCAGCATGTTTTTAGCAAGCCGGTTATAAAAAATACCGGCGGCTATAGGCCGTTCCTCATCCAGCTTCACTTCATTCTGAACGATGGAAGCAAGTATCAGAATCTCCCGGTCGCTGAGATTACTCTGCTTAGGAGGTAAGGCCTGCCAAATTTCCTGATAGCGTTTCAGCATGCGGTTGATGACGGATTCAAGGGATTCGTCGATCTCGATAACATAGGTGTCGGGAAAAAGGTAGCCCTCAAGGCGGTGTTCGTCCGCCGGCAAACCTTCCAGGAAATCGTAATCAAACTGGCCTTCTTTAACGCACTGCCAGAACTCTTCTTCGCCGGCGATGCCTTTTTCCGCAAACACCTTAGCGATCTGCCGCAGAGTATAACCTTCCGGGATGGTAAACTTAGCGGTTAGCAAATTGCCTTTGACCAACTCTTCCAGAATCTCCGGGCTGCTCATGGCAGGCGAAAGCAAATAGCGGCCGGCCTTTAAGGCTTCAGCCTGCCCCTCTTGCTTGCCCAGGCGTATAAAGCTTTCGGCGCTGCGGATTAATTGGTTTTCTGCCAGGGCCTGGGCCGTCCGGGATAAGGTCCAGCCTCTTTCCACCGTGAAGATAAAATCCTCACCTCCGGAAACCATGACAGGCTCCAGATCCTCCAGCCAACGATCGTCCAGAGACTGGATATACTTGCCGCCGATAACACCGATACCCAAAGCAGCCACTAAAATAATCAAAACAAGTAAAACCATGCCTCCCTTGCCCTTCTTTTTTTTGCGAGTTCTAAAGGTGGCCGGCTGTTCTTTTATCTCCGCAACGGATATGCTTCCATTGGCCAGGTTATCTTTTTCGTATTCTTCTTTCGACATACTTCACATCCTTTTGAGCATTTTATGGCTATTTTATCAAAGAATAGGCAATAAATGCAACAGAGGCGTAGCTTTTCCGCTGCACCTCCGCCATATAAATCCAATATACACTTATTTCGGGAGTTATTCCTCGTCGCCTTC
This sequence comes from Clostridia bacterium, assembly GCA_018436095.1. Classification (GTDB taxonomy): domain Bacteria; phylum Bacillota; class Peptococcia; order DRI-13; family UBA5745; genus WRMS01. The sequence continues at coordinate 134,430 of JAHDMJ010000009.1, read as the reverse complement.
GGCCTCCATGGCTTCCTGCCAATAGTCGGCTACCTTCTCCCATTCCTCATCGTCTTCAATGTCGGCAAGAATTTCTTCGCCATTTTCATCGGTGGTAATCTTCAAAATCACAGCTTCCGGCTCTTCGTCGTCGGTCAAATCTTCATCTATAGGCTGAAGTATAGCATATTCGCTACCTTCTACTTCGATGACATCCAACAATACGAAGGTATGCTCTACGCCATCTTCATCAACTAACACTACATTTTCGTTCTCCAGGATATCCTTATCTTCTGCCATATTGATTACACCTCGCTTCTTTCATACATTTCCCATTTTATTAACGTTCTATTCCCGGTAATTGTACTTTCATTATGTAAGGTTGTCAATAGACAGTTGCTATTTTGGGCAGGATTTTAGTCCTGCTTTTGGAGTTTTTTTTGGGCCTCCCGGTCCAGATAGCCTTGTAAAATAAGTACGGCCGACAACTTATCGACTACGCCTTTGCGCTTTTTGCGGGAGACGTCAGCTTCCAGAAGGGTCCGGTGAGCTGCCACCGTAGTCAGCCGCTCATCCCAGTAAACCACTTCCGGCAAAGCAGAGCCGGCTTCTCTGATTCTTTCCAGCAGAGACTGTATAAACTCCTGAACTTTCTCACCCTGAAACCCAACGCTGCCATCCATGTTTTTGGGCAAGCCCACCACCAGTTTAGAGGCCTGCCGCTCATTCAGGATACGGATTAAAGCGTCCAAATCCTCTGCAGGCTTGCGCCGCTCCAAAGTCGGCAGCCCCTGAGCCGTAATACCCAGACCGTCGGCAGCGGCAATGCCGATTCGGCGGTCTCCCACATCTAATCCGATCATCTACTTTACCTTAAGATACTCGGTAACCAGCTCTTCTAAAAGCTCGTCCCGGTCTAAACGGCGGATCATGTTGCGGGCATTCTGATGGCTGGTGATATAAGCAGGGTCGCCGGACAACAGATAGCCGACGATCTGATTCACCGGTGAATAGCCTTTTTCCTCCAGGGCTTTATACACATGCTGCAAAAGCTCCCGGGTGCTGATTTCCGCTTCATTCTTTATTTTGAACATCACCGTATGATCCATATTCTGATTGCCTGTATTCCGCTGCTCTTTTTTGTCCATAGTAACCCCTCCTTCCGGACAGACATAAATTTTCATCTATGACAGTATGACAGATTGTACAATTATCTTATCACACTTGCAGGCTCCGCACAAATGAAGATTATATTAAATGCCCTGGATAATTTTTGCCGCTTCCTCCAGTGCCTTGTCAAGCATAGCCGGATCTTTGCCGCCGGCTTGAGCCATATCCGGCCGGCCGCCGCCGCTGCCTCCCGCCACCTTGGCAATTTCCCGGACTAAATTGCCGGCATGATAGCCTTTAGCCGTTAAGTCCTTGGATACGGTAACAATAAAGCTGACCTTATCCTCCATCACCGTACCCAAAACCACAATGCCGCTGCCCAATTTTTCCTTGAACGTATCGGAAAGGCCTAAGAAGCTCTCTTTATCCCTGGCTTCCACCCGGGAAATCAGTACCGGCACACCGCCAATCTGCTGGACTTTATCCATCAGCTTACCGCTTTGCAAAGCCGCCACTTTGCTTTCCGCTTTTTCTAAAGCTTTTTCCAGAGCCTTATTGTTGTCCACCAGGTTTTGCACCTTTTTTTCCAAAGCGGCGGCAGGAGCTTTCAATATAGCCGCAATGGATTTTATAGCGTCTTCCTTTTCTTCCAGTAATGCCAATACGCCGGTGCCGCTGGTTGCCTCGATTCTGCGGATACCGGCGCTGACAGCACCTTCGCTGATGATCTTAAAGATGCCGGCAAAGGCTGTGTTCGGTAAATGAATGCCGCCGCAAAGCTCCTTGCTGTAATCGCCCATAGAGACTACCCGCACCACATCGCTGTACTTTTCGCCAAAGAGGGCGGTGGCCCCTGCTTGTTTTGCCGCTTCCAGATCCATGATCTCCGTATTTACGGGATAAGCGGCAGCAATAGCCCGGTTAACCTTTGCCTCAACCTGCCGGATTTCTTCCAGGGTCATGGCTGCGTGATGGACGAAGTCAAAGCGCAGGCGGCAGGCTTCCACTACGGAACCGGCCTGGGTAACGTGACTGCCCAGCACCTCCTGTAAAGCTTTATGCAGAAGATGAGTAACGGTATGATTCGTCTGTATCTGCCGCCGGCTTTCCGGCTCTACCGCTAAAACAAATTCCTCATTCTTTCTGATCTGGCCGGAAACCAGACCCTGGTGAACGACGCGGCCGTCGGGCAGTTTCGCAACGCCGGTGACTTCCACAAAACCGTCTTTGCCGCTGATGCGGCCCCGGTCGGAAACCTGGCCGCCGCTTTCCGCATAAAAAGGCGTACGGGGGAAAATCATCAAAACGTTCTCCCCTTCATTGGCGGTATCAACCTGTTCCTCTTCCCGGACAATCATGGTGGCCGGGCTGGTTGCCGTCAAGGTGTCATAGCCCAAAAATTCCGTAGCCTCCCCCTGGCTTAGCCGGTTCATCAGCAAAGCCACATCCCAGGCGCCCTCTTCTTTTCTGGCGTCCTTTGACTGCCGGCGCTGGCGGTCCATGGCTTCATCAAAGCCTTCCTTGTCAATGGCCAGGCCTGCCTCCTCTGCAATATCCTGAGATAAATCAAAGGGAAAACCGTAAGTATCATAAAGCTTGAATACCTGCTGGCCGGAAAGAACCTTCTCTCCCTGCTCCTTGGTTTTAGCCACAATCTCCTGGGCCAGCTTGATGCCGGCATCCAGGGTTTCGTGGAAGCGGTCTTCTTCCCTCTTGATTACCGTCTTGACGGCTTGCTGGTTTTCAATAAGCTCAGGATAGGCCTTGCCCATTTGCTTAACCACCACATCCACCAAATCATGCATGAAAGGCCTTTCAATACCCAGAACCTTACCGAAACGGATAGCCCGCCGCAAAATCCGGCGCAGTACATAACCCCGGCCTTCATTGCTGGGCAAAACGCCGTCGCTGATCAGGAAGCTGCAGGAACGGATATGATCGGCAATAACCCGGAAGGGAAAGCCCCGCATATCTTTGTAATAAGGACGGCCGCAGACGGCCTCTACGGCTTTGACGATCTCCGCCATGATATCCGTATCATAATTGGATTCCACATCCTGGACTACGGCGGTAATGCGCTCCAGACCCATGCCTGTATCGATGCTGGGCCGGGGCAGCGGCGTCATTGTGCCTTCGGTGTCCCGGTTGTATTGCATAAAGACCAGGTTCCAGATCTCCAAGTAGCGGTCGCAATCACACTTGCCGATACCGCAGTCAGGACCGCAGGCGTACTTTTCCCCCCGGTCAATGTGGATCTCGCTGCAAGGGCCGCAGGGGCCGGTATCGCCCATGGCCCAGAAGTTGTCTTTCTCACCTAAACGAATGATTCTCTCCTGAGGAACCGGAGTCTGTTTCAGCCACAAAGCCTCAGCCTCGTCGTCATCAGTATAAATGGTGATATAGAGCTTGTCCTGGGGCAGGCCCATCTCCACCGTCAAAAACTCCCAGGCATAGCGGATGGCGTCTTCTTTAAAATAATCACCAAAGGAGAAATTGCCCAGCATTTCAAAAAAAGTATGGTGGCGGGCCGTGCGGCCTACGGTATCCAGGTCGTTATGCTTGCCGCCGGCTCTTACGCATTTTTGGGCGGTGGTGGCCCGGCTGTAAGGCCGTTTCTCCAAACCCAGAAATACGTCCTTGAACTGGTTCATGCCGGCGTTGGTGAATAAAAGTGTGGGATCCTTAAAGGGTACTAATGAGGAACTGGGCACCCGCGTATGGCCCTTGCTCTCAAAATAGCTTAAAAAACGTTCTCTGATCTCGTTGCCAGTCAACATAGAAGTTGTCATCCTCTCTTGCGTTTTATAACGCTTCGGCGTTACAAAAAACGCCCCGGACATTCTACGTCATGCCGGGACGTCATAATTCCATCTTCAAATTATACCTGATATTTTCTACTTCGGTCAAGGAGAAAGTGCAGCGTCTTCCAACTGCCGGCCCATGCCTGAGTCTCATCACGCCGCCGGCTTTTGCACCCCTTGATTATTTACGGTCCAGGGTGCGGGCAAAATCAAATCCGATACGGTCTTAAAAGAGTACCCCTGCTCCACCAGATAATCGATAAGGGGGGGCAAAACCTCCGGGGTATGGAGACCGTCATTATGAAAGAGCACGATACCGCCGGGGCTGATGTCCTTCTTTAGCTTTACCAGCATCTCTCCCGCGGAAAGCTCTTTCCAATCCAGGCTGTCGGCAGACCATTGAATAGGGGCTAAGCCTTCGTCCATCAGCTTTTGTACTACCCGGTTGTCGTAAGCGCCAAAAGGCGGCCGGAACACCTTGGCCTCGATCCCCGTCAGCTCCTTTAGCATATTCCGGTTATTGTCGATCTCCTGCTGGAATTGAGCGTCATTGATGGTAGTTAAATTAGGGTGGCTGTCGCTATGTAAGCCCACCTCATGGCCCCGCTTAGCAATTTCCTTGACCATATCCGGGTATTCTTTCATCCAAATATTCGTCAAAAAAAAGGTGGCCTTGATTTCCTTTTCATCCAGGATATCGAGGATAGATAAGGTTCTGGTAGCTCCCCAGGCCGCATCAAAGGTCAGGGAACAAACCTTCTCTCCTTTTGTGTCCACGGAATAAATGGGAATCAAGCGGCCTTCGGCGGCCACAGCGCCGGCAGTCAGCGTCGGGATAGCTTCCGGCGCGCCGGTGGTAAAGAAAAAAGGCAAACTGAAAAAACAAAGCAAAGTCAGGGCTGTTAATGCTCCCAACTTTTTTAACTGACGCCGCCGGATGGTCTTGGCGGGATAAGGCAGGAGCCTTTTGAGCTTTAGTTTGAATGGCGTCATGGCCAAGCCTCCTTTAAACCAGGTTCTATCCCTAATATTTATGCGTCAAACCAAGGAATAGAACAAGTTAAGGCTGCAAGAACCCTCAGGGTAAAACATTCAATTTATACTTGCCCCGCTCCTCCACTGTTACCACATACATGCCGGTATTAGCCAGCATATATTTCTGCATTTCACAATGGGGCCGGTCCAAAACGCCGCAGATTAGCACGCCGCAAACGGCGCCGTGGCAAACAATACCCATTTTATGATAATCCTCTTGATCGGCCCAATACCGAAAACGCTGCCAAACCCGCTGAAACAGCTCTTCCTGGCTTTCGCCGCCGGGAACCGTCAACTGGCCGGAGGTATACCACTCTTGAAGCTCATCGGGCCAGCGTTCCTGAATAGCAGTGATATTCAGACCTTCCCACTGGCCAAAATTCATTTCTCTTAACTCCTCATCCACAGCAATCGGGGTATTGTAACCACGATTCAGTATCTCGGCGGTTTCCCGGGCCCGGAGCAAATCACTGGCTACCAGCCGGTCAAAGGGCAGCACATCCGCCAGCTTCATCGCCAGCCGTACCGCTTGCAGCCGTCCCTCATCATTCAACGCAATATCCGTATGGCCTTGAAAGCGCTTTTGCCGGTTCCAATCCGTTTCCCCGTGCCGGATAATATAAATAGTCTGAGACATATAGATTCCCCTTTGATAATGTCATTTAGTTTAGAGTCAAACTACTCAAATTTACAGGTTTCACGCCATTTGTCATGGCTAACACTCAAAAAACGAGGTTGTGCGGTCTTAATAGTAATTGTTACGGCTCAAAAAGTCATTTTTTGATTAATTATGTGCATAATTTGACGCAGCCTGCATATATGCACTGGTTTTTGTATAAGACTGTCGCACAACCTCAATTTTTGAGCGCCCGGTCTTTTTGAGCAACCTTTTTTGTACACCCGGCTAAGATTGAGGCGATTTTGAGTAGTTGGTACTCATTACAGATAAGTCTTACTGAACATCCGCGCACTAGCAGCTTCGGATAGCGGATTGAGCCAGCAGGACTCATTTACAGACAAGTCCTGCTGACTGCCGCAAAAAGCAAAAAGGTAAGCTCCGCCACCATATTAAGCATACCGTAAGTATCTCCGGTCAGCCCCCCCAGACGCTTTTGAATCTGCAAAGCAACGAAGATCAACACCACCAGGGAAGCCAAAGCCGCCAAAGGAAAATATCGAGGCATGAAAAACAATACGACAATAACGAATGCGCTGCCTAAAATAAAATAGGCCGGCTTTTGAGCGCTTTTAAAAAAGAGGGCCAAACCCTCATTTTTGGCTATGGGAAAATGATAAACCCCAAAATTGACGGCCCAACGGCCCCAACAGGGGTAAAACAGTAAAATGTAAAAGAAATCCCCTTGAACGGATAGCTCTGCCAACAAAAACAGCTTAGCGGCTAAAGCAAAGATCAGTCCTAAAGCCCCCATGGCTCCCAAACTGCTGTCTTTCATAATCAGCAGCATTTTTTCTTTTTCCCGGCGGGAAAAAAGGCCGTCACAGGTATCACTGAAGCCGTCCAGCAGGAGAGCGCCCCCTACCCATAGCTCGGCGGCCATTAAAAGAAGCGCGGCTAAAGGCGCCGACTGGGGAAAACCGATATTTTGGCTAAATAAGCGGAGAACAGCCATCACCAGCCCCAGGACCAGCCCCGTAAGGGGTATCCAGGCTAAGGAAGCTGCCGCTGTCTGTTCGTTCCAGTCCGCATCCCCCGGCAAAGGAAGGTTTGTAAAAAAATGAAAAGCAAATATCAAGGAATCCACGGCGACTGCTCCTCCTGACACCAACACCAGGCCGGGCTTTTCCGGCCTCTAACACTCATTAATCGCTTTATTTCAATTGCTGGGGCAGCCCCATAACCACAAGCCAGGCTTGGTCTGCTGCAGCGGCAGCCTGGCGGTTGATTCTGCCCGCTAAATCACGGTACAGGCGGCCTAAGGCATTATCCGGAACCAGCCCCCAGCCTACTTCATCGGTGACCATAACCAAGGTAACATCCTCTAAACTCCTGATTAAAGCAAACATCTCTTCTACAGGCTGAGCCATAGCGCTGAAATAGTCCTGTTCCAGCAATTGCTCCTGTTCTTCTTCGGGAAGCAAGCGGCAAAGCCAATTGCTGACCAGCATGGTCAGGCAATCCAGCAGCAGCACTCGCCTTCCGGCAGCATAAGCCTCCTGTATGGCCGTAGCCGGATGAAAAGGCGCCTCTTTGGTCAGCCAGGCTTGGGGCCTTCTGGCCTGGTGAGCGGCAATTCGGCTGGCCATTTCCTGATCCCCCGCCTCTGCCGTGGCTACGTATGCCACCAACTCTTCAGGCGAAACACCTGTGGCGGCAGCAGCTTTTTCGCTGGCAGCCTTCGTCAGTTCTTCGGCATAATCGCTTTTGCCGCTGCGCACGGGGCCGGATACTAATACTATTCTTGAAGTCATGTCCTAACTCCTTCTTACTTCACGACAAGCTATTGCCGGATTTCCTGCAGCCTCAATATCTCCGCAGCGGTGCCCTTCGCCTCGTCTATCCGAATCAACACCCCCGACAAAATCGCCGGGCCCTCGGCCAGTTCATGACGGACGGGCATTTGGGTAAGGAAGCGCTGGATCATGATCTCTGGTTTAACGCCCAGCACAGAGTCCCTGGGCCCCGTCATACCCATATCGGTGATATAGGCCGTACCCTGGGGCAGCACCCTTTCATCGGCAGTTTGCACATGGGTATGGGTACCTACCACCGCCGCCACCCGGCCATCCAGATAAAAGCCCATGGTCTCTTTTTCCGATGTGGCCTCTGCGTGAAAATCCACGATGACCAGGGGAGCCTTCTCCTGAGGCGATTTGCCTTTGATCTCCTCCAGCAACCGGTCAGCTTCCTGAAAAGGACAATCGATGGGCGGCATAAAAGAACGGCCCATGAGATTGATTACCGCCACAGGCCGCAAACCGGGCCTGATCTCATGGATGGTCCAGCCCCGGCCCGGCACTCCCGGCGGGTAATTGGCCGGCCGGATCAAGCTGGGGGTATGATCGATAAAGTTAAATATATCCCGGTTATCCCAAGTATGGTTGCCCATCGTAATGACGTCCACACCCAGGTCATAAATTTCTTTAGCCACTTCTTCCGTAATGCCTTTGCCGCCGGCGGCATTTTCGCCATTGGCGATAACCATATCCGGCTTATGGCTTTTAATCAAGGCCGGCAGTTTTTCCCTGAGGATTTCCCGGCCCGGTCTGCCCACAATATCGCCAATCATCATGATCGTTAACATAGTCAGAGCTTCCTTCCCCTAAAATCTCCTAAAAAAACAGCCCCCTGTCAGCGCCGCAATCTATAGCCTGCTGAACAGGGGACCTAAAATTCTACGAATACACAGCCTTACTTTGCGTGATCGACAGCTCGGGTCTCCCGGATCACCACTACCCGGATCTGGCCCGGATATTCCATATTACCTTCTATTTGCTTCACAATTTCCCTGGCCATCAGGGCGGAACCTGCATCGTCCACTTTATCGGGTTTTACAATTATACGAATCTCCCGGCCGGCCTGAATAGCATAGGATTTGTCCACGCCTTCAAAGGCATTAGCGATTTCTTCCAGCTTCTCCAGACGCTTAATATAAGCTTCCAGGGTTTCTCTTCTGGCGCCGGGCCGGGCAGCCGATATAGCGTCGGCGGCGGCCACCAGAACGGCTTCCACAGAGCGGAAAGGCTCATCCCCATGATGGGCGGCAATGCCGTGAATAACTTCTTCGGATTCCCGGTATTTCTTGGCTAAATCAGCGCCAATTGCCGTATGGGAGCCCTCGATCTCATGATCGATGGCCTTGCCGATATCATGCAGCAAACCGGCCCGTTTGGCTAAAGTCACATCAGCGCCGATTTCCGCTGCCATCATGCCGGCCAAATGAGCCACTTCAATGGAGTGCTTCAACACATTTTGGCCATAACTGGTACGGTAGCGCAAACGGCCCAAAAGCCGGATCAGCTCAGGATGCAGGCCATTGACTCCCGTCTCGAAGGTGGCTTGTTCACCTTCTTCCCGGATGCTTTGCTCCACTTCCTTCTTGGCCTTTTCCACCATTTCCTCAATACGTCCGGGATGGATGCGGCCATCCAAAATCAGTTTTTCCAAAGCGATTCTGGCCACTTCCCGGCGTACCGGATCAAAGCCTGACAAGATTACTGCCTCCGGCGTATCATCGATGATCAAATCGATACCGGTTAAGGTCTCTAAAGTCCGGATATTACGGCCTTCCCGGCCGATAATCCTTCCCTTCATCTCATCATTAGGCAAGGCTACTACCGAAACAGTAGTCTCAGCCACATGGTCGGCAGCGCAGCGCTGAATGGCCAAAGAAATAATATTCCTGGCCCGGCGGTCGCTTTCCTCCCTTACCTGAGCTTCGTTTTCTTTAATAATCATAGCCGTTTCATGTTTGATTTCCGATTCTACCCGGGAAAGCAACAGATCCTTGGCCTGATCAAAAGAGAGTCCGGAAATTCTCTCAAGCTCCTCCAGTTGTTTTTGCATCAGCTCTGTCAAGCTCTTTTTCTGCTTGGACAGCTCCTGCTCCGCCTTCTGCAGGGCTTCTTCTTTCTTTTCCATTTGGTCCGCTTTGCGGTCTAAGGTCTCTTCTTTCTGGACTAAGCGGCGTTCCTGGCGCTGAGCTTCGTTTCTTCTTTCACGAATCTCCTGCTCCATGTCATTTTTTAATTTATAGGCCTCTTCTTTTGCTTCAACCAGAGTTTCTTTCTTGACCCCTTCGGCAGACCTGCGGGCTTCATCCAGTATTTTTTCGGCCTGGATCTCTGCGGCCGATAATTTACCTTCCGCAATATTTTTCCGCAAAATATAACCTGCCAAAGTACCGATAGCCAAAGCGACTGCTACGGCCACAGCAAATAATATTGATGTATAAGGCAACGTTTCTCCTCCTTTCCTCAAAAATACTTTTTCAAAAAACACATCATTGCATAAAAAAACAGGCTGGTTGAAAACCGGCCTGATTTCTGCCGAAACATAGTTAGACGACCCGCGCATAAACAAAAACTTTTTTGCTAAAAGTTCTCATTCACCATAATTTATATGTTCCACCCGGACATGGGAAACCCCCAAATCAAGATATATATAGGTGCCTGCGGCCTATCCAATCTATCATTCATAAACAGAAATAAGCTTATCTACCAGGATTTATTTTACGCTTAAACTGTTTATCTGTCAAGTAGCAAGGCCTTTCGGCAACAGGGCCCAAGGCTCTTGCAACGGGGGATTTAAAGCTGATTTTGTATAATTATAACGCCTCGTCAGACAAGGAGTGCCTGCCGCCTCGCTATTTATTCGACTTCCGCCTCTCCTTCATCGAAAACCTCGGCTTTTCCTTCAACGGGCTGAAACTGATTCTTGACCCGGGCTTCGATTTCTTTGAGGATTTCAGGGTTGTCTTTCAAAAACTGCTTGGCATTTTCCCGGCCCTGGCCAATCCTGTTTTCCTCGTAGGAATACCAGGTGCCGCTTCTGCGGACAATCTCCAGCTCCGTGGCCATATCCAAAATATTGCCCTCCCGGGAAACGCCCTCGCCGTACATGATATCAAACTCCGCCACTTTGAAGGGGGGAGCCACTTTATTCTTAACCACTTTGATCTTGGTCTTGCTGCCCACTACCTCGGAGCCCTGCTTGATGGCTTCGCCTTTGCGGACTTCAAGGCGCACGGAGGAATAGAACTTCAAAGCCCGGCCGCCGCTGGTGGTCTCTGGATTGCCGTAAACTACGCCTACCTTCTCCCGGATCTGGTTGATGAAAATGCAAATGGTATTGGATTTGCCTACGGCTGCCGTCAGCTTCCGCAGAGCCTGGGACATGAGCCGGGCCTGAAGACCCACGTGGGTATCGCCCATATCTCCTTCGATCTCCTGCCTGGGCACTAAAGCTGCCACGGAGTCCACGACGATAACCTCCACAGCGCCGCTGCGGACCAAGGCTTCACAGATCTCCAAAGCCTGCTCTCCAGTATCCGGCTGGGAGATCAGCATATCGTCTATATTTACCCCCAGCTTGCCGGCATAGGCGGGATCAAGGGCATGCTCCGCATCGATGAAAGCGGCGATACCGCCCAGCTTCTGGACTTCCGCCACCATATGCAAAGCCACCGTGGTCTTGCCGCCGGACTCCGGTCCGAAGATTTCGATGATTCGGCCTCTGGGCACGCCGCCCACACCTAAAGCCAGATCCAAACTTAAAATACCGGAGGGAACGGTCTCCACCTGCATCTTGGCCCTGGCTTCTCCCATACGCATAATGGAGCCTTTGCCAAACTGGCGCTCAATACCGGCTAAGGCAGCTTCCAACGCTTTGCTTTTTTTCTCGTCCATCCTATCTCATCCTTCCGGTTTACTCATCACTAAAATACCATATTCTTACAATTCTTGTCAAGAGGCTGCCCCACTTTTGTTTTTGGGGCAGTTCTCCTGTATTTTCAAGAATTTACGGCAAATTTCGAGATTTGACTTAACGGGCTCTGGCCGTCTGCACCGCCACCCGCCAGCCGTTGATATGCATGCGGTCCATAATATGAATTACCCGGTGGGCAAACTCTTCCGGCACTTCTACAAAAGTAAACTTATCATAGATATTGATGCCTTTTACCAAATGGGCGGGCATATCCACCTCCTGGCTGATCAGCTTGGCCAAATCGCCGGGCTTGATGTTTTGCTGCCGTCCTATGGTCATAAAAAGCCTGACCATACCGTTTTTGGCGCCGGTATTGCCGAAATCCGCCCGTTCTTTCTCTTGTTCCTTATCCATGAGATCGATGCCTCTCAGGTTAAAGGTATAACGCACTAAGGCTGCCAGAGCATCTTCTTTATCGAAGTATTCGGTGAGCTCCGCCGCAATTTCCCGGTAAGGCTCCAGGTTTTCTTCCTGCAAAATGTTTTCTACGTTCTCCCGGACCGCCCGTTTCTGAAGATCCAGCATCTCTTTGAACGTAGGGGGCAAAGAACGGGTGATCCGGCTGCGGATCAGCTTCTCAATCAGCCGCAAATGCCGGTATTCCTGGGGCACAATAAGGGTGATGGCCACCCCTTCCCGGCCGGCCCGGCCGGTTCTGCCGATGCGGTGAACGTAAGACTCCGGGTCTAAAGGAATATCGTAGTTGATGACGTGACTGATCCGGTCAATGTCAATACCCCGGGCTGCCACGTCCGTAGCAATCAGAATATCCGTATCGCCGCTGCGGACGCTTTTCATGGTTTTATCCCGCTGGGCCTGAGTCAAGTCCCCATGGAGGCCTTCGGCTTCATAGCCCCGGGATTGCAGGGCCGAGGACAGGTCATCCACCCCTCTTTTGGTCCGGCAAAATACAATGACGCCGTCGTAGTTCTCACAATCCAGTATGCGGCAGAGGGTTTCGATCTTATTGGAAGGATTAACCTCATAATAACGCTGCTGAATTTTGGGTACGGTAACGGTTTCCTTGTTGACGCTGACAAACTTGGGGTCTTTTAAATATTTATTGGCCAAACGCCGTATAGGATCAGGCATGGTAGCCGAAAAAAGCAGGGTTTGCCGGCCTTCGGGAGCCTGATCCATAATTGCTTCAATATCATCGACAAAGCCCATATCCAGCATCTCGTCGGCCTCATCAATAACCATGACTTTTACGTGGTCCAGACGCAAAGTCTTGCGGTCCAGATGATCCAAAATACGGCCGGGAGTACCGATGACGATATGGACGCCGCTTCTCAGCGAGCGGATCTGCCGGTCAATGGGCTGGCCGCCGTAAACCGGCAGCACCCGAATATGCTTAAATTTGCTGATCTTGGCTATCTCCCCGGCCACCTGAATAGCCAGCTCTCTGGTGGGCGTCAGGATAAAAGCCTGGATCTTGTTTACGGAAGCCTCCACCTTTTCTACAATGGGAATACCGAAGGCTGCCGTTTTGCCTGTACCGGTTTGAGCCTGTCCGATCAAGTCATGGCCTTGGGTAACCAAGGGCACTGCCTGAGCCTGAATAGGCGTAGGTTCTTCAAAGCCCATTTCCTCCAGGGCGTTGACGATTTTGCGATCTATCTGAAGTTCGCCGAAAAATGAATTAACCAAAATATGCTCCTTTCTTTATTGCCAGTTTCCTTGTAATACTTTAAGGGCCAGGGCTATTGCCGCTTCTGCAGTCTGGTGCCGGATAGCCTGCCGGCCGCCGGAAAACTGAAAGGGGAAAACCTTTTCTTGCCCTTGATAAAAAATACCGATATATACTAAGCCTACGGGCTTTTCTGTGCCGTCGGCCTGGGGACCGGCTATGCCGGTAACGGCAATGGCCAGATCGCCTTCCAAGGTCTTGGCGGCCCCCGCCGCCATGGCTGCCGCCACCTGGGGACTTACGGCTCCTGCCGCAGCAAGGATCTTGCCGTCTACACCCAATAATTTTTCCTTGATGGCGTTGGCATAAGATATAATACCGCCTTTATAATAAACGGAGGATCCCGGCAAGCTGGTGATACAGCCGCCGATCAGTCCGCCGGTACAGGATTCGGCGGTGACGACAGTCAAGCCCTTTGCCGTGGCCAGAGCTGCCAGCTCCTCAAGATCCCGGTTCAGTTGACAGGATTGAGAAGGATATTGCTGGTCCATAAATCCGGCTCCTTACATCATCTTGATTTTCTGGAAAGTTTTCACCACATAATCGTAGCCGGAATAGACGGTAAAAATAAGAGCCAGATAAAGCAGCCAGGTACCGAGAGAAAAACCGATAAAAGGCGTCAGATAGTTTTCCAGCAAAAGGGCGGAAAGGGCTACGATTTGGATGACTGTCTTTAGTTTGCCCAATTTACTGGCAGCTATAACAATACCTTCCGCCGCCGATACGCCTCTTAAACCGGTAACCAAAAATTCCCGGCCGATAATCACAATAGATATCCAGGAAGGAATTCTGCCGATTTCCACTAAAGTGATCAATGCGGCGGTAACCAGCATCTTATCGGCCAGCGGGTCCAGCAGCTTGCCTAAGTTCGTTATTTCCTTGCGCTTTCTGGCAATATAACCGTCCAGACCATCGGTGCTGGCCGCCAGAATAAAAAGCAGAGCAGCCCAAAAGTCACTATGGGAGAAATCCGCAAGGGCAAAAACCATAAATAGAGGAATCAGGATAATCCGCAGCAATGTTAATTTATTGGCTAGGTTCATTGGCTATCTCTCCCGATAATATATAATCCCTGCTATGAGTGATTCTAACGTCAACCAACTGGCCGGGGCTCAAGAGCTCTTTGCTGCTGAAGGTAACCAAACCGTCGATTTCCGGGGCGTCCCAGCAAGTACGGCCCTCGTAATGGTATAAATCAGCCTTATCCCGGTCTCTTTCGTCAATAAAAACAGACAGGACCTTTCCTACCAGAGAATCGTGCCATTGCTCTAAAACCTGGCTTTGCTTTTCCTGAGCCAACTCCAGACGCCTTTCCTTTTCTGCCTCGGCAATCTGGTTAGGCAGCTTTTCCGCCGGCGTACCGGGTTGAGGAGAAAAAGCAAAGAAACCTACCCGTTCTAAATGGAATTCTTCCAAAAACTCCAGCAGTGCTTGGAAAGCCTTTTCCGTCTCGCCGGGAAAGCCCACCATCAAGGTGGTGCGGATGACAATATCGGGAATATGACGGCGCAAGGACGTGATAACGTCTTTCAGCCGGCTGCTGCTGATAGGCCGGGCCATAGTCCGCAGCACAGTATCATCCACATGCTGGATGGGCATATCCAAATAGGGACAGACCTTGGGATGCTTCATGGCCTCAAGGAGGGCTTCATCCACCCCTTCGGGGTAGCAATACATGATGCGTACCCTCTCTAAGCCCTGGATGGCGCAAAGCTCCTGCAAAAGCTCTGCCAGGCTGGCCGCCGGCGTCAGATCCCTGCCGTAAGCCCCCGTATCCTGGGCAACCAATACCGCTTCCCGCAGGCCTTTGGCTACCCGGGCGGCAACTTCTTCCTTTATGGAGTTTAAGGGCCGGCTGCGGTACCCCCCTCTGATTTGAGGAATCACGCAAAAAGTACAATGGTGATCGCAGCCTTCGGCAATCTTGACGTAATCGCAAGGCTCCTCTGCCGATTGCACAGCCCATTCATTAGAGAATAAATGCTGGTCGGGAGCGCCGATTTGCAGCCTTTGACCCCCCCGCTTTCCGCCTAATGTGGAGGCTAAAGCATCCAAATGCACCTGCAGCTTAACCCAATCCGTAACCCCTAAAAAGAGATCCACTTCCGGTAAAGCTTCTGCCAGCTCATCGCCGTATTTTTGGACCAGACAACCTAAAACGATTAAATAACGGCAGCGGCCTTTCTTTTTCCAGCGGGATAAATCCAATATGGCTTGAATGGATTCTTCTTTTGCATCATCAACAAAGCCGCAGGTATTAAGGAGAATGATCTCTGCTTCCTGCGGCGAGTTGGTGAAAACATATCCCTTTTCAAGCAACATCCCTTGGATTTGGCGGCTATCGACCTGGTTTTTGGGGCAGCCCAAGGTCATTAAATGAAGTAAGGTTTTTTTCATCGTAAATAAGCCGGTACGCCGGCAGGACCTCCTTTTTATGAATGGGATTTCACTTGCCCTTTCATCGGCGAAATTCGCAGGGTGAAATGATCACATTTTATTATCCGGCGCATCCTTAAGAAACAGCTTCGCCGGTTTCATCGTCATACATGATACCGTCTCTGATCGAATAAAATTTTGTCATGGTCTGGCCGGACCTGCCTAAAGGCGGCAATTCCAAATCATTTAAGCTGATGGTGACGCCGCCGGCATTGCCCATTCTGAGCTCGATTTCCTGAAGTTCGGGGAACTCCAGAGTCTCTCCTGTCCGGATAGTGCCCTCATGAACCTGCTGGCCCTGGTTTTTAAGCCTGAACCAGCAATTTTCTGCGGCAACCATCTTGAGCGTAAAGGAGGTAAGAATAACGGGTTCCGTCTCCACCACGGGCTCCGTGGGCAGAGGATCAGGCTGGGGCAGGATAATGGCCGGGGGGGTAGGCTCTTTATCACCATGATCCGCTAAATAGTAAGCCTTGTAGGCCCATTGGGCAAAATACAGGACAACGGCGGAAGCTACACAAAGGATCAAAACCAATTTTCGTTTTGGCTTGTTTTGCAGGTCTACTTCCCGCCGCCGCCTTGGCGCCTCCGGGGCAACGGCTGGGGCCGTGCCGGCGTTTGCCTGGGCTTTAGCGGTTTCCCTGACGGATAGTTCGTACATATCGCCTAAAGCATGCTCATCCAAGCCAAGGTATCGTGCATAAGTGCGTAAAAAGCCTTTAGCATATACCTTGCCTGGCATGCGGTCCCATTCCTCATGCTCCAATGCTAATAAGTAGCGCTTTTTGATCTTGGTGGTCTCTTCAATTTGATCTAAGGTGGCTCCTTTTCTTTCCCGAGCCTCCCGCAGGATCCCCCCGACACCTTCCATTTATCGATCCTCCGGCTCATATTATTACCTATTAATTTATTATATCAAATTTTTATCCAATTGCCTATGGGGAATATTACTCTTTTTTGCCGAATCTCTCCTCATATTGGGCCATGGTCATACGGATGGCCCGGGCCTTGCTGCCTTCATAACCGCCAACAATTCCTTGCTCCTCCATCTGGTCGATGATCCTGGCGGCCCGGGTATAACCGATCCGCAGACGCCGTTGCAAAAGAGATATGGAGGCTTGTCCGCTCTCAATAAAAATCCGGGCAGCCTCAGGCAGCAGGCTGTCCAATTCTTCATTTTCTTCTTCCCGGCTTTCCTCTTCGCCGCTGACCACATCCTCCCTGTACTCCGGCTGAATATTGGCAGCTTTAATATACTCAGTAAGGCTTTCGATTTCCTTGTCGGAGACGTAAACGCCCTGAACTCTGACGGGCTTGGGATTTTCTAAGGTGGAATAAAGCATATCCCCCCGGCCCAGCAGTTTTTCGGCGCCGGCCATATCCAGAATAACCCGGGAATCCGTTTGGGAGGACACGGCAAAGGCAATACGGCAGGGAATGTTGGCCTTGATGATGCCGGTGATTACATCTACGCTGGGCCGCTGGGTAGCTACCACCAGATGCATGCCGGCAGCCCGGGCCATCTGGGCCAGGCGGCAGATAGCGTCTTCCACATCCGCCGGCGCCACCAGCATTAAATCGGCCAGCTCGTCGATTAAAATCACAAATTGGGGCATGGGAGAAGGCTTGTCCTCCATCTCCTGCTCCGCCAGCCAGGCGTTATAACGGGCAATATCCTTCACCCCCGCTTTGGCAAAGGTGTCGTAGCGCTTTTCCATCTCATGGACAGCCCAGCGCAGGGCTTTGGCCGCTTTTTTGGCGTCGGTAACCACAGGGTGAATCAAATGAGGAATGCCGTTATAGTTGGACAGCTCCACCATTTTGGGATCGATCATCATCAGCTTTACTTCATCAGGAGTAGCGGAAAACAGAATGCTGGCGATCAGGGCATTCATGCAAACGCTTTTGCCGGAACCGGTGGAACCGGCAATCAGCAAATGAGGCATTCTGGCCAAATCGGCCACAATAGGAGCGCCGGCAATATCCCGTCCTAAAGCAAAGGTCAATTTGGATTTGGACTGGCTAAAGACCTGATCTTCCAAGATCTCCCGCAGGCTGACCAAAGCTCTTTCCGCATTGGGAACTTCAATACCAATAGCAGCTTTGCCGGGAATGGGCGCTTCTATACGGATATGGGCTGCCGCCAAAGCAAGAGCGATATCGTCAGATAAATTAACAATCTTGCTTACTTTTACGCCGGCGGCAGGCTGCAGCTCGAAGCGGGTAATACTGGGTCCCCGGTTGACTTGGGTCACCACGGCTTTTACGCCGAAGCTGGCCAAGGTCTCCTCCAAAATACGCACGTTGTCCGTAATGTCTTTATTAAGCCGCTGGCTTTTTACTCTGGGGGCCGATTGCAGCAAGTTCATACTGGGCAGACGGTAGATGCGATGAATTTCCGGAAAGCTTCCGCCGCCGCCGCTGCTGATCAATTGGGCCTGAGGTTTAAAATCCTCTTCCCCTTTTGTTGCTTTTTCGCCGGCAGCCTTAGACTTGTCATTTTGTACCGGCCCGGCAAAAGCCCCGGCAGCCTGCTGATTTTGGACAGGAGCATGGCCGCCGGCAGCGAGAGTTGTTTCCGCCGTTTTTGCAGGGGCCGCCCCCTCCTCTTCCTGACGCTCATTATATAAGTGCAGGGTAATTCCCCGCTGGCTTAGGGAATCCATAGGGGATTGGTCGGCGGGAGCCTGGTCCGGCTGCTGCTCCCCTTTATGAAAGGGATTCTGTGTAGCCTTTTTAACTCCGGCACCCTTTTTATCCCTTCTTAACTCCGTATCGATAGGCAGATTTAAACTATTCAAGATATTTTTTTCCCGATAGCGGTCCTCATCTTCCCGGCGGCTGGACAAAACCGTCAATCCGCTTTGGGCGGATTGGGCTATACCTCTGGCTTTGCTGCCGGCGTCTGTGACTACTTCCCGCAGGGTCTTGCCGGTAATCACCAGCAGGGAAGCGATGACTAAGGTCACATAGAAAATCCAGCTGCCGGTGATACCGACCAGCAGGTTGCTGGCTTGTACCAAAGCGCCGCCGATGATACCGCCGCCTAAGCCGTCAAGGCCGGCCTCCAGCACCTGCCGGTCTGCCGGCAACCGCAAATGAGCAATAGCACAGCTAGCGGCCGTAACAACGCCGTAGGCCAGATACAAGGATTTCCCCGGCTCCGTGGCTTTCAGCCATTGGCTGGCGCCCAGAAAGATCAAGGCTAAAGCCAGAAACCATTTGCCCTGTCCGAATAAAAGCTGGCTGATACCATAAACACCGTAACCTAAAGCGCCCAGGAGATTTTTTTCACCGCTGGCCGGCACCTGCCAGAGACAGAAGGCCACAAAAATGCCTATGGCAAACAAAGCGATAGCAACTAAGTCTTGCTTAAGTTCGGAACGCATAGCAGGTTGTTTTTTTGCTTTGCTTTTTTTTCGCGGCCGGGCCATAGCTGTCCCCTTTCTTTTCATTAATCGACTTCCATGATGATAGGCAGAATCATGGGACGGCGGCGGGTTTTGTCATAAACGTATTTGCTTAAGCCATCCCTGACCTGGGATTTGATCCCGGCCCAATCGTTGATGTTTTTCTCGTCGCATTTTTCGAGGATGGACACCACCTTTTCCCTGACCTCCTCCATGAGGTGGTCGGCCTCCTTCACGTAAACGAAGCCCCGGGATACGATGTCCGGTCCGGCAGTGACGCTGTGGGACCGCTTGTCGATGCCCATGAGGACAATGAGAATGCCGTCTTCTGAAAGCTGCTTCCTGTCCCTAAGCACCACATTGCCCACATCGCCTACGCCCAGGCCGTCCACCAGGATCTGGCCGGCGGTAACTTTCTTGGCCAAGGCACCCTTGTCCTTAGTGAATTCAATAATCTGGCCGTTTTCCCCTACAAAAATATTTTTGCTGGGAATGCCCAGGCGGTTAGCCAACTGGGCATGCTTGACCAAATGACGGTATTCACCGTGAACCGGCACAAAAAACTTGGGTTTCACCAGGTTTAGCATCATTTTTAGCTCTTCCTGGCTGCCATGGCCGGAGGTATGAACGCCGGCGGCAGATTCGTGAACCACCTCGGCCCCCAGGCGGTAGAGCTGATTGACGGTTTTGCCTACCAGCTTTTCGTTGCCGGGAATGGGAGTGGCGGAAATAACCACCGTATCGCCGGGCATGATTTCTACTTTTCTGTGGTCGTCGTTGGCCATGCGGGTCAAGGCCGACATAGGCTCACCCTGGCTGCCGGTACAGACCACCGCTACCCGGTTTTTGGGATAGCGGCCAATCTCATCGATATCGATAATCGTATCTTCCGGTATCTTCAAATACTGAAGCTCCTGGGCAATACCTACCACGTTGATCATGCTGCGGCCTACGATGGCCACTTTTCGGTTATGCATCACCGCCGCATCCACCACCTGTTGAATGCGGTGAACATTGGAGGCGAAGGTAGCCAGAATGATTCTGCCGTCACTGCGGCCAAATACTTCTTTTAAAACGACGCCGACTTCTTTTTCCGAGCGGGTAAAGCCGGGTTTTTCTACATTGGTACTGTCGGACATCATCACCAGTACCCCCCGTTTGCCCAGCTCCGCCAGGCGGCCAAAATCCATGGCCTCGCCGTCCACCGGCGTCTGGTCCATCTTGAAATCTCCCGTATGGACCACGGTGCCCACCGGCGTGGTAATGGCCATGCCGAAACAACCGGGAATACTGTGGGTAACCCGGAAAAACTCTATCTGAAAGTGGTTGCCTAGTTTGATTATGCTGCGGGGCTTAACCGTATTCAGGTTTACCTTGTTCAGTCCGTTTTCTTTCAGCTTTTCCTGGAGTAGTCCCAGGGTCAGCCGGCTGCCGTAAACAGGCACGTCCAGCTCCCGCATAACATAAGGCATAGCCCCAATATGATCTTCATGGCCATGGGTAAGACAGATGCCTACCAATTGATCCTTGTTCTCCAATAAATAAGAAAAATCCGGTATCACAATATCGATACCCAGCATCTCATCGCCGGGAAACATCAAGCCGGCATCCACCACGATCATCTCGTCATCGTAACGGAATACCGTCATGTTCTTCCCTATTTCCCCCAGACCTCCTAAAGGGATGATCTGTAGGGGAATTTGTGCTTTTGCCATTAAATAACCTCCTTAACCTGTCCGGTTATAATTTTTTACTTTTTTGTACAGATATATACTGTTGTTTGCCCGGTAAGGGCCAACAACAAAATTAAGGCACTTTCCGCGAAGTGCCAATGCAGTCCTACGCCATTCAATAAACCGATCAACGCTCATCATTTGCTATTATATTCGATTCACTGACAAATAGCAAGTCAGCGTCTCGGTATGGTTTCATCCAGATCCATGATGATGACTTCCGAACCGATTTTCTTTACGGCGCTCCAAGGCACCGTCAGGGCGTCCTTTTCCCAGAGGCCGAGAAAACTGCCCCGCCCCGGCAAAATAATCGATTCGATGATTCCCGTTTCCTCCTGAATCAGCAGGTCGGAATCCGCCGCCATGCCTAAGCGGCCGCCATTTTGCAAATTAATAATATCTTTGCCGATTAACTCACTTAATCTCATTCGTATCCTCCCGTATCCAAAACCTTCTGCAGGCGGTATCAATCAGGACTTGCGCCGGAACAAACCCACAAGCCACATAAAGAAAGGCTGCAAAATAGCGGCCCAAAGGGACAGCAGAGCCAGCAGGTCCACGGAAGTACCTTGCCAGACAATCTGGGGTATTTCCGGCAGCTTGAGGAATTCAACCAGCAACTGGCCCGACAAATAGATGCCGCCGGCTGCCGAAAGCAGGTTGCCCAAAGCTTGGGCAATGGGAGAAAATACTTGTTCGCCGGCTGCTTCCCCTCCGGTATAGCGCCAAAAACGCCTTAGCCTCCGGCTGCGAATCCATAAAGACAAGAAAATGCAGGTCAGCATAACCAGCCAAAAAAGCAGTGTTGGCAGCATATAGTTCCCTCCCTCTATCACTTAAGAAACTATATGCGCCGGCCTGCCCCTTCATGACGGCAAATAAATGACTGCGGCAGCTTTAGCCGCCTGGTTCCCGCTTTTTTTATTCGGAGGGCCCTATAGTAGCCAATACATGGGGCTCCACAAACAAATACTCCGCCAACCGGGGGATATCCTCCAAGGTTACTGCCGCCACCTTTTCCATGGTGGCCTCCGGCGGGATGACCTTATCCAGCAAAAGCAGGTTGCGGCCTAAGCGGTTCATGCGGTTGCTTACACTTTCCAGTCCCATAAACAAACTGCCCCGCACCTGTTCCTTAGCTCTGTTTAGCTCCTCGGCCGTAATTCCTTCTTTCATAATCTGTTCCATTTCCTGGCGGAGCAAACTAATGACCGTCTCCGCCGTCTGAGGCGATGTACCGGCGTATAAAGCAAATATACCGGCGTCGGAAAAAGCGCTGTTGAAAGAATAGGTGGAATAGGCCATACCCCGTTCTTCCCGGATAGACTGAACCAGCCGGGAGGACAGGCCCCCTCCTAATACATTGTTTAAGATATAAAGAGGATAGTTGCGGTCGTCTGCGATGGAAATACCCCTTGTACCAAGGCAGATCTGCATCTGGCCCGTGTCTTTTTTTACATGGGCGGTTTTACCCGATAAGGCGGCAGGCGCCGGAATCAGGGGCGGCTGTTTTGCCGGCTGCATCTGGCCGAATATGGGAGTCAACAGCTCCAATATCTGATCGTGCTCCAGGCTGCCGGCGCAGGAGACCACGATGCGTTCAGGCACATACTGCCGCTTGATATAATTCACCACCAAATCCCGGTCAATGTTATCCAGGGAGGCGGCAGTGCCAAGAATCGGCTTGCCTAAGGGATTATCCGGCCAGGCCGATGAAAGGAAAACGTCATGGATCAATTCGTCGGGAGAGTCTTCATACATGCTGATTTCTTCTTTGATTACGCCCCGTTCTTTGTCCATAGCCTCTTTTTTGAACGTGGAATGAAAAAGCATATCCGTAAGCACGTCCACCGCCAAAGGCAAATGCTCTCCCATGACCCTGGCATAGTAGCAGGTCATTTCCTTGGCCGTAAAAGCGTTAAGATTACCGCCTACGGAATCCAAAGATTCGGCAATAGCCCTGGCTGAGCGTTTTTCCGTGCCTTTAAACAACAGATGCTCAATAAAATGAGTAATGCCTTCCTCCCCAGGTTGCTCCATACGGGAGCCGGTACCTACCCAAATACCCAGGGAGCAGGAACGGACTCCTTCGATCTTTTCGGAAATAATTCTAATGCCGTTTGCCATCGTATGCAGACGAATATCTGCTGCTTGTACCATAATAGTAATCAGTCCTTCCCCTTTTTGATAAACCTTCAGACTGATCCCGGACCTTAATCCGGGATCAGCACTTGATCCGGTTCCCGCCAAACCGGTACTGTCCACACCGGCGCATCTCCCGTCAGTTTTTGATTGCCGTGGCTAAACAAAGCTTGCATATCCCTATAACGGTCCTGAGAATTCAACACTACCCCGATTAATTGACGGCCCTCAATATCGATAGAACCCACCAGGCAGCGGCCGGCGGCTTTGGTGCTGCCGGTTTTCACGCCGGTAATCCTGGTATCCAGCCAAAGAAGGAGGTTGAGGTTTTTCAGCCGCAGTTTTCTCTCGGGTTCTACCCAGCTCATGGTATGATTCTGGGTTTTTACAATTTCCGCAAAGGTGGGATTTGCTAAAGCATAGCGGGCAATCAAGGCCAAATCCGCAGCACAGCTTACATGCAAAGGATCAGGCAGGCCGTTGGTGTTATAAAACCGTGTCCGGTAAGCTCCTAAAGTAAAAGCCTTCAGGTTCATCCGGGCCACAAACTCCTCCTCACTGGGGGCCAGACCTTCGGCAATGGCCACACAAGCATCATTGCCGGATTCCAGCATGGCGCCATAAAGCAGCTCCTCCAGAGTCAGCACATCATTTTCCCTTAAATGCACGGTAGCTTCTCCAGTTTTGGCCGCCCGGGCACTGACGGTAATCAATTGCTCTGTGCTTGCCGCCGAATCCAGGGCGGTGATGGCTGTCAGTACCTTTGTGGTGCTGGCCGGAGGCAGAGGTTCATAGCACTCCTGTGCATAAAGGATCTGACCGCCGGCGCCGTCGATGACGGCGTAAGCTTTGGAACGGACGGGAATACTCTCCGGCGCCCCCGCTGCCTCAGGCTCCTGAACAGCTACCGCAGCCGCCTCCGTCTCCGTTTCCGGCCCTGCTAAGGGCCAGAAAAAATAGAGCAACAAGAACAAAAATAGCAGGATTCCCAAAACCTTAAAGGTAGTATGAACGCTTTTCGCCATTTTTACTACCTCATTCTGCCAATATATCACTGAGGGAGGCAAATTCCAGCCCCTTTTCCCGGATACCGGCAGCCAGACCGGGTATAGCGTCTACGGTACAGGCTTTGGGGTGGGCCAGAATTAAAGTGCCGTCTGCTGCCTTAGGCACAATCCGCTGCAGTATAGTGTCTACGGAAGGCTCTTTCCAGTCCACCGTATCCAAGGTCCAGAAAATAACTTTATAATTCAAGGCTTCCGCAGCCTGAATCACATGCTCTTTTTTTTCGCCGTAAGGTGTGGCGAAATAGGGGCTTTCCGTGACCCCTGCCGCTTTTAAAGCCTCGCTGGTTTTTATTATCTCGTTTTGATTTTCGTTGATACTCAACCGATCCACATGAGGATGGGAATAGCCGTGATTGGCAATTTCATGGCCGGCGGCGGCAATTGTCCTGACCATCTCTGCCTGACGTTCCGCAAAGCGGCCGCTGATAAAAAAGGTGGCCTTGATTTTTTCTTTGGCCAAAGCCTCCAGCATAGCCGGTAAAATTTCTTCGCCCCAATCTACGTTAATCATCAAAGCCACCAGGTTTTTTCCCGCCGGCGCCTGATAAATCGGAGCAACGACAGGATTGTCGGCTGCTGCAGCCAACCACATGATACTGGCGGCTATGCATAGGATTAAAATTGCCACTAGGGCGGCCGCCGTCAGCCTGACTTTTCTTTTTTCCCATAAACAAATGCGCATAATAACGCCCCCTTCTTTCCCCATTTTATGGGTGAGACGGCGTCATTATGCAGGGATAAGCTTATGTCTATATCTCCAAATTAACGAAAGGGGAGCAGCATTGCTCCCTTTTCGTTAATTTGATCTTTTGGCAGGCTGGTTTAAATTGCCCGCTGGACTTATTTTTTTTCCTGGCGTAAAACTTCCTTGCGGGAAAGATTGACTCTGCCCTGTCTGTCGATTTCCGTCACTTTAACCGTGATGATATCGCCTACATTGACTACATCCTCAACCTTGTTAACCCGTTCTTCTGCCAGGTGGGAAATGTGAACCAGGCCTTCCTTGCCGGGTAAAACTTCCACGAAAGCCCCGAAATTCATGATTCTGGTGACCTTCCCTGTATAAACTTCGCCGACTTCCACTTCCCTGGTCAGGTCACGGACGATTTGCATAGCCCGTTCCCCTGCTGCCGCATCGCTGGTGGCAATCATCACCAGGCCGCTGTCTTCGATGTCAATCTTGACGCCGGTTTCCTCAATGATCTTTTTAATCACTTTACCGCCTGGTCCGATGACTTCCCGAATCTTATCGGGATCGATGGTCATGGTAAGAATTCTGGGCGCAAAAGGCGACATTTCCGGACGGGGCTTGCCGATAACTTCCAGGATCTTCTCCATGATATGCATACGGCCTTTCTTGGCCTGAGCCAAGGCATCGGCCAGAATTTCCCTGGACAAGCCGTCTACCTTGATGTCCATCTGCAAAGCGGTAACGCCCTGAGCCGTACCTGCCACTTTGAAGTCCATATCGCCGTGGTGATCTTCCAGGCCCTGGATATCGCTAAGAATCGTGTAATATTCGCCTTCCTTGATCAGGCCCATGGCGATACCGGCCACCGGCCGCTTAATGGGAACACCGGCATCCATCAAAGAAATGGTGCTGCCGCAAACGGAGGCCATAGATGAGGAGCCGTTGGATTCCAAGACTTCGGAAACCAGCCGGATCGTGTAAGGAAACTCCTCCAGGGAAGGTATCATAGGCTCCAAAGCCCGTTCAGCCAATGCGCCGTGGCCGATTTCCCGGCGTCCGGGACCTCTCATGGGCCTGGTCTCCCCTACGCTGTAAGGAGGGAAATTATAGTGATGCATATAGCGCTTGGAAGTCTCAACGCCAAGACCGTCAAGAAGCTGATCCTCGCTGGAAGAACCTAAGGTAGTGACATTAAGAACCTGGGTTTGACC
This sequence comes from Clostridia bacterium, assembly GCA_018436095.1. Taxonomy (GTDB): domain Bacteria; phylum Bacillota; class Peptococcia; order DRI-13; family UBA5745; genus WRMS01. Next base: position 108,680 of record JAHDMJ010000009.1, on the reverse strand, counting down.
CCGGGTAAATAAGCCGCTGCCGTGAGTCCGGGGCAATACGCCGGCCTCTACTTTAATGGGCCGAATTTCATCGGTGGCCCTGCCGTCAGGCCGAATTTTATCAATGCTGATCAGCCGGCGGACATGATCCTTCTCAATATCCTCCAGGATAGCAGCAATCTCTTTGGCCCGTTCGGGGAATTCTTCGATGAATTTTTCCATAGTAGAAACTTTCACCTGATCCACAGCCGCTTCCCGGGCCAGTTTTTCCGGCGTCCGCAAAGCGGTCAGCATATCGGCTTCGGCAAAGCCCCGGACCGCCGCTGCCAGCTCCGGATCAAAAGCCGCCAGCACCGGTACCATTTTTTCTTTGGCCAGTCCCATAGCTAAGGCTTCTTGACGGAACTCTTTAATAAAAGCCGTGATTTTTTTGATGGCGTCATGGCCAAACATCATGGCGTCCAGGCAAGCTTCCTCGGACACCTCTTTAGCGCCGGCCTCCACCATCATGATGGCATCGGCAGTACCGGCCACCGTCAGGTTTAACATGCTTTCGTCGTTTTGGGCCAAAGTGGGATTTAAGATAAACTCATCGTCGATGAGACCTACCGCTACCGTAGCTGTAGGTCCGTCGAAAGGTATATTGGAAATATGCAAAGCGGCGGCCGCGCCGATACCCGCCAGAATCTCCGGGGGATTGTCCTGCTCTACACTAAATACGGTAGCTACTACCTGAACTTCATTGCGGAAGCCCTCAGGGAACAAAGGCCGGATGGGCCGGTCAATAAGCCGGGCCGATAAAATGGCTTTTTCGCTGGGCCGTCCTTCTCTTTTGATAAATCCGCCGGGAATCTTACCCACGGAATACATTTTTTCTTCATACTCCACTGCCAGAGGGAAAAAATCGATACCCTCCCTGATGGATTTTGAAGCGGTGGCGCTGACCAGTACACAGGTATCGCCGTAGCGGGCCATTACGGCGCCGCCGGCCTGTTTTGCCAGACGGCCTGTTTCCAGGCTTAAGGTCCGCCCTGCCAGCTCCATCTCCTTTCGCAACACCGTTGCATCACTATAAGGCATATTACATTTCCTCCATTTTCTTTCTGTCTCTTTTTGTTCTAAATCGTATTGTACACGTTGATTATGATTTCCGCAATTGTAATTTAAAATAAATGAAAGAAGGCGCCGCCGCTTTGCCACTTTGCCGCTTTCTCCCGGCAGTGGAACAAAGCTTACAGGCTTAGCCATTGTTTGCTTCGTCATTGTTTGCTTAGCCCTTTGCTGTTCAAAGCCGGACCCATGCTCAAAATTGCAGGTTTGTATCTGCCGCCGGGTAGCTTTGAGCAAAATTGCAGGTTTGTAAAGATTTTCTATGCCTTTTGTGCAAAAATGCAGGTTTGTAGAATGTGTTTTGGGTTATGGGAATAGGGTTTTCACCCCATTTTCGGGCCAGATCTGTTACAAGCAATGATTTGGAGGTCACAAATCTGCAATTTTGCTCAGTTAGCCTTAGCAAAGGGGGACAAACCTGAAATTTTGCACCCCATAACCTCCGCCTAAGGAGGCCACTGAAAAAATAGACAAAATTGCGAGTTTAAAGTATTAGGTTACCACTTTCCGCCACTACACAACTAATCCATCACTGTATTTAGTACGCAAATCAATAAATTGACACTGCCCTAAAGAGAAGCACACTTTAAACTTGCAATTTTGGATAAACCGCAAGGGCATGGCCAACTTTTCAGTGGCCTGCCGCCTAAGCTACTTAGGACTATCACCCGGACTGCCGCAGCCCGCAAAACGTTTTTCAACTGTAAGCTTTCCCATAACCTATTAAATCTATCATTTTTTGAACAAAAAAAGAACTGCCGCCCTTTGGTTTGATTAAACCAATTTGCGACAGCTCCCCGGTTTCCTTCTTAGCGGCGAATGCCGTTAGCTTCGATAATGTTTTTGTACCGGTTATAGTCTTTGTTCTTGACATAATTCAGCAGACCCCGGCGAGCGCCGACCATTTTCAACAGACCGCGGCGGCTATGATGATCCTTCTTATGGATCTTCAGATGCTCAGTCAGGTAGTTGATGCGTTCGGTGAGAATGGCGATCTGCACTTCGGGAGAACCGGTATCCGATTCGTGAATCCGGTTTTTTTCGATTACACCTGTTTTTGATTCTTTTGTCATTACCATGGTTAATACCCCTCTCTTTTCCTATCCTTATTCATCCGGCAATACCAGGTAAAACGGCGGTAACTCGTAAAACCGGGTAATGCTAAGGCTCCTTCAAGCTTTCGCTTTTAGAGCAATTGACAGTATTGAATTATAACGCCTCAGTAGAAAAAATTCAAGGGTGAATTTTTTTCTTTCCTCTGTGCGTTTCAACGAGGCAAGAGAATGTGATGACAGCATATAGGCTAAAAGCTATGGAGAATGCCGCAGACCGCCTCGTTCTAACGCCTCAGTAGAAAAAATTCAAGGGTGAATTTTTTTCTTTCCTCTGTGCGTTTCAACGAGGCACAGGCAGATGATGATAGAAATCTTTATTATACGAAAAAATTGTTTCGATAGTTTTATGCTTTTTCTCTAAAGCCGCTTCCCAGCTATTTAAAGCTTCAACCGCATTTTTTTCATCTATGGCTATTTGCCGGCGCAGGCCATCCAGATCGGCAAAAGTCTTTTCCGGCCGCAGCCGGTCCGTTAAGGCCACCCGCAAAGTCTTCTCATACAGGTCACCGGAAAAATTGATCAAGTTGGCCTCAAAGCTTGGCTTTTTGTCTTCCTGCTTCACTGTGGGCCGGATACCTGCATTAATGACAGCCCGGTGAATAGAGCCGTCCTCTTCTTGAACAAAGCCGCCGTAAACGCCGTAAGCCGGCCAAGTCAGCTCCTGGTTCAGCTCCAAATTGGCCGTAGGAAAGCCTAATCGGGTACCCAGCTTGTTGCCGCCGATGACTTTGCCCGTATAAATATGGCTATGGCCCAGCAGGGAGCAAGCTTCTTTCATATGCCCCTTCTCAATAAACCGGCGGATTTCCGTGGAACTGACGGTTTTTCCTTTATAAGTAATTTTCGGCAAAATACCGCAGGAAAAGCCGTAGATTTCCCCCAGCCGGCATAAAGTCTCACTTTTGCCGGCGCCGCCTTTGCCGAAGCTGTAGTTGAAGCCGCAGGCAGCCGTTCTGATCTGCAAAAGGCCCGCCAGGTAATCCCGGACGAAAGCCTCGGGGCTTAACCCGGCAAATTCCCGGTCAAAGGGCAGGATAAAAACATGGATATCGCCATAAGCCTGAATTAAGCGTATCTTATCCTCTAAAGTATTAAGATTACGGATGCCCCCATTACCTCTTAATATTTTCAAAGGATGGGGCTCGATGAGCAGCACGCCTGCCTGACCGCCCTTTTCTCCGGCTGCCTGCAGCACGTAATCAAGGAGGGTCTGATGGCCCAGATGCAGACCATCAAAATAGCCCAGGGCAACGTGAAGCTCGTGAGCGGCGGCAAAAGCTGCAATTTTATTTTTTTCGTCCAGTACAACCATATGTTCTCCTAAGTATTCTAATTGAAGGTTTTATCCGGTTTGAAAAGAATCCAGCCTTGTTTATCACCGTAGCCGGCTTGCCAGGAACCCAAAGCCACTAAGCGGCTGCCCTGGTCCAGGACGCAGCCTTTGCTTGCTCGGGACTCTGAGGCCGAAAACCCGGGGGCCCGCAGCCACAAGGTTTGGCCCTGGCGAAGCCTTGCGGCCTCTCCTTCTGCCGCTATAGCTTGCGGCAGGCTAAATAAAGCCAGCTCTTTGGGAGCCAGCATCTCTTCGGGAAGGCTGCCCTTATCTTCTTTATGCTGCCGAATTTCCTCCAAAGTAAAGCTGTTTGCCAAAAAGCAAGGCCCCACAGACAAACGCAGCAAAAAGCTCATGGCGCCGCCGCTGTCCAGCAGCCGGGCTAAATCCCGGCAGAGCATGCGAACATATGTTCCACTGCCGCATTCCACAATAAAGCGGATTGTTGAGCCCCGGCATTCCAATATCTGAAAGGAGCGGATGAACACCTCTCTTGCCATACCGCTGACCACTTCGCCTTTGCGGGCCAAGCGGTGCAGGCTTTGTCCCTGTTTTTTGACGGCGGAAAAGGCCGGCACCTCCTGGAGGATCCGGCCCTCCAAAGAACCGGCGGCCCGCTGCACTCTTGCCAGGCCGGCAATAGGGTCCAGAGCAGGTACGGAAAAAGACCTTATCTTCTCCCCCCAGATATCCTGGGTATCCGTCTCGTAGCCTAATTCCAGTTCGCCATAATAGCTTTTTTCGCCGCCGGACAAATAGTCCGCCAGCTTTGTGGCTTGACCCAGGCAAACCGGCAGCACGCCGGCAGCCTGAGGATCCAGGGTACCGCAATGGCCTATTTTTTTTTCTCCCAATGTCCGCCTTAAAAAAGATATGACATCATGGGAGGTCATACCGGGGGGTTTTAATACATTGATGATACCTTCCACTTTAAAAACCTCCCCGATTAGCTATTGGTCAAAGATTCCGTCAGTAATCGGCTGATTTTTTCTTTAGCCTTTTCAAAAGGCTCCTGAAGAGTACAACCGGCTGCCCGGATATGGCCGCCGCCACCTAGAGAGGCCATGAAGGCTGAGCTGTCTAAAAAGTTCTTACTGCGCAGACTGGCCTTAATCAGGCCCGGAGAAGTCTCCTTCAGCAACAGAACGGCTTCAATGCCTTCAATACTGCGCAATACTTCAATGGTGTTGTCTGTTTCCGTATCCTGGAGTCCGCCAGCCGTCAGCAATTCATAAGGCAAAGCGCAAAGAATCCCCCGGCCTGCCGCCAGATATTCTATGCGCTCCATAACCTCCTGCAACAAAACCAGCTCCGTTTTGGGACGGTTCTCCCAAAGCTTCTGCCGAATCAGCGTCAAATCGGCGCCGCAAGCCAGCAGCTTGGAAGCTATGTCCAAAGTTTCACTACTGGTACTGCTGAAACGAAAACCGCCGGTATCGGTGACTAAAGCCGTATAAAAGCAGGTAGCTGCTTGCGCCGGTACAGGCACGCCTTCCTCAAAAAGCAAGCGGCACAGTATCTGGGCTGTAGCCCCGGCTTGAGCATCCACCCAGTTTAATATGCCAAAATTGGGATTGCTGATATGGTGGTCTGCATTTAACAGCGCCTTTTTGGTGCCCAGAAAATACTCGCAGCGCTGCTGGTCCCCGCAGTCCACTAAAATCACTGCGGAATCTCTGGGTATACGCAATTCACCTTTGGGAACCTGCTGAATCAGATGCTGTCCCGGCATCCAGGAATAAGATTCCGCTATAGGATAGGGCCTGGGGAGCCTGGGCTTATAGCCCAGAGACTCCAAAACCAGACCCAAGCCTAAGCCGGAGCCCCAGGCGTCGCCATCAGGCCTTTCGTGAACCATAATCAGAATATCCTGCTGCTGATAAAGAAAAGGCTCTAATTGCTGCCAATTCATGACTCTTTCCCTTCGCGGGCCTGCTGGTTTAACAGCTCGTTGATCCTGGCCCCCACTTGAATAGAATGATCTGATCGAAAGGTCAATTCCGGTGTAAACCGCAAATTCAGGCGATTAGCCAGCTCTCCCCGGATAAAACCGCCGGCCTGTTTAAAAGCTTTAACTATACTAGCTTGCTCTTCGGTATTGCCCAAACAGCTTAGGTAAATGGTGGCAGTACTGATATCCCGGCTAACCTCCACATGGGTAACGCTAACCAGCCCGTTTTTGACTCTGGGATCTTTCATATCCTCCCGGATGATTTCCGACAGCTCTCGTTTGATCTCCTCGGCCACTCTGTCTTTGCGATGAGAAGTCATAGCGCCAACCTTCCTTTCTGGAAGCATCAAGTCAATTCTCTCTTGATTTCCTCCATAATAAAGCCTTCGATATTATCCCCAATCTGGAAGTCATTAAACCGGTCAATGCCGATACCGCACTCGAAGTTTGTGGCCACTTCCTTGACATCGTCTTTAAAGCGGCGCAGCGAGCCTAAACTTCCTTCAAAAATAACGATATTATCCCGGATCACCCTGACTTGACAGCCCCGGGTAATTTTGCCCTCCAAAATATAACAGCCGGCAATGGCACCCACTTTAGGCACTTTAATGACCTGGCGAACCTCCGCCCGGCCGATAACCGATTCCCTGATCTCCGGCTTCAAAAGACCGGAAAGGGCAGACTTTACGTCCTCGATGGCATTGTAAATTACCCGGTATAAGCGGATATCTACTTGGTTTGCTTCGGCGGCCTTTCTGGCGTTAACATCGGGACGCACATTAAAGCCCAGGATAATAGCGTTGGAGGCGGAAGCAAAATCCACGTCGGCCTCGGTAATACCTCCCACACCCTGGTGAATGGTCTGCACCCTTACTTCGTCGTTGGACAGCTTTTCCAGGGAAGATTTCAAAGCTTCGATAGAACCTTGGACATCGGCCTTGATGATGATATTCAGATCTTTAACCTCACCGGTTTGAATCTGAGCAAACAGATCATCGAGAGAGATACGGCTCCGGGAATGAATTACTTCCTCCCGCTTTACCGCCGTCCTTTCGCTGGCAATTTGCTTGGCTAAACGTTCGTCGGCTACGGCCTGGAATATGTCGCCGGCCTGAGGAACTTCCGATAAACCGACAATTTCCACCGGTGTGGAAGGACCGGCTTTTTTTAGCAGCCTGCCCCGCTCGTCATTCATGGCTCTGACCCGGCCTTGGGCTGTACCGGCAATCAGGAAGTCGCCTGTATCCAGGGTACCGTTTTGCACCAGTACCGTAGCCACCGGGCCCCTGCCCTTATCTAATTTGGCCTCGACGACTACGCCTTTGGCTTTGCGGTCCGGATTGGCTTTTAAATCGCCCATATCCGCCACCAGCAGAACCATCTCCAGCAATTGATCGATGCCCTGATGGGTCTTGGCAGATACTTCCGCAAATACCGTATCGCCGCCCCAATCCTCAGTAACCAGGCCATGCTCCGTCAGCTCTTGCTTGATCCGCTCGGGATTGGCTCCTTCTTTATCAATCTTGTTAACGGCTACGATAATAGGTACCTTGGCCCCTTTGGCATGATTGATGGCTTCTACGGTCTGCGGCATGACGCCGTCGTCGGCAGCCACTACCAGTATAGCGATATCGGTGCACTGAGCGCCTCTGGCCCGCATAGCGGTAAAGGCTTCATGACCCGGCGTATCCAAAAAGGTAATTTTGCGATTGTTGATTTCCACCTGATAAGCGCCAATATGCTGGGTAATACCGCCGGCCTCGGAAGCCTGAACATTGGCTTTGCGGATAGCATCCAGCAAAGAGGTTTTGCCGTGGTCTACGTGGCCCATGATGGTGACTACCGGCGGCCTCTCTTTCAGGCTGGCGGGATCATCAGCCTCTTCTGCGGCAATCAGGATATCTTCCTTGGTGGCCTTGGCCTCTACCTGGGTGCCAAACTCTTGGCCCAGGAGAATCAAGGTATCCATATCCAGCTCCTGGTTGATATTGGCCATAACGCCCAGAGAAATCAGCTTTTTGATGATGTCTCCCGTTTTCCGGCCCAGAAGGTGGGCAAACTCCATAACGGTAGTAGGCCCTTCCAGCGTAATATTTTTAATAACCACCGGCGCCGGCTCCTGCCTCTGCGGTTTTCCTCTGTCCCGGCCGCCTTTGCCTCTGTTGCGGTTGTTTCTTATGTCCTCGGGCCGCGTCTGCTTACGGTTGGGTGTCCGGGAGATGCCGCCTCTGTCGTAGGCTTTTTCACCTACGGCATTCTCAACCTTGTTGAGAAAACGGCTGTCTTCCTCTGTGGCAGAGCCCAAATGGGTCAATTGATCCGCAGTATCCCGGCCGATAGTCGGCGCTTTCGGCCCCTTATTAAAGCCTTTGGAACGGTTATCTACAGGCGCTCCCGGACGGCGGGGCTTTTGCTGCTGTGCAGCCCCCGGAACCTGCGTATATTTATCCGTATTGTTCCGGCCCTGACCTTGACCCTGGCCGGCAAAGCGTCCGCCTTGGCCCGGCTTGCGGCCTTGGTTCTGTCCTTGGCCCTGCTGCCCGGGCGCCTGCCCCTGGTTCTGGTGCTGGCCCTGATGTTGGCCCTGGTGCTGGCTTTGATCTCCTGCCTGGGCACCGCCGCCTTGGGGTCTGCCCTGACCTTGGCCCATGGGTTTGGCCCCAGGCCTGTTGCCTTGATCGGCAGGCCGGGGTCCTTGGCTGCGGTTTCTGTTTTGGTCAAAGCCCTGGCGCGGGCCTTGACCGCCCTGTCCACCTTGCCCCCCCTGAGTCATGCCGCTGCGTTGCTGCTGCTGAGGCTGAGGCCTTTGGCCCTGCTGCTGGGATTGCGGCTGCTGCCTTTGGCCCTGCTGCTGGGGTTGCGGCCTTTGGCCCTGGGTCCCGGCAGGCTGTCCGCCCGGGTTAAAGCTCCGGTTTCCCGGGCCGGCATTTCTCTGCTTGTCGGCAGTAAAGCTTCTGGCCGTAGCCTGAGCTGCCTGGGGGCTGATGCTATCACCGGGCTGACGGCTTCTGGCCGCCGGACCGGGCTGGCTGCCGGCGGCTACCGGCCTGGCCCCGGCAGGGCGCTGTCCGCCCCCTGCTAAGCCTGCACCGGCGCTGCCGGAACCGGCATTGCCGCCGATATTGCTCTGCTGCTGACCCTGGCCAAAGCCGGGTTCCCGTACAGCAGGACGATTCTTCAATCCCGACAGGGGAGGCTTTTCTTTCTTTTCTACAGGTCTTGGTATAGGTTCGGCATTGGGATCTCCCAAGTGTTTAAGTACCATAGCTTTAATCCGGTTCACCTCGTTACCTGGTATCGTACTCATATGATTTTTCATGGGCAGGCCCAACTCAATCATGGTTTCCAACAAGACTTTGCTGTTCATGTCCATTTCTTTTGCTAATTCGTATACTCGAATAGTAGCCATTCAATCACCTCCGTTGGCTTTTGCCGCTTCCACAATCCCCAAGGCCATTTGCTCATCGGTTAAAGCTAATAAGCCCAAAGGTTTTTTTCGCAGCAAAACACCGTAATCTTCTTTCGTCCCTACGGATAAGAAAGGGATCTCCATATCCCCGCACCATAGCTTAAGTATCTCCATCCGTTTGGGATTTGTATCCGTGGCCGCCAAGACCAGCTTGGCCTTCTGACGCCGTATACCTTCTTCCACCGAGTAGGTGCCAAGGAGCAGCTTGCCGCTTTTGGCGGCAAAACCGATCAAGGCGGCGATTTTAGGATTCAGGCTCATGCTCCACCTTTTCTTTCAGCTTTGACAATATATCGGCGTCGATCCTGGTTCCCGCCGCTTTATCCAACCTGCCGCCCTTAAGGGCCTGGGCCAGGCAATCCTTGCTCTGGCAGACGTAAAGTCCCCGGCCCGGTTTTTTGCCCGTCTCGTCCAAAGAAACTTGGCCTTCGGCGTTCTTTACTAGTCGGATCAGCTCTCGTTTAGGAAACTGCTGCCGGCAGATGGCACACATCCTAAGTGGTATTCGTTTTTGAGCCATCAAACCTTCGCCTCCTTCCTATTGCTCCTCTTCGGGATCCGCGGTCTCTTCGAAGCCATCTATTGCTTCAAAACTCTCTTCTGCTTCAGGATCTTCCGCCGCTTCCTGCCAGGAGTCCTCTTCCCAGAGCCCTTCGTCCCCTGCTCCTTCGCCGGCCTCCTGCATCACATTAAGCAACTGGTTCATTTGACTTTCGCTTTTGATGTCGATTTTCCAACCGGTAAGCTTGGCAGCCAACCTGGCATTTTGTCCTTCTTTGCCGATAGCCAAAGACAACTGGTAATCCGGCACCACTACCTGGGCTCCTTTTTCACCGTCCCAGACCTCTACGGACACCACTTTTGCCGGGCTCAAGGCACTGGCAATGAACTCGGCGGGCTCTTCATTCCATTTGATGATGTCGATTTTTTCGCCCCTCAGCTCATTAACAATGGCCTGAACCCGCATGCCCTTAGGACCCACACAGGCGCCCAAAGCATCCACATTTTCGTTTTCCGACCATACGGCGATCTTAGAGCGGTAACCGGCCTCTCTGGCAACGGATTTTACTTCGATAGTGCCATCTTGGATCTCCGGCACTTCAAGCTCAAAAAGACGTTCCAAAAAGCCGGGATGGGTGCGGGAAACCTGAATCTGAGGTCCCTTCGTGGTTTTTTTCACATCAATAATATAGGCCTTGATCCGCATACCGGGGGCATAATTCTCTCCCGGCATCTGCTCATTAGGCCCTAGACAAACTTCCGTATTGCCCATATCAATATAGACATTGCGGTTCTCACAACGGTGGATAATGCCGGTAATGATATCCCCTTTTTGACTATAATATTTGTCAAAAATCATATCTCTCTCGGCTTCCCGAATCCGCTGCACCACCACCTGTTTGGCGGTCTGAGCGGCAATCCGGCCGAAATCCTTCGGCGTCACTTCATATTCGATGACATCCTCCAGCTCGTAATCCGGCCGCTCCTTCCTGGCATCCTCCAGGCTAATTTCTGATTTTGAATCCATCACCGGCTCCACAACGGTTTTGCGGGTAAAAACCTTGAACTCACCGGTTTCCCTGTCGATATGGACTCTTACGTTTTGTGAGGCGCCAAAATTTTTCTTATAAGCAGAAATCAAGGCTGCCTCAATGGCATCCACCAGAACGTTAAAATCAATACCTCTCTCTTTTTCCAGATCCTTCAGCGCAGACAGCAACTCACTATTCATTGCCTTTTCATCCCTCCCCATTTTCATCCCAATATAAGCGGACACTTGCAATCATTGCCCTTGGTATCCCTAAATCCCGGTCATCCTGTACCAGGAATAATTCATTAGCCGTCAGGGTTCCTAAAGAACCTACGTAAGTTTTCTTTCCCTGAAAGGGAGCAAAGAGGCTTACTTCCACCATACTGCCTTTAAACCGAATAAAATCCTGTTCTTTCTTTAAAGGCCGCTCAATACCCGGCGAAGAAACCTCCAAGAAATAAGCCTGAGGTATAGGGTCCGTTTCATCCAGCCAATCGGAGAGCCTTTCGCTGACCTTCTGGCAATCATCAATATCCACGGTTTTCTCAACATCAAGATGTTCGATAAAAAAACGCAAATACCAATTAGCGCCTTCTTTAACCAGCTCCATATCCGCCAGATCGTAACCAAGCTCCCGGATAATCGGCACCGCTTTTTCCTGAATTTTTTCTGCTAGCTTATCCTTCAACCCTATCCCTCCGTCGTGCTTTTTCTTCAATTAATAAAAAGAATATCAGCATCCCCTGCAAGAGAAGGATAACTGCTTTTATGAGAGTAGAATGCCCATTTACAAACGAAAGAGTGGGGAGACCCACTCTCTGCACACATACCAAATTCTACATAAGAAGTATAACACTTATTTTTATATGATGCAACAACAAAACTATCGGGAAAGTGGGCAAACATTATTCTTCATCCGGCTACATATCCTACTGAGGAGGGGGCGGCAACGTGTTCTTGTCTATTATATTCAATAAACGCAAATGGATCAAAATCGGAGCAGGCATACTTTTACTTCTTCTGCTGCTCCCTATTTTTTTCTTGTTTTCCCGCATTAACGGCTGGGGCCTTCAGAATCAAGAAGCTGTTTCGTCTGCGCAAAAGGCGGCTGATCAGGAGGACCTCCGTGAACAAGTGGCCCTGCTGGTTTTGCTCTACCATCATCTCGATGAAGACGAAGACCATTGGGGTCCTTATGCTATTCCTCCCCGGCAATTTGAATATGATTTACAGTATCTAGTCAAAAATAACTATGAGGCAGTGACGCTAGAAGAAATTATTGATTTTGTTTATCATCAGGGCAAACTGCCGGCCAAGCCGGTATTGATCACCTTTGATGACGGCTATGAAAGCAATTACGTGTACGCCTGGCCGCTTTTAAAAAAATATAACATGAAAGCCGTAATCAATATCATCGGCATTTTGTCGGATCAGGAAAGCGCCGCCTCCGATCATAACGTAAGCTACTCTTACCTAACCTGGGATCAGATCATCGAAATGCAGGAAAGCGGCGTTGTTGAATTCGGCAATCACACCTATGATTTACATAGTAAAAACCGGACTATTCAAGGGATAAGAAAAAAGAAAACAGAAAGCGTCAAGGAGTATCAGCAGCGTTTAATGGAAGACCTGGAGCTGACACAAAAAAAACTGATGACGGCTTGCGGCTCGCCGGCTTTATGCTTTGCCTTCCCCTTGGGTATTCAGGAAGAGCATGCCTTGCCTATTTTGGATGAGCTGGGCTTTCAGGTAACCCTTTGCTCCCACCAAATCTACAATGTGCTGGCCAGGAACCAGGATTGCCTGCGGCCCTTGGGCCGCTTTAACCGGGCTGCCGGTATCAATACCGTGGATTTTTTTGCCCGGATAGAAAAAAATCTGCCTGTCGTCAATGAATAACTCTTCCTGCCCCAACCCATAATAGAGTCACCGCTTATGACGGATAGCGCCGGCGGATTTTCGGGAAAAGAGGGTCAGCAGTGGGTGAATTTTTAATTGGCGTCCTGGATATTTCCATGCGGGCGTTAGTTTCGGCAATAATCCTGTTTCTTTTGACAAAAATTATGGGCTATAAACAGATTTCTCAATTAACCTACTTTGATTACTGTATCGGTATTTCCATCGGTTCCATAGCGGCTGAGATGTCCTTTGACCGGGAGCAGCCCTATCACTATTTTGTTATTGCCATGACTGTCTATTTCCTGATTGCCGTAAGTTTTTCTTTGATTACCCTAAAAAGTTTGAAACTGAGAAAGTTTTTAAACGGCAATCCCATTATCCTGATGGATAAAGGCAAGCTTTTGCCCAACAACATGAAAATAGTAAAAGTAGATATCCACGATTTTCTTGCCCAGTGCAGAAACGCCGGCTACTTCAATATTGACGATCTGGAATACGCCATTATGGAGCCTAACGGCTTAATCAGCTTTCTGCCCAAAAGCAAAAACCGGCCTCTGACCACCAATGATATGGCTTTACAGGTCAAGCAGGATGTTCCCGGCCTTTCCTTGATTATGGACGGCGTAATAATGCGGGAAAACCTTGCCGGTGCCGGCCTGGATGAAAATTGGCTGGCCAGCGAGCTTCTGAACCAGGGCATCATCAGTCCCAAGCAAGTTTTTTATGCTACGCTAAACAGCGATAATCAGTTAATCGTTTTTCCCAAAAATCAAGATATGTATAAGCATACGCCCTACAGTTAAGCCGGCGCCGATTTTTGAGCAGCAAATTTTACGGCCTGTCTTCAACGGCAGCCGTTTTTTTGCAGCCGAACCTAAATTAATGTGATAAAATGGGGACATGCAGGAGACATCAATGTTACTCATGCTCTTGGCATGTGGTGTCTCTTAATAAGGCAGGAGGTTTTTTTATGTACCCTATTTTAAAAGAAGATTTAGAAAAGCAAGAATCCATTCTGCAGCAGACCTATGAGGATGCTTTGGCTTTTTTGGCAAAACGTTCGGAACAAAAGGTTGAGCCCGGTTTTCCCGGCGCTCCTGCCTCGGCTTTGCCTGCCGAAGGCTTGGGCGCCGAAAAGGTTCAGGACTTTTTTCGCAAGCATTATCTGCCCTGGGTACCGGCCAGCTCCGGCTCCCGCTATTTCGGCTACGTTATCGGCGGCGTCACTCCGGCGGCTTTAGCCGGCGATTGGTATACTTCCCTGATCGACCAAAACGCCTTCGGACAGCCGGGAAGCCTGGACCGGCAAATTGAGCAGGAAGCCCTCCAGTTTGTCCGGGATCTTCTGGGGCTGCCCGGCAGCTTTCAGGGCGCTTTCGTTTCCGGCGCCACTACCAGCGCTTTTGTGGCCCTTACCTGCGCCAGACAATGGGCGGCCGCCCAAAAAGGCCACTCCGCCAGCGAAGAAGGACTATACGGCTTACCCCGCCCGGATATCGCTTCCGGCTTGACCCATGGGGCCAACTACAAGGCTGCCTCTATGGCCGGCTTTGGCCGCAATATCCATGCCCTTCCCCTGCTGCCGGGACGGGAGGCTGTGGATATTCAGGCTTTAAAGGATTATCTGGCTTCCAGGGATCAAAGCCGCCCCTTGATTTACATTGCCAATATCGGCACGGCAAACAGCGGTGATATCGATGACTTAAATGCCATTGCCGAACTCAAAGAGCGCTATGGTTTTTGGCTGCACGCAGACGGGGCCTTTGGCGGTTTAATGGCCTGTGTGCCGGAATGGCAAGACCGTTTCCGGCTGCTTTCTTCTGCCGATTCTCTGACCATGGATACCCATAAATGGCTGAATGTACCCTATGATGGCGCTATCGTTTTAACCCGCCATCTCCATGAACAGTATCAAAGCTTTAGCAATGAGCTTACTCCCGGCCCTTTGGCCTCTGAGAATACCGTTCACCATCATCTGACGCCGGAAGGCTCCCGCCGCCTGCGGGCACTGCCTGCCTGGTTTACCATGTTGGCCTACGGCAAAGCCGGTTATGCCGATATCTGCCGGCGCAATGTAGCTATGTGCCGCCTTTATGGGGAGATGATCAAAAACAGCGACTGCTTTCGCCTGTTAAATGAAGTCAGAAGCAATGTGGTTGCGTTCACCCTGAATCTCTCCCCGGAAAAAATCACCGAGGATCTGATTAAGGAGATCCTCGGTGAAGTACAAAAGGCGGGAATTACTTATTCCAATTATGTGCCTTATTTAAATAAGCCGGCCCTCAGAGTATGCATAACCAATTGGATGACGGAAGAAGCCGATGTGATAGCTGCCTACCGTTCCATGGAGGAATCTGCCCGCCAAGTGATCAGCCGCCGGTTTTAAATCCCGTTAAGAGAGGGCAGCCGCCGGGCCAGCAGTGAATTAAGCAGTTGGTGAAAACCATAGGATAAAAACTGTTTATCGTCCATTTGCAGGCCGGCAGTAATATAATTCTTTTTGACTTTGATTAAATCCAGCAGGGATGAAATAGCCGCCCAAAGGATTTGGCCCGCCGCCGCCGGCTCCACATCCTCGGCTACCAATCCCTGCTCTTTGCCGTTTTCAATCAGCTCAGCCAGCAGGGTGCATATCACAGTGACAGAATCAACGATATCGGCAATTACCGCAGGTTCCTGCCCCTCCGCATCTTTAGTCCCGTAAGCTCCATAAGCTCCCAATTCGTTAAAAGACTGGATCGACGCCTGATGGAACCGGGTCATCGCCTCACAAAACTCCTCGTATTTCTCTTGAAAGCTGGCCGCCGACTCAATGATATCAATAACCTCTTTCTGCAAAATCAACAGCTTTTGCAGAGAAATGTGATATAAAATATCCTCTTTACTTACAAAATAAGCATAAATCGTCCGCCGGCTATAGCCGGACAGCTTGGATATTTCCTGGATAGTCGTCTGAATGAAGCTTTTTTCAAGAAAAAGATGCTCCGCCGCCCGCATGATGTTCTCTTTATGTAATGTAGCTACCCGCTCTCTGCGATATCCGTTCATCATCGCAACTCCCCAATCTAATTAGTATACTTAAAGTATATAAAATAGATTTCATATTGTCAATAGCCTTTTAAGAAAGTTCAGCACAACAGTTTGTCTTAGCTGGCTAGAGGGGATTGGCGGATGCCGAAAAGAGCGAAAAACAAAAAAAGAGGGTGGCCCTCCTCAGCTCTTTTCAGCGCTGTTTTGAGACACCCCCTTCGTGTTTCTTCTTATCACCCTAATGAGCGGCAGAAACGGATTCCAACAAAGTGGTGATAACAAAGCCCTTGCTGCCGTCACCGGATATGGTATAGGGCCTATGGGCAGGTACCTTAATGGTGCCCGAGCCCAAAGGCTGGTAATCCACCTGCCAGATATCACCCTCTTCGTCCCGGAAAGTATAGCCCCCTTCTTTATATAAGAAATCGT
This sequence comes from Clostridia bacterium, assembly GCA_018436095.1. Lineage (GTDB taxonomy): Bacteria > Bacillota > Peptococcia > DRI-13 > UBA5745 > WRMS01. The sequence continues at coordinate 92,834 of JAHDMJ010000009.1, read as the reverse complement.
AATACTCCTCCAGACACCAGTCCTGCTGACGGATATAGTCGCTGTGGGGCCGGCCCACATAACGAAGATGCCAGGGCTCATAGCCGATTTTTGTGATTTCTGTTTTTGCTTCAGGGTAGCGGACCACAAACCCAAAGCGCCAGCAATTTTCATCCAACCAAAGGCCATTGTCCGTCTGATAATAAGAGGTTTGCAAACCGGGATGGCTGCGGCTGGAAACATCCATGGCCAAGCCGGTATGATGCTCACTTTCGAAGGGTCTGGCCACCCAAACAGCAGCGGCGGTTGCAGCATCGCCGTCACCATAGCCCAGGCCTCTGTAATATTGGACTTTATTGTGATACAAGGCCTTTTGATAAGAAAAATCCCGGTGGCCGCTTTGCAGCAGGTAGCCGGTTATACCGTCCTTTTCATAAGCATATCTTGACATGGCCAAAAGCTGCTCCGCCGCCGTCTTATTGACTTGGAGCCGGGCCTTGTTAACCCGGAATTGTGACTCTCCCGCTTCATCCACCATATCATTGACTACGGTTAATTCCTCCGGCAGAAAATCCTCAGGCAAAAGATGCTCATAATTTACCAGGATCAAAAAGCCTTGATAAATCTGATGGGCTGTAACTGCCAGATCCTTTGTTTCCTCCCGGTATGCGGTGGGAAAACGGCTATCTTCACCAGGCAGCAACAGGGGCTCAATAGGATGGGCTTTGGCAACGGTTGTCATCACCTTATCCGGGTCCAAAACCTGTTCCGCTGCCAGGGCTACCCCATCATACCAAAAAATCATTCCCCCTAAAGCTACCACCATCACCGCCGGCAAGGTAAATAGCCGTACAATCGTCTTCCATTCCTTTCCTATCATAACCATATCCCCTCTTGCCGGTTTTACCGGACTTTGCCCAGATAGTTTTTCCCAAACATACGATCATACTGAATCATATGGAACTTGTCCAGCCTTTCAGCATTAACATAATCTACGGCGCCATCATTTTCTACCGTCACAGCAACATTATAGGCCAAGATATCCTGAAATTGCAAGGCAATGCCTTTGTTATATAATGACAAATCCAAGCCCGCCCGCCGCAGGATTTCGGGAGCCAGACCGGAAGAGCTGATCATACCGCGGCCATCGCTTTCTAAAGGATAGTTTGCCCAGAAAAAGCTTTTTGTAATATATTTTTTCAAATCCTGTTCCGGACTGCTGGGTAAGCCTTTAGCCCAGGACCAGGAGGCCTGGTGGTCACCATAAACCAAAAACAATACCGGCTCCTCCACCTGGGAAAAGTAGTCCATCAGTGAGGCCAAGGCAGCGCTGCTGTCCCATATGTTGGCTCCATAGGTCTCCAGCTCCTGTACTTGGACCTCATCCAGAACCAGTCCATCCTTCAGCTTGACAGGATAAGGCCGGTGAATTTCCGGATAGCTGTAGGGGCCATGGTTTTGGATGGATACGGTAAAGAGGAAAAGGGGCCCCTGCTCTTTTTCTTCTTCATACAGTTCAATAATTTTTTTGCTGTAATCCTCGTCGGAAATATAGTAACCCACATAACGGGGATCTTCAAACTCTTCCTGGGTAACAAACCGCTGAAAGCCCAGATTGGGGTAAACAATGCTGCGGTTATAAAAGCTGCCCACATGAGGATGCATGGCTACCGTTCTATAGCCTTGGTCTGCCAGCTCCCGGACTAAACTGGGTTTGGGCTTATTGACATAGCGGATGAAGGGCGTCACCCCCGGCGGACAGAAATACATATTATAGCCGGTAAGCAGCTCGTACTCCGTATTGGCAGTACCGCCGCCAATGGTTGAAGTTACTGTGTCAAAAAACTGGATCTCTCCGCTATGAGGCGCCAATGGCTCAAAAGGATCTTTGCCGTATTCGATTCTGGGATCGATTATACGGGGGTCCCCATAGGCCTCCATCTGTAAAACAATAATATGGGGTTGTCCTTCCGGATGACCCAGAGGCGCCGGCTCATCAGCATCCTGCAGTTCCCGGCGGACAGCCTGCAATGTATTAGCTCCATATCCCTGGGGCATGTCCACCCCGCTGTCGGAAAGATTCATCAGCATAGAAATAGTAAAGCCGTTAGTCCGGTAGTTGAGAAATTGATTGTAACGGATATCTTCAACGCCTAAAGCCTGCAGGTGAGGTATTTTGGTAAAATAGCCGAAAAAAGGCACGGCAATACAGAATATTACGGCCACCCGCCAGATAAGCTTCACCGGCAAAGACTGATACAGTTTTTTTTGTCCAAACCACACCAAGAATAGGCAGACAATAAAAAACAGTAAATTGAACAGTAAGCCGGGGTCGAAAGAAAAGTGCATATTATCGGCAATGGAAGCAGCCGCCGGCAAATTAAAGGCATCATAAGGAATCAGAGGCTCACTGCGGTAAAAAATCTTGTAATAGTTGGCGGTCCCCAAAAAATAGATTAGGGCGCCATAAATTGCAAAAGGCAGCAAGGGCCGCTGAAAGAAAGCTCGAAATAAGCCGTAAAGAAGGGCTAAGACGGCAATCTCAAGACAAGCCAGCCAAGGAGATTGAATCAGCCACTGGTAAACCGCCGCCGTGCCTCCCTGATTGCAGCGTTCTAATATGATCAGACCAAAAATACTGGCCATAAAGCACTCCAGTACTCTTAAGCCAACTTGAAACCATGTTTTTTGCACCATTATTGTTTAACCCCTTTTGTTCCCCATTGCATACCGGATAAGATATTGACTTCGTTTGACCAGATCAGCCTTTCCTGAGCCCGCTGGCGCTTAAGAGCCAGTTGGACTAACTCCTCCGTCATCTGACGAAAAGGTTTGCCAGCCGCTTCCCAAAGATAAAAGGCCAAAGAGCCGGGGATAGTATTGACTTCATTGATGTAAATTTGATTTTCCTCCTGATCCAGCAGGAAGTCAACCCGAATAACGCCATTGCAATTCAAAGCCAGGAAAGCCTTCTGAGCCAGTATCTTGATCTCTTCTTCCTGCTCAATATCCAGATCAGCCGGCAATTTGCGGAGGGAGCTGCCCATGCCTTTGCCGCCGCCGCTGCTTTTTGCCGCAGCCGCCCGGCTTTTGCCGCCGCCCTGATATTTGTCCTGGTAGCTAAGTATTTCACCTGTGGAAAGAGGCTCCTCACAAGCGGAAGCTTCGGTATAATCGCTATCACCCATTACGGCGCAATTGATTTCCCGCATATTGGTCAGCATCGGCTCCGCCAATATACGGTCGGAAAAAGAGGCTGCCAGCTCAATGCTTTCTTTAAGCTCTTCCGGATCATGAGCGGCGCTGATCCCTACGCTGGAGCCCAAATTTACCGGCTTCACCATCAAGGGATAGCCGTAGAGTTCTTCCAATTTAGTGATGATTCGCTGAGGATCGCCGTAATAGTAAGAGCTTTGGAAGCAATATCCCGGCAATACAGGCAAACCGGCCCCCTGCAGCAGGCACTTGGTGACCCATTTGTCCATGCCGCAAGCCGAAGCCCCCACGTCAGAGCCGATGTAAGGCAAGCCGTGAAGTTGGAAATATCCTTGAAGGCTGCCGTCTTCCACATTGGTGCCATGAACGATAGGAAAAGCCAGATCCAATTGGGCAATGAAGGGCTGGGCAAAAAGCTTGGCCGGATAACGCAGCAACTGAATCTTACCCTTTTCCCGCATCAGCAGGATGCGTTGGCTGCGGGAAAGCAAGCCCGGCAAATCCTTGTATTTTACTACATCGAAAAGTTCGGCGCCGGTGTACATTTCATTGTCTTTCGTTATATATATAGGAATCAGCTCATATTTTGCAGCGTCCATAGCAGCGGCTGTTTGGGCCGCAGTAATAACGGAAACCTCATGCTCCACACTTTTGCCGCCAAAAAAAATGCCTATTTGGATCTTCATGCTACTTCCTCCTCGTTTGCTTACCTTGGCCATTATCTAAAAAGTTGTCCGGCAAATCGTTTTCCAGCAGTACCGTCATGGGGCCTTCTTCCTCAGTCAGGTCCCTGGATAACTGATCCGCCTTCTCCAGGGCATCATGAATATGATCAGCCACATAAATATTGCTTTCATTGTACCCGGCCCGCCTGGCCCCATCCATAATGGCAGGACTGCGGTTTTGACCTACAATGATAATAAAATCACAGTAACGGGCAGCATGGCGGCCCAGGCGGCGGTTCATTTCTTCTTCCTGATCCCCCAACTCCACCATGCCGGGAGTGATGATCACTTTATAGCCCGGAAAAGAGGCCAGAGTTTCCAGAGCCTGTCTGGACCCCTCCGGATTGGAATTGTAGGCGTCATCAATGATTTGGTAGCTGGGTCCGGCAGGCAAGAGCTGCAGCCGGTGAGGTACCGGTTCCAGGCGGCTGACGGCCTGAGCAAGCCTTGAGGGCTCTACGCCCAGCCGGGTGGCTACTGCCGCTGCCGCAACAATATTGAGTACATTAAGTTTACCCAAAAGCTTCGTCTGGCAAGCTATGATTCTGCCGTCGGAAAAACAAAGATCAAATTGGGACCCCTTGGGACCGGACACTATATTTTCCGCCCAAAGATCCAATTGCTGATTGTCTTCGCCGGCCTTGCCCAATCCGTAGCGGACAACAGGCTGGGACAGCTTTTGCTTGCGGATATATTCGTTGTCGTAATTCAGAAATACAAGGCCCTCTTTAGCTACCGCCTCAGCCAATTCAAACTTTGTGCGGATGATATTATCCAGGTTGTGAAAGGTATCCAGATGCATTTCGCCGATGGAAGATATAACGCCCATATGGGGCTGGACAATATCGCAAATTTCCTTAATATCCCCCGGTTTTTTGGCCCCCATTTCCACGATGAATACCTGGTGGGTGGCAGAAAGCTTCTCCCGGATAGTCCGTACCACGCCCATAGGCGTATTATAGCTTTCCGGCGTGGCCAAAACCTGATAATCCAAGGATAAAAGCTGGCTGATCAGGTGCTTGGTGCTGGTTTTGCCGTAACTGCCGGTGACGCCGATGATTTTTAAACCGGGGTGTCCGGCTAAAATTCTTTTGGCATCGTCGGTAAAGCCTTTGGCAATCCGTTTTTCTATAGGGCCATTGAAGAAATTTGCTATAATAACTATGGTATGCACCATCAGATTCAAAAAGGCCAATAAAAAAGGCAGCTCCCACCAGAAGGTAGCCCGGAATAATACCCCCAGCCCCAAAATAAAAGCAATGCAGATCAGAGCGGCGGTAACCATCAGGCGCTTAAGCCGCCAGGTGTAAACCAAAGGCTTTTTGTCCGGCTGTTTCTTTCTGATCAACGCTACCACAAAAAAAATTACGGCATGGAAAATCAAATAGAGATACAAAGACATAGAGCCATATCTTAAGCTAAGGCTGGTAATCACCATGGCCACCATGACATAAATAGCTTCTTTTCGCTGCTGGCCTTTCAGCCATTGGAGGAAGCGCTCGGGATAATAGCTGTTTAATTGCAGCATATGGACGCTTTGACGAAAGCCGCCCCAAAAGAAATAGACAAAGGCTCCCAGCAGAACAAATAAAACAACAGAAAACAAAGCGACTCCTCCCTAATGTTCCATAAAGTAGGCTAAGGCCCCTAAAAATTGAGGAAGCTGATCCAGATAAGAGTAATGGCCCGCCGGCGACAGTACCACCAAGCCGGCATTGGGTATTTCTTTTTCCATCAATTGCCCCTGTTCCAAAGGCGTATCCCGGTCCCCCTCCCCCCAAAAAAGCAGCGTAGGAACCTTGATCCGGGGCAAACAGGGTTTTAAATCCTCATCCAATTGCAGAACCATGGTCCTCTTCATCAAGGGCGAGGCCTGCTGGTAATCGGTGGATCCTGCTTTTGCTATCTTATCCGCCAGCAAAGGCGCCAGGAGCTTGTTTAGTCCCGGCAGCAGGATAAGCCTTTTGCCGATTTTATAACGGTAGACTTTTATATACCAACCAAGGCTCCTTTTTGGCTTAATACCGGCGCTGTCAATCAGAATAAGGCGTTTTAGGCCTTTGGGCCGGCGGGCCGCCCATTTGATCAGCAGCCTGCCGCCGTGGCTGTGGCCGCAGGCGGAAAAAGCCTGGTTTTCAAGGCCCAGGACTTTGAGAAACTCCTGAAAAAAATCGGCATAGTCCGCCACTGTCCAAGGCCGGGACGGCTCTCCGGTTTTGCCGAAGCCCGGCAAATCGGGAGCGATAATGCGGTACTTTTCTTTTAACGACGCAATAACCGGGCTAAATGTTTCCTTGCAAGCCCCCCAACCATGAAGAAAAATTAAGATCTGGCGCTCCTGCTCATTGGCGGGGTCCGTATCAAAATAGTGTATAGTCATGCCTGAGGCAAAAAGAGTATGCTCCATTTAACGGCTCCTGTTTTTCTTTGTTTTGCTTTATTGTAATCCCGACAATTATATAATATGCTGGAGCAGCTTATTTAAAATATCATTCGATTGTAGAAATTGTTCTTTCCTCTGTGCGTTTCAATGAGACGGAAGCTAGTGATGAACGCTTCAAGGGCATAGGGAAATAGTGATAGTTTCGTATCGTCTCATTATAACGCCTCAGCAGAACCATTTCGATTGTAGAAATGGCTCTTTCCTCTGTGCGTTTCAATGAGACGGAGGCTAGTGATGAACGCTTCAAGGGCATAGGAAATAGTGATAGTTTCGTATCGTCTCATTATAACATAAAAATCCTGAATTAAATGTGTAAATTTTGTGTGCTTACCGCCTACCGGTCTGAGGTAAAATGAATACCGGGCCTCTGCTCAAAAATCGAACTTGTGATCCGGCCCTCAGCGGATTTGAGCTGAAATTAGGGGTGGAGTGCACAAAAATCGAAGTTGTGTTGCACGATTTCCTTCAAATTGGCTCAGATTACGAAGAACTGCCCTATAATCCGTCACACAACTTCGATTTTTGTGCATCTGGAACCGAAAAACGGTTAAATCCCCTGCTTGCCGCCACACAACCTCGATTTTTGAGCAGTTGGCAACAGTGAATCCGGTTTTAGCCACTATACGGACTGTGACTTTTTCAGCGGCCTCGCTAAACTTGCAATTTTGCCCCAGCGGCAATTTTGAGCAGCAGCCCTGGCCGGTGGATCAGCGCATGGCTTTACCGATGCCGGGATTTTGGTTTAACAGGTCTACAGTACCCGTTTCAAAGAAAAAACCGCACTCTGTTTTCAGTATTCCCTACTGCCTGACAAAGGGGTGCGGTTTGTTTTGCTTTTTTGTCTCTTAGACTATGCCTTAATCAAATTCCAAAACTGTACCGGCAGCCAGGGAATGAATCTCTGTACCGGCAGCTTCCAGGCAGGCCATACTTCTTTCACCGGTGCAGTGGCCTAAAGCCAGCTTGGCGATACCCTGCTCCCGAATATATGCCGCCGTCTGCTCGATACGTTCATTGCCGCTGCTCTTCAGATGCAATCCGCCCACAATAGCGTAAATCGGTTTTTGCAGTCTTTTCTTTACGGTTTCGCAAATATTAATGATGCCGCTGTGACCGCAGCCGGTCACAATGACTAATCCCTGGGGCAAATCAAAGACCAGAACCTGCTCGTCGGCAAATTGATCCTCCGCATACTCCCCGCCCCGCAGCACAATAAAATCCGTAGGCTCTTTTTCAACATCAGTAATGCGCTCGATATCGGAAATAATGTAAACACCGTCAAGCAGAGAAAACGTATCGATCATGGGGAAAATCGTGGCCACATTTTCTATCTGCAAAAACTCTTCGGCAAAATCATTGCCGATATACCGCAGATATTCCTGATCCCGGATAAACTTCTTATCAAAGAAATGGGGACTCAGCACCAGGCTGAACTTTCTTCTGGTACTGCGGCATAAGGTACGCAAGCCGCCGCTGTGATCACTATGGCCATGGCTGAGAATCACATAATCCACCTTGGAAAGGTCCTTCTCCATGGTATCGGCGTTATCCAAAAAGGCTTCGGAAGCGCCGGTATCCATCAAGAAGCTTTTGCCCTGCCATTCAATGAGCAGAGATAGGCCCGGCTCACTTAAATAACAATCCTGGGATTTTGTATTTTCCACCAAAGAGGTGATTTTAAAAGTCATTTTCATCAGCTCCAATAAAAGAGTCATTACAATAACGTCTCAGCAGAAAGGATATATTCAGTTCACTCGTTATTTTAGCCCATACAATGAAAATATGCAACAATTTGTTAACATTTAGTAAAGAGCGATTTCATGAAAAAGGCGGCAACGCCACCTGACGCTGACAAATCCCGCTGTCGGTATTCCCATACTTGCGTATGAAATTATCTTACATTATCATGCAAAGCGGGTTAGAAACCTCCTCGTGAAAATGACAATCCACATAAAGCACAATGATAATGCCATTACTAAGGAAAATGGCATTAATCCCTCCGCAATAATTTTGCCAATCCAAAAAGATGGAAGGAATGCAGTCAGATAATCATAAGGGGCAGGGGTAACCCATATAGCCATAAGGCCCAATAAGCTTATCCCCATAAGCTTAGAAATGGCAAGCCCCTCCACACGGTTTGTCGCTATTGTTACGACCATCATGGCAAGGGCAATCCCCATTAAAGTACTGATTAGTGAACAACACAATACCGCTATTACAGATAACCCGGAAATACCGCAAATAAGTACGATTATGTTTGTCATAAAAATAGCCCACACCATAGGAAAACCTATGCGCGCAACCATATACGAATAACCTGCGGTGGGCGTAACCTGATAAAATGAACTTATTCCTTCATCCCGTTCTTCTAATAATAGAAATGCCGTTATCATAGCTGTAAGCATTGGCGTTAAGCAGATTAAAAAACCATCAACAAGGCCATACCAAGGCAACAAAGAAAATGACAGTTTTTCCTCTATTATATTATTAGTAAAGGGGATTACCAGTTTGAAGAACAAGCCAATTATTACGGGGGCAGGGATAAGCGCCAATAGCATCCCATCCCGCATAATTTGTCGTAGGCCGATTTGAAATAGCTTTATTGTTTGTTTCATACCTTTTCACCGCCCTCCATCTGCATGGCGATTGGAATCCGTTTACTTGCAAGAACAACACCAACACTGAACCATGTAAGCAAAAAGATGAACGGCCAAATACTTGCCATATCCGATAGTCCGATGGAATGACTGATAATACGCCAAAGGGCCATGCCTGGTGTTAAGTCCAGCAGCGGAACAGAAATGCTAAAGGCCGCAATAATGGGCGGCGTCAGCAAAACGGTCAATGGCAACGTGGCAATCAGCATATAGTGATTGACTGAACAGGCATAAGACGCCAGTAAAAGTCCTATAAGCGTAAAGGTCATAGCACCAATAAATATGCCGAATGACAATAATAAGTAATTAACATTTTCCCTCAATCCGGCAAATGCGATAGCATTAGCAGCCAATGTTGAAATAATCGCCAGTGAAACAGCTTTAGATAAAACATATTCTGCCGGCTTAAGTGGTGAGATCACCCAAAAGCTATGCAAGCCTTCGCCTTTTTCCAAAAGCCATATCCCGCCGATAAAAAACGCTCCGAGCATAGCAGGGTCAGTCAGAATGATAACAGACGCAACTATTTTGCGATACTCCGAAGGACATATAAGCAAAATCACCACATAAATCACGCTGATAAACGCATAGAGAAAATGGAAGCCATATTTCATTTGATACCGAATATCGTTCACAAGTGCGGTTAAGTACCTCATTGTAAATACCTGCCTGTCAATTCTATAAATACATCTTCTAGCGTCCGCTCCTTTGAATGTATACTCTTTAATGTTCCCAATCGCAATGCGCTTTGAAATTCCGACGACACGCCAAGTTCGGCAAGCGCACAGGAACCGCTTATCTCTTTTCCATCAGAAATATACCGATAGCCGACTTGTGTATTCGTACTTGTTTCACGCAAGGCATAGGGAGCATCAAGAGCCCTGATTTTTCCGTCAACAATAAATGCGACACGATCACAAAGTTCTTCCGCATCGTGCATGTTGTGGGTCGTCAGTATTACGGTTTTACCCATTTGTTTCTGCTCAAGCACCATATCTTTTAGTATTCTCGCATTGGCAGGATCGAGTCCGCTTGTGGGCTCATCCAATAAAAGCAACTGTGGATTATGGATAAGAGCGCGTATAAACCCGAGCCGCATTTTCATCCCTTTTGAAAAGCTGCCCACCTTTTTATCGGCTTCATTTTCAAGTCCGACCTTTGCCAATAGTTGCATAGGGTCAGTAGGTTTTGCCGCATACAGGGACGCGAAGTAGTTAAGGTTTTCAAGTGCGGTAAACTTGTTGTAGAAGTTTGGAAATTCAAAGTCAACGCCTATCCTTTCGTAATAGTCAGTTGTTCTGTTTTTTACTTCGATGTCAAACACGCGGACGCTTCCCCGATAATTACGAAGAACACCCGTTAAGATTTTTTGCATTGTACTTTTGCCGGCCCCCGACGGACCGAGAAAGCCGAATATTTCTCCTGGCTTCACGTTAAAACTAATGCCCTGTATGGTGTCCTTCGAGACGTTGGGATATTTGAGGAATACATCTTTTACCTCTATCATTTTTCATCACTCACAATCTCTTTTAGCACACCGTTAAGAATTGTATTCATTATTGTTATTCGAGTAGTTTCATCTTCTTGTGACAAATTAAAAAAACTCAATGCAACAGTTTGCATTATTTTTGCGGCTATCGGAATATCACAGGTAAAATGAACGCCGTATTTTTGTAGTTTTAATAATTCCTCTCCATCATCGCGGGTATGTGCTTCCACCACTTCTTTTGGCAATTTCCGAAAAAGGTAATCAGTAGTTTCTCCATCTACCTTTCGTATGAGCGGATAGCGTTCAGACTGTTCAATCATCCAGATAAAAGTCCGCTTCACTAACTCCCGTGGGGGCAAGATTGAGTGAGCCTGTAAAAAACTATCCATTTCCACCCAGATTTTATCTTGTATGTCAATTACGATTTCCATAAAGAGGTGTTCCTTACTCGGGTAAAAAGAGTAGAACGAACCTTTTCCTATGCCGGTAGCCTGTACCAATTCATCAATGGAAACCTTTTTTATGCCATAAGCGGTAAACAACCGCTGGCCTTCTTTAAACAGTCTATTTTTAATGATTTCCTTTTCTTGTTCGCTGAAACGTGGCATATATACACCTCCCATCCATATGACTAAAGGTTTATTATTAGTCATATGGATTATATGGCTTCTTGCGTGTAATGTCAATGGAGTTTTCGAGCATTTCCGCTAAACGGCGAGGCCGTCAAGCGGTATGCCGGCAAAGAAAAACCCAAAGTCCCCCATGAGAAACGCCGAGCGGTCTGTCTGTACCGTTCGGCGCTTCTCTGTAATATGATAGCTTCAAATTTATTTTGTATCGCAACAATGTTGCTGCACTACCTCGTTTTTTGCTCAACTGCCGCTCACTGACGAAAGCTTGTTAAATCAAATTTAAAAGATGGTTTGCTGGTCGCTTTCCGGCAAGCCTGCCAAAGCTCCGTGCTGCTGCAGCACCTCCAATAAGGATTTGCCTACTTTGCCCCGGCGGCGTAAGTCCTCCTTAGAACGGTAAGGCTTCTCCTCCCGTCCCTCCACTATGCTTTGAGCCGCATTCAAGCCCAGCCCCGGCAAAGCATTAAAAGGCAGACGCAATTGATTTTCTTCTACCAAAAAACGATTGGCGCTGGACTTTTCCAGGCTTACCGGCGCAAAAGAAAAGCCCCTCAGCACCATTTCCCTGGCCAACTCCAAAGAGGTGAAAAGATCCTCATCCCGGGCGCTGGCTTCTTTACGCTCCCGTTTAGCCCGGATATCGGCCATGGCCTCCTCGATTCTGGCTCTGCCGCCGGCAGCGATGGTGCCGTCCAACCCTCCCCGGACAGAAAAAGTGGCGGCATAAAAGCATAGAGGCTCAAAGACTTTGAACCAGGCTATGCGAAAGGCCATAGTTACATAAGCTACGGCATGAGCCTTGGGAAAGAGATACTTGATTTTTTGGCAGGAGCCGATATACCATTCCGGTACATTGGCAGCCTCCATAGCCTCTACATCCTCCCGGGAAAGGCCTTTGCCTTTGCGAACCTGTTCCATAATTTTAAAAGCGTGTTTGGGTTTCAGGCCGGCCTGAATTAAGGTAATCATAATATCGTCCCGGCAGCCGATAACCTCTTTCATGGTGCCCAGGTTTTCTTTGAGAATTTCCCTGGCATTACCCAGCCAAACGTCGGTGCCGTGGGAAAAGCCGCTGATACGCACCAGATCGGAAAATGTGGCAGGCTTAGTATCCAGCAGCATACCCCGGACAAAGCTGGTGCCGAATTCCGGTACGCCCAGAGAGCCTGTTTCTATGCCGCTTTCTTTTTTATCAATGCCTAAAGCCTCGGGACTTTGAAACAAAGAAATAACTGCCGGGTCATCCATGTAAATCTCTCTAATATCTTTCCCGGTCATTTGTACTAATAAACGGATGACTGTAGGATCGTCGTGGCCCAGTATATCCAGTTTCACCAGGCAATTGTCGATGGCGTGATAATCAAAATGAGTGGTGACGAATTCGGAATTGGGATCGTCGGCCGGCCGCTGCACCGGCGTATAATTGGTGATTTCATCACCCTTGGGCAATACGACGATACCCCCGGGATGCTGGCCTGTGGTTCTCCTGACGCCGGCGCAGCCCTGAACCAGACGCTCCACCTCCGCTTCCCTCACCACTAAAGATCTGTCTTTAAAATAGTTTTTGACAAAGCCGTAAGCCGTTTTATCGGCCACTGTTGATATGGTGCCGGCTTTAAACACATTTTCCCGGCCAAAAAGCTCTTCCGTATATTTTTGAGCCTGAGTTTGATATTCACCGGAGAAATTCAAATCTATATCCGGAACTTTGTCGCCCTCAAAGCCCAAGAAAACTTCAAAGGGGATATTAAATCCGTCTTTAACCAGCAGAGTGCCGCAACCAGGGCAATTGAGGGCCGGCATGTCGGCGCCGCAGCCATAGATGGAAGCATCCCCCAACTCCACATGTTTGCAAGCCGGATTGGGGCAGCGGTAATGAGGCGCCAATGGATTCACTTCCGTGATATCCGTCAGGAAAGCCACCAGGGATGAACCCACAGAACCTCGGGAACCTACTACATAGCCGTTTTCGTTGGAGTATTTCACCAGCTTGTGCGCAATATAATATAAATCGGCATAGCCGTATTCCGTAATGGATTTAATCTCTTTTTCCAGCCGTTCTTTTATCCAATCAGGCAAAACATCGCCGTAGAGAGCCGCAGCCTTCTCCCGGACCATTCGCTCTACTTCCTCTTTGGCGCCGGGCAGTTTTGGCGTCTGCAATTCTCCTGGAATAGGATTTAAATAATCCACCTGGGCGGCTACCTCTCTGGTAGCTTCCACCACTACCTTATAAGCTTCTTCCTCTCCCAGGTAATCAAATTCCTGGAGCATCTCCTCCGTAGTTCGCAAATACAAAGGAGGCTGGAGGTCCGCATCTTTATAGCCCTGGCCGGCTTGCAATATCCGGCGGAACACCTCATCCTCCGGCTGCAAAAAATGAACGTCTCCCGTGGCCACAACCGGCTTGCCCATTCTTCTGCCTAAGGCCAAAATCCGCCGGTTTAACGTTCTTAAACTTTCTTCGTCGGCTACCCGGCCATTGCGCAGAAGATATTCATTATTTTTAATGGGCTGAATTTCCAGGTAATCATAAAAAGAGGCGGTGTTTTCTAAGGTGCTCTCATCGGCGCCAGCCAGAACTTGCTGAAACAATTCGCCGGCTTCGCAGGCCGAACCAATAATCAGCCCCTCCCGCAGACGGATTAGCTCGCTGCGGGGAATTCTGGGTTTTTTGTAAAAGAAGTCAAGATGAGATAGAGATATCAGCTTGTACAAGTTTTTGATGCCCGCAGCGTTTTTAGCCAGAATGATAATATGCCAGCTCCCTTGACGCTCCGCCTGATCCAGCAATTCTCCTTCGCTAAGCTCCTCTTTTTGACCCCGCACCCCTTTTTTAGGCCGCCGGGCTTCCTCCATGTAAGCCTTGCCATCCCCTTCAATAAGATAGCCTTCCAAGCCGTAGATAATTTTTATGGGGGGCTTTTTGTCTTTTGAAACCTTAGCCATCTTCATGGCTTCGGGGAAAGCCTGTACCACGCCGTGATCCGTGATGGCTATAGCCTCGTGGCCCCAGGAAATAGCCTGGCTGATCAATTCCTCCGGTGTGGACATAGCGTCCATGGCGCTAAGCTTTGTATGGAGATGGAGCTCCACCCGTTTTTCGGGAGCATTATCCTGCCGGAGGTTAAAATCCCCTTCCATAATATCGTCAGGGAAAAAAGCCAGTTCTTTTGTGAATTGGTCGTATTTGACGCTGCCCTTCATCCGGTACCAGGCGTTCTTTTTCAGCCAATCGGCCTTAAGGCTTTTTTGTCTTTTGGGGTCGAGGAAGACTTTGACTTTGAGAGAGTTTGTATAATCGGTAATGTCGAAATCGTAAAGCTGAGTACCTGCCTTTAATAAACGCTGATCATTGATCCGGAAAGCCTTGCCTTCAATAATCGTATTCATGCTCTCCTCCCGGATCTCTTTCAGAGGCCGGGGGCTGCCGCTGATTTTGCGGCCCAGAATCAGGCAGGGCCCTTGTTTTTTGTCTTTTGTACCGTTAAGCTTCTCTTTCAGCCTTTGATTGAGCAGTTCTTCCTCTTCTTCAGGATCGGCCAGGGTGCTGGGCACAATCTCCGGCGAGGATAAAACTGTTTTCAGCATTTCTCCTACATCGGGAGCCACATCTTTTTCCTCAATGCTCAGATTGTACTGAAAATGACGGCCAAAACTGTGCCGCAATATCTCTAAAATCTGACTGCGTTCCTCTTCTGTAACGGAAAAACTACTGAGAAAAGCAATTTCCCAAGTCTGCTTATCTTGGGAAATCACCACTTCTTTTATTTGCAAACCCTCGAGTCTTTTTTCATAAGGCAAGGGGATTTTGCCTGATAAAAGCAAATTGCGCCAGGGATGGTTTACCATAGTAATGTTAATTCTCCTTTTATACCTAAGATGCTCTATTTACGGCTTTTACCCTTGCTTTTTTCATCCGGATCGTCCTCTTTGAGACAGGTGATGCTAGCCTCCTTAACGCTGGCAATTTGGCCTAGCTTTGCCAGAAAAAGCTTTTTGTCAAAGGCAGTACCGGCCTGGATTTCAATAGTAATCTGAACACCGCCGGGTATATTATCCATCTTCAAATTTTGTACTACCAATTCGTAAATATCCAATAACTCGAAGATGCCGCTATGACTTGAGGAATCTCCCAGGGCAGTAATGCTTAGCAGCCAGGGAATTTTCACTCGTTTCGTGCGGAACTTACTTTCCAAAGGGCCGAAATATTCCAGGATCACATAAGCGAGAAAGGTGGTGACAATAGCGGGAATATAAAGGCCGCAGCCCACGGCCAGGCCAACGCCGGCAATCATCCACAGATTGGCGGCAGTGGTAAGGCCCCGGATATGGGAGCTGGAATGTAAAATAGTACCGGCGCCTAAGAAACCGATGCCGCTGACAACCTGGGCAGCCAGGCGGCCGGGGTCGGCGCCGGCAGGTATCTTAAAGGATGTAGATAAATAAATAGAAGTGATCATCACCAGGCAGGAGCCTACACAAACGAGAATATGGGTGCGAAAACCGGCCCAGCGATTATGCATCTCCCGCTCATAGCCCACCACACCCCCTAAAACAGTGGCAAGCAGTATGCGAAACACCATGATTAATTGCTCTTCCATGGTTACCCCCTATGTAGAAAGGTTCAAATCCCGGGAAACAAGGGCCACCAATGAATCCACCAATTGGTCGGCCGGCAGTCTGGCTATCTGCTTGCCGCTGGCAAATAAAATACCGGCATCTTTACCGCAGGCAATGCCAAAATCGGCGCCTTTGGCCTCCCCCGGTCCGTTGACCGGGCAACCCATAATAGCTATGGTTATGGTTCTGTCTTGGGGAATTGGCAAGCTCTGGAACCTTTCCTGGGCTTCTTCCACTAAAGCAGGCAAATCAATCTTCGTCCTGCCGCAAGTGGGACAGGCGATGATTTGCAGACCGCCGGGTATCAGCTCCAGGGCGGCTAAAATTTGTCGGGCGCTATAGACTTCATCCAGCGGATCGCCGGTAAAGGACAACCTTATGGTATCGCCGATGCCTTCGGCCAGGAGTGTCCCTACTCCTACTGCTGATTTGACCAGACCCTGGGACTTAAGGCCCGCTTCCGTAACACCTAAATGAAGAGGATACTCGATTTTCAGGGCGATCTCCCGGTAAGCCGCCAACATCACCGGCAAATGGCTGGCCTTCAGGGAAACTTTGATATCCCGGTAATCCAAATCCTCTAAAATACCGATATGCTTCATGGCGCTTTCCACCATAGCGGTTGCCGTGGGACCGCCGTATTTATCCAGTAAAACCGGCTCCAGGGAACCGCCGTTGACGCCGATCCTGATGGGCACTTTTCTCTCTTTGGCGGCAGCCACCACTTCCTTGATCTTCCAGACCGCCCCTATATTACCGGGATTAATCCGCAGTCCGGCTATTCCTGCTTTTAATGCCGCCAGAGCCAAACGGTAATCGTAATGAATATCGGCTACCACCGGTATGGGGGAGCCTGCCGTTATTTCCGTCAAGGCCTCAGCGTCTGCCTGACTCGGTACGGCCACCCGGATGATCTGGCAGCCGGCGGCGGCCAGACCCCGAATTTGCTCCAGGGTGGCGGCAGCATCAGCAGTAAGGGTGTTGGTCATGGATTGAACGGAAATGGGAGCATCGCCGCCTACGGGTACGTTGCCCACCATCAGCCGTCGGCTGGTACGCCGTTTTATGATAAAGCTATTTTGATCTTCAGGTAAATTGTTCGTCATCAGGAACCGCCAAAGACTCTGAAAATGTCCTTAAACGTCAAGAGTAGCATCAAGGAAATCAACAAGGCAAAGCCCACCATATTGAGCCAGCCTTCCACCTCCAGCTTCATGGGCTTGCGCCGCACAAGCTCAATAATATAAACAACGATCTTGCCGCCATCTAAAGCCGGTACCGGCAGCAGGTTCATAATCCCCAAATTCACCGATAAAAAAGCCGTCAAGAATAAAGTGTTGACAAAGCCGCTGGAAGCAGTTTCTCCAATAATCTGAACCAGAGCCACCGGGCCGGAGAGGTTTTCACTGACGCTGATCTGGCCTGTAATCATCTGAATAATAGCCCCCACCATAGCGGCTATCATGACAAAGGTTTGCTTCAGCCCCAAAAACACAGCTTGGAAAGGGTTAACTTTTTCCACTATGGTTTTACTGGCGTCCACTACCACCCCTATAAGGATGCGGCCTTCGTCTTCGTGGTAACGGGGCGTTACCTGGGTAATAACCTCCTGATCCCCCCGCTGCATAACAAATTCCAGATTTTCCTGACCGGCTTTTTCACTCAATATCCTGCTGAGATCCTGCCAGGAAATCAAAGACTGCCCATCAATAGATAAAATCCGGTCTCCCGCCATAATGCCGGCAGCCTGGGCAGGGGAATCGGCCTGCACCTCGCCAATTACCGCTTCATAGCCTACCGTCAGACCAATAAAAGAAAAAAGCAGCATAAAAAGCAATGAGGCTAAGACAAAGTTCATCACCGGGCCTGCCAGAGACACATAGATTTTAGCCGGTGCTTTCCTGCCTAAGATAGATAAGGGCCGCCCCCGGTGATCCACACCTTCCAAATCGGAATCAAAGAGGCAATAACCCCCTACGGGCAGGCAGCGAAGGGAAAAAAGCGTGTTTTTGCCTTGTTTTTTCCAAAGAGCAGGGCCCACACCGATGGCAAATTCCTGTACAGCAATACCGATGCTTCTGGCAGCCATAAAATGACCCCATTCATGGATTAAAACAATAATTCCCAATACAAATACGATAGCAATGGCCTGTATTAACATGAGCACTCCTTTTTAGCTAAACCTGTTTCTGCTTTAGCCAAATCTATTTCAGCTTTTATCAATAGTTTATGCCGGATTTACATAAAAATGTTTATGCGTAACTGCAATAAATGGTAGAGCAAGGGGATAACCCATAAGGCGCTGTCGAAACGGTCGAGAATACCGCCATGACCGGGAATCAGCCGGCTGGAATCCTTAACTCTGGCCTGACGCTTTAATGAGCTTTCGAAAAGGTCGCCAAATTGGCCGGCAGCCGACAAAAGAGGGGACAATAGAATTAAAAAGCCCGTATGATCCAAATTCAGCCTGCGATTTACCAATAGGCAAAACACAATTGCGCCAATTACGCCGGCAACAAGACCGCCCACGGCTCCCTCTATGGTTTTATTGGGGCTGATCTCTTGAAAAAAGGGTCGCCTCCCCAAATAAGTACCGGTAAAATAAGCGCCCGTATCCGTTAGCCAAATAACAACAAAGGCGTAAATCACCAGCAGCAGCCCCTGTTCCATTTGCCGAAGCAGCACGAAATGAGAAAAACCAAAAGCTATATATAGTATGCTGAAAAAGTTAGCTCCCAAGTCGCCTAATTTTGATTCAGGGTATTGATTTAACGATATCAAAGCGCCGGAAAAAACGAATAAGGCCAAAAAATTCGGCAGCCAGGAGGCCTCATAATAAAGCAATAAGGGGAAAAGCAAGGCGCCGGTATAAAGGAATACCTGCATATCCTTAATCCCCATGCGCTTGAGCATCCTCCCTAATTCTGCAGCGGCCAAAAGAGACAAAAGCATAACTGCCGCCAAAAAATAAACCTGGCCCAAATAAACCAGCAAAAGAATAAGCGGTATGCCTACAACTGCGCTAATGATTCTCGTCATCATGAATCAGACACCTCCAAAACGTCTTTGCCTGCCTTTGAAGGCGGCCAATGCTTCCAACAATTCTTTTTCTCCAAAATCCGGCCAGAAAATATCCGTACACCATAATTCTGTATAGGCTACCTGCCAAAGCAGGAAGTTGCTGATCCGCAAATCACCGCCGGTACGAATTAGCAGATCAGGCTCCGGTATCCCTTTAGTAAACAGCTCCGCTGCCAGATCTTCCTCCTGCCAGGCTTCCGGGTCTTCTCCCTGCAAGGCCCGGTAGGCCAATGCTTTAGCCGCCTGGAGCAGTTCTCTGCGGCCGCCATAGTTGAGGGCCAGGGAAAGGACTAATTCCTTATTTTGCGCCGTAGTCTCCAGGGCATGATCAATTTTTTTCCGCAGTACCGGCGCAAGAGGTTTGGTATCGCCTAAAACTCGAATGCAAACACCCTTTTGATTTAATAAATTTAGTTCCTTATCAATAAATTCATTGAGCAAAGCCATTAAAGCTTGTACTTCTGTCTGAGGTCTTTTCCAGTTTTCCGTGGAAAAAGCGTATACCGTCAGATACTCAATCCGATTGGCTGGACAGAGCTCCACGATCCTGCGCAGGGCTTCTACGCCCGCCCGGTGGCCCATAGCCCGGGGCAGGCCTCTTTTTTGAGCCCAGCGGCCATTGCCATCCATAATGATAGCTAAATGGGTCAACTCTTTGCTTACAGCCTTTTTCATCGTACATCCTCTGCTTTTAGCATTTTAGATTATCTTTCATTATACTAAATGACTTGACAAAATACTACCCAAAACCAAAAACCGCTGGGAAAAAGAATAGAAAAGAGCGCCGCTGGGATTTGCGGACAAATCCCGGACGCTCATTCCAATTCTATCACAGCACCTATCCTTGGACTAAAGACCCGGTTTATTTTTTTCTTCTGCGAAATAACCGATCAAGAAAGTGATGCCGCCTTTTTCTTCCCGGGCCCGGATGACCCTGGCAATACCGGAATCCGTCAAAGCTTTGGGATCCCTGGTCTCAAGAAAATGGCAAGACACACCTAAGTCCCGGCAACGTGAGGCAGCTTCCTCCCTGGTCAGTCCATACCACATCAGACTTCCATAATCTCCTTCTCTTTAGCGTCAAGGATTTTGTCGATTTCTTTAATGTATTTGTCCGTAGCTTTCTGCAAATCATCATTGGCTTTCTTTGCTTCGTCTTCCGAACAGGTTTTGGCTTTTTCGTCAGCCTTGATCTTGTCTGCCACATCCCGGCGAATATTGCGGATGCTGACCTTGCAATCCTCGCCTTTTTTCTTGGTGGCTTTGACCAGTTGTGCCCGGCGTTCCTCCGTTAGCTGCGGAATGGCCAGGCGGATAATCGAACCGTCATTATTAGGATTTAACCCCAGATCAGATTTTAAAATGGCTTTTTCGATGGCAGCCAAGGCAGATTTATCCCAGGGCTGGATTGTCAAAAGCCGGGGCTCCGGCGCCGAAATATTTCCCAATTGGTTAAGGGGGGTGGCAGCACCATAATATTCTACAGTGATCTTGTCCAATATGGCCGGATTAGCCCGTCCAGCCCGGACAGAAGCCAGATCTTTACGGAAGAATTCTACTGATTTTTGCATCCTGTCTTCCGCATCCGTTAAAATAGCTGTTAACATTTCGATTACCTCCCTACTGTTGTTCCGATTTTTTCTCCCATGGCAGCTTTTAAGATATTTCCTTTTTCCAAAATACTAAAAACAATAATAGGAATATGGTTGTCCATGCATAGGCTGAGGGCTGTGGAGTCCATTACCTTCAGACCCTGATTTAATGCCTCAATATAGTTCAACGCTTCGAATTTGACAGCCTGAGAATTTAACATCGGATCACAGTCATAGACTCCGTCCACCTTCTTGGCCATCAAGATGACCTCGGCTTCAATTTCCGCCGCCCGCAATGCTGCCGTCGTATCGGTGGAGAAAAAGGGGTTACCGGTGCCGGCGGCGAAAATCACCACCCGGCCTTTTTCCAGATGGCGTATAGCCCGGCGGCGAATATAGGTTTCCGCCACCTGCCTCATTTCGATAGCCGATACTACCCGGGTATCCACACCTTCCGCTTCCAATGCATCCTGTAATGCCAAAGCATTAATACAGGTGGCCAGCATTCCCATGTAATCGGCGGTGGCCCGGTCCATGCCCCGCTGGCTGCCGGCCACGCCGCGCCAGATATTGCCGCCGCCCACAACAATGGCCGTTTGGACGCCTATAGCCATTAATTCTTTTACTTGCTGAGCAATGGATTCCAATGTTACGTGAGCCAAGCCAAAGGGCTGGTCTCCCGCCAATGCCTCACCGCTTAATTTGATTACCGCCCTTTTATATTTAGGCTCCTTCGCTGTCAAATCAGCTTTTACCTCGTCATTGCCGTCCATTAGCTGCCTCCTCGTTTTTTAAAAAAGAGAACACGATACTGGTGTTCTCTTTGTCTTTATTGTCACGAAGGAATGAATGATATTGATTATTTGAGTTGAGCCATAACCTCTTCGGCGAAGTTGTCTTTCCTCTTTTCCAGACCCTCGCCCAGCTCATAGCGTACAAAACGGCGGACATTAATGTTTTCGCCGATGGTGGCGATTCTCTCCACCAGCAGCTGATTGATGGTCTTGTCGGGATCTTTAATGAAGGGCTGCTCTAAAAGGCAAATTTCTTTAAAGAACTTGTCAATTCTGCCCACGATCATCTTTTCTACAACATTGGCAGGTTTTCCTTCATTAAGGGCCTGGGAAGTAAAAATTTCTTTTTCTTTTTCCACCACATCGGCAGGCACATCTTCCCGGCGCACAAACTCGGGCTTGGAAGCGGCAATCTGCATGCAGATGTCCTTGGCCAGGCCTTTGAATTCGTCGGTTTTGGCTACAAAATCGGTTTCGCAGTTGAGCTCCAGCAAAACGCCGATCCGTCCGCCGCCGTGAATATAAGATTCACAAACCCCTTCGGCAGCAATACGGCCGGATTTTTTGGCTGCGGCAGCCAGGCCTTTTTCTCTCAGGTATTCAATGGCTTTTTCCACATCGCCATTTTTTTCGTTCAGGGCGTTTTTGCAATCCAGCATACCGGCTCCGGTACGCTCTCTCAATTCTTTAACCATTGCAGATGTAATCATGCTATAGGTATCCTCCCTTGCTTGTCATCATCGCTTTTCAAAAAAAGGGCAGGGGCTTATCCCCCGCCCGGTTTGGCAGTTTATACTATTCTGCGTGGGACTCTGCCTACTGCCGCACTTTGTGCGGCAAATTAAAACCTCGTTTTAATTGCAGATTAGTATTATGTCCGGTTTGGACTGGCTACATCGCTTCTTCAGCAGCCATAGCCGCTTCTTCCATCATCTGAGCCTCTTCGGCAGCCTGACCTTGGTTAGCCTCTAAAACAGCGTCAGCCATTTTGGCAGCCAGGAGCTTTACGGCCCGGATAGCGTCGTCGTTGCCGGGAATAACATAATCGATCTCATCGGGATCACAGTTGGTATCCACGATAGCTACAATAGGAATACCTAAACGATGGCACTCTGCAATGGCGATGTGCTCTTTCCGGGGATCAATGACGAAAATAGCGCCGGGCAAACCGGGCATATCCTTGATACCGCCCAGAAAACGTTCCAGTTTTTCCATCTCACCTTTAAGTTTTGCCACTTCTTTCTTGGGCAATACATCAAAAGTGCCGTTTTCCTCCATTTTTTCCAGCTCTTTAAGACGCTGGATCCGCTTTTGGATGGTGGGGTAGTTGGTCAAGGTGCCGCCCAGCCATCTCTCATTTACGTAAAACATACCGCAACGCTCAGCTTCTTCCTTAACGGTCTCCTGAGCCTGCTTCTTAGTGCCTACGAACATGATGTGCTTGCCTTCGGTAACTGTGGCACGGATAAATTCGTAAGCTTCATCAACTTTCTTTACGGTCTTCTGCAGATCGATAATATAGATACCGTTTCTCTCCGTAAAGATGTATGGGGCCATTTTGGGGCACCATCTGCGGGTCTGATGACCAAAGTGCACACCTGCTTCCAATAATTGCTTCATGGAAATAACGCCCATACGAACACCTCCTTCATTTTTTGTTTTTCTCCGGCAACAGGGAATCTCCCCTGCCGAAGCCTCCGCCTTCTTCAACCCGGCGCGCCACCCTTACGGGCACTTGGCTTCCGGTCCAAAGGCGTGTGGATTTACACCGCTGGTTATTATAACGCATCAGTAGAAAAAATACAAGGGGTTTGAATTTTTTTATCTGTTTTTGCGCCTTTTTTCTAACTCTTCAAGAAGGTTATCATTGAGGATCCGGATATAAGTGCCTTTCATCCCCAAGGATTTCGTCTCAATAACGCCGGCGCTCTCGAATTTCCTCAAGGCGTTGACAATTACGGATCTGGTAATGCCTACCCGGTCGGCTATCTTGCTGGCCACCAATAAGGCTTCTTTGCCGTTAAGCTCTTCAAAAATATGTTCTATGGCCTCTTGCTCGGAATAAGACAAAGTGCCGATGGCAATTTGAACGGCAGCCTTCTGTCTGGCCTCTTCCTCAATTCTCTCGGAACGGGCCCTTAAAATTTCCATGCCGATAACCATGGCACCGTACTCTGCCAAAATTGTGTCCTCATAGTCAAATTCCTGCTTATCGAACTTTGTTAATACCAGGGTGCCCTGACGCTGACCGCTGACAATAATGGGTACGATAGTGGTTACTTTCCCCTCATAATTGCAGCCGTCCCCAATATCATCCAATACACAGTCTTTGCGCTCACTATGCATATTTAAAGCTGTCTGCGGTACCCGCAGCAAGGCTTCATTGTGGCTTTCCGTAATAGCGCCGTTATTGGCAAAAAAGCTTTCCAATGCCGGACAGCCAAATTCATCCATAAATGAATAGCCCAAAAGATGACCGCTTCTGCCGGCTATATAAATGTTGGCATTGATTAAATCCCCCAGCACCCTTGCCATTTCCGTAAACTCCACCGGATGACCCGAAGCCTTTTGCAATAACTTGTTTAATGTCCTGGACTTTTCTAATAAATTTTTCATCTAATATTCCTCCTGCCTTCAGCCTTATTTATTATAATCATTAACCTATTGGCTATCCCTTGCTTTCGCACATGGATAACAGTATTATTGAGATATTTTTTTTATCTGTACTCCAGTATATGAGATATTTCTCTTAAGTGCAAGAAAAGATTTTAGAATTATATCTATTTTCTTATTCTTTCTGCTATTTTGCCCTGGGATGGGCGTAATGGTAAACTTTTTTCAGTTTTGTTCGGGAAACATGGGTGTAAATCTGTGTAGACGAAATACGCCTGTGGCCCAAAAGCTCCTGCACCACTCTCAGGTCTGCCCCATTGTCCAGCAAATGGGTGGCAAAACTATGGCGAAAGCCGTGGGGCGACAGTATTTCTTTTGCGCCCGTTTGCAGGCAGTATTTATGTACGATATCCCGTACAGCCCGGTCCGTCAGGGAGCCCCCCCGCAAATTTAAAAATATGCTCTTGACTCCCGTTTGCTGCCGTTTATCCTGGGTAATATCTCTATACATTTTCAGGTATTTTACAGCAAAACTGCTTAGAGGCGCCATTCTCTGCCTGCCGCCTTTGCCGGATACCCTGGCCCAATTCGCTGTAAAATCCACATCCTCCAAAGTCAGTCCCACCAGCTCTGATACCCGTAAACCGCTGCCATAAAGGACTTCCATAATGGCCCGGTCTCTTATCCCTCCTTCCGTACTTTCATCGGGAGCCTCAATTACCCGAATCATTTCGTTTAAGTCCAAATAATGAGGCAATTTTTTTGGCAACTTCCCCATAGCCAGGTCTTGTAAAGGGCTGTCTTGTAAATACCTTTTGCGCAGCATAAATTTATAAAAGCTTTTCATCGCTGCTAAATGGCGGTTTATCGTGGATCTGGACCGCCCTTTTTGGTTCATGTAATACAAATATTTGCGAACCGTATTCTCGGTAATATTTTCAACTTCCAGCAGGGAAATATCCTGTCCCTGCTCTTCCAGCCAGCCTAAAAAGCTGTTCCAATCTTTACTGTAAGATAAGAGGGTTAACGGCGACAGGTTTTTTTCGTCCTGAAGATAAAAATAGAACTGGTCTAAAGCCTGAGCCAGCTTCATTTTTTATACCCCTTTTTCTATACTCTTTTTACTTTTATTTCTTTATATGCCTTCGCTCCATTTGGCCTCTGCCAAAAAAGTGCTTAAAGACTTAAGGGCCCGGTCGGCCATCATTTGACTTCTTAGCTTTTTGTCTTTCGGGGCCGACTCTAAAGGCGGCATCAAGCCGAAGTTGACATTCATCGGTTGAAAGTGCTTCGGCTCGGCAGTGACAATATAATTGAGCAAAGCGCCTATAGCCGTATCCACAGGAAATGTCACTGTCTCCCTTTCCCAATAGGCCAAAGCGGCGTTGATTCCCATGGCAAGTCCGGAAGCGGCAGATTCTACATAGCCCTCCACTCCCGTCATTTGACCCGCCACAAAAATATTTTTTTTGGTTTTTAACCGGCCGTCGGCTCCCAGTAAACAAGGAGAATTTAAAAAAGTATTGCGGTGAACCATGCCGTAACGGACAAATTCTGCATTAGCCAAAGCCGGGATCAACCGGAAAACCCGTCTTTGCTCCGGGCGGGTCAAACGGGTTTGGAAGCCTACCATATTCATTAGCGTCAAAGCCCGGTCGTCTTGCCGCAATTGCACTACGGCATAAGGCCGCCGGTCATCCCGGGGGTCGGTTAAGCCTACAGGCTTCATGGTGCCAAACAACAGGGTCTTAGGCCCCCGGCGGGCCAAAACCTCCACCGGCATACAGCCTTCAAAGAACCGCTCTTTCTCAAACTCCCTGGCCGGTGTCACCTGAGCTTCGATCAGGGCTTCATAAAACTGCTGATATTCCTCTTTGCTTAGCGGACAATTAAAATAATCCTTCTCCCCTTTATCATAGCGGGAAGCCCAAAAACCTTTAGTCTGGTCCAAGGATTCCACCGCAATCAAGGGAGCGGCAGCATCGTAAAAATAAAGTTCCTCAGAACTATTCAATTTCTGTAAATAGCCTGCCAGTTCCGGGCTGGTCAGGGGACCGCTGGCCAGCAGCGTAATCCCTTCCTCAGGCAAACAGCAAACCTCTTCCCGCCTTACCTCAATCAAAGGATGGGCCAGAATCCGATCGGTTACCATTTGGGAAAAGCCTAGTCTGTCTACAGCCAGGGCTTCACCGGCCGGCAGCCGGCAAGCATCGGCGCATTCCATAATCAAAGAGCCCAGCCGCCGCATTTCCTCTTTCAGCAAACCTACAGCATTCGTTAGGCCTGCTGCCCGCAGGGAATTGCTGCAAACCAGTTCCGCAAAACGGTCCGTATGATGGGCAGGGGTGTTTTTTACCGGCCTCATTTCATATAAAGTCACCGGTATGCCACGCCGGGCTAATTGCCAAGCTCCTTCGCAGCCTGCCAGGCCCGCGCCTATAACGGTTACCCCAGAGTTTTTTTTCAATGTGTTCACCCTTTTTTACTCGTCTTCAGACTTTTCGTCGGCTATGTGCCGGTAAGTACATTTTTCATCGCTGCAGACAATTTTTGTTTCTGTTTTTGTGGGTTTTTTCACCAACGCCTTGCCGCAAAGGGGGCATAGCTGGCCTGTAGGCTCATACCAGGAGGTAAAATCACATTCCGGAAATAAGCTGCAGCCGTAAAACTTTTTCTTGCGTTTCGTCTGCCGTACCACCACATCGCCTTTGCCGCATTTGGGGCATTTGATTTCCTTTAGCGTGTTTAATATCGGTTTAGTATTGCGGCACTCGGGAAAACCGGGACAGGCAAGGAACTTGCCATAGCGCCCATGCTTGATAACCATATTGCGGCCGCATTTTTCGCAGATGACGTCGGTGACTTCATCGGTGAGCTCCACGTGGCCGATTTTAGCTTCGGCTTCTTCCAGTTCTTTGATGAAGGGATGATAAAAATCGTAAATGATTTCTTTCCAGCGGCTGTCCCCTTCTTCAATGTCATCCAGTTGTTTTTCCATATTGGCCGTAAATTCCCTGTCGATGATATTGGGAAAGTGCTGCTTTAGCAGGTCCACAACCAAGCCGCCCAGTTCTGTGGGCAGGAACATTTTTTTCTCTTTTAGTACGTAGCCCCTGGTCACAATGGTATCGATAGTGGGAGCATAGGTACTGGGCCGGCCCACACCGATTTCTTCCAGCGCTTTGATCAGCGACGCTTCCGTAAAGCGGGGGGGCGGCTGAGTGAAGTTTTGTTTTTCCTGCCATTTTTTCAAGGGCAGCTTTTCCCCCTCTGTCAGGGCAGGCAAAACCACAGCGCTTTCTTCCTCGCCTTCTCCCTCAGTACCTGTGGCCTTAGCGTCCTTCCCTTCCTCATATAAACGGGTAAAACCGGGGAAAGTGACGATAATGCCGGTGCTGCGAAAGGTGTAATTTTTCACTTGGAAATCCGCCGTAGTGACATCCTGCTCCAAGGAAGCCATTTGGGAAGCCAGAAAACGTTCCCAAATCAGTTTATATAGCTTATATTGTTCCGCCGTTAGAAAAGGCTTCACCGATTCGGGGCTGCGATGGACGGAGCTGGGCCGGATACCTTCGTGGGCATCCTGAATTTTGCCTTTTTTGCTGTATACCCGGGGCGTCTTAGGACGATAGTTGCTGCCATAGGTCTTTTCGATATACTCCAGAGCTTCCGTTTGAGCTTCCTCGCTGATTCTGGTGGAATCCGTACGGATATAGGTGATCAGACCTACCGTTCCTTCTTCCTTGCTCAGGTCTAAACCTTCATATAGCTGCTGGGCAATCATCATCGTACGCTTGGCCGTAAAGCTAAATTTGCGGAAAGCCTCTTGCTGCAAGCTGCTGGTCGTAAAGGGCGGAGATGGATTGCGGGTTTGAGCCTTCATTTTTACGGATTTGACCGTAAAAAGCTCATCAGCTACATCACTTTTTACTTTCTCAACCTCGGCGGCAGTGCCTAAACGGGCCTTTTTGCCATCAATTTGGTGGAGACGGGAGAAAAATTGCTCTTTTTCTTTGGCCAGCTTAGCTTTGAGCTCCCAATATTCCTCGGGTACAAAGTCCTGGACTTCTTTTTCTCTATCGCAAATCAAGCGTAAGGCTACGGACTGCACCCGGCCTGCCGATAAGCCTTTCCTAACTTTTTTCCATAATAAAGGGCTCAGTTTATAGCCCACGATTCTGTCTAATACCCTTCTGGCCTGCTGGGCTTCCACCCGGTGAATATCGATGGGCCTGGGATGTTTTACCGCATCTTCTACGGTTTTCTTAGTAATCTCATTGAATTCGATGCGGCATTTTTTCTGGGTATCCAGCTGTAAAAGCTCCCCCAAATGCCAGGCAATTGCTTCCCCTTCCCGGTCAGGGTCTGTGGCCAGCAAGACGTGGTCGCTTTTTTGCGCCATAGATTTTAATTCCTGAACCAGCTCGCCTTTACCCCTGATGGTAATGTACTTTAAAGCCAGGTCATTATCCATATCGATGCCGAACTGGCTTTTGGGCAAATCCCGGACATGGCCCATACAAGCCTTCACGGTATATTTTTTCCCCAGGAATTTACCTATGGTTTTCGCCTTTGCCGGTGACTCTACTACAACTAAGGTTTTCGACATACCCTCACCTACTCAGTCTTAATAAATTTCTGCGCTTTTCTCACTTCGCGTTTCTCTCTATCATTTTAAACCAGGCTTCTATTTCCTATATACGCTGATAGTAGTCCCCTGGTAACTTCTCAATTAAACGCAATGCAAGAAGATTTGTCAAGCCTAAATAAACATCGCCCGCCAAAGCCGGGCGGTCTGCCAGCAGGGTATCGATATGAACCGGAGAGTAGCTGATATCCTGAAAAAGCGCTTTTTCTTCCGGTGATACCGATGCTAAAGCCTCCTTCTGGGATAAAAAAAGCTGCTGCTGACATGGGCTTGGTTTTGACCTTGAATTGGCAATTGAAAATGAATTTAAATTTGAATTTGAGCCTTTGCCTAAATTGGTATTTCGATTTGAATATGGGTTTGCCTTTCGGCAATCCCCCTGGTCCGGTTTCCTTTTTTCTTTTTGATGGCCGGCTGCCATTATTCCGTAAGACGGAGGCAAATAGGCTCTTAATATATCCTCCGGCGTAATTGCAAGCTGGGCGCCGTCTTGAATCAATTGCAAAGGGCCAATGCTGGAGGGGTTTGTGACCGGCCCGGGCAAAGCCCAAACATCTTTGCCTTGGTCGGCAGCCCACTGGCAGGTAATCAGAGCGCCGCTTCTGGCCTCCCCTTCAACCAGCAGCAAAAAGCGGCCTAAAGCGCTGATCAGCCGGTTGCGCTGGGGAAAATGCCAAGACAAAGGCTTTGATCCCGGGAAGTACTCGCTAATAATCAAGCCTTCCTCCCACAGCCGCCAGTATAGCCTGCGGTTCTCCGGCGGGTAGGGCACATCTACCCCGCAACCTAATACGGCAATAGAGTCTCCGCCCGCAGCTAACGCCCCTTCATGAGCAACGGCGTCAATGCCTTTGGCCATGCCGCTGACAATACAGAATCCGGCCCGGGCCAAAGCAATGGCAAACTCCTCAGCCAGCTTCCGGCCATAGGCAGTGGAGCGTCTGCTACCGACAATGGAAGCTGCGGGCTGATGCCACAGCTCTTGCCGGCCATAATAATAAAGAATAACCGGATAGCCGGAAAAATGCAACAACTCTTTGGGATAGCTTTCCTCCAAACAGCAGACCACACCTATCTTCTTGCGGCTGCACTCCTCCCAAAGCTGCTGGGGGCTGCAATGCTGCCGGGCTAAAATAAGCTTCTGCCGCATCGTCTCAGACAGCTCCGGTAAAGCTATACTATCTTTCCTTTGCCAAAATTCTGTCAAGTTTCCGTAATAAGCAGTTAATTTCTCCGCTATAGGGTAAATATCGCCATTTATCTCTTTTTGCAGCGCCATCCAACACATTTTCTCCGCCGGCTCCATAAATTCTCCTTCCTTGACTGGTCATGGCTTAAATATACCATATTATACCAATTATTGCAAGGCATTATTGAGCCGGCTTTCCGCTATTACGCCGGGGCAAGGGGGCGGCAGTGACAAGCTGCTCAAATTGCAGGTTAGCGGTTATTTGCGGCAGCTAACTGAGCAAAATTTCAACTTTGTATCTGCTGTCCCGTTGTTTTTGTGCAAAATTTCAAGTTTAAAGTGTGTCGCCCCATCGGAATAGAGTGTACTTCCTCGCCGCAGCACTAGATATAGGCAAAAGCGACTGGCCACAGCCGAAAACTAGTCTTCAAACGCTAACAAACCTGCATTTTTGCTCAGTTAGCCACTGTGAACGCTAACAAACCTGCATTTTTGCACGTTTTCCAAAGGAGCAGCCGAGCGGCCCACACCAGACCGGTAAAGTGCTACTGACAGAGCTCACTGCTATTAAGCCTCTCTTTTCTTCCCCTCTACATATAAATATAAAGCGGACGCCTCATTATGAGACGCCCGCCGGCTTCCATTGATTGCATTGATTGCATTGGTCTCATTGGTTAAATTCACAATTTCATATTGCTGCCTTCGTAATTAAATCATTCAGTACTGTCTTTTCATTTTCCAGGTTTTCATCAGCAGCGATAAACATGGCAGTTAAACGACTTATAACATGTTGGATCTGGCTTTTGGTATTCTGTACCTGAGCTTGGGATTGATTAATTTTATCCAGGACAGCCCAATCCGCAAACAAGCCGTCGAAAAAATAGTCCGCAAAGAATAAAAAACCATCAATGCTGACTTGCATATCCGCAGAAATCCTCACATCGGTCAGCTCTGTTTTAAAACGGCGCAATTGCACCTGCAAATGCTCAACCTGCTGCTGGGCTTTATCCAAATGGCCATGCTTTATCATATCCGACAGCAGCCCGCCGCCCAGCAAATCCCAAGTGCCCCATCCTTCCGCACTATTAAGGCTGGATAGAACTCCATCAGCAGTCTCAAGAGCTGCCTGGCCGGCCCCAAGGGCTTCTTGCATTTCTTTAATCTGCCCCTCCAGATAGGAGATACGATCTTCCGTCCGGAGAATTTCCTCCGCATCTTGATTACCCAGGGATTTAATAGCTTCCAACTTATCCTTCAGGGCCTGCTCATATTGCTGCTCGCATCCCCGCAGTTTCCGAAGCTCTGCCTCGTAGCCTTTGATATCTTCCTCCACCGCATAAAGTTCACCCGCGGCAACATCATACTTAACGCTGGCAGCATAGGCTTCTTCCCGCTCTTTATCCAACTTTTCATCCATTTTACCAATGACTCTGTAAAAGAAAACCGTTAAGCTATGGCCTTCCAGGCGGTCAACATCGGCTTCTTCATCCAGCTTATACTTTTTAAGGGCATCAACTTTGCTACGCAATGACTCCCGTTGGATATATAAATCTTTCAGCTTGGACTCTTTATGCTTTTTTTGTTCGACTTGCAGCCGAAGAAGCTGCATTGTTTCATCATAATAGACCACAGGGAACTCCTTTCGAAATCCAATTGCCTGAAATTTGCTTTTAGCATGATTAGGCAGTCAATATGCTTGATTATACCAAATTGCGCTATAGAGCACAAATCTTATTGCCATTGGTACATAAATGAAGCCTGACTTCCCGGAATTCCGTTATACAAAGCAGTGGATTATAATTTTGCCTTAATAGGAATAATGGCATATAATTGTAGCCATTAAGGCGTATTTCAAAATGTGAGGTGAAGAAATTGTGACGGACCAAAAAATCATAGTACAATTTACCGCGCTGACATTTTGTCTAGCCTATCTTGTGTCAGGTGCTTTGATTGCTCTTGGACAATTCGGATATTCGGTTCACAATTGGGTTCGCTCACTACAGGACTTCGGAATGAATATTCCTTTTGCAGTCTATATTTTATCTCCTGCCATTGCTTCATATATCGTTCTAAAAAAAAATAATAAAATAGCGGATTTTAAAGAATGGTTGAACACTGTTTTCTACGCTAAAAACAATATATCTCTATATTTCTACGTTGTTGCAGGGCTTGCCCTGTATTTTTTAATACATCTCGCAGTTTCAGGCCCTGAGAAAATAGCGCTTCCATTCTATACGGTCTTCCTTGCCCTGCCCGGTAACCTTATTATTGGCGGCTTGGAGGAAGCCGGCTGGATGTATGTATTGCAGCCTGAACTTGAGAAAAAATATGGTTTTGTTTTATCGTCTGTTTCTGTTGGAGTCATATGGATTTTATGGCATATCCCCCTTTTCTTTATTCCTGGAACGAATCACTATGAGGGGCTTATTGACTTTTGGATGTTTGCAGTGCAATTGACAGCCTTTCGGTTTTTCTACGGGGCAATCTACAGAATATCAGGAAAAGGCCGTGTGTTTATGTGCGTGTTATTTCACACCATGTTCAATGCGACATCCCCCATCTTTGGCACCCTGACTATGACTTGGGCGGGAACCATTGCCGCAAATGCTGCCCTGGTTCTTGTTTCAATTGTAACCTTGTTCTGCATCAACCGTTTGGCGGCATCTAACTGATTAACTGGGGCGCCCGCCGGGCAGCGACGGTGCTGCGGCGCTGCCGGCTCTGACCCCGCCTGTGCAAAAATTACGGTTGTATGAAAATTGGCGGGTTCGGGTGAGCAAAAAATGCGTTTGTAGGTGAAATGCAAAGAGGCTTTTACCGCGCGACCGCAAAAATTGCACAGAATCGGCCTGAATTTGGCTAAATTACCTCTGAGCCAGCATGCAAATCATGTACAAACGAAAAAATTGTACAGGCGGGCGCCCGAAACCGCATACAACCGCA
Source organism: Clostridia bacterium (assembly GCA_018436095.1). Classification (GTDB taxonomy): domain Bacteria; phylum Bacillota; class Peptococcia; order DRI-13; family UBA5745; genus WRMS01. The sequence goes on along the minus strand of JAHDMJ010000009.1, from coordinate 60,210 downwards.
AAAATTGAACAAAAGCTGCCCGGTGGCCGATAAACTGGAGGTTACTTTTCAGGAACAATCAAAGTAAAATGGACAGATAAATCATCATGACCTTGAACTGGAACCCAGCCTCTCACTTTGCCTTCAGAGGGACAATCCAACTGAGCTTCCATTGTCTGAAACATTCTGTGTGCCAGGCAGCCTTTGTGTATTTCCGGTTTTCCTATTTTTGCGCAGCAGCATCCCCTAATAAAGCCAGCATCTTCCGCCTTTTTATTAGAGGCAATAATTTGGTGTTCTCTGCCTATTAACCTTGCGATTCCAGGAAAGCTATCCCACATAGCATGGAAACTTTCAATGATATGTTCATCGATCATAGCTTGGATACTCCCTTTAATATTACTTTGTAATGCTAAAACAGCAGAATAAAATTTGCTACTACATCCTATGAATGTACATTTTCATTATATCTGGTTCTCCGTCGCCTCGAACCATACAAAAAATTCCCATCCATATCTTTCATAAAATGATGTATGATCTATAACCAAGTAAAGGGTATCTATTCCTTTTGTCATAAAGTCATCACAAACAAATTGAAGCATTTCTCCGGCAATACCCTGATTGCGATATGCCCCATCCACATAAACTGCACAAATATTCGGCGTTAAATCTTTTCGGTCGTGAAAATCATTCACAATTACTCCGATACCCGCAATAATAGCTTCCCCATTAAAAACAATGTACCACTGTGGGACAGCAGAAGTATTGTTAAAGCATTCCACCATACTTTCGATATAAGCACTCTTGGGAATACCCCATTTCTGATGAAACCACCGGACAGCTTGCTGCATTTATAAGCAAAAAAAGATATCTCCCTTTAACGGAAGATATCTTTTTTAGCAGGGGCAGTAGGAATCGAACCCACAACCAACGGTTTTGGAGACCGCTACTCTACCAGTTGAGCTATACCCCTGTACATCGCCATATTATACAGGTTTATAATCTTCCTGTCAATGACTGGGTCAAAATTTTTAACCCCGAAAAGCAGACCTTAAACACGGAGTTTGCAGGGTTATGTCTCCGAAGGGCTTGCCAAACACATTGTAGAATTTGCTTACGCCGTCTGCATACCGGTTGATCAGAAACTTTAAACTTATACCCATAAATTTTGAAACATTTATGTTTTCATCACTACCATACGCATTAGTGCCTATATAAAATATAATAATTTTTACACACAATGCTGTTAGTGACAAATAAATTAAGTATGGTAAATATGAAAACGCTTTTTCATAAAAGTACCACTCGAATCTAACATGCACACCTAATCTGAAGGGCTTGAGCAGAACTCCAGATTAGGTGCGCAGATAATTTACTGTTGCGCTACAAAAAACAAGCTATATGTGTACACATTTGAGGCCAGCATTCTCATATTAATAAGATCTATAATATCCCCAATGAATCTTACTTCTATTGATCTTTTGAAATCAACAGGTGACCACGTATATCCACTATCTTGATAGCCTACTGTGCGGTGAATATTATGGCCAACAGCATAGCCAGATGTAACTGAATTCCAAATAAAACCTTGCTGGTCAACCAATTCTATATTGCCTGATATTTCGCATTTGATTGGGTTTACGCTACTGCCGTATGTCGAGTGATTAAGCGTAGTGGTTCCTATTTTAGTAACAGGTAATGTTGCCCGAGATAACGAAAATGGCATATTGTCATCAGAAGAGTAAAGCAAATCTTGCTTAGCCTTATTTGCAGCCGACTGGCTTGAAGATATTCTAACTGCATGTTCGAGTCCGCCTTTTTCATATTCTACTGGAGAAGGCAGGTCTCTTAATAAGTCTTCCATTGTAGGCTCCGGCAATCCTTCTATTTTTGCCAATGTCTGCTTAAATCTCAATGTCTCATCCAACCCAAGCCTAAACTCAGTTCCATACTTTTCATTTAAACGATTATCGATTTCAACATACGCTGCAATATCAATATTAAACTTATCAAATAATTGTTGATGCTTTGTCAGTTCAATTGGCAATTCGGTTGGTGATGCAATCACCGGAAGCGAACTGAGAACACATAAAATCATTGTAATCGCTATCGTCAATATTTTTTTCACGAGTAAACTCTCCGTTCTTATTTAGACAATTATTTGTGGCTTCACAGAAATAAATTATTCAATTTACGTATATTCTATAAAACATCGGAATCCCCTCCTACTATTGATATTTAGCGCGTTTAATTACCTATATATCATCATCTGACTCCTTCCTTCCATTTCTGCTTAAGATAAGCAGGGATCATCCCAATTTAAAAGAAATGTTACTTGGCCATGGTCGTTTTTGTCAGGTTGTTCTCTGTTAATGCAGGAGGTAATAGCGACAATATCAACCATTTGGCTTAACTCCTCATGGTTTGCATAAACGGCAACTTGCTTATTTTGTTTTGCCGCTTCAAACAATTGCCCGATTCCTTCCGCTTGCTCTGCCGTATGGACATAAATCTCAATAGAAATGCCACCTCTTTCGTCGGTATTCATGGACATGATTTCATAATTGACTCCATCGATGGTTATTGTTTTTATCATTGGGCTAATCCCTCTCTTTACCTAATCAATAGTATTATGGGCTTGCCACGCCATAAGCAATCACCTCCTCAATATACTTTCAGCCACATCCTCTCATTCATACCTCCCATAGTAATAGGGCTTTGCTTCAACGGTTTCCACCAGAACACTGTTCTTATATAGACTGAATACAGAGACAATTCTATACTCTGCCCCCCGGCCAATATAGTAAGTCTTGCTGAGAGTGAAAAGAGACCCCTGACTGGAACCGCTAAAAGTAGCTAAAGTCCCCCAGCCCTGTCCACTATTTTGCTGCAGTTTCACTGTGGCCTTAATCTCATCGCACTCCGAGGAATTCGCCTTAAGAGAAACAGTGATACTGGCCTTGCCATCATTGTCTACTGTCATATTTTGTACAACGGTTTGCGCCACATTCCAAAAGGGCGTAATTATGCCTCCCACAGCTTGTACAGGTGCCGGCAACAAAGAACTCCAGAAAAAACATCCCAACAGAAAAGCTATCGTTGCGGAAAAACGAACCTTCATCCTCATAAAAAAGACCTCCTTTATTTCGCTATCTATAATATATAACGAAATAAAAGAGGCTATAATTACCGGAAAATCAAAAATAAATGATATTTTTTAAAATTTCTTTGATTTCTTCTTCATCGCTATCCCCTGCAAGAATCAAATTAAACTTATAATCTTGAAAAATCCAAGCGACAATATATTGATTCTCTTTATGGGACAAAAGATACGAGTTTTCTCCCAGATATATTTCTTTGATCTCGCTGTCCTCTCCATCCATCTCCATGGCGGCCTGCTCTGGAAACTGGCCCAAAGTAATCGATGAACCATCTGCTTTTTCGTAAATCATCCAATACATCCCGTTTAAGTCCTGAACATCCTGAAGCAGGTAACCTTCCGGTACATAGCCTAAACGAGCTTGCACCTGTAGGTTTTCTGCCGGATTCTCGACTCCTTCGAGATTGCCCGCTTCTCCTTGATCTGGCGTCAGGATGCTAATACTCTTTTCCCGAATTACTGCAAAAAACCGGACAATCGGGTTTCGGGCGGCATTGACCGGAGGGCTTGCTGCAACTAAGCAAAGGAAGATGAGAATGCAGGCAGCGGCTAATTGGATCCAGCGCCGCTGATAAAGTTTCTTATTGCGCATCGATTCTTTTTTAAAGAAAGTCCGCATTTTCCCTTCATGTTCAAGAGAAAACTTTACCGGCTGCTGAGCCGCCAAAACCTGGGCTTCCTCTAATTCTTTTTCGAACAGGAGGCTTTCTTCGCAGAGGGCTTTTTTCAACATAATATCCAATGTTTCATCAAACAATGATTCATTCATTCTTTTCCCCCTCCTTGGCCAATATTTCTTTTAATTTATTTCTGGCCTTAAAAAGCCGCGAATTCACCAATTCCCTTTTAATTTCTAATAAATCAGCGATCTCCTGCTCCGTCCTTTCACAAAAATAACGCAAGAAAAGAACCTTTTGGTGATCAGGAGATAGGGTTCTGATGAAGGCCGCTACTTGCCGGTAAGCTTCCTGGTTCAGCAATATCTCCTCCGGTCCCGGCAAGACTGAGTGGGCGGATTGGGGAAAAACCTCTTCACTTATCTCCAGGGTTTCCCTCTGCCGCCATTGCTGGCGGTGAAGATCAATAGCGGTATGTTTGATCATCACTGCTAAAAAAGAGCCTATTTTATCTTGAGTAGGCAGATTGCCCTTTTTTAAATATCGGGCTAATTTAATAAACATGTTCTGCAAAGCATCTTCTGCCAAATGGTGGTCTTTTAGAATATTCTTAGCAACATAAAATAAAGGCTCTCTGTATTGGTAATATATTTTCTCGAGTATTTGTTTATCTTCTTCCTTTTCAACGAAGGTCAGAAATAACAGCAATATTCCTCCCTCCTTTCACCATATAAACCAGCCATGAAAGCAGAGATTTCAAAAGCAACTGCTTCCCTTCGGCTTAGTCTACTAATTTACCGAAATCACACATTCCAATGTGCGCCTTCGATCAGTTTTCGTAACAGTTACCTTTAACCCTTCATAAATGAAGCTGTCGCCTTTTTTCGGTATTTTTTGCAGCAGCTCCCGGATCCAGCCGCCCACGGTAGTGGAGTCAAAATCCCCTATGACATTAAAAAAAGCCAAAAATTTATTAAGATCGGCGGAGCAAAGAACCCGATAAACGCCTTCATCTAATTTTATAAACTCTTCAATGACTTCGTCATGCTCATCCCAGATTTCGCCTACCAGCTCTTCAAGAATATCTTCCATAGTTATAATGCCTACCGTACCGCCGTATTCGTCTGAAACCACAGCTATATGGCTTTTTTCGCTCTGCAAATATGCTAATAAATCGCTGATTTTCGTGGTGGGTGGCACGTGGACAGCTTTTGCAATAATATCCTTTAGCTCTTTGTCGCCTTTCATCATAAGGTTAAAAAAATCCCATAAATGAATTACACCAACAATATTATCGATATTGCCTTCAAATACAGGAAGCCGGGAGTAGCCAGATTCCAAAAACAAAGCGGTAATTTCCTCCTTGGCGGCATGGCCAGGCAGTCCATATACATCTACCCGGGGCGTTAAGATATCCATGGCTTTACTATCGTTAAACTCGATCACGCTATGAATCAACTTTTTATCTTCCTCACCGATAGCCCCCTCCTGTTCGGCTTCTTCCACAAAAGTAAGTAACTCTTCTTCCGTAATCTTTCGATTATCGGCAGTTTTAAATAATTGAGAAAGCAGCTTCTTCCACAAAAAAAAGAAAGCATTTATGGGGGTGAGAAGAATAATCAAGAGCCGAAGGACGGGGGCTGAAGCCATGGCAAATTTTTCGGGAGACTCTTTCGCTAAGCTTTTAGGGGATATTTCGCCAAAAATAAGAATAACAACCGTTGTCACTATCGTTGAGATAGTTGCTCCCGCATTATGAAAATAATTCAAAAATAAAACGGTAGCTATTGATGCCGTACCAATATTTACGATATTGTTGCCGACGAGTATTGTTGATAGCAGCTCATCATAGTTTTCCGAGAGCCTAAGGACGAGAGCAGCTTTTTTCGAGCCGCTTTCCGCCATGTTTTTAATCCTTATTTTATTTAAAGAAGAAAAGGCCGTTTCTGTGGCTGAGAAGTAGGCGGAGAAAGCCACTAAAATAGTTATTAAAAAAACATAAGGCAAAGTATTGTCACCCATATAAAGATTAAACCTCCCGTATTTTTACTTCCGTACCTATTAACCATTCAGCAAAGCCCTGATTATACATAAAATGATTAAATGAAAAGGATAAAAAACATAAAACCCCCATTGGGCCCATTTGCCGCCGCCGCCTTTTTGACCGTTATATAGGTAAAGCAAGCCTATAGGCAAAAAACGGCCCAGGTTAATAATGCCGATAGCCAAATTTTGTTGAATCATAGGCTGGCTGTTAAGTAAGCAAACAACAGGATAGGACAGCTCCGGTATCATACTGATCAGCGTAATAGCGCAATAGGCATAGGCTTGCTTTTTAAAATCTCCTCTGAAATGATCAAAAGCCAAAATATAGAGAACCGCTAAATAGGACCAATCGCCGGGTAAGGAAAGCCAAAGCAGCACCAAAATAACTGTAGTTTTCAGCCCTGGCTGTTCTATTTCTCTCTTGGCCCGCAGAGCCAAAAAGCCTATAAGCAAGGTGTAAATCACATTAAGGGTCAGCCAGTTATTGCCGTTTGGCAAATTACCCTTCATGAACCAGACGAAAGGGATATAGCTGACGGCGGCAAAAGCGGCCAAGCGCATCATGTATTTGTTTTTATTGCCGGTATGGTGGTACCCCTCGGCAATAAAGAAAAACAGGATCGGCGCCGCGATCCTGCCGATAAAACGCAGCAGGCCATAAAGAAAATAGGGCATAGGCAAAGCTACCGCCGTATGGTCAATAAGCATGGTAACCATAGCAATGGCTTTCAGGCCATTGGCGGTAATGATTTTTTGCTTGTTTTGTTCAGCCCTCTCTTCTTCGATGCCGCTTCACTCCTCAGTCTCAAATAATATATTTATTCAGCAAGGGAATCTTGGCGATCAATTCCACCAGAATATAGCTGACAGCAAAGGCCACCAGGGAAACAAAAGGCACGGATATTGCCGCATTAAAGGTCAGGCCGCTTAAGCCCAGGGCAAGCAGTACCCTTAAAACCATGGCATGAATAAGATATAAACCGAACATATTTTTCGACATCCTGGCGATGATGGCAATAAGCTTATCACTAAGCTGTATTTTTGCCACTTCGTATTTAAAAAAGACAAAGCAGGCGGCGGTGCTGAGGAAGCTGCTTAGGGAAAAAGAAAAGGTAAAGAACGACGTAGCATTGCCGGTTTGCAGCGATAAATAACTGCTGGCAGCGGCAGTGAAAATATATCCTGCCGCCGCTGATAAATAAAGCAGATTTCTATGACTGCGGCTCATGTCATATTTTTTTAAATAATAGCCTAAGACTAAATAACCCAGCCAGCCAGCCGCCGACGCAACGTTGATAACATTGGAAAGGTTGGACAAGGTCTCTTTGTAAGGGAATTGAAAGGCAAATACGCTAGGCTTAAGAATACCAAAAAGCAAAAATAAAATTAAAAAATAGCGACAAATATTCTTACAGTCCTTATTCTGGGCAATCGGTTGCAGTATAGGTACCATCATATAAACACCGATGATCATCGGCACATACCATAAGTGGTAATGGCTATTTATAAGGGCTTTTACCAAATACACCACAATGGCCCGGAAGCCGCCTGGGAAGCCGCCGCCGAAATAGGCATACACTAAAGCATAGATGGAGGACCAGACTATATATGCCGTTAATAGCCGCAAAATGTTTTTCGTGTATAGTTTCTTGATGCTGACGGCTTTATCCAAAAACAAAGCTCCGCTTATCAAGACGAAAAGCTGCACATTAAACCGGACAAAGCTGTTATAGATATTAAAAACCTGCCACTGATAACTGCTAACCGGCACCTCCAGCCAGTGCTCGGCGGAAGCATGCAGGACAATTACCGTAAATGTGGCGAATATCCGCATCATATCCAGGTAGATCAGGCGCTCACCTTTGCCGGCGGAAACACTGCTTATGTTATTTTCCATCATCTCCACCGCCTCCATTCCATTACCACATCATTGCCCATAGTATATCACCAGGGCTTAAGATAAAACCGCCGCCGGTTCCGTAAGGGTCTACGGATAAGCCTGACGGCGGTTTTGTTTTTCTGATTGCGCTGTATTAGTATGCCACCGGACTTATTCTTTGTCTTCCTTCATCTTCTGGTATTCGGCAATAATGCCCTGAGCCACCATGCCGGGAACGTCCTCATAATGATCGAACTTCATGGAGAAATAGCCCCGGCCCTGGGTGATGGATTTCAGATCGATGGCGTAGCGGTACATTTCGCTGAGGGGAGCCATGGCCTTGACCACCTGCCATTTGCCATGGGGCTCCATGCCCAGGATGCGGCCCCGTTTGCCATTTAAGTCGCTGATGATATCGCCCATGTATTGATCCGGCACATGAACCTCCACATACTGGATAGGCTCCATCAGTACGGGTTTGCACTTCTCGACGCCCTTCTTAAAGCACTGGGAAGCCGCAATCTTGAAGGACATTTCCGAAGAATCTACATCATGGTAAGAGCCGTCAAAAAGCTCCACTTTGATCTGGGTCATGGGGTAACCTGCCAAAACGCCTTCAGTCATGACTTCCCGGACGCCCTTCTCTACGGCAGGATGATAGTTTTTCGGCACGGAACCGCCAAAAATGGTTTCCGTAAACTCGAAGTCTCCTTCGGTCAAAGGATAAAAGCGCAGCTTAACATGACCGTATTGGCCGTGGCCGCCGGATTGCTTTTTATGCTTGTATTCATTTTCACCGGTGCCCCGGATAGTTTCCCGGTAAGGTACTCTGGGAGTCTTGGTGGTGACTTCCACGCCGTACTTTGTCTTTAAGCGGTCAATAACGATGTCCAGATGGGTCTCGCCCATACCGGTGAGTACGCTTTCTTTCGTTTCGGGATTTTTGACAAATTTCAGGGTAGGATCTTCGTCTACCATCTTGTTGATGGCGCCGGCCATCTTATCCTCGTCGTTTCTGGATTTGGCGCTGACGGCTACGGAGAAGGTGGGTTCCGGGAACTCCACGCCGGGCTGAATTTCTGTTTTGCCCTTTTCGCCCAAGGTATCGCCGATGGATACATCCAGGAACTTGGCTATGGCTACGATATCGCCGGCCTGGGCTTCCGCCACGTTGTCCTGGGCTTTGCCCCGGGGTACCAGCAAGGCGCCGTAGCGCTCGTCTTTTTCTTTCGTCATATTGTGAATGGTGGAGTCAGCTTTCAAGGTGCCTTTAATCACCCGCAGATAGCTGAGTTTGCCTACAAAGGGGTCGGCTAAGGTTTTGAAAACGATGGCCGTCAAAGGCCCTTTGGTGATTTCCTCACCATAGACGTCGATAGGGGACGGCATCAGACAGGTAATAGCGTCCATCAACTGCTGCACACCGATATTCTTGGTGGCAGAACCGCAGTATACGGGGATTACCTTAGCGTTTTTGACGCCGGCTTGCAGACCGATAATAATTTCCTCGTCACTCAGCAGCTCGCCGTCCAGATATTTCATCATCAGCTCGTCGTCGCCCTCAGCAGCGGCCTCCATCATCGCGTCCCGATATTTTTCGATATCGGCGCTAAGGTCGTCAGGCACAGGGATCTCCACAGCCTTATTGTTTTCGTATTTGTAAGCCTTGTTTTGCAAAATATGCACTACACCGCTTAATTTATCTTCGGCGCCGATGGGCAGGGTCAACGGCACAACTCTATTGCCGAAACGCTCCCGCAGGCTTTCCACCACTTTGTAGAAATTAGCGTTTTCACGGTCAAGCTTATTTAAGAAAACAAAACGGGGCAGGCTGACCTCGTCGGCAGCTTCCCAATGGACTTCGGTCATGACTTCGATGCCGCCTACGGCGTCCACTACCATGACCATGCTGTCGCAGGCCCGCATGGCGCTTTTTACTTCGCCGATAAAGTCGGCATAGCCTGGGGAATCCAAAACATTTATCTTGCAGTCTTTCCATTCCACCGGGGCAAGGGTAGTACTTACAGTAACCTTGCGTTTGATTTCCTCCGGCAAATAGTCGGTGACCGTGGTACCGTCATCCGTCTTGCCCAAACGGTTGGTATGGCCTGCATCAAATAGCATAGCCTCTACCAAAGAGGTCTTTCCGGCTCCACCGTGGGATAAAATAGCAACGTTCCGCAGTTGTTTACTCGTGTAGACTCTCAAAACCAAACCCTCCTCAATTGAAATGAAATAGCGATCAGCAAAATCTGTGATAATACAGATAAAAGCTCATAAGATTGTAAATTAACCACGAAAGCAGAAAATCCTTCTTGTACCAGTTAAAAAGACTAGATTTTTTTATTTTTACGGGGTCATGGCCGCTAAATTCCCTTCATATTGTTTATTAACGGCTATTGGCGAAGGAAATGAGGGCGGAATTATGACGGAGCAAAATTTTATCAGCGGCGCTTTTACTTTAATGAGCGCAGGCGTCATTGTAAAAGCTTTGGGTTTTTTTTATCAGATCGTCATCGTGCGGATCGTCGGTACGGAGGGCATCGGCATATTCAACATGGTCTATCCCCTCTATACTATGGCCATGGTATTGACCTGTGCCGGCATTCCCGCCGCTATCGTACGCCTGACGCCGGAATACCGTGAGCTGGACACAACCGGCGACAGCCGCAGCCTGCTGCGGATGGCTGAAACTCTGCTGACCCTCTCCACCTCTGTGGTAACAGGGTTTCTGATCCTGGTCAGCCCCGCTCTTATGCGTTACCTTTACCAGGATCCCCGGGTAATTCCCCCTTTTTTGCTGCTGTTGCCCAGTCTTTTGTTGATCGCAGTTTCATCTGCCATCCGGGCTTATTTTCAAGGCAACAGGGATATGCGGCCCACGGCGGGCGCCCAGCTTATTGAACAAATTACCCGGGTAGTCACCGGTCTGGGCCTGGCTTGGCTGGCAGCCCCCTATGGCCTGCATTGGATGCTGATCGCAATGGCCGCCGGGGTATTGTGCAGCGAGTTTGCCGGCTTCCTTTATCTCTGGTGGCGTTTCAGCCGCCAAACCCGGGAACGCAGCCTGCTAAGGCGGCCTTCAAAAGAAGTCTCCAAAGCCATTTACCGCTTCGGCCTGCCCTTGACCGTAACCCGGCTGCTGCTTTCCGCCTCCGGCGCCGCCGAAGCCATGGTACTGCCGGCCCGGTTGCTGGCTCTGGGCCTTAACGCCTCCCAATCCGCCGCCTTCTACGGCCAGATCACCGGCGTAGTCTTTCCGTTGCTGAATATTCCCGCTATCCTTACTTCCTCTGTCTCCACCGCCATTATTCCTACTATTGCCGAAGCTCAAGCCCGCCGGGACTATAACCTGATGACCCGCCGGATCATTCAGGCTTTGGGCCTGACTTTGCTGATCGGTATCCCCATTTCCATTTTTCTATTCTATTTCGGCCCTACGCTGGCCTCCTTCCTCTTTCGTGTGGAAGAAGCCGGACCTTTGATTCAGTGGCTGGCCCCTGCCGGGCTCTTTCTCTGGCTTTCTCAGCTATCCTCCGGCATTCTTCAGGGCATGGGCCTGGTGGTCCAGGGCAGTATCAATACCCTGATCAGTTGCAGCCTAAGGCTGGCTTGCCTCTGGTACTTTACGGTGAGCTTTGCCGATTATTCTGCCGGCGTTTGCGCAGCTTATGTTGTATCCTTCGTCACCAATGCCCTGCTGAACCTCATTTTAATCCGCCGCCACAGTGCCGGCTGGATTAAAGCCGGCCTGGACAGCTACCGCACAGGCATTTACAAAGTGCAGGGATAATCAAGGCCTCCATCATACTCACTCAAAATATTTTTCGATTTCTTTCAATAAGGCATAATCCGTCCGGTCCACGGATATAGGCGTCAAAGCTACATAGCCGTGGCGGATAGCCGCCGTATCCAGAGTCAAATCCATCTCCCGGCAGGGGATTCTTTCCCCCAGCAAGCAGAACTTCCGGTAATCTTCCGCTTCCTCCAGAAGGTCATAAGAATCGCTGTAATGCTGAATTCCCAAACGGGCCGGCTTGTAGCCTTTTATCTGATCAAGAGGCAGGTTGGGCACATTCACGTTGAGAATCGACATAGGAGCTATGGGCAGCACTCCTGCCTCCCAGCGCCGGTACAGCGTGGCGGCTATTTGAGCCGCCGGCTGAAAATCCCAAGGTTTTTCGCCTACGGCCAGGGAAACAGCCATAGCGGGAATACCGTTGAAAGCGCCTTCCATGGCGGCAGCCACCGTCCCGGAATAAAGGGTATCGGTACCTAAATTAGCCCCCTCGTTGATGCCGGAAATCACCAAATCCACTGTCTCAGGCACCAAGGTTAACAAAGCCATTTTTACACAATCCGCCGGCTTGCCCTCCACGCTCCAGGCCTTTTTTACTCCCGCCATCTCTTCCTCTCTTACCCGGAGGCTATCCCGAACGGTAATGCCATGGCCGGTACCGCTTTGCTGGACTTTGGGTACGCAAGCCCAAACATTGGCCCAAGGGGCCAAAAATTCTGCCAGGGTCCGCACCCCTGCCGAATCAATACCGTCATCATTGGATAATAAAATATTCATGTCTGCGACGACTCCTTCTTGATTAATGCTAAAGCCTCCGCCCTGCTGGCGGCATCCTTGCGGAATATACCTCTGGTGGCGGAGGTGGTAGTCTTGGCTCCGGGCTTGTTGACGCCGCGGATGGTCATGCACATATGCTCCGCCTCAATAACAACCATAACGCCATAAGGATTGAGCATTTCCATAATGGCATCGGCCACCTGGCCTGTCAGGCGCTCCTGAATCTGCGGCCGCCGGCTGTAGCCTTCCACAACCCTGGCCAGCTTGGATATGCCGGTAACCTTGCCTTTATGCGGGATATATGCCACATGAGCTTTGCCGAAAAAGGGCAGCAAGTGATGCTCACAAAAAGAATACATTGGTATATTGCTGACGAGAACCAATTCCTCATGGTCTTCCTCAAATATCCTGGCCAAATGCTCTTTGGGATCGCTGCCAATGCCGGCGAACACCTCCCGTACCATTCTGGCCACCCGGTCGGGAGTTTCCGCCAAACCAGGCCGCTGCGGGTCTTCACCGATAGCTGTTAAAAACATCGTAACAGCTTCTTTAATTTTTTGTTCGTCCATGTTTTTCTCCTTTTGCCCAAGACATTGATGCTTTGTTTTAGTATTCTTCGTCTAATTTACCTTCATCCAGCATAAATTGCAACAGGATATTAAAAAGGGGTTGATTTTTATGCAGATCCGTCCTTTGATCAAAGGTCTCATCGTGACCTTTCTCAGCATACTCTTGCTTACGTTTTTAGGCAGCATTTTTTATCTGCTGGCGCCGGTAGCCACGGCCAGCCTGGCCAGATTCAGCTATTGGCTGCTTTTCGTCTCCTTCCTTTTAGGCTCCGTAACAGCCTCCCGGATCGCTGAAAGCCGCGGCCTTTTTCACGGCTTGGCCATCTGCTTCATTGTGCTGGGCATCCTGACCCTGCTGGGCCTGCTGCTGCAGTTGCCGGGAGTTATCGGCAGCCATTTGCTTATTAAATCCGGCATCGCTCTTTTGGCCGGAATTCTGGGCAGTATTATCGGTACCGTCCTGTCCCCCAGCAGAATTTAAAACCCTGCCTTAAAAACGGAAAAACGCAAACGTCTAACCGGGATTAGGCTCTTAGAGCCGCCCGGTTATTTATCGTTTTAAGAATTTTAGAAACGTAAAAAAATATAGTTTACAATGGAAGTTAGTCATGGTAAACTACTTATGCAAGGTGTTAGCAGCGGCTAATATTGTAAGAAAGAAAAAACCTGTATCCCAATAGCTTTTTTAAGCGAGGAGGAAGCCATGATGCCTTTAACGATGGCAAAAACCGGTGAAAGCGTAACAATTCGTAAAATTACCGGCAAAGATGAAATACGCCGCCATTTGGCGGAGCTGGGTTTTGTGGTGGACAGTACGGTGATGGTGGTTAATGAAATGGGCGGCAGCCTCATTATGCAAGTGAAAAATAGCCGGATTGCCCTGGACAAAACTATGGCCAATAGAATCATGATATCTTAAGGAGGATGGAAAATGAAAACACTGAAGGATGCAAAGGTAGGCGACAAGGTCACTGTGGCAAAACTCCACGGCGATGGGCCGGTAAAGCGGCGGATCATGGATATGGGCATCACGAAAGGAGTGGAAATTCAGATTCGTAAAGTCGCTCCTTTAGGCGACCCTCTGGAGTTAAACCTGCGGGGCTATGAGCTCAGTATTCGCAAAGCCGACGCTGAAATGATCGAGATTCAATAAAAGCGGTAAATCCGCTATTTTTTAAGACCTGTAGTTAGCTGATACTAACCCAGAAAGGAGTCAAACCAATGAACTGGAAAATTGCACTTGCCGGCAATCCAAACAGCGGCAAAACCACCCTGTTTAACAATTTGACCGGCAGTAACCAATACGTGGGCAACTGGCCCGGCGTTACCGTGGAGAAAAAGGAGGGCAAGCTCAAAGGGCATAAAGAAGTCTTAATTCAGGACCTGCCCGGCATCTACTCCCTCTCTCCTTACACCTTGGAGGAAACGGTAGCCCGTGCTTACCTGGTAAAGGAAAAGCCTGACGCTATTATCAATATTATAGACGGTACCAACATTGAGCGAAATCTCTATCTGACCACTCAGCTCATTGAGCTGGGCATTCCTGTAGTTGTAGCCGTCAATATGATCGATCTGGTCCGCAAAAACGGCGACCGTATTGATTTAGGCAAGCTGGCTGCCGCCTTGGACTGCGAAGTCATGGAGATGAGCGCCCTTAAAGGCGAAGGCAGCCTGGCTGTGGCGGAAAAGGCCCTGGCTTTGGCTCAGGAAAGCAAAGAAAGAAACCTGCCCCATGTATTTACCGGCAGCGTAGAGCATACTCTTGCTCATATCGAGGAAGTGATCAAAGACCTGGTGGAAGCGAGAAATCTGCGCTGGTATGCCATTAAGCTCTTTGAACGGGACGATATGATCCAGCAGGAGCTGAAGTTAAGCCCTGACCGGCTTAGTTCTGTAGAGACCCATATCCGGGAATGCGAGCAGGAAATGGACGACGATGCCGAAAGTATCATCACCAACCAACGTTATGCTTATATTAATAAAATTATGGACAGCGCCGTCCGCAAAAAAGCGGCTAAGCACAGCCTGTCCACCTCCGATAAGATCGACCGCATCGTTACTAACCGTATTTTGGCTCTGCCGATTTTTGCCGCCATCATGTGGGTGGTATATACCATTGCTATCGGTACCGTTGGCGATTTCCTTACCGGCTGGACTAATGATGTATTATTTGGTGAAATGATCGTCGGCAATCTCGGCCAATGGATGGAATCCATGGGCATGGCCGCCTGGCTTACCGGCTTGGTGGTAGACGGCATCGTAAGCGGCGTCGGCGCTGTTCTGGGCTTTGTTCCCCAGATGCTGGTGCTTTTCCTGCTCCTTTCCATTCTGGAGGATGTGGGCTACATGGCCCGGGTGGCCTTTATCATGGACAGGATCTTCCGCAAGGTAGGCCTTTCCGGCAAAAGCTTTATCCCTATGCTGGTTGCCTCCGGCTGCGGCGTTCCCGGCATCATGGCTTCCCGTACCATCGAAAACGACAGAGACCGCAAAATGACTATCATTACTACCGGCTTTATCCCCTGCGGCGCTAAAATGCCTATTATCGCCTTATTTGCCGGCGCTCTTTTCGGCGGCAGCGGTCTGGTAGCGGTATCCGCCTATTTCATCGGTGTGGGTGCTGTGATTATTTCCGGTATTATCTTAAAGAAGACAAAGCTTTTTGCCGGCGATCCCGCCCCCTTCGTCATGGAATTACCCGCCTATCACGTCCCTGCCGCTTCCAACGTACTGCGGGCTACCTGGGAACGGGGCTGGAGCTTTATCAAACGGGCCGGTACCGTGATTTTGACGGCCTCCGTAGTCCTCTGGTTCCTGCAGGCTTTTGGTTTTGCCGACGGCGGCTTCGGCATGGTGGAAGACAACAACGGCAGCCTGCTGGCAGCCATCGGCGGCGTAGTCGCTCCCCTGTTCAGCCCCCTGGGTTTTGGCAACTGGCAAGGTGCTGTGGCTACCTTTACCGGGTTGATCGCCAAAGAAAATGTTGTGGGTACCTTCGGCGTCCTTTACAACTTTGCTGAAGTTTCCGAAGACGGCGCCGAAATTTGGAGCCTTTTGGCAGCGGATTTCACTCAGCTCAGCGCTTACAGCTTTATGATTTTCAACCTGCTCTGTGCCCCTTGCTTTGCCGCTATGGGCGCCATCCGGCGGGAAATGAACAGTGCCAAATGGACCTGGTTTGCCATCGGATACATGTGCGGCTTTGCATACCTCATCTCTTTGATCGTTTATCAGCTTGGCCTGCTCTTTACCGGCGCCGGCTTCGGTATCGGTACGGTTCTGGGTGTTGCCGCTTTAGTTCTTTTCGTTTACTTCCTCTTCCGTAAAAACAAATATCAGGAACAGGAGCATCCGGTGAAGCCTGTGGCTTCCGCCGTCGCAGAATAAGGAGGTGTTGCTATGTTAACGTCCCTCTCTCAACACTTGCCTACCATTATTGGTGCAACTATCGTATTTTCCTTAGTTCTTCTGGTGGTTGCCAAACAGGTCAGAGACCGCAAGAACCACAAGAGCGGTTGCGGCTGCGGCTGCAGCCATTGTCCGAATTCCGATTCCTGCCATCCTCATTAACCATCTATATAAAAAGCAATGCAGTCACCCCCTTATGGGCGGTGGCTGCATTGCTTTTTGCCGGTTTGAACTATTCATTTGAAATCCCGGGCGCCTCCCGGGTTTATTTCTATTTTACGGCTGACCTAAAAAACCAGCCGCCTCACCCTTAAAACTTCGGTACCTTTAAATTACAGACCATCAGATAGCCCAGAATGATCACCAGCACCGGATAGACCCGGTAATCAATCCATTTGCTTAACAGCAGGGATAAAGTCAGAATGGGCCCGCAAAAAGTGATCGGTACGCCCACGAAGTACGTCTTAACATTAATGACATTGAAGCGGGCCAGCCTGAAAGCGCCGCACAAAGCAAAAACTACCGCCACTAACAGTCCCCGGTGGCCCCAGTGGTAAAGTTTCATGGCATAAGCCAAAAGGGCCGGGGCTATGCCAAAGGATACCAAGTCGGAAAGGGAATCCAGCTCCTTGCCGAATTCGGAGACCACCTGAAAGCGCCGGGCCAGCCGGCCGTCCATGCTGTCCATGATCATCGCGCCAAAGATAGCGTAAGCCGCCTCATGATACATCCCTTCCATGGTCAAAAACAAAGAAATAAAACCCAATGCCAGGTTGATCATGGTAACAGCATTAGGAATGAAAATCATTTTATTGGGCCTGGCTTTTTTTTCATGCTGTTCCATCAGGGTAACCTCCCCAATTTGGTAAGGCCGGCTTTAACTTTGTCGCCGGGCTTAACATAAAGTTCAGTGCCCGGCGGCAAATATAGCTCTACACAGGAGCCGAACTTCATCAAGCCGAAACGCTCCCCCTGCCGTAAATGTTCACCCACCCGGCTCCAACAGACCACCCGCCGGGCCACAAAGCCTACAATCTGCACCAGCAGGACTTTTTGTTTCTCTGCGCCAACGGTCAGACCAAGATAATTGCGTTCGTTGATTTCTGAAGCGTGACTTTTAAACGCCGGAATGAATTGGCCTTTTCTATATCTTACATGCTCAACTTTGCCTTCGATGGGGCTGCGGTTGATATGGACATTATATATGTTAAGAAAAATACTGATCTTGAGGGCCGGACCTCCCAGGAACTCCTTTTCCTCAGGGATCTCCCCTACAAACATTACCTTGCCGTCTGCCGGGGATAAAAGCTCTTTTTCGCCGGCTTCCCCCTGCCGCTTGGGATTGCGGAAAAAGAATAAAACGAAAAGGGCCAGGGCTGCCGGCAAAAGCCAAAGGTAATAGCCGATAAAGTAATAAAATATGATGGCCAAAACAGCCAGCGGAACAACAAAGGGAAAAGCTTCCGCCGCAATGGGCCATTTTTTGCGGTCCAAATTTATATCCTCCTTATTCTGTACTATATAGCTGGTTTGTATAAGGTAAAATACCTTTATTAAGTTTAACACATAATAAGGTTTGTGTCTTATTTTTTTCCAGTTTAAAGAAATCTATTTTTCCATTCTTTGATTTTTTCCGCCAGCAGCTTTGGGGAGCCGCCAAAGCAGCGGCTATCGGGCAGGGACCGTAAAAAAATCTGTCCGTAGCGCTTGTTGATCACCCGGTTGTCCAAAATCACCACTACTCCCCAATCCTCCGCTGTACGAATCAGCCGGCCGTAGCCTTGCTTGAAGCGCAAAACGGCCTGAGGCAAACTATAATGATAAAAGGGATCCTTCCCTTCTTTTTCGAGGTTCTCCGTCCTGGCCTCAATCAGCGGCTGTCCCGGCGGGGTAAAGGGTAAGCGGACAATCAGCAGAGAGGTCAAAAATAAACCGGGCAGGTCCACCCCTTCCCAAAAGGTATTGGCTCCAAAAACCACGGCTTTTTCATTGGTGCGCAACTCATCCAGCAACGTACTGCGGCTGCCGTTTAGACCGTCGGCAAAGAGCTCTAAGCCCATTAAAAGCAGAGGCTGCTGTAAAGCCTCGTACATAGCCCGCAACTGCTTGTGGGAAGTAAAAAGCACCATAGAACGGCCGCCGCAGGCTGAAAGCAAAACTTCCAGGGAGCGGGCTAAAGCCAGATTATAGGCGGAATCTGCCGTTTTGGAGGGATCCGGCAGATCTTTATCCGACAAAAGCAGCACCTGCTGGGCATAATTAAAAGGTGAGGACAGTAGCTTGGTGTCCAAAAGCTCCGGATCAATACCTAGCTGCTGGCGGCAATATTCGAAGCCGCCGTTGACGCTAAGAGTGGCAGAAGTCAGGATAACCGATTCTTTTTCATTAAAGAGATATTGCTGAAAGCAGGAGGCTGTATTAAGAGGCGTCAGGCAAAGAGAAATATCGTTTTGCCGCAGCTCCCGCTGGATCCAGTAAACCGACGCTTCCGCATCTATATTGTTAACCGTTAATTCTTGATTTATGACTTTCTGGCTAATTGCCGGTTCTTTTCTGATGATTCTTTGCTCTACTCCGGCCAGAAAACGTTCCAGCAACTCCGTTTCGCCGCAAACGCCCTCAAAAAGCATCAATTGTTGCTTCAGCCAGGTTTCCTCAAACTTTTTGCCCTCATCCCCTTCGAGAAGCCGGCCCAGATTGATAATCGTCTCTTTCAGCTCACCGGCCATGATCAGCAAATTATCCAGGTCCGTCAGCAGGCCTTGAAGATTCGTGCCTCTGGGGTTGCCGGGCTTGATGCGGAAAACCTCCGGCAAAGTGCTGTTTTGCAGTATCCCTTGCAGGCTGTTGATCCGGCGCATGACGGCTTTAATCTGCTTTTCCATCTGCTCCAAATAAGGCTCTATGGCCTCCAGGGCCGCAAAGCCTTGCTGGCGGTACTCTTTAAGGTACTGCAAAAAGCCGGGCCGGCCAAAAACGTCCCGCCGCTTGTGGAGCTGCTGCAATTTTTTTTCGTATTCCAAAAGGGAAAAAACGTCGGTAAACTGCTTTGTCCCCTCTTCTTCCAGGTGATGAGCTTCATCAATAATCAAAAAGGCGGCTTTCGGTATTACCCCTTCCCCCAGCCTGGCCCCGGCCAGCAACAGAGCGTGGTTAACGATGACCAACTGAGCAGCGGCCCCCTCTTGCTTTGCCTTTTGGTAAAAACATTGCCGATAGTGAGGGCATTGATTACCCTGGCAGGTTTCCCGTGAGGAAGCCATTTGGGCAAACCATTCCCGTTCCGGTCCTAAAAGATGAATATCATCCTGATCTCCTCTGGCTCCTTCCGCCAGCCATAAGGTCAGCCGGGCCAGCAGAACCCGCTCGCCCCAAATCAAGTCTTTGCCTTGATTAAGAACTTGCCGGAACCGGTTTAAGCAAAGATAATTGCCTCTGCCTTTCAGCAGAGCACTGCGAAAAGGAAAGGGCAGCACTTCTTTTAAAAGAGTTACATCCTTGGCGAACAATTGTTCTTGCAAGGCTATGGTATGAGTGGCCACCACCACCCGCTGGCCGGTAGCTTTGGCCCAACACAAGGCCGGAATCAGATAAGCTAAGGACTTGCCGATACCCGTAGGAGCCTCCGCCATCAAATACCGGGAACTGGCAAAGGCCCGGGCCACAGCCTCCAGCATTTCCACCTGGCCGGGCCGGTACTGAAAATTCTCCTTTTGACCAGCCAGGGCGCCGCCGGGGGATAAAATCTTAGCCATGTGGCCTTGAGCCCAAAATTCCCGGGCTAAGGCCTGCTCCTCCCTTTCCCGTTTGGCTATGGCAGCGCTGTCTTCATTGGCAGATTCTAAGCCGAATACCGATCTCTGTCCCTCCGCCTCCTGCTCCCAGCGGCCTTCGCTGTCCAAGCCGGCGATTGCCATGGCTTCTTCAAGATTCAGATCTTGGTTTTGCCGGCTTTTTAAAGCCTCCGCAAGCCAAGCCGGTTGCCGGCCCAGCAAAAGCTCCGCAAAAAAGCTGACCATACCCCGTTCCTGGCCGCCAAAAGCCATAAGAACCTGCTCCAGTACTGAAGCAGGCAGGCTGGCGGCTTTGGCTGCCAGAAGAAGAAATAGCTGCTCCAAAGCCAGAGCATCTTCCAGAGCCCGGTGGCCGGGTAAAATCGGCAGTTGAAAATTTCTGGTCAAACTTCTCAGGCTGTAAGAACGCAGACCGGGATAAAGAACCTTAGCCATTTCAATAGTATCAATAACATAAATCTGCTCCGGCTTGATGCCTAGCTGCTGCTCCAGAAAACTTACATCAAAGGCGGCACTATGGGCTACGATAGTGGCGCCGGCCAATAATTCTGCCGCTTCATCTTTGATCCTGGCTAAAGGGGGAGCATCGGCCAGCATCTCATCGCTAATCCCCGTTAACCGGCTGATGAAAGGGTCGAGGGCTAGAGCAGGATTAACAAGCTGCTGCCAGGTCAGCCTTTCCCCCTCTTCATTGTAGCGTACTAAGCCGATCTCCATAATTTTATCCCGGTCGGGTTTAAGGCCGGTGGTTTCCAGATCTAAAAAAACCCAAGCAGTGGAGTGTTTCGCCATTTTTATTCAACTACCCAGCTTTCCTGATACTCTTTTTGCTCTTTTGTCAAACGGTCGATACTAAAACCGGCGGCAGCCAGCTTATATTCGGCAATTTGGTTATCGATAGCTGCCGGCACCGGCAGCACGGCCTTGGGCAGCCGGCCCTGATTTTCTTTTAAATATAGCAGAGATAATGCCTGAGTGGCAAAAGAGGTATCCATAACCTCCGCCGGATGGCCAAGGCCGCAGGTTAGATTCACCAACCGGCCCTCTCCCAACAAATAAAGGCGTTTACCCTTCTGATCCTCGTATTGGTCAATATTGGGTTTAATTCGCCGGGGGCCCTGGCCTAAGGCAGCCAGATCAGGCTTGCTGATTTCTACGTCAAAATGGCCGGCGTTAGCCAGTATAGCTCCGTCTTTCATCTTTGCCATATGTCTGCCCACGATAACGTCGCTGATACCGGTAACGGTAATGAAATAATCGCCCAAAGGGGCAGCCTGATCCATGGTCATAATCTGGAAACCATCCATCCAAGCCTCAATGGCCTTCACCGGGTCAATTTCCGTTACTACGACCTTGGCGCCTAAGCCTTTGGCCCGCAGGGCCACGCCTTTGCCGCACCAGCCGTAGCCGGCCACCACCACAGTTTTGCCGGCCACTACCAGATTGGTGGTGCTCATAATCGCATCCCAGACCGATTGACCGGTGCCATAGCGGTTATCGAAAAGATATTTCATCCTGGCGTCGTTTACGGCAACCATCGGTACATTGAGGGCTCCGTCTTTAGCCATGGCCCGTAACCGCTGAATTCCGGTGGTTGTCTCTTCACAGCCTCCCAAAATCCCCTCCAGGTGGCAGCTGTATTGGCTGTGCAGCAGGGTGGTGATATCGCCGCCATCATCGATAAATAAATCCGGTATACCGGCTTCCAAAGCCAAGCGGTGGCATTGGGCATATTCCTCGGCGCTGGCCCCATGTCTGGCAAAAACTTTTAAACCGGCCTTCACCATAGCGGCACAAACATCGTCTTGCGTAGAAAGGGGGTTGGAGGCGGTCATCGTCACTACGGCGCCTCCGGCCTGCATGGCCAGACCCAAGCAAGCGGTCTTAGCCTCCAGGTGCAGGCAGATTAAAACCTTCATGCCGGCAAAAGGCTGCCTCCTTTCAAAATCCTCGGCGATCATCCTCATCACCGGCATGCTTTGCCATACCCAATCAATTTTTTCTTTGCCTAAGGCAGCTAAATTTATATCCTTGATCCAAGATGAATTATTCGTTGCCGTCATAACATTCTCCCCCTTTACATTCCTGTCCGATCATGTTATAATTCCCTTTGTTCCCATCCACCCTGCGCCAGTAGCTCAGTGGATAGAGCACCGGCCTCCGGAGCCGGGTGCGGAGGTTCGATTCCTCTCTGGCGTACCATTTTAGTTGATTCCCCTGGTTGGCTTTTAGCCGGCCAGGTTTTTTTCTTTTTAGGCGGCATTGCGGTTGTACAAAATTTTGTACATTTTGGCCGCCTCCTTCCGCATCGGCCGGCCTCGCTCTCAGACAAGACCGGGAAAGCCCTGCTGCCGCAATCCCTCAAATAAGACAAGGGCCACCGTATTGCTTAAGTTCAGCGAGCGGGCCTTCGGGTCCGGCCGCATGGGTACCCGCACTACGGAAGAGCTGTACGCTTCAATAAATTCCTTCGGCAAACCTTTCGTCTCCTGGCCGAAGACAAAAAAAGAGTCTTCAGGGTAGGACGCTTCATCATAGCGCCGACTACCGGCTGTTTCCACCAGCCAGAGTTTTTCTTTCCCATGAAGACGCAAAAAGTCCGCCAGGGATTCGTGAACCCGTATGTCCAACAAATCCCAATAATCCAGACCCGCCCGCTTTAAATATTTGTCCTCCAAAGAAAACCCCAGGGGCTTAATCAAATGCAAAACTGTATTGGTGACAGCACAAGTCCGGCTGATATTGCCGGTATTGGCCGGAATCTCCGGCATACATAAAACCACGTGAAACAATGAGCTCCCTCCGCCCTATTCCAGGGAAATTAAATAAAAGTATAATGGCTGGCCGCCGGCGTGAATCTCAATGTCCACCCAATCATAAACGGCGGCAATTTCTTCACCTAAGGCTGTAGCTTCCTCTTCGCTGGTATCCTGGCCGTAATAGATGGTTACCAGCTCATGATCCTGCTTGATAGCATTTTCAAATAGCTTTAATACCCCTTCCCGGCAATCCTTAGCAGTTAAAGCTAATTTGCCGTCCACCATGCCGAGGATCTGGCCCTTTTTGATTTCGTGATCCTCATAATTGGCGTCCCGCACCGCATAAGTGACCTCCAGGGTAATGATCTTGCTTGCGGCCTCCTTCATACGGCGGCTGTTTTCGCCGCCGGTCTCTTCCTCATTGAAAGCCAGCAGTGCGCCGATACCTTGAGGTACCGTTTTCGTGGGCACCACATGGACAATACCGCCGGAGACCTTAGCTGCCTGCTCCGCCGCTAAAATAATGTTGCCGTTGTTGGGCAGGATAATGATTTCCCTGGCGGACAAGCTGTTGATCGCTTCCACAAAATCCTGGGTGCTGGGATTCATGGTCTGGCCGCCGGTAACGATTCTGTGGACGCCCAGGCTTTTGAATACCTCTTCGATGCCGGGGCCGCAAGCCACGGCAATCAAGCCGATTTTTTTATCCTCCAGCCGCTCCTTTTTCTCCGCCTCCTCCCGCATATTATCAATCTTCATTTTATGCAGGCTGCCCATAGGCGTGACAAAATCCAAGGCCTTGCCGGGCTCATTGGTGTGAACATGGACTTTGCAGACACTGGGATTGCCCACTACCAGCACGCAATCCCCCAGAGTATTGAGATAATCTCTGATTTTATCTAAATCGATTTGTCCTTCTTTGTCTTTAATAACAAACTCCGTACAGTAACCAAAAGTGATCTCACCAGGGTTCATAAGCTGGTCTTCCACCATCAGATTCTCCACATCATCATCGGAAGCAGCCAGGGTAGGATTAGCCGCAGTGCTCTCTCCTTCCAGAACCTCCCCTCTCAGGCAAGCTAAAAAGCCTTCCAGAATAAAGAGAAAGCCTTGGCCGCCGGCATCAACCACACCGGCTTGCTTTAAAATCGGCAGCATGGTGGGCGTCAGCTCCAGGGCCTTTAGGGCCTCTGCCGCCGCTCCGGCGATAATGGCTTCAATATCCGTAATCCCCTGCTCCAGTACTTGAGTGCCGCCGGCCACTGCCCCTTCCGACACCGTCAGAATAGTGCCTTTAACGGGCTTCATCACCGCTTTATAAGCAGCTTTGACGCCGGCATCCATGGCCTCAATAAAAGTAGCGCCGTCTATTTCCGCTTTTTCCCGGCAAACAGAGGCAAAGCCCGACAGAATCTGAGAAGAGATAACGCCGGAGTTGCCCCTGGCTCCCAACAAAGCGCCTTGAGCCATGGCCTCGGCCCTAGCCCCAAAATGGTTGCGCTCCTCGCTCTTTACCTGATCCAGATTGCGGGCTGCCGACTGCAGTGTCAGGCTCATATTGGTACCGGTATCGCCGTCGGGCACCGGAAAAACATTAAGGGCATCCACAATGCTTTTACGGTGCTCCAGGTAGCGGCTGGCTGCCCTGATCATTTCCGCCCATTTCTCACCGCTGATGGTCTGATTGTTCAATTGTGTCACCTCAATTATGGTTTTGATTAATGGTTGCCAACTCATTTTCTATATCCTTAATTTTGGCAAGCATTACTTCAAGAGTCTTCCGGTTCTGGCCGGGTATCCTGGCAATTATGTTGACTTGTTCACGAATGACGTCGAAAGCTTCGTTAAGCTCTGCCCGCAGCACCCGCTCTTCCGGCAGCAGCTTGATCAGCTTGACCACTTCAGGGCGTATCTTTTCGAGATCGTACTCCACGCCCATTTCCGGCACCAGCACCGGTAAGCCGGCTTCGTTCTCGATTTTTCTCTTTAACGTTTCGATGGCTTCTCTTTCGCCATGAACCAAAAAAACCTGTTTTGGCAAAACCTTATTATAGCTCTTTATCCAATCCATTAAGCCGAGCTGATCGGCATGGGCGGAAAAGCTGGGTATTTCACGGATTTCCGCTTCTACGGCAATCTCCTCGCCGTGGATTCTGACCTTCTTTTCTCCCTCTACAATTCTGCGGCCCAGAGTGCCTTCACCCTGATAACCTACAAAAAGAACCATAGATTCCCGGCGCCATAGATTATGCTTTAAATGGTGTTTTATTCTGCCGGCTTCGCACATGCCGCTGGCAGATATAATGATGGCGCCTTTCTTAATTTGATTGACCTTCATTGATTCTTCTACGCTTTGCACATAATGAATATTTTTATCTTCAAACAAGCTGGCGGCATGAGCTCCTTCCATTTCGGCAATAGCTTCGTCATCATAGCATTCCGGATGCTCAATAAAAACTTTCGTGGCCGCTACTGCCATGGGGCTATCAATATATATGTCGGTTTTGGGAATCTTGCCGTCATCCATTAATATTTTCAGAGTGTAAACGATATCCTGGGTGCGCTCCACCGCAAAAGAGGGGATCACCAGGTTGCCGCCTTTGGCCAAAGTATCAATGACTGCCTGAGCCAGCAGGTTCACCTTGTCTTTGGCGTCCAAATGAATCCTGTTGCCGTAAGTGGATTCCATTACTACATAATCAGCAGAGTCGATCAAAGCCGGGTCTTTAAGAATGCTTTGATTGACATTGCCCAAATCGCCGCTGAAGACGATCTTTGTCTCTTTGCCCTTTTCCCAGACAAAGACTTCGATGATTGCCGCACCTAAAAGGTGACCGGCTTCCTGAAAAACAATCCTGACGTCCTCGCTGACTTGTATAGCCTGGCGAAAAGGCTTGCCCTCAATATATTTCAGACAGTCTGTGGCATCCTGGGCCGTATAAATAGGCTCCAAAAGCTCCTGGCCTGTCCGGGCCAGCTTGCGGTTTTTGCGCTCCACCTCGTTTTCCTGGATATAGCCGCTGTCGGGCAAAACCACGCTGCAAAGCTGCTTAGTTGGTACTGTGGCATAGGTTTTACCCGTGAAGCCTTTTTTGTACAACTTAGGCAACAAACCGCAATGATCCACATGGGCGTGAGTCAACAATACAAAATCGATATCTTTAACGGAAAAGCTAAAGTCTCCATAGTTATATTCCTTGATTGCCTTACTTCCCTGAAACATTCCGCAGTCTATCAGAAAACGGCTTTTCTCGGTATCCACCATAAAACAGGAACCGGTAACCGTCTGGGCAGCCCCCAAAAATTGAACACGCATAAGGCCCCTCCTTCAACAAGATTGAATCAATATGATCAGTATATTTCATTTTGGTAGGTAATTGCAACTAGAAAAAATCCGGCTGCCGGGCGGTTGATTTGTTCCCGCCTGGGGCAGCCGGATTTTATAACCTATAATTCCTGGTTTACTCCTGGACTTCAAACATATCTTTGCCGACGCCGCAGAGAGGGCAAACCCAATCCTCAGGAATGTCTTCAAAAGCCGTGCCGGGAGCAATACCGCTGTCGGCATCACCTACCTCCGGATCATAGACATACCCGCATGCTGTACAAACATACTTTTTCATTTCTTCACCTCCTCCATTTATTTCCTGGGAAATACTGTAATATTCTTTCTTGATTATATTTTTGATTTCCAGCCACAGCTCCCTGGCCGGAAACCGTCCGGCGGCAGGAGAAAGAGTGGGAAAGATACGCAGAAGATTTCTCATGCTGCGATGTTGGGAAGACTCCCGTTTTCCTTCTAGAAGCTGGCGGATATCCCGGTAAAAGCGGCTATAGGAAAGCTTGACCGCTCTTTCCTTTTGGTTGGCTGCCGCCGCTAATTCTCCTTTTAAAAGCCTTAAGGCAACCCGTAAGTCCTCATTAGCCTGTTCGATTTTTTTCTGGAGGCTCTCTCCCTGGGCCGTCAAATTATGCAAAAGCTGGGCCTTAGCCTCATCGATGCCCCGGCGCCATTTTTCCCGGTAAAGCTGCTTGTTTCTCTCGTATTCCTGAATTTTTTCTTCGTATTTCCTTTGTCTTTCTCCGATTTCCCGCTCCAGCTTTTCAGCATAAGCTTCCAACTCTTGAATCACCTTGCCGAAATCGGCGGCCCGCCGCAAGGAGGCAGCCAAATCCAAAAAGAAATAAAACAGAAATAGGCTTATGATCATTAGCTGCCGCTGGGAAGAAAAAAGACTTGCCAGCTTGGCCAATCCGGGATGGACAAGCTTCATTACTACTACGCCCAGGACTCCCCAATAAAGGGAATTCAGCAGGCACACCCGGCCGGACAGATTGAATTTGTACTGGGAATAATCCCACCATTTAATCTTAAAGGCTCTCTCCAGCATCCATCCCGCTGTGTATTCCAGCAGCGAAAGCAAGAAAAAAGAAGCGGTAAAGAGCAAGACAGGATTGCCGCTGACTCCTTGCAGGATATAAATAATGATAATGCCGCCGAAACCGTAAACCGGAAGAAAAGGACCGTGCAAAAAACCGCGGTTGACCCATTCCCCATCCAATACCCGCACATAACAACACTCTATCATCCATCCCAGAAAGGCGTAAGCCATGAAAAAAAACACACCCCTGATGACTGCTTCGCCGGGCATAGAACCACTCCATTTCTGGAATAAGTATACTATTTAATGCCTGATGATGCAAGGAAGTAATGCCAATCGATACTATTCAGGCATTACTTCCCGGCAGGAATGCCAATCGTCACCTTAGGCATTACTCCAAGCAGCCAAGGCTCCGGCGGCCAGGAAAAACACTTGCTCCCGCAATTCCTTCTGCTCCATCCAGCCCCGGTTATCCCAAAGGGGACCGGCCAGGCTGTCGCCGCTATAAAGAAGCTGGGCAAAATCCACTCCCCTGAAAAGGGCTACCGCCGCTAAAGCCGCACACTCCATATCCACGGCTGTACAGCCTTGAGCTAACCGGCGTTCCTTGCGTTTTTTGGTTTCCCGGTAAAAGCCGTCGGTGGTCCAGGTCTTGACCCGGCTAAAGGCATAGCCTTTAGCGGTGAGGCTTTGGCAAATGCATTCAACCCCCGCTGCCGATAAGACCACTTCCTCTCCGGGGGGCAGGTAATGGTAAGAGGCGCCCTCATCCCGCACCGCCCTTTCCGGCACCATCAAAGCGCCTACAGGCCTGTCAGCCACCAAAACGCCGGCGCCGCCGCAGGCTATTATCCGTTTTGCTCCCCAGGCAATTAAACGCTCCTCCATCAATATGCTATAAGAAGCGCCGCAGCCGGGGTGCATAACCCCTAAAGTACAGCCTTCCCATTCTAAGGCGTATAGCTTGTTGGGTCCGTTTTCCGTGGGGTGGATATGGCAGACCTTCAGCTTGCCCTCTCCTTCCAGCTTCTCCAATACATCCTTAAAAAAACAAAGCAGCACATTTGGCGGCAGCTCCGCCGGTCCTTTAGCCCGGCCCGGCTCAATAATGGCTTCTCTTGCATCGTCAAATTCCAATATGGGAAAGGTCACTGCTCCTCCGCCTCCTTTTCCGTATAGGCTAATACAAAATAACTGGTAACCTCCTGGCCGGCTATCCCCGTCAGCCGCCCGGTATTGGTATGGGCCAAGACCGCCGGCCCGGTCAGCTTCCGGTCAAGGCTATAGCGGACCATAGCGGCCACCAGGGTAGGACTGTCCAGATAATCGCTGCTTAAGCCGGCCAGGGTGCGCCAATCACCTTTTTCGAGGAGCTGGGCAGTTTTCTCATCATGCCTGGCTGCCTCATCAGCCTCTTGGTGATGGGAAAAATCCACGGAAACCAAGAGCAGTCCATCCTCTTCCAGCCAAGGCTCCAATACCCCAAGGAGCTTTTCCAGATCCTTCATTGGGTATTGATAATGAAAAAGCAGCGGCACAACCGGCGTGTCCGGCAAAAATTTGGCCAGCCAGGGAATAACCATACCTAAGCTGTGCTCTTGGGGAAAGCATTCCAAGGCTTCTGCCGCCAAGCCCTCCCGGAGCAGGGCGGCAATAATTTCTTTTTGAGGCTCTACCCTGCCATAGGCCGTCTGCCAGACGGCGGAGGTCACAGCGGCGGCAGGACCGATATTTTGATGATTTGGCCCCATCAGAATGATAACGCCGGGTTTTTGCCGCCGGCCGGCCAACTCTTCCAAGGCATGGATGGTTAATCCGGCCGCCGGCAAATGGTGGGGCAGGGTCAGGCAGCGGATACGCCCCCCCTCCGCCCCGTCTTTTAAATGAATGGCCCAGCGTTCTTCCTTCGCCATAGCCAGGGCCTCCTCCATTTGACGGCGGTTAAGGTGCTGGCCGGTATCGATGATCTCGGCAGGAGGCTGATTGCCGGCAGGAGCAGCAAGAGCGGCGCCAGGGTCTGTACTGTCTGCCGTATCGCTTCTGGCACCCCCGGCGCCGCTGCCGCCCTCGCTAAAGCCGCCAGCACCGTCACCGCCGCTATTGACGCCATTGCCGTTGTCTCCTGCCCCGGTGCCGCTATGGCCTGCTTGGGCCAAGGCGGTCAAGCGAACCAAGAGGAGCAAAACGGCCAAAAGCAGGATCAGGACCGGCAGCGCCCGCCGGCCCTTCAATTTATTCCCTATCCTGTTCGTCATATTTTTTATCCGTTATCCTAAACTAAATCCTAATGAATATAAACTCTGCCGGCGGCGGTGACCGCCATTTGATTGGCCAGGCGGGAATGGACCAGCGTAGCCGGTTCCGCCAGATAGCTGCCGGGCATAGCCACCCGCACCGAGTATTGCAGCCTGCCTTCCAGAGCCTCCTGGCCCTTATATAGCCCGAAGGTCAGCCGGTTACCCTCTTCCTTCAAGAGCCAGACATTGGGATAAGACCCCTCTGGTTTTTGCTGCAAGTCCAAAGTGACGTAACGTAAACCTGTAGGCAAATAATCAACAATATTGTAGCTGCCGTCGGGGGCCGAGGCGTCAATGCGGTAATCAATGACGACTTGAATCTTGCCGTTCATGGGCAGGCTCCATTTTTCCTGATTGCTGACCCGGTAGCTGCGGCTGATTTGCAGATATTCGGCGGCGTTAGGGGCGGGTTCAGGATAGCCCGGTTTTTGGTATTGGGATTCGGCAATGATGGAACCGCTGACCTGGCCGATGCTGATGGACTGCCGCTGTGACCGTGTCAATAATAAGGTATAGCTGAGGGTTTTCGTTAAATCCACCGTGGTTTCTTCCCCGTCCAACGTATAAGTAAAGCTGGCGGTATCGCCGATCTTCTCGCAGGCTGCGCGTAAGTAAATCAATTGCTCCAACAGAAAATACTCTTTTTCACTGGGGTTTTCCAATAGGTAGCGGTAAAGCCCGGCGCTTTCCGGCAGATCAAGAACTGCCGCCACCACCGCCATCTGGGCTGTGGCCTCCAGGATTGCCGTTCTGTCGTCGCTGACGGCAGCCCGGTAAAGACCGCCGCCCAAATCCTCGGCCCAGACAGCCACTAAGTTTTGAGCATAACCGAGGGCTTCATTGCCGCTGCCCGCAAAAATCAAGGCGCAGACCAAATTCAACTGTTGTTTGCCGGTAAGCTCCTGCCCTTGATAACGGTTTTCCTGTAAAGCCTGACGGATCTGGGACAGCACCGGCTGGCCGCTGGCTGCCGCTCCCCACAAGGCCATGGTTGGATCGATGCCCGTGTCCGCTCCATTCTCCAATAAGTCCATAAAATACATAGCCAAAGCATCCCGGGAAAAATACCGGCCGCCGGCGGCAGCCGCCCAAATGCTGGTGTAAATATCCGATTGGCCGTAGGGCAAAAAGGCAATACCGCCGTCCGGGTTTTGATAGCGCAGAATTTGCTCCTGTTCCTCTTTGACGGCTGACTCGGTGGTATTCCACCAATCAATCTGGAAATGCTTTTTCAGCAATGCTCTGGCTTCCAGAGCTGCCAGCCGCTGTTCTACCCTTACGGAGGCCTGATCCGCCAGCAGGTGCAGGCCCTGCAAAGCCTGGTTTCTGGCCCGGTCGCTGAAAACCACCGTCGTCATGCCCTCCTCATCCCCCAGAGGCAGGTAATTGTTTTCCAAAACCACCTCTTCGCGGGCAGTATAGCTTTGCCGGCTTTTAACCACATGGAAAAGCTGGGTAACGCTGTCGCTGTGATTATCATATTTGCTGTGGACCTGCAGCGTATAATCCCCTGCCGCCATGGCCGGCAAAGACAGCTCCTGCCAGCTAAAAGCCGGGCCCGACAGTGTCCGGCTGAATCCCGTCTCGGGGATGTTGACCGTCCACTCTACCGGCAAAGAACTCTCCTGGCTGATAAGGGTGCCTGCCGAACGCAAGCCGAGTATGGGTTCGTCCTGATCCAGAATAGGACCGTTAAAACGGATATCCGTAAAAAAGGGCAAGCTGACGGGGATAGCAGCCGAACCGCTGCCGGCCCAAATATCCGGCTTATAGGCCTGCCAAACCACCCGCCAGGTGGTGATATTATCGGGCAGGGTAAACTCTGTGCGAATCAGGCCGTTTTTGTCCGTATAAAGCGTACGGAAAATCACGGTGTCCCTGAATTCTTCCCGGTAGCCATCTCCTTCGCCCCCCTCAGCCATATTGCCGCCGCTGCCGTCGGGATGGCTCAGAGTCGTCTTGTAGTTGAAATCATACAGATTCCCTAAAAACACCTGCCAGCCCATGTTGACCCATTGCTCCTGAACGGAAAGCAGAGCTTCATCAATGAGATTAAGGCTGATAACCCCCTCCACCGGCCGGTTGGCGGCATCGGTGAGTTTCAAATCCATGACCACCGTCTCGCCGGGCCGGTATTGTTCCTTATCGGTTTTGATTTCGACATTAAGGCCTCTTTCAGCCGGGTCCATGGTAGCTTGAGCCGAATAAGCCGCCGGCAAATACTTGCGGCCGTCAAAATACACGGCCATTATATTGGCGCCGGGAATATCTTCGTTACTGAAACGGAAGCTATAGGCATTTTCTGAACTTACCAGATAATCCTTGATTTTTTCCCGGGCTTTGAAAAAGAGGTACCGGCCTTCCCCCTGCAAGGGAACCTGGTCTTCATACAACTTGAAAGTAGCCTCTTCCCCCAAAAGACAGTGTGCTTTGCCATCATCCTTTTGGATCCAAAGCCAGTGATAAATATAAGGGTTAGTCTCCTGGGAAAGCGTTTGAGCCGGCGGCAAATAGAACAGGCGTTTGACCTCCCGGCCCGAACGGTCCTTAAAGGAAATCGCCAGCTGGTAGCCATCGTCATAAGCCAATTGGCCGCGGAAAGTCTGCTCTCCGGAACCATCGTAGGTCCAATGCAATGTATCTTCCGGAATTTCTTCCAGACGATAATCATACACAGGCTCCATTTGCTTGCTATAGGGGTTATATTTCTGGCCCGCCTCTATCTTATGCCAATACTGGCGTATTAAGGCAGCCTCCATGACCAGGCCGCCGCCGTAAGGCGCCAAAGCCTGATCCTGCAAATCCCCTTCCCAATCGGTAATGCGGCTTAAGTCCACATCAAAAGCTTTAAGATCGATGGTAAACTCACCGGTCTCCGATGCAGTCCTTTGTACCCGGCCCGTAATTTCCAGATCGCTGGTGAATACGGTAACATAGCTGTCTCTGTAGATTTCTCCTATCTCCGGCAGCCGGGCCATGGCCGAAACGTAATCATTGCCCAGCAAGCCGTAAATATTGCCGCCGTCAGCCTTCGTCGTAAATTGAATGCGTCCGTTGAAATCCGAAGTGATGGTCCGGCCCGACTCAATGGCCGTACCGGAAAAGGAGATAGCTTGCTCCGCTAAAGGCGTACCGTCAAAAAAGCTGGTGGCGGCCGTCCACTGCACCGTATCGCCCTTCATCACCGCTTTCTTGTCGGCGGCAAGGGTCAACTGATAGGCCGGCTTTTCGTAAATAGCCACCTGGAAAGTACTGCCGCAAATATAGGCATCCTCCAAATACATGCTGAGGCTATAATATCCCGGCGGCAATACAGGCAAAGAGAAACTGCCTTGCAGGACGTCGCCGCTGACGCTGCAGGTCTGCTTGATGGTTTTATCCGCCAGATAAGTTTCCAGCCGCAGCGTTACCTCTTTTACTTCGTCAGCCTTTTCATCCCGGGGAGCGATAAGGCCGAAGAAATACAGGGTATCCCCGGGCCGGTAAAGGGGCCGGTCTACATAAAGGTAATTCCAGTAAGCTTTCTGGATCTTCCTTTCTTCCTGCCATTTTTGGCGTTGCGGATAACCGAAGCCCCAATCTTTATCCGCCAGCAAAACCTGTTTTTCCTGGCTGCGGATATCATAAATCCGGACTCCGTCTTCAGGAGGCAGGCTTTCTATATAAGCCAGGCCCTGGCTGTCGGCAATGATTTTTTTTGTCTCATTGCCGGTCCTTACCTGGGCGCCGGCGGCTGCTTGCCCCGTAGCCAAATCGTTGATCCAAAGCAGAGCCTCCTCCTCATTGGCGGACAAGTAAACGCTGAGATCCGTTACCTGAAACAGCAGCTGGCAGGTCTGGCCCTCCAGGGAAAGCTCCGCCAAATAAAAACCGGTGGGCAGACTTTCAGGAAAATACAGATACCAGGAATAATCAATCTGCTGTCCCGTCAGATTGAAGCTGGAAAGAAGATTTAAGCCCTCGGTGACAACCATGTTTTCCCGGTCAAAAGACAGCCAGTCCCGGGTTTGCATTTTTTCGATAAGGGCAGCCTGGTATTGATCGCTGCCGCTATAAGCATAGACGTCTGCCTTAACCTGGGGAGCCGGGTCCTTTTCGGCGGCAGCCCAGTCGTTGTAATAAAATTGGACGTAAGGCTCCTCCCCTGTACGGAAGGAGAGATTTTGTCCCTGGAGGCCAAAATAGGAATTTTCCTCAGGATGATTCTCCGGCCCTTCCGTCTGAAAAACCACCTTCAGGCCTTCCGGAGTTTTGCTGCCGCCCCCTGCCGGCTGCAGTCCCTGGGGAATATCCACCTCATAAATGGTCTTATAAGCTAAAGGAGCCGAGGGCAAGTAAAGGGCCTTATTTTGCTCAATTTGCCAGGTTCCCGGTATTTCCGGCGTAAAGGTCACTTCTTTTTCTATTGCCGCTTTATCCGGCGGCGCCGTAAAATACAGCTCCAAAGTAGTGCTGACCGGCACCATCGATGTATTGGAGCGGGGCAGGGTCCCTGTCAGCCGGAAGGAGGCCTGGGTCTGAAAAGCCCAGGTATAAGAACCTCTGGCCCCCAGGTCCGCCAGGCTGTTTTCCGGATCAAAAGCAATCCGGTAAACGCTGTTTTCTTCCAAAGGCTCCACAGGGATTAATTCGTATTCTTTGCCGCCTTTTTTGCCTGACAGCTCATAATCGAAGGCGGGCTCCACAATAAGAGCTTTTTCTACCAGCTCCTTAGGCAGGGCCTCCGTGGATGTGATGAGAAAGCTGCCGGCGGGATTGACCAGGCTGCCGTCTGCCAGCGTAGGCGTAATCGAAATCACGCCTTTAAAGCTTTGGGGCAGCTCTTTGGGCAGAGAAACCTCCCGGGCCAGAGGCAAAAAAGAACTCATCCCCAACAGTAAGACAGCGCAAGCAGCCACAGCCCCTAGCCAAAGCCGCTGTTTTTTCTTTACGGCAGGCAGCTTAAACTCCGGCCTCTGTTCCTTAGCTTCCTTTCCGCCTCTAAACAGGGGCTGGGCGGCAGGCTCCTCTTCTTTGGCAGCCAGGGCCTTTTTGATCTCTTCTGCAGAGAGCCCCGCCGCCAGCAGCGCTTCTTCCACTACCTGATCGTAAAGGGCGGGAGCTGCGATTTTTTCCAGCCGTTCTTTTTCGGCTGCCATGAAATTATCGATTCTATTCATGCAAAGCGCCTCCCATTTGTTGCTTTAGCGTCTCCAAAGCCCGGCTCAACCGGGACTTTACCGTCCCTTCCGGAATCTCCAGTATTCTGGCAATTTCCTTATATTCATAGTCGAGATAAAAGCGCAGGTGAATGACTTCCCGGTGAATCTCCGGCAATTGACAGATGTATTGGCGCAGCATTAATTCTTCTTCGATGGCCAGACCGCAGCCGCCTTCTGCCGCTAAGGCTTCCTCAATGGGCAGCGTCTTCGGGTTTTTACGCCAAAATTCCCGGCAGACATTAACCAATATCCGCTTGCTCCAGGACAAAAACGCTTCCTTTGAGCGTAAAGTATGAATTTTTTCAACTACCTGCAGCGTTGTTTGGGCAATTGCATCCAAAGCGTCGGCTTCATTTCCTGTAAGGGAATAGGCCAGGCGATAATACATCTGCTTTTTTTCCAGCAATTGACCAACCAAGGCTAATTCCTCATCATTTAAAGCCATATCTGCCCTCCTGCTATTCTATATTCAAGATGATCATCTTCTGCTTTTTGTTCCATGCTCTTTCAATACAGAATATCATATCTCCCCTTCTTTTTGTAACGCATCGACAGAAAATTTTTCGATTGCAGGAAAATTTTCTTACCTTTTAGCATTTTAACGAATGTCAACAAGAAAAACCTTCGGGGCCCCGGCGGTATTCCAAAGCCTCCGCCAAAAAGGCGGCATTTATCCCTTCTTCCCCCGCCAGGTCGGCAATGGTCCTGGCTAACAGCAGCAGACGGTAATAGCCCCGGGCCGTAAGCTGATGATTTTCATAAGCACCCAGAGCCCAGGACCGCCCTGCTTTCGTTAGCTGCTGCTGCAGTTTCTCCAAGCTGTATTCCCCCCGGGCCGCCCCTGTTTGACGTTTTTGCCGCGCCGCAGCAACTCTGGCCGCCACTGCAGCAGAGGGCTCCTGAAACCGGCTGCCGCTATGGAGGCTTGCCGCTTCAAGCCTGGGCACATTGACGATAATATCCATCCGGTCCAATAACGGTCCGGAAAAACGGTTCTGATAGCGCCTTATCTCGTCATCCCGGCAGCGGCATTTTTTCCGCCGGTCTCCAAAATAGCCGCAAGGACAAAGGTTGGCGCTGGCCACCAATTGAATTTTGGCCGGCAGGGTAATGCTGCCCCAGCTACGGCTGATGGTCAGCGTTCCCTCTTCCAAGGGCTGCCTGAGGCTTTCCAAGCAGCCTCTGTTCATTTCCGGCAGCTCATCGATGAACAAGACGCCCCGGTGAGCCAGACTGGTTTCCCCGGGACGAAAAGGGTTTCCCCCGCCCAAAAGACCGGCTCTGGTAATGGAGGCGTGAGGATTGCGAAAGGGCCGGCGGCTTACCCAGGGCATCTCCGGGGTCAAAAGGCCCGCAGCGCTGTAAATACGGTTAACCTCCAGCATTTCTTCACCCCCCAAGGGCGGCAGAATACCTTGCAAGCATTTGGCCAAAAGACTCTTGCCGCTGCCCGGCGGTCCCAAAAGCAGCAAATTGTGACTGCCGGCCGCCGCCAGCTCTAAACTGCGTCTGGCCTTATTTTGGCCGATGACCCTGGAGAGATCCCATTGTGAAATCGGCTCAGTACTTAACGGCGGCGGCAAACCGGCGGCGGCAGGATCAGCCATGACTTTTTGGGGTTGAAAAGGCCTTTGGTCAACTTCTTGCAACCTGCGCCGCCAGCCGGCGGAATTTCTCAACTCGCTTAATGAGGATAAAGCTAAGGTGCGGTTGCTGCCTTGTCCGGCCTCCCCCTGGTTGACTGCCGGGACAACCAGTATTTTTTCCGGCCATAGCTCCATGGACAACGCAGCCGGCAAAATGCCCCTGCTGCTTCTCAGCGTGCCGTCCAAAGATAATTCCCCGGCAAAAACCAGCTTACCCGTATCAAGGCCCGGCAACTGGCCGGAAGCCTTCAGCAGACTAACAGCCACCGCTAAATCAAGGCCGCTGCCTTCCTTGCGCAAATGGGCCGGCGCCAGATTTACCAGCATCCGGCGGCTGGGCCATTGGTAGCCTGAGCTCACAATGGCTGAACGCACCCGCTCCCGGCTTTCCCGCAGCATCGTGTCCGGCAGCCCCACCACCGTCAGATCCGGCAAGCCGTTGTAAATCCCGGCCTCCACTTCTACCGGCAAAGCTTCTAAGCCCAACAGCGTAAAAGCGTAAATTTTTGCAATCATCTGCCCCTCCCGCTAATTTATGACATATGCTCTTTCCTCCTTATAATATTTTACATTTATTTCCATATTCCTGCCTAATGAATAAATAAAGAATGTATACTAAATCAACGGTTTACCTTTTTCTTCTTTTCGATTAAAATAAGTGCGGGAGATTTTCAATGATGAGGTGAGGTTATGAGAACTACCGGAGTTATAGCCCGTGGCATCCGTACCCCTATTATTAAGCCGGGGGACGATTTAGTCACAATTGTTGTAGATTCATTACAAGCAGCCTGGGAATCGGAAGGCTTTATGCTGCGGGATCGGGATGTGGTGGGAATTACCGAGTCCATTGTCGCCCGTTCCCAAAATAATTACGCTACTACAGATCAAATTGCAACTCATATCAAGGCCTTGACCGGCGGCGGCCATGTGGGGCTTTTGTTCCCCATCCTCAGCCGCAACCGTTTTTCCTTACTGCTGAAGGGTATTGCTAAAGGCGTGGAAAAATTGACCTTGCAGCTCAGCTATCCTGCCGACGAGGTGGGCAACCATTTAGTCAGTCTGGAAGAGCTGGATGAGAAAGGCATCAATCCTTATACGGATACCCTTATGGAAGAGGATTTCCGCCGTATCTTCGGCGAAAAATGCATTCATCCTTTTACCGGCATTGATTACGTCAGCTTTTATAAAGAGCAGGCGGAAGAAGGCAAAATCTCCTTTATCTTCTCCAACGACCCCTGCAAGATTTTGGAGCATACAGATGTGGTTATTGCCGCTGATATTCATACCCGGAGCCGTTCCAAACGCCTGCTGCAGGCAGCCGGCGCCAAGACTGTCATCACCCTGGACCAGATTCTCAATCAGCCGATTGACGGCAGCGGCTTCAATTCCCGCTACGGTCTTTTAGGTTCAAATAAGGCTACCGAGGAAACGGTCAAGCTGTTTCCGGAAAGGGGCCAGGAAGTAGTTGACGCCGTTCAGCAAAGGCTGAAAGCCCTTACAGGCAAAGTGGTAGAGGTCATGGTATACGGCGACGGCGCTTTCAAAGACCCTGTGGGCAAAATCTGGGAGTTGGCAGACCCGGTGGTTTCTCCGGCCTATACTCCCGGCCTGTGCGGCACCCCCAATGAAATCAAAATGAAATACCTGGCCGACACAGAATTTAAGGACCTGGCCGGCGACGCCGCCAAAGAGGCCATGATACATGCTATTAAGTCCAAGGAAAATAATCTTGTAGGCAACATGGTAAGCGAAGGCACCACCCCCCGGCAGCTAACGGATCTTTTAGGCAGCCTCTGCGACCTGACCAGCGGCAGCGGCGACAAGGGTACGCCGGTTATTTTGATCCAGGGCTACTTCGACAACTACGCATCATAATGGCGAATCATGGCGGCGGCACCATGTCTGACAGCGGCGCGATATTCGCAAAGCGGCGGCACCACGTCTGACTGACAGCGGCGCGATATTCGCATAGCGGCGGCACCACGTCTGGCTGACAGCGGCGCGATATTCGCATAGCAGCGGCATGGCACCTGATGGCCAGGGAACATGAGTGTTCATGCCACTGCCATAATGAGTCTCACTAATAAATTAATAAATACGAAAAAACCGTTTCATTGGCTGCTTGATAACAGATCAGCTATCCGGTGAAACGGTTTTTGATTTTTGCTTAATCAACAGCTCTATTCTGATCTGCTGCAGCATGCCTTGGCACTGCTAACTTTGCAAAATTGCAGGTTTGTTGGAGGGCACTGAAAAAGCCGGCCGGCAAATCGGGCGAGGTGCACAAAAATCGAAGTTGTGTTGCAGCGGACATCAAATTTAGGCTAAAAGCAAAGGCTAACTGCACAAAAATCGAAGTTGTGTTGCACTATTTCCTTTAAATTGGCTCAGATTAGGAAAAACTGCCCTCTAATCCGTCACACAACCTCGATTTTTGAGCATCTGAAAGCGAAAATAGGTAAAATCTCCTGCTTGCCGTCACACAACTTCGATTTTTGAGCAATTGGAAACAGCGAATCCGATTTTAGCCACTATACGGATTGCGGCTTTTCAGTGCCCTCGGTTTGGGCTATTGGCTGGGCTAACTGAGCAAAATTGCAAGTTTGTTAGCATTTGCAGAAGCTAACTGAGCAAAATTGCAGGTTTGTTAGCATTTACAGAAGCTAACTGTGCAAAATTGCAAGTTTGTCCGGTCAGTTCACTGCTTTTTGGCCATTTTTAGCCCAAAAACAGGCTAAAAACTGGATTATTATAGCTAAAGGCCTTTACAAACTTGCAATTTTGCACAGAATCGTTTCCGTCAGAGTACAAACTTGCAATTTTGAGCATAATGCTATCAACTCATAAGCAAACTTATATGTTTGCGCAAAATCGCCATGGGAGCAGCAGCGCCTTGTGTCACAGGGCTGTGCCCGGCAATACTGCCGTATATCATGGCGCTGTTAAATTCATGCTCAATTCATGCCAAACAGCGGACAAGCTGATCCAATAACCCCTGCTGATAAATGACCTCCGCCTCTTTCAGGCCGATAGCCTGGCCTTGCTTGATCAGCAGCTCCCCTTGATTGCCGGCCAAATCGCTGCCGGCTGTCTTGCCAAGCAGATAGCGGAACTTGAGGCTCTGCCGGGAATCGGCTATATCGGTGATACTGCCCATTCCGATGGTTCCAGCGGTTCCGGTGGTTTCAGCAGTTGCGGTGGTTCCAGCGGTTCCAGCGGTTCCAGCGGTTGCGGAGTTCCGGGCCGGCTCGGCGTTTTTTTCTCCGGCCCCGGCCGTTTCAGCCCCGGCGGGCGCACCTGCCGCCTCTCTCCTCCCGGCATCCGCTGACTCCTGAACTTCTTCAAGAACCTCCTGAGCCTCTCCAAAAAAACCGGCGGAGGGCGGCAAAGACTGCTCTTTTTGTGGCTGATTCAAATTGCGCAAAAGTGTGTTGACCTTCCTGCGGCAACGGGCAATCTGCAAGCGCAGTTCCTTTTCCCGCCTCTCACATTCCCTTTCTCTTTCCGTCAGATCCGCTCTGTTTTGGGTTATGGTTTCCCGGGCTACATTCTCCAAAGATTGCTCAAAGCGCTGCAAAAAGCGCTCGGCTAAATCAATGAAAGGCTTCTGCATTTCCGGCCGCTCAAAAAGGCCTCCCAAAGCCTTGATCTCTTCGCCCTGAAGAGCAATGGCTTTTTCCAATTGATTTAACTTTTCCGAAAGATCCGCTATGGCTTCCTGATGACTTTTTTCCCGAAGCAGCAAATATTCTTCCAAATCCTTTGGAGCCACGCCCAATAAGCTGGTATTAAAATTCTTTGGTTTTTCCATTTCTTTCTCCCATCGGCCAATCTGTTTAAGCAAAGCATTTAATCGCTTGCTTGCCTTTGCCGCAATTTGCTCTCTTTGCTCCAGCCGCCGCAAATATTCCTCAGAGCGCTCCATCTCCGGTTCTAAAAAATCAGTACCGGCCCGGGCCTCCGAACCTTGATTCAGCAGCATCCTGTAGTAAATAAGAATCAGCCGGGACTCCACAGTCTTTAAGCGGTTCTTTCGCTCTGCCGCTTCCCGGCGTAAATCGGCTAATATGATATCCTGCCGAATGTTGGTCTCCATAGCCAAGCGGACCTTTTCTCTAAGCGAGGCCACTTCCGCTCCCCGGACTTGAGAAAGGGTCTGCAAGTATTCGTTTACTTCGCTCTCCTGATAACCAAAGAGGGACAATTTCCAGGCCATGGCGCCTCCTGCAAGCGGGCTTACCTGCTTTTTCCTTTTCCGCTTTTGCTTACCTGCTTTTTCCTTTTCCGCTTTTGCTTTCCGTTTTTGCTTTTCTACTATTCTAACGATTCTGGTCCGGCTAGTCAACGAGAAGGCAAAGCCATAATAAACCAAGGTTCGGTTGACTTATGCCGGACAAAGAAATAAGATGATAGTAAGATTTTCAAAGGATGGTTGATCATGAAGCAAAAAACCGCTCTGGTCCTCAGCGGCGGCGCCGCCAGAGGCGCCTTTCAGCTAGGCGTCTGGCAAGCTCTGCTGGAGATGGATATTCCTATCGACATTATCACCGGCACTTCCATCGGCGCCGTCAATGGCGCAATGATCGTTATGGGTTCTTATGAAACCCTTTTTTATCTCTGGGAAAACCTGGGCCTTAAGCAAATATTGGGCATCAATACGGCTGACGACGATCCCTACACGAAAATCATCATGTCCACTTACGCCGGCCTGGCCAAAAACTTCCTCTCCGCCGGCGGCTCCGATATTCACAGTTTGTTGGATGTGGCCAAACCCTTTTTAGATGAAGAAAAAATCCGCCAATCCCCTATTGATTTTGGTTTGGTAACCGTTTGCCTTACCGACCGCAAGCCCCTGACGGTATTCACCGAAGATATTCCCCAGGGCGATCTCCTGAACTATATACTTGCCAGTTGCTCCGTGGCCCCTGCCTTTAAGCCTCTTAAGATCGGCGATAAGCATTATGTAGACGGCTGCTACCACGACAACCTGCCCATATCCTTAGCTTTGGAAAAAGGGGCTGAAAAGATCATTGCCGTGGATCTGAACGCCTACGGCAAGGTCAACAAAAAGCTGCTGCAAACTACGCCAAACCTGACCCTGATCCGCAGCCATTGGGATTTGGGCAACAGCTTTTTCTTCAATCCCCAGCAGGTCAGGCGCAATGCCCGGCTGGGCTATCTCCAAACCTTGCGGGCTTTAGGCCGGCAGGATGGCCAAATCTATTCTTTCCCCGCCGGTACGGCCGTAGATCTGGCTGTCTCCTTCCTGGTGCAGGAAGACAAGCTGCCCTTTCTTACCGACATTAATCCCCAATCCTTTTTCCTCAATAGCCGTCCGGCCTCTAAAACCTTATTTTATTATCTGAGACGCCGCCTGCTTAATAAAACGGCTAAGGAACATATGATTTTGGCCTGGGCGGAAAACGCCGGCGAAATCTTTGGCCTTGATCCTTTGAAGGAGTATCGGCTGGAAGAATTCGATAAAGAGATTTTAGAGAAGGCCGAGGAAACCGTGGCTTTGACCTTGCCCGATTCCCTGGCCGATCTGCTCCATCAAGGCTTTCCCAAACATTTCGGCCGGCCTGCATTAGCCAAACGGCTGGCGGAGCAGATCGAAAACGATCCGGAGATTCTGGAAAACTCCCGCTGGATCGCCCTGGCCCCGGTGTTTCCCGGTGAACTGCTGGCTGCCCTGTACCTTCAATGGTTAAAGTTTGCTTAATTCCTCTACGGCCTGAGCCAGTCTGGCTTTCGTCCTTTCCTGGCCCAAGATTTGCTGGATCTCCCAAAGATCCGGGGAATTGCGGCGGCCGCTTAACGCCACCCGCAAGAGGCTGCTGACGTCACCCACATGGCCTTTGTAGGCCTCCGGGTTTTTCTTGTAGTCCTTAGGCTTGGGGGCAAAGCCATGTTTAACCCCCAATTCCCTTACTTTGTCAAACCAAAGGCCATTATCGTCTGCGCAATCGTAGGTTGAGGCATATTCTTTTAATAACGTAACGGCCAGGCCGGCGGGTATTTGCTCGGGATACTCATCCTCCCGGCTGAACCACTCATCAAAAAAGAAGCGGATAAACTCCAGAATCTGCCGGCCATAAATCAGGTCCTTGCGGGGGTTTTCGCCGCCCCGGCCAATATTTAAAATTCTTTTGACGTAGTCCGGATCTTTGGCCAGCAGGCCGTGGGCTTCCGCAGCCTCAGAAGCCGACCAGGCAATCAGAAAATCATATATTTCCTGAGCCGACAGGCCGGCCAGGATATCCTTGCTGACATTTTGCAGCTTGTCCAGATCAAACAAAGCGCCGGAGCTGCCCATTTTCTCCGTGGTAAAAGGAAATTCCGTCAGAGCCCGGCCAGGATTAGCCAGCTGCCATTCCTCATAATTTGAATTCAGCACCGTCATCAAATAGCTGCGCACCGCCGCCGGCAGGTAGCCTAACTGGCGGTAGTAATCAAGACCCAATTCCGGGTCTTTTCTTTTTGACAGCTTACGCTTTGTCTCCCCCTCCATCTTCATCAGCACCGTGGTATGGCAAAATACCGGCGGTTCAAAACCCAGGGTCTGAAAAAGTTCCCAGTGGTAAGGCAAGGTAGCCAGCCATTCCTCCCCCCGCAGGATGTGGGTAATCCGCATGAAGTGGTCGTCAATGACATGGGCAAAATGGTAGGTAGGGATGCCGTCGGCTTTCAACAGCACGAAGTCCTGGTCATTTTCCGGCATGGTCAGGGGACCGCGGATACCGTCCTCCACCGTAAAGGTTTTCCGGGGATCTCCCAAAGATCTTAAACGGATAACAAAAGGCTCTCCCGCCTCTAAGCGGGCTTCAATCTCCGCCATGGTCAAATCCCGGTGCTTGGCCCAGGAACCGTAATAGCCCGGGTTTTCTTTGGCCGCTGTCTGCCGCTCCCGGATCTCTGCCAGTTCCTCTTCTGTGCAAAAGCATGGATAAGCCCGGCCCTGCCTTACCAGATGGCAGGCAAAGGTTTGATATAACTCCGCCCGCTGCCGCTGGCGGTAAGGCCCATAATTCCCCTTATCCCCGCCTTCTGTGGCCCCTTCGTCAAACTCTACGCCAAAGTAAGCCAGGGAAGAAATAATCAAATCCACAGCCCCGGGCACTTCCCTTTTGTTGTCCGTATCCTCCACCCGGAGAATAAAAACGCCGCCGCTTTGATGGGCCAGCCGCTCATCTGCCAAAGCGCCATAAAGGTTGCCCAAATGGATAAAGCCCGTAGGACTGGGACCTAAACGGGTCACATAAGCCCCTTGGGGCAGCTCTCTTGGGGGATAGATCTCTTCATATTCTTCCGGCCGCTTAGCAATATGAGGAAATAAGCGCCGGGCCAGGGTATCCCGTTCTGCGGGGGTAAGCCGGCTTTGCCGGTTGGCATCCATAGTCATAGCCTTCTCCTTTTGTCTCACTTATGAATTTTATAATGCTATCTGGTATCACCGAAAAAGAAAACAGCAATTATACTGGGACCCGTATGGGCGCCGATAACCGGCCCTATGGCAAAAAGCCTGACATCCTTAGGACCTTCCCCTTCCATAATGAGTTCCTTTAAATAAACGGCGTCCTCATAGGCCGTGCCATAGCCAATAAAAACGGGATCGGAAGGGCCGTCAGTGCGGTTATCCTTCAGGGCCTCCGCTAAAACCTCCAAAGATTTCTTTCTGCCCCGAACCTTATTGACGCTGACCAGCTTGCCTTCCCCATTGATGTGGATGATCGGCTTAATATTCAGCATGGTGCCTACGGCGGCGGCGGCTGTACTGATCCGGCCTCCCCGCTGCAAATAGCTAAGCTCGTCCACCGCCACCCAGTGGGCCATGCTTTTCTTATGCTCCTCCAGCCAGGCCGCCAACTGGCCCAGGGTCATACCTTGCCTCTTTTTTTGGACGGCGGTATACGTCAACAAACCTTCCCCCGCAGAAGCGCATAAAGAGTCTACGCAGATCACCTTGCGGTCCGGATACTCTTCCCGGAGCTCCTGGGCTGTGACGATAGCTACGCCAACACTGCCGCTGAGGCCGGAGCTGAGGCTGATGTATATGACGTCCCGGCCTTGTTTCAGCTCCTCTTCAAAATATTGGCGATAAACCCTGGCGTTGATCTGAGAGGTTTTGGCTACCTCGCCTTCCACCAACCGGTCATAAAACTCGGCAATCGAAATGTTGCCTCCTTTGGGAGCAAAAATATAGCTCTCTCCCCCCATATCCACAGCCATGGGAATCACCCTTATCCCCAGCTCATCTGCGGCTTCCGCCGTTAAGTCTGCGGTGGCATCGGTCATAATCTGATAATCTGCCGTCATAAACTACTCTCCTTTTCTTCTTTCCCAGCCAGGGACCCAGGGGATGGGGGAGATAAAAACCCGATCAAATCCTGATGCTTGGCTTTGGCGTCTTCATAGCCTTCCCGGTACAACACCATCAGTTTATTGCGGTCCTTTTCCAGCCGTCCGATATTGACAGGTTTCCCCGG
This sequence comes from Clostridia bacterium, assembly GCA_018436095.1. Classification (GTDB taxonomy): domain Bacteria; phylum Bacillota; class Peptococcia; order DRI-13; family UBA5745; genus WRMS01. The sequence goes on along the minus strand of JAHDMJ010000009.1, from coordinate 15,411 downwards.
GCGGATCACCAGAATGCGGCCGGCTTTTTCTTCCCGGGCTATATAATCCAGGGTTTCGTTGTAGTGTTGATACCGCCTCTCCATCTGCCTCACCAACGCCGGATATTTACGGTATTTAATACGGATAAAAGGCATAAGTTTATTCGGCTTTTTGCGGTAATCCACCGCCTGGGTAAGCACCACCACGTTTTTGTCATGGCCGTCAGCTTGAGACTTCCTTAGCGGAATGGAATCGGCAATCCCGCCGTCCAGATATTCCGTTCCCTTGATCATTACCATACGGGAAAGCAGAGGTAAGGAACTGGAGGCCCGTACGGCCAGCAGGCCCTCAACCATCTCCTCCACAGGCACGTATTCCGGCCGTCCTGTACGGCAGTTGGTCACCACTACGTAGAAATTCGTCTTCCTCTTTTTGAAGGCTTCATAGTCATAGGGGTCCAGGTAGTTGGGAATCTGGTTATATGCCATGTCCGCCCCAAAAATATCACCGGTGGTCAGCAAGCTATATATACTGCAGTAACGCTTGTCTTCCAAATAATCCACGGTCACCCGAAGGGCCCGGCCCTGCTGTCCCGACAGATAGCTGCAGCCATGGCAGGCGCCGGCGGAAACTGCATAACAGGAATCAAAGGATATGCCATGCTCCAGAAAAAAATCCAGGACTCCGGCAGTATAGACTCCCCGCATACCGCCGCCTTCCAAAATCAATCCGTTCGAATTCATGAGAACCGTTAAACTCCTTTACCAAACCAGTATTCAAAATAAAGCAAATGATAATAGATAATTTTAACACAAACCTCTGGGCTTGTCAGGCCTTATTTGTCATAGCAAAGCATAAAAGACTCATATGCATTTGGAGCAGAATATTGAGAAAGAGGCCGGCGCGGGAAGAATGCGCTGGCCTCTTTTTTATTTAAGTTCATTCAAGCGGGGGAATAAGTATCGTAAACCAGCTTCGCTATTTTGCCTATAATCTCCCGGCCTTCCTTATTACTGAGGGTCCGGTGGGTAAGTACGCAAAGGATACAAGTGCATTGAGGCAGGTACATAATGCCCACATCGTGCTCCAGCAGGTCCAAGTCTCCGGTTTTATGGGCAATGGTTATCTCTTCCGGCAAATATAGCTGCAGCCTGCCGGTAACCTGCTGCCTTTTAAGAATCTCCAGCATACGGGCGCTGTAGTCTGCATCCACATTGCCTCCCCGATAGATCAGTTCCAGCAGGGCCAGCATATCCTTGGCACAGGTGTAATTTTCCCTGCCCTCTTTTCTGGCCTGGGCATCCATCATTTTGCGCTGCAGTTTTGTTTCGCCCAAGCCCAGGCTTTGGCAAAGCCTGTTGACGGACTCCATGCCAATTTTGTCGATCAAAATATTGGTGGCCAGATTGTCGCTGACGATGATCATCAGCGTTATTATTTCTTCCAGCGTAAAGACATGGCCCGGCTTCAGCTCTTTTAAGATGCCGTCGCCCCCGGTCATCATGGCGGCTTCCACCACAATCTCATCTTCCAGAGTCATCCCGCCTTTTTTTACCCGGTTCATGGCTTCCGACATAATCGCCAATTTAATTAAGCTGGCCGAGGGAAAAATCATCTCCTCATTGATCAGTATGGTTTCTCCCGTATCGAGGTTTTTAAAAGCCACCCCAATATTCCCTTGGTTTTCCTTGATAAACTCCCGAAGGGCTTTTTCCAGCATGAGGTTCCTCCTTTCCCCGCCATGATTTAGCCGAAGAATGACCGGACTACCAAGAAGATTACCGAAGCGGCAGTTATGGTCAAGCCGAATTTCACCATGTTCTTTAAATCTTTAGAGCGGGCCAGGCCCATTTGGCCCAGCATATCGGCTTCCGGATAAGCAAAGGAAGTGATTTGGGAACCGATAAGAATAAGGCAGCCCCACAATGTCGGACTTAGGCCCAGGCCATGGGCCAGGCTGCCAAACATATTATCCATTACCACCGCCTGAGCCACGGCGGCGCCGCCAATGCCAAAGATACCCGTCATGCTGGCAATAAAGGTGAACAATACCTTGCTGTTGGATTGCAGCAAGGGCTGCAAATAGCCGACCAGGGCTTCAAAAGCTCCGGCTTCCGAAACGAAATAAATAAAAGGATCAAAGAGCACAAACATGACAAAGAGCCAGACCATGCGGCCGGCGCCTTCCATCATCGTTTCAAATAATTCACTGGGTTTTTGGCCGCCGGTAATCCCCGTCAGCACAGCTACCGTAAAAATAACAACGATGGCGAAAGAGGAGCCATACTTCAGGAACATGCCCCAGACGATCATAACTGCCAAAGCTACCGCAAAAGTCAATGTAGCCCGCTTTGTCTCTTTGGCGGCCATATAGTTTTGCCGGGGCTTTTCCACATTATCGTAGCTGTAAACGCCTTTCGTCTTTTTCTGTATCCGCTGGGCCATAAAGAATGTAACAACCCAAAGCAAAATGGCCACAGGCAGGCCTACGCCGATTAAATAAGTACCGTAAGGCAAGCCCGTAATTTCCATATACGTTACCACCGGCGGCGCATAAGGACCAATAAACAGCCCGGTGATGCCGGAGCCGAATAATACGGCGGCCAGGGTGGAAGGCGTTATGCCGATAGCCGCCACCAGGGGAATAACGATGGGCGCAATAATGGCGTTGGCGCCGGCCAAGGTGCCCAGCATAGACACTAAGAGAATCGAGCAGGCCATACAGGATAAAATAGCTTTTTTCTCAGTATCAATACCGATTTTATTGGTCAGGGCCATAACGATATGCTCGGCTACTCCCGTCTTGCGCAGTACTGCGCCTAAAGCGGAGCCCAGCATGATGATAAAACCGATCATGCCTAAAAAGGAGCCTAGGGAACCGGCAATTACGCCGCCCATTTCCAAAAGGGAATGCTGCGTCATAATTGCGCTTAAAATTACGCAGATAACCACGTTTAAAACCGCATTAATATCTTTAAAAGCTAAAACAATATATAAGACCAATGGGACCAGGGCAAAAATTGGCGGTAAATTAAAGATCATAGAAAACCCTCCTTGACCTGCTTATTACACGTCAGCATTGAGCAGCTGTCCTGCCTTTAACCGCAAGCATAGGCATCCCCCCTCGAATGTTGCATTATTGTGCTTTAGAAAAATAGTAAATTAGTAGAACGCGAGTCTTTTAAAAGAATTTTGTAAATAAATTTAATTTTGAAAATAATGAGAATGATAGTATAATAAAGCTACTAGAAAAAAATGGCAATAGCATATGCCCTCTACTCACGGTTGGCAATAAAAGCGGCAGATTCTCGAATTGGACAAGCATTGTGGTTTTGTGCTATTGGCCAAAAGGAGGTGCAGCATCCGTCAAAAAATATTGCTGAATGGAGGTTGGTTGAGTGCAGAAGTCTAAATTAAAGGTGTTGCGTGTTGGATGGAATCAAAAATAGGAGGTAGAGCAATGAAAAAAAGGTTAGCGTCTGTCCTTTTAATTCTGGTTTTCCTTTTGACATGGGCCTTGCCCTGCTTCGCCGCAGAAACGGCAACCTTCAATAATGCTGTGTACCTGGGCGTAGCAGGCTACAATACTCCGGCTACATCTAAAGGCGGCAGCATAGAAAACCTGAAAAACTTCTCTTATTATTTTTTCGTTGACGGACAAGTTGAGACCTATAAAATTTCCCCCGACAATGATTTCGCTATTAACAATATGCTGGCGGAAGGCTATGTATTCGACATCACCCTGGAATATGACGAAGAACATAACGGCAAGGTCATTGCCGCCGGTATTCCCCAGCCTGCGGCCACCGGGGCTATCTACTCTTTCAGCGACAGCTCCCTCAACGTGGCCGGGCGGGAAATTGCACTTACCGATAATACGGCAATTTACAGCATCACCAGCCAGGCCGGCGGCGCTCTCGTGGAGCCGGGAGTCTTAGCTGCCGGCAAAACCGTAAAGGTCTACGGCAACCCGGCGGAAGCCGTGTTTCTGACTTTTGTAGCCGAACCTTACCAGGCGCCGGTAGAAGGTGTTGCCGGCAGGAAAACGCTGAAAAACGTGCTGGCCACGGCCCTCAACCCCGTGGGTACCTGCCTTTACATCTTTGGAGGCACCTGGGAATGGCAGGATGAAGGGGTATTGGCACCCGGCGGCTCTTCAAGCCCCCAGGCCACCAACATCGGCTTACATCAGACCTGGCTGGATTTCTTCCAATCCCAGGACGAAAATTATGTTTATCGAAACAATGCTGATCCGACAAAGAGCTACTATCCCCACATGGCTTACAACCAATACTACTATGCAGGCACCGACTGTTCCGGCTATATGGGTTGGCTGGTTTACAATGTCGCCAATACCCAAAGCGGCAACGAGGGCTATGTAACCTCTGCCAGGTTGGAAGCCAAGATGTTTGCAGACAAGGGCTTCGGCTCTTGGGTACCCTCTCTCAATAGTGAAAGTATCCAGCCGGCGGACTTCAAACCCGGCGATATCTTCAGCACGAGCGGTCATACCTGGATATGCCTGGGCAAGTGCGAAGACGGCAGCCTGGTCATCATGCACTCTACTCCCTCTGCCAGCAAGACCGGTAAAGATGGGGGCGGCGTACAGATCAGCGCCGTTGCTCCCAAGGGCTCCGGCACTACGGAATGCGAAGCCTATGAGCTGGCAAAAGAGTACATGGCCAAGTATTACCCGGCTTGGAGTCAGCGGTATACACCAGTCGTCAAAACCTGGCCTGATTATGTAAGGGACTCCGGCGGCAATACCGAATCTACCATCGGCAAATTCTCCTGGGACATCGGTGAGGGCGGCTATTTGACGGACCCGGAGGGCTACGCCAACATGACGGCCAACCAAATATTGAAAGACCTCTTTGGCGAAGCCGGTGATGAAGAGTATGTGACGGACCGTTCCGGGCTGGCCGGCAAAATTGCTGCTGCCAAGGCTTTAACGGAAGCTGATTATACGGCGGAAAGCTGGCAAGCTTTAAGGACAGCCCTCAGCGCTGCGGAAGAAGCTATGGCTCAGACAGATTTGCTGCAAACGGATTACGATAAAGCTTTAGCCGATCTGGCCAGCGCTTTAGACAATCTGGTACTTGTGGAGAGCGGCAAGATGCTGGTTGGTGTTTCCGCCCCCGCCACCAGCCCCAATAACAAGCCGGTGGAATACCTGTTCTCCTTGCGCCAGGCTGAGCGCCTGATGAACATATTGATTGAATTTGAGGTGGACCTGACTATTTTGAAAAACAATCCCAGCTATGAAGCCGCCAACGGTTTCTACGCCATGTCCGACAGGGAAAACCAGGATATTATCTTTACGAAAATTAACGATAATACCTGGAAAGGCAGTATTCGCCTGCTTTCTCCCAATACCCAGGGCTCCAGCTTCCCGGGCACCACGGAATTATTGAAGCTGGCCTTCGGCAGCCGCACTTTGGGGGATGCCACCTTAAAAATCACCAACATCAAAGCAGCGGCTTTAGACGATAATGGCAAAGAGTTCTTCCTTGATTGGGGCTACAATCCTCAATCGGCTACCACCAACATCGTTAAGCACGTGGTATATTCCATTTACGACCTGAACCAGGACGGCGCCATAGATGAGCTTGACCTGGCCCGGGCCCAGAAATACTACCAGTGCAAAGAAGGCGATAACCAATGGGATCCCTGGAACGGCGATGTTCAGGATTGCGGCCGGGTGGCTGACGTCAACGGCGATAAGGTTGTGGACATAGCTGACCTGATCCTGATCCTCAGGAATTTTACGAAATAACAGGTTTCAGTTTGGGGGTTCATCTGCAGGGCCTTCGGGCCTCTGCAGATGCCCCTTCATATGGATAAAGGAGTAGGCTTATGACAGCATATTTGAAATCAAGAACCCTTCCGCTGCTCTGCTGCTTAGTCGGGCTCCTGCTGACCTGGCATCCTCCGGCCTTGCAGGCGGAAGCAGTTCAAAGCTCCCCCAGCGAAATCCTGCTGTCTCCCGGCGCAAAGGAATGCAGTATTACCGTGATTGTAACCCTTAAGGAAGCTTGCGCCGGCATTGAGTTTTCCTTAGATATTGGCACGGAAGAGTACCTGCAATTCAGCCGTTTTGAACTGAGCGGCGCCCTAAAAAAGCAAGGGGCCATACCTACCCCCGGAGGCATACTGCCTACAGGCTTCTTTGCCGGCAGCAACCGTTTCAGTGAGAAGATTGAGGCAGGCAAGCTTTACTTTACCTACACAGGCAACGACCCTCTGCCGATTACGCTGACCCAGATGAAGATTTTCCGCATAGCCGGCCAGGATCAGGTTGGCAGCATCAGTCAGACTACCGGGCTTTTTGAAGCCACCGTAAAGCGGCGTAGCGGCGGCAATGGCGGCGGCGATAACAATAACAATAGCGCCTCCCCCGATACGGGAACCGGCGCTACCAATAATATTATCGTGGAAATCATCGAGGCGCCGGGAGTTCCCCTGTCCCAAAGAAAAAGCTCCAAATATTTTGACGACGTAAAAGGCAGTTTTTCCTGGGCAGTGGAGGTAATAGACGGCCTCTATGAAAAAGGCGTGGTTAAAGGTATCGGCCAGCGTTTATACGTTCCCGCCGCCAATATTACCCGCTGTGATTTTATCGCTATGCTGGTGCGGGCCTTTGACTTGAAGGCTTCCTTTACGGATAACTTCAGCGATGTGCCGCCGGACAGCTATTATTATGAAGCTGTGGGTATTGCCAAAGCCCTGGGTATTGCCATAGGCGACGGCGACAATTTCCAGCCCCGCAAACCCATCAGCCGTCAGGACACGATGGCGCTGCTGCAGCGGATCTTTGCTTACAAAAATAAAGATCTGGCCCCAGGCTCGGACAGCGATTTGCTGGGCTTCTCCGATCAAAGGGCAATCAGCCCCTACGCCCGCTCTGCTGTCGCCACTCTGGTCAAGGCCAAACTCATTGTAGGCGACGACGGCAAAATCAATCCTCTGGGCTACACCACCCGGGCAGAAATGGCGGCGGTGCTCTATCGGGCCCTGGAATATCTGGAGCAATAAACTTCACTCATTATTTCACACTGAAGGCTAAGCTTGGTTTAGCTGCCGGCAAAGGGGCAGAAATCGGCTTAGCCTTCGCTTGCAGCATTTTGACGCGAACTTAAAGCATTGACAGAACCGGGCCGCCTCTATAAAATGGAAGAATACAGAAAAATCATGCTAATGTTAGGAGAACATTATGAAATATTCAATCCAAGGCGAACCCTTTCCCGTAGTCATCTGTGAATTGGAAAACCGGGAAACCATGATCACCGAACGGGGCTCCATGTGCTGGATGACGCCCAATATGAAAATGGAAACCACCTCCGGCGGCGGCTTAGGCAAAATGTTTGGCCGTATGGTTTCCGGTGAGGCGATGTTTCAAAACCGCTACACCGCTGAAGGCGGCCCCGGACTCATTGCCTTTGCCTCAAGCTTCCCCGGCACCATTCGCCAATACGACATCACTCCCTCAAAAGGTATCGTCGTTCAAAAATCCGCCTTTTTAGCTGCGGAAACCGGCGTAGAGCTTTCCCTCTTTTTTCAGAAGCGTTTAGGAACCGCCTTTTTTGGCGGCGAGGGCTACATTATGCAGCGCTTATCCGGCAACGGCACCGCCTTTGTGGAAATCGACGGCCACGCCGTCGAATACCGACTGGAACAAGGCCAATCCATGATTATTGATACCGGTTACCTGGCGGTTATGGACGAAACCTGCAGCATAGATATTGTCACCGTTCCCGGTATGAAAAATAAGCTTTTCGGCGGCGAGGGTATTTTTAATACGGTGGTAACGGGACCCGGCAATATTTTGCTCCAAACCCAGACTATCAGCGCCGTAGCCGGCGCTTTACGGCCTTTTCTTCCCAGCGGCGGCAATTAAATTAGACAATTAACAACACCATTAAACTAAACTAAATAATTCATAATTGACAAACCTTAAATCTCATTATATAATAACTACTGCTGAACGCACGAATCAGCCATAGCGGCCCGTTGGTCAAGCGGTTAAGACATCGCCCTCTCACGGCGAAAACAGGGGTTCGATTCCCCTACGGGTCACCATAACAAATCCAGCGCCAGATTAAATTCTGGCGCTTTTCTTTTGCCCGGATACGTAGAATAGGTTCATATCCAAATCCAACTTGGGAAGGGGAAGCCCGGCACAGCCTCCTTTGTGCAAACTTGCAAGTTTGTACTCTGACGGAAGCCCCCTTATCCAAACAAACTGAGTAACAAGCCTGCAATTAAGCAATTAGCTTAAGCAAACAGTCGAGCAATAAGCCTCGGCCCAGACCGGCCCCGTCCCAATTTGCCGCCGCCGGCTCAACTTCCGGCTGGCCGAAAAGCCATTCCTGGATAGGGTAATTTCCCGGCTGACTGGCTTGACAGCCCAAAGTGCGCATCTGCTTCCTCAGGCCCCGGCATTTGACTGTCTTTAAATAAAACCATCACACGGTCAATATCCTCTGTAATTTGACTATCGATTTCACCATGGCTGGCCATCCACCCCATAATCCTTATTGTTTCCTCATGGCTCCTGCCCCGGTGATAAGGCCGGGTTTCCCGCAAGGCCTGGTAAATATCAATGCAAGCAATCAGCCTGCTGGTAAAATCCATATCCAAATAGCACTGGGGCAACTGGGGATAACCCTTGCCATTTAGCTTGCGGTGATGGGTAACGGCCCAGCGGCAAATTTCCTCAAAGCCCTCTATATCTTTAAGCATGGCATAGCTCCAAAAGGCATGCTTTTGAATTATGGCGAACTCCTCCTCCGTCAGCTTTCCGGGCTTTTCGAGTATTGCCGCAGGAATAAGCAGTTTGCCGATATCATGAAAGGAAGCGGCCAAATAGATTTTAGCGCACTGCTCCCGGGAAAAGCCATAATAAAGGCCCATCCAATAGGCCCGGTAAGCAATCTGCAGGGAGTGCCTGGCGGTATATTGCGATTTATAGTCGGTAATGCTGGCAACCACCTTGGCAATATTCATTAAGTCCACGGCAGGCATATTTACGACCCATTTGGGCATCTTTTGCCCAAAGGTATTATCCACCTGCTTATCCCGCAAAGACAACAGCAAATCCTCATCAAGGACGGCCAACAAAGCATCGGCGGCAAGGCAGGTATAGTAGCTGCCTCTTTTGCTGCTGATGAAGCTGCGCAAATCGGGGAGGGATGCCGGAGATAACTGCTGCAAATGATAGCGGGCATCCACATCATCGGCGGCGGCAATAATCTGAGCCCCTAATGGGGTTTTTGCCGCATCCATCTTGAAAGGGCCTGATTTATCCATATATTCGTGATGATATTTAACAAATCCCCTGACGTCTGACGGGAAAGGAAAGTACAGAACATTCTCTTCCCCTATTAAACAATGGGCTCCGTGATCCATAGCATGGGCGCCTTCCGGTCTTTCGGAAAGAATATATTCCGTAAGAGCATTATCATGCATCAAAGCACAGCCTGCCACGCCAATAAGGTCATCGTCATTCCACCCCAAATGCCGGCCCATCATAATCGCTAAAATAGAAATACGTTTGCCATGATTGGTGGTGGCTCCTAAAAGCTCCCCTTCTACGGCGTCTAAACCCATAGAAAGGCTTGATAACAATTGGTCCATCCGAAAAATCATACCGGCTACCCTTCAATCTTCTTTGTATATTCTCTAATTGCCTGTTCTCATTGCCTATTTCTTTGAAGATATTATCACAATACTTTTGCATATGCAAATATTTTTATATACGAAAACAATAAAAAAACACCGCCCCAGTTGAAGTTTGCTTCTTACGAAATGAACTTCTTACCGTCAGGCGGTGCTTTCTATTTGCTGTTGTTATTTTGCTATTGCAGCCTTATTGGAAAACCGCCTTGGCAAAGTTGGATTTACCCCGCTTCAGCAGCTTCTCCCCTTCGCCTGCTATTTCCAGCAGCGGGTCCTTGCAGACCACGCCGTCAAGGGCTATGCCTCCCTGGCTGATCAGGCGGCGGGCTTCGCTGCTGCTGGCGGCCAGGCCGGTAAGGGTCACCAGCTTCCACAAAGGATAGGTTTCCTGCGCCAGCTTATACTCCGGCATATTTTCGGGGGCTGCGCCGGCCGCCACTGTCATATAACGCTTTTTGGCTTCCGCCGCTTCATCGCCGCTATAATACATGGTAACGATAGTCTCAGCGTAAAGGAAATGGGCTTCCCGGATATCTTTTTCCAGCAAGGAGGTGACCTGATCAAAATCCAGATCCGTAGTCAACCGGAAATAATCGGCCAAAAGGTTATCCGGTACCTTCATGCATTTTTCAAAAATCACTTCCGGCGGTTCGCTGATGCCAATATAGTTGTCCAGGGATTTTGACATTTTCTCCACGCCGTCAAGGCCCGGCAAAAGGGGGAAGGTGATTACCTCCTGAGCCGGCAAATCGTAATCCCGCATCAGCTCCCGGCCTACCAGAAGGTTGAAGGTCTGATCCGTCCCACCTACCTCCACATCGCAGGCTAAAGCTACAGAATCATAGCCCTGCATCAAAGGATACAGCAGCTCATGCATGCCGATGGGCCGGTTTTCCTGGAGCCTTTTGGTGAAGTCGTCCCTTTCCAAAATCCTGGCCACTGTGTATTTGCCGCAAAGCCGTAAGACGTCGGCAAAATTCATTTCCGACAGCCATTCGGAATTATAACAGATTTTTGTTTTTTCCCGGTCGAGAATCTTTGTGACCTGTTCTAAATAAGACTGGCCGTTTTGCCGGGTTTCCTCAAAAGTCAGGGGCGGCCTGGTTTTTGTCTTGCCTGAAGGATCGCCTACCATACCGGTAAAATCACCGATGATAAAAATGATCTCGTGGCCCAGATCCTGCAAAAGCTTTAATTTCCTTAATACCACGGAATGGCCCAAATGCAGGTCCGGCCGGCTGGGGTCTGCCCCCAGCTTAATCTTCATGGGTTTGCCGGAGAAAAGCTTCTCTTTAAAACCCTCCTCGGAATATATGCCGGTACTATCCCTTTTCAGGATTTCCCATACTTGTTCTGCGTTCATCCTTACCTCCAATTAACCGCTTGCGCAGAAAAGCAGCTGCTTATCCACTGCATAAATGCGTTTACGGATTCAATCTCAATGAATGTCATTTTAGCAGTGACGGCAGCCCGTTGTCAAGCAAAGCCCCACAAGATATAAGGAATAATGGGGTTTTATTAATAAACAAGCTTCTTTCTGTCTGCCGGCTCCTTCCTGGCATCCACTTCCCATTGCTGCACCGGCGGCACAAAGGCATCCGGCGGTTCAATAACAAAGTTCAGCAGCACCGGCTCCTGCAAGGATAGAGCCCACTGAACGGCGCTTTCTACATCCTCATTTTTTGTTACATTCTTCGCTTTTATACCAAAGCCTTGAGACACCATGACGGTATCGATAGGCGAAAAGTCCACACCGAAATACTGCTGGTCATAATACAGATGCTGAATGGTCTTGATCCAGCCATAGCTATTGTTTTGGAAATTGACAAATACGATAGGCAGATTCAAGCGCTTTGCCGTCTCCAGCTCTCCCATGGTCATGGCAAAACTGGCATCCCCAAAGAAACTGACTACCCGGGATTGAGGCCTGGCCACCTGGGCGCCTATGGCTGCTCCCATAGCATAGCCTAAAGCGCCGTGAGCCCGGGGAATCACCGTATGCTTACCGGTCTGCTTCATTTTGATATAGGAAGCGATATAAGGCGTGGGCGTGCCGGCGTCACCGGTAAATATAGCCTCACCATCCGTATACTTCTCAACAGCTCCGAAAACCTTGGCGGCGACTACGTAATCTGAGGCTTTATTGTAATCTGCCGCAATGCGGTCCATTTTTTCCTGCCTTTTGGCGGACCAGAGCTTTTGCCAGGCTGCCGCGGCCTCTTGGTCAATGCCGCAATCTTTCTTGTTTAGCTTGACTAAAAGATGACGGATATCACACATGATACCCTGGCTGATGGGTGCAATATTGCCTAAGGTCTGCTCGTTGATATCCACTTGCAGAATCTTGACGCCGCCGGCAAAAATCGACTTGCCTACCGTGGTCACGTTATCCAGCTTACAGCCTAAAACGAAGATGAAGTCAGCCTGGCTGATCACTTCATTGGCCTCCAAAGAGCCGCCGTTGGCCCCGATGGTACCCAAAGCATAATCCTTCGTCTCTGCCACACTGCCTTTGCCGTCGATGGAGCTGACTACGGGAATGTTGTATTTCTCCACAAACTGGACCAGCTCGTCATAGGCCTTGGAAAAATGAACGCCGCCGCCGGCCAGCACCACCGGCCGCTTGCTTTGTTTCATCAGCTCAATAGCCCGGTCCACATCCTCGTCGGCAGCATCATTTTGGAAATAGCCCAAGCGTCCGTGGCCGGGATTGCCGTAAATCTCCTCGGGTTTCCCGTCGTATTCTCCCCGCAAAAGATTTTCCGGGAAAGACAGCGCTACGGCGCCAGGGGAACCGGAGGTGCTTACCCGGATGGCTTTGCGCATCATCTGGGGAATTTTTGATAGCAGGCGCAGCTTGGTATTCCATTTGGTCACCGCTGCAAAAAGGGCTTCCTGATGACAATCCGTTAATGCATAGGTCTCATCGCTGGACATGGTAATATCCGAGGCGATACAGAGCAACGGAATATTCGACAGATCAGCCTCGCTGACACCGGGCACCACATACAAAGCTCCGCCGCCGCTGGGCACTTCCACTACGCCAATCCGGCCGGTCATCCTGGCATAAGCATCGGCGGCATAAGCCCCATGGCGCTCGTCCCGGCAAAGAATATGGGTAATCTCCTTTTGCCTCAGCCGCAAAGCATCATGGAAAGCCATAGAAGTATCACCGGGCACACCAAATATATGCTTTACCCCATGCTGAATCAAAAGCTCTACAATTAAATCTGCGCCTCTCATTTTGCACCTCCGCATCATTCTTTATGCTGGTTCACCACTATTTAACATTATAACACCTCAGTAGAAAATTTTCGAGTCTGGAAAATTTTCTTACTTATGGGTATCAGGTATACTTTTTTAGAATCATGTCATTAATGGTAACTTAGTGTATAATTGCTGTATTGAGCATTTTTGTGAGGAAGGATGATCTCAGATGAAACTGACCTATAAAGGAAAGACCAAAGACGTTTATGCACTGGAGGACGGCAATTATCTGCTGCAATTTAAAGATGATGTAACCGGGAAAAACGGTGTATTTGATCCCGGCGCCAATACCGTAGGCTTGTCCATTGCCGGCGCCGGACAGGCCGGCCTCCGTATGACTGCTTATTTTATGAAACTGATCAATGCCCAGGGTATTAAGACCCACTTTATTGCCGCCGATCTGGAAAAAGCTACGATGACAGTACTTCCTGCCACTATATTTGGCAAAGGACTGGAGGTCATCTGCCGTTTTCGGGCGGTGGGCAGCTTTATTAAGCGTTATGGCGATTACATTGAATCCGGCTCTGCTCTTCCCGATTATGTGGAGATGACGCTGAAAGACGATGGCCGGGGTGATCCGCTGATCAATCAGGAGGCCTTGGCTGCACTTAATATCCTCAGCCCTGCCGAATATGACGAAATTGCGGCCATGACCAAAAAAATTGCCCGCATCATCAAGGATGAGCTGGCCAGACTGGACATGGAGCTTTACGACATCAAGCTGGAATTCGGCCGGGTTAATGGCCAGGTTTGCTTGATTGATGAGATTTCCGGCGGCAACATGCGGGTTTTCCAGGAAGGTAAGGCGCTGGATCCCTTAACCCTCTCGGCAAAAGTCATCGGATAATAAAAAGATCAGGGGCTGTTGCATTAACCGCAACGAAAAAAAGCACAAAAGACGGCATATCAGTATGAAGCCGTCTTTTTTTGTACCCGGATTAGGGCCAAACGGCAATGCAGCCCCATATTTAAGATGTTTTCTTGTTAAAACAAAATAAAAAAGGGCGCATCGCCTAACGTTTACAATTAACGTTTTGCGACACGCCCTGATCTTACTTTTTAAAAACCCTGATTCAGCACATTGCCCGTTAGCTGAAAGTAGAGAAGTACAATAATACCCAAAACAATCCGGTAATAGCCGAAAGCCTTAAAGTCATGGCGGCGGATATAAGACAGCAGGAATTTAATGGCTACCAGAGATACTAAAAAAGCCACCAAGCTGCCAGTAAGCAGCACCATCCATTCCAAAAAGCCAAAACTCAAACCCGTTTTTAAAAGTTTCAGCAGGCTGGCGCCGGCCATAGCAGGCAGGGCCAAAAAGAAGGAAAACTCCGAGGCCACCGTGCGGCTGCAACCTAAAAAGACAGCCCCCAGTATGGTGGCGCCGGACCGGGAAGTGCCGGGCACTAAAGCCAGCACTTGAAACATACCGATAAGCAAGGCCGTCCGGTAGCCCAGCTCATCCATAGTAGTGATAGTGGGACGCCGCCGGCCCCGTTCCAGAATCAGAAACAAGATGCCATAGATAATCAAAGCCAAAGCTACTACCCGGCTATTATACAAATAGGTATTAATTTGCTCTTCAAACAATATCCCGGTTATTCCTAAAGGAATGACCCCCACCAGAATTCTGAACCAGAGAGACCAGGTTTCCCGTTTTTCCCGGGGGCTTTTTTGGCTGCCGAAAGGCCAAAGTCTCTGAAAATACAAAACTACCACTGCCAAGATAGACCCTAACTGGATTACCACCAGGAAAGTGTCAAGAAAAGTTTTGCTGAAATTAAGGGTCAAAAATTCATCCAGCAGAATCATATGGCCGGTGCTGCTGATAGGCAGCCATTCCGTAATACCCTGGACAATACCAAATATGATGGATTTCAATATTTCAATCAAGGCTCATCCTCCTACCGCAAGTCAGTTAAGCAAAGGTGTTAAATCTACGGGGTTAGTGAAGGGGATAGTAGCTGGGGTATGGCAGTGAGGCCGTTTTCTGTGCAGAATTTTCGTTTGTATTCAATTGGCGGCGGCGGGGTGAGCATTATTTGCGTTTGTGTGTAAAATGCAGCTCCAGCTTCTGCGCACAAAGGAAAAAATTGCACCGATTTGGCCTGAAATTGGCTAAACTTGCTCCTGGCAAACCCTGCAATTTACCCACAAACGAAAAAACTGTACAGATGGCGGCAAGCATCTGCATACAACCGAAAAAATTGAACAGAATCTACCCCAGGGATCACTACCCTGCCTTTTTCCGTTTTTTGATTGCGCCTAAACTAAATGGCATTACAGCTTGCCGGCTTCCTTTGCCGTAATTATACTCTGCCCGTGCCGCTATTATGCGTCTGGACCAGCACCGGTGCGCTAGTTTACAATTCCCTGTGCCGGTGCGTCTGGACCAGCACCGGTGCGCTAGTTTACAATTCCCTGTGCCGGTGCGTCTGGACCAGCACCGGTGCGCTAGTTTACAATTCCCTGTGCCGGTGCGTCTG
>JAHDMJ010000007.1 GCA_018436095.1 Clostridia bacterium | reverse complement strand
GCGGCCCCGCAGGGCCTCCAGATTGTGGACGTGGACGTATTCACCCTTGCGGATATCGGCACTGGCGGCTCCAATACTTTCGCCGTACTTAATGATATGCTCCCCCTTTTTGATATCCTGCAGGGCGATTTTGTGACCGTAGGGCACCTGGCCATGAACGGTCATTTCCTCGGCCCGGCCTTTTTTATCCCGCATTTCCACCCGGGTGCCGTCGGTAATGTCGTTGGCAAAAATAGTGGCTACGTTGTCCTTGTCGTTGACTTTTAACGCCAGATTCATGTAAAATCCCCTTCCTTTTATAATGAGAAAGCCGGATATGTCCCCCCGCCTCTTAGGCGGTGGGTTCCGCTTATGTTTTCAGGCGGTGGGCATATCCCCCGCCTCGTTGAAACGCATGTAGGTAAGAAAATTTTTCTACCATCGAAAAGTTTTCCACTGAGGCGTTATAATAATGAAAGCCAGTTATTCCTTAACAGCCAATACGGATACGCCGTCGGGGATAACCGTAACTTTGGCGTCGGCCCCCTTAATATCAAAGGCAATTTTCATTGCCTCATCCAAGCTTGAGGCAGGAATCATATTTGCCTTTTTTACCAGATCGTGATCCAGGAAGGTTGTAACTAAAATAACCTGGTGTTTTTTTAAAATACGGGCATAAATCTGAGCGCACCACTGCTCAGGGATAGTTTCTTTGGGCGGAATTGCCGCTAGCTTTTCTTCGATGGCCTCAGGCTTACCGGCTACGATTAATTCCTGAAAATACTCGCCGCCCATACCGTCGGAACAGGCGCAACACATGACAATAATCCCGTCTTTTGCCGCACAGGCTTCGGCAGTAGCCACTGCCTTCGGAGACTGGTAGAGATTTTGATCCAAGGGATAGCCGCCGTTGCCGGTGACGACAATAGGCGTTTCTGCAGGCCGGCACTGAGAAAGGCTGCGAATAAATGCTACGCCGGCTTCATGAGATTCTACCAGATCACCGGCAAAGGCTGCAATGATTTTCTTCTTATCATTTAGAGCCACATTAAGGGTAAAAGCGGTATTGATTTTTCTGGCGGCATAAACCATGTCCTCATGAATGGGATTGCCCTCGAGAACGCCTGCTGCGGAATTGGGGTTGGCAATTGCCCGGAAGGAGTGGTTTTCGTTGACCGTCTCTTGGGAGCAAATACCGGGCAGAATGCTCTTTCTGCCGCCGGAAAAACCGGCGAAGAAGTGAGGCTCGATAAACCCCTCGCAAAGGAGTAAATCACAATTTACCGCCAGCTTATTGACATGAAAACCGGCGCCGGAAGGCAGGGTACAGATGTTGATAAAGTCCTCTTTGCAAAAAGCATCGTTTATGGAAATGGTTTCCTGATCCACAATCTGGTCGCCGAACATTTGGCGCTGTTCTTTTTCCGTTGTGGCGCGATGGAGACCCGTTGCGATCAGGATGGTGATGTTTGCCTCCGGATTACCGCTGCGGATCTCCCCGAGCAAAAGAGGGAGGGTGATTTTGCTGGGAACTGCTCTGGTGTGGTCGCTGGTGACCAGCGTAATATTCTTTTTGCCTCTGGCAAGATCCCGCAGCCTCGGGGAGCCGATAGGATTTTCCAGGGCCTGCCGGACCAAACCGCTTTCGCTCATCTCCGGCTGAAAGCCGTGTATACCGGGAACCAGCACTGCGGCCAGATTACGGTCCTCTACCTGCAATTCCATAAAAGAGTCATGGTAGGGGATTTGAATAATAGGCATAGGAACATCTCCTTTCCAAATGGATACTAAACATTCGAACTAATACTCATAATCCGAAAAGGCCGCAATGGCGGCGGCTAGCTGGGCTACCTTGGTAGCGGCAGCCTTACCTCCGGGAATACCGCAAGTGATATAAGCGGCCTGTTCCGCTTCGGCAGCAGCCTCTTCCGGCGAACTGATTCCGGCAGCCGCGGCAACGGCAGCCGGTACTACGGCGTTGATCAGGTTGCAGCCGGCCAGAATCAAATCTGCCGATGCGAAAGCCGCATAAGGAGCGGCCCAGGCAATATCCTTATATTCGCCCAGGGATACCTTGGGAATCACATCATCGACGTAGTGATTAAGTATAGCCGTCTTACCGTTTACTGTGACTTGCACATCCAGGGAGGCATCAAAGGAGAAATATTTCAGTGCCAGCTTGGTTGTGCGGCGGGCGGCTTTGCCGATGCGCAGGAACTTGATAGTTACATCTTCTCCGGTGATGTTCTTAAAAACTCTGGCCGTATATTTTTCTACGGTGGCCACCCGCTTATCATCGAGAGCTTTAACGATTGTACCCAATGAGGTTCCTGCCGTCAATTCATCATAAACATACTCGGCGCAATCATGAATTGCTTTTGCCCGGGCAGGCTCGGTGGCGTTGATCAGAAAGTCGGTGACCGGTCCGCAGCGCAATTCCGCAGCCTTTCTGGTCACGATATTAATACAGAAGAGGGAGCATTCCGGATGGACATTGCCCTGGGCCCGGTCACTCACCAATTCCCGGGACAGCGCCATAATATCTGCATCCTTATCGGATAAAGCGTTGACGGCGGCTACGGCGTAAGCTGTCATATGGCCCAAAGGCGTATTGTAGGGGCCGCCGGAACCGCCGCAGAGCCTTTCTTTGAATACGGAGAAAATTTCCACAAAGGCCATCATGCCGATAACTGAGGGACCGCCGATGTCTTTCAGAATCAGACCCACATCACCCACAAGCTGGGCGGTGTCGTATTCTTGACCGGTCAGGCGCATATGAAGTTTTTTAGGCAGACCCGCTGTGGCGGCGGCAGTTTTTCCCACCAGGTAAGCGCTGCTGGTTCTGCCGTAAACGCCTTCTGATTCCGGTACTTCGGCGTCGGGGTGAATGATCTCCAAAATGGACGCGGCCCCCAAAACAGCCGCCAAAAATGGTTGGGGAGTGATGGCAGCTCCCGCCATTGCATCCAGCATAGCTTGCGTACCAATGCGGGCCCCGTTTTCAGCCATAGCCGGCCAAACGATATCTTCACCTAGGGCACTGTGGCCAAATAAGGTGCCGCCGCCGCAAAATTTGGGGATATCCCGGCCGCTGATGGGGGAGAGCTTTCCTTCCAGCAAAGCCTGGTTGATAGCCAAAACAGCGGGAAAGGCGGATATCTTGTTGTTCATCTTGCTGGTGGGGATGGCGCTGACGCCGCTGCGGTCTACGCCGGCCAGTATCCTGGCCGTGGCCCCCAATTTCCGGTTGCCGGCCGGTATGCCAACCTGGGCGGGAGAGCCGGCAAGATACATCATGCAGGCGGCAATCAGGGCGGCGTTGGCTCCGTCGGCGCCGGCGGCCTTTGCCGACTTAACGGCCTTTTCCATGATATCGTCCACCGGAACCCGCCTGGCGTTGGCAAACTTGATGCTGAGGCTTTGCCCCCGCTGCAGCTCTTCCGTAATCACATTAGCCACGGAAAAGATGGCCATATTGACCATGCCATGTCCTCCGGCCAAGGCCTCAATACGGTCACAGGTGAGATTGACCACATTGGATATCGCCGCCGTTTCGGCAGCGGATATCACACGGCTTTTTTTGTCCCCCATATTTATACATCCTCCTTTTGAATAAAAATTTCGCTCCTGTCATCCTGCTGCAAGGCCTCGGAGATAAGCCTGTAGATTTCCCTGAGGGAGATTTGCAGGCCATAATCCTTCTCTAACCGGTTTTTCAGGGAAATACAGTTTCTATTTTCAGGGCGGGTACTTCGTACATCACCTTTAATGGTTTTGCCCTCTGCTAAAAAGTCAAATCCGAAGCCGTCGCCTCTTATATAAAATTTTTTCTCAATACATTTCACTGCCGTATGGCAATGGGTAGTGCTGATCCGATGCCAGCCGCTGGTTCCCAGTTCCCTTTTGACGACGTCCTCCACCGAATCGGCCAGGGACGGACTAACGTCGATAAGAAATAAACTTCCTGGCCTGTTTTTTTTGGTTATGGCGCTGACCACATTTACGTTGTGGGCTCCGGCGCTATAGAGCATTTCGATTGCGGAACCCAATATTTCACCGCTTAGATGGTCTACCTGAACATAGAGAAGTAACCCGTCTTTTTCATACATAGTCCAACATCCTTTGCTATCGATCACTAAGTCACTTGTTCGCCCAATATGATTATCCCATGGATAGTTAAGAGCGTCAATAAAAATTTTTTATTCTTACTATTTTTTATGTTACAGGCATTGCTCCATTAAGGCCGCCTTGTTGACTCTGTATAACTAAATTGTTATACTCATAGAGCGATTGAATCGCTCAATAAACAAAAAGGAGCTAATTATGGCCAGTGATATGAAAATAAAGCGCTCTTTGGTGCATGAGCAGGTTTTTGAATATATGAAGAATGCTATTAAAAATAAGCAGTGGAAGGTTAACGAAAAAATACCTTCCGAAGTGGAACTGTCGGAAAGCTTTGGGGTCAATCGTCTGACCATCCGTATGGCCATCCAGAGATTGGGCGCTATTGGCCTTGTGGAAACCCGGCATGGCGACGGCACATATGTCAAAGAATTCAGCTTTACCGACCTGATCGATCAGGTCAGCGTTTTTTACATGTCCCCTGAGCTGTTGGACAACGTCTATGAATTTCGTAAAACGGTTGAAGTGGCCTGCGCCAGATTGGCCATGGATCATGCTACCGAGGAAGAGCTGGAACGGCTTTTGGAGTTGTGCAACGACTACGAACAGGCCAAAAGAAGAGTACCCCGGGAGTATAACGAGGAACTATTGGAGGAACTGGTTAATAAGGATATTGCTATTCACCAGCAGGTTTGCATTATGTCCCACAACATCCTGTTTTCTTACTTTTTTGAAGTGGCCAGGGAGCCTATTTATCACTATTTGCGGGTGATATTGAAGAAAAGAATCGACCAATGGCTAAATGAAAAGGTTGATGTGACATCCTGGAGAGACCTCCATCAAGTTGTCTACGAATCCATTAGAGATAAAGATGAAGAACGATGCCGGCAAGCCTATTTTCAAATGGTTGACCGAAATGTGGAAGTGAAATAAGGGGGTTACCGGTTATGACGGAAATGTGCTTGGAAAACTGTTTTAATACAAATTCTCTTATTCTCACTGAGGGTGCTGTAGGACAAAGGATTGAGCGCGAGTTTTCGCTAAAACCGGATGTAGACGTAATGTATGCATCTTTAATTTATGACTCCGTTGGGAGGAATGCGCTAGCATCAATTTATCGGAGTTATTTGCAGGTGGCAGAGGATTACAAATTACCAATCCTTTTGCTGACAAATACAAGACGGGCCAATAAAGATAGAGTTTCACGTTCAAAGTACAGAGATAAAAATATGATGAGAGATTACGCCGCTTTTCTTCGGGAATTGGCGTCTAAGTATAGATGCGAAACATTCATTGGCGGAATGATGGGGTGCAGGGGCGATGCCTACAGCGGTTCAGAGGGCATGAATACTGATGAAGCGATAGAATACCACTCTTGGCAAATGGGAATGTTTGACTTAGAGATTATTGATTTTCTTTTCGCCGCTATTATGCCTGCGTTGCCGGAGGCACTCGGAATGGCTAAAGTAATGGAAAAATCAAAACTTCCATATATTATTAGCCTGATGATAAGCTGTAATGGAGCTCTACTTGATGGTAGCACGATTCATAATGCTATTTTAAAGATTGATACTTTAACCAAAAATAAGCCGCTTTGCTATATGACTAACTGTGTTCACCCTTCCATACTAAAGGGGGCGCTTTTGCAAAAAGAAAACCTAACTGAGTTGGTCAAAAAAAGGTTTTGGGGTATACAGGCTAATGCCGTGAGTCTTTCACCGCAGGAGCTTGATAACAGTAAATCATTAAAAACCACGGCTGCTAAGGAATTAGCGGAAGAATTTTTATCCTTGCATAAATTATTTCCTTTAAAAATCTATGGAGGTTGTTGCGGTACTGATGATTCACACATTATTGAAATAGCCAGACGCCTTGGATAATCTTTTTTACTCATTTTTTTCAGAGAAATCTGAAAACTATAAATAGATATACGGGACAAGCAACCCTGAAGCGGGGTATTTGCTTGTCCCGTTGTATTCAAATCAAATATGTACGCAAGACACGTCAGAAATTTGCCGGGCAAGGATATTCGTCCTTGATATCCATCATTCCCTTGAAAGGAAATTTGCGTTCAAAATGTTTATAGGGATGCTTTGCCAACGCTTCCATATCCAGGTCAATACCGATCCCCGGAGTTTCCGGGACTTCAATAAACCCATCCACGATCTTTAGAGGATTTACTACAATTTCATCACATGCTTCTTTGATGGTGATAAATACCTCGGTGATATTAAAATTCGGAATAACCAATGAAACCTGGCAGGTTGCGGCTAATGCAACGGCGGTGCTGTTGTAGTTGTGGGGGCTAACCAGGATATTATAGGGCTCCGCCATCGTGGCAATATCCCGCAAACCGCTGATGCCGTTGCAGGCCGCAATATCCGGATTGATAATATCTGCAGCCCGTTTTTCAAATACAGGGATAAAATCGTATTTCGTATACAGGGTCTCGCCGGTTACAACGGGGGTCTTAATATGACGTTTGACCTCGGCCACCAGGTCAATATTGTCGGCAAGACAAGGTTCTTCGATCCAGGCTGGGTCATATTGGGCTATGCGCTCCGAAAAGTGAATTGCATGATAGGGAGAAAAACGGCGGTGCATCTCTATCATTAGTTCTACATCCGGCCCCACGGCCTCCCGTACCTGTTTGACAACCTCAACGGCGTAGTCCTCTTGTTTTTTACTTATATATTCCCGCCAATAGCCTTGGAAAGGATCCCATTTGATAGCTGTATAGCCCAAGTCTGTGGCGGCCTTAGCATTTCTGGCCACTTCTGCCGGAGTGTTGGCGCCACCCCACCAGCCATTGGCATAGACACGTACCTTATCACGACTTTTGCCGCCAAGTAAATTATAAACGGGTTGATTGCAGGCTTTGCCGACAATATCCCACATTGCAATTTCGATTGCGCTCCATGCGGCAATAAAGTCAAAGCTGCTGCGTTTAAGGGCAAAATCGCAAAATAAAGCATTTTCGGAATGCTTTATTTCAAAGGGGCTGTGACCAATCAGATACGGCGCAATATTCTCTATATATTGTTCAACAACCTTCTCTTTGCCCTGCACGACATAGGCTTCCCCCCAGCCGTATAGACCTTCATTGGTGTCTATACGGCAAAATAAAAGATTCTTTGCTTTTCCCGGAAAGAATAAATGTGGTGTAATTTTAGTTATCTTCATTTTAATCCCCTTTTACAATAATTATTTGAACCAGTTAATTAATCCATTTCTTCATTAAGTCCCAAGGCTTCGTATTTTTCCTTGAACATATCGAATGTAATCATTTCTCCGCTGAGAATTTTATTTCGGTATTTCGCCTCTTTGGCTTCTCTGGCCTGAACCAGCTCCAACACCTGGACAGCAAGGTTCTGTGGAACAACCACAACGCCGTCGTTATCCCCAAAGACCAGATCGCCGGGATGAACCAGAACGCCTCCTATGATTAAAGGATTATTAATTTTTCCCGGCAGTGATTTACTGGTTGGCTTGACATTAACATTGCAGCAAAATAGAGGCAACCCCAAATCCCGAATGGCTACTGAGTCCCGGCAAGCACCTTCAATAATTAAGCCGGCCGCCCCCCGGGCTTTCATGGATAGAGCCATCATTTCGCCAAACATACCGCCAGCCTCGTTGTATTGCCCGTTGGTCACCAACAATACATCTCCTGGTTTTGCCATAGATATCGCTTTATGGAGCATTAAATTGTCACCGGCGGCACATTCAACTGTCAATGCGGCGCCGCATAACTTGGTTCCCGGCCATAGAGGTTTAATACTTGAATGTAATGCACCGTTTTTCAGCGGCAAGGCTTCGTTTATGGATGCACTTTCTTCGACATCGGCATATGCCTGAATAATTTTTTCCTGAACCCGTGTGTATTTTTTCACTACGTCAAACATGGAAGCCTCCTCTCAATCTGTCTAAAAAAATGGTAACGAGGTCGTTTATCGTTCCCGTTTAACGTTCCCATAACGCAGTTTAAGTTTACAAATAAAAATAGGTACTGTCAATATAAAACTTTTTTAAATATTGATGTTTCTATGTTTGTAGCAAGAAACGCTGATTTTATTAGCTTTCCTACTTCCTAAAAGTTCTTTGATACGGTATACTAAACCTTATAGAAAAGTTTTTAAAGCGCCCTGATTGAAAGTTTACCAAGCCTTCTGATTAAGTTGACATAGGCTAATAATTTTGGTAGCATTGCCGGGAGGCGGAGGGATTGCATGAGTAGACGAACGAATGTAACAATACGCGACATTGCAAAAATGACCGGAGTTTCCAAAACTACGGTATCCAGGTATGTAAACGGAAAATTAGAATTTATATCTGAGAGCACCCGGCTCAAAATCAAGGATGCCATCGAGAAAACCGGCTACCGCCCCAACAGGATAGCTGGCAGCTTAAAAGCATCCAAAAGCAATTTGATCGGTTTGGTGCTTGTATCGGGTTTTGTCATGAGGACGCCAATTTTTATGGCTAATATTTGTGAATATTGCCGGAAATACGGTATTAAAGTGATCGTAGTAACAAGTGGTGATGATCCCCTTGAAGAGCAAGAACAGGTCCAAGAATTACTAGCTCAGCAGGTGGAAGGATTAATTGTTGCCACAGGCCGTAATATCGAATTCTATGAGCAATTAAACGCTGAAATACTGCCTGTTGTTTTACTTGACCCGCCCATGCAGGAAATAAAAACGGATTGGGTTTCCTGTAATCAATACGACAGCGTTTTTAGTTTGGCAGAGAAGTTGATCGATCAGGGCTACGAAAAGCTGCATTTGGTGCTGACATCAGAAAATTCCAGGCTTCCTCTGACGGAAATACGGAAAAAAGCCATTCAAGATGCTTACTATAAACATTTTAAAAATGACTCTAACTTTAAAATAGTCGTTCTGGAGAACGCAATCCAAGAACAAGCCGAAAATGAAATAAGCAGTTATTTATCAAAGATTTATGAAGAAAGTGAAGCAATCCCCACCGCTATTTTTGTTGCAAACGGTATGATAATGGGGCGGTTTATCTTTCAATGCTACCGGCAGGGTCTGCGTTTTTCATCAAAATTTACAATTGCCGGCTATGATTTACTGAACTACGGCCGATATCATGGTGAAGAGTTAATTACGATCAAACAGCCTCTTGCTCAAATGGCGGAAAAAGCAGCCGAGCTGCTAATTAGCCGTATTCTTGAAAAAGATGATGATTTAAAACCGAGACATATTATGCTTGAATGCGATATTTCAATTTAACAAGAGGTATTCAGAAAGGTTTTTTTCATAAAGGCCTAGTGGAGATTAATCCGCTAGGCCTTTATGCTATTATTTTTCAAATGCGGCGTTGACAAATTTTTTTTGTTATGGTAGTCTGAGCTATGGCATCGATTTCGTTTATCGTTCCCAGCGCAAATGAAATCGTAAGGGATGTGATTCTATGTCTGAGATAAAGGAGAGTAATGTTTTAGATATCCAAGACGAAATCCCCGCAGAAGAACTTACCGAATCCATTGATGAAGATGGTGCGAAATTACGTGTCTATAAAAACATCAAGGTAAAATGGCTCGTTGCAATTGTAGCCATTTCGATGTCGCTGTTTCATGTTTACGGACTAGGAATAAAAATCATTGATCCTACTATTTTCTATACCTGCCACTGGGGATTAGGCCTTTTCATGGTCTATCTAATGTATCCGTCACATAAATCGGAGAACCGAACCCGGGTCCCATTGTATGATTGGATTTGTGCGATTGCGGTTCTACTGATCATGTTGTATGTTGTGGTTAACACGAAAGACCTGTTGATTCGTTCAATGACGGCAAGGCCTTCTGCAATGGATTTAATAGCCGGAGCCGCCGCCATATTATTGACATTAGAAGCCGGCAGACGGACAGTTGGAAAAGGACTGCCCATTGTGGCAATCGTTTTAATTTTGTCTGCTCTTGTGGGCAATCATTTGCCATCACTAATTTCAAATAAAGGTTATTCTATTTACCGAATAATATCCTATCTGTTCAGTACAGAGGGAATCTTTGGAACCGCCATGAAAATGTCGGCAACCAATGTATTTCTCATGGTGTTATTCGGTTCTTTTCTGACCACTTCCGGTACCGGTGATTTTTTCATGCGTCTTGCTATCTCTATCGCCGGTGGCAGCAGGGGTGGTCCTGCAAAGGTTTCCGTGGTATCCAGCGGATTGTTCGGCAGCATTTCCGGTAGTGCCGTGGCAAATGTTGTGGGAACTGGCACTTTTACTATTCCATTGATGAAGCGTGTAGGATATAAACCGGAGTTTGCCGCCGCAGTTGAGGCGGTGGCTTCTACAGGCGGGCAGATTATGCCGCCGGTTATGGGGACTGGCGCATTTATTATGGCGGAAATGTTGAATATTCCCTACTCCACAATAGCCCTTGCCGCTTTGATTCCCGCTTTGCTTTATTACTATAGCGTATTTATTTCCATCGATTTGGAGGCAGCAAAAAACAATCTCCAAGGGATGGAAAAGGAGGAGTTGGAACGGCCGATTGATGTGTTGCGGGAGGGTTGGTTTTTTCTGATCCCGATCTTCGTATTTATTTGGTGTCTGGCCATTCAACAGTATAGCGTAAGCCGCTCTGCTCTAATTTCTATTTTGACCAGCATCTTGTTTAGCATGTTCAGTAAGGAGACGAGAATGACTCCCCGAAAATTGTTGCATACATTGGAACTGGGGAGCTATAGGGTACTTTCTATTGTAGCTGCCGTTGGATGTGCAGGGCTGGCCATTGGAGTTGTGATGCTTACAGGATTAGGGATTAAATTTACTTTGATCGTAAGTACGCTTGCAGGTAATGTGCTGCTCTTTGCCCTGTTGTTTTCCGCCTTGGCTGCTATCATTCTCGGTATGGGACTGCCCACAGTGGCCGCCTATATCATCTGCTCATCCGTAATGGCCTCCGGTTTGGTCAAGCTGGGCATAGAGCCCATTGCGGCCCATATGTTTCTATTTTACTATTCCATATTATCTATGATCACACCGCCTGTAGCCTTAGCTGCTTATACTGCCGCCGGTATTTCGGATTCCAATCCCGTCACGGTGGGTTTTCTGTCTATGCGGTTGGGGGCAATCGCATTTATCTTACCGTTTTTCTTTATATACGGTCCATCGCTGCTATTTGTGGGCACAGGAGCAGAGATTACGATGGCGGCTGCCACCGCTATAATCGGTATCAATTGTTTTACCATTGCATTGTATGGCTGGTATGCAGGCGAAAATATGTCCATTGTATTTCGGATAATTCTGTGTCTGAGCGGACTTTGTCTGATTTTTCCAGGAAGTTTTACCGATGCCATTGGCCTGGCAGGTATACTGGTGTTCGTTTTAGGCTTTAAGCCATTACGAAATAAGATTTATAATAAGCTGTCGAAGAGGAGTGCGAATTTATGAAAAAGATCATGAGGAAACTTGCCGCTCTGCTTATTTGTATTATTATTGCAGCTATGGCTGGCTGCGGACAATCAACGGTGCCTCCTTCAGTTCCCACCCCAAGTGATTCTAATGTATCATCTACGGGAGCCTCCGTTGACGGTAATCAATCAGAAGGAGAGGTTCCCTTCCCTGACTCCAAAGTGGTATTATCCATGGGGACGGGTAACGCAGGAGGAGGTTTATACATATACTGCGGCGGTGTTGCTTCTGTTGTAAATGCCAATACCCAAAACATAGAAGTTCTATTTGAGGCCACCCAAGGCTCCGGTGCTAATGTGGAATTGTTGCGCAATGGGGAGGTTGATATCATGATCTGTACGGCCGATATTGCGGTTGAGGCGATGCAGGGAATTGGAGACTACAAAGATCAAGAGCCCTTCTCTAATCTTCGGGCAATCATTCCCTGTTATTCAAACAAATGGTTTCTAGTGACAGTCAATGATAAATACAAACAGATTGCCGATTTAGGAGGTAAAAGAATTGGCGTAGGGCCCTATCTAAGCGGAGCACATCTCGGTGCTCAAAAGATATATGACCTGCTTGGCATTGATACTGAGTTCGTTTTCACCTCTTACTCCGACGGGATCATTGAAGTAAGTGAAGGAAGAATGGACGGATTTAACACGCTGACCGCACATCCCTCTTCGCCGGTCATTGAGTTGCAAACGACAAAAACCATTAATTTTGTACGTTTTTCAAAGGCGGAAATCGATAAAATACTGGAAGCCATGCCATATTATTCTCGGGATAAAATTCCCGCCGGAACCTATAATGATATGACGGAAGATTATGAAACTGTTTCAACGTGGGTTGATTTGTTTACCACTGCAGATCTTGATGAGAATCTCGTATATCATATCACCAAGGCAATCATGGAAAATAATGAAACGATGGTTGCCACCACAGTAAACGCCGTTGAGTCAATACCGGATAATGTATCTAATCAGCCAATGGTGCTCCATAAAGGAGCAATTAAGTATTACCGGGAAATTGGTCTGGATATTCCGGATTCCCTGATCCCCGAAGAAGCAAAATGATATTTCAGTTAAACTGATCATCAAGCCCCTTCCTTTTTAATAGCAAATGAGTAAGCAGGAAACCCCTTTACCAGTTTCCTGCTTACTCAGTACTTGATTTTCAACAATTGTAAGGCTCGCAGTGTTTGCATCTTGCGCATTGCACAGAGCGCTTTTTGTCATTCAGTAAATAAAACAGTCCCCATCTGCGAATTTCTTTCATAATACTAATGGTACTGGCGCCGACTTCAGTTAACTTGTATTCTACCCTGGGAGGGACTTCTTCATAGGCAACCCGTTCTACCAGACCATCCTCTTCCATTTCCCGGAGCTGTTGGGTGAGAACTTTTGCACTAATTCCTGGAATCAAACGCTGCATTTCATTAAATCGTACTACGCCGTTTAACAGTTCCCGTAGAATTAACAATTTCCATTTGCCGCTGATCATCGAAAGGGTTGCCATAATTGGACATTGAGGCCCACTCATATTATCACTGCCTCCTGTTGAATAAAATTCTAATATAACTATAACATTGTTTTATGTAATAGAAAATGAATTATTTTGTTATAGTCTTGTTAATTAATTTTAGACAATGAAGTTACCTAAAGGTGCGTACTTGTTTTAGCATACCCCTTCGATATAATTAAAGACACAACATGTTGCATAAAAATTAATTATAGCTAGGAGGAATTATTATGTCAGAAAAAAAGTTGCCTCTCGTTGGCAAAATAAATGAGTTGCCGGTCATTGATGTCTCTGATTTTATTTTGGGTGCTGACAAGAGGATTGTATTTGGCCCGGATCAGGAGGAGAGCCGCATTTGGCCAGATTATGTTATGCGTACCTTCACACTTCGTCCAGGATCTGTGGCTCCCCCCAACAGCCATCCTTGGATGCATTGGGCAGTATGCCTGCAGGGTGAAGGCCGCATGAAAATTGATGATATTGAATATGAATTTAATCATGGCGCCTATATGCATACGCCCCCCAATATAGAACACACCTTTTGGAACACATCAAAAACTGAAGATTTCATCGTTTTATGCATTGTTCCTCCGGAGGGTGATGTGAATCCTCTTGGCCAGGTCATGGGATGCTAAAGGAGGAATAGGGGTATGGGAACGAAATTACATAGCGCTACTGTAAAAAGAGTACAGGGGCTGCAGTTTGAAGCTGAGGCCAGAGGGATGAAGGTCATCGTAGATGAACCGGAACAGATGGGCGGCACAAATCTTGGAATGAATCCCGTTGAACTTCTGCTGTGCAGCCTAGGTACTTGCCAGGCAATCACACTCTGTCTATATGCCTCTTTCTATGGTATTACTATTGATGATGTCCAGGTGGAGGTGGAAGGGGACCGGGACGATGGTAAAGATCCAAAAGCTGCTCCCGGATATCAGGAGATTCGCTGCCATCTTCATATTAAGAGCAGTGCTTCCGAAGAGCGTATTAAACAGCTTTTGCAGGTAGTCGAAAAGAAGTGTCCGGTAGGCGATACTCTAATAAAAGGTGTACGTATGGGTGAAACGAAGCTTACATTAACTACTTGATATGTTTTGAAAGTCCCCCAGGCCCTGCATCGCCTGGGGGACTTTCAAAACAGGATAAAAGAGAGGAATAGCGATGAATATATCAATGGGCATAGTTATAGGCGATTTTGCGGTGGTAACGGATATTCTCGTCTCAGTAGGGAGTTCGGTGAAGAATGGAGACGAATTGCTATATGTAGAAATGCAAAAAGGCGTCATGCCAATATTGGCCGGTTGTGATGGTGTTGTCGCTGAGTTGCGCTGTTCGGTGGGCGATAAGGTTAAGCAGGG
This sequence comes from Clostridia bacterium, assembly GCA_018436095.1. Taxonomy (GTDB): domain Bacteria; phylum Bacillota; class Peptococcia; order DRI-13; family UBA5745; genus WRMS01. The sequence goes on along the minus strand of JAHDMJ010000007.1, from coordinate 255,420 downwards.
AGATTTACTGCTTAGAATAGATGATGCGGAAGTCCAAGAAAATAAGGTATTAAATAGTGCACTGCCTGTGGAAGATAAGTCAACAGATCTACTTATCATCGGCGGCGGTCCGGGAGGATACGTTGCAGCAATATATGCAGCTAAAAAAGGGTTGCATGTAACGCTGGTTGAAAAAGACCGGTTAGGCGGGGCCTGCCTGAACTATGGCTGTATTCCAACGAAAACACTGGTTAAATCTTCATCTGTCTACCAGGCTATAAAAGGAAGCGCCGTTTTTGGAGTAGAGTGCAGTGCCGCTACTGTAGACATAGCCAAAGTTATTCAACGTAAAAACACCGTCATTTCCCAACTGGTAGGCGGTGTGGAGGGCCTGATGGGAGCCAACCGGATTACTGTGCTATCAGGTAAAGCCACATTTTCATCAGAAACTACAGTGGATGTAGTCTGTAAAAATCAGCTAATACGAGTTTCCGCCAAAGATATCATCATTGCTACAGGCGCTGTACCGGCCCGACTTAATATACCGGGAGCGGATTTACCTTGTGTTATTGACAGCACGGATGCGCTGAATATGGAAAACCTTCCTTCCTCCATAGTGATTATAGGCGGCGGCGTTATCGGGATAGAGTTTGCATTCTTATATGCAAATTTTGGGATACAAGTAACGGTAGTGGAATATTTGGATCGGGTTATTCCTACCCTTGACAAAGAAATATCTTCGGAGATTGAAAAAATTGCTAAAAAGCGGGGCATTAAAATTTTTACCTCTTCCAAAGTTCTTGAGATTCAGCAGGATATAAATAAGCAGGCCATAATATCATTTGAACATAACGGGGAAATTAGCTATGCAGTTAGCGATATCACCCTTATGGCGGTTGGCAGGGCCCCCTATACGGATGGCTTGGCCTTAGATATAGTGCAAGTGGCTTTCAATGATAACGGAAGAGGTGTCAAAATAAATAGGCAAATGCAAACAAATGTGCCACATATCTATGCCATCGGCGATGTGACAAACGGTATTCAATTGGCTCACGTTGCTTCTCACCAGGGAATTGTTGCCGTCGAGAACATTCTTGGTAATGAAAGGCATATGGATTATGAGGCGATACCAAGTGTTATTTTTACTGAACCAGAAATAGCCAGTGTAGGGAAAACACCGGAGGACTGTGCAAAAAGCAATATTTCTTATACTGCTGGTAAATTTGATTTCTATGCCAATGGCAAAGCTCTCACCATGAATGAAAAAGAAGGCTTTGTGAAATTGATTCAAGACAGCCATTCCCGAAAAATCCTAGGGGGGAGTATTATTGGCCCCGATGCCTCTTCACTGATTGCATGTCTTGCGCTTGCCGTTCAAAACGGTCTGCGAGATACGGATATCGCTGCCACCGTATTTCCTCATCCCACAACCGGCGAGGCACTTCATGAAGCGGCATTGAGTTTTTCCTGCGGAGCTATTCATGGTCATGACAACCGATAGTAGTTGCAGAGGCCAGGCTAGCCGGAATATAGAGTTAAATAAAAAGTAAGGGAGGGTTAAGCCTCTCTTACTTTTTATTTAAATAATAGTTATTGACAGAAAAAGCCCGATATGATTAAATCAATATTAGGCGAACAAGTGAGTGAATAGATGATTAAACTAGTTTTGTGAATAGAAAGGAAGGTGGGAGAATGCATGAAAATTGTGAGTGTTGACTGTTTTCTACTGAACGAGGGCAACCCAACCCGCGGGCGTAATACCTGGAATCCTATCATAGTCCGGGTTAATACAGATGAAGGGATCAGCGGCTACGGTGAAGCGGGTGTAGCTTATGGCAAAGGACACCGGGCTGCCTTCGGTATGGTTCAGGATTTTGCCCAGGTTATTTTGGGTGAAGATCCGTTAAATATCGAAATGCTTTGGGAGAAGATTTACCGCAAGACTTTCTGGGGTTTAGGCGGGGGCACTATCGTCAGCGCCGGTACCAGCGCTATTGATATTGCTCTTTGGGATATTAAGGGTAAAGCGCTGAACCTGCCGGTTTATCAGCTTTTAGGGGGAAAGACCAACGGCAAGCTCAGGACTTACGCCAGTCAAATACAGTTTGGCTGGGGTGAGCAAGAAGCTTTGGAGGGCAAACACCCGATGATAACGCCGGATGACTATGCTATGGCTACAAAAAAGGCCATAGAGGAAGGCTATACCGCAGTCAAAGTGGATCCCATCGCCTTGAGCAATCTGGAACCGGACGGCAACGGACCCTGGAAGACAACGGGCGTATTGGAGTATAAGGTGCTGAGCCTGGCGGTGGATAGGGTTGCGGCCATTCGTCAGGCGGGAGGCCCTGATCTGGATATCATTATCGAGCTGCACTCTTACACGGATACCGTCTCCGCAATCCAATTAGGCCGTGAACTGGAAAAATACAGAATCTTCTATTATGAGGAGCCCTCTCATCCTTTAAATTCCACCAATATGTTAGAGGTTCACCGCAGTCTGAATATGCCAATTGCCAGCGGTGAGCGCATCTATGGCAGGACAGGCTTCCGGCCCTTTTTAGAGGACCGTTCCCTGCAGGTGGTGCAGCCGGATATCTGTCTCTGCGGCGGTTTTACCGAAACCAAAAAGGTATGCGACATGGCCAATGCCTATGACTGTGCCGTGCAAATCCATGTCTGTGGCAGTCCGATATCCAAAGCGGCCGCTCTGCACATTGAAACGGTTATTCCTAACTTTCTGATTCATGAGCATCACCGCTGGGCTCAGCATCCTGCTATCCGGGAGACTTGTATCTATGATTATCAGCCCCAAAAGGGTTATTATGAAGTTCCGGAGCTGCCCGGCATTGGGCAGGAGCTAAAACCGGAAGTTATTAAACGGGCCACCGTTGTTACCATTAAATAAAGCGAAGGGAGTTGGGAAAATGTCAAAATTTAAGGTCTATATTTCCGATGTGAACAGAGCCCGCGAATATGATGTGGAACCGTTAAAAGCAGTTGGCGGAGAGTTATTTGATGCTACCGGTACTGATCCGGAAACCTTGATTCGGGAAGGAAAAGATTGCGACGCCATAATCAATGTCTTTAGCAAAATCACTTCTGAGGTAATTGAGGGGCTGAATAATTGCAAAGTCATCGTACGGACAGGCATAGGCGTGGATACCATTGATATAGAAGCGGCAAGCAAGAAGGGCATCATGGTAGCTAATGTTCCGGACTACTGTTGGGATGAGGTAGCGGATCACACCTTTGCTTTATTTTTATCACTGACCAGGAAGGTTTGCTTGCTGTCGTCAAAGGTAAAAAGCGGTGTTTGGAACAATAAAGAGGCTGGCTGGGTTCCCCGGCTGCAAGGCCTGGTTTTCGGCCTTTACGGCTTTGGCAATATCGCCCGTAAAGTAGCTCAGCGGGCAAAGGCTTTCGGTATGGATGTGCAAGCTTATGATCCTTATGCACCAGCTGGTTTGTTTGAAGAAATGGGCGTAAAACGCCTTGAGAGTCTTGACGGGCTGTTTAAAACGGCAGATTTTTTAAGTTTGCATGTTCCTTTAGTAAAAGAGACAAAGCATATTATAAATCTGGATAATCTTAAAAAAATGAAGAGTACGGCCTATGTCATCAATACAGCCAGAGGCCCCCTCATTAACGAGGAAGATTTGCTTTATGCATTAAACAATAAAATAATTGCAGGGGCTGCTTTGGATGTTTTAGAGACGGAACCGCCAAAATTTCCCTTTGCATTAAATGAATTGGATAATGTTATCATCACGCCCCACGCTTCGTTTTATTCAAATGAGTCTTTTCCTCAATTGCGAAAGAATGCCCTGGAAGAAGTCATTCGTACACTGACCGAGGGCAGGCCAAAGAATCTTGTTAATAAAGATGCTTTTCAATAAAGGAGAGATAATATGCGCATTAATAAACTAAAGAAAATCCTGGATGAAGGAAAGATCGCGGCGGGCATGGGGTTGTTTTCCGGGGAGCCTCTATTCATCGAAATGATGGGGCAGTGCGGCTTTGACTTCGTATTTATCGACACGGAGCATACGCCCTTTGCTGTGGACAGGCATCTGGAAAACCTGATCAGGACGGCGGATGCCGCGGGGATGTCAGCCATTGTCAGAGTACCGTCTAATGACGATGTGATGATCAGAAAATGCTTTGAGTTTGGTGTGGCGGCGGTGGCTGTTCCTCATGCCAGAACTGCTGCTGAAGTTAGAAAAATGGTAGCGGCAGCCAAATTTCCGCCGCTGGGAGTACGGGGGTCTGCTTCCGACGTGAGGGCGGCGGGATATGGGACGGCTTTTGATTTTGATTGGAAGGAATATGTAACCAGAAGCAAAGAAGAAACAATGATTATCCCTATGGCGGAAGATCCCGAATTCTTTGATCATATCGATGAAATCATGGATGTGGAAGGCGTATCCAGCTTCCTTTTCGGTCCAAGTGATTTGGCTTTATCTATGGGTATTATGGAGCTGTATCAATTGGATAATCCGGTTATCGAAGAGAAATTTGCCAAGCTGTCGGAAAAGGCGCAGGAGAAGGGGATACCCTTAATGTGCCCCATAGCGCCGCCAACTTTGGAAAGAGCCCAAAAACTAGCTGCAGCCGGCGTCCGCATAATGATTTTCCGGAATGATATAACCGCTTTCAAGGGCCTGCTTCAGGGCATGATGAAGAATGTGGTGAGCCCCTTAAAGGTGGAGGAAAAGTAGATGATCAAGCATATCGTATTTTGGAAAATGAAGGAATTTGCCGAGGGCAACGACATGGAAACCAATATTAAGCTGGCGGTAGAAAAAATTGACGATGTGGTCAAACTGTTTCCCAAATTGAAGAGTATTACTCACCATCGCTGTCTTTTTAAAGGGGCCCATTATTGGGATTTTGTTGAAGAAATGGTCTTCGAGGATTTAGAAAGCCTGCGGGAATGGGCCTGCTTCCCACCTCATGTGAAGTTGCATAATTTTGTTGAAAAGATCCGTTTGGAGCGGGCTGCCGTGGACTATGAGTTTTGAATCGGGGGTAAAGCTCATTGAGTAATCTGATTACATCAGTTAACATTATGCTTCCTATTGTGGTTCTGATCTCCATTGGCGTTTGTATACGGGCTCTAGGATTGGTGCAGGAAGCAACTCTTCGCGAGGTAGACCGGTTCATGTATTTGCTGTTTTTACCGGTGTATTTGTTCAACAGCATCTACCAATCCGATTTTCGCAGCGGCGTCAGCCTATGGCCGGTATTATACACAGTCGCCTGTTTCCTCATCGTTTTTACTGTGCTTTGGCTGGCCGTACCCAGACTTGTGGATCAGCGGGAACAGTTTGCCGCTGTGATACAGAGCATTCTGCGAAGCAATTTCCTGTTTTACGGATTCTTCATTATGGATTCGCTTTTCGGCGCCGAAGGACGGCTGCAAATCGCACTGGTAGTTAGCTTTCTCTCGCCCCTTATCAATACGCTGGCCGTCATCGTATGCGAATATTACCGTAAAGGCAGGCAAGCTTCTCTGACGCTAAGGCTCATTGTTGTCCAGGTTTTAAAAAACCCCTTGATTATTGCGGCTGTGCTGGGGCTGCTCTGCCAATTCTTTGAGATTTCCTTGCCCGGGCTTGTTGTACGGACCATCAGAGACATGTCTTTGATTCCCACAACCCTGTGCTTCATCACTCTGGGAGGTTCCCTGTCTTTTGCCGGCATCAGGAATAAAGGCTTGATCGCCGCTTGTGTAGGATTTAAGTTGCTTGCGGTGCCTTTGGTGGGGCTAACGGTTGCGGCCCTGCTGGGATTTCGCGGTGTTGAGCTGGCTGCGATTATGGTCGCTCTTGCTTCGCCCACTGCAATTGCCAGTTTTACCATGACCCGGCAATATGGCGGCGATTTCCAGCTTGTGGCCCAGGTTATTACGGCTACCACCGTATTATCCTCTTTTACTTTTGTGTTGTTCACCTTCATGCTGAAAACCCTGAGGCTAATATAACGAGAAAGGTAAAAAGATATGCGTATCAATAAGCTGAAACAATTAATGGATGAGGGCAAAGCAGCGGCGGGCATGGGCTTGTTTTCCGGGGACCCTGTTTTTTTGGAAATCATAGGCCATTGCGGTCTTGACTTTGTGTTCATCGATACGGAGCATACACCCTTTGGACAAGACCGGGATTTGGAAAACTTAATCCGGGCGGCAGACGCCGTAGGAATATCGGCAGTGGTGCGCATAGCCCACAACGATGAGGTGGCAATCCGCAAGTGTTTTGAGTTTGGCGCCGCCGCCGTAGCCGTACCCCATATTAAGACTGCTAAGGACGTCCGCAAAATGGTGGAGGCGGTGAAGTTTCCGCCAATGGGCAAGCGGGGGGTGGCTTCCGATGTCAGAGCCTCCAATTACTGCGCGGCGGAAGACTTTGACTGGGCTGAATACATCAGGCACAGCAACGAGAATACTATGCTGATTCCCATGTGTGAGGATCCGGAATTTTTTGATAATATTGACGAGATTCTGGAGGTTCCGGGAATTTCGGCAATTCTGTTCGGCTCCACAGATTTGTCCATGGCCATGGGAATTCAAAAGCTGTATCAGATTGATAATCCTCAAATACGCCAAAAATTTGAAATTTTATCCCAAAAAGCCGGGGAGAAAGGAATTCCCTTAGTTTGTACCATTGCTCCCCTTACCTTTGAAAAAGCCTGGGAGATGGCAAAACAGGGGGTGAGAATATTAATCCTAAAGAATGATATATCCAATTTTAAAAATATGGTTCAGGAGCTTGCAGCTAATATTGTTAAACCGCTCCGGCAGCAAAAATTTTAATCTAGGAGTGTGACCATATGTCCGATCAAGAGAGTAAAAAAGATCTCTCTAAAGCCGAACAGAATGTTTGCCAGGAACAAATAGAAATCGATCAAGAGCTTTTTAAATTGATTGAGGAGAAGGAGGAAAGCGTCGCCGACGAGGAGTTGGAAGCGGACGAGGATGGAGCCAAGCTGCGGGTATTTACCTCCTCCAAAGTCATGCTGACTCTTTCGATAGTGGCAATTCTCACCTCGCTGTACCATATTTATGCTTTGGTTTTAACTTTTACTAAACCAATGGTTATTTATACCATTCACTGGGCTATAGGTTTGGTACTGATTTTCATCTTTTATCCGACGTCGGCTAAGAGCAGCAGAAAGAGAATCAATCTATTTGACGTTTTGTTGATGGCCGGTGTTTTGGCTGCAGCAGTCTACGTCTTGCAGGACCCTGTTGGCCTGGATACTCGTCACGTGTACTTTCAGCCATCCCAGCTTGACATTATACTTGGCGGCTTTGCGATATTTGCTTCCCTGGAGGCGGGGCGCAGAACCATTGGCTGGGGTCTGCCCCTGGTTTCTATCGGGCTCTTGGCTTATGCAATGTTTGGCCAACATCTGCCCGACTTCTGGGCCAGCAAAGGCTACAGCCTGATCCGGGTGATCAGTCACACCTTCAGCCTTGACGGGTTATTTGGTACTGCCATCAAGATGTCCGCCGTACAGATATTCATGTTGACCTTGTTCGGGGCTTTTTTGTATGTATGCGGCACCGGCGACATGTTTATGCGTTTTGCGGCCTCCGCTTTCGGCAGCAGGCGGGGGGGGCCGGCGAAAATTTCTATTATTGGCAGTGGCCTTTTCGGCAGTATCTCCGGCAGCGCCGTGGCCAATGTTGTGGGCACAGGTATCTTCACCATTCCCTTAATGAAAAAAACCGGCTACCGCCCAGAATTTGCAGCAGCAGTGGAAGCGGTGGCCTCTACCGGCGGCCAGATCATGCCCCCGGTCATGGGCAGCGGCGCTTTCATCATGGCGGAGATGCTGGGTGTAAGCTACGGCAGTGTTGCGCTGGCAGCCTTGCTTCCCGCACTGCTTTACTACTTTGGGCTGTATGTGGCGGTGGACTGCGAGGCGGCCCGCTGCGATCTCCGGCGCATGGACACCAGCACCCTGGAAAAGGCTTCCCAAATCATCAAAAAAGGCTGGTATCAGCTGTTTCCAGTACTTGTTCTGGTCATATGCCTTGCCGTTTTTCGTATGACCATTACCAGGGCAGCACTGCTGGCTAGTGTTTCCTGTATCCTGGCCAGCTCTTTTAAAAAGGAAACCCGTCTTAGCCTCAAGGAAATCCTCCGGGCACTGGAATTAGGTTTTATGCGATCCCTGTCCATTATCGCTGCTTGCGCCTGCGCCGGCATTGCTATTGCAGCTATTACTTTAACCGGTTTGGGCCTCAAAATCAGCATCGTGGTAAGCAGCATGGCTGGTAACAGCCTGATCCTGGCTTTGCTGTTTTCGGCCCTGGCCACCATTATATTGGGCATGGGCCTTCCCACTGTAGCGGCTTATGTGGTCAGCGCATCGGTGTTGGCCGGCTCCCTGGTGCAGCTTGGTATTCCGCCTTTGGTGGCCCACTTCTTCTTGTTCTATTTTTCCATACTGTCTCAAATTACCCCGCCGGTTGCCTTGGCGGCTTATGCTGCGGGCAATATTGCCTCGGCTAATCCTAACGCCGTGGGTTTTACAGCTGTTCGCTTAGGCTTGGTTGCCTTTTTCCTGCCCTTCTTCTTCGTCTATGGTCCCGCTTTGCTGGGTGTGGGCAGCGGTTCGGAAATCGCCTTGGCCGCCGTGACGGCAGTGATCGGCGTATTCTGTTTTACGGTAGCCCAATTCGGCTTTTTCCGCGGGGACTATATCAATATGATAAGCCGCGTATTATTGATGGTTTCTGCCTTGTGTATGGTTATTCCGGGAGCCGTCACCGATTTAATCGGTTTTGTGGGTATCGTCATCGGTATGCTGATGCATAAGCCTGTCCGGGACTTAGTGCTTATGAGAAAAGCAGCATAAGGAGTTATAAGGAAGAATAATAAAGGTCCGCTGGTTAAAGCTCCAGATAAGCATTTACGTACAAAAAAGAAAGAAGGGAAGAAAACACATGAAAAAGAAATCGGTTTTTTTGGCAATGGCACTATCAGGGATTCTTATTTTGTCCGGCTGCGGATCCACCGCAGGCAATAACTCCGCCACAGGCGGCAGTAATTCCGCCACGGAAAGCAGTACCGCTGCCGACTCCGCATCCAATACCGGAGGGAAGAAGTTAAAGCTCTCCATGGGTATTGGCGGCACCGGCGGCGCCAAAAGCTTCTATATGGGCGGCATCGCCAAGATTGTTGATCAGTTCGTGGAGGGCGTGGAGCTGGTAGGCGAAGCGTCGGCCGGCGCCGCTACCGAGCTGGCCATGATGCGCAGCGGCGACATGCAGTTTTGCATGATGACTGCCGACGCCACCCACGACGCCTATTACTCCGAGACAGATCCCTATAAGGACCTTCGCTGCCTTTTCGGCAGTTATGTCAACACATTTATCATCACAACCAAAGATCCCAAGGCCAGCAATATTACGGATTATGACGGAAAAATCATCGTCGTAGGGCCCTTGGGCGGTTCACCGGATATTACCTCCAGAAAAGTTTTACCACTGTTGGGCGTTGAGCCAAAAGAATTTGTCAATATGGATTTTGACCAGTCTTTTACCGCAGTGGCAGAAGGTAACGCCTATGGCTACTCCGGCTGCTCCGGACATCCCACCGCTGCGATTTTTGAAGCGGAAACCAAGATGGACATTAACTGGATACGTTTTACTGAGGAGCAAATTGACAAAGTGTTGGCCGAGTGGCCTTATTATGCAAAGGCCTCCCTTGATGGCGATATGTACAAGGGATTTAATGGTGAGGATTATGAGTCCTTCGGCATTTGGCAGTGCGTCTATTCCCCGAAAGACATTGATGACGATGTGATTTATAACATCACGAAAGCCGTTATGGAAAACCGGGATATGCTGATAGATGCTTCGGCGGTGGCTGCCGCAACCAGTTTGGAAGCAGGGCTCAATCAGACGGTACCCCTGCATAATGGCGCTTACCGGTATTATGTTGAAAAAGGTATTCAGGTGCCGGATCATCTGATTCCGCCGGAAGCTAAGTAAAGATTCCCGGGAGATGCGTCTCCTAACGTATTGATTTTTTGAATGAAGATGGGCGTAGTAAACCTATCCGGCGGGATGGATACTACGCCCATCTATATTTCCACCCAAATCCGGTGTCTGCCACCGCACAACTTCCTGCAAGGTGGAGTTCTGGCTTAGCCCCACTGCAAATAGATGCCGGAAAATATTGAACGGATTGTCATCACCTGCCGGGACGGCACTACCAATGAGGTGGCGATTTTTGCCGATCCCAACATGATTTTCGGCCAGCCCAAATGACAAAGAACGCTTTTTAATATTGACCACCCTGGGCGGTCGTGCTATACTGCAATTACCGACCAAGGTGGTCAATTCATGGAAAGGGCGTGGTGAAAATGCACGAAAATTTCACGGGCCTTAAGGAGGACAAACGGGATTCCATTATCAATGCAGCTTTGACGGAGTTCGCCACAAAGGGCTATGAACTGGCTTCCACCAATGAGATGGTCAAGGCGGCGGGCATTTCAAAAGGAGCGCTGTTTCACTACTTTGCCAGCAAGAAAGAGTTGTTCCTGTTCCTCTGCGACTATGTGTTTAAGGTGGTCAGCCAGGAATTCTACGAGCAGATCGGCCACTGTGACGGTGATTTGCTCATCCGCTATGGCCGGGCCGCTATGCTAAAGGGTGCGGTCTACCAGCGCTATCCCCCCATGTTTGAATTCATTAAACGGATATCGGTGGAAAAGTCTCCAAAGATTGAAGACCAGCTAAAAGAGCGGCTTGTAAAGATGATGGCCTATGGCTACCAGTGTCTGCTGGGCAATTTGGACACCTCTTTGTTCCGTCAAGATGTACCGGCCGATAAAATCCGGGACCTGACCATCTGGGCGCTGGAGAACTACGGCAACCGATCCATGGAGCTCATTGGAGACCAAAGGGTGGAAGAGATTGATCTGGAGGCTCTGAACACCGACTTCGCCCAGTATTTGGATGTGCTGCGCAGGTGTTTTTACAAGCAGTAAGGAGGGGATTTGTATGTCTGCCATTGAGATTCGCGGTTTAATCAAGCGGTTTGGCAAAACCTTTGCTCTGGAGGGCGTGGACCTGAAGGTGCCGGAGGGAAGCATCTACGGTTTTATTGGGCCAAACGGCGCGGGCAAGTCCACCACCATCCGCATTCTTCTGGGCCTTTTGAAAAAGGACGAGGGAGAGGTCCATTTGCTGGGCGGCGATCCCTGGCGGGAAAATGTGGAACTGCACCGCCGCCTGGCCTATGTTCCCAGCGATGTGCAGCTCTGGGACAACATGACCGGCGGCGAGGTCATCGACTTTCTCGGACGGCTGCGGGGCAGCTATTCCAAGGAGCGCCGGGCGGAATTCATAGAACGCTTCGACCTGGATCCTACCAAGAAGTGCAAAACTTACTCCAAAGGCAACCGGCAGAAGGTGGCGCTTATCTCGGCCTTTGTATCCGATGTGGAACTGCTGATTCTCGACGAGCCCTCCACCGGGCTGGACCCGCTGATGGAGGGCGTGTTCCAGCAATGTATAAAAGAGGCGCGGAAGGCAGGAAAAACGGTGTTTCTCTCCAGCCATATCCTCTCACAGGTGGAGGCCGTCTGCGATCAGATCGGCGTGATCCGCGGGGGCAAAATCATTAAAGAGGGCAACATGGAGGAGCTGAGAGCCCTGATCCTCCAACAGGAGCCTCCCACCCTGGAGGCGCTCTTCCTAAACTACTACAAAAAAGGACAGCGAGAGGAGGGCTTAGGTTGAAGCGGTATTTTCACGCAACGCTTTCCCTCATGGGGTTATACCTGCGGCAAAACCGTATCTTTACCCTCTTTTGGCTGCTGGCGCCGGGGGTATGGGTGGCCATCAATACGGTGTCGTCGCTGGTGTTGTTCCCCACTCAGGAGTCGTTGGTAGAGATGGGGGTCAGCCTTATTGATCCGCTGACCGAGGCCATGCACGGCCCGCTGCTGGAGGTTTCTATTGCCGGATTTGTCACCTGGCGCACTAAGGTGTTTTTGGTGCTGTTGGGCGGGATTTTTAGCATTATCCACATGATCCGCCATACGCGGCTGGCCGAGGAACAGGGCAAGGGGGAACTGCTGGGGGCCAATGTTGCCGGCAGTCTTGCTCCCCTTGCGGCAGGGGTTGCGAATATGGCCCTCATCAATGCCGCGGCGGCGATATTGGCCCTATTGGCCATGGCAGCTCTTGGCCTGGGTCTTATGGGTTCGCTGGCCCACTGCTTGGGCTTTTTGGCGGCATCCTGTGTACTGGGGCTGTTGGCGGCAGTGGCCGCTCAGCTCTTTGTAAGCGCCACAGCAGCACGGGGAGCGAGTTTTGGAATGCTGGGAGTGCTGTTCGGCCTGCATATCCTATGGAATGTGAGTGGGGGAGAAAATCGCCTCGCCTACTTCAATCCGCTGGAGTGGCCGCTGCTCATTCGTCCCTTTGCCGGGGAACGGTTTTCGCTGTTGCTGATTCCGTTGACATTGGGCGCCGTGCTGACGGCCCTTTCCCTGTGGCTGATGGCGCGGCGGGATTTGGGGGCGGGACTTGTGCCCCAGCGAGCAGGCCCGGCCTTTGCAAAGCCGGGTCTCCGCAATCTTCAAGCCCTTGCCTGGCGCACCCAAAAAGGCCCCTTTCTCTCGTGGTTTTGCTTTTACGCCATCTTTTCCTTTGCGCTGGGATACGCCAGCTATCTGATGGTGAGCGCCGTCAGCTCGGCGGAGGCTTTGGCAGGGCTCATTGAACGGCTGGGTGGTATCGAAGGGGCATTTTTGTCGTTGATGCTATATGTTTTGGGACTCCTGATTTCAGTCTATGTCATAATGTCGGCAGGCATTTTGGGCAGGGAGGAGGCTGCCAAGGGAGAGACGCTGTTGTCCATGCCGGTGCGTCGGGAGAGTCTGCTGCTCAGCCATACGGTTTATATTTTCGGCGGTACGGCGGCTGTTTTGCTGATGTCCGGCTTCTGCGTAGGTCTGGGTGCGGTGGTGGGTACGGGAGACGGCAGTGCGCTTTCTCGTCTCTTCTTTGAGATGGCTAAAATGATTCCGGCCCTTTGGGTTATTGGCGGTATCGCTCTGCTGCTCTTCGGCGGGCTGCCCAGATGGATGACCGGGATTAGCTACGGTTTGCTCATCCTGTTTGTCCTGATGGAGATTCTTTGGGAGCAGCAGCAGATTCCCGAGGTGCTCTACGCACTTTCCCCTTTTTCATGGATTACACCCTTGAAGGCAGTTCAGCCGGCGGCAGCGCCTCTGGTGCTGAGCATTGCCGCCCTGCTGCTGGCCGGCGGGGGAGTGATCTTGTTCCGGCAGCGGGACGCAGCCATATAAATATAACAGCCAAATCAGGAATGCAGAAGCAGGACGGGAGATAATAGCCCGCCCTGCTTTTGCATTGAAAGGTTTCCTAAGCATCTGTGCAGCTCGCTGTTGACTAAATTGGTCAACTATGTTACAGTGGAATTGACTAAATCAGTCAATGAGGTGATGACGATGCAAGAGATTCATATGCCTGAGGATAAAAAGCAGCGAATTATCCGTGCGGCCATGGAGCACTTCGCCAAGAATGGCTACAAAAAAGCGACCGTGGATGAAATCATCGCGGCGGCGGGTATCTCCAAAGGTTTGATTTTTCACTATTTTGGCAATAAGAAAAAACTCTTTCTCTATCTCTATGAATTTGCCTACGGCCTTGTGTATGACCGCATTGTAAAGTCTTTCGAGCAGGCAGATTTGTTTGACCGCATTCGCGAGTCGGAGCGGATTAAGCTGGCTGTAGTAAACGAGTACCCCTATGTGCTGGACTTTCTCATGTCAGTGCGCAAGGAGACGGACGAACAACTGCAAGAGGCCATTACCCAGGTCAAGGTAGACCGCTTCCCGCCGTGGAAGGAGAACTTTTTGCCGGGGCTGGACGCCTCTCGGCTACGGGAGGGCATCGACCTGGAGAAAGTGATAAAAATTATTTCCTGGGCTACCGACGGGCTGTTAAAGGAGCACAAAGATGGTTTTGTGCTGGAAGAAGTCTTTGCGGAGATGGATGAATACCTTGCCCAGATGCGCAAGGCGTTTTATAAGGAGGAGTATCAATGAGCATGTTGCTGAAGTTGACTGATACTGCTGCCGGTGAGTTTGTCCTGAGCGGCGGCAAAGGAGCAAATCTAAGCAGGCTGTCGGCCATGGACGGCATCAATGTGCCCGGTGGCTTTGTCGTTACCACCCATGCCTTTCGGGCGCTTTGTGCCGATGTGATCAGATCTCGGAGCAAAGGGCTGCAGACGGCATCCACCCAGGAGGCACTAATCCGGGCCAGTGCGGAAATCCGGCAGGTGATTGGGAATCTCTCCATCCCAGAGAGCTTTTTGCAGGAGCTTGAGACAATGCTGGCATCCTACCCCCCGAACACCCTTTTTGCCGTTCGCTCCTCTGCCACGGCGGAGGACCTGCCGGAGGCATCCTTTGCAGGTCAACAGGATAGCTACTTGAATGTGGGGGTTGCCGATATTCCCCGGGCGGTAATGAACTGCTTTGCCTCGCTGTACAACGACAGGGCGGTTGCGTATCGCATAAAAAATGGCTACTGTCATGAGGATGTAGCCATTGCCGTAGTGGTGCAGGAGATGGCGCCCGCCCAGTTTTCCGGCGTGCTGTTTACCGCCGATCCCATGACCTCCGACCGGTTTACCTGTGTCGTCGAGGCGGTTGAGGGATTGGGCGAAGAGCTGGTGTCCGGGCGTAAAACCCCCATTACCTGGCGGCTGCGGGGCAAAGACATTAAAACGGACAGCAAGGCCGTTACGCTCCTTACAGAGGACCAATTGCGGGAGCTTGCCGCTATTGGTAAGCGTATCGAAGCTGCCTTTGGCGCATCTCAGGACATTGAATGGTGCTGGGCGGAGGGGAGATTCTCTATCGTGCAGTCCCGGGCCATTACCACGCTGTATCCCCTTCCCGCCAGCAGGGATGGCTTCAAACGCGTTTTTGTATCGGCGGGCCATATGCAAATGATGACCGATGTAATGCTGCCCCTGGGCATATCCTTTATGCAACTGATTTCTCTGTTCCGGATGGAGGAGGTAGGCGGGCGGTTATATATCGATATCACCCATGACGCCAAATCAGCCTACGGTAAGCAAATGATTCGCACCAAGCTGGCGGCTACCGACCCCCTGACCCATGCCGCTATTGAAGATGTGCTGTCACGTAAGGAGTATATTGACAGCATCCCCAAGGGCCCCGGCAGCTTCTCTTCTTTTAACGGCTGGCT
The DNA here is from genome assembly GCA_018436095.1 of Clostridia bacterium. Classification (GTDB taxonomy): domain Bacteria; phylum Bacillota; class Peptococcia; order DRI-13; family UBA5745; genus WRMS01. The sequence continues at coordinate 240,170 of JAHDMJ010000007.1, read as the reverse complement.
GCCCATTATTCGGGAGGGAATCCGGGTTTACCGGCATAACGATCCCGCCGATATTGACCGCTATATTCACCGGATGCAGGGCCTGGTGGACCAACTGGAGCGGCGGTTGGAGCCTCTTGCAGGGATGGCGGCCATCCAGGCCATCCTGGAGGATCAAAAAGAGCTCTCCAAGGTGATCTACGATGCCACCGGCTACGGCATGGTGCTGTCTGCCCAGTTTATTCTCAAAAAAATTGACGCTATGGGCAAGAAGCTCACCGGTGAGGAGACTATCAGCAACTGCCTGTCCAAATCAGTGGACCACAATCCCACCTCCGAAATGGGGCTTGCCCTGAGCGAGGTAGCCGATCTGGCCCGTGACTACCCTGCTGTGGTGCAGTATTTGGCAGATGCGGGGGAAGGGTTCCGGCTGGAGGACCTGCGTCAGGTGGAGGGGGGGAACCCGGTGGCAGCTGCCTTTGAGGCTTTTTTACGACAGTATGGGATGCGGGCTACCGGTGAAATCGACATCACCAAAACCCGCTTCCGGGAAAATCCCGCCGAGTTGGTGGGTACCATCCTCACCAATCTGCGTACTCTGCCAAAGGGGCACGGTAAAGCTTCCTTTGAACAGGGCCGCAGGGAGATGGAGGCGCTTACAGAGGCGCTGGTGCTGCTGGCCCGGCAAAAGCTGGGAGCCCGCAAAGCAAATAAACTGCGTCGCTACATTTCCTTTTTTCGAAATTATGTGGGCACCCGGGAATATCCCAAGTACTTCTGGGTCTGCCGTTACGATGTATATAAGCGAACGATGATGCGAGAGGCGGAGCGCCTGGCCCGGCAGGGGGTCCTGTCAGTGCCCGGTGATATCTTTTACCTGTATCTGGAGGAGCTCCAGGAGGCTCTCCGAACCGGCCGGGTGGATTATGCCGCCATCGACCGCCGGAAAAAGGACTATGTCCACTTTGGCAGTCTTACTCCGCCCCGGGTCATGTTCTCGGATGGTGAGGTGCCGGAGATGGCCTATCAGAAGGAGATTCCCGCCGGGGCTTTGCCCGGCCTGGGCGTTTCCTCCGGTGTGGTGGAGGGCCGCGCCCGTGTGGTGCGGTCCATCGAGGATGCGGTGATGGAAAAAGGGGATATTTTGGTTACCTCCTTCACCGACCCCAGTTGGACGCCGGTGTTCGTCTCCATCACAGGGCTGGTCACCGAGGTGGGCGGTATGATGACCCACGGTGCGGTTATTACCCGGGAATACGGCCTGCCCGCCGTGGTGGGCATTGTCGGCGCAACCAGGCTCATCCGGGACGGCGACCGCATTCGAGTGAACGGTGACGAAGGCTATGTGGAAATCCTTTAAATCAAAAGAGCAAGGAGCGGCAGATGTGAACAAGAGGCAAACTTCCCCGGGCAGAAATCTGCTGCTCCTGTTATGGGGCCGGATGGTCTCCGATACCGGTTCCCGGGTACAGATGATTGTCATCCCCCTTTATATTCTGGACATGGGAGGCTCCGCCGCCACAGTTGGACTGTTTACTTTTTTGTCCATTGTTCCGGCACTGCTCATCTATCCCCTGGCCGGGGTGCTGGGGGACTGGTGGAACCGGAAAACCATCATGGTACTGACCGACCTCCTTAGCGGCGGGGCTATTCTGCTCCTGGCTCTTTTGTCTCAAATGGGCAGGATGTCTCTGGGGATGGTGATGTGCATACAGGCGATAATTGCGCTTCTAAATGGCTTGTTTGATCCGGCTACCAAAGGGATCCTGCCCCAGCTGGTCAGCAGAGAACAGCTTTCCAGAGCCAATTCCGCCTTGTACTCCATGCGGACGCTTTCCGGACTGGCCGGCCCGGTGATTGGAACGACGCTTTATGCCGCATTTGGAATTTCTCTCTTATTTTTCATCAACGGGATTTCCTTTCTGCTGTCTGGCATCAGCGAAATATTTATCCAATACAGCCACCGCAATGCGGAGGAAAAGCAGGGGATGTTGTCAGCTTTGCGGGAGGGCGGAGGATTTGTGCTGGGCCAACCGGCCATCCGCAACCTGTGCCTGTCTCTGCTGGCGATTTATGCCCTTGTGATGCCGGTGTTTCAGGTAATGCTGCCCCTGCTGTTCCGTACCCGGCTTTCTTATAGCGATACCCAATACGGTTTGCTGCAAATTGTGATTATGCTGGGGGCGCTGCTGGGCGGCGTCCTGACCGGCGTGCTTTTCGGCAAAACGGGGCAGGAACGCGGTGCACTGAAGCTGGGGCTGATGCTGTTAATGGGAAGCTCAGTGTTGTCCGCATTCTTGGTTATGCCGGGGATACTGGCTGTGTTGGGTACTGATACCCTTATTTATCTCGGCCTTATATCCGGAGCAGCGGGGGTGCTTAGTGCAGCAGTCATGTTTCTCAACGTCCCCCTGCAAACGGTGATGCAGCGGCAGACGCCGGAGCCGCTTTTATCTCGGGTATTCTCCGTAGTGGGGCTCATTACCAAGGGCGGTCTGCCCTTTGGCGCACTGCTGTACGGCGCCGTGTTGGACCGAATGGACCTTCATGTGGCGGCGGTCTGTTTCACAGCCCTTACCTTGCTGGTCTCGCTGTTGTTTCTCGCAGGATTCAAGTCATACGCTTTTGGCGATTAAGCTAACTGTCCTGTCCTAAGCAATGACTGTACAGACTTGGTTTTGCATGGTAAAATAATTTTTACGGATTATTTAGCGAATAGATTATGTACAAGCGGTCAGGAGGCTTAGCTGTTGATCGAAATTAAGGATCTTCATTACGAATATGAAAACAAAGAAGCGCTGAAGGGCATCGATCTGACGGTGTCTGACGGCGAATTTTTAGTAATCCTGGGCCATAACGGCTCCGGCAAATCCACATTAGCCAAACATATCAACGGCTTGCTTTTGCCTACGGCCGGCAAAGTGACCGTCAACGGTTTGGACAGCCAAAATCCCGAGGAATTTTGGCCGTTGCGGCAGCAGGTGGGCATGGTTTTCCAAAACCCCGATAATCAGCTGATCGCTACTTCCGTGGAGGAGGATACGGCTTTCGGCCCGGAAAACCTGGGAATAGAGCCGGCCTTGATCCGGAAGCAGGTAGATGAGGCCTTGGCCGGAGTGGGTATGAGCGAATACAAAGACCGGGCGGTGCATTTGCTTTCCGGCGGCCAAAAGCAGCGGGTGGCCATTGCCGGCGTCATGGCTATGCGGCCTAAGGTGCTGGTTTTGGACGAGCCTACGGCTATGCTGGATCCCCGGGGCCGCCGGGAGGTAATGGCGGCGGTGCAGAAGCTGAATCAGGAAGAGAAGATTACCGTTATTTATATAACCCATATGATGGAGGAAGCCGTAGCCGCCCACCGTATCGTGGTCATGGAGGAAGGTAAAATCGTCATGAGCGGCAATCCTCAGGAAGTTTTTAATCAAGTGGAAGAGCTGAAGAAGCTGCGGCTTGACGTGCCTCTGGCGGTGGAAATGGCCCACCGGCTGCGGCAGCAGGGCTTTGCCCTGCCCCTATCGGTTTTGACCATTGAAGAATTGGTGGTGGCTTTATGCCCATAGTATTACAAAACCTCTCCTATACCTACCAGCCCGGTACCCCTTATGAATCGCCGGCTTTGCACGATGTGAATCTGACCATCAAAAGTGGGCAATTTGTGGGCCTGATCGGCCATACGGGCAGCGGCAAATCCACACTGATCCAGCATTGCAACGGCCTGTTATTTCCCATGGCCGGCCAGGCCATGGTGGATAATATGGCCATTTTGCCCAAAAGCAAAGATCTCAAAGAAATCCGCCGCAAGGTGGGACTGGTGTTTCAATATCCGGAGCATCAGCTTTTTGAAGAAACGGTGGCTTTGGATATCGCCTTTGGCCCCAAAACCCTGGGGCTGGACCAAGGGGAAATTCAGCGCCGGGTACGCTGGGCCATGAAAATGGTGGATTTGGATTATGAAAAGTTTAAAGAGCTGTCGCCCTTCGGCTTATCCGGCGGTGAAAAACGGCGGGTGGCCATTGCCGGCGTCTTAGCTATGCAGCCTAAATATCTGATCTTGGACGAGCCCTGCGCCGGTCTTGATCCTAAAGGCCGGGAGGAGATTTTATACCAGCTAAAGCGGCTGAACGAAAAAGGCCTGGCCATTATTTTGGTAAGCCACAGTATGGATGATGTGGCCCGGCTGGCTCAGCGGCTGGTGGTGATCCATCAGGGGCATATCGTTTATGACGATGCGGTGAGGCAGGTTTTTGGCAAGGCCAAAGAATTGGAGGCCATGGGCCTTGACGTGCCGGAAGTGATGAAGCTGATGATGAGGTTGAAAGAAAAAGGGTTGGCCGTTCATCAGGATGTGCTGACCATTGAAGAAGGGCAGGATGAAATCCTGCGGGTGTTAGGCCATGCTTAGAGATATTACCATCGGACAATATTATCCCGGCCGGTCTTTTTTGCACCGGCTGGATCCCCGGACGAAGATCATCTGCCTGTTCCTTTATATGGTGGCCCTTTTTACCGTTAAGGAACTGCAAAGCTTCGGCTATGTGCTGGCCTTTACGGCGGTAATCATCGCCCTCTCCGGCGTTCCTTTAAAAACCCTGGCCAAGGGGCTTAAACCCATGTGGCTGTTGATGGTGCTGACGCTGATCCTCAACTTTTTTATGACGGCGGAAGGTGAAATTCTCTGGCAGTGGCGGTTTTTGAAGATCACTGGGGGCGGCGTTCTTAAGGGTGTTTTTATGGTGGTAAGATTAGCCTTGCTTTTGAATGTGACGGCTCTGCTGACGCTGACTACCACGCCGATTCTCTTGACCGATGGGCTGGAGCGGATCATGAAACGATGCTTCATCCCTATGGCCCATGAGCTGGCCATGATGATGACCATTGCTTTGCGTTTTATTCCCACGCTGATTGAGGAGACGGAGCGGATTATGAAAGCCCAGATTGCCCGGGGGGCAGACTTTGAGACTGGCGGCCTGATGGCCAAAGCCAAAAGCCTGGTGCCTTTGCTGATTCCTTTGTTTATCAGCGCCTTTCGCCGGGCCGACGACTTGGCCATGGCCATGGAAGCCCGCTGCTACCGGGGGGGCGAAGGCCGGACCCGTATGCGGCAATTGCGTTACCGGGCAGGGGACGGTTGGGCCTTTGCTGCGGTGATTTGCTTTTTGGTTTTTGTGATTGTAGACAGGCTGTGGCTGAAGCTGTTTGTCTGAGCATATTTGTTTAAGGAGAAATCAATGATCGAAAGAGACGGCCGCAATATTGTTCTCACCGTAGCCTATGACGGCACCGATTTCTTCGGTTTTCAAAGCCAGGCAGGCACAGGTCTTCCCACTATTCAGGAGTCCCTGGAGACGGCCATATACAAGCTGACGGGAGAGACGATAACGATTGAAGGCTCCGGCCGTACCGATACCGGCGTCCATGCCTGGGGCCAGGTGGTGAATTTCTTTACGAAGAGCACCATTCCGCCGGAGCGCTGGATGCTGGCTCTGGTGCCTTACCTGCCGGAAGCCATCGTCATCCGGGAAAGCCGGCAGGCGGCGGCGGATTTTCATGCCAGGTTTTCCGCCAAAGAGAAGACCTACGTTTACCAGTTTTACTGCCATTGCGTACCCAGCCCATTTCACCGCCGCTACAGCTATCATGTTACCTATGATTTGGACTTGGCGGCCATGCAGGAAGCCGCTTCCTATCTGGAGGGCAGCCATGATTTCAGAGCTTTTTGCGCAGCCGGCGCCAAGACAAAAACCTTTGTCCGGGAGATTTACGAATGCCGCTTGGAAAAGGAAGGCCGGCTGTTGCGGCTTTTCGTAAGGGGCAACGGCTTCCTGTGGAATATGGTAAGAATTATTGCCGGTACCTTGCTGGAGGTAGGAGCAGGCAAACGGCGTCCTCAAGACATGCCCGTGCTTTTGGGGCTGGGAGACCGCAAGCTTACGGGAGCTACCCTACCGCCCCAGGGCTTGACCTTGCAGCAGGTAGAGTACGGAAGCTTGCTGGAGTACTAAATCATGCCTGCCGGCAAAATCCAGACATCCTCTGTCAGCGGCAGCCGTTCTTTTGCCAGGCAAATTACGGCGCCGGTACCGACTTTTTTGCTCTTGTTGGCACTCAAGCAGCGGAACGACTTAATCATCGATTTTGTCGGGTCGCTGCTGATTTTTACTTAAACAGGGTGCAGCGTATCGCCGTTTTCAATCAATAGATCGATCCCGTTTTTGTCGGCGTCCCGGTAATAATACAAGGGAGGCTTAACGTTTCCATCGTTATAATAGCTTTTGAGAATTTCTGCAAGAGCCGTCAAGCAATAGAGAATAGAATTAATCCATGATTTTTTGCCTGCGAAAAAAGGCTACCGGCATATAGCCGGTAGCCAAATCATTAAGTCGTCAATGTTTATTTACTGTATCAAGGCGCCGAGCGGCTGTAATCTTCGGCATTGACCATATAATATGCCTTATCCCGGTTGGCGGACACACCCAGCAGCAAGCCGCCGCCGATTAATTCGGAGCTTTGCCCGGCAATGGAGTAACGATAAATCTCTTCGCCCTTTTGGTATAGAATGGTTTCGGGGTCAACCAAGACGCAATAAAAGTTTTTCTCTTCGGCCGAAATGTTTTTTAAGCGGCGGCTTTTGTCGTCTTGCAGCAAGTAGAGAGAATCGCTGTTGCCGCCAACGGGTCTGTAAAGCAGCAAAGCCTGGTCGCCATAATAATCCAGGATACGGCCGTCCTTGACTATGGTATTGGTTTTTTCCATGATTTTGCCTTCGGAAGACAGGTAGGCCCGCAGAATATGGTTGCCGTCGGTGTAAATAATGGCGTCGTTGCTGCTCCAGGTCAGGTTGATCGTCGGCAAGCCGGTAGGGGTATTGTAGGGCTGAGCAAAAGCTGCTAACTGATGCAGCAAGGTTTTTTTCTGGATGTCGATGAGCAGCAGATCCACTTTCTGGCTGTCGGCGGTGTTTTTGCAGGTAACAGCCAGCAGGCGGCCGTTGGGAGACAAGCGGCACTCAATGGGACGATCGGGCAGAGTATAAAGGGGAGTTACTTTGCCCTCCGGTGCGGAAACCAGGTTAAGGGTTTTGGAAGAGCTGTTATAGCCTAATAAATTGTCGTAATCCAGCCAAATCGGTTCCCGGTAATGCTGCGGCAGAGCCAGATCATAACGGAGGGAGGGCAGGGAAAAGAGCTGCCTTGCTCCTAGGCCGAAGCTCCAGGTGAGACTGGTGCCGGCTTGCAAAAGAATCTTATTGTTGATTAGCTGAGACCGGACGCCGGAAAAGCGTTCTTCGCTGAATTGATACAGCATATTCATTTCACCGGTGGCTAGCTGAATCACACCGACATTTGAGGCTTTGCCTGTACGGAAATAGCAGGAGCCTAAAATACTGTTGCCTTTTTTGTCCATGCCCTGATCCAGGATAAGGTGATAGCTCATGCCGGTCTGCAGCTGAGTCAGGTTCACCCGCAATTGCTGAGGGGTCAGCCAGGAAAAAGCGGTGATGACCGGTTGTTCTTTGAGGCCGGATTTCAAGGAATCTTCTACTGAAACCTGATTGACCTCCTGGTCGAAATGGATGATAAAGGTCTTGGCTGTATCGGATAAAGCCAGGCCGTTCCGGCATTCTTCATAGGTAATGGGCCGGGGTAAGCCGCTGGAATCCAGCAGAAAGAACTCTCCTTCCGTCTGGGCGTCCAGGTGAATGCTGATCGGAATGGATTCCCCTAAAGGCAAAGAATTTTTACCGGCCAAGGCATTGGTGATGGTCAATTGATAATTGCCGGGAGGGGCGGCAGGAACGTTTATATTAACGATGTGTTGTCCGCCGGCAGGAGCGGATTCCTGCTGCATAGCAATGTACTGAACCTCCGACGGGCCTTTGAGCTGGATGGCGCTTTCGATGGAAGCGGGATCCAGTTCGTCGCTGAAATACAAATCCAAAGAAAAGCCATTAGCTACGGCGGTGATTTTGCCCTCCTCCAGAGAATAACGGGTACTGGAAATCTCACCCTCAAAAATCAAAGGGCGCAGTACGCCTTCTTCCAAACGGAGAGGGGTCTTTTCGGCAGAAACAGAAGCAATAGGGTCCGATTTGCCGCCGGCCTGGCCGCAGCTTCCCAATAAAAGCAGGGAGAGCAGCAAGCATGTGATTATACGAGTAGAATATCTGCTCAAAGCCATCTTCCTTTTCTGCATTTTTCTTCATTATCATATCATTTTTTTAGCAAGTACGCAAACAGTAAGAAAGGATGCTACAAACAAGACTAAGCTTTTTTGCAGCATCCCAGTGGAAAATCTTATGAAAAAATTGTCTACTCTGCTTCCGGAATGATGGGCTGGGCAGTGGTGGTATACCGGCCCACTCTAAGGGCGGCCTTGGTCTCAGAAAGACCGCGCACGGAAGAGGGTAAATAGACGTCCACCACATTGCCCTTGACGGCGCTGCCCCGGTCATGGACGGTAAAGATGCAGTCTTCCCGGATAAAATCCAGCCCGGGAATATAATATTGGGTCCCGAAGGGGACGCTGGAATCCGCCGCTATACTGCCGGCAACAGCCTCATTACCGGAGGCGGTCCAGGCTTGCTTGGCCGAAGAGTAGTAAAATGTAATGGTGATTTCTATAGGCTCGCCTAGTTTGGGGCCTTCCTCCCCTTCCAAGGCGGCCAGCAGATTGGCGTTTTCGGCGGCTAAGGAAGGGACAAGAGCTTCAGCCTCCACATCGTGGCTGTCCAGGAGGACGGTATCGCTCTTATCATGCCATTGAACGTTGATGTTCATTATGCTGCAAAGAAAGCGAAGGGGTACATAAATATTTTCGTGGGCTTCGTAAGGCTGGGCGGGGAAGGTCCAAATGTCGTCGCCGCTGATCAGCCAAGGGGAGTTTGCCTCCATGACGTAAGTCTGATTGTCTTTGGTGAGATGAATTTTTTTGTCTTCCCCAATCTCAAGAGTACAGCCGGCTACCAAGCTGAAATGCTTCAGGGGAACCATAAGAAGATCGTCCTTGGTCTCGCTGGGCAGGCAGATAAGGCTTTCGCTGCCATTGATCAGAACCCGGGTGCAAGACCGGCCCTCCTCATCACATTCCCATCCGGTATCCAAAACCTCCATTTTTGCTAAAGCTTCGTCACTGACGACAACAGAATTGCTTGTGCCGATATCGGCAAAAAAATCACTTAATGCTTCTGCTTCAAGAAGACCGGGTTTGAATGCTCCGGCAATCATAACAAGGAAGAGAGAGACAAGGGCCAACAAGCTCCAGGGCAGCTTTTTTATTTTGGCTCGTAACACGTTAAAACCTCCTGTGGGATTTGCTATATTTATCCTATAGTTTACCTAATTATGATCCTAAATATACGCAAATCTTATTTCTGTATGAATCTTTTGTTTTGACGGAAAAGCGGAACACTTTCCGTGCAAGCCAAAAGGGGTATCTCAATCAATATTGAGCACCCCTTTAACTTTTTCGCATTATAGCATAAATCCCGGCAGAATGCAAATGCTATATAATGAAGCTTTCATAATTAATGGCAAAAAATATTAAGTTTAACATATATTGACAATTTGATTCTTCTATCGTATGATGAGACAAGGAGGTGGAAACAAATGTCAGATAAAGTGGCAGTATTTATTGATGGAGCTTATCTGGATAAAGTATTACAGGAAGAATTTAATTCACCGCGAATCGATTATGAGAAGCTTGCTAAATGGATGACTCAGGGGATCCCCTTATTTCGCAGCTATTATTATCACTGCTTGCCTTACCAGGGCAATCCCCCTACAGAAGAGCAGAAAGAGAGATTTTCCAGGAAACAAGCTTTCTTTAATAGGATAGCTAATTTATCGCAATTTGATGTGCGGTTGGGCAAGCTGGAATTTCGAGGATATAAAGAAGGCGGGACTCCGCTGTTTATCCAAAAGCGGGTGGATATCCTGCTGGGGGTGGATCTGGTTCTGATGGCGGCCAAGCAGCGGATCACTCATGCAGCCATATTTACCGGCGACAGCGATTTCTTACCCGCCATCCTTATGGCTAAGAATGAAGGCGTAATTATGACCTTATGCCATGGCGTCATGAATCCGCCCCATGAAGAGCTTTGGAAGGTTATGGATCAGAGGCTGATTTTAACGGAGGATATGATCCAGCAGATGACCCGGGCCTAGCATTGAAAATCCGGGTCAGCATTGAAAATTCGAGCCTGGCAGGAAACCGGCCTGGCAGATAATATTGAAATAAAATGAGCAGGTGATTAGAGCTTAGAAGATAGCATTGAAATAAAATGAGCAGATGATTAGAGTTTAGAAGACAGCATTGAAATAAATAGTTTTTCTTCGATAAAAAAACATTGAAAAGGTCTTTTGGCAGTTGATGGGACGGATTGACAAACCCAGGGAGGATTTAGTACAATTGGTTCAGAATCTTCCCCGGCGTTTCTTTTACTCGTTTGAGATGCCGGTCAGTATGTCCCGAATGGGATGTCCTTAAGTGGTTTATAACCATAAGGGGACATCCTTTTTGTACGCCCGGATTAGGTGATAAGCTGGCGGCGACCAGGATTTTGGTTGCCTGTATATACTAACTGCACAAAAATCGAGGTTGTGTTCCGGCAGGCAGCGGATTTGACCGTTTTTCGGGTCCAGATGCACAAAAATCGAAGTTGTAGACGGATTAGAGGGTAGTTTTTCGTAATTTGAGCCAAATTTAAAGGAAATAGTGCAACACAACTTCGTTTTTTGTGCAGTTAGCCTCTGCTTTTAGCCTAAATTTGATGTTCGCTGCAACACAACTTCGTTTTTTGAGCGGCCGGGCACACCCAATCCAATCCGAATTTACGCCCCCATGGATTCACCACTTTTTCTTGCCGTGTGTACAAAAAATGAGGTTTTATGGATATTTGCATTAGCTAACTGCTGAAAATTTCAAGTTTTACGCTACTGAACACTGATTTCTCCCTATATTTAGTGTAGGCATAGTTTAAATCTACTATTCTAAAGGAACAACAGCCACAAAACCTCAAATTTTGTACATTTCAGCTTTACGACGGTCAGCTTTATGACGGTCAGCTTTATGACGGTCAGCTTGTACGACTGTTTCAGTGTCCTCATTTTATAAAAGGTTTTTACCTGCAAAATAGGGGTTTCAGTCCATTTTCAGGCTAAAATCGGCCAAAAGGCAATAGTTAAGTACTGTAAACTTGAAATTATAGGGAGCAGTTAGCACTCATGATTTTTTTTGCCCTTTTTTCTGCCAAAAGGTATAAATTTCCCGCCCGCCTAAAAATATTAGAAAGAGCCCAAAAATCCCTTGCAGTACAGAAGAGGAAAGCCAGGAAGCCAGCAAGGCTCCGGGCAAAGCACCGCAGAGGGTCCAGGGAACTAGTTTTTTGGCACAGGCCACGTCCAGCTTTTTTTGCCGATACAAGGACCAGGCCGCCAGGGCTGAGGTGGGTATAGAAAAAGCCAGACATAGCCCTTGAGCCCCTAATTGGGAGGTGTCCGAAAAAAATACCAGTAAGGGCACCAGCAAAATACCGCCGCCCATGCCCATGCCGGTAATGATGCCGGCTAATATGGAGCCGATAAAAACAATCATTGCTCTGCCTCCAGAATTGCAAAGTATTTTCAGCAACTGCAACAAGCCAAAACCTCAAGCGTATTTTTCAGTGCAGACAATGTCTTGCAAGCAGACAGCGGAGTCTTGCAATGCCTGTCCCGGTCTTTGGCAGCTTTCAGCCGATTTTGGCAGCTTTCAACCACCTTTGGCAGCTTTCAGCCGCCGAAAAACCCGGCCCAGGCCATACGACAGCCGGAAATCAACAATATGCAGCCGAAAATCAGGGCCAGCCATAAGCCGGGGACTTTGGTCAGCAGCTTAGCGCCGACCAAGCCGCCAATGCAGCCGCCGGCAATGGTATAAAGGAGCATGGTCAAAGGCAGAGGCTGTTTAAAAAGGTACACGGCCAGGCTTAAAAGCGTTGTCGGCATGATAATGATAAGGGAAGTAGCGTGGGCTATTTGCTGCTCCAGTTTTAGCTTGCGGGTAAGCTGGGGCACCAGGTAAGAGCCGCCGCCGCTGCCCAAAAGGCCGTTGATGAAGCCGGTGGGCAAGCCGGTTATAAGAATATTTTTTTGTTTTCCTTTTTGTGAGGCGGATGCTTGTCTATTCATTACCTAATATAGTATCCCGGCAGTTCGGGATTATACTCACGGTTCCAACGGTTACATGCGAGGCTCAATGATGAAAGTAAAAGGTCATCAGAGCCAGCAAAGTACAGCCGGACAGAAAACCGCCGGCGGCAAACAGCCGGTTTAGCTTCCAGGCTTCCGGGATCATATCGCGGATGACCAAAGAGATCATCGCGCCGCCGGCTAAAGCCAGCAAAAGGGAGATCAGGCCGTCTCCCAGGGAGATCAGCAAAATGCCAAGCCAGGCCCCTAAAGGCGTGAAAAAACTGATACCCAGCATCAACAGGAGAATCCAGCGGCGTTTGACGCCGGCCATTATGAAAGGAGTGGCGCTGGCAATGCCTTCAGGAATATTGTGGAGGCCGATGGCAATAGCCAGCAGCAGCCCCGTTTCTTTTTGGGCCGTGTGCCCGGCGGCAATAGCCATGCCTTCCGGCAGGTCATGAAGGGCGATGCCGATAGCCACTAAAATGCCCAGGCGAAAATAGCGGTTTAGCCCTTTGTCCTTTTCTTCCTGGTCCAGTCTTTTTCTGGTGAGATGGCCTACCAATTTCTCCAAGGTATCCATCAGCAGGACGCCAAGCCAAAAGCCGCAGAAGGTATAAAGCAGACTGCCGAAGCTATAGGAATAAGGCAGCAGGTCTAAAACGACGACGCAGGCCATGACGCCGGCGGCAAAACCCATAAGGGCCGCCAAGACCCTGACCCGGGGCCGGCCAAAGCCGCAAACCATGGCGGCTCCCAGCAAAGTGGCGGTTCCCGCCACTAAACTTTCCATTAATATAATCGAATTCATCATGCTATCACCCAAGAAAGATTATGCTGAGCAAAGGCGATTTATGTATAGGGATAGGTATCGGACGGCCGCAGCATAGGATATAGGCCAATCGCAGTATTGGATATGAGCCAATCGCAGTATTGGATATGAGCCAATCGCATAGTGGGATATCAGCTAATCGCAGCCTGGCGAAAACAGGCAGACGATTTGGCCTTGGCGGGTCCGGCGGTTTACACGCCGCTTATGCATTATTTAATCGAGAAATATTCCGATAAGTATTCCGAGAAATATTCCGAGAAATGTTTATAAATGTTCGGAAATGTTTTGAAAAACATTTGACAAGCTATGCCAAAAAAGCTTATATTAATTAAATATAGATATAATAGGAGGAATAAGTATGGGCAGCGATACCATCAAGAAAGGGCCGGCCAAGGCGCCCCACCGTTCATTGCTGAGAGCTCTTGGCATTACAGATCAGGAAATGGGCAGGCCTTTTATTGGCGTAGTCAATTCACACAACGATTACGTACCCGGCCACCAGCATTTAAGGGATATTGGTGACGCTGTCAAAGCCGGCATCCGTAACGCCGGCGGTGTGCCCTTCGAGTTTCAGACCATTGCCGTTTGTGACGGCATTGCCATGAATCATAGAGGCATGAAGTATTCCCTGGCCAGCCGGGAACTGATTGCCGATTCCATCGAAGTGATGATCAGCGCTCATCCTATGGATGCCCTGGTCTTTATTCCTAATTGTGATAAAGTAGTGCCCGGTATGCTGATGGCTGCTTGCCGGCTCAACCTGCCCTGCATCTTTGTCAGCGGCGGCCCCATGATGGCAGGCCAGTTGTCTGACGGCACCAGATTGGGCCTCAATGAAGTCTTTGAAGCGGTGGGCCAGCATAGCATCGGCAAAATGACGGACGAAGCCTTGTGCGAGATCGAAGAAAAAGCCTGCCCCGGCTGCGGCTCCTGCTCCGGCATGTATACGGCCAATTCTATGAATTGCCTGACGGAAGCTTTAGGCATGGGCTTGCCGGGCAACGGCACCATTCCCGCCATCAGCGGCGCCAGAAAGCGCTTGGCCAAGACTGCCGGCGAGCGGGTTATGGACTTGCTGAAAGAAAACCGGCGTCCCAGCGATATTCTGGTACCTGCCTCATTTAAAAATGCTTTGCGGATGGAGATGGCCTTAGGCTGCTCCTCCAATACGGCTTTGCACCTGCCGGCAATTGCCCATGAAGCCGGCGTACCGGTGGATTTGGCCATGATCGATGAAATCAGCCATACTACGCCTCAGCTTTGCGTGCTGAATCCGGCGGGGCCTACCTTTATTGAAGATTTGGCCAAAAAAGGCGGCATTATGGCAGTGATGAAGGAATTGGCGGATAACGGCCTCATTGACGGCAGCGTCAAAGCCGTAGGAGCCGATTGCCTGGCTGCCATATTAGACCGGTATCAAGGGGCTGACGGTGAGCTGATCCGGCATTTCGACAAGCCTTACCGGCCGGAAGGGGGCATTGCGGTCCTCCGGGGCAACCTGGCTCCCGACGGCGCCGTAGTAAAGCAAGGGGCGGTATTGCCGGAAATGATGGTGCACAAAGGCCCTGCCAGGGTATTTAATAGTGAGGAAGAAGGCACCGCCGCCATTATGGCGGGCAAAATCAAAGCCGGCGACGTAGTGGTTATCCGTTATGAGGGCCCTAAAGGCGGACCGGGCATGCAAGAAATGCTGACGCCTACGGCTACGATTATGGGCCAGGGCTTAGGCTCTTCTGTAGCTCTGATCACCGACGGCCGCTTCTCCGGCGCTACCCGGGGGGCATCCATCGGCCATATTTCACCGGAAGCAGCGGCAGGCGGTTTGATCGGTCTGGTAGAGGACGGGGATATTATCAGCATCAATATTCCCGCCCGGCAGCTTGAGCTTCTGGTCGATGAAGCAGAGATCGAAATACGCCGCCAAGCCTGGGCCGGACCGCCTAACCGGGGTGTTACCGGTTACCTGGCCCGCTACGCCGCTCAAGTGACCTCCGCCGCCCAGGGCGCGGTGTTTAAGAAACCGGGCCAAGCCTAAGCAAAAGGCCCGGCAAATAAATAAAGTATAAGGAATGCAGCCATCATGAAAAACGGTGCGCAATACATCATAGATTTTTTATTAAAAAAAGAAGTGGAAATGGTTTTCGGTTATCCCGGCGGCCAGATTCTTAACTTCTATGAATACCTGGGCAAATCCCCGCTTAAGCATGTACTGGTACGCCATGAGCAAGGGGGAGCCCATGCGGCTTGCGGCTATGCCAGAGCTACCGGCAAGCCCGGGGTCTGCCTGGCCACTTCCGGGCCGGGAGCCACAAACCTGGTTACCGGCATTGCCGACGCTTATCTGGACTCCATTCCCCTTTTGGCCATTACCGGCCAGGTTAATCTTAACGATATCGGCAAAGACTCCTTTCAGGAAGCGGATATTACGGGAATCGTCACGCCGGTGACGAAGCACAGTTACCTGCTGGAAAGCCTGGACACTTTGCCGGAGATTTTGGATGAAGCCTGGCAGGTGGCCACCGGCGGCCGGCCGGGGCCGGTGCTCATCGACGTACCGAAAAACCTGTTTCTGGCCGAAGGGGAAATCGCCGATAGCCGTCAGACTTTGCATACCCGGAAAGTCAAAAAAGCCGACCGGACCGAAGAGTTGATGCCCAAAATCACGGAGGCATTAAGCAAAGCTAAACAGCCTTTAATCCTGACCGGCGGCGGTGTGGTTACTGCCGGGGCTTGCGATTTGCTGATTAAGCTGGCCGAGGAAACGGGAATTCCTGTAGTCAACACCCTAATGGGCAAAAGCGCTTTTCCGGCGGATCATCCTTTGGCTCTTGGCATGGTGGGTATGCACGGCGTCGCTGCCGCCAATCTGGCTTTAAGCAACTGCGACCTCCTGCTTTGCCTGGGTACCCGGCTCAGCGACCGGGTTACCGGCAACCGCCGGCAGTTTCTGGAGAAAGCCTGCATCATCCATGTGGATGTGGACGCCGCCGAGCTCCAAAAAAACGTAGACGCTAACTACTGTTTACAGTTGGATGCCCGTTTATTTTTGCAGCGGATTTTGGATGAAGGCCATTTTAAGAAAAACGGCGATATTGCCCAATGGCATCAGCAGATTGACCGGTGGCAGCAGGAACATCCCTTACCCACTGATTTCAGCGGACTGATTAAGCCCCAGGAGGTTATCCTGGAAGCGGCCCGCCAGGCCGGCAGCAAAGCCATTGTAGTGACCGACGTAGGCCAGCATCAGATGTTTGTGGCTCAGTATTACCCCATCAGCCGCTGCCGCAACTTCCTGACCTCGGGAGGACTTGGGGCCATGGGCTTTGGCTTGCCGGCAGCCATGGGCGCCGCTTTTGGCCGGCCCGGCGAGGATGTGCTGCTTTTTGTGGGGGACGGCGGTTTCCAAATGACCCTCCAGGAGCTGGCCACCATCCGGGAGCATAATTTGCCGGTAAAAGTCATCATTTTGAACAACAGTACTTTGGGCATGATCCATCAATGGCAAGATGTGGTTTTCAAAAAACACTATGTGGCTTCCAATCTGCCGCCCTTGCCGGATTTTGTGAAGCTGGCGGCGGCTTACGATATACCTGCCGTCATAGCTGCCACAAGGGAGGAACTGAGCCAGGCTATGGAGTTCGTATTAAAGACAGAAGGTCCTGTAATCGCGGATTTCCGGGTGGATAAGGAAGAAATGGTTTTGCCTTTTATATTGCCGGGGGGCAAGCCGGAAGATATGTTAGGGAGGTGGCAGGGTGAAACACACCTTCGCAGTTTTAGTCGAAAATAGTCCGGGTGTTTTGTCAAAAGTAGCAGGCCTGTTTTCCCGCCGGGGCTTCAACATCGAAAGCCTGGTGGTCAGTGAGACCGAGGATAGTTCCACTTCGCGGATGACCATTGTGGTGGAAGGGGACAACCGGGTTCTGGAGCAGGTGGGTAAGCAGCTAAATAAGCAGGTGGATGTTATTAAGGTCAATGACATCACCAACGAGGAGACAGTGGAGCGGCAGCTTTGCCTGATCCGGGTATCGGCAGACCAGAGCACCCGTCAGGAGGTACTGCAGATCACCGAGGTTTTCCGCTGCCGGGTTGTAGATATCGGCCGCAAATCTCTGATTGTGGAAGCCACCGGTGACGAAGCAAAGATGCAGGCAATTATCCGTTCCCTGTGGCCCTTTGGCATTATGGAGCTGGTGCGCACCGGTAAAGTAGCCATGGTGCGGGGCGAGCGGAATAAGGGCAAATGACGGCAAGGGTTATCGAACAAAGTAATAAATAAACACATAGAGTAAGAAAGGAAGTATGGAAAAATGGTAAAAATGTTTTATGATCAGGATGCGGATCTCAGTTATCTGGAGGGTAAGACGGTAGCGGTAATCGGTTACGGCAGCCAGGGCCATGCCCAGGCTCAGAACCTGAAGGACAGCGGTTTAAATGTTATCGTCGGATTGCGCCGGGACAGCAAGCGCTGGGAAGTGGCCAAAGCCGATGGTTTTGAAGTATATGAGCCCGCCGAGGCCTCCAAAAAGGCCCAGGTCATTCAGATACTGACTCCTGACGAAAAGCAGAAGGAGATCTACGAAAAAGATATCGCCCCCAATCTGGAAGCCGGCGATACCATCATGTTCTCTCACGGTTTCTCCATTCATTTCAAACAGATCATTGCCCCGGAAAATGTCAATGTCATCATGGTGGCTCCCAAAGGCCCCGGCCATATGCTGCGCCGGGTTTATGTGGAAGGCGTCGGCATGCCCGCTTTGGTAGCGGTATATCAAGATCCTTCCGGCAAGGCCTTGCAGATCGGTCTGGCTTATGCCAAAGGCATCGGCTCCACGAAAGCCGGCGTTTTGATGACCACCTTCAAAGAAGAGACAGAAACAGACCTCTTTGGCGAACAGACCATTTTGTGCGGCGGTATGACTGCTTTGATCACCGCTGCCTTTGAGACGCTGGTGGAAGCCGGTTACCAGCCGGAAAGCGCTTATTTTGAGTGCCTCCATGAAGTAAAACTGATTGCTGATCTGATTTATGAGCACGGTATTTCCGGTATGCGCTACTCCATCAGCGACACTGCTGAGTTTGGCGACTTGATCACCGGGCCCAGGCTGATCAATGATGCGGTAAAGAAAGAGCTGAAAGGCGTGCTGAGAGATATTCAGGACGGCACCTTCGCCAAAGAATGGATTCTGGAAAACCAGGCCGGCCGGCCCAGGCTCAACAGCTTGCGCCGCATGGGCGAAGAGCATCAGATCGAGCAAGTGGGCAAAGAGCTGCGGGCTCATATGCCTTGGCTGAAAAACAAAAAAGGGCTGGCTTAAGCAGCCGCTCAAATGCGATATATAAGGACGGGTGATGGTGTGCATACCGGAGCAGAAATTTTGGTAAAAGCATTGGAAAGAGAAAATGTAGAAATGGTGTTCAGCTACCCCGGCGGCGCCAATTTGGAGATATTGGACTATCTGAAAAAGTCTTCTATCAAGACGGTATTGGTGCGCCATGAGCAGGGAGCAGCCCATGAAGCAAGCGGCTATGCCAGAATAACCGGTAAGCCCGGCGTTTGCCTGGTGACCTCCGGCCCCGGTGCTACAAACTTAGTCACTGGCATCGCCGCCGCCAGCATGGACTCTATCCCGCTGATTGCGATCACCGGTCAGGTAGCCACCAGCATGGTGGGAACAGATGCCTTTCAGGAGGTAGACGTCACCGGTATCACCGATCCCATTACCAAGCATAACTACCTGATTAAAGATGTTAATGCTGTGGCCCAGACGGTCAAAGAGGCTTTTTATGTTGCCTCCGCCGGCCGGCCGGGGCCGGTGGTGTTGGATTTTCCCAGGGATGTGGCTAAGGCCTCTTCAAAAATCAAAGAAGTGGCTTCCATAGATCTCCGGGGCTACAAGCCAAACTTGAAAGGCCATACGGGCCAGATCAAGCAGGTGATACGGCTATTGGCGGAAGCCAAAAGACCGCTGATCCTGGCCGGCGGTGGTATCTTAGGCTCGGAAAGCTGGGATGAGCTGCGGCAGTTGGCGGAAAGCCAGCAGACTCCTGTGGCCAATACGCTGATGGGCCTGAGCAGTATTTCTCTCGATCATCCTTTGGCCTTGGGCTTGGCAGGAGTTCACGGTTTGCCGGCGGCTAATCTGGCTATTCAAAGGGCGGATTTGCTGGTTGGCCTGGGTACCCGGTTCAGCGACCGCTTGAGCTGCGATGTGGAAGGTTTTGCTCCCAATGCCAAAATCATTCACATCGACGTAGATCCGGCGGAAATCGGCAAAAATCTCCGGGTGGATATACCTTTGGTGGGGGATTTAAAAATCGTTCTCAATCAGATTTTAGAAAAACTGGAGCCGGTTCAGCATCAGGAGTGGCTGGCGGAGATAGCCCAGCTTAAGGCCGTGAAGGCGCCGGCCTGCCGGGCGGAAGGGCTGTCGCCCATCACCGTCATGGAGTCTCTGGCTAAGGTTTTGCCGGCTCAGGCTATTGTGACCACCGATGTGGGCCAGCACCAGCTTTGGGCGGCCCAGCGGCTGTCCCACCGGCGGCCTCGAGGCTTCATTTCCTCCGGCGGCCTGGGAGCCATGGGTTATGGAATTCCTGCGGCTATCGGCGCTCAGATGGCTTGCCCCAAGGATTTGGTGGTAGCCGTCACCGGCGACGGCAGCTTCCAGATGGGATTGCCGGAGCTGGGCACTGCCAAAGAGCAAAAACTGCCCATTAAGATTCTCTTGCTGAACAATTCCTACTTAGGAATGGTTAAACAGTTGCAAGACTTTTACTGCGGCCAGCGGTACGCTGCCGTTCAATTTACGGACAATCCGGATTTCGGCTGCCTGATGAAAGCTTATGGCGGCAGTCATTACCTGGTTACCCGGGAAGAGGACTTGAGCCAGGCTCTGGCTGATTTCCTGGCCGATCCCGGCATGGCCGTACTGGAAGCCCGGGTGGCCTATGAGGAAAACGTCTTGCCTATGGTTTTAGGCGGCAATTGCCTGAGCCAGATGGAAGGGATAGAAGAAAACCTATAAAGCCATAAGAACAAACAAAGTGCGCTCTTCAAGCCGGCAGTACAGTATACTGCAAACGGTGTGGAGAGCGCATTTTTTGGCGGAAATCCATTAAGCAATATTATTATTCTATAGAAATAGCCTGAGGATTAACAATACGGGCTTTATCGTACTCTTTTCTGATTACGGCAATAACATCCATAGAAGAGTATAAAGACATATTGTCTATACTGTCTTCGGCATTAGCGCCAATATGGGGCGTAGCGATGAGGTTGGGGCAATCAAACAAAGGATTATCCCGATTGGGTGGTTCTTTTTCAAAAACGTCCACTGCCGCTCCGGCGATGGCGCCATCGCTGAGTGCCGCAATCAGCGCTTTCTCGTCTACCAAAGGACCCCGGGCACAATTAATCAGGCAGGCTGTTTTTTTCATCAATGCCAAACGGCGGCTATCTATCATATGATACATGTCATCGGTATAAGGACAATTTAAAGATACGAAATCGGCCAGGGCCAAACCCTCTTCTAAAGTTTCCGCTTTTATTACGCCTGTCTGAGCCATCTGATCTTTATTCAAAAAAGGATCATAGCCGAAGGCCTCCATACCAAAACCCAATTTGCAGATTCTGGCCAGCTTTCGGCCGATGGCGCCCATTCCTACGATGAACACTGATTTGCCGTACAAATCTTTGCCGATCCATTGATTGCGGGAATAGTAGTCCCGTTCTAACCGCAGGGCCAGGTCTGCATCCCGTATTTTTCTGCTCAGCATCAGCATAAAGCCGGCTGTCAGCTCAGCTACGGATTCGGCGTTAGCGCCGGGGGTGTTTACCACGCAGATACCCCGCTGGGTAGCCTCCTGTACGTCGATGTGATCTGTACCCACACCATGGGAGGCCACTACTTTAAGCTTTGGTGAACGGGAAAAAATCTGCTTATCCACCTTGGTATTGCGGCTGATAATAGCCTGGCAATCGTATGCCAAAGCAGCGGCGCTTGCCGCAGAGGGATCAGGAGCGATAACAACCTCCGCCTCTTTCGTCAGATATGCCATACCCGCAGGCCTGATTGGCTCCGTCAGCAAAACCTTTATTTTTTCTGCCATTATCCTGTCTCCTTTCGACGCAAGCATTAATTAGATCTTAAATATTTTTCTTTCTGCTGCCAGCTCCAAAGAGGATTTTGAACTGAAAATTTGCCGCCGCTGATCTCAATATTAACGCCGGTAATGTAAGAAGCCCCCTCCCCGGAGAGAAAAACCGCCGTTTTTGTCAAGTCTTCCGCTTCGCCCAGCCTGCCGGCGGCAATGGCGCTTACCAGTTCTTCGTATCGTGTTTTTATTCCTTCGGAGGTCATTTCTGTTTTGATATAGCCGGGAATAATAGATAAAACCCGGATGCCGTAAGGAGCCATTTCCCCCGCCAGGGTTTTCGTTAGATTATTGACAGCCGCCTTGGCGCAGGAATAAACTGCCCGGCCGGCAGTGGGGATTTGAGAAGCAAAAGAAGATATATTAATGATGACGCCCCCTTTATGGCTCATTTCCTTTGCCGCCGCCTGACAGCCAAAGAAAACGGCTTTAAGGTCGATGGCCATCATCTCATCCCAAAGTTCTTCGGTAACACTTTGCCAGCCTACCAGCCCCGGCGTGTCTATACCGGCATTATTTACCCAGACGTCAAGAGAACCCAAATTTTTAATAATATTTTGCGCAAAGCTATTTATTTCTTTAATATTAGCCACATTTACGGTTTGCCAATATGTTCTGACGCCCAGGGCTTTGATTTGCTCTGCTGACAGCCGCAGTTTCTCCCCGGTCCTGCCGCAGATAGCCAAATCAGCTCCGGCAGCAGCATATTCTAAGGCCATTGCTTTGCCGATGCCGGAACCGCCGCCGGTGATTGCTACCACTTTTCCTTTCATTTCCTTGCCCAACCCGCCTGCCTCCTTGCCACATATTTCTCTCGCCCGTGTTAAATGCAAATATCGTGCCACCATTTTGGGCGGCCGAAAAATACCCGTCGTCTTTTTCTCCAACCATTATCCGGTCAGGCAAAAAGCTCTGATTGATTGATCAGAGCTTTTTATTTATGTCTTGAGATAGACAAAAATTCATAATATAAATTAGGCAAATTGAAAATAAATTTAGGCGAAATTGAAGCTATTTTAAAGTGAATGCCGGTATTGATTTCCCGGAAACCTCGTCACTTGGCCTCTCTTGATTTTGGCACGATTATTGCTAATTAAGTTAAGGCAGAGCCATCAATGTCGCCATAGGAGGAGATTTTGTGTTAGGCTCCATTACCACCATATCCATCAGCGCAAAAGCCAAGGAGGATGCTTTTAGGCAACTTACCGATCTAATCGGCCACCAGGTTCGGATCACCTCTTATTGCTACGAAGAAATGCCCTCCGGCGGCAACTTCCGGGATGATCTTGTGCTGATCACCACCAGTTTTATTGAGGCCCGCTGCCGGCCCTTATTGGCGCCGGATTGCCCCTGCCTTGTGGCTAAGCGGAATTTGGACTTATCCTATATCCATTTACTCATGGAAATACCGGAAGGCAACGATGTTCTTGTTGTCAATAATATTTATGAAAATGCCCGGGAGGTAATAACGGAGCTTGCCACTTTCGGCATTAATCAATATCATTTTTTCCCCTATAATCCTCATGAGCCTCTTTCCCGGGAATTTCGGTATGCCATTACGCTGGGGGAGTTTGATCCCGTCTTGGAACGGATTCCTCACGTCTACGACATCGGCACCCGTCAAATCAATCTGTTGACGGTGGCGGAGATCCTGCATTTTTTTACGGGGCGGATTATCGTGGATGAGCTGATCACCAGCCGCTATGTAAAAACCAGCGTGCAAACCATTATGAATTTAAATGGTGAAAGGTACAAGAACAGTGTATTGCAGGCCCAGTTGGCAGCAATAGTGGAAGGCTTTGACGACGGGGTTTTGGTTTTGGAGTACCAGGGGAAAGGGGCAGCCAACTTTAAAGTCGCTTTTTGTAACGATATGGTTCGGCAGGTTCTGCAAAAGGACCCGCTGAAAGAATCTCTGCCGGATTGGCTTACCGAAGCAATTAAAGGGAAAGAAAACGGAGTATTCTTCCTGCAGCAGGAAAACCGGGAGCTGCAGGTGGAGGTTCGTAAAATTTACGACGGCAATAGAAAGGTCAGGCTTTTGATTCTAAAAGATATTGCTTTGATTCGCAAAATAGATGTGAACTACTGCACGTATCAGAAGGCTCAAGGCCACAGTACCAACCACACTTTTCAAGATATTTTATGCATAGATAAAAACATGCAGCAGGTAATCGAAAGCGCCCGGCAAATGGCAAACAGCTTATCCAATATTTTAATCACCGGTGAAAGCGGTACGGGCAAAGAAATCATGGCCCAGGCAATCCATAACGAGTCTCCTTTTTGCCGGGGCCCCTTTGTAGCCTTTAATTGCGGGGCCATCAGCGAGTCGCTGCTGGAAAGCGAGCTTTTTGGCTACGATGAGGGAGCTTTTACCGGAGCCTGCCGCCACGGTAAGATCGGACTTATTGAGCTGGCCCATAATGGCACCTTATTTTTGGATGAGATCGGCGATGCTCCGCTCTCCATCCAGCAAAAGCTTTTGAGGGTCATTCAGGAAAAAACTATTCTCCGGGTAGCCGGCCGCCAGCCTATTCATGTCAATATCAGAATCATTGCCGCTACCAATCAGGATTTGCCGGCACTGATCAAAGAAAAACGGTTTCGTAACGACTTATATTACCGGCTGAACGTACTTTTTGTTCATCTTCCCGCCTTGAGGCAACGTAAAGCCGATATTCCTTTGCTTTTTCACTTCTTTTTAAAGAAGCATCTGGCTCTGCATGATTGTGCCATGGTTAATATTAGCCAGGAAGTTAATGAACTTTTGCAAAGCTACGAATGGCCCGGCAATGTAAGAGAGCTGCAAAATCTTTGCGAGTACCTGACTAACCATATTCTTCATGGAAAAAAACCTTTACTGACGGATAAAATCCGTGGGTATATGATGCGCCAAAGTCAGGGCCTTTTCGGGGAGCTTGCGGCAATCGATCAAAAGCAAATCCCCGATCTTATGCCTCTTGAGGATAAACCTTTAACCTGCGCTATGGAAGAAAAAATAGTCAGCCGTGAGGGACGTTTTATTCTGGAGGCTCTTTATCAGTTGTCTTTAGAAGGCAGGCTGATTAGTCAGCAGCACTTGCAGGCATACTGCCGCCAATGGGGCAGAGAATATACGGCTTACCGGATCAAAAGCATTCTCAATGGACTGCAGGCCTTGAAAATGGTGGAATCGGTAGTTGGCCGGGGTACCAGCCTGACGGAATCCGGATTACAGTATCTGCGCAATCAAAAACCTGGAAGGAGCTCCGCTAGTGTATCTTAAGTTGGAAAAGTTTAAAAAAAACGAAGGAGGACGTTATGAAGGATCATACTGATAGCATGCAGGTTTCTTTTGCCGATTCTATTGCTATTATGTTGGCAATCATCGCAATCATTGTGGTTTGCGTGCGCCTGGGCTTATCTTTGGTTATCCCTTTGTTGCTATGCTGGTTTGTACTTTTTCTATACTCATTAATTCGTAAAATCAAGTGGCAAACTCTTCAAAATTATGCGGTTGAGGCTATAAAGGACGGCTTTGGCTCCGTATTGATTGTCGTCGCCGTAGGGGCATTAATTGGCACATGGATACTTTCGGGAACCGTTCCAAGCATTATTTATTATGGACTGAAAATTATCAGCCCTGCAATCTTTTTGCCCGCCACCTTGGTCCTGTGCTCCCTGCTTTCTCTGGCCACCGGTACGTCTTATGGTTCCGCCGGTTCTGCCGGTCTTGCCATGATGGGAATCGGCATGAGTATGGGATTTCCCCCGGGGCTGATTGCCGGAGCTGTAATTTCCGGCGCTTTATTCGGTGATAAAATGTCGCCCTTCTCCGACACCACCAACTTGTGCCCGGCTATGGCCGGCGGTGAATTATTCAAGCATATCGGCGCGATGATGTGGAATACCATCCCGGCCTGGCTTATTTGTATGGTTTTGTATTATGTTTTGGGTATGCGTTACTCTGCAAGCGCTTATGATCCCTCGGTAATTACAGAATATTTAGCAGGGCTTCAGGATATTTTCAATATTGGTTTCATTGCTCTGTTGCCGGTTATTCTTATCATTGTTTTGCTAGTGTTTAGAATGCCGGCCCTGCCGACGATTTTGATCGGCGCCATATTCGGCGGTATTCTGGCCATGATTACCCAGGGAGCCGGAATCAAAGAGGTTATTAACGCTATGCACAAAGGGTTTAGCATTAAGTCCGAAATCTTTCTCATTGAGAGGCTGCTGAACCGGGGCGGCGCCAGCAGCATGATGGACGTTGTATATATTATGATTTTTGGCATGGGACTGGGCGGTATGCTGGAAAAGATGGGTGTTCTGGGTAATTTCTTAAAGATAATGGTAAAAAAGATAACTACCTTACCCCGTTTGACCTGGGCAACCATGGGCGTGTCCTATTTATCCAGCGCTGTAGGCAGTACCATGTCTATGGCTCAGGTTATTACCGGTAAACTGATGGCTCCTTTATACAGAGAAAAGGGAGTTGCTCCTGAGATCCTTTCCCGGACCATGGAAGATACCAGTACTATGGGAGGCACCTTGATGCCCTGGCATACAAACGCCGTATTTTTTGCCGGTACCTTGGGCGTAACCTACGGTCAATACATTCCTTTTGTTTTCTTGTGCTATCTCTGCCCTATAATCTCCCTGATTTTTGCCTATACAGGGATAAGTATTAAATATGTGGATCCGGAAACCGGTGAATATATTTCCAAAGAAAAAGCGCCTATTCATCTGGACGCTTAAAGTAAAAAATTAAATAAGGGCAGCCTGGGACAGCTCAGGCTTATCGTATCAGGAGGTGTCGCAAAATGTTTGAGATCAAATGTTTTGCGGCATCTCCATGAGAAAGAGAAGGAGGGAGACCATGGGCTTTGAATCGTTGCCAAAGGTAAAGCTTGCCTATTTGCCCACGCCCTTGGAGGAAATGAAACAAGCCAGGAAGCGTATCGGAGGGCCCAGGCTGTTCTTAAAAAGAGACGACCAAACGGGGCTGGGTTTAGGCGGCAATAAACTGCGCAAATTGGAATATTTGTTGGGAGATGCTTTAGCCCGGGGGGCGGATACCGTTGTTACTTCCGGAGTAATGCAAACGAATCATGGCAGGCTGACGGCAGCCGCCTGTGCCAAACTGGGCTTGGATTGCATCCTGGTAATGACAGAAGCCGACTGCGGGTATTATGAAGCCAACCGGATTTTGCAGGAGCTTTTCGGCGCCAAACAAGTATTTGCCGATGTAGACTATAGTGTTGCTCCGGAAAAGCTTGCCAAAGAACAGCTTCGGGCAGGGGATGCAAAAATTGCGCAAGTCATGGATGAGTTGCGCCGGGCAGGGAAAAAGCCCTATCTCATTCCCCGGGCCGGCCGTTCCCTGCAAGGCACCGCCAGCTATTGTCAGGCTATGCTGGAGTTGCAACAGCAGCTTGAAGAACAGGATATTCATGCCGGTCATGTGATCGTTCCCGTTGCTTCCGGCAGTACATTTGGCGGTGTCTTATTAGGGGGCCGGATTTGTGAAATGCAGGCGAAATTTCATGGTATAGCCCTGTCCCGCTCTGCAGAGGAGGGGAAAGAAATGATCGAGGAAGAGTTTAATCATGATGCGGCGGCTATGGGTTACCCTTACCGTATAAAACAAGAAGAGATTAATTTATACGGGGAGTATATTGGCGCCGGTTACGGAATAATGACCGAGGCAGGAAAAAATGCCATCCGTTTATTTGCTGAAACGGAAGGCATTTTACTTGATCCTGTATATACGGGGAAAGCCATGGCCGGCTATTTGGATTTATTGGCTAAAGGCGCTTTTCGTAAGGATGAAACCGTAATTTTCTTTCATACCGGCGGACTTCCCCTGCTCTTCTTAAAAGAGGTTGGCCTCTGGCTGGGTGAGAAAAACCAGTAGGCGAATCTGCCTGCTGGCCTGTCTATAGCAGCCCTTTTAAATCCTGGGTATGGCTTATTCTGCTGTCTTTTTGGGGCGGCAGCAGGTATTCGCCATATAGCTCCTGGGTCATAGCTTGCTCCAGCTTTTGCTTCAGATGATATAAGCGGCGTTTGATGGAGCCTACGGGCCTTTCCGCCTGCTCGCTGATTTCTTTATCACTCATATTGTAGTAAAATTTCATAAGAAGCAACTGCTGATCCGATTCCTGAAGAGTCAAGATCCAACGGCGGATGAAATTGACGTCTTCAATGTCCAGCTCCTCCGGATCGAAGGAATCCCAACCCTGCTCCATGAGCTCCAAAGGTGGCAGCTCGTTATATCTCATATTATCCAGCTTTATCTTGTTGCGGCCGTAATTAATCGCTATAGAGGAGACCCAGGCAAGAAAGCTTTCCTCATTTCGCAAATCCTGTAATTTTTCCAGAGACCTGACGAAAGCCTCC
This sequence comes from Clostridia bacterium, assembly GCA_018436095.1. GTDB lineage: Bacteria > Bacillota > Peptococcia > DRI-13 > UBA5745 > WRMS01. The sequence continues at coordinate 212,651 of JAHDMJ010000007.1, read as the reverse complement.
TGGGTTACTTCCATTGCTAAATCCGATTTCTTAAAATGGGCCAAACAAAGCCTATAGACAGTCATAAAATGACTTCTGTACAATTCCGCAAAATCCAATATATAACACCGCCTTTGCAACGAGTGACAATAGCAGGTTGTCGTATTGTGGCAAAAATTGAGAGATAGATTCACTATAGCATCATCTTTTTGTAAAAACAATAGCCAAATGCCTTTTATCAGCATAGAGTAATTTGGGAGGACCTCCCAAAAGGAATAAGGAAAGGGACGAGAAAACCTCAATGGAAGAACGCTTCTATGCTCTTGTGTTTTATAGCGGCCACGGAGCGGCAGTTATGCAAAAGTACTTGGCAGAGAAAGGCTTTTCTTTGCGGCCAATGCCCACTTTGCGGATATTGAGCACCAGTTGCAGCACATCACTGCGCATACCCCAAGCGGATTTGGCGGCTGTGCGTTGGGCGGTGGAGTCGGGACCGGTGTCCCGGGATCAATACCGCTTCTACTTTGTCCGCATGGTAGATGGCAAACCTATCGCTAACCCGATGTGAGGCGGAGCGGTAAAACCTGTAAAAACCCAAAACAGACGAGACGGCCCCCTTCTGCCCGACGCAGAAAAGGGGCCGCCCCTGTTATTGGCTTTAATTAACGGCTCAAAAATCCGGGTTTGTCTGAGGGCACTGAAAAGGGGCACTGAAAAAGGGCACTGAAAAAGGGCCAGTGAAAAAGTTGGCGGCAAATCACAGGCCTTGTACATTTCAGCCCACGACGGTCAGCTTACCCCTCTGTCGGGCCTGACTGCTCAAAAATGCAGGTTTGTCATCATTCGCATAGGCTAACTGAGCAAAAATGCAGGTTTGTCATCATTCGCTTTAGCTAACTGAGCAAAAATGCAGGTTTGTATACCTCTAAATTCCTGCTTTGGAACAAATTTGGCCCCATAAATGGGGTGAAACCATATTTCCAGACCAAAATGCATTCTACAAACTTGCAATTTTGAGCAAAACACTTGAGTTGATGATACAAACCTGCATTTTTGCACAAAATAGACCACCCAGATGAGGAGCCTGAAAAGTCGTTCAAATTTTTTCGGATTTAGATGACGAGATTAGCTTACGCGACTTTTTCAGTGACTTCGGTTTGTCTTGTCCGTACCTGCTCTTTTTACCGTTTGTATGCAAATCACCCGCCGGCAGCAAAGTCAGCGGGTGGATTCTGTGGTCTGGTTGGCAGCCGCTGCAGGGGAATAAGCGCTTAAATAATAATATAAGGGAGGACTGGTGACTGCCGGCAACTCCAGACTTTCCTTTTGGCGCAATGTGGGATAGATCTTATTGTACATCATGATATCCATAAAGCCGCCGGGCAGGGTAAGGCCTCTTTCCAGGCTGCCGGCGCTGCCGATGGCCTGGACCCGCAGAGGCAGTGGAACAGGGCTGTTGTTAACGGAAATGAGACGGCCTTCCGGTGAGTCACTGTAAAAAATGTAGCTATTGGCATTAAGGCGGTAGCCGCCTACGGCGATAGCTTCGGCGCCGGCAGCCCAAAGCTCGTTGACCAGAACGATCAGGTCGGTGTACTGCACAGCGGAAGTGGCCTGAAACTGAATTTCCAATCCTTGGCCGGAAACGGGCCTGGTGCCATTGGCGATTTCTAAACGGGCCAGTTGCTGCTCTAAAGATTTAATGGTCAAGGATTCGTCCTCAAAGGCATTGCGGCGGTCATAAAGCTGGGAAGAGAGGTCCGACATTTCTTGGCCCAGGCGCTGCCGTTTTTCCGTGAGGTTTTTGACCATGACGATAAGATTCTCCTGTCTTTGTTGGTAAAGCTCCCGGTCAGGAGAGTTCTGGGCTTTAAACTGGACGGAGAGAGAAAGGCCCAAGACTGCCATAGCGCAGAAAAAAGCCAGCATATTTCTTAATGCGGTGCTCACAGTTCACCCTCCCCATTGGTGAGGTCAGGCTTGGCGGCGGCTTTTTTTTCCTGGCGGGCCAGGCGGTACAAGCGGTCTTTTTCCCGCAGGCCGCTAATAATATAATGGCGGATCATTGAAAGATTGCTGAAAAGCCGGACACCAAAAGCAAAGACTGCCGCATAATATAGATCTACGCCCAGCATATCGCCGATGTAGGCCAGAGCCGCAGCCAGAAGGGCATTCGTAAAAAAGCCGGTCATCATCATCAGACCGTCGAACTTTTTCTCGTAAAGAGAACGTATACCGCCAAAAACGGAATCCAAAGCCGCCATAATGGCAATGGACAGATATTTGACCATTTCCGCCGGTATCTCAATATGTAAAAACTGTCCTGAATAGATGCCGAGAGCCAACCCAATAATGGGGATAAGCCACCACATTCCGAAAAACCTCCTACATTTGCGCACTAAGTATTTAAGGATAGCAAATTGAGTCTGTAGGACCATTTGCGCACTAAGTATTTAAGGATAGCAGAACATCTGCGCCCCAAGCGGCTAAGGATAGCAGATTGTATCCGCAGGATTGAGTCCGTAGGACCCTTTGGCGGATGTCATTTTAGGAAAAAAGGTCGTGAACCTATGGATGTTCGCCGGAGCAGGCCGTCTGTACAAAAATTGCGTTTGTATGTAAATTGGCTAATCCAGATGAGCAAAAATTGCGTTTGTATGTAAAATGTGACCTCAATTTGGCCTCAAAACGGCATACACTCGAAAAAAATGCTCCGATTTGGGCTGAAATTGTTGTTTCAGGCTCTGCATTTTACATACAGCCGAAAAAATTGAACAGGCCAGATGCCAAAAGTGCATACAACCGAAATTTTTGAGCAGGCCAGGTGCCAAAAGTGCATACAACCGAAATTTTTGAGCAGGCCTAACCCTGAAAACACATACAACCGAAAAAACGGAACAGATCCGCCGGTCGGTCACTGCCCTGCGCCCTAAGTATCTGCCTCTACAGCAATTTGGCGTGGACAAATTGCAATTCGCCTTTGTAAGCGGGCAGAACCAGGCTGTCTCCAACCTCCAGGCTTACGGGGAAATGGTTGAGCCGCAAATAATCATAGCGGCCATGGGCCACAATATCCCAAAGGATGGCTGGATTGCCGATAGCCTGGATGACAAAGGGCGGCGCCAGGCGGGTAGTATTGACCAGAATCACATTGCCTACACAGCGCAGCTCCGTAGTGCCGATGAGCCGCTGGTCATTGATAGCAATGGCTTCGGCGCCGGCGGATTTCAAGTCGGAGACGATGGACAGCAAATCTTCATAATGAATGATGTAATTATTGGGGTCGCCGCCGGGGTTTTCCCGCAGGCCTTCATAATTATCGTCCAGGATGATTTCGATGCCTTTGCCGGTAACTTGCGTCAGGCCGGCTCTCAACTGCGCCATCTTCAAATCCTCCTGGAGGGCCTGGATGGCTGCGGTCTGATGGCCGTTGTCCAAAGCCGCCAGCTCCGCCCGGTATTGTTCAATCAAGCCCTCATAAGCGGCAATCTCCCTTTCCAGATCGGAGATAGTGGAGACCAGGTTATCCATGCGCTCGCTGAGGGCCGCGCTTTGATTGCTGCCGGAAACGGTGCGCTGATGCAAAGAAAACAGGCAGCCGATGAGAAAGCAGGCTATGGTCAGCGTCAGTATAGCTGTTAATTTTTTCTTCAAGGCAAACCTCACAAAAAACATGACTTTACGATTCGCTCAATAAACTATATTATAGTATAGATTATAGCATATGGTTAAAATAAAAATAAGAGATAAAACTGATAAAATATGTTAAAATGAATGCAGATGATAGGACGTTGAGGAGACCGATTTATGTTCGACAGGATTATGGATTTCATCACCATAAGAAATGCCGTTGATATTGTCATTGTTTCTTATGTTTTTTATAAAATGATGATGATGATCCGCCAAACCAGAGCGATCCAGCTATTAAAAGGCGTTCTGGTTCTGCTGGTTGTGGCTTTTATCAGCAATGAAATGCAGTTGCAGACCGTTAGCTGGCTGCTTTCCCAATTGCAGACCGTATTGATTGTGGCTTTGCCCATTGTTTTTCAGCCGGAGCTCAGGAAGGCTCTGGAGCGGCTGGGCCAGGGCAGTATTTTTGGCCATCAGGTCATCGACCGGGCCACCTTTGAGCGGATGGTGGAAGAGATCATCCGGGCCGTCAGAATTATGGCCAAAAATCAGGTGGGCGTGCTGCTGGTGCTGGAACGGGAAACGGGGCTCAGCGATTACGGCGATACCGGCGTTTTGGTCAATGCCGATATTTCTTGCGAACTTTTGGAAAATATCTTTTTCCCCAAAGCCTCTTTGCATGATGGGGCCACCATTATCCGGGGCGATAAGATTTACGCTGCCGGCTGTTTTCTGCCTTTATCGGAAAACCCCAATATCAGCAAGAGTCTGGGCACCAGACACCGGGCGGCCTTGGGCCTGTCGGAGCAATCCGACGCTTTTATCATTGTAGTATCGGAAGAAACCGGCGTAATCAGCGTGGTGGAAGAAGGCAGAATGACCCGCTATCTCAGTGACAGCACCTTGCGGGATATGCTGCTGGAGCGCTTTCAAACCCCCAGGAATGCCAATGCTTTTTCTTTCTTATCCTTTGTGCATAAAAGTATTAAGAAGAAATAGGACAAAACGATGAAAAAATTTCTTGACAGCAACATATTTTACGGCATATTGGCGCTGGTGATGGCTATCTTCCTGCTGTTCTATGTAGATAGCTCGGAAAACCCGGTGTCGGAGAAAACCTTCAACAATGTAAACGTTACCGTCAGCGGTCTGCCGGAAGGTCTGCTTCTGGAAAAGGAACCGGGCCCTGTAGAAATACGGGTCAACGGCTACCGTTCTGCCCTTAATACCGTCTTCAGCCGGGATGTGAAGGCATCGGTGGACCTGCGGGCGGCCGAGCCGGGAGCTGCTACTTACAAGGTGCAGTATTCTCTGCCCAGCGGCCTCAGCTTAGTCTACGTTAAGCCGGAGTATATCGAGCTGACGGTAGATGAGCTGGGCAATAAGACGGTGCCGGTGACCTGCCGCACCCTCAATGCAGTGCCGGAAGGCTACGGCAGCCTGGAGCCGGTGGTAACCCCTTCCACTATAGTATTATCCGGCCCCCAAAAAGCTCTGGACCGGGTGGAGTCTGCCCAGGTCAGCCTTGACCTGGCCGGCAGAAACAGCGATTTTCAGGGCAGGCTGCCGGTAGTGCTTTTGGATAAAGAGCAGCAGGAGGTTCAAGATAGCCGGCTCAGCCTTTCGGCAGAGGATGTGGCGGTTCATGTGGTAATTACGGAAAGCCTGTCATCAAAAAGCGTTTCCGTTCGTACCGCCCTCTCCGGCACCATAGATGAAAAATATGTGGTAGCCGGTGTAGAGGTGCAGCCCTCCACCGTCAAAATCACCGGGTCTTATGCGGTAATCAGCAAGATCGATTCCCTGACCACGGAGCCTATTGATTTGGCGGCCTTGACGGAAAGCTTCCACGGCTTTGTCAAGCTTCTGGTGCCCTCCAATGTGGAGGTGCTGGACGGTGATGAAGTGGAAATCACCATCAAAATCGAAGAAAACCTGGCCCGGCGTACCTTTGAAGATATTCCGGTTGAAGTGCGCAATGGGCCTGACGACAGGAATTACGGCACCATTCCACCTACTGTGGACGTTACGTTAGCCGCTTACCCCCAGGTCTTTGCCAATGCCTCCAGCGGCGGAGAGTACAGGATCGACATCAAGGCATATGTGGACCTGGCCGGCCAGCCTGCCGATACCCGGGATTATACCGTTATGCTGGAATATCCGGCAGAATATCAGGTTGTAGAAGTCAGCCCGCAGACGATCAGGCTTTATTCAAATTAAAAGGAGGATGAATATGCGTTATTTTGGAACGGATGGAGTAAGAGGTATTGCCAACAGGGAATTGACTCCTGAATTGGCTTTTCGATTAGGGCTGGCTACGGGTACAGTATTAAAACAAAAAGGTTTGGCTCATACCATGGTGGTGGGCCGGGATACCAGACTTTCCGGACAGATGCTGCAAGGGGCTTTAACCGCCGGTTTTTGCTCCGCCGGCGTCAACGTTTTTGACGGCGGCCTTTTGACTACGCCGGCAGTGGCCTATTTGGCCAGGACTATAGAAGGCTGCGCCGGAGCGGTAGTATCGGCCTCCCACAATCCTGCCGAGGACAACGGAATCAAGTTCTTTGGTCACGAAGGTTACAAATTATCCGACGAAGTAGTGGAGGCGGTGGAGGTTTTAATTGATAATCCGCCTCAGGCCCAAGACCGGCCCATTGGTCAGGAGGTAGGCTGGGTAAAGCCTTTTCCTGACGGCGCCGACCGCTATGTAGACTTTTTGGTCAGCACGTTGAAATGCTCTCTGGAAGGCCTGGTGGTGGTGGCCGATTGTGCCAACGGCGCCGCCAGCGAGCTGGGACCCAAGGCTTTGCGGAAAGCGGGAGCCCAGGTTATTTGCATCCACGACCAGCCTGACGGCTGGAACATCAACGAAAAATGCGGTTCCACCCACCTGGAAAGCTTGCAGGCGGCGGTACCTAAATTTAAGGCCCATGTGGGCGTGGCCTTTGACGGCGACGCCGACCGGCTGATGGCTGTGGACCATTTGGGCCGGGAGGTGGACGGCGACCAGATCATCGTGGCCCTGGGCCTGCACCTGCAGGAGCGGGGAGAGCTGAAGGGCCAGGTTGTGGTTACCGTGATGAGCAACCTGGGCTTAAAACAAGCCTTTAACCGGGCCGGAATCAATGTGCTGGAAACACCGGTAGGGGACCGTTTTGTTCTGCAGGAAATGCTGGCCAAAGGCGCCCTTTTGGGAGGCGAGCAGTCAGGCCATATTATCTTAACGAATGCAGCCACCACCGGCGACGGTATTTTAAGCGCCCTGGTGCTCCTTGAGGTAATGAAAGAAACGGGCAAGTCCCTGGCCGATCTGGCAGGCCAGATGGAGCGTTTCCCCCAGGTTATCATCAATGTGCCTGTGGAAACGAAAGAGGGCTGGGACACAAACCCGGCTATTGCGGCGGCCCGCAAAGAGGCGGAGGAGATATTGGCCGGCCGGGGCAGGCTGCTGGTGCGGCCTTCCGGTACGGAAGCAAAGATTCGGGTGATGGCAGAAGGCCCTGAGAAAGAAGAGCTGGAAGAGCTGGCCCAAAAGCTGGCCGCCGTCATCAGCCGGGAACAAGGAGGCCGATAATGAAGGTCGTAAGCGGCGCCGATATGGCCAAAATGGATAAATGGGCCATAGAAGAGCGGCGCATTCCCCAGCTTTTGCTTATGGAAAATGCGGGCCGGGCTGTGGCAGCCGCAGCCTGGCGTCATCTGGATAAAGACAAAAATCAAGTGGTAATTGTAGCCGGCAAAGGCAACAACGGCGGCGACGGCCTGGTGGCCGCCCGCCACCTGCACCAGTGGGGTGCCGATGTGCGGCTTTTCTTGCTGTGCAATCCAGAGGATTTTCAAGGCTCCGCCAGAGACAACTGGGGCTTTATCGAAAGCTCCGAGGTTCGCTGGTATGTGCTGAAGGATAAAAACAGTTTTTATCCCTTAAAGCTCTGTCTGGAAACGGCGGCGGTAGCTGTAGACGCCGTTTTGGGCAACGGTTTTCGGGGCAGCTTGCAGGACAATTATTTGCTGGCGGTGGAAGCCCTTAATAAAGGCCGGGCCAGGGTGATAGCCGTAGATGTGCCCTCGGGCATTGACGCCAGCACGGGCCAGATAGGCAATGTTGCCGTAATGGCTCAGGAGACGGTGACCTTCGCTTACGGCAAGCAAGGGCTGTATATCCATCCCGGCCGCCGTCATGCCGGCCAGGTAAGGGTAGAAGATATATCCATTCCCCGGGAGGCTGCGGAGCTGCTGGAGGAGCCGGCGGAATGGGTGGACAAGGCTTATGCCCGGGCTTTATTGCCGGAAATCAAGGAGGATAGCCATAAGGGCAGCTACGGTCATGTTTTTATTGTAGCCGGTTCCCGGGGTATGACGGGAGCGGCAATGCTTGCTGCCCGCAGCGCTATGCGCAGCGGCACCGGCCTGGTGACCTCGGCTTTGCCCGATTCCCTGGCTGACGGTTTTGATTTGGCTTTTGCCGAAGGCATGACTCTGGGCTTGCCGGAAGACGAGGCTAAGCCGGGTTATTTGTCAGTGGCCGCCGCCGGGGAAATCATCAGCCGGGAAGAAAAGAAAAGCGTTTTGCTCTTCGGCCCCGGTCTGGCCAGAGAAGAGGCCATACCTTTATTATTGGAAGAAGTGCTGTCCCACTGGCAAAAACCGGTGGTGCTGGATGCCGGCGGTTTGTGGGCATTGGCTCAAAACAGAGAGGCTGCCCTTAATTTTGCCGGGGATTTGGTATTGACTCCCCATCCCGGAGAATTGGCCATGCTTCTTGATACAACAACAGAAGAAATCCAAAAGGACCGTCCGGCTGCCGCCCGCAAAGCCGCCAAAGAGTACGGCGCCATCGTCGTATTGAAAGGCTCCTCTTCGTTGGTGGCCGATGCCCAGGGCCGGCTGTACATCAACTCTACAGGCAACGCCAGCCTGGCTACTGCCGGCAGCGGCGATGTGCTGGCCGGCGCTTTGGCAGCCTGGATTGCTCAAGGCTTACCTCCCAGGGAAGCCGCCGTTTTGGCCGTTTATCTTCATGGCCGGGCCGGCGATTACCTGCGGGAGGCCTGGGGAGAACGGGGAGGCCTGGCAGGGGATGTGGCGGAATACTTACCATTAGCATTAAAGGAATTGGTGAAAGAATGACAGAAAAGCTTTATGCCCTCATAGGGGCGGAAATCCATCCCGTTGAGGGTAAAAGGATAAAAAAAGGTATACTTCTATGGCAGGGCGGCAAGATCCTGGCCTTGGGCGAACAAGGCAAAATCGATTTACCAGCCGGGGCGGAGCAGATAGAAGGCAGCGGTATGGTGGTTACGCCGGGTTTAATTGACGCTCATACCCATATCGGTATTCAGGAAGAGATTTATGAGCTGGAAGGCGATGATCTTAATGAAACGGGAGAATCTGCCGTAACGCCGGAGATGCGGGCCATTGACGGTATTAATCCTTATGACCTGGCTTTCCGGGATGCCCTTTCCGGCGGTGTTACCACGGTAATGATTGCCCCCGGCAGCGCTAACGTGATCGGGGGTTCTGTTTGCGTACTGAAAACTCTGGGACCGGATCTGGACAAAATGATTTTGGATCCCGAGGCCGGTGTGAAAGTTGCCTTTGGTGAAAATCCTAAACGGGTTTATGGCGAACAAAAAAAGACGCCCGCCAGCCGGATGGGCATTGCCGCTTTGTTGCGCCAGACCTTGATCAACGCCCAGGATTATGAGTTGAAAAAGCAAAAAAGCATCGAAGAAGGGGATGTCCACGAAAGGGACTTAGGCCTTGAACTTTTGGGAAGGCTTTTGCGCCGGGAGATTCCTCTCAGGGCCCATGCCCACCGGGCCGATGATTTATATACGGCTATCCGGATTGCCAAAGAGTTTAATTTAAAATTGATTTTAGAGCATGGCACGGAAGCGGCCCGGCTGATTCCCGTGCTGCAAAAAGAGAATATTCCTGTGGTGGTGGGTCCCAGTTTTGCCAATCGGGCCAAGGTTGAAATGGAGCAAATCGGCTGGCAGGTGGTGAAATCCCTGGTGGATGCCGGTGTGCTGGTATCTTTGATCACCGACCATGGCTGCACGCCTATTCAGTATCTGACCCTGTGTGCCGCCATGGCTGTGCGCCACGGCCTTACCTGGGAGCAGGCTCTGGCCGCCATCACCATCAATCCTGCCAAGATATTGGGGCTTTCCCATCGCCTGGGTTCCCTGGTCCCCGGCAAGGATGCCGACTTTGCTGTCTTTAACGGCGATCCTTTTCATTACAACAGCCGCTGTGTAGCCACTTATGTGGATGGCCGGCGGGTTTGGGAGTTAGGGCGATGACAGGGCAAGGCAGCAGCAAAAAAATCAAAGAGAGTGAGCAGGCTTTAAAAGACCTAGAAAGCATAGTTTTTCAAACGGATAGTCCGGCAGCCACCGGGGCTTTCGGCGCTTTGCTGGCCCAAGGCCTGGAGGCCGGAGACTTTATTGCTTTAGAAGGCGATCTGGCGGCAGGCAAGACCAGCCTGGTCAAAGGACTGGCCGCCGGCCTGGGCTATGCCGGGCCGGTAACCAGCCCTACTTTCAGCCTGCTGCAATTATATGAAGGGGGCCGTCTGCCCCTGTATCATTTTGACGTCTACCGCCTGAAGCGTCCCGAGGAGCTGGAGGATATCGGCTATGAAGATTATTTCTACGGCGAGGGCGTTGCGGCGGTAGAATGGAGCAATGAGACGGCGGCCTACCTGCCGGCCAACCGGATAGAGCTGAAGCTTTCGGCCGGAGCATCTCAGGACCAGCGCCGCATCGCCCTGAGGGTGCTGGGGAGCCGGGAGGATTGGCGGCAGCGCCGGCTGCAGCAGTTTGCCTGTTTACTTAAGAGCTATGGGGTTGAAGAATAAGCATGATTAGCCAATAATTTAAAATCAGGAACTCTTCAATCCCTTTATAAACAATGAGGTGGGAGACACCTCCCACCTCACTAAAGCATATAGAAAATACTGATTAAGATAGTTTGTAGCTATTTAACACAAGTGCGCCTACCCCGTAAGGGTCATGTCCGTAAGTATGCCTATATAGTCCATAATCTCCCCATTTAGAATCTAACAAAACTTGCCAAATACTTGAAGAAGTAGATCTTACAATCCCAGAATGAATGGTTCCACTGTAATTAAGGATTTGACCAATTGCAGTGGGATACATCCCAACAGAAGTATAACTTCCATCATTCCAGCCAATAAGAATTTGAAGCTGATGTGCTATACCAGGCATATGAATGACAATTGTACATAGTTGTAGCGCTTCTTAATCTGGTAGCATTAGGATATATTAAAGCCATATAATTATCCATATTGCTTTTTTGTGCTGGACTAAGTAGCTCTCCCTTCGAACCTACAATTACAGGACTTCCGTTTGGCGTAAAGACTAGAGCACGCAATAAGTCTTGATCCATAGCCTCCTGTGAGTAAGGGGTTTCGGATCTAAAATGAATAGGTAAAATATTTTCACTTTTGGCTAAGCCTATGGAAGATTCTATTACGGAGTTGATTTCCGTTTGACTTAGGTAATTATAAATAAATGGTTGCATAAGAATGGCTTCTAAGACCCGGTGCTTAACAAATCCAAACGGTTCTTGATTATCTTTCAAAGCATCAGTACCAAGTTTACTGCATAGATTACTATATTCTTTACAAAGAGCTTGGGGGGCATCTTTTCTTTTTAATAGCTCATCTAGGCCGGAAAATCTACTGCTTACAACTTCAATTCCTTGTTCATAGGTACTAAAAGCCAGGATATCTCCGATGTATGGATAATCCAAAACCGTTGCAATCAAAAAATCCGTATCCATTTCACGCACAAATTCAAGAGGGATGTCTAAAATATTTCTTAGCTCAGGTGGGGAATAATCTCCCCATTCTTCTGAATCAGGAGTTATTTTATAAGTGTATTTTCCTGGCGTGACCGGACCATCATTTGCATCTGCAATCATAAGACTAGGAATTAATAAGGTGATTATTAAGGATACTAAAAAAATTAGTTGGAACTTCTTCATTATTAAATACCTCCTCATTATTTCGAAACGGTGCCTAATCTGTTGTTTTACATATCTTATTATACCATTGGATACTCCTCCTTTTAGAGTGTTTCTGATAATTCCTCCTTTACCTTATATATCTCTCTAGATCATGATTTTGTTACAAAGAAAATTTTTGTCTTTTCATAGGAAGTTTTACCTTCTATAATAGGTAACGAAATAAAAGAAGCTATAATTACCTAAATGCCTCATAATAGTAAATTTATTTAGGATTAAGGAAGCCTGGCTTATTGCTGCCGGGAATCTATATAATTGAGGAGATACGTATGCTGATCTTGGGGATAGAAAGCGCCACCCCGGTGGCCTCCGTTGCCCTGGTGGACGACAAGGGGCTTTTGGGGGAATCCTTGCTGAATGTAGGATTAACCCATTCGGAGCAACTGCTGCCGATGATTGATGATCTGTTGCGGCAGTGCCGTAAGAGTTTTAAAGACATAACGGCTATAGGCGTTTCCGCCGGGCCGGGTTCTTTTACGGGCCTGCGCATCGGTATGGCCACCGCTAAGGGCTTGGCCCAAGGCGGCGGCCTTGAGCTTTTTGCTATTCCCACATTGGAAGCTATGGCTTATCAAATGATGGGACAACCTATCCTGGTCTCCCCCATGCAAAATGCCAGAAGAGAACAGATCTATACAGGCTTGTACCGCTGGCGGGAAGAGGAAATAGAAGAGAGCGCTGCGGACAAAGGGCAGGAAGGCCAGGATCTGCAAAAGATCTTTGCCTTGCGCCAAAGGGGCAAAAAAGAAAGAGTGGAAGCCGGTGTCCGTTATCATCATTGGGTGCTGGATTGCCTTATTCCCCCTATGGCCTCAAGCCCTGAAGCCTGGTCCGAACGGTTGAAGGAGATTGGACAATCCGTATGCCTTTTAGGGGATGGCGTCGGTATGTACAAAGAAATCTGGCAGAGGGATTTATGCTCTCTGGCTAAATGCCTGCCGCCGGTTTTAGGCCTGGCCCGGGGCAGCTTTGTAGCTTTAGCCGCCGCAGAAAGGCTCCATCGGGGCGAAAAACAGGATTTTTACAGCATGAAGCCTATTTATTTACGGGGGATATGAGATGGTCTCTTATGAAATCCGTGGCATGAGGCAAGAAGACATTCCCCAAATAGCAGCTATCGAGAAACTGGTCTTTCCCACACCTTGGTCCGAGGCGGCTTTCCGCAGCGAGTTGGAGGACAATGCCATGGCTCAGTATCTCGTTTTAGTGACGGAAAAGGAGCCCCAGGAGGTTTTAGCCTACGGCGGCTTATGGAAAATCTTTGACGAAGGGCATATTACGAATATAGCCGTCCATCCCAAGGCTCAGGGCCAGCAGTTGGGCCGGCTTTTGGTTCATGCCATGATCCAGTGGTCTTGGTCCCAAGGCCTTAGCCATATGACCCTGGAGGTGCGGCAGAGCAACCTAAGGGCCATCGATTTATACAAGCGGGCCGGCTTCCGGGAAGTGGGCCTCCGGCCGGGCTATTATGAAGAAAATCACGAGGATGCTCTGATCATGTGGCTGCACCGGGAGGGCCAGTAAGGGGATAAAGACAGTCGGCAAGTGACGCTTAATTTGATATAATGTAAAGAGGAAGAATATAGACTGTTGACTTAGCTCATTGGGAGGTATTGGATGAGTGATGTAAAATTAACGCAAGTTGAAGCAAATAGACTGTTGGAAATGGTGAAGCGTTCTCTGATTACTGCAATTAATTTACCAGACAGAGGCGAGACGAAAGAATTCGATGTTATTGGAGATACTAAAAAGGATATATTTTCTATAAATATATACCGGGCAAAAATTAATCCGTTTAAATGTAATATTGGCGCCCGAATAAAGAAAAATGGTATTCTGCTATTAGAACTTCATCTTAATCCATCAAATGTCCATCTCAACCCGGATGGCAAAAAAATCATAGGTAGCCACTGGCATATATACACCGAAAAATATGACAGGAGTTTTGCTTTCCCGGCTGAGGATATAAAAAGTGAGAGTTTTAAAGAAAATACAATGTCTTTTTTAATAAAGTTTAATGTCGTTGATAAACCAGCTATAATTGAGCAAACGAGCTGTTTCAATAATTATTAAATAGAGTATTTGAGCGATTGGAGGTGTAATCTTGGATATTCAAAAATTGATTGATGATTATACGTTATGGTTAAAAAGCGAAATAACATTTGAAAAGGTTGGAGAGTATTACGAGATTACTACTCCCTATATGGATAATGCAAATGACTATTTACAGATTTACGTTAGGCAAGAGGGAAACGATATTCATTTTACAGACGATGGTGCAATAATCCACGGTCTGAAAATGGCTGGTGTCCAATTTACATCCCATAGGAAAGAACATTTACAAAAAATATTGTATCAGTGTGGTGTTAGATTAAACAATGATGAGTTAGTAGCGAAAGCACCATTAAATGGCTTCGCACAGAAAAAACATTTGTTTATTCAAGCGATGCTGCGCATTGATGATATGTTTGCAATTTCAAAATCTAAAGTCGCATCGTTTTTTTTGGATGATATCCGAGAATTCTTTGATCAAAAAGATATTTTTTATTCGGATAATGTACAGTTCACAGGCACATCGGGTTTTGCGCATAATTATGATTTTCTTCTGCAAAGAAGCCGGACAAAACCGGAGCGTTTATGTCAAGCAGTCAATAATCCAAATAAATCTAGTATGGGAAATATTTTATTTGCATGGAATGATACTAAACCGGCAAGAAGAGATGGTAGTCAGCTTATAGTCATATTAAATGATCAGAACAATATTGCCCGCGGGATTGAAGATGCATTTCAAAATTATGAGGCCAAAGTTATCCGTTGGAGTGAACGTGGGAAGGCTGACAATCTTGCTTTACTATCTGCATCATAAAAGAAGACCGGGATCTAAGATGGAGACGGAAGGGACAATACGGATGAGGGAAGATACAACACTGAAAACCGATAGATTCCAATGGGTTTTGGGTATTGAAAGCAGCTGTGACGAAACGGCTGTGGCTATATTGCATGAAGGCAAGACTTTGGCGGCGGATTTGGTAGCTTCCCAAATCGACCTGCATCAAGCTTACGGCGGTGTAGTGCCGGAACTGGCTTCCCGGCAGCATATGGAAGTCATCAATTACTTGATCGATCAGGCTATGGGTCAGGCGGGAATCACCTTGCAGGATTTGGACGGCATTGTGGTGTCGAAAGGCCCCGGTTTGGTAGGGGCTCTTTTGGTGGGCATCAGTACGGCCAAAGCCCTGGCCTATAGTCTGGGTATACCCTTTTTAGGCCTTAATCATATGGAAGGCCATATTTATGCCAACTGGTTGAACCATGGCGATATTGATTTTCCCTTGCTGGGGCTTATCGTTTCCGGCGGCCATACCGCATTGATGATACTGGAGGGCCACGGCAGATACAAGCTTTTAGGCCAGACCCGGGATGATGCGGCCGGCGAGGCTTACGATAAAGTGGCCAGGGCCATGGGTCTGGGTTATCCCGGCGGCCCCGTCATCGACGGGCTGGCCCAGACAGGACAAGCCGGTAGCTATATTCTGCCCAAGGTGCAGCTTAAGGATGATTCCTGGGGCTTTAGCTTCAGCGGCCTGAAAACCGCAGTGTTGAATCTGTTGAACCAAAAGGTATTAAAAGGCGAAGAAGTTAATAAGGCAGATTTGGCCGCCGCTTTTCAAGAAAATGTGACAGAAACCCTGACGGAAAAAGCTTTGACTGCAGCCAAGGCCTATGGCATAAACAGCATTCTGCTGGCGGGGGGAGTAGCAGCCAACAGCGGCCTGCGTCAAAAAATGAGGTTGGCCTGCGAGGAAGCCGGCATTAAGCTATATCTGCCTCAACTCAAATATTGCACCGATAATGCGGCTATGATTGCCTGTGCCGGTTATTACCGTTTGCAGGCCGGTTTTCGGGACGAACTGACGCTGAATGCGGAGCCTGCTTTAGGCACTGCCGAATAAAATGAAATTAGATACGCTTAGATTGTTGCATACAACCTTGGATAATTGGCACATTTTCTCTAAAATATCACAAGGTCAGTTTTGAACATTGTGCGACTTGTTTCATAGTAGATTTCAGTTTATATTTTACAGAATGAATTTGGAGATGAGAAAAGTATGCTTAATATTATAAGCGGAGCATCAGCCATTGCTACTCTTTTTTTATTCATTCTATATTTTATAGGCAGGTTGATAAGTATGGTACAGTCCATGAAAATAATCTATGAGAGTATATATATTTGTTATGGCGATGAGGATTACCATAATGTTATAGAAAAATCAAGCGGTATTGCTGTTGATTGCAGTTTACCTAATAATGGCGGTGATGTGCGCGTAATATTTATACCTTCCCAACCGGTCTTTGATTTCGGGATATATAATATAGAATATGATGATGAAACACTATCTACCTATAAGATTTCAAATAAAAATCTAATTGAAGATAGTTTCTTTAATAACAGCGTATTAAGCCCTGGTATGGCAGTAGTTATCGAAGTTGGTTCCTTACCTGATCTTTATGCTAGTTATGCATTAAAATATAAAAGATTTGACCTTATGAAATGTAGTTACAATATTGTTAGCGATATGTTTGGATTGTCATCACAACTCATTCAAACGAAATACTCAATACAGGGGATAATAAATAATTTTGTTAAGTGATTAGGCTTTATCTATTCCACATAATATTCTGATTTACCAAACTCTCTTAAAAATATATTGTTCTACGACAGACATCCTTAAGGGTGTCTTTTTCAATTCTTTGGGCAGAATAATGCTGCCGGATATAAAGCTACTCCATTAACATCCATCTTGTGCATTTCATAACATGCGTTAATGCATTTTTTTCGTTTTTTCGGCATAATTCAGGGAGAAGTGTAGTTGCATTTCATTTGCAATGGCCATAATTCGGTGGGTATTGCGTATAGAAATGCTTAATTTTGAGCATTAAATATTGATATCGGCCCACAGAGATTTTTTTACTCGCATAATGTATACAAAAGCAGGATTCTGGTTTAAAAAAAAGAATATACACGTTTAGAGATAAAAAGCTCCTCATCATTGATGAGGAGAAAATAAAGGAGGAAGCGAAAATGGCTGTAGTTGATCCTTACAAAACCGGTATGTTCAAAAAAGATCCGTACTTTAAAAAGAAAGAATGCGAAGGTGAGCTCTGTGTCGTATTGGACGGCAAATTTGAAAACCGGGGACTGCAATTGATGACGCCGCCTTCCCGGGCTTTTTTGGTTGGCGATATTCATGAGCTGATCGTTACTGACGAGCAGGATGCCAAGCCTGGCGCCGAAGTAAATCAAATTGCTTACTGGGGGTTCTTCGAGGTAACCAAAGCCACAGTGGTGGCCGTCAACGATGAGATCACCATTGGTGACAAATGCGTAGGACGTATTGCCGGGTTCGATGAAACTCATATGCCCAATCACCTGAATGTTGTCATTAAAGCGGAAGAGAGGGTACCCGGCGCTGAGCTGGGGCTGGAGCTGGGGGACAAGGTACGGATTGTTAAGAAGGCATAGGGTTTAATTGATAAAATCATAATGCAAAGTTTAAGGGTAACGAAAGGATGGTTCTAAAATGGTTAAGGTTGTAGTTGTTGGTGGTGGATGGTCCGGTTGTGCGGCTGCTATTACGGCAAAAAAGGCCGGCGCTGAAGTTACATTGCTGGAAAGATGCGACATGCTGCTGGGTACAGGCCTGGTAGGCGGCATCATGAGAAACAACGGCCGTTTCACTGCTACAGAAGAAGCTATCGCTATGGGTGGCAACGAGCTGTTTGATGCTACCGATGCTTGCTCCCGTCATCGCAACATGGAATTCCCCGGTCATAAGCATGCCAGTCTTTATGATATAGCTAAAATCGAGCCTGCCGTGCAGCAGAAGCTGACCGAGGCCGGTGTGAAATTTCATCTGGAAGCCCGTTTTTCCGATGTAGTGATGGATGGTCAGACCATCAAAGCCGTAAAGACTGAAGATGGCACAGTTTATGAAGGCGACGTATTCGTTGATTGTACCGGTACTGCCGGTCCTCAGGGCAATTGCTCCAAATACGGCAACGGCTGCGCTATGTGCGTACTGCGCTGCCCCTCCTACGGTCCCCGTGTCAGCCTGGCTGGCAAAGCCGGCGCTAAAGAATTCATGGGCAAAAAAGGCGACGGTTCCTTTGGCGCCATGTCCGGCTCCTGCAAGCTGTTCAAAGAATCTCTGTCCGATGAGATTTGCAATGAACTGAATGCCAAAGGCGTAGCTGTTATCCCCATTCCCGAGCATCTGCGTAAATCCGGCGTCCTGGGCAAAAAAGCTTGCCAGCAGTACGCTTTGCCTGAGTTTGAGCAGAACGTGATTCTGTTGGATACCGGCCATGCCAAATTGATGACTCCTTACTACCCCATTGACAATCTGCGTCAGATCCCCGGCTTTGAAACCGCCCGTTTTGAAGATCCCTACAGCGGCGGCAAAGGCAACTCCATGCGTTACATGGCAGTTTCCCACCGGGACAACAACCTGAAAGTGGAAGGCGTAGACAACCTTTTCTGCGGCGGCGAGAAAGCCGGTCTGCTGGTAGGTCATACGGAAGCCATCGTTACCGGTCAGTTGGCCGGCGCCAATGCCGTACGTTTCATCTGCGGCAAAGAGCTCATCGAGATTCCTACCAATTTGGCCATCGGCGATGCCATTGACCATGTAGGCAAGCAGATGCGTACTGAAGAAGGCATCACTCTGAAATACACCTTCTCCGGTTCCGTTTACTTCAAGAGAATGCAGGAGCTGGGTCTTTATACTACCGATGTGGCTGCTATCAAAGCCAAAGTTAAAGAAGCCGGCCTGGAAGGCGTCTACGATCAAAAGATTTGCTAAATAAAAAGGATTCCAAGGGGCTGTCTCAATCGGGCAGCCCCTTGAGATGCCCACAAAAATCCAGTATTCTTGCCTCAAGAGGTTGACGAAACCTTGCATCAAAGGTAAAATGAATCTTAGTTGGCAAGAGCTTATCACTATTTTGTGTACAAGCTTACCCGATAAATTTTATTCTTGAAAGGATGATTACCATGTCTCAGATTGAAAACAAACTTGCTGAAATGGGCCTCAAACTTCCCAGCGTTGCCAAACCCGTGGCTGCTTACGTACCCGGCGTGAAAGACGGCAATTACATTTATACTTCCGGTCAGGTTCCCTTTGTTGACGGCAAACTGGCTTACGAAGGCCATGTTGGCGGCGAATGCTCCCCCGAGGACGCTTATGAAGCTGCTAAAATCTGTGCTCTCAACTGCTTGGCCATCGTTAAAGACCTGGCCGGCGACCTGGACAATGTAGAGCAGATCGTTAAAGTTGTCGGTTTCGTCAGCAGCGCCCCCGGCTTCAATGGCCAGCCCAAAGTTATCAACGGCGCTTCCGAGTTCCTGGGCCAGCTCTTCGGCGATAAAGGCGTTCATGCCAGAAGCGCTGTGGGCGTCAATGAGCTGCCTCTGAATGTACCTTGCGAAGTGGAAATGATCGTTAAGGTTAAATAAGTATTTTAATTCCATAATTTATTATAAAAGCTGCTTTCGTTAATGAGAGCAGCTTTTTATTTTGACAGCAGCGGCAGGAAACAGTATCCAAATCAACAAAAATGGCTAAACTAGGCGAGTACTATGCAATTCCAAAGTCATAAAGCACCGGATAGCCCATGGACCCAAAGGCTGGAAAAGCAAAGCTGATCAAAATGAAAGAAAAACGGAGATAATCGATGATTATTGCACAAAAACCGTCGATTTTGACTAAAATTAACTCTTTACAATTTCAGGTCGAAAAGCTATCATAGAAGCTGTATTAGCACTCGACTTAGATGAGTGCTAATAACCGAAACGTATATAATAATAATTTATTATTTTAAGGAGGTATTTTAATGAACCTGAAGATCAAGCCCCTTGGTGACAAATTGGTGGTAAAACCCATCAGCGCTGAGCAGAAATTGGCTAGCGGCATTGTGCTGCCCGATACAGCCAAAGAAAAACCCCAGCAGGGCGAAGTTCTGGCAGTAGGCAGCGGCCGGGTATTGGACAACGGTACCAGAATTCCTATGGAAGTCAAAGTAGGGGACAAGGTGCTTTACAGCAAATACGGCGGCACCGAGATTAAAATTGACGAGGAAGAAGTTCTCATTCTCAACGAACGGGACGTCCACGCTATCCTGTAAACCGCTGCTGTTCCGGAAGCGGAAGGCTGATTGCCTGAGGTCCGGATAAGAGGCTTATCGATGCAACAGATAAAAATACCTTATATGTCGAAAGGATTGATTAAACATGGCCAAACAAATGCTTTTTGCTGAAGAAGCCCGCAAAGCCTTAGAAAAAGGTGTAAACAACCTGGCTGATGCGGTTAAAATTACCATGGGCCCCAAAGGCCGCAATGTAGTACTTGCTGCTAAATTCGGTTCTCCCACTATTACTAACGACGGTGTTACCATTGCCCGGGACATCGACCTGGAAGATCCCTTTGAGAATTTGGGCGCCCAGTTGGTCAAAGAAGTTGCCACCAAAACCAATGACATTGCCGGTGACGGCACCACCACCGCTACTCTGCTGGCTCAGGCCATCATCCGGGAAGGCCTGAAAAACGTGGCTGCCGGCGCCAACCCCATCATTTTGAAGAGGGGCATTGAGAAGGCTGTTGACGCTACCGTAGAAGAGATTCGCAAGATTGCCAAGCCCATCGAGTCCAAAGAAGCCATCAGCCAGGTAGCCACCGTGTCTGCCGGCGACTCCAAGATCGGCGAGCTGATTGCCGATGCTATGGAAAAGGTAGGCAACGACGGCGTTATCACCGTAGAAGAATCCCAGACTATGAATACCCAGTTGGAAGTCGTTGAAGGCATGCAGTTTGACCGGGGTTATGTCTCCGCTTACATGGCTACCGATACGGACAAAATGGAAGCTAATTTAACGGATGCTCAGATTCTGATCACCGACAAGAAAATCTCCAATATCCAGGAAATCCTGCCTATCTTGGAGCAGGTAGTAAAAATGGGCAAGCCCCTGCTGCTGATTGCTGATGAGATCGAAGGCGAAGCTTTGGCGACCCTGATCCTGAATAAGCTGAGAGGCACCTTTACCTGCGTAGCCGTTAAGGCTCCCGGCTTCGGCGACCGCCGCAAAGCTATGCTGGAAGATATCGCTATCCTCACCGGCGGCTCCGTTGTCAGCGAGGAACTGGGCCTGAAACTGGAGAATGCTACTTTGGACATGCTGGGCCAGGCCGCCAAGATCCGGGTGGGCAAAGAGAACACCACCATCGTAGAAGGCAAAGGCGAGAAATCCATGATCGATGCCCGCATCAATCAGATTAAGAGCCTGATGGAAGAAACCACTTCCGAATTCGAGAAAGAAAAATACCAGGAACGTCTGGCTAAACTGGCCGGCGGCGTAGCCGTTATCCAGGTTGGTGCTGCCACCGAGACTGAGCTGAAAGAAAAGAAACACCGCATTGAAGACGCTTTGGCTGCCACCAGGGCTGCCGTAGAAGAAGGCATTGTTGCCGGCGGCGGTACCGCTTTGCTGAATGCCCAGAAGGCTCTGGAAGACGTCAGCAGCGAAATTGCCGACGAGGATACCGGTATCCGGATCGTGCGCAAAGCTCTGGAAGAGCCCCTGAAGCAGATTGCCTGCAATGCCGGCGCCGAAGGCTCCGTGGTTGTGGAAAAAGTAAAAGAATCCAAAGCCGGCGTGGGCTACAATGCCCTCAGCGACAAGTACGAGGATATGATTAAAGCCGGTATCGTAGACCCGGCTAAGGTTACCCGCTCCGCTTTGCAGAATGCTGCTTCCATTGCCGCTCTGCTTCTGACCACCGAGTGCTTGGTAGTCGATAAGCCTGAAGAAGGCGGCGCTATGCCTCCCATGGGCGGCGGCATGGGCGGCGGAATGGGCATGATGTAAGCCCTAAACGCAGAAATGGCTAAAAAAAAGAAAATCTGGCACTAACTCGAGCATTTGTGCCGGACCTGTGACGGAAAATTCCTTAGAGGCTTTTCATGAGTTCGCTGAACTTGTGGGGAGCCTCTTCCCTTTTTATTTTTGTTGCATGAAAATAAAGGGGCCCTATTACACAGGCTAAGCGGCAGCCGTTTTTATTGCGGGATTCGGCAGGATATTTGTAAATGTTGCCGAATATTGTGGGAAAAATGAAAGAGGAGGGGAATTAGATGATCACTGACCGCATTAAAAAGATTTTCTCCAAAAAACCGTTCATTTACGAGGTTAAGGGCGACTGTTACATTCTTGGACAAGGAGTCTGTAAAACATGTACCGATCATAGCACCATACAAGATTATTATAACTACAAAGGAGCAGTATTGAGCAGCGACGCAGTAGTGTCGGGGTTCGAAAGGTTACTGGGCCGTTGTGAGAGCCTTGCCAAGTTAGAATCAGAGCCTGAAATTAATGCAGAAGATAATTTTCTAAAACTCAATCTCGAAAAAGAAGACCTGGAGTCTTTAGGGGATCAGTTGGATAAGTTTGAAGCTGTGCACAGCCAATGCGACAAAAATAAATAAAACTTTGTTTAAGCTGATACACTTTAGATATAGAAGACAAATTATGGGGTGCCAAATGATAAAGACAATTACTGTAGATATGGTGGAGAAATCTGGCGTATTGGATTTGGTTTGGCATGTCTTCAAGGAGTTTGAAGCGCCGGAATATTCCAGTGAAGGAATACAGGAGTTTCAAGATTTCATAGCGCTAGACACAGTGAAAGAGCGCATGAAAAACAAGGAACTGTTATTGTGGGGTTATTGGGACGAGAATAAACTTGTTGGGACGATTGCTACACGGCCTCCCTGCCATATCTCACTTTTATTCGTGGATAGAGAATACCATCGCAGGGGTATTGCAAAAAAACTATACCGCACGGTGCTCGATTTCTATACTGAAAACAGCTCCTATGATGAAATGACTGTTAATTCATCACCCTACGCCATAGAAATCTATCATAAATTTGGCTTTGTTGATATGGGCACAGAGCAAACAGTGAATGGACTTCGTTTTACTCCCATGAAACACACTTTCCGATAATCAGTCTTTGTCCCAATGGACCAAATAGCACAGATTCGCGGTCACAGTATAGCTGTATATAAAAACGGTGAGGATTTTTCCTCACCGTTTTTGGCTCTTCAGCTGTAGGCAAAATGCAACCCCGATTTAGCCTGAAATCTGCCTGCAACCGAAAATTTTGGACAGGCTTACGGAGCGTTCTGAAAACAGGTGAAAGCTTACGCCATTACTTTTTTGAGGGCAGGCCGCAAAGCCAGGCCCAGGGGCACAGCTACAATAACGGCTACCACAGCGTTGACAGTGGATACTGCCGCCTTTTGGGCTACGGTAAGCACCACGGCCTCCAAAGGAAAGCCATAGACAAAGCGGTGCTCGATAAAGCTTTTGGTCAGATAGAGAATCACATAGGCAAAGGCTCCTGCTGCTGCGCCGAATATATAATGGCTTTTCAAGCCGGGGGTTTGGCGGCCGGCTATTTTGCCACAGATCCAAGCCATGGCAAATTTAAAAGCAAAGGTAAAAGGAGCGGATATGATGTAAGCGGGATTCGTTAAATCAAAGAGCATGGAGCCCATACCGGCTGCCAGACCGCCTTGCAGCGGACCTAGAAGAAAGCCGGCCAGCAGGCACATGACATTGCCCATATGGAGACGGGTATTATCAATGGCGGTGGGAATGGAAATTTGCAGGAAGGCGGAGGCCACATACACTGCCGCCGTCATGATGCCAATACGGGTTACTTCTTTTATGGTAAGTTTTTTCATGTTTTTTCTCCAAATATGTATTTTGACCTAGGCTTTTATTAGCATAGCTCATTTCTGATCATATTAAAATGGATAAAAATGAAATATTTTATATGGACAGATTGAGTAACTGTTTTGTGAGCTGTAAAAGTAGTTGAGCATAATTTGAAAAAAGGCGGCTGAAATGCTAGAATTGTAAAAGCAAACCTGAAATAAGGCCGATCTCTAAATAAATCAAAGGAATCCCTCGTATTATGATGAAAACATTGATTCTTACCATAAATGCAAAATATATTCATGCTGCCTTGGCCCCCTGGTATCTGAAAGCAGCAGTGCGGGCATATAATGAGGCGTCTGCGTCACTCGCTAAGCCATTGCGCTCTTCTCCGTCATCACCAGTCTTTCGCCTCATTGAAACGCACAGAAGTAAGAAAATTTTTCTACAATCGAAAAATTTTCAACTGAGGCGTTATAATGAGGCGTCTGCGTCACTCGCTAAGCCGTTGCGCTCTTCCCAATCAAGGGCGGGGCTGCTGGCAGAGCCGGAGATACTGGAGACCAACATCAACCGGCCGGCGGCAGAGATTCTCAAACAAATACAGCAGCGTCAACCTGAGCTGCTGGCCATTTGCTGCTACATTTGGAACATGACCCTGGTCGAAGAGCTTTTGGCGGAATTGCCCCGTCTGCTGCCGGATTGTCTTATTGTCCTGGGAGGGCCGGAGGTTTCCTTCAATGCCAGGGAGCGGCTCAACCAGTTGCCTATGGTGGATTATGTGGTCTGCGGTGAAGGCGAGGGGCCTTTTGTAGAGCTATTATCGTTGCTCACTGGGCATACCGGGCATATCAGGCATACCGGGTCCATTGGCTATGCAAAAGCCGGGCTTGAAGCCGCTGCTTTGGCGGCCATACCGGGCCTGGCCTGGCGAAAGGAAGGCATTGCCCAGCAAAACTCCATAAAAGAGGCGAAAGAAGAGCCTCCCGATCCTTTTCTGCCGGAGTATATGGAGCAAGTGGCGGGGCGGATGGTCTATGTGGAAACCACCAGAGGCTGCCCTTTTAGCTGTGGTTTTTGTCTTTCCGGCCGCCGGGGCAATGTCCGTTATTTTGACTTAAACAAAGCTAAAGAGAATTTGCTGAAGCTAGCCGGCAGCGGCAGCAGGACCATAAAGCTGGTGGACCGGACCTTCAACTGCTACCCTGGCCGCAGCCGGGAAATTATTCGTTTTTTACTGGTTGGCAGAAATAGCGGTCAAATACCGCCGGATATTTGCTTTCATTTTGAAGTGGCAGCGGATCTTTTTGACGGGGAAACCATTGAACTGCTAAAAGAAGCCCCCCGGGGACTTTTTCAGATGGAGGTGGGATTGCAGAGTTTTCAAGAAAAGACGTTGACTGCCGTTAGCCGCAAAACCGATCTGCGCAAGGTTAAAGAAAATTTCCGGCAGTTGCGAAGGGGCAACAATATCCATCTGCATTTGGATTTGATTGCCGGCTTACCGGAGGAGGATTACGAAACCTTTGGCCATTCCTTTGACCAGGCCTTCGACTTGCAACCCCACATGCTGCAGTTGGGCTTCCTAAAGCTGCTCCACGGCAGCCGCCTGCGCAAGCAAAGCCTGCAGCACGGCATAGAATTTGACCCCCGGCCGCCCTATACGGTACGGCGTACCAATTGGCTGAATGAGAATGATTTAGCGGCTTTGCAGCTTTGTGAGGATGCTTTAGACCGCCTGTATAACAGCGGCAGATTTCCCGCTACCCTAAATTATTTGCTGGCGGCCAGCCAAAGCCGGCCTTTTCAGCTTTTCAGCGATATCGGCTGCTTTATCGGCAGTTCCGTAGGCATGGCCTTGGAAAACTATATAGGAGTCATCCTGGAATTCGGCCACCGCCTTCCCGGTGTAAAAAAAGCAATTTTGCGGGATTGCCTGGTCATCGATTGGCTGCAAACAAACCATGTGGGACTTTTGCCCCGCTGCCTGCAAATAGAGGACCCTCTCAATGGCCAGGTGAGCCGTATTCTGGAGAGGCTGGACAAACAAAAAGGCGTCATGCACAACCCTGCCTTAGGCACCCGGCGGCGCTACGGTTTCGGCTTGCTATATGGCCGGGATCAGGTTCAGGTGGCATTGGCGGACTATTGCCAGCCCAGGCCTTTTTTAGGTAATTATCCCATAAAAATATTGAATATAAATGAAATCATGTCACCCTCTGTTCTCTCAGCCAATTCTTAAATTTGATAAGAACCTTTCTTAAAAGTTATAATGATTTAGGGCTTTTTCTTTTGTTGAAAACTTGATATAATATTTTTGTAAAAGTGTGCTTACATCCTTTGTTTGTATAATTATTTTCTTTGAGGAGGAATTTTTCATGCTTAAGCCCAATGGTTCATGGGTAGCCATCCCCACACCTTTTGACTCTCATAATAAGGTGGATTTTGGCGGTTTTAAAGAACTCGTAGAGTTTCATATTGCTCATGGCACTAAGATGCTCTTTATTGCAGGCTCCGCCGGTGAGGTTTCCATGCTTAGCCTGGAAGAGCGTCAGGCTATTGTCACTGAGATGGCAAAGTATTGCGAGGGCAAGATTCCTGCTTTCTTTAATGCAACCATGTCTTCTACAGAGGCTACTGTTAATTTCGCCCAGTATGCCGAGGCCGCAGGCGCCGATGGCCTGGTTTTTGCCGCTCCTTACTATCTGCTGCCTTCCCAGTCGGCAGTCAAGGAATTCTTCATCACTGCTATGCAGTCCGTGAAGATTCCCGTAGGTATCTACAATAACCCCAGCCGTACCGGCGTTATGCTGGAAGCTACGACTATCGGCCAGTTTGCCGACGAATGCCCCAACTTTGTGGTGGATAAGGAAGCTATGCCCAGCGTCGGTCATCTTTGCGACGTCAAAAGATTGGTTGGCGACCGGGTCAGCCTGATGGTCTGCGATTTCCCCAAATATTCCATTCTGCTGCCTGTCATGGCCATGGGCGGCCAGGGTGCAGCCAATATCTGCGGCAACGTCATCCCCGAGGAAATGGTCGAAATGTCTAAGCCCTGGGATACCATCGAACAGGTTAACAACTGCAAGGATACTTACTTCAAATACTATGATTTGATGAAAGCCTTGTACTACTTCTCCAATCCCATTTGCATCAAGGCTGCACTGCGGATGATGGGCCTGCCCAGCGGTGCTCTGCGCAAACCTTATCAAGAGCTGAGCGGTCCCAAACTGGAGGAATTGACCAGACTGATGGAAGAGCTGGGCGTCTTCGCCAAATACGGCAGAGCCAAATAAGGATAAATGTTGCTCCTTCATACCCCGGTTTCGCCCGGGGTATGAAGGTTTTCTTTCTTTAGAGGGGATTTTTTCTGATGGATTTTGCAGCCCAAGTGCTTTGTGTCCACTAAAAGTTGTCACAGATGCGCAGAATATTTTCTCGAGTGCAAGGCGGAGAAGCGAGGCGTAGCGGTGTCTACGGTGAGCGACGACAACGCCGCAATTGAGAAAATAAGCAAGCAGATGTGAGCTTTTAGTGGACACAGAGTACTAGATTTGTAGATGGAGAAAGGAGAAAAAAATGGGCAAAAGATTGGTCGTTATCGGCGGTGTAGCCGCCGGCATGAGCGCCGCCAGCAAGGCTTCCCGCCAGGACAAGAATATGGAAATAGACGTATATACCGACGAGGTGGATATTGCCTATTCCGCTTGCAGCCTGCCTTATTATACGCAAGATGTCATTGATAATAAAAGAGTGATGATCGCCAGGAGCGTGGAAGAGTTTGATCAGCAGGGCGTGCGGGTTCATATTCAGCATAAGGCATTATGTATTGATCCAGCCAAAAAAGCCGTTTTGATCCGGCGGCCCGACAGCACTGAGGCTTGGGAAGCTTACGATAAGCTGGTCATTGCCACCGGCGCCCGCCCCATCGTGCCGCCATTGCCGGGCATTGATTTGGAGGGCGTATTTACCGTCAAGCAGATTCCCCATGCCGATGGTATTAAAGAATACATCAGAGCAAAAAAACCGTCCCGGGCGGTAATTGTAGGCGGCGGCTTTATCGGCGTAGAAATGGCCGAGGCTCTGCTGGCCTTAGGGCTAAAGGTGACTATGCTGGAGATGGCTCCTCAGATCATGACGCTGATGGATGAGGATATGGCGGCTTTAGTGGAACAAGAATTAAAAGAGGCCGGCGCCGAAGTAAAGACCGGTGTAGCCGTTACCGGCATGCTGGGCGAGGGCAGGGTATCTGCCGTAACCTATGAGGGCGGGGGGATTGCCGCTGATCTGGTCATATTGGCTATCGGCGTCAAGGCTAATACGGAAATAGCCCGGGAGGCCGGCATCGAGCTGGGATTCAAAAATGCGATCCGGGTCAATGAACGGATGGAAACGAACCTGCCGGATATTTATGCCGCCGGCGATTGCGCTACTGCTTTCCATCTGGTAACCGGCAAAGAAACCTATATTCCTTTGGGTACTACGGCAAATAAACAGGGGAAAACTGCCGGCGAAAATGCTGCCGGGGGACAAGCGGTGTTTAAAGGCGTAGTTGGCACTACCATATTTAAAGTCATAGAGAAGGAAGGGGCCAGAACCGGCCTTTCCTTGCGGGAAGCCGGTATGGCAGGCATAGAGGCCTGGGAGTCCACCATCACCAGCCACACCCGGGCTACTGGCTATCCCGGCCGGGGGGAGATTACCGTCAAGCTGGTGGCAGAAAAGGGCAGCCGCCGGCTTTTAGGCGGTCAAATCTTCGGCGCCGCCGGCTCCGGCAAACGGATTGATGTTTTGGCTGCCATGGTGCAAATGCAGGCTACCATTGATCAGCTGGCGGAGTTGGATCTGGCTTATGCCCCGCCCTTCAGCCCCGTTTGGGATCCCTTATTAGTGGCGGCCAGCCAGGCTGTCTCCAAAGCTGCCAAAGTAAAATAAGGCAATAGGGTAATGGAACAACAGGTATGATAAAGTAAGCCCCTCAGGTTAATTGGTGCCATACTAAATTGTCCTGGGGGGCTTTTGGAGATTCGGAACATTTTTGTGAGCTGTATTCGAAGCTTTGCCGTCATGACCTTCTTCTTCTCAGCATACTATTAGGGAGAAGAGAAGAATGGGCAGGTGGAGAGGATGCTTCGTAAACAGTTAAAAAAGGGATTGCCAAGACGCAGGATCTATTTATTGGCAGGGGCGGCGGCTTTGGGCCTTTTTATTTTCTTGCGGTTTTTCCTATGGCTGGCGGGAGAAATCCCTTATTGGGGCGAGGAGCCCATAGAAACTGTAAATACCGCCTTGAATGAGGTGAAGATGGGCTTAAGCTACAGCTATAGCATGGAGGCTGTGGAAGAGGTGGATGGCCAGCGGCGGGTACTGGCGGTGCTGGAAGGCCGCAAAAGCGGCGCTGAAGCTCAAATCAGCGGTGATTTGCCCTTTATTAACGGTTCTATTGAGCTGATCCGAAAAAGCAACCAGCTTTACCGCAAGGATGCCTTGGAAGACCGCTGGGTAAAAGTGCCCTTGGTTAATTTGGAGGACTTGGAAACCTTAATGGTGGAAATCAATCCCTTAAGTATTTTTAGCTTCCTGGACAACACGGCAGTGGAATACGCAGGCAAGGGCAAAGTGGATGGACGGCGCTGCCGGATTTATGAAGCCATGTCCCGGGGAGAGAATATGTGGCTGACTTTTATTTGGCAGGATTACAACTACCGGATCTGGGTGGATCAAAAAGAGGGCTATTTAAAACAGGGCGAAATTACTGCCGAACACCGTGACGATTCCACCCACAGGCTTATTGTAACGGTGAAAATCAAAGATTATAATCAGCCTCTGACCATTGAAGCGCCGGTGCAAAACTGAAATAAATGATATAATGAGGCGGCAGGAAAATTTCCGGACTGGCAATTTTCTTGCTGAGGCGTTATAATCCAAGAGTAGCCGTTGAAAACCCAGTGCTTTGTGAGTTTTAAAAGCTGTCATAGACGCGCCGAATATTTTTCCAAGCGCAAGGCGGAGGACCGAGGCATGGCCGGCAGCTATGGTGAGGGACGACAATGCCGGTTCTGCGAACTCAATCCTAAGGATACAATTCGCTATCCGTAGATATTTAGCGCGCGAATGTTCTGCTATCCGAAGTTACTTCGGGCGCAGATGTATTGTGGAAAATAGGCAAGCAGATGTAAGCTTTTAGGGGTTACAGAAGTACTAGTATTGGAGAGAGAAAAATATGGAGCTTGCGCAGATCATTATCACGGAAGAAGAGATCAAACAACGGGTGGCCGAGCTGGGAGCTCAGATCACGGCAGATTATCAGGGCAGGGATTTATTCGTTATTTGTATTTTAAAAGGCGCAGCGGTTTTTATGTCTGATCTGATTCGTCAGATTAAGGTGCCGGTGGAGATTGACTTTATGTCGCTATCCAGCTACGGCGCTTCTACCAAAACCTCCGGCGTAGTCCGTATGCTGCGGGATCTGGACCGGGAGATTGCCGGCAAGCACATTCTGGTGGTAGAGGATATTGTGGATACGGGCTTGACCTTAAGCTATCTCAAAGAAAATCTGATGGTCAGAAAGCCGGCTTCATTGAAGATTTGTACTTTCCTGGACAAGCCTTCCCGCCGTCAGGTGGACTTAAAGCCGGATTATTGCGGCCGGGAGATCGAGGATTATTTCGTGGTGGGCTATGGCCTTGATTTTAATGAAAAGGGCCGGGAGCTGCCTTACGTTGCCATAGTTAAGGAATAACTTATTGACCGTTTCACCGGCCTGTGTTAAAATAAATGATGTGTTTTTCCATAATGCTGGCGTAGCTCAGTCGGTAGAGCAATTGATTCGTAATCAATAGGTCGGGTGTTCGAGTCACCTCGCCAGCTCCAGTGAAATTCAGGCGTATCAACGGATTTTTGTCCGGGGATGCGCTTTTTTGGTTGGCATGCTCTGATAAAAAAGCCCTCGCTAAAACCCTAACTTCCCGCAAAATTAAACCATAGATCGAGAAAAGCCGCCAATGACCAGATTTGTCTTGCCAAGCTTGACTCAGAATTCGCTTTTGTCCCCTCTGCAAGTTTTGCCCTCTCTGTGCAAAAATGCAGGTTTGTATCCAGTAAGGGCGCCAGTTGAGCAAAAATGCAAGTTTGTAGACACCCCTTAGGGTTAAGGCGGCTCAAAAAATAAGTAGAAACGTATGCATTGGCTGTATCTAGTGCCCTGGCAGAAATGAATTCACTACCAAACTGCAAAAAATGCTTAAGTTTTCTAACATTTCCTCTGATCGGGTATCTAGACGAAGACAAACTTGCAATTTTGCACAGAGGGGGGACCTTAATAAGCCAACCACCCCCTGCGGGTGGGGAGGTGCCCGTTTCTTTTCATTAGGGATAGGCCAATATAGTTTGAAAACCCACTTATCCCCGACGATCAGCGTGCAAAGGGGTAGCGGAAATAACCAAAAATGCAAGTTTAAAGTGTCCGAATTTTTTCTGAATAAAGTTAAATACCATCTTTGCTCTATATATAGTGTTTCGTCGTAAGAAGGAAGATTATTGCATGGAATTTGCTACTGCCATAGAGAAATGACCCACTTTAAACCTGCAATTTTGTCTGCACTGAGTACCGTCTCTTGGCCCTATTTAGTGTCTAAGGCCGATTAAGCAACCTATTTTAATAGAGTGAACCCCGCAATACTTCAAATTTTGTACATTCTCGGGTTGGAACCGCCAAAAAGACGAGGCTGCTAGTCCCGGTTGTTATATGGCGTTGCATTGGGTATAATAAATAAAAATGGAGAGAGGAGACGTCGGCATGAAAAATACGGTATTTCTTAATTCGGGTAAGGTTGACTTTGATAATCAGCTTGATTATGCCTCCTTAAAGCATGTGACAAATATCACAATCTATAAGGAGAGCAGTCAAGAGGAGATCTTAGAAAGAATAACAGGCCAAAATATTATTATCTCAAAAGAGATCCCTTTGGGCAGAGATTTAATTGAAAAGTTTCCGCCTTCTGTGGAGTTGATTTGTGAAGCCGGCACAGGATACAACAACATCGACCTTGCCGCCGCCAAAGAGAAAAATATTTCAGTATGCAATATTCCAGCTTATAGCTCGGAAGCGGTAGCCCAGCTTACCATAGCCTTTCTCTTGGACTTAAGTTCTTCATTAAGCAGGCAGCAGGTTATGTTGAGCCATGGTAATTATGATAATTTCAACAAGCACCTTATGGTAAAACATGTTGAAATAAATAAGAAAACCCTGGGTGTGATCGGCGCCGGCAATATTGCCCGCCAAGTAATCAAAGTAGCCAGGGCTTTAGGCATGGAGGTGTTGGTAAACAGCCGCAGCCCCAGGACTTGGGATGACCCGCAGATTCAGCAGGTATCTCTTGACGAATTATTGAAGGCAAGCGATTTCGTTGCCATCCATTGTCCCCTGACCCCGGACACGAAGCACCTGATTAATAAAGAAAAATTGCAATTGATGAAAAGCACGGCTTTTATCATCAATACCGCAAGGGGCCCTATCATAAATGAAGGGGATTTGATTGACGCTCTGGAAAACAAGACAATTGCCGGAGCAGCCTTGGATGTGCAGGATCCCGAGCCGCCCAAGGCGGATAATCCCCTGTTTTCCATGGATAATGTGATATTGACGCCCCATATAGGCTGGAAATGCTGGGAATCCAGGCAAAGGCTTATGGATATGCTGGCGGAAAACATCCGCTGCTACACCGAGGGAAAGCCGGTCAATGTGGTGAGTTAGTTGCAAAGTTAGCTGAATAATCATTGGGAAGAGGAACTTAATACTGGTTCGTGATATAATAATATAAAAGGAGTTGATTGGATGTCCTCGGAATTACGTACCCGGCGGCTGGCGGCAGTAAAACTGGCCGCTGCTGTAAGAAGGGAATACACGAACCATTGTAATGTGAATGACCTTCTTTATTGAGCATTATGATTACTGTCTTGATAAAGAGCTTTTGGAGGCCAGTGCCGGTTATGTCCGCAATGCCTTTGTTATGGCGAGCCTTGGCCAATATTCTGAATATGAGCATCTGGAGAAGATTTTATTGGATGCTATCTGCACAGAACCAATTGAATACACGGACGATTTGGATCAAGAGGAAATAGTATCTGCCAGTGCAAAATATCAAAAATACAAAATGGATCACAACCCTGTTGCCCATAAATATCAGGATGACAAAGCAGAATAAAAGAGCCCTGACCGCCGGAATCTATGGCAGCCAGGGCTCTTTTTGTGCGCCCGCATGGGTGTGTAAGACAAAGCAAAATTCCCTTTCGTCCGGTCAGCAGGTTTTGTCCGCTCGGCAGAGTTCCGTCCGTCTGTGCAAAAATGCGGGTTTGTATCCAAGAAGAGTACCAGTTGAGCAAAATTGCAGGTTTGTAGACACCCCTTTAGGGTAATGGAGGCTCCAAAAGCAGGTGGAAAGGATGCCTTAACTGTATCTAGTGCTCCGGTAGAAATATATTCACTACCAAACCACAAAAAATGCTTAAAGCTTTCTGCTATTTCCTCTGCTAGGAGCTCTAGCCGAAGACAAACTTGCAATTTTGCACAGAGTTGGAACCGCCATAAGCCAACCGCCTCCTGCCGGTGGGCAAAGGGGGTAGCGGAAATAACCAAAATTGCAAGTTTAAAGTGTCCGGATTTTTTTGAAGAAAGGAAAATGCCGCCCTTCCTTTATATATAGTGTTATATGTAAATAAGAAACACTATTACTGGGAAATTTCCCACTACCATGGAGAAAGGAGCCACTTTAAACTTGCAATTTTGTCTGCCGGCCCCTTACGCCAAGACAGAGTGTATATACTATACAGCTTTTGCGATAAGAATCAAGCATATTGGGATTTAATGGGCTTGGGGAAAAAACCGTCGGTAGAATAGGGCAGGGAGAATTCAATATAAGTCCCCAGGTCGATACTGCTTTCCACTTTCCATGAAAAGGCTTCCTGATAGTACTGTGTCAGAATTTCCGTTACATTGCGAAAATTCAGTACAGTAACGATTAAGGAATCCTTTTTATTATGCGAATGATTAGTCAGAGCCATACGCTCGCTTTCACTGAGCACCAGCTGTTTGCAGGAGAGGACGATTTCTACCTGGCCCTTTACTTTTATAATCGAAATATCCAGCACCGGATTGTTCAGGGATTTTTCAATGAAATACTGTACAAAAACATTTTCCACCAGGGGCTGTAAGGTAAAGATAGGGATAAAGCAATCCAGAGATTTTCGGTCGGCATTGATTTGAATCATGGTTTGCTGGAATATAGAGACATTTTTTAACTGAATGTAATTCTGTATATAGGCAATTTCATCCTCCACAGTCACATGGGAGGATTGCTGTTTGGCGGAGCGGCGGATGATATTGATCAGGGAATATAAAAGGTTGGCGGACTTTGTGGCATTTTCCAGGGTGGCCTGTAGGTAGATTGCATTAAGCGTATTAAAGAGGAACCGGGGATTCATTTGATTCTGCAGAAGCTGCAGCTCTAATCTGGCAATGTTTTTCTGGAAGCTTATACAGGAGTTTTCTTCCTGAATCAGCTTCAGTTTTTGTTGATTCAGCTCTTCCTGCATCAGGTGTTTATAGCCAATCTCGGCGATGTAGTTAGAGATGGTATAGAGCAGCGCTACATTGGCCTCCATTTGCGCTAAGGTAATCCGGGGCTGCTCGCTTACGTATTGCTTGATCTGTTCTGCCAGCCCCGGGTAATTGCTGAGGGTAATATCACCGTTGACACGCAGTTCCGGGATTTTGCCCATGTCTTCTTCAACCAACTGGGTTTGCCCCACAAAAATAGCTCCCCAGTAGCGGTCAGCAATAATAATCGGCACAACGGCGTCCACCAAACCAGCATGACAGCGGTAGATAAAGGGTTTTTTGCGGTTGGCGGCTTCAATTCCTGCGCTGGCGTCGGAGCGGATGCAGAGCTGCTCCAGCTCAGGCTCGGGAAACTTGCGGACCAGCTTACAGACATGATTGAAATCTCTTTGTGATGTGACAGGATGGCCCTGACGGTCGGTAATCAAAGTTGTAAGCTTGGTCACCTTTGAAAAACGCAGCAAGATCTCTTCAAGGACTTCTACGGGAACCAGGTCAACTAATTCAAAAAAAAGCAAAGTCATCCCTCCTTCCCCCTGTGCCGAACCCTTTAAACCTATTTACCCCGGGATTATATGGTATAACATGTTTTGTCAACTGTCCAGATGGAACAATGTAGGCTTATGCATCAAAAAATATCTAAATTGAATGAATATAAGCCTAAAAAAACGAAAGAGTATAACAAATGATGGAATTGAGAAAATAACACGTGGGAAGAAATATAAGAAGGCAACGAAAGATACGATGGGGACAAATACTGATAGAGAAAAATCGGAGCCAATCAAGCTTGCCAGAATTGACAAAATAATATTGCTTATTCGCAATAAACAATCACGACAAATAGAAGGTTCTTTTATATGATGACGCTAATTCAAGGAAGCACTGCCCGGTTCCTTTGAAAACCTCGGGAGGTAAAAAATTCAACCAGAAATTATTTCCGGAAAAGGAGCGTGTACTATGCAAATGACATCCAAACAAATCGAAGAATTGGTTAGTCAGGTCATGGCGCAACTAAAACAGCAGGAAGGCAGTGCGCCGCTTTCCAAAGGTGCAGCACCAGAAACAGCTCAGGACCAGTTTGGCACAGGGGGCATGGAGGCTTTTGACCATGAGTACACACTCATGGATTTCAGCGGACATGCAGAGCCCTCTCCCTTCCCCCGTATCAACCGCATACTGAGAAGCGTGCACAGCATTCGCCAGCGCGTAGATGATGAGCGGGCGCTGCTGTACACGGAAGCCCATCAAAAAATCGGCGGCTCCACAATTATTAAAAATGCAAAGATCCTCAAGCACATTCTGGAAAACGTAACGATTAATATTTATCCCGAGGAACTGATTGTGGGAGAAATTGCGGCGCCCCGGCGCAACGCACCAGTTTTCCCCGAGTTTTCTTACGATTGGATCGTTCGTGAGCTCAAGGAATCTCCCTGGGATCAGCGGGTCAACGACAACTTCCAGCTGGACGACAGCGTAAAGCGTAACTTGCTTGGCCTGGCTGATTACTGGGAAGGCAAAAACGTCAAAGACGTAGTCATGGATATTCTTACGGAGGAAGAGATCAAAGGCTGCTCCGCCGGTGGAGTGCCTGTGTTTTATCCCAACCTGTATCTGTTTTGCGGCATCGGCCATTTGATCTGCAACTATGAACTGTTGTTCTCCAAAGGCTACAACGGCCTGAAACAGGACGTTTTGGAGCAGATGGACAAAATCAACCGCCACGATCCCAAGGGCATGGAAAGAAGAGAATTCCATACCGCTCAGATGATCTGTCTGGAAGCCTGCACCATCTATTTTAAGCGCTATGCGGCCTTAGCCCGTGAAATGACGGCAAAAGAGAGGGATGCAAATCGCAAGGCGGAGCTGAATCAGATCGCCTCCAACTGCGAATGGGTTTCTGAAAATCCGCCCCGTACCTTCTGGGAAGCCATGCAGCTCTATCACCTGGGCACAAATATTGTGCTGATTGAATCCAATGGTCATTCCATTTCCTATGGACGTTTTGACCAGCTGCTTTATCCTTTCTATGAGAAAGATATGCGGGAAGGCCGTATCACCAAACGGCAGGCTTGCGAGCTGATTGAAAACTTTTACATCAAAATTTATGAAATGACCAAAATCCGTGACGAAGGCTCCGCCGTTCTAAATACGGAGGTAGGTATTGCCGGCACCCTGCTTTTGGTAGGCGGCTGTGACAAAAACGGTGAAGACGCAACAAATGACCTATCTTATCTTGCCATTGAGGCCCATGTCCACACACTGCTTCCCGATCCCTGGTTTGCAGTGCGCTGGTCCCAGAATTCTCCTTGGGAATATAAGGTGAAAGTAGTCAATTCCATTAAAGTGGGAACCGGGCAGCCGAAGGTATTTAACGATGAGGCCATTATTCCCGCTTCTATTGCTTCCGGCAGGACCCTGGAGGATTCCAGGAACTACTCCATGGTTGGCTGCGTGGAAATTGATGCTGCCGGTAAAGAGTATGGCGCCCATGACGCCTGCTATTTCAGTATGCCGAAGGTTCTGGAGCTGGCCGTCAACGATGGCCGCTGCATCACCTGCGGGCAGCAGTGCCCCCGTTGGCAGCGTTGCGCAGGAGCAGGCGGCAGCCTGGGTCCCAGAACCGGCAGTCTGGAGCACTTCACTAACATTGAGCAGGTCAAGGAAGCCT
The DNA here is from genome assembly GCA_018436095.1 of Clostridia bacterium. Classification (GTDB taxonomy): domain Bacteria; phylum Bacillota; class Peptococcia; order DRI-13; family UBA5745; genus WRMS01. Next base: position 175,925 of record JAHDMJ010000007.1, on the reverse strand, counting down.
ATGAAATTCAGATGAAGTACTGGGTTGAGAAGATGGTTACTTTTGTTAATACCATTGAGCTGGCCCATGCCCGTCTGAAACCTCTGCCCTATCTCTCATCCCTGATGCTGGACTGCACCGCCCGCGGCTTGGACGTTTCCGCCGGCGGCGCCATCTACAATCATACCGGTCCTCAGGGCGTAGGCTGCGGCACTGTGGGAGATGGAATGACCACTATCCAACAGTTGATCTTTGAAGAGAAACGCATCACCGGCAAGGAAATGCTGGATGCTCTTCGTAAAAACTGGGTGGGTTATGAAGCCCTTTATAACCTGATCAACTCCGATAAGGTACATCACTTTGGCAACGATGACGATTACGCCGATGATTTCGTGCGCTGGGGTACGGACAGCTACTGCAACAACGTACTGAAGCATAGGAACGTCCGGGGCGGCAAGTATTTGCCCGGCGTATACAGCGTATCGGCCAATGTGGGCATCGGCATGAATCAGGGCGCCTCTTTGGATGGCCGTCTGGCCGGCGAAGCGGTGTCCAACTGCCTTGGCCCCGTCCATAACGTACTGGGTTGCCACGATGTAAACGGCCCTACGGCTATGATCAAATCCGCTGCCAAGATCGACCACCTGAACGCAGGAAACGGCACGCTGACCAACGTACGCTTTACGCCGAGCTGCGTTTCCGGTGAAACCGGCCGCAACAATATGATCAGCTTTATCGAAACCTACTTCCAACGCTTCGGTCAGCACATCCAGTTCAATATCGTCAATACGGAAACCTTGAAGGAGGCTCAACGGAATCCGGAACGGTACCAGGGTCTTTTGGTCCGTGTTGCGGGTTACAGCGCCTACTTCGTACGTTTGAGCAAGGAATTGCAGGACGACTTGATTGGCAGAAACTCCTACGACTCCTTTGACTGATGCGGCGGTTTGACACAAACCATATTTGAGTTGACAGCCGGGCCGGTACTGCCGGCGCTGCCGGCGCAAGTACATAATTTGAATGGAGGATATTAAAATGGCACAAGAAGCATTAGGCATGATTGAAACTAAAGGTCTGGTGGGAGCAATTGAAGCGGCGGATGCAATGAGCAAATCGGCTAATGTGGCGTTGGTGGGTTATGAAAAGATTGGCTCGGGCCTCGTCACCGTTATGGTTCGCGGCGATGTGGGCGCAGTCAAGGCGGCTACCGATGCAGGCGCCGCGGCAGCCCAGCGTGTAGGCGAAGTGATTTCCGTACACGTGATTCCCCGTCCCCACAGTGATGTGGAAAAAATTCTGCCTCGTACAGTGTAAACCCGAAGCAGGCTGCCGCAAGCGTATTATCCCCTGGAGACAGTACGCTAGACTATATTAGGAGGTTTTGTAATGGATAAAGCAGATATTGTAAAGGCCATTATGGATGAAATTGAAAAGAAACAATTGCCTGCCGCCAAAGCTGCACCCCAGAGTTTAAGCCAGATTTGCGGTCTGACGGAATTTGTGGGCACGGCAATAGGGGACACCATCGGCCTGGTGATCCCCAATGTGGATAACAATATCCAGGAAAAGCTGGGTATCGACAAAAAATATCGCTCCCTGGGCATTGTGGGCGCCCGGACCGGCGCCGGACCCCAGGCAATGGCGGCGGACGAAGCGGTAAAATCCAGCAATACCCAGCTGCTTAAATTTGAAATGCCCCGGGACACTAAGGGCGGCGGCGGCCATGGCTGTCTGGCCGTATTCGGGGCCGATGAGGTTTCCGACGTAAAGCGGGCGGTGGAAATCACCCTGGCCACCCTGCCGGGATTCTTTGGCGATATTTATATGAATGAAGCCGGCCACGTGGAGGCCCAGTACACGGCAAGGGCCAGCTCCGTTCTGGCCGAAAACTTCAATGCCCCCCTTGGTAAGGCCTGGGGACTACTCTCTGCCTGTCCTGCCGCCATCGGCATGGTTATGGCGGATACTGCTGTGAAATCCGCTGATGTGGAGGTCGTTATGCAGTGTTCACCGGCAAAAGGCACCAGCTATTCCAATGAGTTTATCATTATGTTCTCCGGGGATTCCGGCGCTGTAAAACAAGCTGCCATGACGGGCCGGGATATTGCCGTTCAGCTTTTGGCAACATTGGGCAGCAAACCCACGTCCTCAGGGACGCCGTATATTATTTAACGTTGCGACGAGCGCCGATGGAAAAAAACAGAAGGAGAAATCGGCGCTCTTTCTCATTGACGCCTTCTGCATATAAGGGAGGGTTTTCATTATGTGTTTGTCTTTGGACAGCGAGATGGCAAGAGATGATGTGGTAAGCATGATCGCGGACGCCATCAAAAAACAAATTCAAAACCTGCCGGGCCAATCCCTGGTCCTTGAAAACGATGGCATTTTTGACAGCATAGACGACGCCATTGATAAGGCGGAGCAGGCCTATCATCAGCTGGAAAGGATGTCCCTGGCAAAGCGGGGCAAAATCATTGAGATGATCCGGCAGAAAACCAGAGAAAACGCCCAGCGCCTTTCTTTGCTGGAACTGGAGGAAACGGGAATGGGGCGCTACAGCCACAAAGTGGCAAAGCATATGCTGGTGGCGGATAAAACCCCCGGACTGGAAGATATCCTGCCGGAGGCAATGTCCGGTGACGACGGCCTGACGGTAGTTGAGCGCCGGGCCTTTGGCGTAGCGGGCTGTATTATGCCTTCCACAGCCCCTTCCAGCACCACTATTCACAATTCAATATGTATGATCGCCGCTGGCAATGCGGTGGTGATGAGCCCCCATCCCGGCGGTAAAAACACCACCTTTGAAGCCGTAAAAATGATCAATGAAGCTATTCGGGAGGCGGGGGGACCGGATAACCTGGTGGTTTGTACAAGGGAGGCCAGTATTCAAAATACCCAGGCAATGATGAGCCATCCCAAAGTGGATTTCTTGCTGGCCACAGGCGGACCGGGAATTGTCCGGGAAATTCTGGCCTCCGGGAAAAAGGGCATTGGCGCCGGTCCCGGTAATCCTCCCGTGCTGGTAGACGAAACCGCCGACATTGTCAAGGCCGGTAAAGACATTGTGGAGGGCTGCTATTTTGAAAACTGCCTGCAATGCATCGGGGAAAAAGAATGCTATGTGGTGGAAAGCGTTGCCGATAAGCTCATTCAAGAGATGCAGCGCAATGGGGCCTACCTGATTCAGGATAAGGCTGTAATTCAAAAGCTGACGGATCTGCTTACCACAAAGGATGGGCCTAATAAGGCCTATATCGGTAAGGACGCCGCTGTGATTTTGTCTGCCTTGGGGATTTCCCCGGACTTTGATCCGAAAATCATCATATATGAAGTACCTGATTGCCACATCACGGTACAGGATGAATATCTGATGCCCCTTCTGCCTGTTGTACGGGTGAAGGATGTGGATGAGGGAATCCGCCTGGCGGTGGTTGCGGAAGGCCGCAGACGCCACAGTGCCATGATCCATTCAAAAAATGTGCACAATATTACAAAATATGCCCAGGTAATCCAGACGACTATTCTGGTGAAAAATGGCCCCTCTTATGCCGGCGTGGGGCTGGGTGGTGAGGGTTATGTGTCGCTGAGTATTGCGGGACCTACCGGCGAAGGACTGACTTCTCCCAAAACCTTCACCAGGCCCCAGCGCTGTATTATGGTAGATGATTTTAGTTTGCGCAGTGCTATAAAACTGGGACAGTAAGGAGAAAAAACATGGCGAAACTAGATGCAATCGCAGCGGTAGAACTGGTAGGATTGCCCACTGCCATTGAATTTGCAGACAGCGCACTCAAAGCGGCAAATGTCAGGCTGATCGGATATGAGTACAGCAGAGGCTCCGGTTTAGTGACAGTCAAGCTGAGCGGGGATGTTGGCGCAATCAAGGCTGCAGTGGAGGCCGGATGCATCTGTGCTGAGGCTGTGGGCAGGGTTTGGGCAAAAATTATTATTCCCCGTCCCGTCCGGGAATTAGAAATGATGCTTTTCTCAAAGGACACGGTTGGTTGGACGAGTGAACCGCAAGTCTTTGCAGAGGAGGAACCCCAAGAGGCGGAAGGCCGGGAGACGGAACTCCAGGAAGCGGAATCTCAAGGGGCAGAAGCCCAGGAGACGGCAGAGGCGCAGGGAAATGAAGAAACGCCGGTGCAGCCCGCAAAGGACGAATTGGATATGGATCGTGAAATATCCTGTAATCTATGCAATGACCCGGCTTGCCGCCGCAAAAAGGGAGAGCCTAAATCCAGCTGTATTCATTCCAATGATTGATCATGGAGGTGATTGGCTTGGACGAGGAAAAGATTCGCCGGATCGTGATGGAGGTTCTTCGCACCATGTATAAGGAGCCACAGCCTAAAGGAAGGATTTTGGCCCTTTGCTGTGCCGGTATCTTAGGGGCCCATGGCGCTGCGGAACAGCTTCGCATCATAGAAAACGAAGGCTATGAGATCACTACGGTTTTTACAAAGAATGCAGAGGAATTGTTTGGTGCGGACAGCAAAAGCATGCCGCAAATGCCGGGACGGGTTATTCCCGGTGATAGGGTTGTCTCTTTGCAACTGCTGGCGGAAATCGATGTGGTTGCTATTCCTGTGTTAACCTTTAATACGATGACGAAGGTTGCGGCGGGGATTTCCGACAATCCGGTAACCGACCTTATCCGCACCGCTCTTATGCAGGGAAAAGCCATTCTGGCTGCCAAAGAGGGCTGCGATCCGGATAACCGGCTTTTTGCCGCCGCAGGTTTGGCCTACCGGCAGCGCATCCGGCAAAACCTGGATCTGGTGAAAGGGTATGGCCTGTGTCTCATACCGGCCCGGGAGCTTGCCCAAAGGATCCGGCTCTGTTTCCAGCAGGAGGACGGCAGGGATTTTGCCGGAACGGATTTTTCCGGCAGCCAGGAGTATACCGCACCTTTGCTGGACGCCAGCGCCGCCCGCAGGTGCGAACGGTCAATCCTTGTGGTAAAACCGGGGGTGACGGTGACGCCGCTGGCAAGAGAGGTATTGCAGCAGCGGGGCATTCGGCTTTGTGTTCAGTAGGGGATAAAAGGAGTGTTTGCAGGTGCTTATAGCAAAAGTGGTTGGTAATGTTGTGGCTACCAAAAAAGAAGAAAAGCTGGCAGGGAAAAAGCTGCTTCTGATTAGCCCCCTTAAGGACAACAAATATTCCTGGACCAATCTGAAGGTTGCCGTAGACCGGGTGGGCGCCGGGGTAGGCGATGTTGTGCTGCTGCTGGAGGGAACTCCCGCTTCGGGCCTGTTGGATGGTGCGGTATCCTTTTCTCCGGTGGATATGTGTATCGTGGGAATTATCGATGAAATCCAGATGGCCCGGGAAAGTCTCCCGGGAATGGAGGATGTACGGTAAAAAAGAAACTGTCTCAAATTGAAAAATCAATTTGAGACAGCTCCGATAGGTGAAAGGAACGGTGCGCATGTTCAATTATCGCATAATTTACGGGCCGTCTCCATCTACAGTGGATTTGCTGAAAAACAAAGTGTCGGCCAAGAGCCGGGAGCGCATCGGCCAAGGGCCCTTCGGCGCCATCGGTATTTTTCAAACCACGCTGCCGGATCTGTACTTTTATGCGGATATCGGCCAAAAATCCGGTGAAATTCTGATGGCGGAAATACCGGGAAATTGTCCCCAGACTCTGGGGAGTATGGCCTTTTTTGGGGATGTCTCAGCAGTGGAGACTGCCATGAAAGCCGTCCTCCGTCAGCAGGAGGGAAGGAAAACGGATAAGTCATGTTAGCTTGGAGTATCACCCTTCTTGCGGTATTCCATGGGAGAAAGCCCCACTTTTTTCCTGAACAGGCGGCGGAAAGAATTGGATTCGTTATAGCCGCAGCGCATGGAAATGGTGCTGACTGTTTCGTCGGTGGTTTTCAACAAAAGCTTGGCATAATCCAGCCGGCAGTCTTGCAGATAGTCCACAAAATTAACGCCCTGGGTCTTTTTGAAGATGCGGCTCAGGTAAAAGGGGCTCATGTAGATTTCGTTGGCTACAATCTCCAGGGAAATGGACTTTTCCTTATATACATACTGCTGAATGATTTCTTTGGCTTTTTGAATGTGTTCTCTGGTGGCGTCAAAGGATGACCGGTTTGCAACCTCCCAGCATGTGGATACAAAAAGGGATATCTGGTCGTATATGTCCTCTTTTGTACTGCAGCCGGTCAGGTTTTTGACCAGCTGGTTGTAGACAAGAATTAGTGTGGGGAACTGACTTTTGGTTTTTTCGCTGGTAATCATTGTGGTGGCAAATTCTACGCAAGTAAGACGCAGGTCCGCAAGGGTGTTTTCCTGAGAAAGGGCGGATTGCCAAAAGTGATTCAAAATCCTTTGGGCATCCTCGGCAGTGCCGGCCAGGATCTGAAAAATAAAGGTCTGGTGCTTCTGGGTAACGGAGAGCTTTTGCTGCCGGAGGTTGTTCATTTGCTCGTGGGTTTGGGTAATGATCTGAGAAATTTCCGAGATGCACAGGGGTTTAAGATAGCAATCCTTAATACCGCAGCGATAGGCAAAGCGCAGAAAGTAATCGTTGCTGTAGAGCATCAGGGCAATACAGCTGGTTGCAGGGAACTGGGTTTTAAACTGCTGGATAAATTTGAGCTGCTGTATCTCTTCATCCGGTACCACCTCCATGAAGAGAAGGTCAGGGACGGCCCTTTCAGCCATCTGAAATACCTGATCCTGTGTAAAGGTCTGACCAATATAGTTTATATAAGGGTGCGTTTCCCGGAGGATGTTGCAGAAAATATGTTTGTATGCATCGCCTTCCAATGGGTTGGAGGCTAATAGCAGAATGTTCATACAAAATCACATCCTATCCCGTCAAATTTCACCTCATATGCGGCACACCTTACCCAAAGCATAGCATAAAACCGGAGAGAATTCAGCATTGGGGAAGGAATTTTGTGAAAAAATCTTAAAGTGGAGAGGGCGGACTATGTGCAAATCTACCGTGAAAAAAAGTAAGCTTCTTGAACAGTTGAACCGGGCCATCCGGGCGCCGGAAGGAAAGTCTTACAACGGCTATGTGTTCTGGGGGGTAGATATCGGAACGGCCAACGTGGTTACAGTGGCTGCAGACCGGCAGGGCAGGCCCCTTGCGGGCGCCGTTACTCCAGCCAAGGTGACAAAAGAGGGGCTGATTGTGGACTATGTGGGCGCCGTTGAAGTGGTAAAAAAACAGGTTGCCCATATTCAGAAGAAGCTCCACTGTCCCCTGGGCGTTGCCATGTCAGCTATACCGCCGGGAACGGAAAAGGGCAACGGACGCGTTACCGCCAATATTTTGGAGTCGGCCGGCCTGGACGTGGTAGGAGTGATCGATGAGCCGGAGGCAGCGGGACTGGTGCTGGCCGTTGAAAACGGCGCCATCGTCGACGTAGGGGGAGGCACTACCGGTATATCCATAATTAAAGAGGGCAGGGTTTTGTATTCCGAGGATGAGGCAACCGGCGGCTTCCAGTTTGACTTAGTTATTGCCGGACATTTTGGGATTGCTGTGGAGCAAGCGGAGCAGATGAAAAAGAACAAGGCTGAGCAGGAACGTCTATACCCGATTGTGCAGCCGGTTATGGCAAAGGTAGCTTCGATTATGGAGAAGAGCTTCCGGGGAGAGCGGCCTGAGGAAATCTATCTGGTGGGCGGCGCCTGCGCCTTTCAGGGCTTTAGTGATTTTATCTGTAAATACACAGGGATTCCTACGTATATACCGCAATATCCATTACTTGTCACACCGATGGGTATTGCTTTGGCATGTGCAAGAGCGGTCCGTGCCGAAGAAATCACAGCGTAAACGGGAAGGAATTGATGGCATATGGCAGGAAACACGAATATCGGCACCATAATTAACATCCAGAAATTCACTGTACATGACGGCCCGGGAATTCGGACAGAAATTTTTTTGAAAGGTTGCCCTCTTCGCTGTTTGTGGTGCAGCAACCCGGAAAGCATCCGGCCGGAACCGGAAATCGGCGTATACCCTAAAAGCTGCATCGGTCTGGATAAATGCTCCTGGTGCGTCAGGGCATGCCCCACTCAGGCAATTGAGACGGAGAACAACAAAATCAAAAGTATTAACCGTGAAAAATGCATATCTTGCCTGGCTTGCGCCAAGGCCTGTCCCAACGATTCCCTGAAGATTTTTGGGCGGAAAATGTCGGCGGAAGAGGTAATGAAGATAATCTATGAGGATCGCCATTTCTACAACAAGTCAAAAGGGGGAGTGACGATTTCCGGCGGCGACGCTTTAGTTCAGTGGCAATTTACCCTGGAAATTATCAAGCGCTGCCGCCGCGGCGGTATTCATACCTGCGTAGAATCTGAGCTTTACTGCAACCGCCAGATTCTCGATGAAATCATTCCCTATACCGATCTGTTTATTTCCGACCTTAAGCACATGAACAGCGTACTGCATAAGAAATTTACGGGTGTGCCCAATGAAAAGATTCTGGAAAACCTGCGTTATTTAGCAGAGCGGGGAGTGGCGCTGGTGCTGCGGATTCCTGTAGTGCCGGGACATAACGACAGCCCTGAAAATATTCAGGCCTCCATTGACTTTATTCGCAAAGATTTACATAACAGCCTGCGCCAGCTCCAGCTTTTGCCCTACCGCTCTTTGGGCCTTGAGAAGTATGACGCCTTAGGTCTGTCTTATCCGATGAGAGATGTGGAGCCGCCCAGGCGGGAAGAATATGAAGCCCGCATTAAAAATCTGTCGGAACATTTCCGGCAGTACGGAATTCCAGCGGCGGCAGGCACAACCGTGCCCTTTTTATAAAAAGAAACGGAGGGTCTGGGTATATGGCGATACAAGAATTGGAAGAGATTGTGACCCGGGTAGTCTCCGGATATTTAGAGAAAAAGCCGGCGGGCAGTGAAGGCAATACGTCGCTGCAGATCCCTGTGGGGGTATCCAACCGGCACGTTCATTTATGCCGCCGGGATATTGATGTTTTATTCGGCGGAGGATATGAAATGCAGGTGCACCGGGATTTGAGCCAAAAAGGATATTTTGCCGCCAAAGAAACCCTGGTTATTGCAGGCCCCAAGGGCGCCATTTCCCGGGTGCGGATTTTGGGACCTTTGCGTGCCAACACCCAGGTGGAGCTGCTGGCTTCCGATTGCCCTGGCCTGGGGCTTGACGTCCGCTGCGGCAACTCAGGAGAAATGGCGCCGGGTCCTCAGATCACCCTGATCGGGCCCAAAGGCACAGTGGTAAATGAGGAAGGTGTGATGATTGCCCTCCGCCATATTCATATGCAGACACAGCACGCCAAAAATTTGGGCCTGAAAGACGGCGATCAGATCAGCGTGCAAACCCACGGAGAACGGGCTGTGGTATTTTCTAATGTAAAAATTCGTACGGGAGATGAATTTAACACCGAACTCCACCTGGATATGGATGAGGCTAATGCCTGCGGCGTAGAAAACGGAACGATTGTAACGATGATTTTGTAACGGCAAGGGGGGAGAAGCGTGGAAATTCGATTTTTCACGTCTGAGTCAGTTACTGAGGGCCATCCGGATAAAATGTGCGACCGCATATCCGATGCGATTTTAGATGGGTTTTTGACAGAGGATCCCGAAACTCGCATGGGCTGTGAAACTACCGCCACAACGGGACTCATCCATGTTATGGGCGAGTGCAGTTCAAAAGCGGTGGTGGACATCGAAAAAGTGGTGCGTCAAACCGTTGCCGATGTAGGTTATGACAATGGGGCCTACGGTTTTGACGCCAAAACCTGCGCAGTTTTAATTTCCCTGCACGGCCAGTCAGGAGATATCAGCCAAGGGGTCCTTCACGCCCTGGAAGCCCGGGCCGGCGCATCGGAAGCGGGCTTCCAGTTGGGCGCCGGCGATCAGGGTATGATGTTCGGCTATGCCTGCGACCAAACAGAGGATTATATGCCTCTGCCCATTTTTCTGGCTCACCGGCTGACTCAAAGGCTGGCCAGGGTGCGCAAGGAAAAAATCCTGGACTATCTGCGGCCCGATGGCAAATCCCAGGTGACGGTTCAATATGAAAACGGCCTGCCGGTGCGGGTGGATACTATTGTAATCGCCGCCCAGCATTCTCCTGCGGTGACACAAAGCCGGATTCACCGGGATATTGTGCGGCATGTCATCTATCCCGTTATCCCGCCGAAGCTGCTGGATTCGCGGACCAACATCTATGTTAACGCCACGGGACGTTTTGAAATCGGCGGTCCCATGGGGGATAGCGGCCTCACCGGCCGTAAAATCATCGTGGATACCTACGGCGGTTTTGCAGGCCATGGCGGCGGCGCCTTTTCGGGAAAAGACCCCACAAAGGTGGATCGCAGCGCCAGCTATGCGGCCCGCCATGCGGCCAAAAATATTGTGGCGGCAGGCCTTGCCCGGGAATGTGTAATTGAGCTGGCCTACGCCATAGGTGTGGCAAAGCCCCTTTCGGTCTATATCAATACCCAGGGCAGCGGTCTTGTGCCCGACGCCTATCTGATCGAAATGGTGAACCAGGTCTGTGATTTCCGCCCGGCTTCCATAATTCGGCGGTTTCAAATGCGCCGGCCCATTTATCAGCAGCTTTCCAGCTACGGTCATTTCGGCAGAGCAGAGCTGCAGCTGCCTTGGGAAGCTCTGGATCTTGCGGATTCCTTTCGGGAATATTTTGCCGGTAAGGTAAGGTGAGTCTATGAAAACAACGGAGCTTGCAAAAATAAAGGACGCCGGTATCGCCGGCGGCGGCGGAGCCGGCTTTCCCACATGGAGAAAAATGGATAATCGGGCGGAATGGCTTATCGTCAACGGGGCGGAATGCGAGCCCTTCCTGGAAAGCGACCAGTACCTGATGCGCCGGCAAACGGAAGAGCTGGTGCAGGGGCTGCTGGCGGCAGCGCAAATCATCGGCGCCGTTAAGAAAACCATAGCTATTAAGAAGACGTATATTCAGGAGGAGGGCGCCCTTAGAGAGGCCATTGCCCGTATCGGTGCAGACATTGCCATAAAGCTGCTGGAGCCGGTGTATCCGGCGGGAGACGAGCAGGTAACGGTTCATGCCGTGACCGGCAGAACTGTTCCCCCCGGCGGCCTGCCCCTGGATGTGGGCTGTGTGGTCATCAGTGTTTCCACGGCGGTAGCCATTGCCCAGGCGCAGAAAGGGCAGCCCAGCATTGCCAGGATCATAACCGTAGGCGGCTATGTGAAAGAGCCTCGGATTTTGAGGGCGCCTATCGGTACATTGGTTTCTCAGTTGATTGCGGCAGCCGGCGGCGCAACCTGTGCTGAACCCCGTGTAATCATGGGCGGTCCCATGATGGGACGGCTGCTGGAGGCGGAGGCAACGGGCCCGGCTCTGCAGGCAACGGCCCCCCAGGTAATCACCAAAACAGACAGCGGAATACTGGTGCTGCCTCCTCATCATCCTCTGGTGCAAAGCCGGGAGCAGAGCGTGGAGCATATGCGCAGACGGGCCCGGTCGGCTTGTATCCAGTGCCGCATGTGCACCGATCTGTGTCCCCGTTTTGCTTTAGGGCACTCCATTGAGCCCCATAAAGTTATGCGGGCGGTGGCCTATTCTGATTTTCGCAGTGAATTGGTTGCCGGCGCCCTGCTATGCAGCGAATGCGGCTTGTGTGAAGTGTTCAGTTGCCCCATGGGGCTTTCACCCCGGCGTATCAATGTCTGGATGAAGACCCTCCTGCGGGAGGCCAAAGCCACCCCCTGCAAGGAAATAAAAAGCCGGGCAGCAGAGTCTGGAGCCGGCGTCAGTGCTTATCGGGCGGCTATACGGGCGGGGATGGGCCCTTGTGTTTCGGCCCGGTCAGAGGTCTGCGGGGAAGTAGTTCCCCGGCAGGTGATAATCCCCTTGAAGCAGCATATCGGAGCACCCTGCATCGCTGCCGTTACGGTGGGAGAAATTGTGGAAAAAGGTCAATGCATTGGAATCATGCCCCAGGATGCCCTGGGCGTACCGGTACATGCCAGTATTGGCGGCGTGGTTACAGCGGTGAATCACTGCATTACCATTAGGAGGGAGGGATCATCCTGAAAACGCTGGGATTGATTGAGCTGAATTCTATCGCCAAAGGGGTGGAAACAGCCGACGCTATGATGAAAACCGGCAGTGTCCGCTTGATACAATGCCGCCCCGTTTGTCCGGGTAAATATATCATTGTCATCGCCGGAGACGTGGGGGCGGTGAAAGCTTCTATGAAAGCCGGCTGTCTGCATGGAGATGCTTTTGTGGTGGATACGCTGCTGATTCTCAATTTAAGCGATCAGGTGATTCAGGGAATTTTGGCTGCGGAAATGCCCGCAAAACAGAGGGCGGTTGGCATAGCCGAATATTTTTCTATTGCCTCTGCCATTACGGGAGCCGATGCTGCGGTGAAATCCGCAGATGTGCGGCTGGTGGAAATCCGGCTGGGAATCGGCATCGGCGGCAAAAGCTTTGTCAGCATGGCCGGCGAGGTCAATGCTGTGGAAATAGGTATAGCAGCCGCCTGCAAAAAAGCGTCAGAAAGCGGGATGCTGCTGGCTCAAACGGTGATCCCTGCGATAAACGGGGATGTATGGGAATGTTTGCTGTAGAAGCTACTGCTGTGGCATGGCGGTGAGAATTTAAAGGAGGTAATCTCATGAGTGAAATTTGTAAAAGGTTAGATGCTGCCCTTTCCCAATACCTGCGGACCCTGAGTTATCCGGTGGCGGTGAAGTTTTTTCAGGAAGGGGAGGAGCTTCCCCAGCGGATAAAAATTCCGGTAAAGCATTTTGGATATCCCATCGCCTTTTGTCAGGGCGTTAATATTGCGAGAAAATATGGCTGGGCTGTGGCCTTTCATCAAGAGGATCAAGCTTGCCCCATTGCTCAGGTAATCTTGGGTCAAAAAGAAGAACCGGAGTTTATTCAAGACGGCAGCCTTGTTTATCCCCTGTATGTCAAAGATATGGAAGCGGCCAAAAAGACCCAGGCCTCCACGCCCAAAATGCCTCGGGCCGATACATACTGCATCGTGGTTGCGCCATTGAATATTGCGGCCTTTGAGCCGGATGTGATCATTGTCTATGGGAATTCCGCCCAGATTACCCGTCTGGTCCAGGCGGGACTTTACGCAGAAGGCGGTTATATCGAATCCAGGTTCGCCGGACGGGGAGCCTGCGGCGGGGAAGTGGTGGTGCCCTATGTGGAAAACCGCTGTAATGTTATTATCCCCGGCGGCGGCGAGCGGGTTTTTGCCTTGACGGAAGACAGCGAACTGGCCTTTGCCATGCCGGCCTCAAAAATCGAGGCTGTAATCGAAGGGTTGACGGCCACCCATAAGGGCGGTGTGGCACGTATTCCCACACCGGTGGCGGGAGTGAACATGAAACCGGCTTTTCCCAAATATTACTGGGAATTGGAGACCTATTGCGGCCTGAGAAAAGAAGAGGTTTGATGCAAATCAACTGAAAAGAAAGCAAGGTGTAAGAAATGAGTATTTTTTCTATATTAGCAGCTTTCGGCGGCGGGACTTTTGGCGCGGCCTTCGGCGCTTTACCTTCTTTTATCCTGACAGGACTGATTGCGATTGCAGGCGGAATATTGGCCCTTTCCGGCGCGGCGGATTACTCCGCGGCCAGTATAGCCTTCGGCTCATTTCTAGGACCCCATGTAGCCTTTGCCGGGGGTGTGGCGGCGGCAGCCTTTGCGTCTCATAAGAAAAAAAAGCTGGAAAACGGGGCGGATATTTTGACCGCGCTGTATGGCCTGGGGGATGGCAGCATTTTGCTGGTTGGAGGAGTTTTCGGCGTATTGGGCAGTGTGATTGCCTATCTATGGGGAACCGTCCTGGGGGTTCCTACGGACCAGCCGGGAATCACTGTTTTAACCTTAGGCATCGCCACCCGGCTCTTTTTTGGCAATTGCGGCATATTGGGCAAATGTGAGTGCGATGAGATGCGGGTGTGGTTTCCCAATGGAGAACAAATTCTTAACACCATCGTACTCAGTATAGGTCTTGGCATTGTCATAACCGGTACCGGGCGATTGCTGCTGCTATCGGGGGTGGAGCAGGGGGTATTAATCGGCTCTTATCCCGTCATCTGCTTTGGCATCAGCGCTTTTAGCCTGTTATTCGTACAAACAGGATCTGCCGCACCGACGACACACCATATTACCTTTCCCTGCGCCCTGGCATTTTGTCTTTCGGGAAATATTCTGATCGGTATGGCGACGGCTCTGGTATGCGGCCTGCTCTGCGAGTTGGCGGTGAAACTGTTTAATAGCTACTGCGATACCCATATTGACCCTCCGGCAACAACCATCACCATCGTCGTATTATTCATCAATTTATTGTTAGGCTGAATATAAGGGCAGAGGCTCCCGCTATAAAAATGCTGGATTAAATCAGCGGCGTTAATTTTCGCCGGCTGGGTTTTGAACAACGGGATGGTAAGCTAAGGAAGGCCGGCCGCCGGTATCGTAATTCATGGAGCTGGCCACTTCGCCCAATTCCATGAAGTAATTGAGGTAGCGCCGGACCGTAACGGCAGAAAGTCCGGTGGCCAAAGACAGCTCCTCACAGGAGAGGCCTGAGGCAGCTTGAGGCTGCTGCAGGCAATCCCAGACCAATTGGGCAGTTTTTTTCTGGAGGCCTTTGGGCAGATCGCCTTCAGCCAGGCCCAGACCATTTTCGGCCAAGCCCTCGGCAGCCAGGGGCATGTGAATAAGCCGGTCAATATCTTTTTGGCTGACCTGATCCTGATGGTCCAGGGCGCTGCGGTTGCGGCAGAAGGTATTTAAGGCCTGCTGAAAGCGCTGAGCGGAAAAAGGCTTGACCAGGTAATCGTCCACGCCCAACTTTAACAGGTCATCCAGCGTATGGGTATCGTGGGCGGCAGTGACCATGATAACGTCGATGGCGGAGCCCCGGGCCCGCAGCTCCCGCAAAAGCTCCGTGCCGGTAAAGGCCGGCATATATACGTCCAGAATCAACAGATCGGCGCTGTGGCTGCGGAACCATTCCAAAGCGGCTTTGCCGTTGTTGAATTCTGCCGCTACCCGAAAACGGTTGTCGGCTTCTACGAAACGGCGGTTGAGTTTGGCTACCATAGCCTCGTCTTCTACGATGACCACGTTAAACATTTGTGTTTTCCTCCTTGGGCTCCCGGTGAAAAGTAAGAAAAAAGGTGGTGCCCACCCCGGGCTCTGATTCCACCCGTATCTGTCCCTGATAAGCCTCTGTGGTTTCTTGTACCAAGGCCAGACCGGTGCCCCGGCCCTGGCCTTTAGTCGTATAGCCTTGACGGAAAATTTTCCGGGATATTTCCGGTTGGATGCCGGGGCCCGTATCCTCCACACAAAGGAGGAGGGAATCCGTTTCTTCCCGGATACTGACCATAATTTCCTTGCGGCTGTGGCCGGCCTGGTTCAGGGCTTCTGCCGCATTTTCGATGAGATTGCCCATAATAGTTACACAGGCGGCAGGCGGGAGGATGGCTTGATCCTCAGAGAGGCGGCTTCCTGCCGCCAGGGAAAGTTTAATTCCCAGTTCGGCGCAGCGGCTGGTCTTGCCTACCAGCAGAGCGGCTACCGAGGGGCTTTTGATGGAGTCGGCAATAGTGCCGATAGCCCGCTGATGAATGCTGGTTACGCCCATAATATAGGCTTCGGCTTCCCGGGTCTCTCCCAACTGCAGCAGGCCCAGAATCACATGGAGCTTATTCATGAATTCGTGGGTATAGGCCCGCATAGCCTCCACCATATGGCGAAAGCCGGTGAGGTCATCGGCCAGCCGGGTTACCTCCGTACGGTTGCGGAAAATAGCTACCGCTCCCACCGTCAGGCCGTCTTCCCGGATGGGTATTTGGTTGGAGAGGATGGGGCCTCTTTTTGGGGAAGTGAAAGAAACGTTATATTCCGGTTGCCTGGTACGGAGAACCCGGTCCAGGGAAGAATCGGCAAGGACCTGGCGCAGGGGACGGCCTTCGGCAGTAGAACGGTCTAAATACAGCATTTCCTCGGCAGCCCGGTTGAGATACATGATGCGGGCCTCGGCGTCAATGGCCAGAATCCCTTCCTCCAAAGTTTCCAGGATATCTTCCCGCTGGTGAAAAAGGCCCAAAAAAGCCGCCGGCTCGTAACCGCCGAGAAAACCCTTGATCCGGTCAGAAAGGCGGGAGGAGATCAAGCCTCCAAGAACCGCCGCCGCCGCTGCGATAACGGCAAAGTAGAACACGATTTGCCAGAGGGCAGAAGAGAGGCTGCGCATATAAATACCCACCATGACAAACCCTAGCAGAGAGCCCTCCGGCCCGTGAACAGGAGCATAGGCGCAGCGGGCTGCACCGGTGCCGCCGTCATCCAAGGAATTAAAGGCAGCCTTGCCTTGGCGGATTTTTTCTTGAGCGGTGCCCCCATAGGGCCGGCCGATGAGGCCCGGATTGGGAGCATAGAGCTGAGTATCATTAAGATCAGCTATTACGATAACGTCAACATCGCTAATCTGCGAAATGGAATTGTCCAGGAAGGTTTTTAATTCTTGGCTGGCATAGCCGGCCTGCAGGTCCCGGATTACCGGCGGCATTTGGGCGACAAGCTGGGCGGAATTCATCAGGCTGCGGTCCTGGGTTTTTTCTTCCTGAAAAATGGTGAGGAAGAGAGAAAGCCCGGCGGCCAGAGCCAAGGCCACTGCCGCTACCAAAAGATTAACCAGATATATCTGAGTCCGGATAGGCGCCGATTCTCCGGATTTTTTGGCCATAGGGGTTTCCCTCCTTACTGCAAAATGCCAAAAGGTAATGACGCAATTATAACTCATCGTTGAAAATTTTTCGACGGGGAAATTCTATTTTGTTTAGTTACAAAAGTCTTTCGGAAGCCGCGGCTAAGGTCTATGATGAAAGCCGCAGGAAAGGGGGTGGAATTTTGGATAAGCTGAAAGAAGTGCTGGCCGAAAGCATGGCGGGAACGCCGGCGGTATCGGTCTTTGGACTTTTTAGCGTGCCCCAGTCAGTGGTGGTGACCTGGATTTTGATGGCTTTGCTGACAGGCGCTTCCCTTATTCTTACCCGGGGAATGCAAAGGATACCCAATGGCCGGCAGACGTTGCTGGAACTGGGGGTAGGAACCTTCAACCATTTCTGTGAGGAAAATCTGGGCCGCCATTGGCGGGTTTTTGCCCCCTGGCTCTTTACGGTAGCCGTCTATATTGCTGCCGCCAACCTTTCAGGGCTCATCGGTCTGGCTCCTCCCACCAGGGACCTGGCCGTTACCGCTGCTTTAGCTTTGATGAGCATGCTCCTGATCTACGGGGCCCAGTTTCGTTTTCGGGGTTTGGGCGGCGGGCTGAAAAAATTTGCCCAGCCAATGCCGGTGCTTTTGCCCATCAATCTGATGGAGGTATTTATCCGGCCCCTCTCCTTGTGCATGCGGCTCTTCGGCAATGTGCTGGCTGCCTACGTCATTATGGAAATGATCAAGACCCTGGCGCCTGCGGTGGTCCCGGTGGCTTTTAGCCTCTATTTTGATATTTTTGACGGTTTAATTCAGACTTTAGTCTTCGTCTTTCTTACTGCCTTATTTTTGGGGGAGAGCATTGAAGAGGAAGAGTAACCCATTGTTGAAGGCGAAAAATCATTATTTGTGAAAATTGTTGAGGAGGAATTGAACATGACATTGGCAATCGGAGCAGCTCTCGCAGTATTTACCGGCATTGGGGCCGGCATTGGTATTGGTATTGCCACCGGTAAGGCCGCCGAATCCATCGCCAGGCAGCCGGAAGCCGCCGACAAAATCCGGGGCACTTTCATTCTGGGAGCAGCTTTGGCGGAAGCCACTGCCATCTACGGCTTTATTACAGCTTTGGCCATTATTATTCTTAAATAAAAGGGGGAACGCAAGCCATGCTGCATATCGGCTGGAGCGGGCTCTTATGGACAGTAATTAATCTGTTGGTTCTCTGCCTTCTGCTAAAAAAATTTTTATGGCAGCCGGTGACCGACAAGATCGAGAGCCGGCAAAAAGAAATCAGACAGAATTTGGCCGTTGCTGAGGAACAAAGAATCCAGGCCGCCAAAGTTAAGGCTGATTATGACGCCAGGCTGGCCCAGGCAGAAAGGGAGAGCCAGGAGCTGCTGCGGCAGGCTGAGGACCGGGGCCGCCGGGAATATCAGGCTATTTTGGCCAGCGCACGGACTGCTGCCGAGGCTTTGGCCGGTGAAACTCAGCGCCAATTGGAAGGGGAACGGTCCGCCATGCTGGCGGCAGTGAGAAAAGAAGTGGCCGGCTTGGCGATGCTGGCGGCTTCTCAAGTGGCGGGACGCCAGTTGGGCAGCGGCGACGACCGGGCGTTGCTGGAAGAGTTTTTAGCTGAGGGGACCTTGGCTGAGACAGGCGGCGGCTTATGAAAGAATTAGCCCGCCGTTACGCTGAGGCTTTATATGAAACTTTTCCGGAGGAAGAGAAGCTGGCCCGGGCCGCCGCCAGTCTGCGAGATTGTCCTGAGCTTTGGGAAGCGTTAATAAGTCCGGTGGTGCGCAGCGTGGAGAAAGAGGCCGTATTAAGCCGTTTGCCCCTCCCCGCTTTAGCCGGAGAGCCCCATTTGCTGCGCTTTTTGCAAGTGCTGGCCCGGCGGGGGCGGATGGCTTTGCTGCCGGAGATTGTGGATCAGTTTCACGGTTTGAGCCTCAAAGGACAAAATGCCGCTGCGGCTACGCTGACCTGGGCCCGGCAGCCTGAGGCCGGGGAGTTGGAGAAGCTCCGGGACTGGCTTTGTCAGAAGTTCCAAAAATCCCGGATCGATTTTAATCTGCGGCTGGACCCTTCCTTGCTGGGCGGTTTCACGCTGGAGATTGAGGGCGTGACTTATGATCAGAGTATCCGGGGCAGGCTGGCCGGATTGGCCCGCCATTTGGAAGGAGGGGGGGATTTGCCATGAACAAAAATGCTGGTCCCGGGGAGATTCTCACCGTTTTACGGGAGGAAATATCGGGATATGATACTAAGCTGGACCGGGCCGAGACCGGTACCGTGCTGGAAGTAGGGGACGGTATAGCCACTGTCTACGGCTTGCGCAATGTGGTGTACGGTGAGCTGGTGAAATTTGACACCGGTGTCCGGGGGATGGCTTTGGATTTGAAGCGGGATACCGTTGGCTGTATCCTGTTGGGGCCGGATAGCGGTATCCGGGAAGGAACTGCGGTCCGCCGTACCGGCCGGCCGGCGGATATGCCGGTGGGAGAGGCTATGCTGGGGCGGGTAATCAACGCCATCGGCCTGCCCATCGACGGTAAAGGCCCCATTGATGTCAGAGAAACGCGGCCCATTGAGCGGGAGGCGCCGGGGGTGGTGGCGAGAAAGCCGGTAAATGTACCCCTGCAAACGGGGATTCTGGCCATCGACGCCATGGTGCCCATCGGCCGGGGCCAGCGGGAGCTGATCATCGGCGACCGGCAGACGGGCAAGACGGCTATTGCCTTAGATGCTATTTTAAACCAGAAAGGCCGGAGCGTCATTGCCATCTATGTGGCCATAGGACAGAAGGCCGCAGCGGTAGCCGCTGTACGGGATACCCTGGAACGGCGGGGAGCTATGGAATATACGATAATTCTTTCGGCCGCCGCCAGTGAGCCCGCATCCCTCAAATATGTAGCCCCCTATGCGGGAGCAGCCTTGGCCGAATATTTTATGGCTCAGGGCAAGGATGTGCTTATCGTCTACGATGATCTTTCCAAGCATGCGGTGGCTTACCGCACCCTTTCCCTTCTGCTGAAGCGGTCTCCCGGCAGGGAGGCCTATCCTGGGGATGTCTTTTACCTGCACTCCCGGCTGCTGGAGCGGGCTTGCCGTGTGACGGAAGAGTTCGGCGGCGGTTCTATTACTGCCCTGCCGATTATTGAGACTTTGGCAGGGGATGTGTCCGCTTATATTCCTACTAACGTTATTTCCATTACCGACGGCCAGATCTATTTGGGTACAGACCTTTTTAATGCCGGCCAGCGGCCTGCTGTCAATGTAGGCTTATCCGTATCCCGGGTAGGGGGGGCCGCCCAAACCAGAGCCATAAAAAAGACGGCGGGAACCCTGCGCATTGACTTAGCCCGTTTTCGGGAGCTGGAAGTCTTTAATCAGTTTTCCTCCGATCTGGATAAGGCTACCAAGCAAGCCTTAGACCACGGCAAGCGGCTGCTGGAAGTACTGAAACAACCTCTGGGCCAGCCCATGAGTGTGGCCCGGCAGGCGGCAATCCTTTATATTGCCACCGGCGGACTGCTGGCGGATGTGCCTTTAGAACAGGTGGCAGCCTTCACCCGGGGCTTTGCCGATTATCTGGAAGCGAAACAGACCGCTCTTTTGGAAAACATCGAAAAAAGCGGCGAGCTTGCCGGCTGCGACGTAGAAGTTTTACGGGAAGAGCTGGCAGCTTATAAAAAGCAGGTGGCGTCCTCATGGCAGAAATAAAAGAGATCCGGGAACACATCAAAAGCGTGGGGGAAACCTTGAAAATCACTAATGCCATGTATTTGATTTCTTCCTCCAGCTTACGCCAGGCTAAAAAACGGCTGGATCAGTCCCGGCCCTATTTTGAGCGGATTAAATTTACGATCTCCGATATTTTGCACCATTCCTCCAGGGTGCATCATGAATATTTCGATCAGCGCCAGGAACGGAAACCGGAAGAACGGACAATCGGCTACATTGTCGTTACCGGCGATAAAGGACTGGCCGGCGCTTATAACCATAATGTGCTTAAGCTGGCGGAAAAATATCTGGGCCAGAAGTCCGATCCCATACTCTATGTCATCGGTCAGACGGGACGGGCCTGGTTTGAAAGCCAAGGCCTGCCCATGGACGGGGAGTTCGACTATACTGCCCAAAATCCCAACATGACCCGGGCCCGGGAAATCGGCGAGCTGTTTCTCGAGCTCTTTCGCCAAGGCAAGCTGGATGAAGTCTGGATTATCTATACCCGGATGGTCAATCCTTTGCTGATGGAGCCTACGGCTACCAAGCTGCTGCCTCTGCACCGGGATCTTTTCCCCTGGCAGCGGCCGGAGGATGAGCGCTATACCGAGAGGGTTCGTTATATACCGTCGGAGCAAGCGGTGATGGAGCGGCTGGTGCCCAGTTATCTGAAAGGCATGATTTTCGGAGCCTTGGTGGAATCTTTCTGCAGCGAGCAGAATTGCCGGATGATGGCCATGAGCGCCTCTTCCGATAATGCCCGAAAAATGCTGCAAGAGCTGAACTTGACTTACAACCGGGCCCGGCAGGCCGCTATTACTCAGGAAATTACGGAGGTTACCGGCGGCGCTGCAGCCGGGGAAGGTTCGTAGTATACTATCTCGTTGATATGATGAAAGCATGGATTATGGCAGTCAGATGAGGAGAAATAACGATGGAAGGTACAGTCATACAGGTGATGGGCCCCGTGGTGGACGTTGAATTCCCGGGGGAGCAGCTGCCCGATTTGCGCGATGCTCTTACCGTAGAGGTAAAAGGGGAAAAACGGGTCATGGAGGTGGTGCAGTTTGTGGGCAACGGCGCTGTCCGCTGCATCATGCTGTCCCCCAGCGAAGGGCTGGGCCGGGGAGCTTTGGTTCAGAATACTGGCGGCCCCATTGCCGTGCCGGTGGGCCAGGCCACTTTAGGGCGTATGTTTAATGTCCTGGGTAATCCGGTGGATGAAAAGGGACCGGTGGCGGCGGAATTGAGCTGGCCCATCCACGCTAATCCCCCTAAATTTGAGGAGCAAAAACCGGTGACGGAGATACTGGAGACAGGCATAAAAGTTATCGATCTGCTGGCTCCTTATGCCCGGGGCGGCAAAATCGGCCTTTTTGGGGGGGCCGGCGTAGGCAAAACCGTGCTCATCCAGGAGCTGATTCACAACATAGCTACCGAACATGGGGGCTATTCCATATTTACCGGCGTAGGGGAACGGACGAGAGAAGGCAGCGATCTTTGGCATGAGATGGCGGAGTCCGGCGTTCTGGAAAAAACCGCCCTGGTCTTCGGCCAGATGAATGAGCCGCCGGGAGCCAGAATGCGGGTAGCCCTGACGGGCCTCACTATGGCGGAGTATTTTCGGGACAAAGAAAGGCGGGATGTCCTGCTTTTCATCGACAATATCTTCCGTTATGTCCAGGCCGGCAGCGAGGTGTCGGCCCTTATGGGCCGCATGCCTTCCGCCGTAGGTTATCAGCCGACTTTGGATAATGAAATGGGGGCTTTGCAGGAACGGATTACTTCCACGAAAAACGGAGCCATTACCTCGGTGCAAGCGGTGTACGTTCCTGCCGATGATCTTACGGACCCGGCTCCCGCCACCACCTTTGCCCACTTGGACGCCACCACCGTTCTCTCCCGCAAAATTGTGGAAATGGGGATTTACCCCGCTGTGGATCCTCTGGAATCCACTTCCCGTTTACTGGAACCTGATGTGCTGGGAGAACGCCACTATAAAGTGGCCCGGGGCATTCAGGCATTGCTGGAGCGGTACCGGGAGCTTCAGGATATTATCGCTATTTTGGGTATGGAGGAACTGTCCCTTGAGGACCGGCAGGTGGTAGGCCGGGCCCGCCGGGCCCAGCAGCTTTTTTCTCAGCCTCTTTATGTGGCTGAAACCTTTACCGGCCTGGCCGGACGTTACGTCAAACTGGAGGATACCGTCAGAAGCTTTGAGGCTCTGCTGGCCGGAGAATTGGATAGCTATCCCGAGGCGGCTTTCAACATGGTAGGCGGTCTGGAGGAGATTTGGGCCAAGGCCGGCAAACTGGGGGTAGGATGAGATGGCCAGCTTTCTTTTAGAAATCGTTACCCCGGACCGCCAGTTTTTTTATGGTGAGGCGGAGGGGCTGATTCTGCCTATTCAGGACGGCCTATACGGCGTGGAGCCGGGCCATGAGCCGGTGGTTACGGCTGTGATGGCCGGGGAAATCCGTTATAAGGCAGAGGGGCAGTGGCATTTAGCCGCCGTCAGTACCGGCTTTGCCGAAATCATGCCTCACCGGGTAATCCTGCTGGTAGCCGCCGCCGAGCTGCCGGAAGAGATCGATATGCGCCGGGCTGAGGCGGCCCGGGAGCGGGCGGAAGAGCGGCTGCGGCAGAAGAAAAGCCTGCAGGAGTACCACAGTTCCAAAGCGGCTTTAGCCCGGGCCATGGCCCGGCTGAAAACCGTCCGGGACAGCCGGCGCTAGAGCCTAAGGCAAGGTTTTGTAGGTGATTTGCAGGCTGGCTCAGGGTTAACAAAATGACACAGGATAAAAAACGGCGCTTTCCCTCGGAGATACCCCGAAGAAAGGCGCCGCTTTTTATCGATGAATAAAGGTGGTAATAAGTAAGGGAGACACAGAACCTAAACGAAAATCAGGAACATCTGAGGAACAAACATCATCAGCAACAATACGAGGAAAATTAAAAGCATGAAGGGAAGGACCGCCTTGGCGATAGGCAAAAGGCCGATTTTTGAGATACTGGAGGTAACATAAAGATTCAGGCCTACGGGAGGAGTCAGCACGCCGATGCTTAAGTTTACCGTCAGCATGACGCCAAAGAGAATGGGGTTTACGCCCAGAGCTATGGCAGTTGGCAGAATTACCGGCGTCATGATGGTGAGGGCGGAGACGGCGTCCAGGAACATGCCGGCCACAATCATAATGAGATTGATGATCAACAAGAACGTCAGAGGGCTATTGGTGGCGGAGAGTATAGCCGCAGAAACAGTCTGGGGTAGCTGCAGCATGGTGAATATCCAGGATAAATAAGAGGCCACCGCCATAACGATAAGGATCATTGCCGTAGATTTGGAGGCCTTGATCAGGATTTCCGGCAGATCCCGGATTTTGATCTCCCGGTAGACCACCATGCTGATGATCAGGGCATAAACCACAGCCACCACGCCGGCTTCCGTAGCGGTAAATATACCGCCCAGAATACCGCCCATGATGATAACAGGCAGAAAAAGGGTAAGGATAGCGCCCTTTAAGGCCAAAAAGAATTCTCTGGTGGTAGGCTTAGCTTCCGCCGGATAATTCATTTTTTTGGCATGCCAGTAGTTGTAGCCCATAAAGAATAGGCTCATCAATACGCCGGGCACATAGCCGGTAACAAACAGATCGGAGATGGAAAGCTGGGCAATTACACCGTAAATAATCAAAGGAACGCTGGGAGGGATGATGGGGCCCACAGAGCCGGCGGAGGCGACCAGAGCCGAGGCGTAATCAGGCTTATAACCTCTTGCCACCATTTCGGGAATCATGATCATGCCGATCATGGCGGCGCTGGCGGAGGCCGAACCGAGGA
The DNA here is from genome assembly GCA_018436095.1 of Clostridia bacterium. Taxonomy (GTDB): domain Bacteria; phylum Bacillota; class Peptococcia; order DRI-13; family UBA5745; genus WRMS01. The sequence goes on along the minus strand of JAHDMJ010000007.1, from coordinate 151,669 downwards.
TGGCCGCAATGAACATGGAAGCCAATACTGCGGCAATGCCCAGGCCGCCTTTAATCCAGCCGATAGCCTTTTGCGCAAAACCCACTAAGCGCCTGGAAAGGCCGCCTGTATTCATGACTTCACCGGCCAGCATGAAAAAGGGGATGGCCATAAGGGTGAAAACGTCCATACCGGTAAACATTTTTTGAAAGATCATGATAAAATCAATGGAGCCGTATTCCGACACCCACAAGACCACAGAGCTGAGACCCAGGGAAACGTAGATAGGGGTGCCGATGGCTAAAAGAAAAAATAAGACAATTAAAAAGGCAATCATTTGCTTCCCTCCCTGCCGGACTTCAAGAAGTTTTCTTCAACGAGAACGTAGATATCCCGCAGGCACAAAATACCGATAGCCGCCATGCTGATGGGAATAATGCTGTAGACCAGGGACATCTGCCAGCGCAGGACAGTGGAGGTTTGAATAGCTACCACAGGCAGGAATTGGGTGGCTCCGATGACAATAAAAACGGAATAGAGCAAAACCATAACTTTGCTGATAATCAATAAAACTGCCCGGGCCGTACCCTTTAAAAATGTGATAAGCGCATCTACAATAATATGGTCATTGCTGTTGAAGGTGAGAACGGAAGCTAAAAACACCATCCAGATCATACTAAAGCGGGACAGCTCTTCACTCCAGACCAGGGAGTTGTCCGTAAGAAATCTTGTATATACCTGGGCAAAGACAACGACAACCATGACAGCAAATAAGATAGCTACCAGGGCTCTGAGAATGGTCAAAGCAACCCGGCCGGTTTTATCCAAAAAATTTTTCACTGGGACTACCCTCCTTATGCTCGGTATGCCGGATCAACAAAACCTTGGCGGCGGAGGCCGCCCGCCAAGGTTTTGTTCAACAGCACACTGTTTACCGGGGATACAATGGTAAATGCCTTATTACTGCATAGCTTGAATTTGCTCTACGATATCTTTGTATTGGGGGTATTCTTTGTAGAAGTTTTCATATACGGGGGCTACGGCTTGCCGCAGTTCTGCTGCATCGGGATAGCTGACTTCCATACCGGCTTCTTCGCATTGAGCCTTGCTGCCTGCCGATTGCTCCCGGAAAATTTGGCGCTGATAAGTGGCAGCCTCGGCGGCGGCAGTTTCTATAGCTGCTTTAATGTCCCCGTCAAGGGTGTCCCACCATTTGCCGGAAGCCATGACCACGAAGCAGCCCCACATATGGTTCGTTTCAGCCATATACTTCTGAACCTCAAAGAATCTGGAGGAGGACACAGTATTGTAAGCGTTTTCCTGGCCGTCCACTACCTTCTGCTGCAAAGCGCTGTACAGCTCGCCGAAGGACAGGGGGGTGACATTGGCGCCCAGGGCTTCAAAGATGGCTACGGATATGGGCGCTTGAGGAGTTCTGATTTTTAAGCCTTTGATATCGGCTAAAGTATTGATGGGATGCTTGGAGTTGGTAATAACCCGGAAGCCGTTTTCAAAGTAGCCCAGGGGAATGAGGCCTTTGTCGGGAAGATCCTTCAGCAGCTCCTTGCCCAGCTCGCCGGCCACCACTTTGTCCACATGAGCTTCGTCCTCAAAGAGGAAGGGCAAGTCCATAACATTGATGGCAGGATCTACGGTGGCAAAGATGGGGCTGATATAGCTCATCTGCAAAAGGCCGCTTTGCAGTTGCTCCATCAAGTCTCTTTCGCCCCCAAGCTGAGAGTTGTCAAAAACCTGAACCTCAACTCTGCCCTCCGTTAATTCTTCCACCCGGGGCTTGAATTTTTCGTTGATGGCCCGAATAGTGGCGTGTTCGGCATTATTGACGCCGGCAAACTTAATAATGACTTTTTCGGCGGGTTTTTCGGCGGAGCTGCCACCCTGGACCGGTGTTGGAGGGTTGCTCTCGGTTTTGCCGCAGGCAGCGAGGGACACGGCTATCATCAATATCAACGCAATACTCAGACTTTTAGAAACTATCTTTTTCATAATCTCTCCCCTTTACCCGTATTTTCTTTGCTGCAATACTCGTACTCTGTAACCGCTAAAAGTTGCCTTTAAATATTAGAGTTTGCTATCGTCCAGAATGGCTCCCCGGTTGGCACTGGTGACTAAAGCCCGGTAGCGTTTGAGATAACCGGAGACTTCTTTAGGCGGCTGCGGTACAATTTCCTGTTTGCGTGCGGCAATCTCCTCCTCGCTTACCTTTAGATTAATAGAATAATTGGCAATATCGATTTCGATCAAGTCTCCATCCTTAACGTAAGCCAAAAGTCCGCCGGCTGCCGCTTCAGGGGAGACATGGCCTATGGAGGCTCCCCGGCTGACGCCGGAAAACCGGCCGTCGGTAACCAGGGCGCAACTGCGGTCTAATCCCATGCCGGCCAAAGCAGCGGTGGGGCTTAGCATTTCCCGCATACCGGGACCGCCTTTAGGGCCTTCGTAACGAAGGATAACCACATCGCCGGCTGCCACCTTGCCTGCATATAGGGCTTGGCAGCACTCCTCTTCACTGTCGAAGCACTTTGCCGGTCCCGTATGCTGCATCATTTCCGGCAAGACGGCTCCTTTTTTGACCACGGCGCCGTCGGGAGCCAAATTGCCGTATAGTACGGCCAGGCCGCCGGTTTGGCTGTAGGCAGTTTCACGGCTGCGGATTACGTCGCCGTCCTTGATTTCGGCGGCGGCAATCCGGTCTGCCCAGGTTCCGTCTACCGTTTTGGCGTCGGTTTCAATCAATCCCAGGCTATCCAGGCGCTTCATCACTGCGCTTAAACCGCCGGCGTTATTTAAATCAACCAGGAAATGGGGACCGGCAGGATTCAGCTTGACAAGATGGGGAACTTTGCCGCTGATGGCATTGACTCCTTCCAGACTAAGCTCCAGGCCGGCTTCATGGGCAATGGCCGGCAAATGAAGCATAGTGTTGGTGGAGCAGCCTAAAGCCATATCGGCGACCAATCCGTTGGTGATCGCCTTTTGGGTGACAATATCCCGGGGACGGATATCCCCGGCGACTAAGTCCATAATACGCATGCCGGCATGCTTGGCCAGCAGAATCCGCTGGCTTTCCACGGCAGGAATGGTGCCGTTGCCCGGCAGACCTAAACCCAGGATTTCCGTCATGCAGTTCATGGAGTTGGCTGTAAACATACCGGCGCAAGAGCCGCAGCCGGGGCAGGAATGCTCGGTGATGGCAGTTGCTTCCCTTTCGCCCATTTTGCCGGTATGAACAGCTGCCGGAGCTTCAAAAGCATCGGTAAGAGCCACCATTTTGCCGGCTGCCCGCCCCGGCAGCATGGGGCCGCCGCTGCAAAAGACAGCGGGGATGTTCAGCCTTAGTGCCGCCATGATCATACCCGGAACGATTTTATCACAATTGGGAATAAAAACGAGACCGTCAAAAGGATGGGCATTGGCCATGATTTCTACGGAGTCGGCAATATGCTCCCGGCTTGGCAAGGAAAAAAACATGCCCTCATGATTCATGGCAATGCCGTCACAAACGCCGATGGCCGGAAATTCCACAGGGGTACCGCCGGCCATGCGGATACCGGCTTTAACGGCTGACGCAATCTTATCAAGATCCAGATGGCCGGGAATGATTTCGTTTTGGGCATTGACCACGCCAATAATAGGCCGGTTCAGCTCTTCGTCCGTCAGACCCAAAGCCCGGAACAATGCCCGGTGGGGAATCCGGTCGATGCCGGTTTTCATCAAATCGCTACGCATTATTTACCTCCTTTTCTTATTTGTATAAGCATTTAGCCAGTTTAATAAAAAGCTCATCCCGTTCCCGGATAGCCTCCACATCCTTGCCGCCGGAATAATCGTAGTAGCCGGCGCCGCTTTTGACACCCAGCTTGCCTTCCGCCACCATTTGCTGCAGTCCGGCATTGGCCGTTTTGGATGCGTCGAGATCGGCAAAGAGGTAGCCGGAAATATGGTTAAAGGTATCTAAGCCTCCGAAGTCGGCGATGCGGAAAGGTCCCAAGGCTGCCAGCCGCAGGCCCATGCCGTACTTCATTACCGCATCGATATCCTCGATGGTGGCGGCGCCGCTGTCGGCAATGTACATGGCTTCCCGTAAAAGCGCAAATTGCAGCCGGTTGATGATGAACCCGTTAATATCCTTTACGCATACAGGGTTTTTCTTTAAGCCAATCACCAGCTCTTTCATCCTGGCTACGGTTTCCGCCGAAGTGTCCGCACCGATGATCAATTCGCATAAAGGCAGGAGATGAGGGGGGTTTAGCCAATGCTGGCCCATAAAACGGTCCTTATGCTTCATTTTCGCCGCAATATCGCCGATGTGCAGGCCGGAGGTATTGGAGGCCAGCAAGCAGTCAGGGTTGGCCATAGAGGAAACCTTTGCCCAAAAATCTTGTTTGATATCTAATTTTTCAATGATTGTTTCGAGAATAATGGTCAGTTGAGGGTCGGCGAAGCAGCCGTCGTCACAGGTATAAGCGATGCGGGCTATTAAAGCATCGGAGTCCTCCTGAGTCAACATCTCTTCTTTTACCATAGTGGCCTGGTTCAGGGCAATCAGCTTTTGGCCTCTTTCCAGGAATTCGTCAGCCAGGTCGTATAAAACAACTTCATAGCCGGCCTCGGCATATACCTGGGCCAGAGAGGCGCCCATTAAGCCGGCGCCGGCAATGACTGCTTTGTTTTTGGTCATAGGTGTACTCCTCCAATGCTTTATTTTTTGGCCATGGCCTCCAGTTCCCGCCGGATTTCCATGGTCAGGCAATTGCTGTCGTACTCAATAGCGTCATAAGTAAGAACTTCCCCGGCTTTAATATCCCGCAAAACCTTTTTGTTGCCGCTAAAGCCCAGGGGCAGGCAGCCTTTGGCCACGGACAGCTTTGCCGGCATGATGTCACCGTAAACGTAATAACCGCCTTCGCCATCCAGCAGGGTTCCCTTGGGAATGTCACATTTGGCAACAGACACCACATCGGCATTAAATTCTCTGGGACAGCCGGTAGGCTCCCGGCGTACTCCCACAGAAGCCACAGATAGATTCATCTCCAGGCCGATCATGTGGTGGGGACGGTATAAGCAGGTGTACTCACCGGTTTCGTCGGTGATCATGCCATATTCTTTATAACAATTCATCATGTATTCCGAGTCGCCCTTTAGCGTCACATAAATGCCGAAACGCAAATCCCGGTAAACCGGGCGGTAATCCCGTTCCTCGCTGGCCACCACTTCCACCATGCCGCTTTGCTCAAGAATGCCGCCGGCAGACTTCGGCTTCAAAATCCGGGGCAGGTGGTCGGCGCCGCAAGGGGGGAACAGCAGACCGGTGCTATTGGGCAGCAGACCGGTGGCATTGGAAACGGCAGCCATCTCAATGGCCGATTTCGTGCCGTCCAGGAAGGAGTTGAATACTTTGGGATTCATGCCGCCTTTTGCCGCATCCTCAGGCGACAGGCCGTAGTAGCCCCAGATGGTATCCGGCGTGGATTGATGATATATGGGTTGAAACCGGGTACCTTTGCCGGCGCAGACTACTTCAAAGCCCGCAGTCCTTGCCCAATCCACCATTTCGCAGATCATAGCGGGTTGATCACCGTAAGCCAGGGAATAAGTGACGCCGGCGGCGGCGGCTTTCTTAGCCAGCAGAGGACCGGCCAAAGCGTCGCTTTCCACATTGACATTGACGATATGCTTGCCGAATTGACAGCAGCGTAAAGTATTCTTGATGCCCAGCTCAGGGTCGCCGGTGCAGTCGATGACGATTTCCACAAAGGGAGAAGCGATTAAATCATCGCCGCTTTCCATGACGCAGGTTTTGCCTGTGTTATAAGCTTCTTCCAGTGTCTTGGCGTCAACTTGTTCTTTGGGCCAAAGGGTGCGCTGTAAATTGTCGAAAGCTCGGGGGACATTGAGTTCGGCAATGCCGACAAGGTGGATTCCCGGCACTTTCCTGACCTGGGAAAGATACATGGTGCCGAATTTGCCTGTGCCAATAATGCCCACCCGCAGGGAAGCGCCCTGGCTTTGCTTTTGTTGCAGCATGGTATATAAATTCATGGAATTTCCTCCTAATTCATGGGATAGTTGGGCTGGTCATTTCATCAGCCTGAAAAAAACCAGATGATTCAGAAAAAACAATAGATGTTCCGATAAACAAGAGGCCTCTCATTTGTCTATAGGGTAGCATTTCTCTGGTCTGTAAAACAATATAACCGAAGGCCAATGTTTTGAGGAAAAAATTGTGCTGACTGCACATAAAAGATTTTGCCGTGACTATATTGACAGTCTGGTCTTATTGGGACATGATGATGAATAGTTGTTACCTTGACCGCCGCTTATCATTAAGTGAGAGGAGCTTTGTGCAGTGTGGCTGACACCCCTTCAACAAGAATTTCTTGTGGCCAATATCCGGAATGCTCTGACTTTTCCAGTTTGTATATGTGATGATGAGGGCAATATTTTGGCCTTTACTGATCCTGATGTTTTTGATAAGGAAAGGATAATCAAAAGCTGTTGCCGCCAAAAGGATTTTCGGCAGCTGCAAAGGGAGTATGCTTTTGAAATAAAGCCCTATCATCTAAATGGAAGGATGATGGGCTACGTTCTGGCTTTTGGCTGTGCCGTACCTTCATCTGCCTTCCCTTTTATTTTCTCCATGCTGGATTTGCTGTTGAATAGTATTTCGGATACAAACTCCCAGTGGCGCCAAGACGTCCGCACCCAATTAGCTAATCAACTGGCCTTTTATGATAAGACAAATTGGGAAATATTATCCTTTATGAAGCTTTTGCAATATTCTTTCGGCTTGCCCCGCTGTGCCGTTTTGTTTTGTTTGCCGCCGGCCCAGGATGATGACGGTCCAGTAAATTTCCAGACGGCCTTCAACCTTTTACATGCTGCGTCTCCTCATTTTTCTGCCGAAGATATCTTTGGCCCCATAAGCCAAAATAAAATTTTAGTATTTAAAAGCATCGGCGGTAAAAATTTAAGAGAGAAGATAGCCGAGGCCAAAAGATATGCCGAGGACCTTATCAGAACCCTCGGCGCGGTGTATCAAATTTCAGCTTATGCTTTTGCAGGCAGCCCTTACGTAAAGCTGGAGCAGCTTCACAACAGCTTCCTGGAAGCCCAATTTTTGAGTAATAATTCACAGTTTTTGAATAAGAAAGGCTATGCCTGTCTGACAATAAACAAATACCTGTTTTCTTATCTATCAACTTTGCTTCCCGAAGAATTTAAGGAGATTATTTTTCGGGATTTTGACCTGGCCCTTGCCAACTCCAAAACCATGGAAGAGACCCTGGAGGCCATAACCACCAATAATAATAATTTGACCCATGGGGCAGAGGAGTTGGGCATCCACCGCAATACTATTTTACAGCGTTTTAGCAAGGCTCAAGGAGCCCTGGCCGCGGACCCCCTGCATAATGATGTGGACAGGGCTTCCATGTACTGCTACTCCCTTTTTAAAAGCCAGACCATTACCTGGCATGCTTGCGTCAATATTCATTCCGGCAATATTCAACAAAGAGGCTTGGAAAAATTTTCGCAGCTTCTTCAGCAAATGAGCGACGGCAGAATGCAATTGAATATAGAAGTTATCTCAAAAGCAGGGGATTACCGGCAATTATTTGAGTCTGCTTGCAGCGGCAAGATCGACTGCGTTTCGGTTAATAGCGGCCTGCTGTTTAACTCTCTCAAAGGCTGGCCCCATATACTGGAGCTGCCTTTTTTGTTTGATTCGGCGGAGGAAGCAAGTTATCTGCTCAACGGTTATGTAAGGAAGGAAATGTTTCCGGCCCTTCACGCTATGGGAGCCGTATTGGCCGGTTTTTGGAGCATGGGCTGGCGGTATATAACCTCCAACGAGCCCGTCTATATACCGGCAGATATGCAAAATAAACGAATCCGTGTAGTGGTTTTTGCGAAAATCATCAAAGAGTTTTTTCATTCCATGGGAGCCACCGTTGTTATGGCCAATTACAATGACGTTCCGGAAGCTTTGGAAACGGGAGCCATTGATTGTCAGGAAAATCCCTATTCCAATATATTGGCTATGGAATTTTACAAAAAGCAAAAGTTTGTGACAGAATTGAATTCTATTTATGACGTCAATGCGGTGTTGTTTTCAAAATCGGCCTGGGAGCGTTTGCCCGGCCATTTGCGAAACATAACCCAGTCTGCTTTTGACGAGACCTGCCGCTGGATGCTGTGGGAGGCGGAAAGAGTTAATTTAGAAGCCAAAACGGAACTGGCGGCCAAGGGAATGGAGATTATACAGCCGGCGGCAGAGGAGAAGAAACTGTGGCAAGAAACCGCAGACAGGGTTTACGCTTCCATTCAGGAGCATTTTCTGATTAAAGGCTTGTTGAAGGAAAAGGAGATATACCATGACCAACAAGGAACTGGAACGCTTATTTAAGGCCCTTTGCTCGGCCTTTCCGCAATCGGATATTATGATTTTATCTAAATCACGGGATGTGATATTTTCCAGATTTGTTCTGCGGGTACTGGCTGCCGAGCTTTTTTCCGTCAAGAAAGCCGCTTCTTTTTTCAAATCAGGGGACCGGCAATATATCTTAATTTCACTTTTGCTGCCGGGAGGCTTTTATCTGTTGTTGTCTTTGCCGGCAGAAAACTATGAGTCGGCGGAAAGTCCTTTGGCAATGGTCTATTCTTTGGAACAGGCCGTCTTTCTTGCGGATAAGCAAGCCACACCTAAAATGATTAAAGATAAGTATTCCTTGTTTGTAAAACAGCTTTTACGGGGGCCGGCAACGGAAGAGGCATCCTTCATTTCCATGCTGGCTTCGGAAGCCGGTATTGACCTTACGTTGCCCCGGGTGGTTTGCCTTATTGATTTTGAAGAAGCCTCCGGTAAGGAATATCAGAAGCAAGAGTTTTTAGCTGCCGCGGCAACATTAGTCCGCAGCTTTCGCCTTGCTCATGCCGGCGATATCGTAGGGATCAGTGAAAACTCCCAATTGCTGCTCTGCCGCAGATTGACGAAAAAAGCTTTATCGGCAAAAGCTCAATGTAACGAATATTTTTTGCAGTTGCAGAACTATCTGGCATCCGGTCTGGGCTGCCAAGTCTTTGTGGGTGTTGGTTTTACCGTATCAAGCATCCCGGAATATGCCCATAGCTATACTTGCGCCCAACTGGCGCTGCAACGGAGCCCCGCAGGCCCCAAGGGCCTTTCTTATGCTATTGATCACTTAATCGAAATTATTTTTGAGCATACGCCGCTGGAATTATTGAAGCATTTCTTTCATGAGGATGTGCAAGAGATTACCGCCAATCCCCTTTTCTTTCAGACCTTGGAAGCGTTGCTGCTGCACCATATGAATATGGCTGAGGCCGCAAACAGCTTATATATTCACCGCAATACGCTTATCTTCAGAATAAAACAAATCAAAAATTTGCTGGAGCTTGACCCGGTACACAGCGATAATGACCGGTATACTTTGCATTTAATTTATAATTATTACAAATGGCAAGCCCAGCTGTTTGCGGACAAGAAGCAGGCCTAATTATAAATTATGGAAAATTGGGCAATAATGATGGCAAATGAATAGTAGGAGGAATCAAGAAATGGCAGCACTGAAAGACAGCGTTACAAAAGAAAACCTTCTAAGAGCTTTTGCCGGGGAATGTCAGGCCTGGCGGCGCTACGAGTTTGCCGCCGGTCAGGCCAAAGCCCAAAACCTTGAAGTTTTGTACTGGCTTTTCCATTATACGGGCAACCAGGAAAAGGAACATGCTGAGGTATTCTACAATTATTTGAAGGAATTTAATGGCCAGGAGATTGCCCTCAGCGCCAGCTACCCCATCGACAACTCGGAGAATCTCCAGGAGCTGCTGCAGTTGGCTGCCCAGCATGAGGCGGCGGAACACGATACCATTTACAAATCCTTCGGCGACCAGGCTCAGGCAGAGGGTTTCGCCAATATCGCCAATTCTTTTCATATGATTGCCGAAATCGAGGCGGTTCACAGCCAGCGTTTTGCCCATTATGCCCAATTGATGCAAGAAAATAAGCTTTTTGAAAACGGCACGGTAACCGAATTTATCTGTCTCAATTGCGGCCACATCCATAAAGCCAGCGGAGCGCCCCAGGTTTGCCCGGTTTGCAGCCACAATCAGGGCTTTTTCGTACGCCGGGAGGATTCGCCTTTTGGCAAATAAAAGATATATTAAAGGAGGGCATAGCCATTTTGGCTATGCTTTTTTTATGAATATCCTTAGATAAATTTTTTCCTGATCATGCTAAATTTTCTTGCAATATAGGGAAAATTACGGTAAAGTGGGAATCAGTTGCGGTATAAAAAAGAAGCTGTATTTTAAGGTCGTTTTCATTATAAATATGCAGCCTTGAGGTAAGGGGGTGAAAGCGCTATGAGCACAGTTACAGTTCCTTTTTTATACGTCAATATCCTGGCCCTTTGTTGTTACGTCTTGATGTTGTCCTCCATTTTAGCGGTAAAAAGAACTTCCGAAATCAGATTGTTTATCCTGGTGCTCCTGGCTTTCACCCTGTGGTCCGGCGGCTCCTTGCTCATGCGGCTCCAAGTATATCCCGGCGTGGCTTTTTGGTTTTATCTTTCTCTCATGGCCCTTTTCACTTTGCCGGTTTTGCTTTTTTTCTTTATCTGCGATTTTTCCGGTACCAAAGGCAAACCCTTAAAAATTATATGGACAATAACCACCGCTATCCTTTTGCTTTTGACTGCCCGGGGCGTTTTTTTAAAACCTCCTGTTTTATTTTTGTTAAATGAGAGAGAAGCGGCTTTTTTATATAATATGACCTGGAAAATCGCCATTCCTTTTGCGGTCTTGCTATGCATTGTGATCTCGACCCTGATTATCATCGCCAAAATGATCCGGGACAAGGGCATTTACTCCCCCGGTATTTTGCTGGTGATTTTGGGCTTTCTCTCCATTACCGCAGGCAACATGATGCAGATGGTTTCCGGCAATGTTTTTCCCTGGGATAGCTTATCCGGCATAGTCTTTGCCTTGTTTCTCATTATTGCTCTATACAAAAAACGCAGCATTCGCATGACGCTGCTGATTTCCCGGAACATCCTGCTTTTTATCGCCATCTTTTTTTGTTTTTTAGCGGCAGTCTACTGGGTCAAGCCTATTGAGTCTTTTATTCTCAACATTTTTCCTATGGCGGTAAACCATGTTAACGCCATTGTGGTAGTGCTTTTCTCCATATTTTTTATCGGTATTTATATGGTTCTGAAAAAAACCATCGAAGTCATCTTTACCCGGGAAGAAAAGCACAGCAAAACCGTCAAACATTTTAGCAACAAAATAGCTCAATCTCTGGACAGTGATGAAATCATGGCTGCTCTGGTCCAGGTGATCGGCGAGATTATACCGGTGGAAGGCATTTATATCTGTGTTGACTCGGGAGAGGGCTTCAGCGAAAGGTATAAGAAAGATTTCCTGGCAGAGGAGCCCCTTTTTATCGCTAAAGATAGTCCTGTTCTCCAATATTTGCTTACGGAAGGTTCTTATTTCCTGCTGGACGATTTTCGGGGCACCTCAAAATACCGCTTTTATTGGCAGCGGGAAAAAGAGCTTTTTCAGGCCTATGGCGTTCGCTGTGTAGGCGCTTTGCGGGACGGCGAAAACATTACAGGTTTAGTACTTTTAACAGGCAAAAAAAGGGACGGCTCTTTTACCTATGAGGAACTGAGCTTTCTGGATACGGTTAATTCCATTACTTCCATTGCCATGAAAAATGCCTGGCTCTACGAGCAGGTTTACCGGGAATCCCGTGTCGATGGCCTTACCGGCGTATATAATTATAAATATTTCATTGAAAAGGCCGATAATATTTATAAAAAATATCAAGGCTCTCTTTTGTCTTTGCTTTTTTTGGATGTGGATGATTTTAAGCTGTATAATCAGCTTTACGGTGTGGGAGAGGGCGATTATGCACTTAAAAAAATAGCTGCTATCATTGCTAAAGTTATTGGGAACAAGGGCTTGATCTTTCGTTATAGCGGCAAGGTTTTTGCTGTTTTTTTGCCGGGTCTGGACGGCGACCAGGCTGTGTTGCTGGCTAACGATATCCAGCATCAGGTTAACACCATCAATATCTCCGCTCAGCGCAGCAAGCTGAAGACCTTAACCTTAAGCGGCGGCATCTCCGTAAGCCCCCAGACGGCGGGCAGCGCCAAGGAGCTTATTGAGTCCGCCAACGTGGCTCTTTATAACGCCAAAAATGCCGGCAAAGGCAAAATCACTTTATACCGGGGACAGCTAGCCGCCAATTCTCAGATTGTGGAACGGGTCATGACGATTATCGAACGTCCCGATATGGTCAGCGGCAGCTCTTATGAGGAATATTCCTCTACCATTCTGGCCTTGACGGCGGCGATTGACGCCAAAGACCACTATACGTACAGCCATAGTCAGAATGTAGCTAAATATGCCAGTATTCTGGCTTGCGCCATCGGTCTCAATGATGATGAGATCAGGCTGGTTTACGAAGCCGCGCTGCTTCATGATATCGGCAAAATAAGCATACCTGAAGCCATTCTTAGCAAAGTGGAACCCTTGACTGACGAAGAGTATGAGATCATGAAGGGCCATGTAAATAATTCTATTGATATTATCCGCCATCTGCCTCATATGGATTACATTATTCCTGCCGCTGTGGGCCACCATGAACGCTGGGACGGCAAAGGCTATCCTTCAGGCCAGGCCGGCGAGGACATACCCATAGCCGCCCGCTGTTTAGCCATCGCCGATTCCTTTGAGGCTATGACTACGGAGCGGCCCTACCGGAAGAAACAAAGTTTAAGCTACGCCCTTGAAGAAATCGAAAAAAATGCCGGCACTCAATTTGACCCGCAGATTGCTAAGGTATTTATTGAATTGGTGAAGTCGGGGGAAATAACCATCGGCACCGAACCCTTTTAACCGGGGGGCAAGTTAAAGGCATGGGCAAAGGGACTGCTAAGAAGGGCGACTGTCTTGCAGTCTCTGCTTGGCCTTGACATAAGCAATGAAAATGATATGATATACTCCTTAGATATGTAATATATTGGAAGGAGCGGCCGATTTGGCAGAACAGAAGAAAAAAATCCCCATCCCTATCGGCATGCGCAATGTCAAAACTGCTGCTTCCGTGCTGATTTGTTTACTGCTCTATCGTTTTCTGCCCAGGGACGGCAGTTTTTTGGCCAGCACCTCGGCCATTATCTGCCTGCAAGGCAGTGTGGAGAAGTCTGTATTCAGCGGTTTCAACCGCCTGTACGGCACGGCGGTAGGGGCTGGCCTGGGAACGGTTCTTTTGTATATTAACCAGGTTTTTCCCAGTGCCGACTTAACGGTTATCCTGGCCCCCCTTGGCGTAATGCTATTGATCTTATTGTGCAATCTTCTCAACAAAAACGAATCCATCATCATCGGCACAGTGGTGTTTTTACTGATTCTGCTGGATCAAAGCACGGAGCCCCCGGTTATTTACGGTTTCTTCCGCTTGATTGATACGTTTACCGGCATCGTGGTAGCCATAGCTGTCAATAAGTTTTTGCCAAGCCCTTCTGTACCTGAGCCGGAAAAAGAAGTCCAGGAAGCAGAGGAGCCGGCCGGGAAAGAGCAAGGCAATAAGTAAGATACGCTGATGTACGGGATGGTTGAGAGGATTTTTCCAGACTCGAAATTTTCCCGCTAATGGGTTATAATGATAATGGGATTGTCCAAAACCAAATAAAAGGAGGAGAAATCATGAAGAAGTTTTTGGCAGGTCTACTGGTTGGAGCGTTACTTTTCAGTGCTATTCCCTTATTGGCGGCGGCAGGTTTGATGCTGACTCCCGTGGAATACCCCGTTTTGGTCAATGGGGCCGAGTATACCGATCAAGAATATCCTCTGTTGAATTATGAGGGGCGGACTTATTTACCCCTGGCTAAAATCGGCGATCTTTTGAAAGTGAAATACCTCTGGAATGAGGAAAAATCCCAGGTAGAAATCGGCGAAGCCCAGGTTTTTGACGTGTCCAAACTAAAAGCGGCTGAAAATGCGGATAAGCTGATCATTACGGTAGGCCAGGCCGGTCCTCATGCCACCACTTATGCCTATGAGAAGACAGATGGCGCTTGGGTTGAAAAATACAAAATGGAAGGCTTTGCGGGCCGTAATGGCATCACCTCTTCCAAGAAAGAGGGCGATGGGGAAACCCCTGCCGGCGTATATAGCTTGAGCAAGCCCTTTGGCACTGCTGCCGATCCCGGTTCCCTGTTGCCTTATACCCAGTTGACAGCCAATGATTTCTGGGTGGATGATACGGACTCCAAATATTACAACATGTGGGCTTACGGCGATGCGGCAGACAAGGATTGGAACTCTGCCGAAGACCTGTCTAAAGAGACCGTTGCTTATAAATATGCTATGGTTATCAATTACAATATGGATCCTATCGTCAAAGGCGACGGTTCCGCTATTTTCCTCCATTGCTCCACTGACGGTGCCACCGCCGGCTGCGTCAGCGTAAGCGAGGAGGATATGATTAAACTGCTGCAATTTATCGATGGCGATACAAAGATGGTTATTGCCCAGTCGGTACGGGAACTGAACAAATATTGATGGTACCGCTTAAGGGATAAACATAAGCGTAACAGGACGGGCTCGCAAGAGCCCGTCCTGTTCATAGGCTGTGGCAAACATTAGAACGGAGGTTTGTGAAATGACGAAAACGAATATCTTAGTGGTGCTGCCGGTTACGGACGTTCATAAAAAGCAACTGGAGGCCGCGGCTCCGGCAGCGGAATTCAGCTATATGGCGCCGGCGGCGGTAACCCGGGAGGCAGCCGCTGCAGCCCATATCATCATTGGCAACATGCCGCCGGAGCATTTGTCCGGCAGTGAGAATTTAAAATGGCTGCAGCTCAACTATGCCGGCGTCGGTAAATTTGCGGATCCGGGGGTGCTGCCAACGGGGACGTTGCTGACCAACAGCTCCGGCGCTTACGGTGAAGCCATCGGTGAGTATCTGGTGGCGATGCTGCTGTATTTAATGAAAAAATTCTATTTGTACAGAGATAACCAAAAGAATAAAATATGGAAAGACATGGGCCGGGTGAAAACCATTATAGGCAGCCGGGTGCTGGTGGTAGGGCTGGGAGATATCGGCCTGTCTTTTGCCCGGCGCATCAAAGCCATGGGCGGCCAGGTTACCGGTATCCGCCGCCATGCCGGAGACCGGCCGGATGGCGTGGATCAGGTCTATAGTTTGGAGCAGTTGGATGAGCTGTTGCCTCAAGCCGACGTGGTAGCCATGTGTCTGCCGGATACGCCTTTGACCAGAGGGCTGATGGACCGGCAGCGGTTGCTGGCCATGAAGCAGGGGGCATATTTCTTAAATGTGGGCCGGGGCAATGCCGTGGATAACGTGGCTTTGGCCGAGGTGCTGGCCGCCGGCCATTTGGGCGGCGCCGCCGTAGACGTGATAGAGCCGGAGCCCCTGCCCCAGGACCATCCCCTTTGGGACGCCCCCAATAGTCTGCTTACTCCTCATGTGGCCGGCGGCTTTCATGCCGGGGATATCCTGGAAAAAGTAGTGGCGATTAGTTGTGACAATCTAAGACGCTACTTTGCCGGGGAGCCGCTGCTCAATCTGGTGGACAGGGAAGCCGGCTACCGCCAAAGGCAAGGCCAGTGGCGGCAAGAAGAGTAAGGCCAGTGGCGGTAAGAAGAGTGAGGCACGGCCATAGTTTATGGCTCTGCTGTTTTTGAATTGAAAAAGAGAGGCCTGTGCCCGAGGGGGGTGGCAACAGGCTTCTCTTTTTTATTTGGCCTCATCTGTGCTTATAAGGAAAAGCTGCAAGAGAGAGGAACCGCTCCAAGGGGAGAGGTGGCAAGCTTAAACTTCCTTAGCTAAGGCCTTTTTTGGGGACAACAATCTTCGTTTTTGTTTCTTTCATGATTTCTTCGACAGGTTTGATGGCCTCTACATAACCACCAATTTCTTCGTAGGTCTGCCGCAGCATTGTTACTTCCATGGGGCAAACGCTGGCGGGAGTGGGCACCCAGGTGAAGGAGCCCTCGGGAATGTTTTCTACGCAGGCCTCTGCTGTAATGCCGCCGCCGGGCATGATGTAGGTGGGCTCACCACATATTGTATATTTGATTTTGCCTGCCCGTAGTGCATCATTTACGTTTCGGGACCTGGTTCTGGAAATAACATCCCTGATACCGCCGCCAAAACCGGCGACTACTGAGACAAAGCAGTTGCAGGGTTCACAGTTGTCCCGGATGTATTGAAGAACCTCCTCCACTTTAGGCGGAATAGGCTTCTCTATTAACTCCAGGTTTTCATCCAGCTCGAAATAAACTGCTCTGACTGCTGTGGGCTCCGTAACCAGCAGCCGCAGGCCGGGCCAGGCTTTTGTCTTGTCGATAGAGGCGATGGCGTCCCGGGCTTCCATTACATTGGAACCGCCCCAGCCCTTACCCGGTATACCGAAATATCTGCCCGGAGAGCTGTAATTGCCGACTGGAGTGATGCCGCTGTCCTTATAGCCGTAGCGCAGACCGCTGGTGGTATGAGCGGACATTTTGGAGGTGATATCATAATCAATGGCAATTACCTCATCCACTATAGAGCCGGGGGGTCCCCAACGCTCCAGAGTAAAAGTGGAAGCGATTACGGTACCGCAGCCGATACGCATACGTTCTGCCTGGACTCCGTCAATGATGGGCGGTTTGCCCTGTTGTAAGGTAAGCTGCTTTACCGTACCGGTTCTCACTGTTACCGGTTTTTTGTTCAGCAATTCGCTGGTGGTCCGCAATACCATGTGGCCGCCGGGGGAAGTGTTCAGATGAGAGCCGCCAAAATAAATGAACTGGGAGCCGTATTCGGCTGTATTGACGTAGCCCACCACCAAACCCTCACGGTAAACGGGGGAACCATTTTCACCGATAAACTCGTCCGTATCAATCTTCACTCGGGCCCCATTGAAGGATAAAACGGTTTCGGTAACGCAGGTTACTACTTCGGCGCCGTCCACCACCGCCGAACCAACAAACTTGCTGGGGACGTCGGCGGAATAAAGATTGGAGCCGGCTCCCCGGCCAAGCATCAACGGCAGATTGGGCAGTCCGGTACTGTCCTCAAGCTTGATAATGGCCGGATCTACGATGTTTAAGGGCTCGATTCTTTCCAAAACGCCGCCAGTATTTTCATAGCGCTGGCAGGCTCCCACCCGTCCTTCTGGGATACTGCAGTGAATGGGGCAAACCTGACAGACGGATACTTTTTTCTGAGGAGTTATCTCTTGAAGCGCCTTAAATTTACAAAGCTTAAAACAGACGCCGCAGCCTACGCAATCCTCAGAGATAACCGCTTTACGGTTTTTAAAGGAGATAACGCTTATAGGACAGTTTTTTACGCATATACGGCAGCCCGTACAATTTGATTCAATTACCTTGTATGCCTTTGTCATAATTCCACCGCCTTGTTTAGTACTTCAATATTCAAGCGTTCCGTTTCTCAGAAGGCCAAACAGATTTTTGGAAAAGATACTGGAAAAGATCAGCTGGAGTATCAGAGCCGTTACTATGGCGTTTACTGTCTGGAAGCCCCAACTCACCGTGAAGTTTACGATGATGCCCGCAGCCATGGAGATGAAGCTGTACCAAATGAACTGGGGATAGAGTTTCTTGACATTAGCCAGACTGGGATAGCGTTTCCCCCGCCGGTAGGTATAGAAATAGTCTGCAATCAAAACGCCGCCTACGGAAGGGAAGATGGAAGCCAGGAAAGACAGCCAGTTGCCGAAATATCTATACAGGCCGAAGGTTCCGGCTATGGTGCCCACAGCACCGAATATGATCAGAAGGCGTTCACGGGGTACGGATTTGAAGGTGTTGGCCAGGTTCATGGAACTGGAGTAAGCGTTGCCCTGGGCTGTGGACCAAATATTGGCCACCATTGCCAGCCAGGCAGGGCCGAGCAAGCCTTGGGCCGCCAAAATAAAGGCGATATCCGATTGGCCGTAAACCAGCATACCCACCACGCCGATCAGAAGCATAAAAGGGGCGCAGATGCCTAAGGAAACCAGCATAACGGCAACGGCTGTAGATTGATTTTTGGCATAGCGCATAACATCCGGCGTCCAGGCGACTGAGCCGCAGACCACTGAGCCCACTGCTATCGTAACAATATTGTTAAAAGGCTTGGTGACTTCCTGAGTGATGCTGAGAAATGCTTGTAAGCCGCCAGCATCCTGCAGGGACAGGACAATCGATAATATGCCGAAGATAATGACCAGCACAGTGGCCACAGTGCCTAACTTATTCATAATAGCCAAGCCCCTTAAGGCTGTATAGGTCATGCAAATGCCGGCTACAATAGACATGGGTATAATAGGAATAATAGGAAATAAGGCGTTGGTGATGCTGCCGATCAAATAACAGTTTATGGAGAACCAACCTAATAGGGTCACCATGACTGCCAGGGCCACGGCCTGGGAACCTATATTTCCGAAGGTATATCGGGCCAGAAGACCAAAGGTTAATCCGGTTTTCATGGATATTGTGGCAATAGTTATACCGATGATGATGAGAATTGTATAACCGACAGCGATGGCAAGGATTGCATGCTTGAAATCCCTGGCGCCAAGGGCAATATTGCCGCCGGCGGTCATGAGGGTTACGGTAAAAACGTAACCGATCCAGACGAAGACCAGGGAGAAGAAGCCGCGACGTTCCGTCATCGGTACCGCATCTCTACTGTATTCATCGGCAGCGCTTGTCTTAGGCTCCGAAGCCACATTCGTTACCTTTCCTGCTGAGTTAGGGCTTTCTTTCATAAAATTTAACCCCTTTCGTCAATTAAGACAATTCAGATAAAAATCCTATAAGTAATGAGAAGGAAACCGCTGCGGTTGCAGAGAAAGGCAGGAAAGCCGCAGCGGTTTCCAGCACCGATTATTTCTTAGAGAAGACCGGTTTTTTAGAAGGACCGGGTACGTTTTTGCAATGAGGCATAGCCAGCTTACCGTCGATGATGACGTTGCTTGTGCTGCACATATTGCCGGATTGCAGGGTTTTGAAGGGACAAGTATCAGGATTGAAGCCATCCAAGAAGAGCAAGTCTAACTTGTAACCTTTCTGAAGCTTGCCGTGGTCCAGACCGTAGCAATCGGCTACATTGCCGGTGGCCATGGCGATAAAGGCGGCCGGATGCACGTCCTGATTAGCGTTACTTAAAGCGGCGATATTGGTCCAAAGACCCAGGGGAGAGTAGCCGCCCATGGAAGGTACGTTGGTACCCAGCAGCAACTTATCGGTTTTCTTGTTGGCGGCAGCCAGTTTGTAAGCCAACAGCGCAGAACGCAGGCTGCCGTGAGCAATCAAGGTGTAGTAAGATTTGCCTTGCTTAATTACCTTTTCGATATCGGCATCGCTCATTGGCGTAGGCTCGCCGTTTACGCTGCAGATCACATCGGGCTGGATAGCCAGCAGATCATCGGCGGTAAGGGTCATGGTATTGGCGTCGTAGGCGCCGCCGCTGCGGGCAGTGACAGTCATACCCTGATTTTGGGCCAGTTTTACCAAGAATCCAAGCTTTTTTATGTCTTTTAAGGGACCTACGCCTACTTCACCGACAACCTGTACCCCTGCTGCCACCATTTCGGCAAAATCCCTTTCCTCCAGGCCGTCAACCAGCATCAGGGCGCCGCCGTGGATTTTGAAGCCTTGGGGCCGGTTGGTTTCCCAAACCTCTTTGCCTGCCACAGCCATGGCTTTGGAGCCAGTTACTGTGTAAGGGAATCCGGGCATTCTGGTGCTGCCTACGGACACCATGCCGGTGTTGCCGCCGGCCATAAAGTTTACGGCAAAATCGGCAGCTTTGTATAGGGGAAGGTAATCGTTAATGGGCGGATGACCCTGAGCGTCGATCAGTCCCGGGCAAACATCCATACCCAGGGCATCGACGACAGTGTTTGCTTTTTCCTCATATTCGGCAGAATACTTGCCTATATAAGTAATTACTCCGTTTTCTGCATAAATTACCTGGGCGTCCAGGATGGGCTGGTTAATGTCACCACTGACAATGGTGCCTAAGTTTTTGATCAGCACATTACTCATCTTTTTTCAGCTCCTCTCAAACTTTTGTCTTACATATTTACCGGCAATGACAGGGATTTTAGTGGCTGCAATTGACTTTAGCGGCGGCGGTATTTACTTTTGCCGCCTCCACCACCACTTTGCCATCCACCATCACCAGGCTGACACCGGGAATTACGCCGGCGGAAAGGGATTGAGAAGCGTCTTGATAGGAGGAGCCTACCGGAGCATCACAAATAACCAGATCGGCACATAAGCCTGGTGCAATTATGCCTGCCTCCAGCTTGAAGGCGCTGGCGTTATTGCCGGTGGCGCAGGCGACGGCAGCCGCAGGCTCCATATCGCAGTAAGTGGTCAGCAAGGTGACCAGCTCCCATATCCCGTGAGGGAAGATACCAAAACCGGAAGGACAGTCGTTGCCTAGGAGGATCCGGTGCAGTTCTTTTCTTTCTTTGGCCAGGCGGATAATTTCCGCACTTTCCTGAATACTGCCCATCTGTCCCCGGCAGATTTCAATATAGGAGGTAGTTTTATCGAAATACAAAGCGATTTCTTCAAAAGGAATCCGGCCCAGAGTTATGTGACAAATCACGTCGGGGTTCAATCCTATAATCGTCCTGGCATCAATAACATTAGAACCATGGAGATAGGCCGCTCCCCGGTGGCAGGTTACGGTCAGGCCGGCTTCTTTGGCCCATTTTACCTTCTCAGCGGCAGTTGACACCTGATTGGCGCTGCCCAGGCCGATTTCACCGGTGGCCACACAGCCCATGGCGCTTAAATCCTGGAAATCCTCTTTCGGGGCATCCTTTTGCATAATATAGGCACCACCGTAAACCTTCATGTTGGAAGGCCGGGCATTGTCAAAGGTCTGTTTGGTTAAAACCGCCAGGGCCCGCATGCCTACGGCATCCTTCGGTTTACCGGGAACGTGGGGCTCGCCTACGGAAACTAATCCGGTAACGCCGGCCTTGAGATAGGGGTCAATCCAGTTTAAAGCAGTCTGCCGGGGAGTCCAATCGCCGATAACCGGATGAGTATGGCTGTCGATAAGGCCCGGCATCACCGTTGTGCCTTTAGCATCAATGACTTCCGTAGCCCCGTCGGCACTCAGGTCTTTACCATAAACGTTGATCTTTCCGTTTTCCACAAGCAGAGAATCGGCATTAATGATCGGCGCACTGATATTGCCTGAATACATGCAGCCAATATTTTTGATCAGGGTTTTACTCATTTGCCTACACCTCTTTTTCTATTTATTTATGTTTAAACCTAGCAGGTAAGGTTGCTGAACCCATCCATGGCTGTGGACAGGAATAGATTCAGCAACCTTGGTAGTGTGCTATTTTGTAGCCTTTTCTTCTTCCAGTGCTTTGTAGTAATCTTCCAGAGTCTTTCCACCCAGCCTGGGATGGGGTCTGCCGCCATCGGTCAGGGCAATCATTACAACGATTTCGTCGGCTTTGGGGGCTCCCGGTACGCCGATGCCGGCAATGGAGTCATAGTGACTGCGGATAGCTGCCTCATCCCGGAAGCCTACGGGAATTTCTAAAGTGTCGCCGGGAACGCCTACTTTTTTGTTGCAGGGGATCAAAGCCCGGCAGGGCAGGCCGATAGTCTTGCGCATGGAGTATCCCAGTTTGGGATGAAGGATAGCGCCGCCATGCTCCAACTCGCCGTTTATACCGATAATGGCGGCTTTGCCGTAGCTGTGCACCTCGCCGGGGAGTTGCTTCAAGCCGATTTCTGCCAGCTTATAGCCCAATTCCTCACCGATAGCGATAAGCTCGGAGAGGTCTTCCACGTATTTTCCGGCGCAGGGATTATCGATGACGGCAGAGACCGTTACTCTGGTAATCGGCTTATCAACAGCTTTGAAACCGTCAAAATAAATTTCCTCATTGGTGGTGATGATTCTTTTAATGTTCACAGCCATAATTCCTATCTCCTTTTCTTTTACCGTCATTCGGAAATTTTAGCCTGGTCCCAGGTTTTGTGCGCACGTCCACTAACATATGCATGTTTCATGCCAAGGAAGGTCCAGGATAAAAAGACATAGGGATTGTGCCTTTTTTCACCTAAATGAATATTATTAATTTTTCATTTTTGAAAAGAAGGGTAAAAAAGGATGACAAACCTTTTCAATGAAAGAGTTTGTCATAAATGGCAAATTTTTTTCTTTTTTGAAAAATATAAAACTCCAATTTTTCTTTTGCAGGATTATTGATATAAATATAAACAATACCAGCTATACGGACTATAGCTGGTATTTCTTCATTTTGCGCCATAAAGTACTTATGCTGAGATTTAGTCTTTCTGCTACTAGGGCTGTCTTGTATTTGCAGGCTTCCAGTTCTTCTTTTAAAATCTCTTTTTCGATTTCTTCCAGTTGTGAGTCAAGGCTTAAATTTTTACTGCCCGGAGATTTTTTATAAGCTCTGATAGCCGAAGCCCGGGCGGCAGAATAATTAGCCGGTAAGTGGTGAGGGAGCAAGATTCTTGCAGCAGGTTCCGCTATATTGATAGCATATTCAATGCAGTTTTCCAACTCCCGGACATTGCCGGGCCACTGGTGTTTAGCCAGCATTTCCAGAACCGTGGGATCGACGGCGTCCACATATTTGCCCATATGCAGATTATGCTTTTGAATAAAATGCCGTACTAAGAAAGGGATGTCGTCTTTTCGCTGCCGCAAAGAGGGAATGTTGAGATGAATCACATTCAAGCGATAATATAGATCCTCCCGGAAGCGATTTTTCTTTACCAGCTCCAGGAGATCTTTATTGGTGGAGGCAATTATCCGTACCGATATTTTGATTGGCTTTTCTCCGCCAATCCTGGTGACCTCCCTTTCCTGAAGGACTCTCAGCAGCTTGCTCTGCAGATGAACATTCATTTCGCTGATTTCATCAAGGAAGATGGTACCACCGTCAGCCTGCTCAAAATAACCGGCAGCTCCGCCTCTTTTGGCGCCGGTAAAAGCTCCATCCACATGACCGAAAAGCTGGCTCTCAATAAGATTAGCCGGCAGGGCTGCACAGTTCAGGGCCACAAAGGGATGGCCTTTCCGGCTGCTGCCATTATGGATGGCCTGAGCAAATACCTCTTTGCCAGTGCCCGTTTCCCCATAAAGCAATATGGTAGAACGGCTTGCTGCCATATTTTTTGCCTGAGCAATGGTCTCCTGCATTATCTGACTTTGGCCGATGATATCGGAAAAATTATATTTAGTTTGCTGTAGCTTTTTGACTTCCTCCAAAAGCTGGATGTTTTTTTCCGCCGTTACCTCGTTATTAATTGCCAGACAGCAGTTGCTGCTTAAAGGAATATAAACTACCTGGGCATTGGGATTAATCGTGGAAGTACCGAAGATAGGCTCTTTATTGGCTATGGCCTTTCTGGCTTCTGCAGAGGAATCGCCGATATGCAAGGTGTTGCCCTCCGCATCGCAACTGATCAAGCGAAAGCCGTCCTTATCGCAGAGGGAAACTTTGCCTCCCACGAATCTGGCGATCAGAGGCATGGCTTTAGTTAAGGCGGCTTTCAAATTCTGCTCATTTTTAATGCGCTGAGTATCGGTGTTAACGACAACAAAGTCCTCAAAGGGAATAGCCCAGGCCGTGCAGTTATGATCGTATTGGGCAGGGCCCATTAAGGGCCGGCCTTCCTTCAAAGATTGCAGGGCCAGCTCATGAGTCTGGCCGACATAACCATGAAGTTCCTTGCCGTTTTGATCATAATTAATCAGCATCTTGCCTGTGTGGTCCACGATGGTGGCATAACCGCCTGAAACCATAGCAATCAGAGGCAGAGCATCCAGCAGAATTTTTATTTGCCCTTCCTTCATCCTATTTTCTCCTCTCAGTAACACCAGCCCCATTAATCATTATATTTATAGTAATAGTATCTTGCGAAACGACTTTATTTATCTAATTCCTTGACAATCCGGCGGCAGGAAGCATTGACATGCTTGAGAATATTATCCATATCCAGGGTAGGCCATTTGCCGTCCCGGTAAAGGATTTGCCCGTCCACCATGGTCAGGCGCACATCGCCGCCGTCTGCCGAATAAACCAGGTTAAACAATTGATGGTGACAGGGCTGCATGTTGGGTACGGTAGTATCCAAAACCACCAGATCGGCTTTGTGGCCCAGGGCAATGCTGCCGCAGTTTTCCCTTCTTTGGGAAAGGGCGCCGTTGATTGTAGCGCAAGCAAAGGCCTCTTCCGGGGTGATTAACGTGGGATCATTGGCGGTGGTTTTATGGAGCAGGGCATAAAGCTTCAGCTCCTCAAAAAGGTTGAGGCTGTTATTGCTGGCCACGCTGTCGGTGCCCAAACCGATGTTGATGCCTTTGGCTTTAGCCCGGGGAATGGGGCAGATGCCGCTGGCCAGCTTTAAATTGCTTATGGGGTTGGTAGCGATAGTAACGCCTTTATCAGCCAGGATATCCAGGTCGTCTTCATCCACCCAGACGCAATGGGCGGCGGTGGTGGGGCTGTCAAAAATGCCCTGATCCGCAAAATAGCGGGGCGGGGTTTTACCATGGCGCATTTTACTGCCTTCATGCTCAGACTGGGTTTCCGAAAGATGAACATGCATATTGAGGCCCAGGCTTTTGCAGTGCTGGGCCAGCCCTGCCGCCACCTTAGGTGTGGAGGTATATTCGCCATGGAGAGAAAGGTCGATTTTGACCCGGCCACCGCCGGCCAGGTGATACTTGTCCAGAAGGGCCAAGGTTTCCTTGTAGATGGGCAGTTCTTTGTAATCCCTGTCGTCAAAGCAAGTAACAGAGATGCTCATATTGCTTTTAAAGCCGCTGTCCAGAATGGCCCGGGCCAGGCTGTCGCCCTGAAAATACATATCGGTGGAAGATACGGTGCCGAAACGGACCATTTCCGCTACCCCCAGCAGATAGCCGTAGTAAATATCCTCCGCCGTCAGCCTTGCTTCAAAAGGGAAGATTTTCTGATTGAGCCAGTCATGAAGGCTTAAGTTTTCGCCGTAACCTCGCAGCAGGGTCATGGGTGTATGGGCATGGATATTATACAGACCGGGAATCAGAAGCTTGCCCCGGCCGTCGTAGATTTCACCCCAATCCTCACCTTCGGGCAGACCTTTCCAGGAGCCGATGTAAGCGATGGTATCTCCCCGGACAGCTACTGTCATATCCTCCAGTACCCGGAAGGCAGGATCGATCATTTGAATATTTTTAAACAGCATTGGACAGCCTCCTTTCACATACTTTTATTTAGTATATCAGTAAAACCATAGGAATGAAATCCCGTATATGATATAATTGATAACCAACAATCAGGGATTAAGTATTTCACTAAAAGAGCAAGGGCAGGTGAGCGAAGAATGGCGGTAAAACTAAAAATAGGCCATTGGACAGCAAAAGAGAGGGATGATGTGGAGATTCGGGAGGGGGCCCTCTTATTGGATTTGTCCAAATCTTACAGTCCCGGCAGAAGCTTGCCTATCATCGGCGCTTTGTATAATAATGAAGTGGTGGATCTTTATACATCGGTACGGGAGGGCGGCTCCATATTATGGCTGGATATGGCCAGCGAACACGGCATGAGGATTTATAAGCAAAGCCTGGTGATGCTTTTGGCTCAGGCCGTCAGGGAACTGTTTCCCCATTGGTCTTTGGACGTCCATCATTCTTTAGGTAAGCACAGCTATTGTGAGCTTGACGGTACCATCAATCCCTCCGTCAGAACTTTGGAGCTAATAACCGACCATATGAACAAATTGATCGAGGCGGATGAGCCTATTGTGCCTAATTACCTGCCTGATTCTCTGGCCATACCTGTGCTGGAAGAGGCAGGCTACGCCAAGACGGCTCAGTTGCTGCAAAGTGTAGGCAACAAAAGGGTCTGTATTTATACCATGGGGCAGCAGATTTTTCATTCCTTCTATTCTCTGGCTCCCAGCGCCGGCTGTTTGAAGGTCTTTAGCCTGGAGCCTTATGAGAAGGGCTTCCTCATACGCTATCCCACTATGAAGGTGCCGGAGCGGGTGGCCCCTTTGACGGAGATGCCGAAGGTAGCCGGCGTCTTACGGGAGACGAAAGAGTGGACGAAGATATTAGACGTGTACAATGTACCGGGTCTTTATCAGACCGTATCCCAGGGACCCAAAGCTGTCCGGGATTTGATTCATGTTTCGGAAGCCCTGCAGGAAAAATACCTGGCTAACCTGGCTGACCAGATTTATGAAGATAGGGACCGTCTGCGGGTAATCCTGATTGCCGGGCCTTCTTCGTCGGGCAAAACCACCTTTTGCTACCGTCTGGCCATTCAATTGCGGGTGCTGGGCCTGCGGCCGGTGACTTTGTCCACCGACGATTATTTTGTGAACCGCTGGGAGACGCCCAAAAACGCCGATGGCTCTTATGATTTCGAATCTTTGCGGGCCATCAATATCGATTTGTTTAACGACAATCTGGCCAGGCTGATTGCCGGTGAAGAAGTGAGGACCCCGATCTTTGATTTCAAACAGGGTCAGAGGATGGACGACGCCCGTCTATTGAAGCTGGAGCCGGGCCATCCGGTGATCATCGAGGGTATCCATGCCCTCAATGAAGCCTTGACTCCCGCCGTGGGACGGGGCATGAAGTTTAAAATCTATATCAGCTCCATGGTGCAGATCGATATCGATTCCTATAACCGGGTGTCTACCAGCGATGCCCGGCTTTTGCGGCGGCTGGTCCGGGATTCCCAGTACCGGGGCAAGACGGCGGAAGCTACGCTGATCCAATGGCCGGCAGTGCGTCAGGGGGAGGAACAAAATATTTTTCCCTTTCAGGAGGATGCGGATTCCATGTTCAATACGGCGCTGCTCTATGAGACCGGTGTCTTCAAAAAATACGCGGAGCCTCTGCTGAAGCAGGTCAGCCAGTCGATTCCGGAATACGCCGACGCCCAAAGGCTTCTATCCATTCTGTCTTATTTTCCGTTCATTGATGACAAGGATGTGCCCTTAAATTCGATTTTAAGGGAATTTATCGGCGGCAGCTCTATTCATGATGAATAAGAATGTGGGGGAATGTTAATGCTTACAGAAGAAAAAAAAGAATTTATTACCTTTATGGTAGCAGCAGACGTTTTGCGTTTTGGCCAGTTTGTCACGAAAAGCGGCAGAAACAGCCCCTATTTTATCAATACGGGAAATTACCGCACCGGCGGCCAGTTGGCAGCCTTAGGCCGGTTTTATGCCGCTATGGTTCAGCGGGTGCTGGGCAATAAGTTTTCCGCCATGTTCGGGCCGGCTTACAAAGGAATACCCCTGGTGGCAGCCTGCGCCGTGGCGCTGGCGGAAAAATACCACATCGACAAGCCCTATTTTTTTAACCGCAAGGAAGTAAAGGACCACGGCGAGGGCGGCAATATTATTGGCTATAAGCCGGTAGCCGGCGACAGGATTATCCTCATCGAAGACGTGATTACCGCCGGCACTGCCGTCCGGGAAGTGATGCCGCTGCTCAAAGGTTTTGGAGATGTGCAGGTTACGGATATGTTTATTTCCGTAGACCGCCGGGAATACGGACAAACCCCCGGCAAGACTGCGGTGATGGAAGTGGCCGAAGAATTCGGCCTGCAGGTTCAGGCTTTGGTTACCGTGGAGGATATCCGGGAGTGGCTGGCGGTTACCGGCGGCAATCCCGAGGATTTGCGGCGGATGGATGAGTACCGGGAGAAGTATTGCGTTAAGTAAGGGAGCTATCATGGAAGCAGCAGTATTGAATATGGCAGTGCTTGATAACAAAGATAAAAAAGAAGCGGAAGCTGAGAGGACGGCGGTAGCCGGGAGAGCCGGGCTGGCTAAGGAAGTCAAAGGAACCAAGGGAGCCGAGCTAGCTGGGAGGGCCGAGAGCCCTGAGATAGCCGGGAGCGCTGGGAAGGCTGAGGGCGCTGAGATAGGCGAGGGCGCTGGGAAAGCCGGGAGCGCTGGGAAGGCTGAGGGCGCTGAGATAGGCGAGGGCGCTGGGAAAGCCGAGAGCGCTGGGAAGGCCGAGGGCGCTGAAGAAACCAAGACTATCGGGGAAGCGGCAAAACAGCAGTTGTCCCGGTATGCCCACAGCCTGGAGACAGCCTTAGCCTCTTATTTACCCCAATGTCCCCTGCCGGAAAGCCAGGTGGCGGAGGCTATGGGCTATAGCCTGCTGGGGGGCGGCAAACGAATTAGAGGTGCGCTGGTCCTGGCTTTTTACCATTTGTACCATGAAGATATTGCAGCGGCCTTGCCCTATGCCGGGGCTTTAGAGATGATCCATGCCTTTTCTTTGATTCATGATGATTTGCCTTGTATGGATGATGATGATCTGCGGCGGGGCAAACCTTCCTGTCACAAAGCTTTCGGGGAGGCCCAGGCTTTATTGGCGGGGGACGCCTTGCTGGACTTAGCCTTTGAGGTGATGACGGATCCCCGCTATAGCCGGCCCTTTCCGGCTGCCAGAGTTTTGCAGGTGATCCATTGTCTGGCCCGGGCCACCGGCCTTGGCGGCATGATCGGCGGACAAGCTATTGATTTGGCCCAGGAGGGCAAAAGTACGCCGGCAGAGCTGTTGGAGCGCATGTACAAATTAAAGACGGGGGCTCTTCTGGCCGTAGCTGCCGAGATCGGCTGTATTTTGGCAGGGGCTGACCGGGAAGCTTGCCGGGCCGCCGTAGAATATGCTGATCATCTGGGCTTTGCCTTTCAGATTAAGGACGACATTTTGGATATCACCGGCGACGCCGCCCTTTTGGGCAAGCCCATCGGCAGCGATGAGGCTAATGGAAAAACCACCTTTGTCAGGCTGTACGGTTTGACAAAGGCCCAACAGGAGGTAGACAGGTTAAATGCGGAGGCCAAAAAGGCCCTGGATAAGCTGCCGGGGGATACCCGGTTTTTAAGGGAGATGGCGGATATGCTGGTGTGCCGGCAAAATTGATGGGCGTTTGTGCCACAGCATCCATGAGGCAGTGGGGAAATAGAGCAATGATGCAATGATGTAGCGGAGCAGTAGGGCAGTGATGCAGCGGGCGGTTTGAGATGGCAGTGCCGGTGGCTGGCTGTTCAATTTTGCAGGTTTGTTTCTGTTGCCTGGGGCTAACTGAGCAAAACTTCAAGTTTGTCATGGTATACAACGGCCAAATGAGCAAAATTTCAAGTTTGTAAAGGCTTCCAGCTATAAAAATCCGGTTTTCAGCCTGTTTTGATGCTAAAAACGGCCAAAAGACGGTGATCTGACCCGACAAAGCTGCAATTTTGCACAGTTAGCCTGTGCGAATGGCGACAAACCTGCAATTTTGCACCTTTCCAAGCAAACGGGGTAACAAACCCGCAATTTTGCACAAGGGGGTCAGTGCCGTCAGTGCCGTCAGTGCCGTGCAAGCTGCCTCTTGAAGCTGCATATGATCGAAACAGTTGCACAGGTCCTGCCTTGCAACTGTTTGTTTTTACAATGATGTTTTAAAGACGCACCGGTTGCTATGTAAAATGGTATGCTGCTCTTTTCATGCAGCATACCATTGGCAGAACCGTGCGTCTTTTCTATTAAGTGTAAACCGTATATTATAAATATTGCAGCAGAAAGTGATCCCGTCTTAAATCATAAATGGCAAACGGTCATACCCAAGGTACCGGGCCCGGTATGAGTGCCGATAACGGCTCCCGTCTCGGAGAAGCAGTCCACAGCCTTGCCGTAAGCCGTCTCGACTTTTTCTTTCAGCAGGTCGGCCATGGACTCGCAGGCCCCGTGGATTACGCCCATCCGCAAAGGCTTGCGGCCATCCAAAACACTAAGTCCCCGGTCCACCATCTTTTGGATGGCTTGTTTTTGGCTGCGGACTTTGTCAAAGGATTCGTAGACACCGTCTTTAACATGGATAATGGGTTTCACATTGAGAATGGAGCCGAAAAAAGCGGTAACTCTGCCGATGCGGCCGCCCTTGTAAAGATACTCCAAGGTATCCAGACAAAACATGGTCTCCGTATGGGCGGCTACCAGGCTTAGATGATCCAGGATTTTTTTGACGGCGGCGCCCTCTTTGATCAGGCGAATAGCTTCCAGAACCTGCAGGCCCATGCCGAAGCTGATATTGCGGCTGTCAAAGGGGAAAATATCCGGACTGACTTCCCGGGCGGCGGTCTGGGCCACGCTTATGGTGCTGCTGAGACCTCCCGACAAGTGAATAGAGATGATCTGGCAATCGGGGTTTTCGGCCATCAGCTCCTGATAGGTCCGGGCAAATTCATCTTTTGTGGGGGTAGAGGTTTTGGGAATAGCATCGCCGGCAGCTAAAAGCAAGGGATAAAAATCCTTTGCCGTCAGATCAAGCCCATCCCGATAGGCGCCTCCTTTGGGAAAGGTGATATGTAAAGGCACCACCGTGATTCGGTTTTCTTTAATGAATTCCGGAGGCAGGTCGGCAGTGCTGTCCGTGACGATGCGAATTTCTTTTTCGGCCATAGAGAACCCTCTTTCTCCTGTTTCGGATTGATTACCGGGTGCTAGTTTCTTATTCCCTTCAGTTTACAGGGTTTAGCCTGCTTTGGCAAGGGCTTTTCTCAGCGGGCTGGCGTTAAGTTTGTGTAAGATATGGTCTATCAGCGGCAGGGCAAGGCCAGGCCCCGAATATCATTAATGGAGGCGTAGCCCTCTTGATCCAGCCATTGCCTGATGCCGGCAATAATCTCCGGTATGCAGTAAGGGTTGGTCAAATTGCCGGAGCCTACTGCGACAGCCGATGCACCGGCCAGGAAAAACTCGATGGCGTCTTCGGCGGAGACAATGCCTCCCATGCCGATAATCGGCAAATCCACGGCCTGGGCCACCTGCCAGACCATTCGCAGAGCCACCGGTTTAACGGCAGGGCCGGAAAGGCCGCCCACCTGCCGGGCCAACACCGGCCGCCGGGTTTTGCGGTCGATGGCCATGCCCAAAAGGGTATTGATCAAAGAGAGCATATCGGCTCCTTCGGCAGCTACGGCCTTGGCAATGGCGGTGATGTCGGTGACGTTGGGCGAAAGCTTGATAATCAGCGGCACCCGGCAATGCTTTTTAACCGCTTTGGTGACTTCGGCAGCCAAGGTGGGATCAGTGCCGAAAAACATGCCGCCATTATCCACATTGGGACAGGAAATATTGACTTCAATGGCGTCAAGGCCGGTGGCTGCCGCCAGGCGGCGGCTGATTTCCTCGAAATCCTTTAAGGAATGACCGTTAATATTGGCAATGACCCGGGCTCCTTGGTCTTTGAGCCAAGGTAATTCTTCCTGGATGAAAGCCTCCACGCCGGGATTTTGCAGGCCGATGCTATTGAGCATGCCGGCAGGGGTTTCGGCGATACGGGGTGTGGGGTTGCCGGCGGTGGGCTCCACCGTCAGGCCTTTGGCCATAATGGCCCCGGGCAGGCTGGAGGGGTAAAATTTCAGAAATTCCCGGCCGAAGCCGTAGGTGCCCGAGGCGGCCATAACGGGATTATCTAAAGCCAGGCCGGCTAAATTCACCTTAAGATCAGCCATGGAAAACCACCTCCTCCGCTCTGAATACTGGTCCCTCGTAGCAGACACGCTGCTGCTTGATTTTACCGGCGCCGTCCTTGATTTGGACGGTACAGCCCATGCAGGCCCCCAGACCGCAGCCCATGCGTTCTTCAAGGGAGAGCTGGGCGGCCAGGCTGTAGCGGCTGCATAAGCTGCTTACAGCTTTGAGAAAGGGGGTGGGGCCGCAGGCGTATAAGCCCTGTAGCTGCAGAGAAGAAGGCTGAGGCTGGTTTGCTGTTTGGCTCCGGCGGTGATCTTGATTGGGAGCGGCAGAAATGTTTTTTTGCAGATAGCTTTCCAAGGGCAGAGTGACAAAACCGGCAGCGCCGGCGGAGCCATCCTCGGTAGCCAACTGAACCTGACAGCCGGCCTGGCCCAACTCTTTGACGCCAAAGACCAGGTCCAGGCTTCTCGCTCCCAGGAAAACAGTGACATCTTTATCCAGGGAGCGCAAGGCTTTGGCTAAAGGGAGCAGGGGCGCGATGCCCATACCGCCGCCGGCCAAAATGACCCGGCCGGGTCCCTCTTCCCAGGTGAAGCCATTGCCTAAAGGCCCCAGCAGCTCAACCAGCCGGCCCGCCTCCCAGCCGGCCATTTCAGCGGTGCCCCGGCCTGTTACCTGATAAATCAGGCGGATACTGCCCGCCTGAGGCTGAATGCCGGCGATGCCGAAGGGCCGCCGCAAAAAAGGCTCCACCCCTTTGCGGATGGCGAGCATAACGAATTGCCCCGGCTGGGCTGCGGCGGCAAGATCAGGCTCCACCAGCTCCATTTCGTATATGCCTTTGGCAATTTGTTGGTTTCTGGTAAGAAAAGCTTTTTTTAAAGGGGAGGCTTCCGCCTGATTCCCGGAATTATTGCCTGTTGTGCTGTGGTGATTCAAAGTAATTCCTCCGCATTTTATTAGTGGAATAATGGGGCAAGCTGCCTCAACGCTGAGCCAGGCCCTGCCTGATCTCCGCCAAAATCTCCAGGGCTTTTGTCCGGGGCTCTGCAGCCTTGGTAATGGGGCGGCCTACCACCAGATAGTCGGCGCCGGCAGCGATGGCTTCTTGCGGCGTCATGGTTCTTTGCTGGTCGTTAAGATCGGTGCCGGCGGGACGGACGCCGGGACAGACGATGAGAAAGTCCTGGCCCACAGCTTCCCGGATTTGCTTGATTTCCCTGGGGGAGGCTACCACTCCCTGCATGCCGTAGCCGTGGGAGAGCTTTGCCAGCCGCACCACGTTTTCTGCGGGCAGCCCGCTGAAGCCCACCGGAGCCAGATCCTCGGCCGCCATACTGGTCAAGATAGTAACGGCAATCAAGGCAGGCGGCGTAAGCCCTTCCTTTTGGGCATAAGCAGCCATTTCCCTGGCGGCCTGCTCCATCATTTTGGCGCCGCCGGCGGCGTGGACGTTGATGATATCGGCTCCGAAGCGGCAGGCCTGGCAGCAGGCCCGGGCTACGGTATTGGGGATGTCGTGGAATTTTAAATCCAGGAAAACTTTCTTGCCCCGGTCCTTCAAGTCCTTTATGGCCTGCTGTCCTGCCGACAGGAACATCTCCAGGCCGATTTTATAAAAAACAACTTCCGGCAAAGAGTCCACCAACTCCAGGGCCTCTTGCCAGCGGGGAAAATCCAGAGCTACGATCAACCGTTCTTCGTGGTTCATATTCAACACTCTTTCGTTAAGATTTTTGATTGTAACAGGAACTCATCTGCTGCTCCAAGGAAAGGACAAACTTTAGACTGAGGGCGCTGAGAAAGTCGCTTCCCATCCAGCCATGTGTACAAAATTTGAGTTTTTAGGGCTGTTTGCATTGGTTCATCACTCAAAATCTCAAATTTTACGCCCCTGAACACCGATTTCTCCCTATATTTAGCGTTAGGCATAGTTTGAATCTACTATTCCAAAGGAACAACAGCCACAAAACCTCAGATTTTGTACATTTCAGCTTTACGACGGTCAGTCAATGACCCGCCCCTTTTCCATAACAACCCGGCCCCGATAGATAGTGAGTACGGGCCAGCCTTGGAGAGTCATGCCGGCAAAGGGAGTGTTTTTACCCATGGAATAAAAATGGTCAGGCTCCACGGTCTTCTTTAATAGAGGATCAATGGCTACTAAATTGGCAGGTTCGCCGGCAGCTAAAGCGGCGGGCTTCCGGCCCAGCACCTGGGCGGGGCCTACAATGAAGCGGGCCAGCAGATCCAAAGGCGCCATATCTTCCTTGACCACCAGGGTATCCCAAGCCACGGCCAGGGCCGTCTCCAGGCCGCTGATACCGTTGGGGGCCTGGGCAAAGGGTTTGGCTTTAGCGGCTAAGGACCAAGGGGCGTGATCGGTAGCCAGGCATGTCAGCAGGCCGCTTTTGACCCCGCCGGCCACGGCTTGACGATGCTCCTCCCCTCTGAGGGGCGGGCTGACCTTGGCCATGGTGTTGAAGCCCAACAGCTCCCGGTCCGTAAGCCGGATATGATGAGGCATAGCTTCGGCGGTGACGGTAATACCCTGGCTGCGGGCAAAGGCCATAAGGGCTACGCCCTCCCGGGTGCTTAAATGGGCGATATGCATGCGGCCGCCGGTTTTCTGAGCCAGCAGGATGTTGCGGGCAATGGGCACAGCCTCGCTGACAGCGGAAATGCCGGGGAGCCCCAGTTGGCGGGAGATTGCCCCTTCATGCATCAAACCGTCCTTTTTAAGAGCCAAGTCTTCGCAATGATCAATGATGGCAAGGCCCAGAGCCTTGGCCCGTATAAGAGCCTCCTCCATAATACCGCTATGGGTGACCGGCATGCCGTCGTCACTAAAAGCCACAGCCCCCGCCTCTTTTAAGGCTGCCATATCCGTGAATTCCTGGCCGGCCAGACCTTTGGTGATGGCCGCAATAGGCAGGATATCCGCCAGATTTAAGGCGGCAGCCTTGTCTTTAATATAGCGGAGCACATCAGGATGGTCGGCTGTCCGGAGGGAATTGGGCATGGTGCAGATGGCGGTAAAACCGCCTGCGGCGGCAGCCTTTAGGCCGCAGTGGATGGTTTCGTTTTCTTCGCCGCCGGGCTCCCGCAGATGTACGTGGAGATCGGTGAGACCCGGCGCCAGAATGCAGCCGGATAGATCCATTTCTTGGCCCTGAGCTTTGCCCTTGAGGCTGCCGGCGGGGTAGATGCCCTCAATCCGGTCATCTTCAAGCTGCAGGTCAAAGGGGGCGAAAATACCGGCGGCAGGGTCGGCCAAAAGGGCCCCGGTAAGCCGGATAATATTTGCAGGCATAGGAAAACCTCCTTTCCTAAGATTGTATAGGGACGGCCAGTCCTCGTCAAGGAGTCCAGCGCTATGTATCAGCTAAAACTTTACTGCTCGCCGGCCTTTTTTCCGTCAGTACATCTGCGCCCGAAGTAACTCCGGATAGCAGATACATCTGCGCCCCGATATCTACGGACAGCAGATTGAGTTCGTAGAACCGGCGTTGTCGTCAGTCGCCATACCGCCACGGGTATGCCTTCTTCCTCCGCCTTGTCTGACGAAAAAAATTCTCGCCGATCATTGACAAGTTTTAGCCGACACACAGCACTAAGGAGGTCATCAAAATAAAATCAACAATTAAAAGATTGAGAAGGATGGAGGGAAATGGTAAGATTATGTAAAGAAGAGGTGATGCGTGTTGCCGTACCGATTTCGGGATCCCATACATGGATTTATTGAATCGAGTGACTTGGAATTAAGAATTATTGACTCAATTCCTTTTCAGCGGCTGCGTAATATAAAACAATTGTCTACTACATACTTAGTATATCCGGGAGCAGAGCATAGCCGCTTTGGCCATTCACTGGGCGTAATGCATTTAGTGACAAAAACTTATGAATCTGCATTGGACAACTATAGAAAGTCTAAAGGAACAGTACTCTTTAACGAGGTGCACAAGCAGTGGTACAAGCAGATATTAAGATTAATTGCTTTGACTCATGATCTTGGTCATGCACCATTTTCCCATGGTTCCGAGGAACTTTTTGGACAGGGTGAAGAACACGAGGATTTCACCCGCAAAATAATCTGTAACACTGAAATTTCCCAATGTATCCGTGACATTGGAGATGAATTTTGTCAAAGATATAATGTAGGAGAAGAGTATGCGATTACCCCGGAGTTACTATGGTTAATCTATGGTGAAGATAATCCCGAAATGGACCCTCAGTACAGGGTGCCGGATTATAAGTTTCTTAGAAGCTTCATGGATAGTGAGCTTGATTGCGATAAAATGGATTATTTATTGCGGGACTCCTATTATTGCGGTGTTAATTACGGCAAGTATGATTTAAATAGATTACTATCTTCTTTAAGTGTGTATGTTGAACCAAAAGGCAATATTATGCAATTAGCGGTGGAGAGAGGCGGCGTCCATGCCTTTGAAGAGTTTGTGATTGCCCGATACTTCATGTTTATTCAAGTTTATTTTCACAAAACCAGGCGTTATCTGGACAATCTCTTAACTGAAAGTATTCGCAATGTTTTGCCTGGTTCTAAATATCCCGAGGAAGTTGAAGAATTTCTAAAATGGGATGACTTAACAGTATTGGGTAAAATTAAGGAGACTCAAGCTATCAATCCTGTTGCCCAGCAATTTTTAAGGAGGAGCGTTATGTCCTGTGTTTACGAGACTCCGCCTCACAGTAGTCAAGGAAGCGATTTGATCTTGTATAAGGTGATTAAGGACAAGTTGAAAAGAGAGCTGGCCTGTGATATATTTGAAGACACAGCTAATAAGCTGCCCCACAAAATTCCTGTATTAGAGGAATATGCCGCTAACAGCGGCAAGGGAATTCCTATATTAGTAAACCATATGGAGGAGCCCTCAAGTATTGCGGCAGAATCAATATTGTTGCAAAGCCTTATTAAACCGATTAACATTAAGCGGCTTTACGTGGATAAACTGCATGCTGCAGATGCAAAAAGAATCGTCGCTGAACTGCTGGATACAAGGAAGGAGAGCTGATGATGGAGATTTTGGATAATGCGGCATATGTAATCAAAAGGATTAATGAGCTCTGGGGCAAAAAGCCAGGAAAAAAAGCTTTGCATAAAATGATTTTTTTAATCCAGCAAAAAGGCGTTAATCTTGGGTATAATTATGGCATTCATTTTTATGGGCCTTATAGTGCAGCATTAGACACCTCTACTATGTCTTTGGGTGCTGATGGGATAATTGAGTTTGATTATTCCGGACACTCTCATTTAATGAGCATAAATGAAAGGGACTTTGCTGTTTTACCAAAGGAATTATCAAGGGAGCAGCAAGAGATTATCGATCAGCTAATTCAGCGTTTTTCTCATGAGTCTCCATCGGATCTGGAACTATTGACCACAGCTATGTATGCTTATGACCATTTGGAGGACAAAACAAGGGAAAGCGTGATTGCCGGCGTGCAAAAAATCAAAGGCGCCAAATATTCCGTAGAGCAAATCCAGCGTTCGTTGGAGAGTTTTGCCTATTTTAATAAGCGGTTTTCTCATTAATATTTTAAGATTGTTTATCGATAAGGGAATGGGGCTCGATTAAGGGCTCTATTTCTTTATATGTTCCGTTTATCGCTCAATGAAGGTTGGGTTTTAGGGAAAATTGTTACGGAGTTGCGAATTATGGAGGAATCACGTTTCAAAAACTGTTTTAATACAAATCACCTTATCCTTACTGAGGGGGCAGTAGGGCAAAGAATTGAGCATGCATTTTCTATAAGGCCCGATGCAGACATAATGTATGCATCTTTAATTTACGACTCTGCTGGGCGGGATGCGTTAACGTCAATTTATTGCAGTTATTTAAAAGTTGCCGAGGATTACAAACTGCCAATCCTTTTGCTTACAAATACAAGAAGGGCCAATAAAGAAAGAGTTTTGCGCTCTAAATACAGGGATAAAAACATGATGAAAGATTACGCTGCTTTTCTTGGCGAATTGTCGTCTAAATATGTCTGTGAAACATTTATTGGCGGAATGATGGGCTGCAGGGGCGATGCATACAGCGGGATAGAAGGCCTGAATACGGATGAAGCGATAGAATACCATTCCTGGCAGATGGATATGTTTGATTTAGAGGCTATTGATTTTCTTTTCGCCGGGATTATGCCTGCGCTGCCGGAGGCCCTTGGAATGGCGAAAGTTATGGAAAAATCAAAACTGCCATATATCATTAGTCTAATGATAAACGGTAATGGTACGCTGCTTGACGGCAGCACGATTCATGATGCCATTTTAAAGATTGATGCCTCAACTGAATTAAATCCGCTTTGCTATATGACCAACTGTGTCCACCCGGCCATACTTAGAGAGGCACTATCGCAAAAAGAAAACCGGACCGAATTAGTCAAAAAAAGATTTTGGGGCATACAAGCTAACGCTATAAACCTTTCGCCAGAGGAACTTGACAACAGTAAGACATTAAAAACCACGACCGCTAAGGAACTGGCGGAGGAGTTTTTATTATTGCATAGATCCTTCCCCCTAAAAATCTATGGCGGTTGCTGTGGTACCGATGATTCACATATTATTGAAATAGCTAAGGCTCTGCAATGACTGCATAGTTTTACTGCACCGGATGGTAAAACTATGTACGAGGATACCTATATTAAGAAAAGCACATTATGAATAACAACGTTTTAAAATAATAGGGAGATGCCTCAAATAGACTTTTCAAATTTGAAGCATCCCCCTATCTTATTTTAATCTTGATCCTAAGTGAGAATCAAATGATAGATAAAATAAAGCAGTGTGATCATTACTCCGGTATGCAGGCCTGCGACATTAAATGTTTTACTGGGATTAATAAATGTAACACTGTTTTAAGACCAATCCTTTGCTGATGAAACCGCGACCAACTATATTGAGAATTGATAGAATCTTTAGTATTATGTAGGTGCAATAATTGTTCATTGATCAGGAGGAATAGGATATGAAAATCGGCATTATTGCTCCTTATAGAGAAATGGTAGTTGACATCGAAAAGCTCCAGCAGCGTACTGATATCGAATTGATTGTTCAGGAAGCAACTTATGTACAAGCCCTGGAAGAAGCAAAAAAAATGGAGGCTCAAGGAGTAGATATTATTATCAGCCGGGGGGCTACCCGGGCCTACATTGAGCAGCGTTGCTCCTTGCCCGTTATCAACTGCAACTACGGTGTAATCGATCTTATTTATGCATTGCGGGAGGCTCGCAAATTTGGCCGCAGGATTGGCGTAGTGACATTTTCGCCCCATGAGTGGATGCATGATGTTTTAGAGGACTTGTTTCAAATTGAATTGTTTTTTTTCAGCGGCTATCAAAACCAACAGGAAAACCTGAGCTATGTGCTGGAATTAAAAAATCAGGGTGTAAATGTTATAGTAGGCGGCATTATTTCGGTGCGCTACGCCGAAGAAAACGGACTGCCCGGTATTCTGGTTCAAACCCGCACCGAGACAATGGAACAATCCATAGATGAAGCTATACGAGTAGTACGTGTACTGGAAAAAGAGCGCAATATACTGGAACGAGTGGCTAACATCTTAAATTATGTTTCCGATTCAGTGATTCTTATCAATCACGATGGGGACATCCTTTTAATGAATCCGGGAGCCAGAGCCATTACAAGGGAGCTTTCCGGCCTTGAAAATGTCACTTCGATTTACCAGCTTTTTTCTACCCCTGATTTTATAAAGGATTTCAGGGAAAGAACCAGGCGATCGGGAGAGGTGGTCACCATCGGCTCAACCCCAGTGGTAATGACTCAGCAGCCTATTGATTTGGGCGGTGACGAAACTGGTATGGCAATTTTCTTGCAGGATACCGCCCGGATTCAGAGTCTGGAATACCGAATTCGTAAGCATATCAGTGATAAAGGATATACAGCCAGGCATACTCTGAATGATTTTTTAGGGGAAAGCCCCAAAGCTCTCAGTTGTAAGGCTATTGCCGAATATTATGCCAAGTTTGATTCCACTGTGTTGCTCACCGGCGAATCCGGTACCGGTAAGGAAATCTTGGCCCAAAGCATTCATAATTTAAGCTTGCGGAGTAAGGGGCCTTTTGTGGCTGTTAACTGCTCTGCG
Source organism: Clostridia bacterium (assembly GCA_018436095.1). Lineage (GTDB taxonomy): Bacteria > Bacillota > Peptococcia > DRI-13 > UBA5745 > WRMS01. The sequence continues at coordinate 111,982 of JAHDMJ010000007.1, read as the reverse complement.
CTAACCACCACCTTGCTTGAAAGTGAATTGTTTGGTTACGGTGAGGGGGCTTTCACCGGCGCTAAAAGGGGCGGGAGAATAGGGCTGTTTGAGCAGGCTCACGGCGGTACTATTTTTTTAGATGAAATGGGCAGCATCTCATCCGATCTCCAGGCTCATCTTTTGCGAGTTCTTCAGGAGAAAGAAATACGCCGAATCGGTACTGACAAGGTGATTCCCATTGACGTGAGAGTAATTGCTGCTACGAACAGTGATCTGAGGGCCAAGGTAGTAGCCGGTGATTTTCGTCTGGATCTTTATTATCGCCTGTGCGTCCTGGATATGGAGGTTCCGCCTTTGCGTGAGCGTAGAGAGGATATTTTACTGATTGCAGATGCCTGTTGTATTTCATTAGGGAAATCACCTTCTATCCTGCCTGTTGCTACCAGGCAAAAGATGAAGGAACATAACTGGCCGGGCAATGCAAGGGAGTTGCGCAATTTTGTGGAGAAGGTCTGTTTGCTTTCACCTCATATACCGCCGGATAAACTGCTGGACTCCTGCATCCGAACCAGTGCCGAGCTTTACCAGCCGGCTCAGATATCGTTGTCGGCTAAAACCCCTACTGTGACTATTCAGCAAGGAACTTTAGAGGAAATGGAAGAGGAGCTTCTGCAGCAGCTTTATGAGAGATGTGGCCGCAACAAAACGATGCTGGCTAATCAACTGGGCATTAGTCGAGTCACTGTATGGAACAAGCTTGGTAAGATTATGGACGAAAGCGATTAATAAATTAACGCGTAAGATAAATTTTTTAACTATGAAACCAATGACAAGATTGCAACTATCAAAAATATTCTGGCATTTCTTAATTTAGTAATACAAATTATTGGTAAATCATGGAATTGAAAGACGTACTGTAATTGTGTTTTCAGTACGTCTTTTTTATTTGTTCGACAAAAGATAAATGTTTTGAAAAGAAAATAATGATATTTCTTAGAATCTTGGCACGCTATTTGCAATAGAACAGGTATGGAATTGTAAAGCATGCTGCAGTTTCGAGAAAACGTAAATTTGAGGAGGAGTATTCATGCAGAAAAAAGCAACGGCGTTATTTATCATTATTAGTATGCTATTGTGTAGCTTTTTGGCCGGTTGTGGCGGCAGCGCCGGTAATTCGGCGGGGAGCAACAATAGTACGGTACCAAGCGCTAATTCGGAGAGCAATGCCGCCGCAACCGACACAATCACTATCCGTCTTGCCGGGACCCTGCCTGCCGAGCATCAGCTTTCAAAGACAGGGCAGCTCTTTGCCGATGAGGTCAATAAAAAATCCGGCGGCGCACTCAATGTAGAATTTTATCCCGCCGGCCAGCTTTACAATGATGAGACTATGGTAAAGGCTGTTCCTCAAGGCGGTGTGGAAATGGGCATATGCCAAACTGCCAATTGGAGCGGTCTATGTCCCGCCACCGGCTACTATACTCTTTCCTCTTATTTTGATGATTATGACTGGTTTAAAAAATGTTGCGCCGGAGAGCCGGGCCAAATTGTGGTTTCCGAGCTTGAGGCAGCTGCCAATGTTAAAGTTCTGCAGCTACTCAACTATGGCATCTGTGAACTGGTCAGTACAAAACCCTTGCGCACACCTGCGGATTTCAAAGGCGCCCGTTTGCGGATGCTGGGTACATCCGAGAGCATATACCTACAGGCTTTAGGTGGATCACCTGTAAGCATGTCGGCAGCCGAAAACTACGAAGCTATGCAAAAGGGCACTGTTGAAGGAGCTTCTACAGGTCCTTCCAGCGTGATTTCCCGCAAGCTGTACGAAGTAGGTAAATACGTGACTGTCGGTACTCAGCTTAAAGAGACGAAATACTTCCTTATGGTAAACGGCAAGTTCTGGAATAGCCTTTCTCCTGAACATCAGAGAATTCTGGAAGATGCCGGACAGGTAGTTTTTGATTACAATGTCACTGCCAGCAAAGAATCGGATCAGGATGCCTTGGATCAACTCGAAAAGCTGGGCTGCGAACTCACCTATTGGACCCCGGAAGAGTTTAAGGCTATCCAGGCTATTACCCTGGAACCCGTACTTAAACAATTTAGAAAAGAAGTAGGCGATAGTCTATACACCAAGCTGATTGAAGCCAGCGAGGCCTTGCGTTAAACAGACAAAAATATAGGAGGCCCGGCTGGTGGGCTGCCGCCGCCGGCCGGTTCGAAATATTTCGTTCGTGAAAGGAGTAGATGCTGTGAGTAATAATCTGGAAGCGGCTGCTGTGGCAAACAAGCCCAATATCATGATAAGAGTAATCGATAAAATCACTGACCTGGCGGACAGCGTGATGGGGCTGGCAATGGTATTTACAGCGCTGATTACCCTATATGAGGTAATCGTACGCCACTTTTTAAAAAGTCCTACTATATGGACCTATGATGTAAGTATATATCTGTTGATTTGGTATTCCTTCATGGTGGCAGGCAAAGCACTGAAAGACGATCACCATATCAAAGTAGATATCCTCATCACCAACTTACGGGGCAGGGCGAGGGTCGCCGCCGACACGTTAGGTCTTTTGGGGGTGGCGGTGTATTCCGGGCTGATGAGCTTTTACACTTTCCGCCTCTGCCACGAAAGCCTGGCATTTAAAGAAAGGACAATCAGCCTTTTGCGTATGCCGGTTTGGCTGATCCAGCTGGGGATGGTGATTGGCAGTATTCTGCTGTTTTTGCAGGCAGTAATTCTGTTTAGCGGCAAGATTAAGGAATGGAGTAAATTAGGCTTTGCTCCGGGTAAAGGCTTACGGGAAAACCCATATTTCGTGTTGATTACCTTTTTCATATTGCTGGTTTTGGGACTAAGTTTTTTTAATATAAGCCGGGGTGCCGCTGTCATTATCACTGTATTCGCCCTGCTCTTGGTAGGGGTTCCAGTTTTTGCCGGTTTGGGTCTGATGGGCTGTATCGGCCTGTTCTATATGATGGGTTTGCAGTCGGGTTTGCCTCAGATTGCAGTTATTGCACAAAAGGGTGTAGAAAGCTACACCTTACTGGCTATTCCCTTATTCATCCTTGCAGGCAACTTTCTGGTGGAAGGCGGTATTGGTCAGGAACTGTACGATGTTTGTGTTAAGTGGATCGGCCATTTACCGGGCGGTATTGCAGTAGCCACTATAGCAGCCTGCGCTATCTTTGCGGCAATTTCAGGCTCCAGCGTGGCTACCGCAGCTATCATTGGCATGGTAGCCCTGCCTGAACTGCGCAAATATGAATACGATCCCGTTATGTCTTATGGACTGCTGGCTGCAGGAGGGACATTAGGCATACTTATCCCCCCCAGCAGTTCAATGATCGTGTACGCTACCATTACTGAGGAATCTACAGGTGCATTGTTTATGGGCGGCGTGATTCCAGGCTTAATTATGGCCACTATCTTTGCTGCTTATGCGGTTATCTTTTGTATGCGTACTGGCAAATATCTTAAAATGGAGCGATGTTCAAGAGAGGTGCGGCTGAAAACCACATTGACCTCTATCTGGGGAATCCTGACGCCAGTGATTATCCTGACTAGTATCTATACAGGTTTCTGCACTCCCACCGAAGCCGCCGGGGTTGCCGTGGCCTACGCTATGCTGGTATCACTTTTTCGACGCAAAATTAAAGTTACCGAGATTCTCAAAATTGCCAAAATGGGCAATGGCAGCGGCGGTATGATTATGATGATTGTGGCCGGGGCACTGATCATGGGTAATGTGATTACTATCATGCAGGTGCCGCAGCAGATTATCAACTATGTTGGCACTCTGAGCATTCCTCCCGGTGTTGTTCTATTCGTGCTCTGCCTGATCTTTATCGTTTTGGGTATGTTTCTGGAAGTCATCTCTATCATGTACATAGCCATGCCAATCGTCTACCCGCTGGTCGTTTCCCTGGGCTACAACGGTATCTGGTTCGGCGTATTTGCTACTTTGTTAATGGAGATGGCCTTAATTACCCCGCCGGTAGGTCTTAATACCTTTGTGATTCAGGGTATTGCTAAAGCACCTATGTCTCAGGTGATTAGAGGCGTGCTGCCTTTCATGCTACTTCTGGGGGTAGGATTGGTAATCTTGTATTTGTTCCCCTTCCTGGCCACCTGGTTACCCAGCACTATGGGGTACGGCGGATTTTAATTTATATAAGAAACAGGAGGTAACTATGTCTGATTATACACGGCAGCTTGCAGAATTTGTAGCTAACACCTGCTATGACGATATTCCTGCCGACGTTGTGGCCCGCGCCAAGGTCGTCATGCTTGATACCCTTTCCTGTGCAGTAGCCGGCTATACCAAGGCGCCCGAGGAATGCGGCTGGATTCTCAACTTTATCAAAGAAACCGGCGGCATACCGGAGTCTACTGTCTGGTTGGACGGGTACAGAACCTCTGCAATGATGGCGGCTATGGCTAATTCAACTATGGTACATACCGTGGATTTCGACGATACCCACATTGATTCCATTGCCCATCTGGGAGCGGGTCTTTTGGGTACTGTGCTTAGCCTGGGAGAAAAGGTCAAAGCAACAGGCAAAGAGGTCCTGACAGCCTTTATACTGGGCTTTGACGTGGGGGCCAGAGCCGGAAACAGCGTTAATAAAGGCGAAGTTCACTTACATTATAAATACTGGCATCCAACTGCCACTGCGGGTACTATTGCCTGTGCAGCCGCTGCTGCTAAGCTGATGAAGCTGGATGCCAATGCGGCAGAACAAGCCATTGGCCTGGGAATAGATCAGGCCTGCGGTCTGCGTTATTGCATCGACAAGGGAGATTTTTCCAAAAGCCTTCATCCGGGCTGGGCAGCTATGCGCGGTGTAATGGCTGCTCAGATGATCGCCGGCGGTTCTTCGGGGCCTAGGGGTCTGCTGGAATACCCTACCGGTTTTTGTAATGCTACCTGTTCTGAACCAAAGCTGGAACTGCTTACCGAAAGATTGGGCAACGATTATACCATCATGCGGGATGCGCTTAAAATGTATCCCACTATTCATGGCAGCCATTCCGGGATTGAGGCAACATTGAACATAATCACGAAAAATGATATCCCTTGGCAAGAGATTGAGAAGATACTCATCCGTCTCTCTCCTTTAGCCAAAGGGCAGGGGGTCAATTATCAGCCTGACAGCGTCCTTGCAGCGAGACTCAGCTTACCTTGCTGTATGACCTTTGCCGCCAAACTGCGCCGGGTTACCTTGAATGATTTTACTGAAGACTCCATCAAGGATTCCGCCAATCTTGATTTCATGAAACGGGTAGAAGTCCAGCCTGAACCGGAGTTCAATCGACTGTATCCGGACAGTGGTTTTACCAGTGAGGCTACCGTAACATTGAAAGATGGCAGAGAATTCAAGGAGCTTGTAGTTTATCCCAAAGCCCATCCCCAGCGGCCTGCCACGGAACAAGACATCAAGGGAAAATATAGTAACCTGACCGGTTTCACCTGGACGAAAGACAAGGCTGATGAGGTTTATCAGAACTTTATGCATCTGGAAAACTACGTTGACATCGGACAGCTGGTCTCCAGTCTGCAATAGGAGGATTGGGATGCGATTAACTGAAGTATTGGCCGATTATATCCTGGCCCAACTCTTTGAGGCTCTTTCGCCGAAGGTAGTAGAACAGGCAAAGCTGTTTTTTAAGGATTGCTATGGCTGCATGCTGGCCGGAGCTCATGAGCAAGCTCCCTTAATAGCCGGCAGTTACTGCGAAACCCTAGGAGCCCGTCAGGTTTCTTCCGTTATCAGCAAAAAAGGGTTTAAGACTGATCCTTGCAGTGCTGCTATGGTCAACGGTACCTCAGCCCATATCCACGATTACGATGATGTGAGTATTACCGTGACGGGACATCCAAGTGTGGTAGTGCAGCCGGTGGTGCTGGCTCTGGGCGAAGAGCGGGGAGCCAGCGGAAAGGATATACTGACCGCTTATATCGCCGGCATTGAGGTGATGGCTCTAATGGGGCGTGCCCTCAATCCGCAGCATTACCAGCGGGGTTGGCATAATACTGGTACCCTTGGAACCTTTGGTGCGGTAGCTGCTGCGGGATTGCTATTGCAGTTGAACCGGAACCAAATGATTAACGCTATTGGTATCGCGGCAAGCCGTGCCGCCGGACTCAAGGGTAATTTCGGGACCATGACCAAGTCCCTGCATGCCGGACTGGCTGCTTCTAATGGCATATTTGCTGCCCAAATGGCGGCTCTGGGTTTTGATGCCAATCCCGATATTATGGAAATGAGCGGCGGTTTTATTCCCGCCACCTCTGGTGAAGCAGATTTAGAGGCAGTCACCGCTTTCATTGCCAAGGGAGGATCGGAGTTTCTTGAGCCCGGACTTGCCGTCAAGCCTTTTCCCTCCTGCAAAGCTACGCACAACGGTATCAATGCTGTAATGGATCTGGCTGCCGAACACGGCTTTCAACCTGCAGATGTGGCCCGGGTGCTGGTAGGCTGCCAGCCTATCGCTAAAGACTTGCTTAAATATCCTCTTGCCCACACCCCGCTGCAGGGTAAGTTTAGCATGAACTATTGCGTAGCCTGCGCTCTGGTATATGGCCGGGTTAACCTTGCCCACTTCCAGGGAGAGATCATCAATGACTCCGCGGTCCTGGATCTGATGCAAAAAGTGCATATGGAGGTTAACGAGGAAATTGCACAAGGGAAGTATTATAACGGGACATGGGAAACCGAGGCTACTATTATTCTAAAAGACAGTACAAAGCTTTATAAACGAGTGCGTTACGCTACCGGCGATCCTGAAAACCCCCTTAGTGCTCAGGCAGTTAACGAGAAATTTATCGATCAGGCCAATGGAGTGATCAAGCCGGAGAATATCGAAGGCCTTCTGGATTGTTTGAACCATCTGGAAAATCTTAATACTGTAGCATGTTTAATAAATAAGACTGAATTTATTATGGATTAATTGGAGGATACATATCATGGATAAAGTATTAAACGGTATTACTGTACTTGATCTTACAAGGGTGCTGGCCGGGCCTTTTTCCGCCATGATGCTGGCGGATATGGGCGCGGATGTGATCAAGATCGAAACCCCCGGCGCCGGAGATGATAGCCGGCAATTCGCCCCTATGCTAAATGGTGAAAGCTGCTATTATATGAATTTAAACCGCAATAAACGTGGGATTACTCTCAACCTTAAAAGTTCTAAAGGCAAAGAAATTTTTAAGAAATTAGTAGCGAAAGCCGATATTGTACTGGAAAATTTCCGGCCTGGTGTAATGGATCGCCTGGGACTAGGATACGAGGATCTAAGCAAAATAAACCCCCATATCGTGTATGGTTGTGTTTCAGGCTTTGGCCATTACGGTCCTTACAGCCAAAGGGGGGGTTATGATATTATCGGTCAGGCTATGGGTGGCTTGATGAGTACCACCGGCTGGCCTGATACTGGCCCTACCCGGTCGGGCACGGCCATGTCCGATGTGTTAGCAGGACTTTCGGTAACTATTGGTGTACTGGCTGCTGTTTTAAATGCCAGGGAAACTGGACGGGGACAAAAAATAGATGTAGCTCTGGTGGATTCCACCGTGGCCAGCCTGGAAATCATCAATCAAATTTATCTGGCAACAGGGCGCATTCCCGAGCGGATAGGCAATCGTTACGAATCCTGCTATCCCTATGATTCCTTCAAAGCCAGCGACGGTGATCTGGTAATTGCCTGCGGTAATGATAACCTCTATCAAAAGCTGGCCAATTTGATGAATCAACCCGAATTGATTATTGATTCAAAATTTGATACCAATCCTAAGCGAGTGGAAAACCATGAGCCTCTCAAAAAAATTGTGGAACGGTGGACTGTCCAATACAAGCGGGATGAATTGGTTGACATGCTCCTGGGAGCAGGGATTCCCTCCGGTCCGATTAACACCATTGCCGATACTACTAAAGATCCCCATATTGCAGGGGCAAGAGAAATGTTTGTAGAGATAGAGCATCCGGTGGCAGGGAAGATGAAGCTCACCGGCAGCCATATTAAATTTAGCAATAGCAAGACAGGCGTCCGCACCCCATCTCCTATTTTGGGGCAGCACAATGCTGAAGTCTTAATTGAATTAGGTTATACCTCGCAGCAAGTGCAAGCTTTTACTAAAGCAGGGGTGATATAGGTGAAATTTCCAAAGAAAGTTCGCATTTGTGAGGTAGGGCCCCGGGATGGCTTTCAAAGTGTTGTCCAGTGGATCGAAACTTCCGACAAGATTGAAGTTGTTAAACGGCTATTTGAGGCAGGGGTGGATTTGATGGAGGTTACCTCCTTTGTTTCACCCAAGGCCATACCCCAGATGCAGGATGCGGCTGAAGTCGTTCAAAGTCTGAAAGGGACTCCCTATATCGGAAAGGCCTTCGCCTTGGTGCCTAATAAAAAAGGTGCGGACCGTGCCGTAGAAAATGGCATTAACCGGTTGGCGGTGGTTATTTCTGCCAGCGAGGCTCACAATATGAGCAATGTGCGCAAAACACCGGCACAGTCCCTGAAGGAGTTGTCAGAAATTCGGAAAGCGTATCCGCAAATCCATATTAAACTCTCCCTAGCTACCGCCTTCGGCTGCCCCTTCGAGGGAGAGGTGCCCATGGAGCGGGTACAGGAAGTAGTGGATGGGGCAGTAACACTAGGCATCCATGATATCTGCCTGTGCGATACGATTGGCGTGGCTGTACCCACTCAGGTCAGCCGCATAGTAGCCGAGCTTAAATTAAATCATCCGCAGATAGATTGGTCGCTGCATCTTCATAATACCCGAGGTCTTGCCGCTGCCAATACTGTGGCGGCATTGGAAGAAGGTATTGACCGGTTTGAGACTGCCGCCGGCGGTCTGGGCGGCTGTCCCTTTGCACCGGGTGCATCCGGCAATATGGCCACTGAGGATATGGTTTATTTGCTTGATGAGCTTGGCATTGTCACAGGAGTAAATGTAAACAAAGTAATTGCCGCCACCGAGTTTATGACCTCAAGAACGGGATGCAGCGGAGACAGCAAAATCAACTCTGTGACCATTCATAAAATCTTTCAGGGAAGGGGAGCTGTATGATGGCAATGACCTTAGCCGAAAAAATTTTAGCCGCTAAGGCAGGAAAGGAATGTGTCATCCCCGGTGAGATAGTCATGGTTCCGGTGGACTGCGCCATGATGACCGATATCTTGGGCCCTCGGATTTTTGCCGAACAGATTGAGAAACTTGGTAAGCCGATTAAGAATCCGGCCGGAGCAGTAGTCATAGCTGACCACTATACCCCTGCTGCCACCGAGCACCAGTCTGAAATCGTTAAATTCAGCCGAGAGTGGTGTCTCAAACATGGAGTGTCTTTTATAGAATTGGAGGGGCCCTGTCACCAGCTTTTAGCTGAAAAGGGCTATTCCTATCCCGGCAGCATTCTGGTGGGTACAGATTCCCACTCTTGTACGGCAGGAGCTTTCGGATGCTTTGCCACTGGTATTGGCTCCACCGAGATGCTGGGGGTACTGGTCAACGGCGAAATTTGGTTTAAGGTGCCCGAGAGTATTCGGATTGAGTGGAAGGGTTCCCTGGCCAAAGGCGTTTATGCAAAGGATATCATTCTGCAAACTATCGGAGAGATAGGTCATGCCGGAGCTACTTACTGTTCCATGGAGTTTTTCGGAGACACTATCGAGTCTTTGTCCATGGATGAACGAATGTGTATCGCTAACATGGCAGTGGAGGCCGGCGCCAAAGTAGGCTTGATTGCCGCCGACCAAAAAACAGTGGACTACCTGAAATACCACGACATAAGTCAGGCGGAGAATGCACCGCTTTATTGCGCTGATCCGGATGCCTGCTACGCCCGGAGACTTGTCTTTGATGCCAGCGATCTGGTACCGGTTGCCGCCTGTCCCCACGAGGTTGACAATGTTAAGCCTGTGCAGGATATTGCGGGATTAAAGGTGGATCAGGTGTATATTGGATCCTGCACCGGCGGCCGCCTCAACGATTTACGAATCGCAGCCAAAATGTTGCAGGGGAAACAAGTGTCAAAGAAAATACGGCTATTGGTTTCTCCCTCATCCCAGCGTGTCTGGCGAGAAGCTCTGGAGGAAGGTCTGCTGAAGGCGCTGTCGGACGCGGGATCTGTTGTGCTCGCTCCTACCTGCGGAGCTTGCTTAGGTTTGCACTCCGGCACCATCGGCAAAGGGGAGGTCTGTGTTTCCACTACCAACCGTAACTTCATTGGACGGATGGGCAGCAAGCATGGAGATGTATATCTTGTTTCTGCAGCTACAGCTGCAGCTACTGCTCTGGAAGGCTGCATAACCGATCCCAGAGCCTTCCTTTAGGAGGTGCAGTATGGATAAGATTAAAGGAATAGCCCACAAATACGGTAATAACATCAATACCGATATTATTACTCCCGGTAAATATATGGAGCTCTCTATTGAAGAAATGGCAAAACACGCCATGGAAGGTGTCGATCCGGAGTTTTATTCCAAGGTTAAAGAAGGAGATATTTTAGTAGCCGAAAATAATTTTGGCTCCGGCTCCAGCCGAGAGACTGCACCTCAAGCTCTCAAGCAAGCGGGTATTGCAATAATCATAGCTAAAAGCTATGCTCGTATTTTTTATCGCAATGCCATCAACATTGGGCTGGCTGCTTTAGAGCTCAAGGAGGCCGAAGAAATCTTAGACAGGGATGAATTGGAGGTTGATATGCAAGCCGGTACAATTTTTAACCTAACCCAAGGAAAAACTTATAGGTTTACTCCGCTGCCCGACCGTTTGCTGACAATGCTGGAGGCAGGCGGTTTGGTAGCTCAACTCGAACAGTCCTAACATAAAAGGAGGAATTTTCATGCATCCTGATATGGAAATGATACGCTGCAGCATTATGCGCGGTGGCACCAGCAAAGCTGTATTTTTTCTGGAAAATGACTTGCCTAAACAACAACCGTTGCGTGATCAGGTAATTCTTGCCGCCTTTGGCGGAGTGGACATTCGGCAGATCGACGGTTTAGGCGGCGCCGATACCTTGACCAGTAAGGTTGCAATCATCGGGCCCTCCACCCGTGAAGATTGCGATGTGGATTACACCTTTGGGCAAGTTAGCTACACTGCCCCTATGGTAGATTATAAGGGTAATTGCGGGAACATTTCTTCAGCTGTAGGGCCCTTTGCTATCGATGCAGGGCTGGTTGAACCGATTGAGCCGATTACCACAATACGAATCCATCTAACCAATACTGATAACGTGATCCTGACTGATGTTCCGGTCAAGAACGGCCGTGCCTTATCGGATGGAGACTATGCCATTTCGGGGGTTCCCGGTACTGGCATGCGAATTACTCTGGATTTTTCCGATACCCAGGGCGCTTTCACCGGCAGCTTGCTGCCTACCGGCAAGCCCAAAGAAATATTTGATTTTGGTGAAAAAGGTAGTTTCGAGGTTTCAGTGGTAGATGCGGGAAACCCTTTGGTTTTCATTTCTGCCGCTTCACTGGGAATGAAGGGCACAGAAACGCCGTCTGAGATCGAGAGCAACAAGCCGCTGATGGATACTATTGAGATGATCCGTGCCCGGGCCGCCTTACTCTGCGGCTTGGTTGATAAAGAAGAGGACGCTGCGGCAAAAAGTCCATACATTCCCTTCTTCGCTATTGTGAGCCCGCCGGCTGATTACAGCTGTTACAACGGTAAAGAGGTAGCAAAGAAAGAGGTGGATATCGTTTCCCGGCTGCTGTTTATGCTTAAAATGCACAAAACCTATCCCGGAACCGGCACTGTCTGTACAGGAGCGGCTGCAAAGATTCCCGGCACTGTATTATGGGAGCAGCTTTCGGAAGCAGCTAAGGAGGCTCCGGTGATCCGTATTGGCCATCCGGCCGGGATCATCGAGGTGGAAGCAGCTTCCGAACTGCGGGAAGGCAAGCGTTTTTTAACCCGGGCAGCTTTTTATCGCACTGCTCGTAAAATTATGGACGGCTACGTCTATATTAAGAAAAGTATATTTGATTAACAAAGTTTTTAAAGAAATAAGATATATAGGGCTCAATTTTGGGCTCTATTTTCTTTTTAGGCGTTATGGTATTATAAGATTATAAAAACGAAAGCAGGTGGATAAATGACTGGTTATTTACCTTGGGATAAAACCTGGCACAGCCAGATCACTTATTTGCCCTGGGTACAGCCGGAATTGCCGGGAATGGAGCAATCACCGGTGCTGCCGGCCTACCCCATCTTCATTTCCTCATTAAAAAGCGGTATGAGCAGCCAGGAGTTTTTTGCGGCGGTTGCCAGTACCATGGTGTTTTTGCTGGGCCACGAGCCGGAGTCGCCCCTGAACCCCCAGTATTGCGCCTGGCTCAATGTCTACAATGAAGAGCTGGCCAGCCAGCTTTTTTATGAGGGGACGGAAATGGCCGCCCAATACAACCTGCCCCAAGCTATTTGGATGCTGCAGGCCTCCTTGCTTTTAGCGCCGGCGGCTCATGAGTCCCATTTTAATTTGGCTTTGGCCTTCAATCAGTTGGCCACCCAATTGCAGCGGGAAGAAAAGTACCGGGAAGCGGGGGACTGCTACAACCAGGCCCAGCAATATTTCAACAACGCCTCGCAGCTTGAGGGTGTGGAATTTATAGGAGGGAAGAAAAATGACGGGTATGATTCAAGTTTACACAGGGAATGGTAAAGGCAAAACCACGGCGGCTATCGGTTTGTCCCTCCGGGCTTTGGGGGCCGGCAAAAAAGTAATGTTCCTGCAATTTCTGAAAGCAAAGGGTTACAGCGAACATAAGATTTTAGCGGATTTTGCTCCTCAGCTAACTTTAGAGACAGTGGGCAAGCCCTTTTTTATGGTGCCTGAGAATGTGATATCGGAAGAGGACAAGGCTAAATGGGGCGATAGTGTGGTGATTTTTCCTCCGGGCAAGCCGCCGGCAGATTATCAGGCTCTGGTAGACCGGGGACTGGCCAGGGCGGCCGAAGTAGTGGCCAGCGGTGAATACGATTTGGTGGTGCTGGATGAAATCAATGTGGCCTTGAGCTTCGGCCTTATTGATTGGTCCGGTTTGGAAGCGCTCCTGGATAATAAAGCCGCAGAAACGGAAGTCATTCTTACCGGCCGGGGAGCTACGGCAGAGCTGATTGAAAAAGCTCACCTGGTTACGGAGATGAAAGAAATCAAGCATTATTACAATGATCTGGGTTTAGAGGCCAGAGAGGGTATTGAGAAATAAAGGCTAGTGCAGCTTTGCCGGCAAGGGCTAAGGGACAAGCTAAACTGCATAGAGCTTACAGAAAGCGGAGGTATTGTATTTGGATATCCAATTAAAAGACATTTGGCAGGCCAAAGAAGGTCTGCAAGATCAGGTCCATAAAACGGGCCTTTCCCGCTCCCGCTCCCTGGATCAGCTAATCGGCGGCCAGGTTTATCTCAAGCTGGAAAACATGCAGAAGACAGGCTCTTTTAAATCCAGGGGAGCGGCCAACCGGATACTGAACCTTTCGGAGGAAGAAGCGGCTAAAGGCGTGATTGCCGCCTCCGCCGGCAATCATGCTCAGGGTGTGGCTCTGGCTGCCGGCAATAGCGGTCTTACCGCCACTATCGTTATGCCGGAGGGAGCGCCTCTGGCCAAGGTGGCAGCCACGAAGAGCTACGGCGCTCAAGTGGTGCTGGCCGGCGAAAATTATGACGATGCTTATCAAAAGGCCATGGAGCTGCAGCAGGAAACGGGAGCTACCTTCGTTCATGCTTACGACGATCCGTATATTATTGCCGGTCAGGGCACGGTGGGTCTGGAGATTTTGGAGCAGTTGCCGGAAGCCGAGGTAATCCTGGTGCCGGTGGGCGGCGGCGGTTTGGCTGCCGGCGTTGCCTTGGCTGTCAAATCCCTGAATCCCCGAATTCAGGTAATCGGCGTGGAAGCGGCCAACCGCAGCAATACCATTGCCGACGGCATCAAAGTAAAAAAGCCCGGCTCAATTACCGGACCCATTTTAGAGAAGTATCTGGACGGTATGGTTCAGGTAGATGACGAAGAGCTGGCGGGAGCCATTTTGCTGCTCCTTGAACGGGCTAAGGTGGTGACGGAAGGAGCCGGCGCCGCCACTGTGGCAGCGGCCTTATACAAAAAATTTCCGACAGCGGGCAAAAAAGTGGTTTGCATCATCAGCGGCGGCAATATCGACGTAAACTTTATGGCCCAGATCATCCAGCGAGGCATGATGAAAAACGGCAGATACCGGGAAATCACCGCGGCTTTAGGGGATAGGCCGGGAGCTTTGCAGCATTGTCTGGAGATCATCGCCAAAGAAAAAGGCAATGTGATCAATGTTACCCATGAGCGCAACCGGGTAGATATACCTATCAATATGGTAGGGGTTACAGTGCTCATTGAGACGAGAAGTTTTCAGCATGGTGAAGAAATTTTATCGGCTTTGCGCCGGGATGGTATTACTTTATTGAAATGGTAAGGAGATGAATATGAATAACAGTCAAGACCGGCTAATTCTGGTAGATGTATTAGACCGGCCTTTGGGTGAGGCGGGCAAGGAAGAAACTCATCGAAAAGGCCTTTTGCACAGGGCTTTTTCTGTATTTATAACGGATATAGAAGCCAAACGTTTATTGATCCAGCAGCGGGCCGGCGGCAAATACCACAGCGGCGGCCTTTGGGCCAATACGTGCTGCTCCCATCCCCGGCCCGGTGAGGATACGAAAGAAGCCGCCGGCCGGCGGCTTAAGGAAGAAGTGGGTATTCAATGCGGGCTGACGGAGATTGATGCCTTCGTTTACCGCCAGGTTTTTGCAGACGGCTTATCGGAATACGAATTTGACCATGTCTTTATCGGCTGCTGGGATGAGACGGCGGCAGGAGGAAGCTTGCAGCCGGATCCTGCAGAAATTCAGGAGCTGGCCTGGGTGGAGATTGATGCTTTAGCGGCAGATTTAAAAGATAATCCCAGCCGCTATGCCGCCTGGTTTCTGATTGCCGCTCCCAAGGTCATCAGCCATTTGCTTTCTCTAAAAAAGCCTTTTTAATCAGCCGGTAAATGGCCTTGGCCCTGCTTGCTTTTTCCTTATCGGTGACAGAGCTGCTTTTGTCATAGCGGGCCGGCAGATAGAGCTGCCGCAATTCTGCTAAAGCGGCCTGCTGGGAGGGCAGTTGCTCCTGGGCCAGCGCCTGAATATCCAGGCTGGTTTGGCCGGCTTCCAAAGGTAAGCCTTGCTTTTGGCATAAACGTAAAAACTTACGGTAATAGTACCGTACCGCCAGACGGGAATCCGCCGGCGGCAATAAATTTAAATCCTGGCCGGCAGAAGGAGAAAGCTTTTGCCGGCTTTCGCTGATGGCGGCAGAGTCTGCCGGGGCAGCAGAGGCGCCGGCCAGCCGCCGGAACAGACGCCAGGCCACCCAGAGAAAGGCCAGCAGCAGCAAAAACAACAGCAGGAGGCGCAGGGACTCCGGGAAACCGCCCAGGGGAGCATCACCGAAAGCAGAGGACATGGCCTCTCCCAGCTCTTGGGCGAAAGGGGTGCCTTCTGCCGGGGGATTTTTTTCCGCCAACAACTTGATCAATAAGCCAAAGGCGAAAAAAGGCAAGGAGATGGCCATGGCCAGCAGAAGCAGCAAGGGAGCCAATAGATATTTATAAATCAGGGCCAGACCCTGCCAGGCTAAAGACCAGACCTGAGAATAGACGAAGGAAAGGCAGAGCAGAAAAAAGCAGAGCAATAGCAGGAGGTTGGTCAATAGCATAGATTTGCGGCCCAAAGACTCTTGTTGATGGCGGGAAAGCCGCAAGGATAAAACACTGCAAAAGAGATAAAGAACCACAAAGGGCAGTATTTGCCGCTGCACAAGGGTTAGAAGATCAAGGCGGAAGCTAAGCAGCGGCGGCAAAATCAGCAGGGGCAATAGCTTGAGGCTCCAGAAAAAACGGTCATGATATTGGCTGTGGGATAGCTGTTCCCGGCCCTGAAAAAGAATATAGGCCAGATAGGCCCAGGGCGGCAGCATTACCAGCAGGGGAAGCAGGCCCGGCGACAATAACAAAATGAGGCAGGGAAGAAACAGGGGCAAAGCTTGAAGGGGTTTTCTCCCTGTCTTTGTTTTTAGCAGGTAAGAGAAGAGACCCGCCGCCAATAACAGGGCTATAGGCCATAGAATGGGAGCGGCGGTAAAGGAAGGAGTCCCCGCAGCGGCAGAGGGCTGATTCGAGCCCGATGCGGCAAAGATCAAAAGATAATTGGCAAAAGAGAAATAAAAGGCCAGATCTGCCGTCAGCCGGCAAAAAAAGCTGAGGATCATGCCGGCACCTCCTGGTTTGCGGTGGTATTAGCGTAAGCAGCAGTAGGGGTATTATCACCGGCATCGGTAAGGCCACCAGCGTCCGCTGCAGTGTCCGGCGCAACGCCCGCTGCAGTGACTGAAGCAGTGTCCGATGCAACGCCCGAAGCAGCACCTGATGCAGCACCCGAAGCAGTGCCCGATGCAGCACCCGGCACAGCGCTCAGTAAACAAACTTTGCCGCCGCTCAAGACTTCCAGCCTTTTGACCATGGCCAAAAGCCGAGGACTTTGACGGGGGGTAATGAGAATATGGGCCTGGCCGTGGTCTCCCCGCTTTTCTGCCCGCTTGAGCAAACTGCTGCAAGGCTCACGGTGATCGTAAGTAGCCCGGCCCAAGCCCTCCATAATGGTATAAAAGTGTTGGCCTCCTAAGCCTGCCGGCAGGAAGCTCCATTGACCCATAGCACCGGCGGTTGTGGCGTTGGTTAAAAAGCTGTAGCGGATTTTTTTTGCCTCCAGGTTTTCACAGACGCTGCGGGCTAAGGAAAAGGCTTCCTCGATTAGCTGAGGGTCCCGGTAGTTTTTAATGCCGCAGTCGGTATTCAGCAACACGGTGACGGACAGATCCTGGGTGTAATCGTACTGCTTTACCATCAGCCTGCCTTTGGCCAGGCTCTGGGGCCAGCTAATACTGCGCTGGGGCTCGTGGCCGGTATATTCCCGAAAGCCCAGGGTCAAAATGGGATCTTCCAAAATAAAACGCCGGACGGATTGATCCCCCAAAAAGCTGCCCAACACCTGAGGCAAAGCCTGATTCTTGGCAGCGGCAGGGTAGACCACAATTTCCTCGGTTTGCCGGAATTGGCGGCCTCTCTCCTGAAGGCCCAGGAAGTCCCCGGCATAGATCAGAGCGCCCCGGAAAATATAACGGCCCCGCTCCGGCAGACTGACAGTTATTTTGCGGGTGAGTATTTCTCTGGGCATGAGAAATACGGTGCTGCAAAGCAGCAGAGAATCAGGCTTTGACCGCAGGCCTAAACCTTCGCCTTTGATGGCAAGGGAGGGAGGGAACTGCTCTTCCAGGCGCAAAAAAGCAACCGGCAGCCGCCGCCGGTTGGTGAGGGCTGTGGTGATAGTAAAAGGCTGGCCCGGCTCCGTTTGGCGGCGGTCCGGCCGGCAGGTATAAGAAATGTAGGGCAGCTCATCCTTGAGGGAGGCTCGCTCCAGCAAGAAGGCGCCCAGGACAAGCAGGACGAAAAGCAGCAGCACAAAGGCCTCCTATTCCATGGGTACCGGAATCTGCCGGATCAGCTCTTCCAGGCAATCAAGAACGGCGCTGCCCTGGCCCAGATTGCCGGCCATAATGCGATGAGCCAGCACATGGGGAGCCAGCAGCCGGATATCCTCCGGCACTACGAAAGACCGGCCGGCAAAAGCGGCGGTAACCTGGACGGCTTTATATAAGGCCAAGGCTCCCCGGGTAGAAACGCCGGCGGCAAAGCCGCTTTCCTGCCGGGTCTGATCCACAATGTCCATCAAATAATTGGCCACGTCGGCGCTGACGGTGATGCGGCGGTAGTTTTCTTTCAGCCAGGCCGTCTCTTCGGCAGTGACGACTGTTTCAAGATCCCCCAGAATATCCTGGGAATCCCGGCGGCTGATAACGGTAAGCTCATCGGCTCTTTCCATGTAGCCCAGAGACAAACGCATAAAGAAACGGTCCACCTGGGCTTCCGGCAAAGGGAAGGTGCCGTAGGATTCAATGGGGTTTTGCGTAGCCATTACCATGAAGGGCTGGGCCAGCAGGCGGGTGTGGCCGTCTACGGTGATTTGCCGTTCCTCCATGGCCTCCAGGAGGCTGGATTGGGTTCTGGGGGTAGCCCGGTTGATCTCATCGGCCAGAACAATATTGGTAAATAAGGGGCCGGGGCGAAACTCAAAATTCCCCAGCTTCTGATTATAGAAGTTGATGCCCGTCAAATCTGAGGGTAAAAGGTCCGGGGTAAACTGGATACGTTTAAATTCGCCGCCGATGGAGCGGGCGAAGGCTTTTAACAACATAGTTTTGCCGGTGCCGGGCAAGTCCTCCAGCAAAATGTGGCCGGAACATAGAAACGTGGTAAGCAGATAGCTGATGGCCTGTTCCTTGCCTAGAATTACTTTTGAGCAGTTTTCTACCACCCGCCTGCGGTAACGGGCAAAAAGCTGAATTTCTTGTTCGTTCAGAGCCGGGCTGTTTATTGTCCGGCTATCGGTGGGGCTATCCATCAGAGGAATCAACACCTTTCATGGTCTGTTTACTGTATCCTTACTCTGCTGCGGGGTCATTGTCCTCCTGAACCAAAGGGCTTAATTGACCGGTGAACAGCAATGTCAAACGATGAAGAGCCCGGCTGGCAGCCAGATATAAAAAGCGTTTTTGTTCGGGCCAGCCGTAGTTTTCTTCGCTGACGTCCCAAAGGATGACCCCGTCAAATTCCAGGCCTTTGACCAAATGCAAAGGCAGCAGCAGGCTGCGGTTTAAGTCTGCCTTGCCGGCGTCCTTGACTAATTGCAGGGCAGATTTGCCTTTGATCTGGCTGTAAAGGGCGGCGGCCTGGGCGGCAGTCTTACAGATTACCGCTATGGAACCCACGTCTTCTTTGCGGAAGCGGTTGATGGTATCCAAAAGCAATTGAATAGCTTCCTGGTTATTGGCTGCCCCGAAAATCTCCACCGGCTTGCTATGGCGTTGAAAGGGTTCCAGCAGATCGGGATACTCCAGGAAGCGGCGGCAGAAGCTGCTGATTTCCCAGGAACTGCGGTAGCTTTCCCGCAAAATAGCCGTGGGACAATCCGGGTCTCCTAAAGCTTTGCCGATCTCCTGGTAATGATCCAGGCGGTGAGGTTGGATCAGACTCTGCTGGATATCGCCTAATACGGTGAAATTAGCTTTAGGGAACCATTTTTTTAAAAGCATATAATGAAGGGGGCCGTAATCCTGGGCTTCATCCACCATGACCTGGCGGATCTGGGGATAATCGGCGGTGCCTTCCAAAATCAGCCGCAGCCAGATCAGGCCGGCAGCATCGCTTTGGTCAAAACCCGCTTCCGCCAAAGCATTAATGCAAGCCTGGCGGATATCCTCGATATTGGCGGGGAGGCTGAGGCCTTTGGCCAGATGGTAGAAAAGCTCCTTGTCCCAGAGGCGGCGGTAGAGGCCGGGAATATCTATGGCCGTCAGCCTGTCCAAGGTTCTGTTTAAATAAGCTCCCCGCTTCATGGACAGCAGCCGGGCAAAGGGGAAAATCTCCAACTGATGATCGGGATATTCGCTTACAAAAAGCTGCAAAGAGGGCAGCCGTTGCTTTTTCAACCGGTGAATTTTCAGGGAGAGACGGCGCCGTATTTGCTCCAGGCGCTTAGCCAGAGGCAGACCCCCCCGGTCCCGCAAAAGCTCTTCTTTGAGCTCCTGACGGCTGGCAATATAGGTGTGATGGTAATAGATATCCGGCAGCTCAATTAAGCGGCGGCCATAGTAATCAGCCAGCCGGGAAAGCAAGGCGGCAAAGGCGGCGGAATTCTTAAAAGCATAAATATCCTGACGCAGGGAAAACACGGAGCGCCGGCTTTCCCCAAGCAGACTTTCCATATCCGAGGTCCGGGTTTGCCCCTCCGCGACTGTGTCTAATCTGTCTAAATTGAGGGTGAAAATATCCTCAAAGGTAAGACTGGTAATATTGTCCTCCCCTAGCTCCGGCAAAACCCTTCTGATATAATGGCTGAAAAGGTGGTTGGGGGAGATGACCAGAATTTCCCGGGAAGATAAAGCATCCTGAAAATCCTGGTACATCAGAAAGGCCGCCCGGTGCAGCGCCAGGCTGGTTTTGCCGCTGCCGGCAGCGCCCTGAACCAAAAGGACTTTGCGGCTTTTCTCCCGGATCAGCCGGTCTTGAGCCTCCTGCAAGCTTTCCACAATAGCCTTCATCTGGGGAGAGGCCTTTTGGCCCAGCAGTTTTTTCAATATATTATCTTTAATGTGAGATTCCGTATCAAAATAGTAAAGAAGCTCTCCCTTGCTGATCTCATATTGGCGCTTCAGCAGCAGGCGGCCGGCAATGGAGCCTTGGGGCGCCATAAAGGAAGCGGGGCCGGGAGAGGAGCGGTAAAACATACTGGCTAAAGGCGTCCGCCAGTCGCAGACCTGGATTTGAAAGGTCAGGGGATCCCGGAGGCTTGAGCGGCCGATATAATAGGTATCGGTACCTTGCCCCTCCTCCGCAAAGTCGATGCGGCCAAAATAAGGGGAGTCTTGCAGCCCCTGAAGCTTCTTAAGGCGTTCGGCATAGACCCGGTAAGCCGACAACTGGGTTTGCAGGCCGTTTAAATACTGGGCGGTCTCCGCCTGCTTGTCCATATCGCCGGCAAAGGCCGGCTGGTTTTCCTGCAGCTCCTGCCGGGCCTGGGCCAATTTTTCCCGTTCTTCATCCATAGTGCTTAACAATTCCGTAAGGCTCCGTTCAATCAGGGCCCGGGTTTGTTTCAAATATGCCTGTTCGTGCAAAAAATCTGTATCCATATTAAACCCTCCGGCCTCTATTTTATGCTTTGACAAGAAAAATTACAATGGCTGGTACAAACCTTATGTCACGGCTAATTCTGTTTATGATACAATAACAATGCAAGTCCGCGGTATAATGAGACAATTAATATTATAATCTCATTGAAAAATGATGCTTGAGGTGATTGCCGATGATCCGCATTTTGATTGTGGAAGATGAAAAACCCATATCGGACTTGATTCGCTTGAATTTGCAGTCGGCGGGCTATTTCTGTGATTGCGCTTTCGACGGCATGGCGGCTGCCCACAAGATTGAGGAAAACAGGTATGACTTGATTCTTTTGGATATTATGTTGCCGGAGGTTAATGGTTATGAGCTGATGCCTTATATTCAGCCCTACGGTACGCCGGTAATTTTTCTGACGGCTAAGGGCCGGGTAGAAGACAGGGTCAAAGGGTTAAAGCTGGGGGCCGACGATTACCTGGTGAAGCCCTTTGAGATCATTGAGCTTTTGGCCCGGGTAGAAACCGTACTGCGCCGCTATAATCTGAACCAGCGCATGATTGAGGTGGACGACCTGGTCATCGACACGGGATCAAGGACCGTCAAAAAGGCCGGGAAAGAAATTTCTTTGACCAAGAAAGAATACGAATTGCTGCTGTTTTTTATCCGCAATAAAAATATCGCTCTTTTTCGGGATAAAATTTACGAAAAGATTTGGGAAAGCGATTATATGGGCGACAGCCGTACGGTGGACCTCCATGTCCAGCGGCTGCGCAAGAAATTGGGCTGGGAGCAAAAAATTGCCTCGGTATATAAAGTAGGCTACCGGCTGGAATTGGGAGAATAGCAGAAGACAAAATATAGAGCAGGAAATTAAATGAGCTTATCGTGGAAGATATTTTTCAGCACCCTGATCATTACCATATTAACCTTCAGCTTAGGAGGCTATATCTTGATATCCTCCTCTTTTCAGGCTGCCCTGGATCGGGAGATCATTGCAGCCCAGGAAGAAAACAAAATGCTGCGCTATTCTTTCCAATCGGCGGTGACTACCATGGTCACCGGCAGCTCCGGCGGCCTGGAGGCCATTGCCGAGTCAATTATTTCTTATTCCGCCGGGGATAAGCTGAAAATCAGGATCTGGGATGAAAATAACCGGGTGATCCGCCAAAGCGGCGAAGTAAATTTTGGCGCCGGCTTACTGGGCAAAATCACCGACGATACCCGGGTGCATACGGTGGTAGAGCAGGAAGGGGCTTACTTCGTACAGACGGTCAGCATAGCCAATGCCCAAAGAAGCAGAGTTTATTTGGAAAGCTTCCATGATATTACCCCTATATTTACGGACCGGCAGAATCAGTTCGGCATTTACCGAAAGCTGCTGCTGGTTCTGGTGGCCCTCAACGGCATTTTGATTTATGCCGTATCCTTTTGGACGGCCTATCCCATCAGGAAGCTGTCCAGGGCCACCAGAAAAATCGCCCAGGGCCGCTATAATAACAGAGTAGAGGTGCATACCTCCGATGAGCTGGGTATGCTGGCCGACGATTTCAACAATATGGCGGAAAGCCTGGAGATCAAAATCGGCGATCTGGAGGCGGCTGCCACCCGGCAGCGGGATTTTGTGGGCAGTTTTGCCCACGAAGCCAAAACTCCCCTCACTTCCATCATCGGCTATGCCGATATGCTGCGCTCCCGCCAGATGGAAGAAGAGGACAGGATGCTGGCGGCGGATTACATATTCAGTGAAGGCAAACGGCTGGAAGCTCTGTCTTTGAAGCTGCTTGAGCTGATTGTTCTGCAAAACCGGGACTTCCTGATGAAGAAAGTCAGCATGGAGCAGCTTTTTGCCAGCATCAACGGCATTATTTACCCCATATTAAAGAACACGGGAATAAGTTTTACTTATAAAGCCCAGGATACCATGATCAGGATCGAAACCGACTTGATGAAAACCCTGATCCTGAATTTGATCGACAACGCCAGAAAGTCCATTGCGGCAGAGGGCCTGATCCATTTGGAGGGGGTCCGAATATCCGAGGACAAATATACCATTGCGGTGGAGGATAATGGCCGGGGCATACCGGAATCGGAGATATCCAGGATTACCGAGGCATTTTATATGGTGGACAAATCCCGGTCCCGGGCTAAAGGCGGCGCCGGCCTTGGCCTGGCTATCTGCCACGAGATTGTGGAACTCCACGGCGGCACCATGAGCTTTGCTTCCGTCATCGATCAGGGCACAAAAGTAATACTGGAACTGAAGGGATGATCAGGACGAGGTGATCCGTAAGAGATGATTAAGATGAAAAAATCAGTAAAATATATAGTAGGCGTTACGGCTGTGGCTTTCTTGGTAGTGGCCGGCCTGTTTCTGCCGGTACAGTTGGCCGCCGGCAGTGATCAGAAGATTTTGGGCCAGGTGCAAAGCCAGCCTCTGGACCAGGCGGAGCTGTCCGATTACGTCAATGTATCCATGGTGGATAAAGTCAGTCTGCTGGGCCAGGCTAAAGGCACATCCCTGGTTCCTTTGAAAACCGGCTCCAACTATGATCAGGATACGGTTAAGGTAAAATTCTTTGAGGAATTGGAAAGGCTATATGAGTTGGGTTTTTTTCCTCTGCCGGTAACCGGGGAATACAAGAGCTTTAACCCTGGCGTCACTCTCTATATTCAAAATGACGCGCCTTCCATCAGCATGATTTTGTGGGAAATCAATTTTCGGGTTGAGGGCCTTACCGCTACTTTTTTCATGGATGACCAGACCGGTAAAATCCTCAGCTTTGACATGAGGGCCGGCACATATAACGATTGTATTTATACCCAGGATATGGCGGAAGCTTGGGCCGTTTATTTGGGGACGGAAGTAAAGAATATCGGCAAAGCCCCGGAGGGCCTGGAGGCGGAAAAACAGGAAGGGATAAGAAAAATTGATCAGCAGGATATTTATACTTTTGAATTGAGCTCCGGCCCCCGCAGCATCGGCGGACAGTTTTATAGCCTGATCCAGGCCACGGGGTCAAACCGCTGGGTGTTGAATTATCCCCGGGCTAATTATGAGTATGCCGCCGCCTTCAACGACGTTAAAATCAGTTAAGGTAAAAGCCAGTTAAGGTTAAAACCAGCTAAGGTTAAAATCAGTTAAGGAAGAGGAGATTATGGCGCGAGACCCTTTTGAAGACAAACCAGGTTTTTCCCTGGGCAACTACGGTTTTATTGTTGTAGCGGTTATTTTGGCGATTGTGGCGGCGGCGGAGCTTTTCCTGATTTTTCGTTTGCCTCCCGAAAACCAACCTCCGGCAGTGTCCCAGACAGAAACGGACCCTGCCCCCTCATCACCGGAGCCCTCGTCGCCGGCAGTCCCTGAAGACTGGCGGCTGATTTTAGTTAATGAAGATAACCCTTTGCCTGCCGATTATGAAATCCATTTGGCTACACTGAATAATGGCCTGGAATTTGACGAGAGGGCCATCGGTTTTTTGGAGAGGATGATCAGCGACGCCAGAGACGAAGGCTTATTTCCGGTGGTGGCCTCAGCCTATCGCTCAGTGGAAAGGCAGTGGCAGCTGTACGAGAATAAGATCATGCGATTGATGGGCCAGGGCTTAAACCGGGAAGAGGCGGAGATAGAAGCCCGCAAGGTGGTGGCTTACCCCGGCACCAGCGAGCATAACCTGGGTCTGGCGGCGGACCTGGTTGCTTACAGCTATCAGCATTTAGATGACGCCCAGGGCGATACCGCCGAGATCCAATGGCTCTATGAGCATTGCTGGGAATACGGCTTTATCCTCCGCTACCCCAAAGACAAGAGCCATATTACCGGCGTTATTTACGAACCCTGGCATTTCCGCTATGTAGGCCAGCCGGCGGCTCAGGAAATCATGGAGCAAGGCCTTTGTCTGGAAGAGTATTTGGCTAACTTAGAAAAAGAAAATGAGCTGGTTGCAGATCCGGCGGCTTGGCAAGACCTGCAAAAATAAATGAGAAACGGAAAGGGGCAGAGCACCGGCCAATCGGCGATTCTGCTCCTTTTTTTGTATAGATTTTCGGGGGCGGCACGGGGCTCTGTACAATTTTTACGGTTGTGGGCAGATTCTTGCCGTTGCCTGTACAATTTTTTCGTTTTTGCGGGAATTGCAGCCGCTGCAAAGGTCAATTTTAGCAAATTTCAGGCTAAAGCGGTGCGGTTTTTCCGTTTGTGCAGCCATCTTGACCTTGCATTTTACATACAACCGCAATTTTTGCTCACCTGACCTTAGGCAATTGAATACAACCGCAATTTTTGCACAGGCGGGGCGTCAGTGCCGTCAGTGCCGTCAGTGCCGTCAGTGCCTCGGTGCTCCACTGCTCACTAGTCACTGCTCACTAGATCACTACCGGGGAGGAGTCCCCATGAGCTTAGGGCCTTTTTAGCATGAATACATGACACAGCCTCCTCAAATCTCTTGACTATTGCCGGTGGGCCTCATATAATGCTTTGTATAATTGCATACAAGTATTCATTCGAGGTATACGATGGCAAATGAGAGGAGGCAGACCCATGATTGAAATCAATAAGCAAAGCAATCTATTGGAGCAAGACCCTTATAAATACTCGCTGCAGGATGTGGCAGAACCTAATCTTTACCGGGATCTGTATCCTTACACAGAGGTGCCGAAAATCCCCTTCAACCACCGGCGGGTACCCATTGGTATGCCGGAAGAAATCTGGATTACCGACACGACATTTCGGGACGGCCAGCAGTCCAGGGCCCCTTATACGGTAGAGCAAATCGTTGATCTGTACAAATTGCTGGCCCGGTTGGGGGGGCCTCAGGGCAAGATCCGGCAAACGGAATTTTTTGTTTATAGTGAAAAGGACCGGCAAGCCCTTCTAAAGTGTATGGAGCTGGGCTACACTTATCCCGAGCCCACCACCTGGATTCGGGCCACCAAAGAGGATTTTCAGTTGGTGAAGGATATCGGCATTAAGGAAACCGGTATTTTGGTGAGCTGCTCCGATTACCATATTTTTAAGAAATTGGGCAAAACCAGAAAGCAGGCTATGGAAGGCTATTTGGCCGTGGTTAGCCAGGCTTTGGAAATGGGGGTAAAACCCCGCTGTCATCTGGAAGACATCACCCGGGCGGATTTCTACGGCTTTGTGGTGCCTTTTGTCAATGAGCTGATGAAGCTGTCCAAAGAGGCGGAAATTCCGGTAAAGATCCGGGCCTGCGACACCATGGGCTATGGCATTCCTTTCGCCGGCGTGGCTTTGCCCCGCAGCGTTCCCGGCATCATCTACGGCTTGCAGCATTATTCCGACGTGCCTTCCGCGCTGCTGGAATGGCATGGCCATAACGATTTTAATAAAGCGGTGGTCAATGCCAGTGCAGCCTGGCTTTACGGAGCCAGCGCCGTCAATTGCTCCCTTTTGGGTATCGGTGAACGCACCGGCAATATACCTCTGGAATCCATGGTGTTTGAATATGCTTCCCTAAGGGGCACCCTGGATGGCATAGACCCCACGGTAGTAACAGAGATCGCCCGCTATTATGAGAAGAAAATCGGCTACCGCATACCGGCGATGACGCCTTTTGTAGGAAAAAACTTTAACGTCACCAGAGCCGGCATCCATGCCGACGGTTTAATGAAAGATGAGGAAATCTATAATATTTTCGATACAAATACCCTGCTTTCCAGGCCGGCCGCTGTGGCTATCAGCAACACCAGCGGTTTGGCAGGTATTGCATATTGGATCAATGAGCATTATGATTTAACGGAAGAAAGAAAAGTGAGCAAGCAAGATCCCATGGTTCTGAAGATCAAAGAATGGATCGATAGCCAGTATGCCGAAGGCCGTCAAACGGTGATCAGCGACGGTGAGATGGAGGCATTAGTGGAGAGTTTTGCTCCGGAGGTATAGGGCAATGAAGAAGGAAAACATGGGTTTCAGCGGCGGCGGAGAAGCTAATTCCCTCAGTTGCCGGGTGTTTGAGCAGTTGGAAGAAGGCATTTTAAATGGCAGCATTCTGCCGGGAGAAAACCTCATCGAGCTAAAGCTTTCGGCAGAATTGGGAGTTAGCCGCACGCCGGTCAGGGAAGCTATCCGTATGCTGGAACAAAAAGGCCTGGTCCGTTTAGTGCCCAACAAGGGCGCCGTGGTCCTGGGTGTGGACAGCAAGGATCTTCTGGATGTCTACACCATACGCAGCTACATCGAAGGTTTGGCTTCCCGTTGGGCGGCAGAAAACATCACGGAAGCCCGGCGCAAGGAATTGCGGGAAATCGTGGATTTGCAAGAATTCTATCATTTGAAATCTTACCAGGAGCAAATCAGCGAGATGGATTCCCGCTTCCATGAAACCATTTTCTCCTATTGCGATAGCCGGACCCTCCAGCACATGCTGCGGGATCTTCATCATATGATCCAGCGCTACCGGCGGCAATCCATTGCCGAAACCGGCCGTACAGAAAAAGCCATTGCCGAGCACCGCCTGATTCTGGAAGCTATTTGCGGGGGTGACGGCGACGAGGCTGAACGATTGACGGTTATCCATATCAATAATGCCAAAGAGAATTTAGTGAAGCTTTTAGCGAAAGAAAATAAAGGAGCAGCTTATGGAACATCTGGAGCACCAAGTTAACATTGCCTGCGAAAAGTTTGCCAGCCTGGTAAGAGAACAGTTGAGCCGGGCGGAGGCCATTAAGGCTCAGGGGGATTTTACGGATTACGAAAGCCTGAGGCCTTTGACCATCGGTTTTTGCGGCGGCGACGGTATCGGTCCGATTATTATGGCGGAGTCCCGGCGGATTCTCAGTTATTTGCTGACGGATTCCCTGGCAAAGGGAGAAATCCTTTTTCGGGATATTTCAGGCCTCACCATAGAAAACCGCATATTGGCCGGTAAGGCTATTCCCGATGATGTGCTGGAAGAGCTGAAAAGCTGCCCCGTCATTTTGAAAGGGCCCACGGCCACACCCCAAAAGGGCGACGGCCGGCCGAATATTGAAAGCGCCAATGTGGCTATGCGTAAGGCCCTGGACCTCTTTGCCAATGTCAGGCCCGTGCGGGTGCCGGAGCTGGGTATCGACTGGACATTTTTCCGGGAAAATACAGAGGGCGCCTATGCCGTAGGCAGCAAGGGCTTTGAGATATCGGCGGAGCTGGCGGTGGATTTCACTATGGTCACCGATGAAGGCTGCCGGCGTATTATTGAGGCCGCCTTTGACTATGCGGTAAAAAACGGCAAGACTAAGGTTACCGCCGTTACCAAAGCAAATGTGATCAAGACCACCGACGGCAAATTTCTGGAGATCTTCCATCAGATCGGTGAAAAATATCCCGCCATCCAAAGGGATGAGCGCTATGTGGATATCATGACGGCCAACCTGATTGACGACCGGGTCAGGAAAAACTTTCAAGTGGTGGTGCTGCCCAATCTCTACGGCGACATCATCACCGATGAAGCGGCCCAGATTCAGGGCGGTGTCGGCACTGCCGGCAGCGCCAATATCGGCAAAAAGTATGCCATGTTTGAAGCCATCCACGGTTCCGCCGACAGGATGATGGCCGAGGGCCGGGGCGATTACGCCAATCCTTCTTCCCTTTTGCGGGCAGCGGCTATGCTCCTTAACCATATCGGCCTGGGGGCCGAAGCCCGCCGGCTGGACCGGGCACTGGACATCTGCCTTCAGGAAGAAAGAAAACTGCGGATTACCGGGGACTCCGCCGGAGCTACCTGCCGGCAATTTGGCGATTATATCCTGGAAACCTTGGCTAAGGTGGAATTATTCCGCGATATCCCGAAAATGTTAGGGGAAAGGGCTTGACACGCCAGGCCCGGTGTATTAGAATCTTCATGTTATCCAATTATATACCCACCAGCCCCGGTGAAACAGCGCTGTAAGATTTGCGGCGCCGGATATAATGGACGTAAGTGTTTTTAGGAGGGAATATCGTGACAACCTTCATGGCAAAACCTGGTCAGGTTCAGCGTAAATGGTATGTACTGGACGCTGCAGGCAAGACTTTAGGCAGCATAGCCACAGAAGCGGCGACGCTTTTGCGGGGCAAGCATAAACCCACATACACGCCTCATGTGGACACCGGCGATTTCGTTATCGTCATCAATGCAGAAAAGGTGGAACTCACCGGCAAAAAACTGCAGCAAAAAGAATTTATCACCCATTCCGGTTATCCCGGCGGATTAAAACGCACCGCTTATGGCATTATGCTCCAGAAGAAACCGGAGCGGGTTATGGAAAAAGCCATCAAAGGGATGCTGCCTAAGAATAAATTAGGCGACCAGATGTACCGCAAGCTGAAGGTCTATAGAGGACCGGAGCATCCCCATCAGGCCCAGCAGCCTGAAGTGTGGACAATCAGAGCGTAAGGAAGGAGGTATTTGAAGAATGGCTCAAGCAATCCAATACAGAGGTACTGGCCGTCGGAAAACCTCCGTGGCCCAGGTTCGTCTGATTCCCGGGGAAGGCAAAGTATTGATCAATAAGCGTCCCCTTACCGAGTACTTCGGCAAAAAGACTTTGGAAATGGTCGTAAAGCAGCCCTTGGTTCTGACGAAGACCGAAGGCAGATACGATATCATGGCCACCGTCAAAGGCGGCGGCATCACCGGTCAGGCCGGCGCTATCCGTCTGGGTATCGCCAGAGCTTTGCTCAAGGCAGACGCCGAAATGCGTCCTTCCTTGAAGAAAGCAGGCTTTCTCACCCGTGACCCCAGGATGAAGGAGCGTAAGAAATACGGCCTCAAAGGCGCCCGTAGAGCTCCCCAGTTTAGCAAGAGATAGTTTTTGGCGCCAGGTTCCAAAAGAACGGCAGCACAAAGATACGAAAACGGCCAGTCCGATTCAAGCGTTATTGCTTGGAAGGGCTGGCCTTTTTTGCAGTTTAGTGCAGGCTATGATAAATCCTGAGTTCCCGCAAAATTAAACCATACACCAAGAAAAACCGCCAATGACCAGATTTGTCTTGTCAAGCTTGACTCAGAATTCGCTTTTGGCCTCTCTGCAGGTTTTGTCCTCTCTGTGCAAAAATGCAGGTTTGTATCCAGTAAGGGCGCCAGTTGAGCAAAAATGCAAGTTTGTAGACACCCCTTAGAGTTATGGCGGCTCAAAAAATAAGTAGAAACCTATACCTTGGCTGTATCTAGTGCCCTGGCAGAAATAAATTCACTACTAAACTGCAAAAAATGCTTAAGCTTTCTAACATTTCCTCTGATTAGGCTCTCTAGACGAAGACAAACTTGCAATTTTGCACAGAGGGGGACCTATAATAAGTCATCCACCCCCTACCGGTGAGGAGGTGATGTGTCCATCTCTTTCCATTAGGATAGGCTAATATAGTTTGAAAACCCACTTAGCCCCGCCGGCGGATCAGTGTGCAAAGGGGGGGCGGAAATAACCAAAATTGCAAGTTTAAAGTGTCCGGATTTTTTCGAAATAAAGTTAAATACTATACAGCTTTTGGGATAAGGATCTGATTAATCCTTATTTATTAAGGGGCTAGGATTTTATGGTGTAATTTTGCGGGAACTCAGGATATACAGGCATAACTATTGCTTGCTTGGTGCGCTTGGTACTGGTATCGCCGCTATGTTAGGATATAAATACAAATAGGAACTGCTGCTTTTTGCTAGGCGGCCAGATCCTTATCTACGGATAGGCGGTTTTATTTTTTTGGCTTGTTTTGCAACAAGCCAATGATACCGATGATAACCAGACAGAACGTAAACAGCTCCATATAGTTGATCAAAGAGCGATTATGAATGCAATCAGTGTAGCAGCCACGGAAATATCAGAATATTAAAATAATTAACATGCATGGAAAACAGCATCAAAAACCTTAACCCAGACTAAGAATTTTCTGATTAAGCATCTGAAAAGGCGCTTCTTTTTTTATAAATACATCAAAAAAACATTTAATTTGTCATTTGGTACTTTAAAAATTTGCCTTAATAAGCGATAATAGGGGAAGCAATTCTTTTAATGCTGAATTGCTTAATTATTAAAATTGTGGAGGGAGCAAAATTGAGCAGATTCATCTACGTTGGGAGTGCAATATTTATACCCGTTCTGGCAGCTAAATTCTCCTGGCTTTTGGGTGTTGGGTTGGCCGTTTTTTGTGCAAGCTTGGCAATTTTTCTCCTTCTAAGACAAGGCCCACGGGCCGCAAAGGGAGACGGAGCGGCAGGTCCGGCAGGCAAATCATGTAATGACCAAGTGATGAGCATGGCTTTGGATGTGCTTAAAGCCACCACCAGGCTGGAGGAGACCGTTAACGACATGGCTATCTCTACCCGGGAGGTGGCCCAAAGCACGGAGGGCATAACCAGGGATATGCTAAGCCAGCAGCAGCAGATTGAAACGGTAGCTACATCGGCTACAGCGGTGAAGGATCTGATTGCCGGCCAGGTTGATGCGGTGGGAAAAGCTGCCTCTGCCTCCGGCGAATCCATGGTTAAAGCCCAAGAAGGCAGCCAGGCAGCCGGCCAGGCGGTGAAGCAGATCGAACAGATCAAAGGCGGCGTAGACAGTATGCTGGAGATATCCCATAACCTGGCTATCCAATCAGAGAAAATTGCCCAGGTTGTAGAGGTGATAACGGATATTGCCAGAAGAACAAATCTCTTAGCTCTCAATGCCGCTATCGAGGCGGCCCGGGCCGGTGAGCAGGGCAAAGGCTTTGCCGTGGTGGCAGACGAAGTGCGGATATTGGCCGATCAGTCGGGACGTTCCGGTCAGGATATTATCGTCATCGTCGGCGGCATCCAGCAGGAGATCCAGCAGGCTGTGGCCATGATGAATGAGGTTAAGGAGATGGTGGATACCGGCAACAAGGTTATTCACGTTACGGGAAATACTTTGCAAACCATCACCTCTTCCATTGCCAAGACGGATCAGGAGTTTTCCACCCTCCGGCAATATGCCGAGGAATTGCTTGACAAATCCGGCCATATAGCGGAAGCCATAGACTATTTGAAGGGCACCACCACCAACACCTCGGCGGCCAGTGAGGAAGTGGCTTCAGCTACTCAGCAGCAAACTGCCGCCATCCAGGAAATCGCCGGCCTGACCGAAGGGTTGCGCAAACAAAGCGACGAGTTGCAGCAGGCCATCAACTCCGAAACCTTAGAATTACTGATGTTAAAGGCGGGGCAGCGCCTGCAGCAGTTAGATATAAAACAAGCCATTGAAGAGCAAGATTTAAAAACGGTACAAAAAGAACTGGGCATCGATTTGCTCAGCGTCACCGACGCCGCCGGCGTGGTGAAGATCTGCACCCATCCCAGCCAGATCGGCCTCAATATGCCGAAGCTGCGTCCGTTATACGGCGACATGCTTGAGGGCAAGGTGAAGGAGTTTATTTCCCCCATTAAAGTGGCCCAGCACGACAAGAATTATTGGAAGTTTGCCCTTTTTCCCCGTCTGCGGACGAAAGGCCTTTTGCAGTTGGCGGTAAATTACGAAACCATCAAAAAGCATTTATAAAGCATTAATAATATAGCAAGAGAATCGGATTAACCGGCAGTAAGCCAAACTAAATTCGGGACATAGAAAGGAGCGGGAGCCGGCGATGGCTTCTGCTCCTTTCTATGTCCAGGTGTGCCCGGCACGCAACCAGGCGGAAAGGCAATCCCCTTTTTTCCACTTTATCGGAGAACTGTCTTGACTCGAATGGGGGAAAGTGATAACATTGTTATCAAATATTACAAGGAAGGCTTGCGGTGAAAGGATGGGTTATAATTCAAAGCTGACCCGCAAACGTATCTTGGAATGCGCCCGGCAGGAATTTATGGAACACGGTTATCAAAACGCCAATATGCGGCGTATCGCCCAGACAGCAGATGTTACCACCGGCGCGATGTACAACCACTTTGCCAACAAGGCGGTGTTGTTCGACGCACTGGTACAGGCGCCGGCAGAGGAGATGTTGGCGCAGTTTCAGGAACTACACCGGCAGGCGGGGGAAAAGCTTTCTGCGGGAGCAATGGACAGTGTGGAGGAGCAGGCCTATATAGGTACGGATTGGATGCTTGGCTATATCTATGAGCATCTGGATGCCTTTCGGCTCATTTTCTGCCGCTCAGAAGGCACCCGCTGGTCCACCTATCTGGAGTATTTGATCGAGATTGAGGAGGCAGCCTATAGGGGCTACTGCGACTTCCTTGGCATAAATGGAAAGCACGTAGAGGATATGTTCCTGCACCTGACCGCCGCCACCGGATTTCAGTATCTGGTGGAGCTGGTCTCCCACGATTTACCTTATCAGCAGGCGGTTGCCGTCATGGACAGTGTCAAGCAATACAGCATGGCCGGCTGGCGTAAAATATTGGGGCTCTGACCCCAAATTTTTTTGGAGCCTTAGTTAGCAATAGCTAACTAAATTATATTATCCAGGGTAGCTGCCCGGATAAAATTAAAACGCATGGAGGTATCTATCATGTCCACAAACATCGTCCGCAAGAAACTAAACCGTTTGACGGGAAAAGACCTCATTAACGTGGGAATCTATTCGGCCATCTATTTTGTCATTATTATGGCGCTGGCCATGCTGGGCTACATACCGGTTATGATGCCCTTGCTCTGCGTCATAGGACCCATCGCCGGCGGCATCCCCTTTATGCTGTTTTTGACCAAGGTAAAAAAGTTCGGCATGATTCTCATTATGAGCATCATCATGGGTATTATGATGGTCCTGACCGGCATGGGTTTGTATGCTCTGCCCGTGGCCGTGGTGTCCGCCCTCATCGCGGAGTTCATCTGGAAGTGGGCTCATTACAGCAGGGCAGGCAGCTCCGTCGTGGTCTGCGGCTTCTTCAACATCTGGATGTGGGGCAACTTTATTCCCTTGTTCACCAACCCGGCGGGCTATTTCTCCACCCGGACAGAGTTCGGAGCAGACTATGAGGCAGCGCTGACTGCTCTGCTGCCGCCCTGGATGAATCCGGTTCTGTTGCTTAGCTGCTTTGTCTGCGGCGTGATCGGCGGATTGCTGGGCCGGGCGCTGATGAAAAAGCACTTTGCCAAGGCGGGGATCGTCTGATGGCCTCCGGTATCCTGCAAGCCACCGGACAAAAACGCGGACTGGTGTTAGACCCCCGTACCAAGCTGCTGCTGCTTGTTACCGTTTCTACCTTTGTGCTGGGAGGGCTTGGCGGCGATAAGCTGACCTTCCTTGTGCCCTGTTTGTCCGCCCTGCCGCTGGTGCTGCTTCTGGCGGCGAGAAAAATTAAGCCGGCGGTCCTCTATTCGGCGGCTTTTGGGGGCGCCTACCTGGCGTCGCTGCTGCTGTTGCCCCGGTTGTCAGGCTTTTCCCAATTTTTCGTACTGGGCTGCACCGGAATTTTAAGCCGGGTGATGCCCGGTGTGGTACTGGGAGCCTACGTCGTCTCCACCACCACCGTCAGCGAATTCACCGCCGCCATGCAGCGTCTTCATGTCAGCGAGAAAATCATCATTCCCATGTCCGTTATGTTTCGCTTCTTCCCCACGATAGGCGAAGAGTTCGGCGCCATCAACGCCGCCATGCGGATGCGGGGAATCAGTCTGGGCGGCGGCAGGGCGGGAAAAATGCTGGAGTACCGGCTGGTGCCCCTGATGACCTGTTCAGCCAAAATCGGTGAGGAGCTGTCTGCGGCGGCCCTTACCCGGGGGCTGGGCGGCGAAATCAAGCGCACCAATATCTGTCGCATCGGCTTTAAGGTCCAGGACATCATCCTTATCACCCTGTGCGTCGCCGCCTTTGCCGCCGCCGCCCTGGCGTACATGGAACTATTGTGAGGGGGAGAACCATGATCGAGTTGAGTTTTGAACAGCAGGAAAGGAAGCTGATCGTATGAAATCTGAACAAAAGAAAAAAACCGGTACGGCACGCCTGTTGCAGTTGGCCGCTACCAAAAAGCCGCTGGTGATCGGCTCGCTAATTCTCTCAGCGCTGGCGTCTATCGTAAGTTTTGTGCCCTACATCGCCATTTATTTGATCGTGGGCGAAATCCTCGGCGCATTGCCCGATATGGCGAACCTAAACAGTACGCTGACAATTCAATATGGCTGGTTGGCCTTCGGGGGTGTGGTGGGCAACATCCTGCTGTATTGGGGGGCCCTTGTCTGCTCCCATTTGGCCGCATTTGGTACTTTGTACGAACTCAAGGTCAATTTTGCCACCCATCTTGCCAAGGTGCCTCTGGGCTTTCATGTGATGGTTGGCAGCGGAAAGCTGCGAAAGATTACCGATGAAAACATTGAGAAGGTGGAAGGCTTTATTGCCCATCAGTTGCCCGACCTGGTGGGGGCCTTTGTCGCCCCGGTTGTCATGGTGATTATCTTGGTGGCTGTGGACTGGCGTTTCGGCCTGGCCGCCCTCTTAGGCGTTCTTCTGGCATTTTTCATGCAGTTTTCGATTTACGGAAATGAAGGCTCCAAAGCGATGATGGCGAAATACCAGAAATCCATTGAGGAAATGAACAACGCCTCGGTAGAATACATCCGGGGTATCTCGGTGGTCAAGGCATTCAAGCAGACGGTCTATTCCTTCCGCCGGCTCCACGACACCATCAAGGCCTACACCGCCATGGTGATCCCTTATACGCTGAGCTGGGAGAACTCCTTTTCCGGGTTTACCACCCTTGTCAACAACATCTATCTG
Source organism: Clostridia bacterium (assembly GCA_018436095.1). Lineage (GTDB taxonomy): Bacteria > Bacillota > Peptococcia > DRI-13 > UBA5745 > WRMS01. Next base: position 76,516 of record JAHDMJ010000007.1, on the reverse strand, counting down.
TTTATCCTGCCGGTTGCGATTTGGGTGGGGATGAAAACTACCGACTATGCGTCCTTTGCCAGTACGGTCATTTTCTACCTGATTTTTGTCCAATCCATCGCAACCATTTTGATGAGGATCATGTATGTCAATGGCAATGCAATGCGCATCATTGGCGGCGTTGAGGCAATGGACCAGGTGCTGGCCGAGCCCGAACTCATACAGCCCGCACAGCCCCAAGCCGCAGGGTCCCATGATGTTTCTTTCCGGGAGGTCACCTTCTCTTATGATAAAGCCAAAGAGACCGAAGCCCTTTCCGGCGTCTCATTTCGAGCCAAACGGGGGGAGATCACGGCGATTGTCGGCCCCTCCGGCGGCGGAAAAAGCACCATCGCCCATCTGATTCCCCGTTTTTTTGATGTGACGGCAGGTGAAATCGCCATTGGCGGCGTGGATATCCGCCAGATGGATACCCATTACCTAATGGATCAGGTCAGCTTTGTATTTCAGGATGTATTCTTGTTCAAGCAGAGCGTGATGGACAACATCCGCATGGGCAACCAGAACGCCAACGATGAGCAGGTCATAGAAGCGGCGAAAGCGGCCCAGTGCCATGATTTTATTATGAAGCTGCCCAAGGGCTATCAGACCGTCATCGGAACGCGAGGGGTACACCTATCCGGCGGGGAAAAGCAGCGTATCGCCATCGCACGGGCCATTGTCAAGGATGCGCCCATTGTCGTGCTGGATGAGGCCACGGCCTTTGCCGATCCCGAAAACGAGCACCTCATTCAAAAAGCCTTTGAGAAGCTGATGAGGAACAAAACCGTCGTGATGATTGCCCATCGCCTCTCCACTGTCCGGGGTGCCAACAACATCATTGTGGTGGAGGGCGGCCGGGTGACTGAGCAGGGTACCCATGATGAGCTCATTCAAAAAGGCGGTAAATATCACACTATGTGGCAGACCTACACCGAAACGGCAAGCTGGAGCATGGCAAACAAAAAGGAGGTGCGTACACATGCCTAAACTGCAAGAACTATTTATGCTGACCGACAAGGGGTACAAGGACTTAAAGGGCGCCATTGCCGCCTGTACGCTGACAAACTTTTCCCTGATGCTGCCCTTCGGCGTGATGATGCAGGTGATTATGGAGCTCATTGGCCCCCTGACCGGCGGGGAAATTTCCTGGAACAGGATGTGGCTCTATTTCGGCCTGGGGATTGCTGTGGCAGGCATCGTGTTCTTATGCCATAAGAACGATTACAAAAAAACCTACACCACCTCCTACACCCAGAGTGAAAGCACGCGCATCACACTGGCCGAGCACATCCGAAAGCTGCCCATGAGTCTGTTTAATTCCAAAGACCTGTCAGAGCTGACCACCAATCTGATGGACGACGTGGCTACCAGCGAGCACGTTTTGAGCCATATCGTGCCGCAGCTTTTTGCCAACGCGATTTCCATCACTGTGATCTGCGCCATGATGGCGATATTTGACTGGCGTATGGCGCTGGCCATGTTTATCACCGTGCCCCTGGCGTTTTTCATTATCCTGTTCAGCCGCAGGATCTACGGCAAGCTGCACCAAAAGCATATGGATGCCAAGCTGGCCGCCTCCGGTCAGGTACAGGAGTATATCGAGGGCATCAAGGTGATCCGGGCCTGCAACCTGGACGGGGAAAAATTCTCGGCGCTAGAAAATGCGCTGCGCACCATGATGCGCCTTGCAGTGGCGATGGAGCTTGGCACAGGCATTTTTGTCACAGGTGCCCAAGTCGTGCTGCAGGCGGGCATCGGGCTCACCGTGCTGCTGGGCACCACACTTTTGACCAATGGGCAGATTGCCTTTATCCCTATGATCATGTTTGTAATGATCGTGGTACGGATTTACGGCCCGGTTTTGGTGGAGCTGACTCTTTTGCCAGAGCTGTTCTATTTCCAGATCGCCATCAAACGCATGCGTGATTTGATGGCTTTCCAGCCCATGGAGGGCAACGCGGAAAAGGAAATTAAGCAGTACAATATCGCTTTCGAGGATGTGGACTTTCGCTATAATGACGATGGGGAGCAGACGATCAGCGGCATGAACGTTACCATCCCGTCAGGCGGCATAACGGCGCTGGTGGGCCCCTCCGGCAGCGGCAAGAGCACCGTATCCCGCCTGATTGCCCGCTTTTGGGATACAAACAAAGGGACGCTCACCATTGGGGGCATAGACGTCAAAACCCTGGACCCCGAGCATCTTATGAGCTACATGAGCTTTGTCTTCCAGGATGTGGTGCTATTCAACGACACCATCTATAATAACATCCGTATCGGCAATATGGACGCCACTCCCGAGGAGGTCATGGCCGCAGCCAAAGCTGCCTGCTGTGATGAGTTTGTGCAGAAATTACCGGTTGGCTACGACACTATGCTGGGCGAGAATGGTTCCACCCTTTCCGGCGGAGAACGCCAACGGCTTTCTATTGCGCGGGCGCTGCTGAAGGACGCGCCGATTGTGCTGCTGGACGAGGCTACCGCATCTCTTGACCCCGAAAACGAAGCGCTGATTCAGCGGGCCATCTCCACGCTGATCGAGGGCAAAACAGTGATCGTCATCGCCCACCGCCTGCGTACCATCACGGGCGCCGAGAAGATTATCGTTCTGGACAAAGGCCGGGTGGCGGAACAGGGCACCCACCAGGAGCTCATCCGGCAGAACGGGTTGTATCACAAGCTCTTTACCATTCAGCAGGAGAGTCTTGGATGGAGCGTAGGGGCATGATGAAACAAACTGTCATCCCTTACGATTTTACGGCAAAGTTTCTTTGGCACTTCTTTTCCCGAATCTTTTTCCCTACTTTGCAGACGCATTGTCCCGATATGGAGCTTTCTACGTTAAAGAAGGCAAGCAAAAGGCGTTACAGGGAGATTCTTGCCCGCACACCTTCCCTCGGCAGCACAAGGGAAAATCCCTTGGCTATGGCATTGACGTGGGGCGCCTTGGTGATTGCCGTTTACCAGTCCGGTAACGGTAGGATTACGGAAGAAACTCTGGGTAACATGATTGCCGCCATGGGGAAAAACCCTCTCATGCGCCGCATGAACAAAAAAGATCCGTTTACCAAAGCCTTTCAGGATAAAAAGGCGCTCCAGGCCAAGGCCTCGCAGGAAAAAGAGAATCCCTATGACTGGAAAAGCGAATTTATCCCCGGCGATACGCTTGAGGAATATGGTATCAACTATACCCAGTGCGGGCTTTGCAGGCTGGCGCAGCAGGAAGGCTGCACAAACATCGTGCCTCAAATGTGCCAATTTGATTTTATCTCGGCGGATTTTATGGGTGCGGAGCTAATCCGCACGAAAACCCTGGCAACTGGGGATGATTGCTGTGACTTCCGTTATCGCAGGAAATCAGGAGGAAATACATGAAGCTATCTGGAACTTTTGGAATCAACAGCAATGCCGGGCATTGCTAAAAGGATGCTGCAGGGGCAGCCCATGTCCGCAGAAGGATACGAGGGAAAATACGATGTTAAGAAGTAAGCCGGTATGAATGATTTCTTACAGATTAATCATTTCATAACGGCTTTACTTCTTCCCCAGCCTTCTGTGGCATCAAAGAGAGCTGTTTAATAAGTCTCGAAACGGCCGATAGTAAAGAGCTCACTATGACCCATGGCTTCAGCCTTAGTCTTTTTGCCGCAGGCAACATCGATAATTTCCTGATGGATTTCCTTACCTACCTCGCTGATCTTTTTGTTGCCGGCAACGATGCTGCCGGCATTAATATCAATATTGTCCTCCATTTTAAGGTAGGTAGCGTTATTGCCGGTGATTTTGATTACAGGTACAAAGGGAAAGCCGGTGGGAGTGCCCCTTCCGGAAGTGAAGCAGATGATTTGTGCGCCGGCAGCGGCCATGGGTGTGACCACCTCGCCATCCTGGCCTTCGGCGTCCATCAGATAGAGGCCGTGGGTTTTGGGGGCCTCGCTATAGGCCAGAGTACCGACGAAAGGGCGGCTGCCGGATTTAAACATACCGCCCAAGGCTTTTTCCGTAACGGAGCTTACGCCGCCGTCAAAATTTCCGGGAGTAACCAAAGCGGCCCGGTTACTGGTGCGGTCATAATTTTTAGTGCTCTCACGCAGCACATCTTCCGAATGGCGGATAATGCGTATAATATCCTGGCCTATCTGCTCGTTAATGGCTCTTTTAGCTAAAATATGCTCTACGCCTACCAGCTCTCCTACTTCGGTCAATATAGCGGAGCCGCCTTGGTCAATGATCTGATCCACTGCCATACCTAAAGCGGGATTGGCAGCTATTCCTGAGGTTGCATCGGTACCGCCGCATTTAACGCCGACTAATAATTCACATATATCGAATTCCACTTTTTGCTGCTGCGAAAGCCGCTGGGCCATTTTCGCAGCAATTTCTACGCCCCGGCCTATGGTCTTTACTGTTCCGCCTGTCTCCTGAATCACCAGAGTTTCCACAGGCTTGCCGCTGGGAGCAATCCCATCGTAAAGCTCCTTCACCGTTACTCGTTCACAGCCCAAACCGACAATGAGCACTGCCCCGATATTGGGGTTTTTGCCTAAGCCGATTAAGGTGTTAACAGTCTGATCCAAATCTGAGCCATGCTGACCGCAACCCAGAGGATGAGGCAAGGCTACGCACATATCCACTTGCTTGGCTATTTGCTCCGCCACATGATTGGCGCAAAAAACAGAGGGGATAACAGCAATGTAATTGCGAACGCCGTACTTGCCGTTTTCCCGTTTATAACCCAATAGTTTCATTATGCCAGCCTGCCTTCCCGGCCATGGACATCATCCATATTATGAATGTGAATCCACTGGCCTTTTTGAATATCCTTTAGTGCATAACCGATGGCCTCGCCATACTTAATGATGTCCTCATCTTTTTTAATATCCCTCAGCGCAATTTTATGAGCAAATTCAATAGGCTCAAGGGCTGCCACTGTGGTATTCTCAAAGGTGGCGGCATCGTTTTGCCTGGCGTCTTCCAGCATGACGCCGGCGTTGTCATCGGGTTCCATGATCAACATTCTCTTTTTCATCATATACCTCCTCGGATAAGTGTTTACCAGTTTTTATTTTGTAAGCCTGAAAGATTTCTTGACAGCCATTGGGGACCCTCCAGAATCCGGGTGATCATCATGGAGGCCACGCTATCGCCGGTGGAATTTACCATAGTGGTGATAGGATCACAAAGCTGGCCCAGCATAATCACAATAGGTAAAGCTTCAGGGGGAAAGCCGAACATTGTAACAATCATAGCTTCTCCCACGGCACCGCCGCCGGGAACTGCAGATATGGCTGTGGCGCTGAATACGGCTACCATGACCGCAAAGGCATAGGTTCCCAAACCTTCAAAAGGGATCCCGAAAATTGCACTGAGGACCGTGATCTTAAAAATGCAGCTAAGACAAGAGCCATCCATATGCATAGTAGCTCCCATAGGCAAGACCACACTGCTGACGTCCTGAGGTACACCAATGCGATTGCAGGCTTCCAGATTCAGAGGAATAGTGGCGGCGCTGCTGCGGGTGCCGATAGCATTGACTGCCGCCGGAAAAATATTCTTAAAAAAGGCTTTAATCCCATCCTTGCCGGCAGCCATATAAGCGTAAAAAGCGAAAAAGACGAAGAAGTAGAAAAAAAGCGTAGGATAAAAGAGTGCCATGGCTTTGGCGTAGGTCCCCAGGAGACTGGGGCCATAAATGCCGGTCAGATTAGCAAAATAAGCGGCAAGACCGATAGGGGCTGCTTTCATCAGTAGACCGATCATTTTGAAAATTACCTCAGAAATATTGATTAGCCCTTGATGAACGCCTTTCCCTTTTTCACCCAACATAGCCACGGCAACACCAAAAAAGATTGCAAAAACAATCAAGGGCATCATACGGCTTTTTGAAAGAAGTTCAGGAAAATCACTGACGGTAAACATATTAACCAGGTGTTCTCCCAAGGAAAGCTGAGCAGCCTCTGCAGTTGAACTGGCAGTGATAACAAGCCCCTGGCCATATGGAATAAATTGAATCAGAATTAGCATAAAAACAGAAGCGATGGCGCCGGTAAAGACGAAGACACCAATAACGGAGCCCAGCATTTTTCCCAACCGGCTCAGGTCACTAAAGCCGGAGATAGCGCTGGCAATAGAAAAGAAGACTAAAGGAATGATCAGGGTAAAGAGCAGGTTGATAAAGATTTGGCCAAGAGGCTTAAAGATAGTAGCCTTCTCTCCGAGAAAAACACCGGCTACACCGCCCAGAATGACGGAAATCAAAAGGATGACAGGAAAACGGTAGTTGGCTTTAACTTGAATTTTCTGCTCGGACATGTGTTTACCTCCTTTAGATTTTGAAGCTCTTACTACAAGATTGAACGATTGACAAATTTAGGGCCCCGGGTTTAAAATAAGAAATAAGCAAGCTTACTATTCCCTAGCTACTACTCATCTAGTGAGTAGTAGCTAGACATAAGGTATCATTATTATCGGTTACTGTCAATCTATTATTTTTATATTAAAAAAACTTAAAATCAAAAAGGAAGCAATTCAAATGTGAGGAGGCTTTTCATGCCGGCAGAATTAGAGGAGAAAGAAATACTAATTTTAGAGTTAATCCGCAGTGCGCCGGAGCCGATCGGTTCTTGGTATATCGTAAATTATCTCAACGAAAAAGGCATTCGGGTCAGTTCGGCCACGGTGGGCCGGGTGTTGAATAAATTGGAGAGCCGGGGTTATTTGCAAAAGGAGAAGTTTAAAGGTCGCATTATTACGGAAAAGGGCTATCAGGCTATCCGTTATAATCAAGGGCTCAAGGAAATGACCAGCGAGCAGAACAGAATTGTAGAATTGATTGATAAGAAATATCTTTCTAATCTTTTAGATATTCTAGGGGCAAGATTAGCGCTGGAACCTGCTATTGCTTTCTGTGCTGCGGAAAATGCTGATGAGAAGGACTTGATTCGGTTAGAGGAGTCCCTGCTGGCTGCGGAGGCCAACAGGACCCCTGGTCAGTGGGTAGCCAACGATAATCTGGATTTCCATGTGGCTGTAGCTGCTGCGGCCAAAAACCCAATCCTGGATAGTTTTTTTAAACAACTATCCATTTTGATGATGCAAACAAAGGATTTTCAATATATCATTCGTTTAAATGATGTAGATGAGCTAAAAGCACACCGGGATATTTACGAAGCTATTATAAACAAAAAACCGGAAAAGGCTCGCCAAGCTATGGAAGAGCATATCCGGAGCCTGATTCGCGATGTTAAAGCAGTGTAATTAGCTACTGTCCTTAACTGCCACTCTGTGGTATAATGCGTTAGGTTGCAGCAGCATAACGCTCTGCGTTATAAAGCGCGCCGATGTATAAAAAAAAGGAGAAGGGGAGTACATATGCGTAAACTAAGCAGTAAATTATTATGTCTGTTGCTGATTTTGATGTTGACAGCTTCTTTGGTGGCCTGCGGCGGCCCGGGAGGCCAGACAGCCACGGAGCCCGCCGCAACCCAAGGCAGTGAAGCTACGGAGCCGGCAAGTACAGCCTTTACTGTCACTGATCAGGCCGGGCGTCAAGTCACGGTCGAGGGACCGGTGGAAAGGATCGTCAGCGGATACTATATTTCTTCCTCCGCCTGCATCGCTTTAGGCCTTGAAGATAAGCTGGCAGGCATTGAGGCAAAGGCCGACAGCCGTCCTATCTACGCTATGGCTGCACCACAACTGCTGGAGCTGCCCAACGTGGGCACCGCCAAAGAATTTAATATGGAAGGTTGCATTGCTTTAGAGCCGGATCTGGTGATCCTGCCTAAGCGCCTCAAGGACAGTGCCGATACCATGACGGAGTTGGGCATACCGGTGATTTTGGTGAGTCCGGAAAGCCATCAGGAGCTGGTGGACATGATTGACCTGATCGGGCAAGCTACCGGCACCGAGGAAAAGGCCTCCAAGCTGATTGAATATTATAATACGGAGCTGGCCGCCGTTGCCGAATTGACGAAGAACATCAGTGAAAAGCCCAGTGTTTACATGGCCGGCAACAGCGCTTATCTCAGCACTGCGCCCAAGGATATGTACCAGGCTTCCCTGATTGCCGCCGCCGGCGGTATTAATGCTGCCGAGGCTATAGCCGGCGACAATTGGACGGATGTTTCCTATGAGCAGATCATCGCTATGAATCCGGAGATCATAGTTATTCCCGCCGAAGCCGGTTATTCCAAAGAAGATGTGCTGGGTGATGGCCAATTGGCTCAGATTACCGCGGTGAAGGAAGGCCGGGTTTACCAGATGCCTAAAGACTTTGAAGCCTGGGATTCACCTGTTCCCTCCTGCACGCTGGGTATACGCTGGCTGTTAAGTGCCCTGCATGAAGATTTATATCCTCTGGCGGAGCTCCAAGCTGATGCCGCCGGCTTTTATAAGGAGTTTTACGATATAGATATTGATACGTCTTTGATTGGAAAGTAACTGATGATCAGTGAGGGCCGCAGAAAACAGATATTCCTGCTGGCAGCCGTCTTGGTGGCGGCTGCTTTTGTCCTGTCCGTTTGCGTTGGCAAATACCCTTTAAGCCTGGAGGAAATACGAACTATTTTGCTGGGCGGGGACATCAGCCAGCTAAAACGCGACGTTTTCTTTACACTGCGGGTTCCCCGCACCATAATGGCGTTGCTGGCCGGCCTCGGCTTAGGCCTGGCCGGGTCTGTTTATCAGACTATTTTTAAAAACCCCTTGGCATCGCCGGACATTATCGGCGTAGCCAGCGGGGCTAATCTGGGGGCTGCCATTGCTATTGTTCTGTTTGGCCATAGCACCTTTTTGCTGGCGGCCTCCGCCTTTTTAGGCGGTATGCTGGTAATGCTGCTGGTTATTGCTCTGGTTCGCTCCACCGGCCATGCCAATACCACCACATACATTTTGGCCGGTATCATTCTTAAGGCGGTTTCGGAAGCCTGCATTATGGTGCTGAAGTTTTTTGCCGACCCGGAAAAAGAGCTGGCCGCCATTGAGTTTTGGTCTATGGGCAGCTTCGGTAATATTACGGCCTCTAGGCTATTGATCATCCTGCCTATCTTTTTGGCGGGCTTGGCGGGTCTTTTACTGCTGCGCCGCCAAGTGGCTTTGCTGGGCCTGGAAGAAGATGAAAGCCGGATGCTGGGCGTGCGGGTAAAGCTGATCCGCCTCGTTATTCTGACCTTTTCTACACTGATGGTTACATCCATCATCTGCCTTACCGGCCTGATCAATTTTGTGGGGCTGATTGCACCTCATATTGCCCGCTTGGTTCTTAAACGAACCAGCTTTGCTTCCGGTATTTTCGCTTCCCTGGCAGGAGCCTTTATCCTGCTGGTGGCCGACTGTCTGGCCCGCTCCATCTACAGTGCGGAAATACCCATCAGCATCCTGACCACATTTATCGGCGTTCCTTTTCTCGTCTACTTTATGCGCAGCAGAAAGGCAGGACGAATATGAGGGAATCCGGCGGATTGGATAGACCGGGGGCAGCAAAGGGCTTGCTGAATTTGGAGAATGCCTGGGCAGGCTACGGCAACCGCAAAGTTGTCCGGGGGGTGAGTCTGACTATTGAACGGGGAGAGTTTTGCGCTCTCTTAGGTCTCAACGGTTCCGGTAAAACCACCTTGCTGAAAGCCCTTTGCGGCCTGCTTCCTATGGAGGAGGGCCGCTGCCTGGTAGATGGCCTGGACTGCACCGGTTTTAACGAATATAAACGGGCCAGATACATCTCGTATATTCCTCAGAGATACAGTAAAATGCAAGGCGTTACGGTGTTGGACGCCGTATTGATGGGGCGCAATCCTCACTTGGCTTTGTTTGCTTCACCGACCGTGGCAGACCGGCAGCAGGCAAAAAATCTGCTGGACAAGATGGGCATTCCCCAGCTAGCCCATGAGGATTTTGCCCGGATCAGTGAAGGCCAAAAACAACTGGTAATCCTGGCCCGCACCTTGCTGCAGGACGCGCCTGTCATGCTGATGGACGAGCCGGACAGCGCCCTGGACTTTCTGAACCGCCACAAGATGCTGAGCCGGGTGCGGCAGCTAATTCAGGATGAGGGAAAAGCCGGTTTAGTGACTCTCCACGATCCCAACTTTGCCTTGGCTTATTGCCACCGGATATTCCTGTTGCAGGAGGGCCAAATCATTGGCCAGCTTTCTCTGGCAGAGGCGCCGAAGGAAGAAATTTGGCGCTGCTTGACCAAGATTTATGGAGATATAGTGATGCTGGAGCATGAGGGAAAATATATGATGCTGCAGGCATAAATACCAGGGGGTGTCTCAAAAAATGAGACACCCCCGTTGTCTGTCCGGCAGCAACTGGTATTGGGCGTTTGCAGCTCTGTGGCCGGCTCTGGCCCAGCCCCTTGGGTATTCCTTTTTTTGAGTGGTTTTACGGTAAATAATCATAAATCAGATCCATTAGATGTACGGGATCAGCATTGTTGGCAACCAAACGAGTTACTAATTCTTCTACAAAATTAGGCTTAGTAGATATATTAGGAACTATATGATATTTTACTTTGCGGCGATTTTGTTGATTCTTGTCTTCCCGGCAGCAAATACCATAAGTCATAACCTTCCCGCATTCTTCTACGCATTCTACCGTTTTGATCATACGATACCGTACATTATTAGGTTGTTGACTCATGATCATTCCTCCCATTTTTTGTTTATTTGTAAAAAAATGTTATTTATATTGTATAGTCGATTCTGTATTAATGCAATGGTATAAATATGTAATAAAAGAAGTGATTTTAGCATTTTTTTGTCAGTGAATTTTACAATCGGCTTCCGCTATAGGTTTGTCCCATCCTTTGGCCAAGAATTTTGGCGGTAATTCATATAAATAATTCTTTATGGCGGCCTGCACCTCCGATGTTTTCAGGTATCTCCCTTTCCTTCCCGTCATAGGCCAGCCAATTCCACCATATCATATGATAAAGTTGGAACAGATGATGGAGGGAAAACCATGTTCTTTTTCGTATCCTTCAAAGAAATCAGCAAGCGCTATCTGCCTTGGCTTACAGTGGCATTTTGCGCTGCCCTGGGGCTTTCGGCCTTTGCCGCCTGGCAGGACCGGCCGGGGCATGAGGCCTTAGCGGCAATATCCTGGGCAGTGGCCGGCCAGACAATCATCATTGATCCTGGCCACGGCGGTGAAGATCCCGGTAAAGTAGGGGTGGGAGGTTCTTATGAAAAAGATATCAACCTTCAAGTGGCCATTAAATTAAGAAGCCTGCTGGCTCAGGGGGGGGCTTCCGTAGTCATGACCAGGGAACAGGATCATTCTCTCTGCGAAGATAAAGAAACCCTCCGGGAAAGGAAAAGGGAGGATTTAACCCGACGCCTGGCCCTGGTAGAAGAAACAGGCGCCTCCATATATATAACACTGCATTGTAATTCATTTCCCAAAAGCAATTCCAGCGGCGCCCAAGTGTTCTATGCCCCTCAGGTAGAGGGGAGTTTGGCATTGGCCCAAAGCCTGCAAAATAGTCTGAGGGAGACTTTGGGCAACACCCGGCGCACGCCGAAAGAGGATGTTACCAGTATGATTATGAAGCAAGCCGTCATTCCCACCGTTAATGTGGAAATGGGCTTTTTATCAAATGCCCGGGAAGAGGAATTGCTGCAGCGGCCAGACTATCAGGATAAACTGGCTTGGGCCATATACAGCGGCATTGTATACCATATGGCCGGCAGCGGCAGTTAATCATGCTCCGGCAAAAGCCTTCTATGCACCAGTGGATTGCCGTGAAAAAAACAGCAGACGCTGCTGTTCAAATATTATTATTATTTTGGCCAAAAAGGTATAGGCCAAATAATGGATTTACCAAAGGAGAATGAGCGTCTATTAGTATTTGGGAATTCGGGGTAATATTAAGAACAAAAATTAGACAAAAAGTTCACTTTTGTCGCAAATGTGTCTAATTTGCTTTAAAAGCGAACTTTTTGTCTTTTAAAAACTCTAATTTAATTGATCTTTTTTTATCAGAAATTTTTTTTCAATGTTTCCAATGAGAATCTTCTTGCATAATATTAAAACTAAGCGTATAATTATAAATAATTAACAGCGGCAATTTTGATCGGGAGATGGAGGAGACAGAAATGAAGATTAGCGTATTAAATGAAGGCAGCGTTACGGCCCCAAAAGGTTTTTTAGCGGGCTCGGCCAAGGCGGGGATTAAAAAGTCGGGCCGTTATGACCTGACCATTGTCCATTCTCCGACCCTTGCCGCTATGGCAGGTTTGTTTACGACCAATAAGGTCAAAGCGGCGCCGGTGCTGGTCAGCCAGGCTAATTTGGCGTCCAATCAGGGCTGGGGTCATGCCGCGATTTTTAACAGCGGTTGTGCCAATGCCTGCACCGGTGATCAGGGTAAAGAGGATGCTAAGGCTATGGCTCAGGCTACAGCCGCGGCTCTGCATTGCGAAATGAATCAGGTCTTAGTATCGTCCACCGGCGTTATCGGCGCCTATCTGCCCATGGCAAAGATTTTACCGGGCATTGCCGACGGGGTGGCGGCTATGGATGCAGCCGGCGGCAGCCTGGCGGCTCAGGCTATTATGACGACGGATACCTGCCCCAAAGAAATCGCCGTAACAGTAGAGGTGGCCGGCAAGCCGGTGACTTTAGGCGCCATGGCTAAGGGCTCCGGCATGATCCATCCCAATATGGCTACGATGCTGGCCCTGGTGACTACGGATTGCGCCATTGATCCGGTTTTGCTGCAGGAGGCCCTGAAGGAAGCCTGCGACGCCACTTTTAATATGGTTACCGTTGACGGCGATACCAGCACCAACGACTGTCTTATTGCTTTAGCCAACGGCCAGGCCGGCAATGCAGCTTTGCAAAAAAATACAGATTTGGGCTATGGCGAATTTTTAGAGGGGCTGATTTATGTCTGCCGCCATTTGGCTCAAATGATTGCCAAGGATGGCGAGGGAGCCACGAAGTTTATTGAGGTGAAAGTGGAAGGGGCCAAGACGAGAAGGGATGCCCGGCTGGCGGCCAAAAGCATTGCCGGCTCTTCCCTGGTTAAGGCGGCGGTTTACGGCAAGGATGCCAATTGGGGCCGCATACTTTGCGCCTTGGGTTACTCCGGCGCCGACTTTGACCCGGATATTGTAGATATGTACCTGGGAGATATTCAGATGATGGATAAAGGCAAAGCGCTGATCTTTGATGAAGAAAAGGCCAGGGCTTATCTGGAAGGCGACGAGATAGTGGCTTTGGTGGAACTGCACCAGGGAGAAGAAAAGGCGGCGGCTTGGGGCTGTGATCTGACCCATGATTATGTATCCATTAATGCCGATTACCGCAGTTAGTAGATTCCAGAGGAAAGGATAGAGGCCCTATGCTAAGCCCGTTAGAAAAAGCCGGAATATTAACAGAAGCTCTGCCCTATATACAGTCTTTTTATGGTAAAATCGTTGTAGTGAAATATGGCGGCAATGCCATGATCGATCCGGAGCTGGAGGAGTCGGTGCTCAAGGACGTGATCCTGATGAAGCTTATCGGCATGAAGCTGGTGCTGGTTCATGGAGGCGGCCCCATGATCGATAGCTGGCTGGGCCGGCTGGATATAAAAGCCGACTTTGTCAACGGATTGCGGGTTACCGGCCCGGAAGCCATGGAAGTGGTAGAAATGGTACTGGCCGGCAAGGTCAACAAAGGTATCGTCAGCCGCATGCAAAACCTGGGCGGCAAGGCCGTGGGACTTTGCGGCAAGGACGGCGGCATGATCAAAGGCCGGCGGATTACTCAGCCCCAGGATCTGGGCCTGGTAGGGGAAATCACCGTCATCGATCCCTCCTTGATTCTGACCCTTATTGATCAGGACTTTATCCCGGTAGTATCCTCGGTGGGCATGGGGGAGAAAGGGGAAAGCCTGAATATTAATGCGGATACGGTAGCCTCCGCTTTGGGCGGCGCCCTGAAGGCCCATAAGCTGGTGCTGCTTACCGATGTGGAGGGGATTTTCCTGGGCGAAGGCCAGGAGCGCAAGCTGGCTTCCCAGCTTGCAGCCAAGGAAATTCCCGGTCTGATTGAAAAAGGAGTCCTTACCGGCGGCATGATTCCCAAAGCTCAAGGCTGTTTGGAAGCTGTGGAAAAAGGCGTGGAAAACGTTCATATCATCGATGGCCGCAAGCCTCATGCTCTGCTGCTGGAGGTGTTTACCAACGAAGGTATCGGCACCTGGGTGAAGTGACCGGCCAGGGGGCCAAGGGATACAGGGAAAAAGCGGAATTAAAGAAAGATAGAATTAGGCGAGGAAGTGAAAGTATGGATAATCAGCTAATGACCAAAATGGGTCAGGAATATGTGATGAATACCTATAACAGGTATCCCATGGGTATTCTGCGGGGCCGGGGAGCCAAAGTCTGGGATGGCGACGGCAATGTCTATCTTGATTTGGTGGCAGGTATTGCCGTCAATAACGTGGGCCATTGCCATCCGGCAGTGGTGAAGGCCATCAAGGATCAGGCTGAGACCTTGATTCATTGCTCCAATTTATATTGGAATGAGAATCAGGTGAAGCTGGCCAAATTGATCGTGGAAAACAGTTGTGCCGAAAAAGTCTTTTTTGGCAACAGCGGCGCCGAAGCTAATGAAGGGGCTTTGAAGCTGGCCCGGCGCTGGGCCAGCCGCCAGGGCAAACCGGAAAAAGTGCAGGTTATCACCGCCCTCAACTCTTTTCATGGCCGGACCTTAGGAGCTTTGTCCGCTACAGGCCAGACTGTATACCAGTCAGGCTTCGGACCCTTGCTGCCGGAGCTGGCTCATGTGCCCTACAATGATTTAGAAGCTTTGGAGGCTTGTGTCAGCGAAAAAACCTGTGCCGTGCTGCTGGAAACCGTTCAAGGAGAAGGCGGCGTGCTGCCTATGGATCCGAATTATCTGGCCGGCCTGATGAAGCTGAAGGAAAAATATGACTTTCTGCTGATGATTGACGAAGTCCAGACGGGCATGGGCCGTACGGGCAAACTCTTTGGCCACCAGCATTTTGGTCTGGAACCTGACGTCTTTACTTTAGCTAAGGCCCTGGGCGGCGGCTTGCCTATAGGAGCCTTATGCGCCAGAGGCAAGGCGGCGGAGGTCTTGCAGCCGGGGGAGCATGCTTCCACTTTCGGCGGCGGCCCTTTGATTACTGCGGCGGCTTTGGCTTCTTTATCCGTCATTCTTGACGAGAAGCTGGCGGAAGCTGCTGAGGAAAAAGGCCAATACCTGATGGAAAAAGTTCGGGGCTGGCAGCAGTTTGCCGGTGTGATCAAGGAGGTAAGAGGCCAGGGCCTGATGGTGGGTATTGAGCTGATTCCCCAGGGCCTGGGCGGCTCCATCGTAGAAGCTTGCCGGCAAAAGGGCTTGCTGATCAACTGCATTCACGGTCAGGTTTTGCGGCTGGTGCCGCCTTTGGTGATTACAAAAGAAGAAATCGATCAAGGGTTAAAGATTTTACAGGAAGTAATGGAGGCAAGCTTATGAAAACACCCCTTTATGGCAAAGATTACGTATCGCTGACGGACTACGATGCCGCCGAATTCAAGTTTTTATTGGATATGGCGGTAGAGCTAAAGGACAAGCAGAAAAAAGGGATTCCCCATACCTTGCTGCAGGGCAAGACCCTGGCCATGATTTTCCAAAAGGCTTCCACCAGAACCAGGGTTTCTTTTGAAGTGGCTATGTACCATCTGGGCGGCTTAGGCATGTTTTTGTCGGCCAACGACCTGCAAATAGGCCGGGGCGAGCCCATTCAAGATACAGCCAGGGTTTTAGCCTCCTATTCGGAAGGCATATTGATCCGGACCTTCAGTCACCAGGAGGTATTGGAGCTGGCTAAATATTCTAAGGTGCCGGTGATTAACGGGCTCACCGATGATGAGCACCCCACCCAAGCCCTGGCCGATATGCTGACGATTTACGAGGAATACGGCACCTTGAAAGGCAAAAAGCTGGCCTATTTCGGCGATGGCAACAACGTGGCGGTAAGCCTGATCCACGCCTGCGCTTTGACGGGGATGGAAATCGTGCTGGCCTGCCCTTCCGGCTACCAGCCGCCGGCTGCCGCTTTGGCCGATTTTGAAAAAATGAAGCAGCCCGGCGCCAGTCTTGCCGTGGTAGATGATCCCAAAGCCGCCGCCAGCGGCGCCGACGTATTGTACACCGACGTCTGGACCAGTATGGGCCAGGAAAAAGAGGCCCAGATCAGGATTCAGGCTTTGAAAGAATACCAGGTTAACGGTGATTTGCTGAAGCTGGCCAAACCTGAGGCCATTGTCCTCCATTGTCTGCCGGCTCACCGGGAAGAAGAAATTACCGATGAGATGATCGAATGTGCTCAATCCCGGATCTTCCAAGAGGCAGAAAACAGGATGCATGCCCATAAGGCGATTCTGGCAGCATTGCTCTAACAATAATGATACTTATACCGATTATCGCACGCAATATAAAAAATGAAAGGGAGAAATCAACGTGAGCAAAAAAATAGTTTTAGCTTATTCCGGCGGTTTGGATACTTCTATTATTATTCCCTGGCTGAAGGAAAACACGGAGTACGATGAAGTTATTGCCATGGCCGCCGATGTGGGCCAGGGAGAAGAGCTGGAGCCTCTCCATGAAAAGGCCAAAAAGACGGGAGCAAGCAAGCTCTATATCGAGGACCTGCGGGAAGAATTCATCACCGATTACGTCTATCCCACCTTGAAAGCCGGCGCTATTTATGAAAGAAAATACCTGCTGGGTACTTCCATGGCCCGGCCCATCATCGCCAAAAGGCTGGTGGAAATTGCCCGGAAGGAAGGGGCTCAGGCTATCGCCCACGGCGCCACCGGCAAAGGCAACGACCAGGTGCGCTTTGAGATGACAGTCAAGGCCCTGGCTCCCGATCTGAAAGTGGTGGCTCCCTGGCGGCTCTGGAATATCAGGTCCCGGGAGGAAGCGGTGGATTATGCCACAGCCCGGGGTATTAGTGTGCCGGTGACCAAGGAACGGCCCTACAGCATGGACCGCAATATCTGGCATCTGAGCCATGAAGGCGCCGACCTGGAGGATCCCGGCAACGAGCCAAAAAAAGATGTGCTGATGATCTGCCGCCAGTTGGAGGATACGCCGAATACGCCGGCTTACCTGGAGCTGGAGTTTGAACAAGGCATTCCCGTGAAGCTTAACGGCGAGAAGCTCTCTCCTTTGGCGCTTTTGACGAAGCTCAATGAAATCGGCGCCGAGCATGGCGTAGGCGTCACCGATATTTTGGAAAACCGGCTTATCGGCATGAAATCCCGGGGTATTTACGAAAATCCCGGCGGCGCCATCATGTACTACGCCCATCAGGAGCTGGAGTACCTGACCTTAGATAGGACCACCATGCATTATAAGCATCTGATGGCCGAGAAATATGCGGAGCTGGTTTATGACGGCGTTTGGTTCCACCCCCTGCGGGAATCCCTGGACGCTTTTGTGGATAAGACCCAGGAGGTGGTCACCGGCAAGGTGCGGCTAAAACTGTTTAAAGGCAACATCTGCTCCGCCGGCGCCTGGTCTCCTTACTCTCTTTACAATGCGGCCTTTTCCACTTTTGGGGAGGACGACGTTTACAATCAGGCCGACGCCGAAGGTTTCATCAATCTCTTTGGCCTTTCCACGAAAGTACGGGCTTTGATGCTGCAGAAAAACGGCCTGCTTAAATAAGACGGCAGAGAAGGCCGAGGGGATAGAAGCGGCAAGGAGATAGGCGCGGCCAAGGAGATGAGAACGGTTTAGGCGCTAAGCATGGCTTGGGAGGCAAGAACGACCAGGGAGATAAGCGGCTTAGGAAATAAGAACGGCTTAGGCACTAAGAATCGCCTGGGATCGGGGCTGAAAACAGCTCTGAAAGCAGCTCTATCAAAAAAAGTCTGCTATAAAATAAAAGTTGGAAAATAAAAGGAATAAGAAAATGACGAAACAGGAAAACCGGCATCTCTGGGGCGGCCGTTTTGCCAAAGAAACGGACCGCCTGGTCCTTGACTTTCACTCCTCCATCAGCTTTGACCAAAAGCTTTACGAAATGGATATCCGGGGCAGCCAGGCCCATGCCAGAATGTTGGGCAATCAGGGAATCATCAGCCAAGCTGAGGCTCAGGCTATCATTGATGGACTGGCGGCGGTGAAGGAGGATATTGAGGCAGGCCGGGCGGAGTTCAGCGTGGACGCGGAAGATATCCACATGAATGTGGAGACTCTTTTGATTGCCAAAATCGGCGATGCAGGCAAGAAGCTGCATACGGCCAGAAGCCGCAACGACCAAGTGGCTCTGGACGCCCGGCTTTATGCCAAGGAAAAAGTGGCCCGGCTTCAGCGGCTTCTCTTGGAGTGGATCACCACTCTGGTGGAGCAGGCGGAGAAGCATTACGATTGGATCATGCCCGGCTTTACCCATCTGCAGACGGCCCAGCCCATTACTTTGGGCCATCATCTGATGGCTTACACCGCCATGTTTCAGCGGGATTATGACCGGCTGGCCGACGCTTTGAAGCGGCTGGATGTGATGCCATTGGGAGCCGGGGCTTTGGCCGGCACCACCTATCCCATTGACCGCCATCAGGTGGCGGCGGAGCTGGACTTTGCCGCCGTAGGCGAAAATAGCCTGGATAATGTGGCAGACCGGGATTATATGGTGGAGCTGGAGGCGGCCTGCGCCCTGATCATGGTCCATCTGTCCCGCTTCTGCGAGGAGTTGATTTTATGGGCCAGCCAGCAGTTTGGCTTTGTGGAGCTGGACGATGCTTACAGTACCGGGTCCTCCATCATGCCCCAAAAGAAAAACCCCGACGCAGCGGAGCTGATGCGGGGCAAAAGCGGCCGGGTGTTCGGCCACCTTATGGGAACCCTGACTATGCTGAAGGGCCTGCCTTTGGCCTACAATAAGGACATGCAGGAAGATAAGGAAGCCTTCTTTGACACTATTGAGACTGTGGAGAAATCCCTGCTGCTGGCGGCTCCCCAGCTAGCTACCTGCCGGTTTTGCCGGCAGCGGATGCGGCAGGCGGCGGCCCAAGGCTTTTCCAACGCCACGGACCTGGCGGATTATCTGGTGGGCCGGGGCCTGGCCTTCCGGGACGCCCACCATGTGGTAGGCGCCTTAGTGGGCCGGTGCATGGCTGAGGGCCGCAATCTGGAGGATCTGAGCCTGGCGGAAATGGCGGCGGCTTTGCCGGCGGCGGCAGTGGCGCAGGAGGCCGGTGTGGCGGGTGCTGGCGGGCCCGGTGAGGCCAGGGCTGACGGGGTTGAGGGAGTTGGCACAGCCGCGGCCACAGCGGCAGTTGGAGCAGACAAGACTACAGCCGCCGGGGAAGCTTTCATCGGCGAAGGGGTCTATGAAGCCCTGAAGCTGGAAAATGTGGTCAACGCCCGCCGTTCTTACGGCGGCACGGCGCCGGAGCAGGTGTTGGCGGCCATCGGCCGGGCCAGGGCCTGGCTGGCGGAGCGGGTGTAGGCAGTCAGGCAGGTGCAGGATTTCGAAGCTTCTTTGGACGCCAGTTTGCGGTCATAAAAGAAATAGCTGTTTTAGCCTTTAGGTGATTATAGCCCCCTTTATTTCGCTATCTATTTTTAGATAGCAAATGAAGGGGGCTTAGTTTTTGTGTTGGAGGACAGGAAGAGAGGACAAGAAGAGAGGACAAGAAGAGAGGACAAGAAGAGAGGGGATGGCGGCTATGCAAAAGGCCTGTTGCAAAGTCGCAGAAAAGGCTGGCACAAAAGCCAAGTGCACAGTTGCACAGGTGTACAAAAGGCCGGGGACCAGTTGAGCAGGCCGGGTGCACAAAAATCGAGGTAGTGCACTAGTAACATGCAAATACAAGTGCATATATGCAACATGCACTAAATTATGCACATAATTAATCAAATAGTGGCGCGAAGAGTCATAATGATTCCTAATTACCACACAATACCTCAATTTTTGCACATCTGACCTTGTACATTCACTCTAACCAACATTCGGCTTTGCACATTTGGGGGGAGGAACTGCCCGATTGCTCGGGCTAGACCAGCCATGCCGGGATGTACCAGCTCTTCTCATTCACCTTTTCTTCGGCAAGCCTGTACTACTCTCTGCAGTCAGGCCAATCTCAGCAAGCCTATTTAGGATTTCTAGCCATTTATAAAAAAGTCTTGAACGGCTGTCACAAAGCTGCTAAATTTGATGATATATAGGTAATTAAAGGAACTAAATATCAATGCAAGGAAGAGATTCCAATGTTTTATAGAATGTAAGTAATTGAATAATTTGTTTCTGTGAAGCACAGATGATTATCTAAATAAGAACGGAGGGTTTATTCGTGAAAAAAATATTGACGATAGTGATTACAATGATTTTATGTGTCCTCAGTTTGCTTCCGGTTGCATCACCAACTGAATTGCCAACTGAATTGCCAATTGAACTGACAAAGCATCAACAATTATTTGATAAGTTTAATATTGATATTGCAGCTTATGTTGAAATCGATAATCGCTTAAATGAAAAGTATGGAACTGAGTTTAGGCTTGGGTTGGATGAGACATTGAGATTTAAGCAGACATTGGCAAAAAGAGAAGGATTACCGGAGCCTACAATGGAAGACTTATTAAGAGACCTGCCTTCTCCAGAGGAATATGAAAAAAACGGATTCGAACATGCAGTTAGAATATCTTCAAACCGACCGGCTGCAAAGTAAAATAAAATGAAGCACCTAATCTGGAGTTCTGCTCAAGCCCTACAGATTAAGTACGCATGTTAGATTTTGAGGAGAGGTAATTCTATGAAAAAAGCGCTTTCATATTTACCATATTTAATTTATCTATCCCTAACAGCATTGTGTATAAAAATTATTACATTTTATTTTGGCATTAGTGCATATGGTAGTGATGAAAACATAAAAATTCCTAAATTTATGGACATGAGTTTAAAGTTTCTTTATATTTGCTGCATAATTTTTTTTATAATGGTCTTGATAACAGTATTGTTAAACAAAAGATACTATTTTGCACTTGCGTTTTGCACAGTAGTTATATGCATTTCGACCATTGTAATTGCAAATAATCTGGAGCATTTTTACTTTTTAATTGAGAGATTTCAACCTATCATAACTGCTGTTGAATTGGAAAAATTAGAGCTGCTTATTAGCGGCGAAAAAGAACCAAAAGTAGTTTATATTGGAGAAGATAATTGTCCCGAATGTGTATTGTTTTATCCAAAATTAGAAAAATTAAGCCGCCAATATCAAGTGGAAATCTTATACTATAATACAATTATTGATCGAGAAACACGGCCACAAATAATGACTCCAATATTAGATAAACTTAATGTCAAGTCTGTACCAGCTATATTAGGTATAAAAAATGGGATTGTCACTGAATTAGGCGAGGGTGATGATATTGAAAAAATTGCAGAATCAATAATTAGTGCCAGGTCGATTAGACCAGATAATCAATTTTTTGAGCTTTTGCTTGCTCCACGGCCTTTCATCGTAAGTCTAATATTAATATAGATTATCTGACTTTGCTTTATATAAGGGCTGCCATAGTAACAGCGCCTGAAAAAAGAACAAAAAACGGCAACTAGCGTAAGCCAGAAGCCGTTTTTTTATTGTAAAATATAGTTGTGAAATCAACAATCGTCCGCTTTTGCAGTCAACGCCTGACCGGTATGGTGAAGAGTTGTTTGCTTAACTGGCAAGGCTCTTGACCGATGCCGGGAAACCTACATGTTGGTCGGAGACAAGGGGAGTAAGTGGTCCTTGGTTTGTGGCCGAAGGATATGATTATATCCTTAGCGACAATGCGCAAATTTGGATAATTGATTACTTCGGTTTTCTGGTAACAACCAGCCACCACATTATCGAACAAGCTGAACGTTTTGCAACTTTTAGGTATGATGGCCAGTAATAAACATTAGAGTGATCGGTTAGAACTTAGTAATAAAGTAAATTGCTATACTCTTTGAACAAATAAAATCTGAACGCTTTTCCTAACCGGAAAAGTGTTCAGATTTGGTAGTTATAGGAATTATAGTAATTACCAATTTACAGGATGCATATGGGAATGTAGTAGGTGTTATAGTAAAATAGTAACTGAAGGTTACCACATGTATATGGGCGTTCCTATTGGACGGTATGTAACTCTTTCACCTTATGATCCTATTGGCAGTATTAATTTCCTCTGGGTTAACTATGGACAAATTCACCGTACAAGTTCCAATACATTAGAAGGATACACTTTCTGTTGACATATCATCGTCTAGAAGGAGGTACTAAGGATGAAAACGAAAGTCTTAGCATCATTATTGGCAGTAATCATGGTGATGGCGCTAATTGGATTCCTGGTTGGCAAGGAGAAACCGCCGGCTATGGCTGTGGCTTTTCTCAATGCTTATTACCGTATGGAGCCAATAGAGCCGCTGCCTCCTTCTTCTTCTCCAGAATTGCTAAATAGCCTCAACAGGCTTTCAACAAAGATTCTACCGGTATTAGCACCATATTGCATTGAAGATCTCCACGAGGAAATAACTCGCAGAAAATTGATTTACGGTGCTGCGGGATTAGCGGCAGGAGAACTGGGCTGCACTTTCTCGGTTGGAAAAATATCTTTTCCCCAAATGGTTAGCAGCGATAATCGGCAACAATACAATTATGAAGCAGAGGTTACAGCCAACTTCGAAAACGGCAGTACAATAACGCAATTGTTAACCGGTAAAATACAAATTACTACACTGGAACCCGAACCGCTGGTATGCGGTTTTTATCCGGATCTTAAAGATGCAATTCAACTTATCCCTCTTTTTGAACATTAAGAATTTTCAACAGATACTCTGAACGAAGGTAGACTTGCTGAAAACTATGATATTCAAAAGCCTTCTTTATTTCGACTAAAAATAGCGAATAAAGAAGGCTTTATTATTATGAAAACTGTATATTTTATTGAAAATATACCATAATTAGCATATAATGGAGAAAGCGTGGTGTTTTGATCATATTTGAAGGATGGACAATCGAAATGAAAGCGACAAACCTCGATGCCTTTTTCAACGAATTGTACATTAATAATTATAATCGTTTAATGCAATATGCCTATCGCTATACCGGAGACGCAAAAGTTGCCGAAGATATTGTGCAAGAGGTTTTTTTAATAGCATTATATAAAAAAGCGGAACTGCATGCTCACCCTAATCCCAAAGGCTGGCTATACAATGCAACAAAAATATGCATTAAACGATATTATTCTAAAAACGATCATCTTAAGGTTGAGTTTTCAGAAGAATTTTCATGTTCAGTTGAATTGGATACGGATAAAGTAAATGAGCTTTTACCTTACCTGTTATCAGAAGAAAATCGGGAAATATTGATTCTCTATTTTCGCGAGAATCTACCCTATGATGAAATTTGCCGCCGGCTAGGTATATCTTATGCTGCTTGCCGGCAACGGGTCAGCCGGGCCTTAGCGGAATGCAGGGAGTTATTAAAATAATTTTTAAATCTCTGTCACAAATCCCGATTGTTTAATGATATATAGGCTGAGGGAGGAATTGAGAATGTCTAAACAGACCTGTGCTGGAAATAAACAATCCAACACCCGAATAAAAGAAGCAGAGCTGCAAAATAAAGATATTCTTGAGCTTATCAGGGAACTGGACGAAAAGATGGAAAACATAGATGAGTTTAGTTTTGATGCTGATTTAGTTGAAGAATATCTTGATCAAATGCAGGTGCAGGTTCCCGTGATGACCCACGGGAATGCTGAACAGTCTCTGGCTGATTTCCGAGAGAAGCATGCTCTATTATTCTCGGAATCAGACACAAAGCCGGTCATGGTCAGAAAAAAGAAGACGGAAAATAAAAAAAGGTGGCTTGGGGCTATCGCCGCCTGTCTGGTTATTTTCTTAGGGGCTACGGCTATGGTTGGTTCCGCTATGGGAGTAAATCTATTTCAAACCTTCTATATATGGGGAGAAGGGGTGCTGCACATTAGAAACCAAGAGCCTTCCGGAAACATGGTTTTATCTAATAGCAATGATCAGTTCGACTCATTAGCTGAAGCCATGGAAAGCGAAGGAATTTCTGGTGATTTTTGTCCTAAGTGGATCCCGGAGGACTTCTCCATTTCTTTTGCAGAAGTCCAAAAGGCCGGGTCATTGACCGTAATCACCGCTGTATATGAGAGTGCTGACAAAACAATTATAATTACTGTCAATAAAAGCGATGATCCGGCTAATCTTGCCAGCGTCGTTGAGAAAGATGAGGGCGGCCAAATCTACAAGAAAAACGGAGTTGAATATTTCTTATTAACAAACGAAGGGATTCCGACTGCTGTCTGGGTTGCCGATTATCATGTTTTTAATATATTTGGTGGGATCACTGAAAAAGAGTTAAAGCAAATTATTGATTCTATATGAGAGGGAGATTTTGTTCACGAGAAAGACAGTTGTATTTTTATTAATATTAACGCTGCTATTGACTTCCCTTGGTGGAGCCGCTTTTGCAAGAGCCAGCCACTATCTAAAATATTATAGAGTAGATTTGGCAGCAAAGGGGAGCAATAGTATGGAAATAAGTTATAGTGTTGAAGGCACCGGCATAATGACAGAGATCGGCGCCCAAAAAATTCTAATAGAAAAAAAGACAGGTTCGGCTTGGACAACGCACGAGACTCTTTATAGCGCTACAAATCCTGATTTCTATGGAAATAATCGCTATACTTATGCACACGCCGTTACTTTTACAGGCGTAGGTGGAACAATCTACAGAGTGCCCCTTACTGCATATGCTGCCAATGATAACGGTTCAGATACGGGCACGGTAGTGTCTACCGAAGTTGTATGTAGATAAGGCAGGAAAATAGCATATGCAAAAACAACCAATAAATGTTCAATTTTCTGCTAAAAGTGCAACCCTAGAAACGAAAAGTCAGGATCAGCAAATTAAAAAACAGGATATTCTTTTCAAATGTTTACCTGCAGTAATTGAACCTGTGGGGTATGATAAAGAAGGTAATATTTATTTAATGGTATCAGAACGGTCAGACACGGCAAAAGTGATTATCGAAAGAACTATTCAAAAATATTGCCCCAAGGTCAGCTCCTAGGTATTGCATTATTGCCAGATGTTGAAGAGTTTTCTGCCTATAGGCCGGTCCAAATTCTAGATAATGGTACAATATTATATTTAGATGTTAAATCTACGAATTCTAAAATATTAGAATTAGATATATCTAAAAAATCTTATAATAGCCGTGTATTATTTTTCAATAATCATCTATCTGATATAAGTGGAATTAGTAGCTTAGAATCTACGACTACTGGTGTTGCTAAATGTAAAGTATATTCTTGGACTTGGAGCGCTTTAAGCGGATATAAGTGTAGGAGCTTATGGTGAATAAAACAAATCCTCGTTGCACCCTCAAAAAATTATTAGGAATTATTTCGCTGAGCCTTTTCTTTTTTGCTTTAGGTTTCCTCTTGGGGCAAGCAAAGATCAGCTCTTTTGGTGATAGCGATTTTCAAATTCAATTTTATTCGGGAATTTTGCCCAAATATTTTTTGAGTGATCAAGAACAAATACTCTATTTATTGCCGACAGAAGAAGCGCCAGAGGCTAAAAAACTATCTCCCTACACTTTGGTTAACTGCTATGACCGGGCTGTATATGAAGGAGAGGCGTGGCTTTATGTTGACACTCCGGTTTTCGATATTCCGGCCCCCAATGCCAAGGGTTGGGTTAAAGAATCCCGAGGGATCCAATATACTGATGAGGTGCAGCCGCTTTTGGTATTTCCGCTATATCTTAGGGAGGAAACCGAATATTCCGATCAATATGTCGGTCCTTTGCTTATTGAGGAAAGAAAGGAAGGTCAAGTATACCTGGCCGGTGCCGCCGGTTGGGCGAACTGGATAGCAATCGAGGATTTGCGCTACCCGGATGTTGAAGAGTTGAACAACTATTAAATGGGAAACAGTCTTAGTTTTTCTCAGGGGCGTGTCGCAAACGTTAACTAAGGCGACGCGCCCTTTTTACGATGACTAGGTTGGTAAGCATAAAATCGGGCGCCACATAGCAAGCAGCTTTACCTTGTCCAGCCTTTCATCGTGTTCACGGTAAGAGCCTTCACCCCGGGCAAGGGAATATATAGTTGAATGTTGCGTGTGCCGTCAGCTATTTTACCATTTAGCGATATTAGCGTGAACGTAAAAGGTTTTACCTATAAAGCAAGACTGCTGCAAGAAAACTTGAGAGTCACGACTAACTATACATAGTTTTTATTCCGTTATGCCTTTCTGCATTGTTTTGATGTACTGACGGAGTATGGGACAGAATTTATTTTGACTTTAATAAGGTGAAAATATGCGAATTTTTTTTGATTTTCTTGTAACAAAACAGCTTACTGAAGACATGTATATAATAAAGGGTTTAAATAAACGGCAATGAATCAGCCATCCCTTGTCAAAGTGTTCTGGAGGGGGATTGAAGATGTCCGAACAGACTGATATTGGAGATAAACAATCCAAAATTCGGGTAAAAAAAGAGGAACTGCAAAATAAAGATATTTTTGAGCTTGTTCAAGAACTAGACGAAAAGATTGCGGAGATGAATGAGTTTAATTTTGACTATGAGCTAGTCAAAATGTATATTGATGAAATGCAGGTGCGAGAATCTGTATATGTTGATATGGAGAAGGCTTCTGCAGATTTTCGAAGCAATCTAGTCAGAGCCGGCTTGTTAGCTTGTTAGAGGGGTGTCTTTATGAGAAATATTTTTAAAATCTCTGTCACAAAAGGATTGATTTTGATGATATATAAGTGAAGGAGGGAAATACAGATAAAAAATAAATGCGATAAATCTTGCTGCTATTTAAGAAGAAGTGCCGATTTTTAAATTCTATTGAAATGATGATACTGGCCAGTAAACATCTTAAAATAGGACATATCAATGTGAGGAGGAATTTAAATGAAAAAAATACTAATGCTGATGCTTACTTTGGCTTTTTGTAGCATTTTGCCGCTTTCTGCTACTGCGTTGCCTCCTGAATTAGCAAAATACCAAGAGCTATTTGATCAATTTGACATCGACTTTGAAGTTTATGTTGAAATCCAAGATCGTATCAATGCGGAGTATGGAACAGAGTTTTATTTTGACTTTGATAAAGTCTTAGAGCTAAGGCAAAAATATGCAAGAAAGGAAGGATTACCCGAGCCTACAATGGAAGATCAGATTAAATGGTATACGTATACTTCCCCAGAGGAGTTTGAAAGAATCAATAGGGAGCAAGCTATAGAAATGGTTGCCTATAAGTCGAAAATGAAAGCATTAGGAAATCAAAACTTACTTTACTCTTCTGAAGACAAAGACCTTCCATCTTTGGCTGCTGCGACTTTTCCCGTGACAAAAGACAGCACTGCCACTATTCCAAATGCCCCACATGGGATAGAATCAGTCGATTGTTCTATCTCAGGTAATATTGAATTGTTGGATCAGCAAGGTTATATTTGGAATTCGGTTACCTCGGGGTGGGCTGATGGTATGAACGCTATTTATGAATATGCAACAGCGGGATATCATGCTGAGGATTATACTTGGTCACCAGTGGATTTTAAAAGATCTATAGAAGTAAGATACATTGGGTTTATAAAGAATTTGCATAGCGGTCAAACTCTTGCAACCAATGTATACACTAATAGTGTGTTTTATGCAGCGCAGCCGTAAAATAAATTGAAAAAAAGAGACATTGCATCAGGAAAACAAAACCAATTAGGTATTGACGATCCAAAGCAATTTGAAGAACTTTTACGTGCCGTAGTTAGAAAATATAAGTACACATAAAGCAGAAGGCTTGTCGCATTATGCGAATAAAATTCATGGAGTTGCATTAGCAAAGTCATGGATTTTATTCTGCTACCGCTACTTTATGTCATTGGTGGATTAGACCATATAACTCATTAATTATTTGAAAGGTTATTTCACCCATGAAAAAAATTAAGCTTATTGTCACCTTTTTATTATTTGCTATAGGCTATATCTTTAACGGGGAATTATTCATTCTTTACCTGGATGGTTTCCAAGGGTCATATTACCAGTCAGACTTTTACTTTGTCAGCCGGGAAAAGGGTATAGAAGAAAGAGAAATAATCGAAGATTTTCTCAATGCTGCCAAGGTACACGAAGTCGATTTCTTTTTCTTGGACAGCACGATTATTTCGGCATATAGTAAAGACATAACTGTTTTTGGCACTCCCAATGCGTTAGAAGCATTGCAGGCTAACGGTATTGCTGAAGGGCACTATAATAGTTTGTTTATGGGAGAAACAGGGATTGTCTACAAGGACTTCAGTGAGATAACGACAATCGAAAAGTTTACAAACTGTTATTACATAGGCGATTCTTCACAGGCAGAAGCTATGCGTTTATTTAAGGCGGAGTTGATCGGCAAATACGGAGGCGGACTTCCCAAACAGTTTGGCTCCGATAGGGAGACTTGGCTGAATCTCTTTGCGGTTTGGTCGATCATCTTCGGCGGGGTTTCGCTTTTGTCGATTTATGAAATCATCAGCCTAAAAAAAGAAATTACCGTTCGGATAACCCTTGGGGAAGATGTGCGGATCATTTTTCTTAAAAGCGCTGTGCAAGACGCCGCTATCGTGGCAGGGGCCTTTATCAGCCTGCCGGTGATTTTAAGCCGGTATTCCCACGTGCTTTTTAAGTTTCAGGCCTTCATGGCGGCTACCCTAGTGCTGCTGCTGATCAATACATTGATTAACGCAGCTATTTTACGAGTGGATTTCAAAAAAGGCCTTGCGGCCAGAAGTAACGGCGGCGGCTTACTGGTTGCCAACTACACCTTAAAAACAGTGACAGCCTTGCTCACCTTAATCGTCCTGGCTTATAATTTTACCATAATAGCTCAAGGCTACCTGATGTACGAACAACGCGATTTTTTCACCGATCATAAGGAATATAGCTATTACCAATTGAATTACAAAGTGGTTAATCATTTGGGTAAAACGATGGAAGATACTACCCTGATGAATCAGGAATTTTACAGACGGTTTCAAAACGTTTCTTTACAGTATAATGAAATGACAGCCAATTTTAACAGTCCTTATCCGGTGCTCTTAATCAATAGCAATACTTTTGAAGAAATAGCACCACTAAATGCTTCCCTGGCCGAAACAGCCAAAAGCCTGGAGGGCGATTACTTTATTCTGCTGCCGGCAGGCATAGCGGAAAACTCTTCGGAACATTCTATTGCGGAAGAAATATTCAATGCTTTTTTTGTGAGAACCCGTGATTCCGCAATTAAAACCGTTACCTATACCGGCGACTTGGATTTAGTGGGTATTCACAATCTGCCTTGGAATTGTGTCAGCCGGATTATGCGGAAGCCGATCATTCTGTTTAATAATACCCTGCAACAAGCTGATGGGTTCCGGGAAAATGACTCTTTGTACTATGCCTATAGTACGATGTACAATATCCCCCAGAAGGGCTTCGATGATTTCGTGGCGGAATACCAGTTAACCGATCAAATAGTGGCAGTCTCCAATGTTTTCGATGTCTATGTACGGAATTGGACGATCGTTTCGCGAAACATGAAGCTTACGGTCATCCTGACCATCTTTTTGCTATTGCTGGAGCTGTCGCTGATTAGTTTTATTATTAAATTGGAATATCAGTTTAACGCCATGGAGCTGGCACTAAAAAAAGTACTGGGCTATTCATTATTTTCCAGAAACAGCCGGTTAATGATCATCACGTTGACTGTTTTTCTGCTGAGCGCAATTCTGGCCTTCCTCTTGGGATGGCTTTTGGGTATTAAATTTGGTGAAAATCTCCTTTGGGGCGGACTGATATTGCTGGCCTTTGAGTTCGTCTGCATCTTAAAAAAAGCGTTAACCCTGGAAAAAGCCAACGTACCGGCAATTCTAAAAGGAAAGGTTTTATAAGTGAATTATGATAGAAGGAATAAATATCACCAAAAAGTTTGATGATCTTGTTTTGTTTCAAAACTACAATTTTAGTATCGAGGATCAGGGCTTCGTCTGTTTTTCCGGAGCCAGCGGGACGGGAAAGACCACATTATTAAATATGATCGGCTTAATCGAGCCCATTGACTCGGGCACCTTAAAAATAAACGGAATTGAGTATAAGACAAACAAGCAAAAGATGGAGTATTTTCGTACTGTTGTCGGTTTTCTGTTTCAAAATTTTGCCTTGATCGAAAATAAAACCGTTGAACAAAACCTTGAGTTGATCAGAGAGGATAGCCGCACGGATTATTCGATTGAAGAAGTGCTGGAAAGAGTAGGCTTGACCAGTAAGCTGAATAGCAAGGTATATACGCTATCCGGCGGTGAGCAGCAGCGTATCGCCTTGGCCCGCTTATTTTTAAAGAAATGCGATATTATTCTGGCGGATGAACCGACGGGATCCCTCGATGCCAAAAACGCACAAATCATCATGGATATTTTGCATGCGATGAATTTAGAGGGCAAAACCATTATTATCGTGACCCATGATCAAAAAATCAAAGATAGGGCTAAAGTGGTTACTGAACTCTAGGCTAAATGTTAGTATTTTAGCACGCTTACTGCTTCTGCCTTACCCTAATCTGTTATATAAATGAGTGGGCAATAGGCAAAACTGACTGTAATAGGGGGGATGAATATGTTCAAGAAAGCTGATGTGCGGAAGCTAGCAGGGAGCCTAGTATTTTTCCTCCTGTTACTTATCATGTTTTCATTCTATATTGATTATTCTGCCCATAATGCTGGAGAGCAAAAGGGTTTTGAATTAGAGGAAAACAGCCTGCGAGAGTTGGAAGAAGAAGGTAGAAGTCGGCCCAATGAAGCCCTGAAGAGCATTGAAGAGAACTTGCTGTGGCAGGTTGAGCCTGCATTGGACTACGAAGAAATTAGATTCTTTCATGAATTCGGCTTTATCGGATACAGTGATTCAGGCATGGACATGGTTCTGCTGGATGGGCAAACAGGAAAGGCGATTAGTAGTATAGAGCCGGAAGGTGGCTTTCGTATGCCATATCTTTACCTCTATTCTGAGAAATCAAAGACGTTCTATTATAATGAAAATTATGCTTTTCATTGGGAGCCTACGGAGACGGTAGACAAATTATCAAAAGATAGAGTTATATCTGTATTCTTATCCGCTAATGAAAGTGTTGAGGATTATTTATATAGAGAACCGGAGGATTTCTGGAGTAAGAATGATTCAGGGTTCGCGGTTTATTTTAATGGGCAATTCATGACGGATTTTGTGTTTGATGAAGTCATTGGCGGCAACCAGATAGCTATAGTGAAACGTAACCAGAAATACGCACTTGCCGGCAGTGACGGCAAGCTGCGAACAGATTTCGTGTTTGACGAGGTTTCTCCTATTGCGACGAGATATATTGCTGTTAAGAGTGAGGGCTTATGGGGATTTGTTGATCCCTTCGGCAAAGAAGTGATCCCTTTTGCTTTTAATAATGCTGTCGTTATTGATGATGCCAGGGCCTTTGTTGAAATATACGGTAAGTACGGTATATTGGATATTCCGCAAACTGCCTCCCGGCTAAGCACCGCCGGTTAATGCCCATGAAGCTCTTTACACGTATTCATTTTAGCTAGAAACTGATTAGGAGGGTGAATGATGACTAAGAAAATAATAATCTGCCTTTTGATAATCCTGGGGCTTATATGTGGTTTCTTTCTGCTAAATAAAGACGATCCTTCTTCACAGCAGGCCCTTCCTTCTGTCAGTGATCACTACGTGAGCTTAATTGAAGACTTTTATGAGAACCCCGAGGAGTATCAGATTATGAATCTGGAGACGAATGAAGAGGTAACGGGCCTGGTATATGAGGAAAACTTAGAAAGTTTTAACAAGGGAGATTATGCCGCCATTGTCCAATATTTTACGGAGCAAGGTGAAAGGGCAGCTTTTACTAAGATGCCAAAAGAAATAACGGATATTTTCCCTCCCCCGCCTAACTCTTTACAAGCTCCGCCTAATGAATTCTTCATTTTTATGGTTACCCAAATCTATACAAGTACAGATGCAAAACCGGAGGTATTAAAAGAGGCGGAAAGAGGCAGCGAAGATATTACAGAGCAGTTTATTAAAGATAATCAAAAGAACTTTGATGAAGGTAATTTCCAAGCAATTCAAAATTACGTTGTTGAACATAATATTACTTCCTTAAATGTTGAAGGAGCCCTTGAAAAATGGAAGAAAAAAATGGATTAAGGCGGCTTGAAAGGGAAAGACAAAAGACACCCGATCAACGGTGTCTTTTAGTTAAAAAAGGTTGGCGAATTTATGGAGAATTGACCGGCGCTGCCGTTAGCGGACCCTTGGCGGGGATAGTTTGTACAAAAATTACGTTTGTAGTCAATTGACCGGGGTTGGGTGTACAAAAATTGCGGTTGTATGCGAAATGCCGGGGAAGTATTCTCTCATAACCGAAGAAATTGCATAAAATTGGCTTGGGTTTGGCTAAAATTGGCCTCGATTTAACCTAAAATGGTCCCAGCAGCGGATGCAATTCGCCCACAAACGCAATTTTTGTACAGGCCGAACCTGGAAAACACATACAAACGCAATTTTTGTACAGAATCGCCCAAGGGTTACTGCCCCCAGCCACAGACGGCCACTGCCCTAATATTTTTTTTGTTTTTCTTGTAACAAAACCGCATGCTGGGGAGATATATAGAGTAGGGGTAAGGGAATTACAACTGTTGTCTGGATTACTGATTTCTCTGGAGGCCTATTCATGAATAGGAAAGAGTGTGTTATTCGTAATATCATTTTATGCATTCCCATTCTGCTATGTCTGTTATCGGTTGTGCCTAGAAAAATCGACATAGATTTCTTGGGATATGAATTTGAGGAATATAGGAATATTGACCGGCAGCAAAGTCTAGGCAAAATTCCGATTTCTATTACCGGATATTTTTATAAGCCGGTTTGGTCAAAACCCCGGTTTTCCGGTGAGATTATTGTAACAGGCGTTGATTCTATGCCTCCATATAAATATGACGACATCGTTTTTTTGATGAAAAACGATCATTATTATTATGGCTTTTTGGAGTATACCGCTGATGTGGAGGATATTTCCCTGCGAACAGTCGTGGTTGGCCCTGTGTGGCTTGCCAGAGACTTAAGTCATTTCGTTATTGTTCCATATAATGAAATAATAGATCAGTATTATAAGAGAAATAACGGCTATAGAATCATTGGGCCAGCGGCCTCAGTTGACGAAGCAATCGCAATCAATAATTTTTATGATCAATAAACTCCTTAATATAAAAATATTTTATGCCTAGTAAGATCGACTGAATGAGGAGTTTTCTATGAAAAAGCCTTCTATTCCCAAGTATCAGAGTATTGCCTATCCCTTGATTGCTATAAGCCTTCACCTGTTACCAGCCCTAATGTTCTATCTTTTTGGACGAAAACTAGTGTCGGCGCCGACGATTCTTTTTACACTCATGCTATCGATTGGCGGAATACTAATGGGTTTTATTTCTCTTGGCGAAGGTAAAGATAAGATTGGCATATTCGGAATTATTCTAGCAATTATAGCGATTGTTTTACCGCTAGGATTTATGACATACATTGGCGTATTCATTTTTGCAGCTCTGGCGGGGTTCTATTGGTAGTAAGAGATTGGGGGATTAAGTAATGAAGATTAAAATATCAATCACTATCATAGCTCTTCTATGCATCATTTTCCAGGCAGTACCAAAGGCTGCAGCAATAGCAGAACCTGATGTGTATAGCTATACTGAAATTAAGCGACAAATGCTGGATTATGAGAAAAGTGACGGTTATAAGGCAGAAGGAATCACTCATTTTTTTGAAATGGCATTTATGAATTCTCCAAAAATATTCTTAAAGGCAATTCTGGAAATGGAACCCGCGGCTATACTTACAAAATTATCTTTTCAATCAGATAACTGTAAGTGCAGGAATTAAACTGTAAAGGAGATGATTTCGATGCAGCTAAGATGCTTTTTTATGCTAATTTTAATTAGTGTTTTAGTGCTTGCCGCAGGTTGTTCCAATACAGATGGCTCTGATCAAATAAATAATGCCGATTCATTGGAGATTGCATTGAAAACGGTAAGTGAGCTTTTGGGGCAGCCGGAAGATATTCAACTTAAGCTTGGCAGATATTACGTTTTTGCGCCGGTGGATGAAGAGCAATTTCATGAACTTGCCGCCTGGTTATCAGAGATAGATCTTGGAGGATTTGAGGAAGCTAAGCGGGAGGATTTGGAGGGCTCTTTTGGCACTTGTGAATTTCTGATTGAGAAGAACGGGAAAAGCTATGAAATTAAAGTTTATGAGGAGAATGACCCGGACGCTGTTTTTTTAACTTTCAACAACTATAAACCCATAAGAAGCAGAGCTGAGGCTTTGGCGGAAGCAGAACGGAGGATGGAGGGGGAGGATAAAGAAATCTTGTTGCGGGGATTACAGACCCATATCGGCGATACTAAAAGACTTAGTGATATTTTTGCTTCCGTTCGCCTGGACCGATCTGACCCGGAAAACTGTGCTGAAATTACAGCCCTTACTGAAATTGATCATGAGCATTTTAATGTTTTAAAACCGAAGGGCGCCTCGCTATGGGCAATGAAAGGAAATTCCGTTATGCTCAAGGCTATATTCGATGGTTTTGCCCAGTCCGATCCCATTCCAATAGATTCAATTAACAAGGAGGATTGCGACTTGAAAATCGTTATCGGCGATACCATTTATTTATATGATATCGAAACGGGAGCTTATATTGTAAACGGCCAAAACTTCAAACTTGAAGAGCAGTGGCAGCAGACGCTATGGCAATTCTTCCAATAATATTGGGGGTGCCGTTATGATCGGATTTATCATGAAATGGCCGGAACACCCGATGATCTATGCATGCAGGAGGTTATATGAATAGAAGGAAATCCCGTTATTACCTTAAAAAACCGGCAAGATTAATTATATTGAGTCTTTTCTTTCTGGCTTTGGGTTTCTTCCTGGGGCGGACAGGGAGCTCTTCCCTCGCTGAAGCCTCCCTCGAGATTCAATTCTATACAGGAGAGTTGCCCGGATATTTTTTAAGTGATCAAGAGCAGACCCTTTATATGCTGCCCTCAGAAGATTTTCCGGAATCCACAAAGCTGCCGGCCTATACCATGGTCAACTGTTATGACCGGGTTTTGTGCCAAGGAGAGGTTTGGCTTTATGTGGACACTCCCGTTTTCGATATTCCGGCGCCCAATGCCAAGGGATGGGTTAAGGAATCCCAGGGTATTCCTTATACTGAAGAAATGCGCCCCCTTTTGGTATTTCCCCTATATCTTAAGGAGGAAGCCGAATACCCCGATCCCCATAGCGGGCCATTGCTTATTGAGGAAAGAAAAGAAGATCAGGTTTATCTGACCGGCGCCGGCGGCTGGGCCAATTGGATAGCAATCGATGATTTGCGTTATCCGGATTTGCAGGATTGAGCTATCGTAAATATGATCTTATGGCGCGCCTTTATATTTCATCCGCCTTGTTTCAACAAAATCCATTCTCGGATTTCATCGGTTTCGGGCTCAAGCCGTTCTGCAGCATGGATTTTACCCCAGCCATCGATCCTTTGGGCGATTTTGAAAATCATATCGTTTCCATTATGCCAGCCTCTTGCGGCAGCCAGAACATAGAGCGTCAGTTCTTCGTACATACCGAGAGTTAGAAGCTTTTCCTGCATTTCCGGTGTATCGCCCCAATCAAATAATCCAAGTAAGGCGATACCGAACTTTACCATTTCCACGTTATTACTGCCAAAAGCAGGAGATTTCGCATACTCTATGACTTTGGATGCATTATACTTGGCAGCATTTTGGCGTATGGCAGTGAGAAGGGGATCAATGATTTGCAAAACACCGTATTTTTCTACTACGGCGGGGATGTTATCCGTTTTACCCGACTTCAAATGTGAGAGGACTTCTGCAATTACCTTTTCAGGTTTCTTCGAAGTAGAATGGAATATGCCGATACTATCCATTGCTCCCGCTATAAATTGTAGCTTGTCCGAGATATAAAAAATGATAAGTATATATTACATTTTTATTAATGATAATGCTATATACCGGCATAAAAGCAGCAGCGACTAAAGCCCTCGCTCCTGTTGCGGATGAGGCAACAAGAACGAGGGCAAATCATGGCTAAGCTAAATTCTATAGAGGATAGGATTAAGCTCGGACTCCTTGCCGTGATTAAACTGCTCCTAAAACTCCTTCACCAAATAGTACAGCGTCTTCACCGGCACGCCGGTGGCCCCTTTTGGCATATAGCCGTATTCCGAGGAGGTGTAGCTGGTGCCCGCTATATCCAAATGTACCCAAGGAGTGCCGTTGACAAATTCCGCTAAGAAAAGCCCGGCGATGATGGCGCCGGCCCCGGCCCCGTCTTTGCCCACGTTGCTCAAATCGGCAAAAGTGCCCTTATAAAGCTCTTTATATTCTTCAAAATTGGGCAGCTCCCAGACCTTTTCCCCGGCCATAGAAGAGGCTTCCCTTAAGTCACGCATGAAGGCTTCATCATTGGTCACGGCTCCTGTGGTGATATTGCCAAGGGCAACTATGCAGGCCCCTGTTAAAGTGGCGATATCCACAACTTTATCGGCCTTTTCGACGGTTGTGGCGTACCATAAGGCGTCGGCTAAAGTCAATCTGCCTTCGGCGTCGGTATTGCCTACTTCAATGGTTTTGCCGGACATGGAACCAATAATATCTCCTGTCTTGTAGGCGTCGCCGGAAATCATGTTTTCGCAGGCGGCTACGATTCCTACTACGTTTTTCTTGAGCTTTGATTTGGCAATAGCTTTCAATACACCGATTACCGAGGCAGAGCCTGCCATATCCGTATGCATGGTCTTCATGCTGTTGGCGGGTTTCAGACAATAGCCGCCGGAATCGTAAGTAATGCCTTTGCCCACTAAGGCTATTTTTTCTTTAGAATCGGGATTGCCTGCATAGGACATGACGATAAATCTTGATTCCTTGGCCGACCCTCTGCCTACGGCCAGAAAAGCCTCCATGCCCAATTCTTCTATTTTTGCCTTTTCAAAAACCTCAACCTTAACGCCTAAAGCCGTCAATTCTTTTTTGGCGCTGTTGGCCAATATCTCCGGATACATGTTGATTGCCGGCTCGTTTACCAAATCTCTGGCCGTAAATATGCCTTCCGCAATGTTTTGGGCTTCCGCTATGGCTTCTGCTGCCGTGTCTTCTTTGCCTTTGGCAACACTTAAGAAAACCTCTTCCAGGCAAGGCTTTACTTTCTTTTCCGTCAGGAATTTTTCATAGCTGTACTCCGACTGCAGCAAGCCTTCAACTGCCGATACCACAGTCATTTTATAACACAAGCCCTCAAATTCGGGGATTTCCACAGCGATACTTTTTACTTTATATTTCATTGCCTCTTTGCCAAGGGCATGGAAAGACTTGCGCAGAGTTTCCAGGGAAACCTTGCGTTTGTCCCCCATACCTAAGATAATCACCTGTTCATCTTTACAAATAGAAGAATAAACCTCACCAGCCTTTCCCTGGATCAGGCCTTTTTCTTTGGCATACAAATAAGCCTCATTTGTCAATTCCTCATCTTTATATATAAGTATAACTTTTACTTCTCCGCCGGCAGCAATTTTAAATTCCATTGTTATAACCTCCATTTCATTTAGTTACAGTTTACTAAGTATTCCCTTTACTATCAAGAATAATTATTTCTTGTATTAATTTAATTATGGTGCACAAAAGGCCAGCTGCCCCAGTTACCCAAAAGGCCAGTTGCTCAAAAGACCAATTGAAAAGTTAAATGCACAAGGCAAGGCTGTATTTAGAATTGCAAAGGAAAAAACCATGAAGCTGCAATAGCAATTGCAAGAGGGAGCTAAGGTGCATTTACGTCTTCAATCCAGAGCAAACGTGCATTTACTTTTTCAACTAGCCAGTTGCACAAAAAACGAGGTTGTGCGACAGTCCCATGCAAAAACGAGTGCATATATGCAGAATGCGTCAAATTATGCACATAATTAATCAAAAATCGGCCTTTGGAGTCATAATAACTACTATTAAGACCGCACAACCTCGTTTTTTGAACAGTTAGCCTCCTCAAACAGCGATAAACCTGCAAATTTGTGCAGTTAGCCCATCTAACGCCTGATCCCGGCAAAAACTCGCTGTCCGCCGGCTTTTCATGAACATGCTCCGGGTTATACGCTCTGGATGATGTACCTTTATACTTGACGGATTCCATGTTTCACTCTAAAATAGTAATTCAGAATAAGCTTATTATAATGGAATGCGGGAGAAAAGAATGCGATTCACCAAAATAACTTTCATTGCTGTTGTACTGATTTCCTTATTGGTCAATCCCGGTGTTTCCTACGGAGCCGCCACGGCTTACAAAAACGAAGCGGTAAATGGCGTCAATCTCAGATACGTAACGGTGGATATGAGTAATGACGGCATTCGCCCGGTGATTTTGAATGCCCAGAATAAAATTACGGAGACGGAGCCTTTGGCCGCCATGGCCCAGAAGGTGGAAGCCGCGGCCGCTATTAATGGAACGTATTTTGAAGCCTATGAAGGTGTGCCTATTCCTTGGGGGACGATCATCAAGGAGGGCAAGGTTATTCACATCAGCCAAAGCGGCGCGGTAGTCGGCATTACGGCAGCCGGAAAATTGCTGGTGGACCGGCTGACCTTTGATTTTGCCGGTTATATTAATGGCCAATACCGGGCCATTCCCTGGCGGATTAATCACCCCAGTGCGGAGGACGATGCCATTACCATATTTACGCCGGAATACGGCGCCACTGTAACCCTGGCTCCCGGAGCTAAGGCCGCAATAATCGGCAAAAATGGCCTGGTTACCCAGATTGCCACAGCGGATTTTGATGTGCCCGGCGGCGGCTTTGCCATTGCCTACAATCCGGCCGTGGCTTATCTGGTGGGGGAGCGGTACAAAGTAGGGGATCATGTTACTTATGATGTAACGATTAACACCACTTTTACCAGCGCCAAAGACTGGCAGGATGTAACCGTTGCCTTGGGGGCGGGGCCCAGCCTGATTATCAATGGGGTAATCACCGCCGAGGGCCAAAAGGAAGGCTTTGTCGAAGATAAAATCAATAGCTTAAGCACAGCCAGGTCCTTTATCGGCGCAACGGCAGAGGGCAAAATCATCATCGGCAATATGGCTTCCGCCACCATAAGCAAAGCCGCCGAGGTTTGCCAAAGCTTAGGCCTGGTAAACGCCATGTGCCTGGATGGCGGCGGTTCTACCGCTCTTTATTATCCGGCCAATAAGGTATCTTATGCCGGGCGCAATGTGAATAACGGCTTGGCCTTTCTCCAGGCAAATGTGGCAAATCAGCTTTACGCAAAGCCTTCTGCCTCTAAGGTATATGTGAATGGCAGCAGTGTGGATTTCACCGCTTATAATATCAACGGCAATAATTATTTTAAGCTGCGGGATTTGGCCTGGGCCCTGAAGGGCAGCGGCAAGCAGTTTGATGTGGGCTGGGACCAGGCGTCCAACTCCATAATTCTCTATAGCAATCAGGCTTATAATACAATGGACGGGGAAAGCCCTGCTCAGCCCGGCCAATCCAGTCAAGGGGCTGTGCCGGCCAAGAAGACAAGCTCAAAAATACTGGCGGCGGATAAAGCGATTGCCTTTGACGCCTACAATATAAACGGCAATAATTTCTTCAAGCTGCGGGATATTGCCGAATTGTTTGATTTTGAGCTGGCCTGGGATGCCGCTGCCGGAGCCATTCGGATTGATACGGCTAAGTCTTATCGGCGCTAGCAGATAGACAACCCAAAATAAATTTTTTAAAAAGTAGTTTTTTCGGTAATTAAATCCACCTTTATTTCGTTATCTATTATAGATGACAAAATAAAGGTGGCTTTTTGCGGTCCGAGAGGAAATTAGGCTGATAAGCAGATTTATTTGGTTATTATTAACAAAATTACCCTTGAAATTTTCTTGAACAGGAATAGAATGGAGATATGGGAAGATAAGCAGGAAGGAGGGGCCGGCGAATGTTAACTTTCTTCAATCGCAAAGAAGTGCTTTTAACATTTGATCTCGATCACCTGTCAAAGGCCAGAAGCAAATTAAAACAAAATGATATTGAATATTACGTTAAAGTAGTAAACACCAATAGCGGCACTTGGGGACCTTTTGGCGCTTCCCGGCGGGCCTCCCTGGGCACTATTGGACAAAAGCTAAACTATACTTACGAGTACCATCTATATGTTCATAAAAAAGATTTCGATGAGGCAGCGTATGTAATCCGCAGCGTATAGAAAGAGGAATTGATGGCCGTAAATTGCCTTATATTCCACCACACAACTTCGATTTTTGAGCACTCCACCCCTGATTTCAAGTC
Organism: Clostridia bacterium; assembly: GCA_018436095.1. Taxonomy (GTDB): domain Bacteria; phylum Bacillota; class Peptococcia; order DRI-13; family UBA5745; genus WRMS01. The sequence continues at coordinate 36,064 of JAHDMJ010000007.1, read as the reverse complement.
AAATCCGCTGACGGCGGATCACAACTTCGAATTTTGAACAGTTAGCCTTTGGGAACGGAAATTAACCTGATCTTCTCCGTTTGACTTCTAAACTAAATAATATCGTCAGAGGAGAGTTCTATGTTAAAAAGAATGGCCTGGTTATTACCCTATTGCTTTAGCCTGACTGCTGCAGCCTTTACTCTGTATATATCATCTTTTTATTTAGGACTAGATGGCCATTGCCGGGATGCGGGCTTGGTTTTGGAGGGATGGCCGTCAGATGGCTTATGGATTGGTTTTTTTCTATCCATTGCTTGTCCGCCGGTTTTAGCTTTCGGCCTTCTTGCCAATAAGAAAAAACTAGTGATTATGTTGACGCTGCCCCTGATTATCGCTCTCAGTCTTTTTACGGCAAAGGCTGCAAAAATTCATGAAAATTTTTATTTAAATCATGAATCATTTCAGCCTCGAATCTCGTCTATTACTTTAGAAGAAGTTTTGGATAAGACTGAGCGGATACAAATAGCCCAATATATCTATATCGGCAGTGAGGACTGCCGGGAATGTGCAGAGGTTTATCCGCAGTTGGCCAATCTGTCCCGCCTTTATCAGCGGATTATCTATTCTTATGATCTGACCGTTGACCGTCAAAGCCGCCCCGCTAAAACAAATGAACTCTTGGATAAAGTGGGAGTTAGCACTATTCCCAGCCTGGTCAAAATAGAAAACGGGGAGATCACGGTGGCAGACGGCGGGCCGGCATTGCTAATTCAGCTGGAAGAATGGTTAAGCACAACCACTTATGCGGATTTATCCTGTTTTCGAAATCTTTCAAAACCCAGGCCAAAAATCATCCGTTTTGCATTAGCCATGGCTTCGTTATATTGATTCGGCCTATATCCATTAGAATCTGTATCTTGGGCTATTCCGGACTGTTCCGAACTATCCTGCCCATGGGGTCTGGTTGTTCAAAATAGCAGGTTCATCGGAGGATACTGAAAAAGTCGCTCCCATCCAGCCCTGTGTACAAAAAATGAGGTTTTATGTGTATTTGGCTTAGCTAACTGCTCAAAATTTCAAGTTTTACGCCACTGAACACTGATTTCTCCCTATATTTAGTGTTAGGCATAGTTTGAATCTACTATTCCAAAGGAACAATAGCCACAAAACCTCAAATTTTGTACATTTCAGCTTTACGACGGTCAGCTTTGTACGACTTTTTCAGTGCCCTCGGTTCATCGCCGTGTATTGTGAAAATCGGGGGAAGTTAGGCTAATAAGGAGGTTGCTAGAATGAAGATAAAAAGGTGTATAAGTTTTTTTCTCCTAAGCTTGCTGCTTTTATCCGGCTTTCCTGTATATGCCGCCGCCGGTCATCCTCAGCTTGAACATGATGCCTGGGGCAGCCCTGCAGAGCCGCTGCCTTCTTATGCCTTCAAAGATGATCCTGCTTTTTTTCTTGACGATACTATAAAGTACAGCCATGAGCTGGACAGGGATTTCCGGCCCGATGTGACGGTTTATTTATCGGTTGTCCTGCAGCAAGCCGGTCAAGGCTTTTCCTTTTCCAATAGTACGATTTCTAAAATAGCGGAGGATAAGAATCATTATTATCTGGGTCTAAGCAGTAAGGGAGACAAGGGATTTCAGGCTATACTGCAGCGGGACAAAAAGGATATTACCGCTTTTCGCCTGATTGCCGAGGGAGAGATTCTCGATTTTCGTATAGTCCACAACCAGCTATGGACAATGATAAAAAACGGCGAAACTATAATAGTTTATGTAAACGACGGCCATAGAATAAGCGGCGATATTACGGCTGGGTCAAGCCTGCAATTGGCGCCGAATACCGCCTGTGTCTGGGGCGAAAATCATCTGCTCTATATTAAAGCCATTGAGGATAATACGTTATATGCTTGGGATGGACAGGCAGAGGCTGCCTATAGGGCCGATTTCCAGATAGAGAGCTTTGCGGAGAATCAGAATTCTCTTTATATCACCGATAAAAAAGGCCAGGTTTTCATGTTTAACGGCAGGGATACCCTAACAGGGCAAGACAGGGTGGACCCGGTGGATCACAGCTATGCGGAAATTGTTATGGGCCAAAAGGACAATACTTTATCCTTTGATGGGAGCCTGGCCTGTCCCGGCGGGCAAGGGCCCCGGAGATTTCTGGATAGCGCCAACAATAACTGGTACTTCAATTTAGGAAATGGCCAATTTTCAAATATGAATATCAGCGACGGAGCCGTTGAAGTACTGGCTACAGGTATAAGCATTTATTATGACCTCTCTAAGGAGCCTTTACTTTGCCCCGGCATAAAACTATGCTTTAACGGCCTGCAAGTCGCTTCCGAGGCGGAACCGTACATCAGAGCGGGATATGTACTGGCGCCTGTTCGCGGCATTGCAGCCCTGTTGAATGCTGAGCTGCATTGGGAAAATGATAAAAAAATATCTTTTTTGCAGCAGGGTAAAAGGATGACTTTAGAAATCGGCAGTGAAACGGCATGGGTTAATGATGCGGCCTTTACTTCAGCGGTAGCGCCGGAAATCAAAGATGGGCGGGTGATGGTGCCTTTGCGCCTGGTCAGCGAAGCTTTGCATTTTGCTGTGACTTGGGACCCGGCGGAGCAAACCGCCCATATTTCGCCAAGAATTGCAGAAATAATGCCGGAGAACGAAAGCTAATATGGCATAGCAAAAGAAGGCCGTCCCTCCTGAATCCTTGCAGATCCATTGCGGGACGGCCCCCCTTAAAGGGAAACGGCAAATTTCCTATTTGAGGTCTTTGAGGATTTCCCGGAAGTCGGCAATGATATCTTCCGGATCCTCCAAGCCTACGGAGATTCGCACCAGGCCTTCGGAAATGCCGGCCTCTGCCAGTTCATCGGCAGTATAGGTGGAATGGGTCATGGTGGCGGGATGCTCCACTAAAGTCTCCGCATCGCCCAGGCTGACGGCGATGGTAGCCAGACTTAGACGGTTCAGGCATTTGGCAGTGGTTTCCTTGTCGGCTTTCAGCTCGATGGCCACCATGCCGCCAAAAAGCCGCATCTGCTTTTTCGCTGTTTCATGGCCGTTGAAGCTTTCCAGGCCGGGATAATAAACCTTGGCCACCGCCGGATGGCTTTCAAAGAACCGGGCCAGCTTCATGGCGTTGCTGCAATGGCGCTCCATACGAATATCCAGGGTTTTTAAGCCGCGGGCCATCAAGAAGGCATTGAAAGGAGCCATGACTGCGCCGGTAACATCCTTTAAGCCAAACATCCGGCACTCCAGCAGGTAATCGGCCTTGCCTATAATTACGCCGGCAATAACGTCGCCGTGACCGTTGAGATACTTGGTAGCGCTATGGACAACCACATCGGCCCCTAAGGTCAAGGGCCGGGTCAGATAGGGGGTGGCGAAGGTGTTGTCTACGATTACCCGGATTGCCGGATTGTATTCGTGGGCAACCTGGGCTACTTTGGCAATGTCCAGGATTTTCAGGGTGGGATTGCAGGGAGTCTCAAAATAAACCACTTTTGTATTAGGCTTCAGGTGTTTTTTCAGATTCTCCGCGTCCGTGAGATCCGTCAGTGTTACCTCTACGCCATAACGCTCCATGCCGTGGTTCAACAAGGCATAGGTGCAGCCGTACAATGTTTCGTCAGCCAGAATATGATCGCCGGTCCGTACCGCCGTCCACAGGGCGGTAGCGATGGCGCCCATGCCGGAAGCGGTAGCCAGGGCAGCTTCGCCTTCTTCCAGAGCCGCCATTTTTTCCTCCAGCATGATCAGGGAGGGATTGGAGAGCCGGGAATAAATGTACCCGTTTTCTTGACCGGCAAAGCGGGCGCCGCCTTGCTCCACGCTGTCAAAGCTAAAGGTAGCGGTCTGATAAATAGGCATGCACAAAGCGCCGTTTTCATCACGTTTTGCTCCGGCATGGATTTGTTTTGTTGCAAAGCCGCTGTTGTTTAAATGATTCATTCCTATCATCCTTTCTACTTGTCTCCTTCGGGTGCAAAAGCCTGTCAGGAGAATGATTGAAAAAAGTGAGAATTCAATTTATAATAGAATCAAGTTATGCCTAACCTTTCCTTACTTCAAGCTTATCACTTCCTGCCGCAAAGTGTTACGACAGGTTTTTGACTGCTGGTTAGCAGTTTTTCCGATAACTGAAAACCGGAATGTCCTTAGAGAAAGGAAGGAAAACCATGACCTTTCAACAATTGCTTTATTTGGTGGAAATCTTTAGATGCGGTTCCATAAATAAAGCCGCCCAAAACCTCTTTATTTCCCAGTCCAGCATCTCAAGCTCCATCAAAGATTTGGAGGATGAGCTGGGCGTTTGCTTTTTTGAACGCCATAACCGGGGTGTGGCGTTTACTGAGGAAGGCAAGGAGTTTTTGAATTATGCTCAACTGCTGCTGGAGCAGAAGCAGCATGTGGAAAGCATGTATAAGAAGAAAAATGTAGCTCCGCCTTCTTACCTTAGCGTCTCCACCCAACGCTACCCTTTTACGGAAGATGCTTTTATCCGTCTGCTGCAGCGTATTGATAAGCCGAATTTTTCTTTTAGCTTACAAGAATCCTCTATGGATACAGTTATCAACGACGTATACGAGCACCGGGCTGATATCGGCGTCATCTTTTTATCCAATTTGACCGAAAAAATGCTGGAGCGGATTTTAGAAACTAAGGGCATTCTATTTCAGGAGCTTCACTGTGTTACGCCTTGTGTTTTTGTACGGCGGGACCACCCTTTGGCCTGTCTGGCCAGCGTCTCCGCCGAAGACCTGGGCGACTATCCTTACCTGAGTTTTGAGCATGGTCAAAGTGCTGCTCTTGATTTTTCCGAGGAGGTACAGCTTCTCACCTTCAAAAGATCCAGCCGTACCATCAGGGTTAATAGCAGAGCAGCTGCGGTAAATATCATTGCCAGCACCGATGCCATCACTACCGGCAGCGGTCTTTTGGTCAGCGGCCTGATGGACACCCGTATGATTTCCATTCCTCTGGAGGGCAACGATTGTATGCGGTTGGGCTGGATTCATCTCAAGAACGCCAAACTGTCGCCGGAAGCCTTGGAATTTGTAGAGCTGCTGAAACAGTGCATCAGTGAATCCATAATTTATACGGAAAGGGTACGAAACCAGTTCATTAAAGAAGAGACTTGATTTATGGCAGCAGGTCCGCTAAAAGAAGCTGAAGCATCCTGTCGGCCGGATCTAAAACCGGTATTTGGGTTACTTTCTCCAATTCTTCTTTAAGATAGGGGAAATGGGTACAGCCTAAGAGAATGGCCTCCACATTATTGAGTTCAAAAAACCGGCAAAGGCTGGCCAGGGCGAATTCCGCCATTAAAGCTGAGGGTTGCTTCCTGCTTTCTATGCCATTTACCAAAGGCAGCAGGGCGGCTCCCAATATATCCAAATCGGGATTGACTGCGGAGCAGGTTTTCTCAATGCCGGCCAGGCCCTGGCTATTGGCAGCTATTACGCCCAGCCTCTTGTATTCTGTCCCCAAAATCCGATAAACATCCAGAGGGGTCAAAATTTTAATATCTTCCTGCCGGCTCAGGGAAGGCATATCCACTGCCCCGCTCAAAGAATTGCAATAGACTACCAAGGCGCTTATGCCTTCCTTTTTTATCTCCCGCAGTATTTTGCTGATTACTCTTTCTTTTTCTTCGCTGGGGCCCAACTGAAACTTGGCCTGCTCCCGGGAGGAGCAAGAAACGGGATAAGCTTTTACTTGCAGTCCTTGCCGGACCAGATAATCCACGCCCATTTGCGTATCTACGGGGGTGCCGGCCATTACCCCGACTACTAGATTATTCATTATCGGCTCCTTCGGAAGGAGCCGGGCAGAACCTTCGTCCGGTTCTGCCCGGCTTTTTGCATTTATATCCCTTGATTTTGCCTTTAGCTTTCTAATGAAGCGGCGGCCGCTGCCGCTGCTTTTTTAGCGGCTACGCCGGACTCAGCCACATCATATTCCCAGTTCCAGGGGTCTTTTTTGATGATACGATGAGCAAAGGGGAAGAAGATAGAGAGGATAGCCATGACGGCCAAAAGCTGCTGATACCAAAGGAAGGGAATGACCTGCATAGGGCTGGCGGCGCCGCCGGTGAGGCTGCCTACCACAAGAAGCTGGGCGCCGTAAGGAATAATACCCTGCCAGATGCAGGAGAAGATGTCCAGCAACGAAGCGCTTTGCCGGGGATCGATTTTATACTCCCGGGAAATATCCTTGGCGATAGAGCCGCTGATGATGATGGCCACCGTGTTGTTGGCTACGGCCACGTCGGCCAGGGAAACCAAAGCGGAAATGCCTACCTGGGCGGATTTCTGACCCCGCATCAGCTTCTGCACTTTCTCAATGAGCCAGTTAATGCCGCCGTAATGGGTGGTTAAAGCAGCCAAACCGCCGCAGAAGAGGGAAAGGAAAAATACTTCATTCATGCTGGTGAAACCATTCCAGGTGGACTGGGCAAAAGTCATCAGGGTCAGCTCGCCGCCGATCATGCCGATAATGCCGGCGGAGAAAATACCGATGGTCAAAACCAGGAAAACATTCATTCCTGCCAAAGCCAGACCTAAAACCAGGATATAAGGGAGCACCTTGATGAGATCGAAGTGCAAATCTTCAAGGGGTACCGCTACTTCGGGAGCGCCGAAGATCAGCAGCAATACGACGGTTAATAAAGCCGCCGGCAGAGCGATCATGAAATTGACCTTGAATTTGTCACGAAGCTCACAGCCCTGGGTACGGGTAGCGGCAATGGTGGTATCGGAAATCATGGACAGGTTGTCGCCAAACATAGCTCCGCCTACAACTGCGGCAGCCACTAAGGGCAGGCTGAGGCCGGCCTTGGTTGATACACCCAAAGCGATGGGGATTAAAGCGCTGATGGTACCCATGGACGTACCGGTGGCTACACCCAGGAAAGAGGCGATAATGAAAATACCGGCGGTGATGAACTGGGTGGGGATCAGGTAAAGGCCTAAATTTACGGTGGCGTCCACGCCGCCCATAGCTCCGGCTACCGTAGAAAAGGCCCCGGCCAGAATGTAGATCATCAGCATGATCAAAATGTTTTCTTCGCCGGCGCCTTTGGCGAAGACAGCGAATTTTTCGTCGATTGTACCTTTATGCATGATAAAGGCGAGGATTACGGCGATAAAGATTGCTACTACAGAAGGGAATTGATAAAAGGCCATTTCGACGCCCTTGGCTTGCATGAAAAGCCCTGCGCCCATATAAATAATGATAAAAACTAAAAATGGAATAAGTGCCAGACCGTTGACCTTTTGGTTGGATTCCTTTTTGCTTAACATGGATCATCCTCCTTTTTTGATCACCTGTGCCGCAATAATGGATGATTCTGAAAAATTGCGGCGCCAAGCGATGAGTTACTTCAGAGTCTCACCGATTTATGCAAAATATTATTATAACAGACAATAAATTATATCAACTCCCTTCTTTTGTATTGACAATTCTGAATAAATTTTACCACAATTATCTGACAAATGGAAATGCAAATCCACAATAATCCACTATCTATTTTTCCTATAACGAAAGTTTTGGAATGAAAAGGAGCTCTTCCCGGACCTTCTCAGGTTCATTCTGAGCTCCTTTTTGTAAGCGCTTTCAGACCGGCAGTATGGGAAAACGTATGTGCTGCTAATCATTTCCCAAGAAGCTGTTTATCATTCTACTGTTTGTAATCACCGCCGCCGGCTCATTGTCTGTAATCCCTAAGGAAATCTTCCAAGCGGTTGATGACGTCGGCTAATTCCTCCACTTTGGGCAGGTAAGTCAGCCTGAAATGATCGGGTTCAGTCCAGTTATAGGCCGCTCCTTCAGTAATCAACACATGCTTGGCCTTGAGAAAATCCAAAACCAATTTCTTATCGTCTTTAAGGTTGAACTTTTGCCGGTCCAGTTTGGGGAAAATATATAAGGCAGCTTTGGGCTTGACGGCGCTGACGCCGGGGATGGCGTTGAGCATCCGGTAAGCGCATTCCCGCTGTTCGTAAAGGCGGCCGCCGGGTAAAAGCAGATGGTCTGAGCAAGCCGGATCCTCAAGAGCAGATTTGATTACAGCTTGAGATAACACGTTGGAACAAAGGCGGAGGGAGGCCATCACCGTCAGGCCCTCCCGGTAGCCGGCAGTCTGAGTCCTGTCGCCGCTTACCACCATCCAGCCGCAGCGGAAGCCGCAGATCTGATGGGATTTGGACAGGCCGTTGTAAGTAATCATCGGCAGATCCGGGGCCAGGGAGGCGGTGGAGGTATGCTCCAAGCCGTCCATCACCAGTCGGTCGTAAATTTCGTCGGAAAGCACCAGCAGGTTATGCTGTCTGGCCAGTTCCAGCATCTCTTTCAACAAGTCGTTGGAATAAAGAGCGCCGGTGGGGTTGTTGGGGTTGATAATAACCAAGGCTTTGGTACGGCTGGTGATTTTTTTCCGCATATCTTGCATGTCCGGCATCCAATCCGCTTTTTCATCGCAGAGGTAATGGACCACCTTGCCGCCGGTCAGAGTAACAGCCGCCGACCAAAGGGGATAATCCGGCGTAGGAATCAAAACCTCGTCTCCCGGATTGAGCAAAGCCTGCATTGACATCATGATTAATTCGCTGACGCCGTTGCCGGTGTACACGTCTTCCGGTTCAATGCCTGTAATACCCTTTTTGGCAGAATAGCTGACGATGGCCTCCCGGGCTTCCCGCAGGCCCTTGGAAGTGGAGTAAGCATAAGAAAGCTGCAGGTTGTTCATTAAATCCTCTACCACATATTTCGGCGGTTCAAAGCCGAATAAACCGGGATTGCCGGTATGGAGCTTAACAATCTCTATGCCTTGCTCTTCCATGCGCTCTGCTTCTTCAGAGATGGGTCCCCGGATATCGTAATGGACTCGCTCCATTTTTTTTGCTTTTTCGATTAGCATATTGATTGACTCCTTTCAAATAAAAAACGCCCTAAGTCTTTTGACTTAGGGCGAAAATCTCCGCGGTACCACCTAATTTCGGAAAGCCAGGCTTTCCGCACTCATCCGGCACAAACATGCCTTACCGCTGTAACGTGCGGTCACGATGAAGCCTACTGGGCAAAAATGCCTTTGGGTCCATGGCTCAGAAATGGCTTCCTTATTTCTTACTCGAAGATTCGCACCAACCATCTTCTCTCTGTGCTTTCCGAAATAAGTACTCGTTTTCCTCATAGCCGTATTTATTATGTTTGAAATTTTACACCGGGAAAACCCTATTTGTCAATACGTTTTTTGTGGATACAAAACTTTAATGCAAAACTTTTCTTGCCCCTCACCTCAGCCTTGTCTTGTCACCAGGGTATTTTTTCGCTATAATTCTAGATGGGACGACGTACTCCCGGCGAGATTTTTCCATAAAATACACAAAGGAGGGAAAAACAGTGGACCCAAGCGACAGATGTATAAAAGCGGACGCCGATGATCACCCGTGCAGGCAAATGTTTGCTATGGCCGTTGTTTTTTCTTCCCAAAAGATAACGGCATAGCTGATTTAACCAGCACCCGGCTCAGATAAGCAAAGCTTAATTTTGCTTGACTGATTCGTATGATTCGGACCGCAATGCAGATGTTTGCTGATGCTTTGGTTCCGGCAGATTCGTTCTGCGGCAGATTTGTTCTGCACCGGATTTGCTTTGGTACCAAAGTCGTTTGCCATCTGCTTTTTGCGGTTATGTCTGTTTTTATGCTCCTGATTTTGAATAGGGAGGCCATAAAAATGGCAAAAAAGAAAAATAGGACCGAGATTATAGGGGGGTGCCGTTATGGAAATGGAAAAAGAGTTGTTTGAGGAATTGACGGCACTGGCGGCAAATAAGGAATACCGCGCCCTCAAGGAGAAGCTGTCCGAGCTGAACAAGGCCGATGCCGCCGAGTTCTTGGAAAGCCTGCCGCCCAAGCAGTTGCCGGTGGTTTTTCGGACATTGCATAAAGAATTTGCGGCGGAGCTATTTTCCTATTTAGCTCAGGAAACCCAGGAACAGTTGATTACGGCCATTACGGACAAAGAAGCCTCGGCCATCATCGACGAGCTTTATGTGGACGACGCCGTAGACGTGCTGGAAGAGCTGCCGGCCAATGTGGTGAAAAAACTGCTTCAGCATACTTCACCGGAGACCAGGCGCTTGATCAATCAGTTTTTAAATTATCCCGAGTCTTCAGCCGGCAGCATTATGACGGCGGAGTTCGTTCACCTTAAAAAGGAAATGACGGTAAATCAGGCCTTTGAGCGCATTCGCCAAGTGGGCCTGGATAGCGAAACGGTTTATACCTGTTATGTCACTGACGCCAATCGGCGTCTGGAAGGAGTAATTACCGTACGCCGTCTATTTTTGGCGGATTTGGACACGCTAATCGGGGATATTATGGACGACGACGTGATTTTTGTCCATACCTACGACGACCGGGAAGAAGCGGCCAGAATTATCGGCAGATACGATTTCCTCTCTCTGCCGGTGGTAGACCAGGAAAACCGCCTGGTGGGCATTATCACCATTGACGACGTTATGGACGTTATCCAGGAAGAAAACACCGAGGACTTCGAAAGAATGGCGGCTATGCTGCCTTCCCAGCGGCCTTATCTGAAAACCGGCGTCTGGGAGTTGGCGAAAAACCGTATTCTTTGGCTTCTGGTACTGATGATTTCCGCCATGATCACAGGCAGCGTATTGGGCCACTATCAGAATCTCATCCAGTTTATGCCTATTTTGGTCACCTTTATCCCCATGCTGACGGGTACCGGCGGTAATGCCGGCTCCCAGAGCGCCACCATGGTCATCCGCGGCATGGCCTTGGATGAGATTGAAGGCAAGGATATGGGCCGGGTGTTTTGGAAAGAGCTGCGGGTCAGCTTGTTGGTAGGTACAGCTTTAGCCTTAGTTAATTGCATCCGGCTGATGATCACTTATCCCGGTGAACCCATGGTTTACATTATTGTCTCCGTCAGCCTTGTATTGACGGTAGCTTTGGCCAAGACCATCGGCGGCGTGCTGCCTATTGTGGCCAAGCTGTGCAAGGCGGATCCGGCGATTATGGCTTCACCGTTAATTACCACTATCGTTGATGCAGTGTCCTTGATTGTCTATTTTTCGATTTCCCTCAAAATACTGGGGGTATGACGAGGCTATAGTACCTTGGCGGCGGCAGCTCGACGGCCGCTGGGCCAAAGGGCTGCAAGGGCTTGGAGGGCTTGAGCGGGTGTCAGGCGGTAACGCCCAGGGATTGGCCGGGCTGCAAGGGCTTGTAGGGGCCTGGCTAAAGGGCAGGGGTTGGCTGAGCCGTAGTGCTGCAGTGGTTGTTCCAAACCGGAGCAGTGGCCCGTGGCGGTTGCTCAAAAATGCAGGTTTGTCGGAGGCAACTGAAAAAGTCGGCGGCAAATCGGGCTAACTGCACAAAAATGCAGCTTTGTCGATCACTGGCTGGTCAAATGAGCAAAATTTCAAGTTTGTAGTGTGTTGTTTCTCCAAAATAGTGGGAAACTCCTGAGCGATACACTAAATATGGATAAATACAGTAAAAAAGTGAGGTTAAGACACCGCTAAACTTGCAATTTTGCACAGTTAGCTTCTGCAAATGCTAACAAACTTGCAATTTTGCACAAAATGCCTGGACGGCGGCTACAAACTTGAAATTTTGAATAGTTGGGGTTCCGAAGATAAAGATTGCTGCAGGAATTGGCTGAGCGACAAGAGCGATAGGCCCCAGCTGGCATCAAGATGCTGGCTGGAGCCCAGGTCAATTGTACAAAAATGGAGGTTTTGTGCACTTAATAGGAATTACTCCTGCCCGAAAAGGCAAAGTAGAGGCAAATCTGCTCAAAAATTGCAGTTGTGCGCAATAAATCTCCACAATAATTCAATTTTTGTACAATCTGTCCTCCTCCAAATATCTGAATATCTGAATATCTGAATACGGAAGGTGAAATGTGAATTCTTATAAAATCATTGTGACTGCTCCCAGCGGCGTGGAAGGCTTGCTGCGCAAAGAAATGAACCGGCTGGGCTATACCGAGGGGCTGACGGTGGGCAAAGGCGGCGTCACCTTTAGCGGCGGCCCTGTGGATTTAGTCCGCTGCAATACCTTGATCCGCCAGGGCGAGCGGGTGCTGGTGGAAGTGGGAAGTTTTCCGGCGGTGACCTTTGAGGAGCTGTTTCAAGGCACCAAAGCCCTGCCTTGGGAAGAGTGGCTGGATGCGGAGGCAGCTTTTCCCGTAGCCGGCAAGTCCCTGAAATCCCAACTCTTTAGCGTGTCCGATTGCCAGGCTATCATTAAAAAGGCTATTGTGCAGCGGTTGCAAGAGAAGTACAAAAAAGTGACCTGGTTTGCGGAAACCGGCCCTGTCTACCAGGTGGAGTTCCGGATTACCCAGGATCAGGTGACGATCATGCTGGATACCTCCGGCGATGGCCTGCATAAAAGAGGCTGGCGCAAGCTGTCGGCTCAGGCGCCTTTGAAGGAAACCACTGCTGCAGTAATGTTGACCCTCAGCAATTGGCGGCCCCACCAATTATTGATCGATCCCTTTTGCGGTTCCGGCACCATTTTGATCGAAGGGGCGTTGAAGGCTTTGGGCGCAGCGCCGGGTCTCAACCGCAGCTTTGCCTGCGAAAAATGGCCCCAGGTACCGGCGGCTTTATGGCGGCAGGTGCGGGAGGAAGCCCGGGAAAATGCAGCCTTGTGGCAGCAGGAAAAAAGCGCCGAGCTGGCGGAAATGCGGCTGGAAGGCTATGATATTGACGCCAATGCCATATCCATGGCCCGTTACCATGCCAAGCTGGCGGGAGTGGACAAGTATATTCATTTTCAGCAGCGGGATATCAAGGATTTCCGCTCCTCCAAGAAATACGGGGCTGTTATTACCAATCCCGTTTATGGCCAGCGGATGGGGGATGACCAGGAAGCGGCAGCCCTGTACCGGACTATGGGGCAGGTATTGGCGCCTTTGGATACCTGGTCTTTTTATGTGCTGACCTCTCATCCGGGTTTTGAAGAGGCTTTTGGCCGCAAGGCTACGAAAAACACGAAGCTGTACAATGGCCGGCTGGAATGCCGCCTTTATCAATATCACGGGCCTAGGCCGCCCCGGCGGGATAGAGCCGCAGAGGAAGAGGGCCAGGCAGAGGAAAAGCAGGCCGGCGGGGATAGCTAAGAAAAACTTAACTATAAGCGGATTTTTTGCAATAAAGGCCCGGGGCGTGTCGCAAAACGTTAATGGTAAACGTTAAGCGATGCTCCCTTTTTTATCATGTTCAAAATGAATTGAAAAAAGTGTGACGCAAAACGTTAATTCTAATAGATGGGTATCGCCGTTTTTGTTCTTTTTTCCGTTGCAGTTAATGCAACAGCTCCTTTTTATCATAAAAAATTACCTGAATCTGCCTTAATTTTATCCCATAAGATTGCCGCATCTGGATACAATACCAATTGTGACATCAGGATCAAATAAAATAAAAATGGAGGGATAAATTATGGCAGTTGCGGTTCAAGCCATCTTGCTGGTGATGCTTTTTATGGTGCTTTTTTACGCCATTACCCGGCAGCCGTCTGGCGCCAGAACAGCGTCGGCGGTACCGAAAACATATAAGAAAGAAACTGAAAAAATGACAAAGCTGAGAAATATTGCCCTCAGCATTCCTTTGGCGGAAAAAACCAGACCCGGTCATTTTACGGAAGTAGTGGGTCAGGAGGATGGAATAAAAGCTTTGCGGGCAGCCTTGTGCGGCCCCAATCCTCAGCATGTAATTCTTTACGGGCCTCCGGGCATCGGCAAGACCACGGCGGCCCGGCTGGTGCTGGCTGAGGCTAAGAAAAATCCTTTGTCTCCCTTTCGAAAAGATGCCTGCTTTATTGAGGTGGATGGTTCAACCTGCCGTTTTGATGAGCGGGGTATCGCTGATCCGTTGATTGGCTCCGTTCATGATCCCATTTATCAGGGCGCCGGTTCTATGGGGGCTGCCGGCATACCTCAGCCGAAGCCGGGGGCGGTGACGAAAGCCCATGGCGGCGTGCTGTTTATCGACGAAATAGGCGAACTCCATCCTATTCAATTAAATAAGCTGCTGAAGATCATGGAAGACCGTAAGGTAATACTGGAAAGTGCTTATTATTCCGCTGACGATACCAATATACCCATGCACATCCATGATATCTTTCAAAACGGCCTGCCCGCCGACTTCCGCCTGATCGGCGCCACCACCCGGCGGCCGGAGCAATTGCCGGCAGCCTTGCGCTCCCGTTGTATCGAAATCTACTTTAAAGGCTTATCACCGGTGCAGATCCGCCGCATTGCCTTGGAGGCCGCCGGCAAACTGGAACTGGCTTTGGAACCGGAAGCCTTGATGGTGGTGGGCCGCTATGCCAACAACGGACGGGAATCGGTGAATATGATTCAGATGGCGGCAGGTCTTCTGGAGACCGGCCAGGAGCGGATTTTGCGGCGCCAGGATCTGGAATGGGTGTTACGCTCCGGTCATTACGAACCCCGGCCGGAAAACCAGGTGCCGTCCCTGCCCCGTTTAGGCAGAAGCAACGGTCTGGCTGTTTATGGGGCTAATTTGGGTATGCTGCTGGAAATCGAAGCCGACCTCCTGCCTGCCGCCGGCGGCAAAGGCAGGATAGAGGTTACCGGTATTGTGGAAGAAGAAGAGATGGGTCAGGGCAGCGGCCATACCATGCGCCGCAAAAGCATGGCTCTTTGCTCCGTCAATACGGTGCTGGCCGTATTGCGCCGTCTTTTGGAACAGGATTTCAGCCAGTGGGATGTCTATATTAACTTCCCCGGCGGCTTCCCTGTAGACGGGCCCTCGGCAGGCATAGCCATGGCGGCGGCTGTTTATTCCGCTGCCACCAAAACCATGCTGGACAACCGGTTAGCCATGACGGGAGAGATTTCTCTCTGGGGCGAGGTAAAGCCCGTAGGCGGGGTCCGGGCTAAAATCGATGCCGCCGCTCAGGCCGGAGCCACCAGGGTGCTGATCCCTAAAGATAATTGGCAGAAGGAATACGAAAGCAGAAAAGATATCCAGGTTATTGCCGTGGATAATATCAAACAAGTTTTGAAATTGGCGCTTCTCAGCCAACAGATAGCTATGCTGCCGGTTAAAGAGGAGGAAGAGGACGGTCTGGTGCGGGGGCTGGAGGAGGCGGCAAAGCTGCGCTCAGAGCTGATTGCCAAGCAAAGGGAGGGAGAACAGCCGGAACAGGCGGTAATGAAACAGCCCTGCAAACAGGAGGCCACTATATAGATGCAAATCATTGCCAGCAAACGCCGTCTATGATATATTTACAATGTTAATTTGAATGAAGGTGATAAAATTATGGAAGCTTACGCTGACGAAAAGATATATGAGCTGCCTTTGCTGCCTTTACGGGGAATCATTGTTTATCCCGGCATGATGATGCATTTGGACGTAGGCAGGGAAAAATCCATTAAGGCTTTGGAAGCGGCGATGATGAGCCGCAATCAGATTTTGCTTTTGGCCCAGAAGGACAGCGACCAGGACGATCCCGGCATCGATGATTTGTACCGGATAGGTACCGTAGCGGATATCAAGCAGATGCTGAAGCTGCCCGGCGGTACGGTAAGGGTGCTGGTGGAAGGCGCGGCCAGAGCGGCTCTAAAGGAATTGACGGCCCAAACCAGCTTCATGGAAGCCGTTTTTACTTTTGTGGAGGATCAGGATGAAAGCAGCTTGATTATGGAGGCCGCTGCCCGGACTTTGACGGAGCAGTTTGAGAAATACGTCCGCCTCAGCAAAAAAGTGACGCCGGAATCGGTGGCGGCAATCACCTCCATTGAAGATCCCGGCCGGCTTTGCGATTTTGTGGCCTCCCATGTCAATTTAAAACTGCCGGAGCGCCAAAAAATATTAGAGACTTTATCGGTAGCCCACCGGGTGCATTTGCTCACCGGTATTCTGGGCCGGGAATTAGAGATATTGGATATCGAGCGGAAGATCAGCGCTCAGGTTAAGCAACAACTGGATAAAAACCAAAAAGAATATTATTTGCGGGAACAGGTCAAAGCCATTCAAAAGGAGTTGGGCGAGAAGGAAGACCGGTTAGCGGAGGCCGAGGAATACCGTAAGAAGCTGAAGGAAGCCGGTATGCCCGAAGAGGGGCTGGAGAAAGCCCTCAAAGAAGTAGAACGTTTGGAAAAGATGCCCCCCATGGTGGCGGAGGCCACAGTTGTGCGCAATTATCTGGATTGGCTGCTGATGATTCCCTGGCAGCAGGAAACCGAGGATAATCTGGATATTCTGCTGGCCGAAAAGATTTTGGCCGAAGATCATTACGGTCTGGAAAAACCCAAGGAGCGGATATTGGAATATCTGGCCGTCCGCAAGCTGACCAATACCATCAAAGGGCCTATCCTTTGCCTGGTGGGGCCGCCGGGGGTAGGCAAAACCTCCCTGGCCAAATCCGTAGCCCGGGCTTTAGGCCGGAAATTTGTCCGCATGTCCTTGGGCGGCGTCCGTGATGAAGCGGAGATTCGGGGCCACCGCCGGACTTATGTAGGGGCTTTACCGGGCCGGGTAATTCAGGGCCTGCGTACTGCCGGCACGAAAAACCCCGTTTTTTTGCTGGACGAAGTAGATAAAATGAGCATGGATTTCCGGGGCGATCCTTCTTCGGCTCTGCTGGAAGTCCTGGACCCGGAACAAAACTCCACCTTCAGCGATCATTTCATTGAAATACCCGTTGATCTGTCCAAGGTACTGTTTATTGTTACGGCCAATGTGGCTTACAATATCCCCGCCCCTCTGCTGGACCGGATGGAACTGATCACTCTGGCTGGCTATACGGAGGAGGAGAAGCTGGAAATCGCCAGGCGCTATCTGGTGCCCAAGCAGATGAGAGAAAACGGCCTGAAAAAAAACCAGATGAAAATCGGTGATGAGGAGTTGAAAACCGTCATCTCCAACTATACCCGGGAAGCCGGTATCCGCAGCCTGGAGCGGGAGATAGCCCGCATTTGCCGGAAATCCGCCCGGCAGGTGGCCGACGGTACGAAACGCTCCGTTACGGTAAACGCTAAAGTATTGCGGCAGTATTTAGGCATACCCCGCTACCGCCACCGGGATTCCCAGGAAGGCAACCTGCTGGGTGCCGCCAACGGCCTGGCCTGGACGGCTGTAGGAGGCGAGGTTCTCCATATCGAGGTCAGCCTGATGAAAGGCACCGGCAAGCTGATCCTTACGGGCAAGCTGGGAGACGTGATGAAGGAATCGGCTCAGGCCGGCTATAGCTTTATCCGTTCCCGGGCGGCCAGACTGGGCATCGACGAAAATTTCTATAAGGATATGGACGTCCATATTCATATACCGGAGGGAGCCATCCCCAAAGACGGTCCCTCCGCCGGCATTACTATGGCCACAGCTATGGCTTCGGCCCTCGCCGAGCAGATGGTGGACGCCGATATCGCCATGACCGGTGAGATTACCCTGCGGGGCCGGGTGCTGCCCGTAGGCGGCATCAAGGAAAAAATCCTGGCAGCTCACCGGGCAGGCTGCAAAATCATTATTTTACCGAAAGAAAATGAGAAAGATCTTGAAGATATTCCGGAAAATGTCCGCGAATCCCTGAAATTTCACCTGGTGGAAACCATGGATGAGGTTTTGGAGAAAGCGCTGGTGAAATCATGATTATACGGCAAGCGGATATATTTGCCACGGCGGTGGGGCCGGACCAGTACCCCGCCGCCGGCAAGCCGGAAATTGCTTTGGCCGGCAGATCCAATGTAGGCAAGTCATCGCTGATCAATGCGTTTCTCAACAGAAAAAACCTGGCCCGCACCAGCAGTACGCCGGGCAAAACCCAAACCCTGAATTTTTATGAAATCAATCAGGAATGGTTTTTTGTGGATTTGCCGGGGTACGGCTACGCCAAGACTTCAAAGGAAGACAGGGCCCGCTGGGGCCGTTTTATTGAGCGGTATTTGACGGACCGCAAAGAGATAGCGGGAATTATTCAATTGGTGGACTTGCGCCACCCGCCCATGAGCTCCGACCAGACCATGATGGAATGGCTGCTTCATTATAATTTCCCTCTTTTGGTGGTGGGAAACAAGGCGGACAAGCTGTCCCGGGGCCAATGGCCCAAGCAGATCAAACAGATTCGTCAGGGTTTGTCCTTGCCGGCGGGAGTGCCGGTTATTGCCTTTTCTTCAATTAACGGACAAGGCAAAGAGGAGTTGACGGCCTGGCTTGAAGAGAGGCTTGGGGCGGCTTCGGCAGCAAAGACAGAACCTATGCAATCCTGTGATTAAAATATACATATTTTAATCTGGCAATTAAGAATTGCCACTGTGTCAAAGGTGCAGGCAGCGTAGCAGATGAGCATAACGGCAATCCGGCTGAAACCGGCGATAGATCAAAAGCAGAATAGGGGGAATTCCAGCGTGGAAGATGAAAACAAAAACCTGTCTACCGTTTATGATCCCAAGCAAGTGGAGGACCGTTGGTACCAAAGCTGGCGGGAAAAAGGCTATTTTAAGGGGCCGAAGGCAAGAAAAGCCGCCGACGGCGCCTTTCCTGATAAAAGTCCTAAAGGTCCCTTTTCTATTGTGATGCCGCCCCCCAATGTTACCGGTTCTTTGCATTTGGGTCATGCTATCGACAATACTATGCAGGATATTTTAACCCGTTTTCGCCGGATGCAAGGCTATGATGCCTTGTGGCTGCCGGGTACCGATCATGCCGGTATAGCCACTCAGGCTAAGGTGGAAGAAGCACTGGCTCAGGAAGGGGTAAGCAAATACGATCTGGGCCGGGAAAAATTTCTGGAGCAGGTCTGGGATTGGAAGGATAAATACCACAGCCGTATTGTCAAGCAGTTGGGGACTTTAGGCTGCAGCTGCGACTGGGACAGGGAAAGATTTACCCTGGATGAAGGCTGTTCCAAAGCCGTTCAGGAGGTTTTTGCCTCTTTGTATGAAAAAGGCCTGATTTATCAAGGCAATTATTTAATCAACTGGTGCCCCAAATGCCAAACCACCATTTCCGACATCGAGGTGGAGCATGAGGATGAGGGCGGCCATCTTTGGCACATTCGTTACCCTGTAAAGGATGAGCCCGGCCGTTATCTGGTGGTGGCCACCACCAGGCCGGAAACCATGCTGGGGGATACAGCGGTGGCCGTTCATCCCGAAGATCCCCGCTATACGGGCCTGGTGGGCAAAACCGTAATCCTGCCGCTGATGGACAAGGAAATCCCCATCATTGCCGATACCATGGTGGATTTGGAATTCGGTACCGGGGCGGTGAAGATTACGCCGGCCCATGATATCAACGACTTTGAAACGGGACTGCGCCATAATTTAGAGCAGATTGCCGTCATGGACAAAGAGGCCAAAATGAACGGCCTGGCCGGCAAGTATGAAGGCTTGGACCGGTATGAAGCAAGGAAGCGGATTGTGGCCGATCTGGAGGCCCTGGGCCTTTTGGAAAAAATCCAGGAGCACCAGCACGCCGTAGGCCATTGCTACCGCTGCGATACCACAGTGGAGCCCATGATTTCCAAGCAGTGGTTTGTCAAAATGAAACCCCTGGCGGAGCCGGCCTTGCAGGCGGTGCAGGATGGCCGCATCCGCTTTGTACCCGCCAGATTCAGCAAGGTTTACACCAATTGGATGGAAAATGTGCGGGATTGGTGCATCAGCCGCCAGCTTTGGTGGGGCCATCGGATTCCCGTCTGGTATTGTCAAGATTGCGGTGAGGTGATCTGCTCCAAAGAGGGAGCTCCTGCAGCCTGCCCCAAATGCGGCAGCCAAAAACTGGTGCAGGATCCCGACGTGCTGGATACTTGGTTCAGCTCCGGCTTATGGCCTTTTTCCACCATGGGCTGGCCTGAAAACACCGACGATTTGAATTACTATTACCCCACCTCCGTACTGGTTACCGGCCGGGACATCATCTTTTTCTGGGTGGCCAGAATGGCTTTTCTAGGCCTGGAGTTTATGGGCAAGCAGCCTTTTCATGATGTGCTGATTCACGGTCTGATTTTGGATGCCCAAGGCCGCAAGATGAGCAAATCCCTGGGCAACGGCATTGATCCCATTGAGATCATTGAAGCTTACGGTGCAGATACTTTGCGTTTCACTCTGGTTACCGGCAATACCCCCGGCAATGACCTGCGCTTTCAAAAGGAGCGTCTGGAAGGCACGAAGAATTTCTGCAATAAGATTTGGAATGCCAGCCGTTTTGCCCTGATGCATCTGGCGGATTATGATGAAAATGCCGGCGGGGCGGAGCTGGCGGAGCCGGATCTGGCCGACCGCTGGATTATCAGCCGCTACAACCGCACGGCTCTTGAAGTGACCCAAGCCTTAGAGGAATATGACCTGGGCGTGGCGGCCCAACGCATTTACGAATTCCTTTGGGATGAGTTCTGCGATTGGTATATCGAATTGATCAAGCCCCGCCTCTACGGCAAGGAGTCGGCAGCCAGCCGCCGCCGGGCCCAAAAGACTTTGGCGGAGACATTAAGAGGTACCCTATCCCTGCTCCATCCTTTTATGCCCTTTATCACCGAGGAGCTGTGGCAGCATTTGCCTCATCAAGGGGAAACGATTATGCTGACGGCTTGGGCGTCTGGGGACCGGGCTCTGTTGGATGAGACTGCCGAGGAAGCTATGGCCCTGGTGATGGAAGCGGTGAAAGCCGTCCGCAACCTGAGAAGCCAGTTCAACGTAGGCCCCGGCAAGAAAGCGGATCTGATCATGCTGGCCGGCGACGACGAGACGAAGACCTTGCTGGCAAGCTGCCGCAGTTATCTGGCCAACCTGGCCTCGGCGGAAAATATTACTCTGGGCGATCTCAGCGATGAGAAGCCCGGCCAGGCGGTAACGGCCTTGGTGCGGGGTATTGAGATCTATTTGCCTTTGGCCGGCCTGGTGGATATGCAAGCCGAAAAAGCCCGGCTCCAGAAGGAAGGGGACAAAGTCAAAGGCGAAATCAAAGCCTTGGAGGGCAAACTGGGCAATGCAGGCTTCCGGGCTAAGGCGCCGGCGGAAGTGGTAGCCAAGGAAGAAGAGAAGCTGGCCGACGCCCGCTACCGTTTGCAAGCTTTGGAGGCCCGGCTGGCGATCTTCGGCAATTAAAGGGCGCTGATTGAAGGATGATGAAGGAAAAACTATGGATAACGCAGATATGATCAATATGAATGAGACGGATAAGATGAATGAGACGGATAAGATGAGTACAATAGATAAGACGAATAGGATGAAGGCTCTGGACAAAGTCGCTCAGCCCACTTTTGAGGAGGCCCTGGAACGGGTCTCTTCTTTTGGTATTGAGCCGGGGCTGACCGTTATTTTGGAGCTCCTCGGGCAATTGGGTAATCCTCAGGCAGGTTTGGTCGTCATTCATGTGGCCGGCACCAACGGCAAAGGCTCCGTTTGCTCCATGCTGGAGAGCTGCCTGCGGGAGGCCGGTTTGCGCACCGGGCTCTATACCTCTCCCCATCTGATTTCTTATAACGAACGCTTTCGGGTCAATGGCGCCATGATCAGCGATCAAGAGCTTTTGGCCCTTCTGGCGGAAACGGAGGAGGCGGCCCGACGAACGGCGGCAGTTCTCGACCGGCGGGCTACCCAGTTTGAGATACTGACGGCCATGGCCTTCCTCTGGTTTTGCCGCCAAAAGGTGGATGTGCTGATCCTGGAAACCGGTATGGGCGGACGCTATGATGCCACCAATGTGATTTCCAGGCCCCTCATGACCGTTATCACCAATATTTCTCTGGATCATGAAGGCTTTCTGGGCAATACCACCGCCGCAATTGCCGGCGAAAAGGCCGGCATCATCAAAGCCGGCGCCCCGCTGGTAACGGCTTGCGACGACCCGGCGGCTTTGGCGGTGATTTGCCGGGAATTTGCGAAAGTACAGGAAGCCGCACAGAAGGAGCAGGAGGGGGCAAAAGTGCCGGGAGCCGCAAGCGTGCCGGAAGCTGCAAGCATGCAGGAAGCCGCAAATATCCAGGGCAACGGCCAGACAGGACAAGATTGGTTTGCTGCCCCTTTGTCTCAGGTTTGGCAGGAATGCACCTGGCATACAAAAAGCCTGGGCCTCATAGGCCAAGAGGTGACCTTGACCACCCCTGTGGCAACGTATGATAAGCTTTATCTGCCTCTGGCCGGCCAGCACCAATGCGTCAATTTGGCTTGCGTGGTGCGGGCTTGGGAGATATTGGCCGGAACCGGCGCTTTTCAGCAAAGGGCGGAGCTGCAAGAGGCGGCAGTATCGCAAATGACGGTGCCGCAAAAGGCAGTATTGCAAGAGGCAGTACCGCAAAAGGCAGTACCGGAAAAAGCAGACCTAGGGCCAAGCTGGCAGAAAACAATTCTAACGGCAGATGCTTTGCGCCGGGGTTTGCAAAAGGTTAGCTGGCCTTGCCGTCTGGAGCTGATTCAGGAGCATCCCCAAGTGGTGCTGGACGGCTCCCACAATCCCGACGGCCTGCATCAATTAGCGGCCTGGCTGCAAGAAAACCGCCGGGATTACGAAAAAGTAATATTGGTTATGGGTATGGTGGAAGACAAGGACAGGCTTAAGGCTGCCTCCTATTTGGATGAGTTGGTCAGCAGCGTCATTATTACCAAACCCTTATCCGCCAGAGCCGGCCATTGGCAGGAGCTGGCCCGGGGCTTTACCGGAGCCGCCGGCAAGGTGGATTATATTGAAGATTGCCGTCAGGCTCTGGAAGCAGCCATAGCTATGGCTGCGGAAAAAGACCTGGTTTTATGCACCGGCTCCTTTTATTTGGTTGGCGAATTAAGAAAGAAGTGGACTGAGCAAATTTAGCTCAGAAACAGGCGCGCCATTCGTGATGCTAGGGGGATTCCGAATTTCAACCGCTAATTTTGACCGGCCTTTCAAAATTGCAGGTTTAGCGGCCCTTTGCGGCAGCTAACTGAGCAAAAATGCAGGTTTGTTAAGGCGGCGGCACTACTATTTGACTGTATTTAGGGGCAGAAGCAAAACGTCCACTATTTAAAGGGATGATCCACTTTAAGCTGAGGCCGCTGAAAAAGTCGCAGTCCGTATAGTGGCTAAAATCCGATTCACTGTTGCCAACTGCACAAAAATCGAGGTTGTGTGACGGCAAGCAGAGGATTTGGTTGTTTTTCGGTTCCAGATGCACAAAAATCGAAGTTGTGTGACGGATTAGAGGGCAATTCTTCGTAATCTGAACCAATTTGAAGGAAATAGTGCAACACAACTTCGATTTTTGTGCAGTTAGCTCCTGCTTTTAGCCTAAATTTGATTTCCGATGCGACACAACTTCGATTTTTGTGCACCTCTCCCGATTTGCCGCCGACTTTTTCAGTGCCCTCGGTTTGTACCTGCTGCTTGCAATGTTTTGTTCAAAAATGCAAGTTTGTTAGCGTTCACAGTAGCTAACTGAGCAAAAATGCAGGTTTAAAGTGTCTAAGCACCGTCTTTGTGTTGGGGTCAGACGATTTTTTACTGTATCTAGTGTCGCGAAAAACGAATATACCCTATTGCAATGGGACAACGCACTTTAAACTTGAAATTTTGCACAAAAATAGCGGGACAGCAGATACAAAGTTGAAATTTTGCTCAGTTAGCTCTAGCGAACGGCGACGAACCTGCAATTTTGCTCAGTTAGCTCTAGCGAACGGCGACGAACCTGCAATTTTGCTCAGTTAGCTCCAGCAAACGGCGACAAATCTGCAATCTGACAGTGGAAGGAATGCTTACTGTTGTGGCAGAGCTGTGCCAATGTGCGGTGCAGGGCTGCCGTAATATCTCCCATTGCCTCAAAAAGCAGGCGTACTATTTGCGGGCAAGAAAAGTGCCTGCCTCCAGATCTGCAAAAGCCTGCTGCAGCTCCTCCCGGGTATTCATTACAATGGGTCCGCCCCAGGATATGCTTTCGCCCAGGGGCTTAGCGGAATGAAAAAGAAATCTCAGCTTTTGATCCTGAGCAGCGGCTACGTTTAAATAGTCGCCTTCGCCAAAGAGCACCGCTGTTTTTTCCGGGATCAGTTCTTCCCCAATCAATCCCGCTCCTTCGATCAGGAAGATGAACACCGTTTCCTCTTTTTTTGTGTCCAGCCGGATGGAGGCTCCCTCGGCCAGTTCCACGTCATAATAAGCAGCCTGGATGTAGGGAGGCGTGACCCCTTTTACGCCTTTATATTCGCCGGCAATGACGCGGATGGTTGCTCCTGCCTCCGACGCCAGGCCGATCATATCCTGGGTAATGTCAAAATAATGGGGCGCCGTCATCTTGTCTTTGGCCGGCAGGTTTAGCCAAAGCTGGGTGCCCAGCATCCGCTCTGAAGGCTGGGGCATCTCCTGGTGCAGTATGCCGCTGCCGGCAGTCATCCATTGGCTTTGGCCCGACAGGATAACGCCGGCGTTGCCCAGGCTGTCCTGGTGGTCGATGCGGCCTTCGATCAGATAGGTTATTGTCTCGATGCCCCTGTGGGGGTGGGTGGGAAAACCGGCAATATAGTCGGCGGGATTTCTGGAATCAAAGGAATCCAGCATCAGAAAAGGATCAAAAGCTTGTGTGGTATCTTTGCTTAAAACCCGGGTCAAATGGACGCCGGCGCCGTCCGTCGTTTTTTTGCCTTGCACTTTTTGGATAATTGTTCTTTCCCTTTTTCTTTCCATGACTGCACCTCCGTTAAATCATTCATAAACTCTCGATTTGCCTAAGGGTAAATTATTTTTCGCGGGCCAATATTTGATTTCGATACTGATTGGGCGTGGCGCCGGTAATGCGTTTAAATACCTGGCAAAAATATTTGGTGTCGCTGAAGCCAACTTGTTCCGCTAAGGTGTTGGGGTCGATTTTGGGGTTGCGCAGCAACTCTTGGGCCTGCGCAATCCGGACTTGGTTGACATAAGAGACGAAAGATGTGCCCAGGGATTTGGAAAACAAGGCGCTGAGATAACTTGGAGTAATGTATACCGCCTCTGCCACAATATCCAAGGTGAGCCTGTCTTTATAATGGATGCGGATATATTTTTCCGCAGCAATCACCGCCGGATTTGTGGTTGATTCGGCATGGATAATGGAATAGGTTTCATCCAAAATAGATAAAAGGAATTGGCGCAGGGATTTGGCCAAATCCCTGTCCTGCCAGCGAATGCCCTCCATGGGATCTATGGAAAGATGCTTGCGGCGTTCCATGAGAAGCCTGGTAATCGCCCCATATAGCATAGAGACGCAGGCTAAAGCGTCATTATTGTCATTGCGGGAAAATATTTGTTTGATAAAGTCATCGAGAGCAAAAGCCAGATCTTCTTTCCTGCCGGTGAAAAGGATGCTCATCATAGCCTTTTCCTTATCCATAGGATAGCTCAAAACATCGCTGCCTTTTCGCGGCAGCTTATATTGAGGCATGATAAGATCGGAAATCCGTCTTTCTAATTCTGCCACAGCCTTTTCAAAGGCTTGCTTCAAATCCGCCGGGCTATAGGGTTTGAGGATATATTCGCTAACGGAAAGCCTTAAAGCGGTTTGGGCATATTTAAAATCCGCATAGCCGCTCATGACGATGAAATAGGGATCAAGGCCCTTTTTGCGGGTTTCCTCAATTACTTCCAGCCCATCCATCCCCGGCATCTTAATATCAATCAGGACAATATCCGGCTTAATTTTTAAAATCGCTTCCAATCCGGCAACCCCGTCATCTGCGGTTTTAGCTAAATCAAGGCCCAGTTGAGTCCAATCGAAAAAAGCCCCTATGGTTTCTAAGGTGGACCTATCGTCATCAATTAATACAATCTTATACATTTTTCGGTATCCCCCCTCCATTAGCGGACTCGTCGGTATAGATAACCGGGATAACAATTTTCATCAGGGTCTTTTCATAGGGAATACTTTCAATCGTGAAAGAGTATTGGCCATTGTAGGTATGCTTCAGCCGGTCGCTGATGTTTTTCATGGCTAGTCTATTGCCTTGAGATTTCTCCCCGGCAGCCGGCGGCGGCAGTTTGTCGGGAAGCAGGACCAGTATCTCGGGCTTAATACCGGGACCGTTATCAAATACTTCAAGATTAATCATTTCACCATCGGAAGAAAGATAGACATTAACCCGGATTTCAATCTTCTCCTGCCTGCTTTCCGCCCCATGGACGCCGTGGGCGATAGAGTTTTCCACCAGGGGCTGCAGGCTGAGCCGGGGTATGTAGATTTCACCTACCCCGTTTTCTACGGAGATTTTGTATTCGAAGTGATTGCCGTAGCATTGCTTTTGCAGCTTGAGGTAATTATAGAGGAGCTCCACTTCCTGGCGTACGGTGGACATTTTTTGCTTGGTGCCCAGGCTGAAGCGGAAGATTCTTCCTAAAGAGTAGATGAGATCAGCCACTTCCTGGTCATGGTTTTTCATGGCCAGCCATTGGAGGGAGTTAACCACATTATATAGAAAATGGGGATTGATCTGGGATTGCAGGGCTGCCAGCTCGGCCTCTTTTTCTTTTAGTTTTAAAACATAATTACTGTTGATAAGAGTTTGATTCTCCTCCACCATAGAGTTGAAGACATTGCCCAAACGGCCCACTTCATCGTGATGGCGGAAATTTACCCGGGAGGCAAAATCCCCATGGGCAAAGTTTTCCATGGAGATCGTTAACTTATTAAGCGGCTTAACAATAGATTTGGTAATGAAAAGGAAAAGGGGAATTAAAAGGGATAAAAACAAAGCCATGGCTACAATGGTATAAACCGCAAAAGAGCTGATGTCCCAGCCGAATTCCCACAAGGGCAACAGATAAAAGAGGCGCAGGTCCGTATTGGCTACCCGGGCGGAAAAGCTCCAATAATGGTTATTGTTTATAGTGACCTGGGTACCGGTGGCTGAACCCAGGCTGTTTAGGCGGCTAATGGTGTCATTGTCCAAGGATATCTTGGTTTTATTAAAAACCTCTTCATTTTTTTCATTAACAATAATAATTGAGCCGTAGGCCGGTCCCAGATGAGGACCGATATCCAACAGCTTGCGGACGTCCACCGATATGGCGACAGCCCCAATGGTTTTTTTGTCTTTACTGTTTTGAACCCTTTTCCACAGGCAGAGCTTGGGAGAAAAGTCCCGCTCCATAAAAGAACCTTCATTGGCCGGGATATACTGCCAAACAAAGCCTTTTTCCTCAGACATGATGCTGCTTAGGGGATGAAAGGGATCGGTTACGGCCTGATCTAAGGGTCCGCAAGACCCGTCTATGGAAGAATAGTTGATTACCTGACCATTTCTATTATAAACAATTATACTAACGGCATATTTTAAGCTGCTGACGGCGGCTAAGGTGTTTGACTCTGTGCTTGCCGATTTCCCTAAGTTGCTGTTGGTTATCATCGTTTGAATATCCTGGGCTAAACCCAGATAATCGGCAATGCCGCTGATGTATTGCATTTCTTCCCGGACAATATTGAGGCCGCTCTTCAGAAATTCTTCCCCTTGTCTTTTTTGGTCAGCTATATTGTTTTTCTGAGAAAGAAAAAGCATCAGGGCGGAGAGAAAAATAAAGATGGCAAAAATGCCTGAGCAAATGACCAGCATTAGTTTTGTGGCTAGGCTAAGGTTGGAAAAGCGCTGTAAGGCATTTATTTTTGTCTTGTAAATCCCGAAAGGTGAAGAGGGCATATTTATATCATACCCTTCACTATAATGTACATTTGAACTATAGCATAGGCCCGTAATCCATTCAATAAATTCCGCTAAGAATCAAAAAATTGCGGGAAAATTTATAATATTTTAAGTTGTCAGCCAAGGGCTAAATAATTAAGATTTAGGTAAAGCCGGGTTCCTGCTTATAAGCTTAACCAGTCAGATTGTGAAGGGAGGTAAGGTTTTGGGAAGATATATATTAAAGAGGCTGTTACAGCTAATCCCCGTATTGATTGGCGTAATGCTTTTAGCATTTTTACTTAATGAAATTGCTCCCGGAGATCCTGCCACATTATTAGCCGGCGGCGAAAGCGCCACACCGGAGAAAATTGCTCAGATCCGGGCGGAATTAAAGCTGGATGATCCCTTTATTCTTAGGTTTGGGGACTACGTTAAAAAACTAGTCACGGAAGGAAATATAGGAATTTCCTATAAAACGAAACAGCCGGTGGCGGCAGAAGTGGCTCACCGCTTTCCCCAAACCTTCAAAATGGCGGCCATCAGCGCCGTGCTGGCGTCCATAATCGGTATTGCTTTAGGGATCATTTCGGCAATTAAACAATATTCCTTTTTGGACAACATCATTGCCATGTTCTCTCTTCTGGGCGTCAGCATGCCGGTATTTTGGTCCTCCCTTCTATTGATCTTGTTTTTTTCCATCAATCTGAAATGGCTGCCTTCCTCAGGCTTTAGCACGTGGAAGCATTGGATACTGCCTTGCGTAGTTATCGGCACCAGCATGGCGGCCTCAATCGTCAGGATGACCCGTTCCAGCATGCTGGAGGTTATCCGCCAGGACTATATCCGGACAGCCCGGGCCAAAGGCCAGGTGGAAAGAGTGGTTATCTCCAAGCACGCCCTGAAAAATGCGCTGATTCCCGTGGTAACCAACATAGGAATGCACTTTGGCGTACTGCTGGGCGGGGCCGTAATTATCGAAACCATCTTTGTTATCCCCGGTATCGGCAAATACATAACCGACGCCATCAGAAACCGGGATTACCCGGTTGTCCAGGGCTCTGTTCTGGTTTTGGCTTTAGCCAACAGCTTTGTTAATCTGGGCGTGGATTTGCTGTATGCCGCTATTGATCCCCGGATCAGAACCCAGTACCGCAATATGGGGAAAGCAAAAAAGAAAAAGACGGCTCTGCCGTTGGGAGGGAAGGCTGCGTAATGGCTAAAATGAATACACCGGCTATGATAGCCTTTCAAAAAAACCAAGAGAAGAGAAAACGCATTTTTAAGAAGCAAAATGAGAGCCCGGAAGCTGCCAGCGTACCCCTTTGGCTGGAATCCTGGCGCCGGTTAATCCGCCGCCCCACGGCTACTTTAGGCATGATTATTTTTATCCTGCTGGTTTTTATGGCCCTGTTTCCCTCATTGATCGCGCCGGAAGGCTACGATAACCAGCAATATGGCAGGCTTTTTCAGCCCCCCAACGCCCAAAATATCATGGGCACCGATAATCTGGGCCGGGATGTTTTCAGCCGGGTTTTGTATGGCGCCAGGTATTCCATGGGCGTAGGCTTTTTTGCGGTAATCTTTGCCCTGCTGATTGGCGGTGCCATGGGCTCCATCGCCGCCTTTTATGGGGGCCGGGCCGACAGCCTGATTATGAGATTCTTAGATATTGTCTTATCCATACCCAGCATCTTATTGGCTATTGCCATCACCTCAATTTTAGGCACCAGCATAATCAATCTGACCATAGCCATAAGCATTTCCTCTTTTCCTCACTACGCCCGGATTGTGCGGGCAGCCATTTTGGGCATTAAAGAGCAGGAGTTTGTGGAAGCGGCCCGGGCTATCGGCGCCAGTGATGTAAGAATAATTTTCCGCCACTTGCTGCCCAACGCCATGGCTCCCATTATTGTTCAAGCTACCGTTGGCCTGGGTGGAGCTATCCTTTCCTGTGCCGCCTTAAGCTTTATTGGCCTTGGCATTCAGCCGCCTTTGCCGGAATGGGGCACCATGCTTTCCACCGGCCGGGAGTATATCCGTGAATACTGGTGGCTGGTTATCTTTCCCGGTATGTTCATCATGCTGGCCATTTTCTCAGTAAATCTGTTTGGCGATGGCTTAAGGGATGCTCTGGATCCCAGATTAAAACAATAGAGGTAAAAAAAGCATGAAAACAAAGGACACGACTGTATTCTTGGAGGTAAAAAACCTGGTTATCCATTATGAGACCGATAATGGTGTGGTGGAAGCTGTCAACAATATATCATTTAAAATGAACCGGGGAGAAACCTTGAGTCTGGTGGGCGAAACCGGCGCCGGTAAAACCACTACAGCCCTGGGCTTGCTTAACCTAGTTCCCAATCCTCCCGGCAGAATTATTGCCGGCGAGATTCTGTTAAACGGTGAGAATCTGCTGAAAATGAGCCCTCATCAAATGCAGAAAATCAGGGGCAGCAAGATTACCATGATCTTTCAAGATCCCATGACCTCCTTAAACCCCATTGAAACAGTGGGGGACCAAATCTCCGAAGTGATTAAGCTGCACAATAAAGTCAGCAGGGCCGAAGCGGCTCAAATGGCCTGCGATATGCTGGAGAAGGTAGGGATTCCGGCAGAGCGCTATGGCGACTATCCCCATCAGTTTTCCGGGGGCATGAAGCAGCGGGTGGTCATTGCCATCGCCTTGGCCTGTGACCCGGAGCTCCTCATCTCTGATGAGCCTACTTCAGCTTTGGATGTGACCATCCAGGCCCAGGTTTTGGATACCATGCGCCATCTCAAGCAAGAGCTGAAAACTTCAATGCTGATGATTACCCATGACTTAGGGGTAGTGGCGGAAACCAGTGATAATGTGGCGGTAATGTATGCAGGGGAAATCGTGGAATATGGCGCCTTGCGCCAGGTGTTTAAAGATACCAGGCATCCTTACACCCAGGCATTATTCGATTCCTTGCCGGACATCAACAAAAATGTGGAGCGGTTGATACCGATCAAAGGCTTAACGCCGGATCCCTCCAGTTTGCCGAATTATTGCAGTTTCTATGACCGTTGTACGAAAAGAATGGAAGAGTGCAGGAAAACCGATCCGGCAGTTTTGGATGTAGGGGATGGACACCTGGTAAAATGTCTCCTTTTTGCATCGGAAAGGAGTAGCCATGAGTAAGTTCCTGGAGGTAAAGAATCTAAAAAAATACTACGAGACCAATAGAGGTACGCTCCACGCCGTAGACGGCGTAAGCTTTTCCCTGGAAAAAGGGGAAACCCTGGGCGTAGTGGGTGAATCCGGCTGCGGCAAAAGCACTTTGGGACAGACGGTTTTGCACTTGCGCAAACCAACGGAGGGTGAGATATATTTTAATGGCGAGGATATTTCCAATCCCACCAAGAAAAAACGTCATGATTTATGCCAGCATATGCAGATCATCTTTCAAGATCCTTTTTCATCCCTTAACCCCCGCATGACGGTAAAGCAAATTATCAGCGAACCTTTAAAGATTTTTAATGCGGTGAAAAACAAAGGCGAATTGGAGGAGCGGGTAGCTAAATTAATGGAAACGGTGGGCCTGGCCAAACGCTTTGTCAATACCTATCCCCATGAGCTGGACGGGGGCCGCCGGCAAAGAATTGGTATAGCCAGAGCCCTGGCCCTGGAGCCCAGCTTTATTGTTTGCGATGAGCCGGTTTCAGCTCTTGATGTATCGATCCAGGCCCAGGTGCTGAATCTGATGCAGGACTTGCAGGAACAGCTAAACCTGACCTATATTTTTATCACCCATGATTTATCCGTTGTTAAACACATATCCAACAACATTATGGTAATGTATCTTGGTGTAGTGGTGGAGCATACTTCTTCTCAAAGCTTGTTCGCCGCCCCTTTGCACCCTTATACGAAAGCTCTTCTAAGCGCTATACCCCACAGCGATATTGATATGCCCAGGGAACGCATCTTATTAAGAGGGGAGATATCTTCTCCTATTGAACCGCCCCCCGGCTGCCGGTTTGCCAAACGTTGCAACTATGCTACAGAAAAATGCTTTACGGAAGATCCGGTAATGGAAGAGATTTATCCGGGACATGAAGTCGCCTGCCACAACGTCAAGGAAATTAATGCTATCCCCTAGGAAACCCAAATCCAATACAATTATACGAGGAGGTAGTCAAGTGAAGAAACAAGTAATTAAGGCCCTTTCCCTTTTAGTGGTAGTCATGTTTATCGTAGCCGGGTGTGGTGGGCAGCCTGCCGGCTCCGGCGGTTCTGCAGCTACCACCCCGGCAGGCGGCACCGCACCTTCGGGGGCCGCACCGGCTAAAGTCACTGTGGAAGACGATACCTTAATTGTGGCGGTGGATGCTGAAGGCGTTACCTTTGATCCCTTTGGTTTTGCAGACTTAGACAGCGGATTTTTAGTAAGGCAAACCCATGAGCCCTTGGCCTACCTGGACGGCACAAATCCTGAGGGCAACACCCCTGTTTTAGCGGAATCCTGGGAATACCCCGACAACCAGACCATTCGTCTTAACCTAAGAAAAGGTGTAAAGTTTCAAAACGGCGAAGAAATGAAAGCCAGTGACGTAGTTTTCTCCATTAAGATGTCAAAGACCAAAGGCCTGGTAAGTCCGGTGAACTGGCAGAATCTGGACGTTGAAAATGCTAAAATTATTGATGATTATACGCTGGAATTAAAAACCTACGAGCCCTCATCCTTTACTTTTGCCTGGCTTCTAAGTGAAATGGTGTCTATCGTAAGCGAAAAGGCTTATACCGAGCAAGGCGAAAAATACGGACGTAATCCTAACGGCGGTACCGGCCCGTACATTTTAACGGACTGGGTAGCCGGAGACAGAGTGACCTTTACCAGAAATGAGGACTACTGGGGCGAAAAACCGCAATACAAAACCATGGTTCTTCGCTTTATCGTTGAAGGTACCGCCAGAACCTTCGCCGTGGAATCAGGGGACGTTGATGTGGCTTACTCCTGTCCTACCGCCGATTTGAATACCCTGTCCAACTTAGAAGATTATCAAGTAATCCGTCAAAAAACCTCGGGAGTAAACTATTTGTTCATTAATACCCAGGATCAGTACTTAAAGGATCTTAGGGTCAGAAAGGCCCTCAGCTATGCTTTGGATCTGGAGACCATGATTCCTATCGCCTACAATAATATGGGTACCGTGGCTTTCAGCGTATTCGGTCCTTCGGCTCCCCAGCAAATCAGGCCGGACATTGTCTACACCAAGGACATTGAAAAAGCCAAAGCCTTGATGAAGGAGGCTGGCTATGAAAACGGCTTTAACCTGAAGATTATTATCACCGACAGGGCCTCCCGCAAGACTCTCTGCGAAATGATGAAGAATGCCTGGGCAGAGCTGAATATAAACTTAGATATTGAGGTTTTGGAGCTTTCCACTATCCTTGACCTGACCATGAAGGGCGATTACCAATTGACCATCATGGCTGAGGGCGGCTTCCACGGCGAAGCCTGGCGCGCTTTCCTCCACTCCGACGGCGTCAATAACTACTCTCAATACAGAAATGCCAGAGTGGACGAACTTTTTGACCTGGCCGTAAAAACTGCCGACATCCATGAAGGCGCGAAATATTACAACGAATTGCAGAACATTTGTGCCGAAGAACTGCCCATGCTGCCTATGCAGTATGACGAGATCTTGAATGTGGCAAGAAAAGATTTATTCTACTCCGTGGATCCCACCTACAACTTTATGGCGGCCAGATTCTACTACATTCGTCACAACTAATAGATCCGGGGCAGATTGTGGTCTGAAATTGTCTATCAGGCGGATGACGCAAGTTATCCGCCTGATGCTGTTTGGGGGGACAAGAGCATGAGTAAGCAACCTGTAAAAAGGGTGTTTAAGAGAAAAGGCCATGTCAGCCACAGCGAACATTCGCAGCCGGCTAAATCTCCTTTCGAATAGCTTCCTTCAAAATTTAGCCGGCAAGAGTGAGCGTGGCTGATGTGGCCTTTTAATCATTTGACTTTGGCCTGCTCCGGTGATAAAATGCCCGTAAGATACAATTTATTTTAACTGAAACAAATAATTGTAATGGAGAAACGCTATGAAGGATCACAGCTACACACTGAAACTGGAGCCATATAAGGGAATCTTGCGTATGCTGGGAGGACAGTTTGGCGATAGCTGCCAATCTATCTTATATAGTCTGGAGCGGGACAGAGATAAGTTTGAGGGTACTGTGATCAGTGTGGCCGGCACTACTACTAATGCCAGTATCGGGGATTCTTTGCCGGCGTTTTTAGAAACTCATATTAGAGAAAAAGGCATGACCAGCCAGTATGGCTTTATCAATAAGGCCTTTCCCAGCCTGGTGCTGCGGACTTCCTTAGAGTTTCTTGCCGATGAGGCGGGAGAGGTCTTTGGCTGCATATGCATTCACCACAATATCGTTCATATCAAGATGATCACCAGCTTTTTAGATGAATTAACCCGCCCCAATAATTTAGAGGATGAAGATGAGGAATCCGCCGCCGCCGGCGGAGAAGGCAGGCAATATACGGCCAGCAATATTCAGGGCTTTTTAGATAATATTATTTCCGAGTTTTTGGAAGAGCATCTGGAAGCCAACAACTTTGCGGCTTTGGATAAGAACGATAAGCTGGATTTGATTAAGGAGCTGGACCGCCGGGGCGTGTTTTTAGTCAAGGGGGCAGTTAACCTGATTGCGAAAAGGATCAATGTGTCGAAATTCAGCATTTACAATTATTTGGACGAAATACGGGAACAAAGCTAATTTAAGGGTGAGTTAAGCCAGGTGAGTTAAGCCAGGTGAGCTAAGTGAGGCTAGCTAAGTGAGGTTGGCCAAGCGAAACAAGCTAAGTGAGATTAGCTGCGAAATGAGTCGAATTAAGTCGAACTTGATCTAATTAAGGCGGATTCCCTGCCGGTCAGAAATTGACCGGTTTTTTTATTGCTAAAAACAAGTATTGCGATAATCAGGGGAGTACGGCAGAGCAGGCTGGGGAGGATGGTGGGGGCGGCTGCTCAAAATTGCAGGTTTGTCGTCGTTCGCTTGGGCTAACTGAGCAAAAATGCAGGTTTGTTATCATTCGCATAGGCTAACTGGTTATGTCCGTATAATGGTGTAAATTAAAAAAGACAAAAAAAAGAGAGAACATGTCTCTCCGTTCGGTTATCATGTAGTTACCACACCAACAAGAAACCGGAGGATGAAGAGACATGCCCCAAGTTAATCTTACCCTAGATCGCGAAGAAGTGGTAGCCCTTTTTTTGAAAGAACGCAATGAAGCCTTTGCCTATTTGATGGAAAAAATCCTGAATGCTTTTCTTCTGGCCGAATCGGAGGAACAAATTGGTGCAGCCAGGCATGAACGAGCCGCAGAGCGAAAGGATTACCGCAACGGAACCAGAGAACGAGCCCTTGTCACCAGGATTGGAACACTGATCCTAAGAGTGCCCCGCCACCGGGATGTGCCCTTCGTTACCATGGTCTTCGACAACTACCAAAGAAGTGAAGCAGCTTTGCTGGCAACGATGACGGAAATGGTCATTCAAGGCGTTTCCACAAGAAAGGTAACGGAGGTAGTGGAAACCTTATGCGGCGCCAGCTTCTCAAAATCCACAGTGTCTGAGCTATGTAAGCGTTTGGATGAAAACATCAGCCAGTTTAAGGACAGACCCTTGACGACCCACTATCCCTTTCTTCTTGTGGATGCGAAGTACTTTAAGGTGAGAGAAAATCACCGGATCGTCTCCAAAGCCTTTATGGTGGCCATGGGCATTACGGAAGATGGACAAAAAGAGATCCTTGGCTTTGAGCCCTATGAAACAGAATCGGCAGACACGTGGAAGCAGTTCTTTAGCCGCTTGAAAGGGCGGGGTCTTACCGAGGCCAACCTGATCACCTCCGATGCCCACAGCGGCTTAATCGCCGCCATGAAAGCGGTTTACCCGGAAACGCCCTGGCAAAGATGCCAGTACCATTTTCAGAAGAACATTCTCGAGCGGGCACCCAAAAAGGAGCAAGCCGGATTACGAAGTGAGTTGCGTGAGATGTTCAACGCGGAGACAATGCCCAAGGCACGGCAACGCAGAGACGAGATCATCAGCGACTACCGAGGGGTTGCGCCCAAAGCCATGGAGATATTGGATGAGGGCTTTGAGGAAGCCATGACGGTGATGGTGCTGCCGGAAAGCATGCGCATTCCCCTTCGCACCTCCAACCATCTGGAGCGTGAAAACGGAGAACTGGCCCGACGCTACAATGTGATCCGGATTTTTCCTAACGTGGATTCTCTGACTCGCTTAATGGGTGCTGTATTACTTGAGCGGCATGACATCATGAGCAGCCGGCGGGCTTTCTTCTCCAAACAAAGGTGCATGGATGCCCTTCAAGCCATTAAACCGAAGCTCCTTAAAATTGCTCAGGAACAGATC